>JAKSIC010000016.1 GCA_024399015.1 Fibrobacter sp.
AATAATAGTTAAGGTGATTTATGAACACTCCAGAACTTGATTACAAAGAGATTCCTACGTCGCAGATTCCTGCGATGCGTTTGCTTGCAAATTTGGGCTATAAAATTTTGACCTCTGCTGAAGTCAAATTGCAACGCAAGGGTAAGTTGACGAATGTTCTTCTTGAAGATATTCTAATGTCCCAGCTGCGTAAGTTGAATTCCTTTACCCATAAGGGAGTCAAGCATGATTTTAGCGAAGAGAACCTGCGCAACGCGATGCTCAAGTTAAAGAATCAGCAGTTCGATGGTCTTGTTCGTACGAACCTGAAAGTTTATGACATGCTGACTCTGCCGCAGTCAGAAGAAGAATCGGTGGATGGGGACAAACGCAGTTATAACATCCGTTATATTGACTGGCAAGAACCTCAAAATAATGTTTTCCACGCCGTTGCGGAATATTCTGTGGAACGTTCAAAATCCACCAGTTGCGCAACTCCGGATATCGTTCTTTTTGTAAATGGAATTCCCTTTGCCGTCATAGAAAATAAGTCTCCCGAGGAAGGTGTCGAACAGGGTATTTCCCAAATGCTTCGAAATCAGAGCAAGGAATTTATCCCAGGGTTGTTTATCTATTGCCAGACGCTATTGTCTGTCAGCATGAATAACGCAAAGTATGCGACGGTAAATACTCCTGAAAAATTCTGGAGTTATTGGCACGAACTGGAAATTAAGGACTCCGAAATAGAAAATACGGTTAACAAAACTGTTTCCGAAGAAGATGAAGATCGTATTTTTTCTGAACCAAAGTTTATTCCGTTCAGGGAATCCTGTAAGCAGACCAAACGCAAGGCTACTGAACAGGACCGTTTGATTTATTGCTTGTGCAAGCCTTATCGACTTTTGGAAATAGCCTATCGCTACACCTTGTTTGACGAAGGAAAAAAGAAGATTGCCCGTTACCAGCAATTCTTTGTGGTCCGTTCGGCCCTGGATCGCATCCAAAACCATGACAAGGAAGGCAAACGTAAAGGAGGCCTGGTTTGGCACACCCAGGGATCGGGAAAATCCCTCTCCATGGTCATGCTTGCGAAAGGAATCGCTCTCACGGCAACTTATGACCCCAATACAAACATAAAGAATCCTCGCATTATTCTTGTTACCGACAGAACTAATCTGGATAAACAGATTTGCGACACCTTCAAGCATTGCGGTCTTGATGTAGAAAAGGCGACATCCGGCAAAAATCTTCTAAGTTTACTTGGGCCAGATCACTCCGCCGTTGTTACAACCATCATCAATAAGTTCGATAAGGCGTTAAACGCCAGAAACTATACGGAAACTTCCGACAACATTTTCCTTTTGGTTGATGAGGCCCACCGTACTCAATTCAAGAGTCTAAACGCCCGAATGAGGCAGATGCTCCCTAACGCCAGCTACATCGGCTTTACGGGTACTCCTCTGATGAAAAAGGAAAAAAACAACTTCAAGAAATTTGGCGGTCTCATCGGGCCTTCATATACGATTCGCCAGGCTAATGAAGATGGCGCTGTTGTTCCTTTGCTTTATGAAGGACGCCATGCAGAACTAAAACAGGATAAAGAAGCCATTGACCTGTGGTTCGAAAGATATACGGCAGGGTTGACTGATAAGCAGAAGGCTGACCTCAAGAAAAAATACGCACGCGCAGATATGCTCAACAAGGCCGAACAGGTTGTATATATGCGAGCCTTTGACATCAGTGAACATTTTCGTACAAACTGGCAGGGAACACCTTTCAAGGCGCAGCTTGTCGCCCCCAATAAGGATACGGCTCTCCGTTATCATGAATTTTTGGAAGAAATCGGTTATGTATCCTCCGAAGTCATTATTTCGGGTCCGGATGAACGGGAAGGATACACGGAAGTTGATGAAGAACCTACCGATCGTGTGGCCAAGTTCTGGAAAAAAATGATGGAAAAATACGGGTCCGAAGAGAACTATAACAATTCCATTATTGATCGTTTTGATTCCGGTAGTGATCCTGAAATTTTAATTGTATGCGACAAGCTTCTGACTGGCTTTGATGTGGAACGAAATACTGTTTTGTATTTATGCAGAACATTGAAAGAACACACGCTTTTGCAGGCTATCGCCCGTGTGAACCGACTTTTT
This sequence comes from Fibrobacter sp., assembly GCA_024399015.1. Classification (GTDB taxonomy): domain Bacteria; phylum Fibrobacterota; class Fibrobacteria; order Fibrobacterales; family Fibrobacteraceae; genus Fibrobacter. The sequence goes on from JAKSIC010000016.1 coordinate 2,133, forward strand.
GAAGAGGATGGCAGGGAAAAGGAATTTGGATACATTGTTGATTATGCCAATGTCCGTGATGATTTAGACTCCGCACTTGCACTGTATGACTCCTTGGAAGGTTTCGATCCGGCTGATCTTGAAGGAGCCTTCACTGATATTTCTTCGCAGATTGAAAAGCTGCCTCAGTTGCATTCTGCTGTATGGGATGTTTTTAAGGGCGTAAAGAATAAGCGCGACCACGAACAAATGGAACGCCATTTGGCTGATGAAAAACGTCGTAACGATTTCTACAAGGCCTTGCGAGATTTTGGTAAGTGCTTGAGTATTGCACTGTCTTCTCAAAAATTCCTTGAGAAAACTCCGAAAAAGGATGTTGATCGCTACCGTCAAGAATTTAAGGCGTTTACGAATTTGCGTATATCAGTAAAGCATCGCTATGCCGATGATGTGGATTACAGCGAATATGAACCGAAAATCAAGAAGTTACTGGATACACATATACAGTCTAATTCTGTAACGCAGACGACTGCTCCCACAGACATTCTTGATAAGTCGTTCCGTCAAGGGGCTCACGACAATCATTCTGGTTATGACGCGCGCACACCAGCTGCCCGTGCGGATTCAATAGCCCATGCCTTGAAAAAATCCGTTACAGAAAAAATGGAAGAAGATCCTGCCTTCTACGAGAAATTCTCGAAGATGATTCAGGATGTAATCGATCAGTTCCTTGCTCATAAGATTTCAGATGACGATTACTTGAAATCGGTAATGGAATTGCAGGAACAGGAACGAAATAAAAAACGAGAAGACTTGCCGGGAGAACTCGTCGGAAACGATGATGCCGCTGCATATTATGGCGTTGCACTAGCCGCCTTTAAAGAAAAGGGCGAACGTTCCGACAATGAAGTTAAAGATTATGCCGTAAAAGCCGCCATATTCATTGACAAAGCTTTCTCTGACCATAACAAGGTTCAATTCTGGGAAGATACGGACGCGCAAAATCGAGTTCGGGACGAGTTGGACAATTTGCTGTATGATGAAATATGCGTCAGAGAAAATTTAGGATGGACCAATGACGACATTGATAATTTCGAAGACAAGATTATGAATATTGCAAGGCGGCGATCTCATGAATAATGAATACCGAATCGCTTATGGCGAAAGGCTGATTTCCTATGGCGTTAAATTTGGAAATCGCAGAACTATGGAAATTGCGGTTTTGCCCAATTGTTCCGTAGAAGTCAAGGCTCCCGTAGGTTCATCGCTTGAAGCTATTGCCACCAAGGTAAAGAAACGCGCAGCTTGGATTGTTGAAAAACAGGACTGGTTCGCAAAGTTCCCTAAAAAGCAATCGTCGCGTCAGTATTTGGGCGGGGAGACTCATTCGTATATGGGTCGCAGGTATCGTTTAAAGATTGAAACCGTAAAGGACTTTGTGACAAAACCTGTTAAAATATCGGGCGGCTTCATTGTGGTTTGCGCAAAGCTGGATAATCCGCAAACGGTAAAAAAATTACTTGACGAGTGGCTCCGTGAAAAAGCTATTGCAAACTTCAGGAAAATCCTTGAGTTTTACAAAAACAAGTATGCGGTTAAATCAAATTTGCGAATGCAGGTCCGCAGTATGAAAACCCGCTGGGGCTCCCTCTCCAAAGGCGGAATTCTAACACTCAATTCAAAACTGATTGCAGCTTCCAAAGATTGTATTGAATATGTAATCGTCCATGAGTTATGTCATTTGGTTCACAACGATCATGGCAAAGCCTTCTATAAACTGTTAGAACGCAGAATGCCCGACTGGGAAAAACGGAAGATGAAATTAGAAAGGGAAAGGTAAACGGAACGTCTTGAGATTTTTTTTCTACTATTGAACCCCGATGCAATATGGTTTAACCTCATCTGTTCTCACGAGATTGAAAATCAAGAATCCGCCGGCTGGTACGGAGTCGGATTTCCGCTTCTGCTGGGAAGTGAATTACGCTTCGATTTGCGGCAAGAAACTTTTGATTGTGATTCACGCGGATACTCGCTATGGTATGGTGTTTTGCGACATTAAGCCTGGCGTCTGGAAGGATTTCCCGGCATTTATGCGGGGTGCAATTCGGGAGGCGTTGCTGCGGGAAGGCTTTGACGATTCTGAAGTGGAAAAATATTTTGCCATGGCTAGTGAAGTTTCCTGTACCAAGACTCATGGCAGGAAGGCTATGGGTGGAATGAACCACATTGTCACTAACCTTCCATATATTGACAAGGAACTTGTTCCAGGAATGTTTCAGCCCTGCATAACGAATTCTATTAATCGGGATATTTGTACCACGGCCGTACATCCTGAGTGGGATTACTTTTATCCGAATAAGGCGTTTGTGCAGGAAATGTCTAAGCTCTTGCGAGACGAGTATTTGTAAAACAATATTCCCCTTCTGCTAAAAGTGCGACAGGTTGTAGCACTTTTTCAATCGAAAAATCAATCAAAAAGGGCAGTCCCGTTTGGAACTGCCTTGTTCATTGAATTTTATGGGGTGCTACGATTGCAGGGCGTGCACCTGCTCTTCTGTCAAACCGGTGAACTCTGTAATCTCGTTCATGGGACGATTCTTGGCGAGCATTCTGCGAGCTGTTTCTTCTGCTTGCTGCTCAGCCTCCCAAATATACATCCTTTTTAAACGGCGTTGAGAAACTTTAGCGGGTCGATTATATGCCGTTTTGAATGTTTACACAAATTGTAAAATAATTTCCTTGTGTTTACAATAATTGTAAAGAGTTTCAATTCGTGAAAATTGGGTGGGCGGGGTGCAAACCCGAAAATCCTTGAAATTTCGTTGTTTTACCAAAAATGTAAAAGTGGCACGCTTTTTGCTTTTGTAGGGGCGAAAATAAGGATTACAATTTATGTCTCTCAAATTCTCTAAATGGACTGGTCTCGGCAACGACTTCGTGCTCGTTGAACCGGGTGAAGCTTTTGATATGACTTTGGGTGCCGACCTGGAAAAGCGCGTCATCGAACTTTGCGACCGCCGCTTTGGTATTGGTGCCGATGGCGTGGTGGTGGTAACTCCGCTCTCCAGCTCTGACGAATACGTGGTGGCCGAAAAGGATGTCCGCAAGGATGTGGACTGGAGCAAGCCGGGTAACGGCATCGATTTCGAAATGCGCATTTTTAATGCGGATGGTTCCGAAGCTGCCATGTGCGGTAACGCCACCCGCTGCGTGGCCAAGTTCATTCGCACCCGCGGCCTGGGCAACGGCGATTCCTTTGTGCTTCACACCAAGAGCGGCCTCATCAAGCCGACCATCATGGGCGATGCCAACAAGTTGGAAGACGCTCAGGTTTGCGTGAACATGGGCGCTCCCCGCGACTTCCTGGGCTCCATCAAGCTCACGGCAGATACTTTTGACTTTACCGGCGAAACCGTTTCCATGGGCAACCCCCACACGGTGATTTTCGTGGATGACATCGAAAAGATCCAGCTGGAAAAATGGGGTGCCATTCTCGAAGTGGACAAGCAGTTCCCGGACCGTTGCAATATTGAATTCGCTCAGGTGGTGGCTCCCGGCAAGATCCGTATGCGCGTGTGGGAACGCGGCTGCGGCGTGACTATGGCTTGTGGCACCGGAAGCTGCGCTACTCTCGTGGCAGCCCAGCGTACTGGCCGCGTAGGCCTCGAAGCGGACGTGGTTCTGGATGGCGGAACCCTCCATATTAAGCACGAAGACGGTGGCCCGGTTCTCATGACCGGCCCGGCCAAGGAATGCTTTAGAGGCGAGGTTTAGCTTGCCGCAATGCGTCAAAAAGGTGAAATTTAAACAAAGTAAACAGTGGTTAGTTGACAGTTCTTTTTTAGAGTGGCGAGCTGGTGCTCGCAAAAAAGATAAGGGCTTCGCCCGTTCACTAACCACTAACCACTAACCACTAATCACTAACCACTTTTATTATGAACGAATCTATCATTAACCCTTACTACGATCGCCTTCCGGGCAGCTACCTTTTCTCTACCATCGCCAAGAAAATCAAGGAATACCAGGGCACTCACGCCAATGCCGACATTATCCGTCTGGGTATCGGCGACGTGACCACTCCCATTATCCCTGCCGCTATTGAAGCCATGCACAAGGCTGTTGACGAAATGGCCTGCAAGGATACCTTCCGCGGTTACGGTCCGGAACAGGGTTACGACTTCTTGCGCGAAGCCATCATCCGTGGCGAATACACTCCCCGCGGCGTTGAAATGGATCCGGACGATGTGTTCGTCAGTGACGGTTCCAAGTGCGACGTGGCCAACATTCAGGAACTTTTTGCCGCCGACGTAAAGATCGCCATTCCCGACCCGGTTTATCCTGTCTACTTGGATTCCAACGTGATGGCTGGCCGTACCGGCTTTATGCAAGACGACGGACACTTCTCTGAAGTTACCTACCTGGCTTCTACTGCCGAAAACAATTTCCAGCCGGACCTTCCCAAGAACCCGGTGCAGCTGATTTACCTGTGCAGCCCCAATAACCCGACGGGCACCGTGCTTAGCCGCGAAACTTTGCAGAAGTTCGTGGACTACGCCAACGAAAACGGCGCCCTCATCCTCTTCGATGGTGCTTACAACTGCTACATCCAGGATGAATCCCTGCCTCACTCCATTTACGAAATCCCAGGCGCCCGCACCTGCGCTATCGAGTTCCGCAGCTTCAGTAAGACTGCTGGCTTTACCGGCGTCCGTTGCGCTTACACCATCGTTCCTCACGAACTGGGCAAGCTCCGCGCCATGTGGAATCGCCGTCAGTGCACCAAGTTTAACGGCGTGAACTACGTGGTTCAGCGCGCTGCCGAATCCATCTACACTCCCGTGGGCTGGGAACAGACTAAGGCTGTGATCAAGGGCTACATGGACACCGCTGCCATGATCCGCACCGAACTCACTGCCGCCGGCTACACCGTATTTGGTGGCGAACACGCTCCCTACATCTGGTGGAAACTTGAAAACGGCGAAAAGTCCTTCGACTTCTTCGATCGCCTCCTTGGCACTTGCGAAGTGGTGGGTACTCCGGGTAGTGGCTTTGGCCCCTGCGGCGAAGGTTATTTCCGCTTGACCGCCTTCGGTGACCACGAACAGACCAAGGTTGCCCTGAAGCGTATTAAGGAAAAATTGTAAAAATTAGCACGGAATTTGCAAAATCCTATGTAGAATTTGTGAAAATTTTACATTTCATGCAAAATCGAATGTATTTTGTAAAGGATTCTTATAAAGATTGCTGACAGGCCCCGCAATTTTTATAAAAACAAGAGTGCCTGAAAAAGACCCGAACCTAGAGACTATTATGAAACAGCCCATCGGTCCAGAAATATCTGTCATCCAGAAAATCAGCGCTGCCATTATCCATGAACGTAACGTGGAAAAGCTCCTGTCCAACGTTCTGTCCATTCTGGATTCGGAACTCGGTATGCTCCGCGGCACCTTTACGCTGCGTTTTGGGGATACCCTGAAGATTGAATCCTCCCACGGGTTGGATGATGCCGAAAAGCAGCTGGGCCAGTATCATATTGGTGAAGGTATTACGGGCCATGTGGCAGAAACTCGCCGCAGCCATGTGATTCCGGACCTGCGCAAGGATTCCCGCTTTTTGAACCGTACCGGCTCCCGTAATTACGATAGCCAGGTGGCCTTTATTTGCGTGCCGCTGATTCACGATGAAGACCTCATCGGTACTCTTTCCGTGGACCGCCCGGTGGATGGTGCTACGGACCTGGATCGCGACGTGGCACTGCTTGAAATTATTGCAAACATCACTGGTGATGCTGCCAACGAATGCATTGAAATCCATGCAGAACAGGATGCGTTGCGCGAAGAAAACCGCAAGCTCCGTGACATGCTTTCCAACAATCCCTCCGACCTGGTGGGCAACTGCCGCGAAATGCAGATTGTCTACGAGCAGGTCCGTCAGGTGGCTCCCTCCGATGCTACGGTTTTGATCCGTGGTGGTAGCGGTACCGGTAAGGAAATGATCGCCCGCGCCATCGTGAACATGTCCGGCCGTAAGGATAAGCCTTTCATTACCTTGAACTGCGCCGCCCTTCCCGAAAACCTTGTGGAAAGTGAACTCTTCGGTCATGAAAAGGGCGCCTTCACTGGCGCTGTGAACCGCAGAATCGGTCGTGCAGAAGCTGCAAATGGCGGTACTTTGTTCCTGGACGAAATTGGCGATTTGACCATGCAGACCCAGGTGAAGCTCCTCCGCTTCCTGCAGGAAAAGACTTTCAGCCGCGTGGGCAGTAACGAAGAACTTCATTCCGATGTTCGCTTCCTTGCTGCAACTAGCCGCAACCTTGAAGAACTGATGGAAAAGAAACTGTTCCGCGAAGACTTGTTCTACCGCTTGAACATTTTCCCGATCTCCATGCCGGACCTTGCAAAGCGCCAAAGCGACATCATCCTGCTGGCAGAACATTTCATCGAAAAGATGAACCTGCGCTACAACAAGAAGGTGGCTCGTTTGTCTACAACCGCCATTAATTTGCTCATGAGCTATCACTGGCCGGGTAACGTCCGTGAACTTGAAAACTGCATGGAACGCGCCGTGCTTACGGCAAGCGACGACTGTGTTCACAGCTACAACCTGCCGCCTTCATTACAGACAAGCTTGAGTACCGGTTCTGTGATTTCTGCAGAAATGAAGAGTGCTCCGCTGGACGTGATGATGAACAACTACGAACGCGAACTCATTACGGAAGCCATCAAGCGCCACAACGGAAATCTTTCCGCAGCTGGCCGCGAGCTGGGCGTTTCTCCCCGCATGATGAACTACCGCATGAACAAGCTGGGCATCAAGTCCGGAAAGTAAAGTTTTTAGACTCTGTTAGAGAAAGTCGGTGTGGCAAGTTCCGCACCGACTTTTTATATTTAAATCATGTTCGGATTTTATAGATTTGCTTCTGTTTGCCCCAACCTGAAGGTTGCGGATACTGAATTTAACACCGCCGAAATTATTCGCTGCGGCAAGATCGCCCAGAATGAGGGCGCCGCTGTGACGGTGTTCCCGGAACTTTGCATCACGGGTTACACCTGCAGCGATCTTTTCCATCAGGAATTGCTGCTGAAGAAATCCTTTGAAAGCCTGCTGAAGATTGCCGACGAGTTCAAGGATTCCGACATGGTGCTGGCTGTGGGCCTGCCGCTCCGCATGTTCAGTCGTCTGTACAATTGCGCCGCCTTTGTGCAGCGTGGCAAACTGATTGCCGTGACTCCGAAAATCCATTTGCCCAACCAGCGCGAATTCTACGAAAAGAGACATTTCTCCAGCGGTCGCGACTTGCTGAAGCCGGGCGTTAATTTAGTGCAGGGTGCTGGTTTAAACAACGTCGGAATGAACTGCGCCGGCCCCTTGACTTGCTATTTCGAAGGTGTGGGCGAAGTGCCAGTGACCAACTTCTTTACTGTTAAGGGCAAAGGCTCTGAAATTCGTTTTGGCGTGGAACTTTGCGAAGACCTTTGGACTCCTGTGCCGCCCAGTGGTGAACTTGCCTTGGCTGGTGCCAACGTTATCTTGAACCTTTCTGCAAGCGACGCCTTGGTGGGCAAGGGCGAATACCGCCGCAACTTGGTCATGAACCAGTCCGCCCGTTGCATGGCAGCCTACGTCTATGCCTCCGCCGGCGTTCAGGAATCCACCACCGACATGGTGTTCAGCGGTCATTTGATGATTGCAGAGAACGGCTCCATGCTGGCCGAAAACAAGAATTACGGTCGTGAATCCGAAATCATCTACGCCGATGTGGATGTGCAGCGCTTGAATATGCAGCGCCTTAGCGAAGGTTCCTTCCAGGATTACGATTCTACTGCAGCATTTGCCCGCGCCGCTTCCTTTGAAAACATCAAGGATATCGATGTTTTGAAGCACCGCTATGTTTGTGCAACGCCTTTTGTTCCGGGCAACATTGAAACTCGCGATATTAACTGCAAGGAAATTTTCAATATCCAGTGCGCAGGCCTTGCCAAGCGTATGGAGGCTTCCCGTTCCAAGCGTGCCGTGGTGGGCTTGAGCGGTGGCCTGGATTCCACCCTTGCGCTTTTGGTGATCGCCGAAACGTTTAAGCTTTTGAAACGACCCGCTTCCGAAATCCTGGTGCTGACTATGCCCGGCTTTGGAACTACCAACCGCACCAAGAACAATGCGGTGGAAATGGCAAACCTTTTGGGCGTTGAACTGCGCACTGTGTCCATCAAGGACGCCTGTATGCAGCACTTCAGCGACATCGGCCACGATCCTGCTGTGCTGAACGTAACCTACGAAAATGTCCAGGCCCGTGAACGCACCCAGATCTTGATGGATGTAGCCAACAAGGAAGGCGGCATTGTGGTAGGTACCGGCGACCTTTCTGAAATCGCCTTGGGCTGGAGCACTTACAATGCGGATCACATGTCCATGTACGCCGTGAACTGCGATATTCCCAAGACACTGGTTCGCCATGTGGTGGCTTGGTACGCCGATCGCGCCCGCAATTTCTTTGCCGCAGATGTAGCCGCTGGCTCCGCCGACGAAGCTGCGGCTTTCAAGTCCGCCGATGCGCTTTCCGCAGTGCTTCGCGACATCTTGGATACGCCGGTTTCTCCGGAACTTCTGCCTGCCGACGCCAACGGCCAGATTGCCCAGAAGACGGAATCTATCCTTGGCGCCTACGAAATTCACGATTTCTATCTGTACCATTTTGCAAAGTACGGCGCAGAACCTGCAAAGATGCTGTTCCTGGCAAAGCACGCCTTCGCCGGTCTTTATCCCGACGAAGAACTGGAACGCTGTCTTACTTTGTTTGTACGCCGCTTCTTTACCCAGCAATTCAAGCGTAGCTGCATTCCCGACGGCCCCAAGGTGGGTACCATCAGCTTGTCTCCCCGCGCCGACTGGAGAATGCCAAGCGACGCAAGCTTCGGCGACTGGCTCACCAATTCCCTGAACGCAAGCTTTAGGGAATAGCTTGACAAACGTTGTTGGAATTCCAGTCGCGGGCAAGAACCTGTAAATTAAGTTATACTTAAAACGTAAATGTATGGTGCGAGTATGTAAATCTGGCCCGAGGAAGTAGATTCGATGAATGGAACAATTTTTGGAAATAGTTTGGTTAAGTTTGGCTTTGTAGCCTTTGCTCTGGCTTTGGGCCTTGTGGCCTGTGGCGACGGAGGCTCTACAAACGGACCGTCAACTAATCAAAATGACACAAGTATTTCTTCTGTAGAGTCTGAAGATGATTTGCCCAACTGTACGGAAAATAGGGAAGGCTTCGCCCGCTTTATAAACGGGACGAAGGAAGGCTTTGTTTGCAAGGACCGTAAGTGGGTTCATTACGATATGATTGCGGACATTGATGACAACTTGCCCGGCTGTACTGGCTCAAGAGAAGGCCTGTCAGCTTACCTTTATGAAGAAAATCGTGAACTGAAATGCGTAGATGGGGTCTGGGAAAAGATTGGCGAGGAGGCTAGATCCTCCTCTAGCGTTGCCCCGAGCTCCAGCAGCGTCATTCTGAGCTCATCGAGCGAAGAATCTAGCAGCTCTGTCGCTAGTTCCAGTTCGGAAGAATCTTCAAGTTCCGTAACATCCTCTTCTTCTGTCGCAAGTAGTTCTTCCTCCAGTGTCCCGGGCTCCTCTTCAAGTGTCATCCCGGGCACTGACCCGGGATCTAGCAGCTCTGTCGCAAGTAGTTCTTCCTCCAGTGTCCCGAATTCCTCTTCCAGTGTCATCCCGGGCACCGACCCGGGATCTCCCGCCTTCGGTACTCTGACCGACTCCCGTGACGGCCAGGTGTATAAGACTGTAAAGATCGGCACCCAGATCTGGATGGCAGAAAACCTGAACTACGCATACACTGGCGTGAAGTACAATTACCGCAGTTACACTTCCGATTCCACCAGCTGGTGCTACGAAAACAAGGCTTCCAACTGCGACAAGTACGGTCGCCTTTATACCTGGAGTGCCGTGATGGACAGTGCCGCACAGTTCAGTGAGAACGCAGGGACCAAGTGCGGTTTTGGAACGGAGTGTACCCCTAATAGCCCCCACCGCGGCATTTGCCCAGAAGGCTGGCATGTGCCCACGAACGAGGAGTACAGCACTCTGTACACCTACATCGGAGGTTCCAGCACCGCTGGTTCGTTGTTGAAATCCACCAGTGGCTGGAATGATTATAACGGCAAGAGCGGTAACGGGACCGACAAGTATGGTTTCTTGGTGCTCCCCGCCGGTGACAGGGACGGCAGTGGCGGTTTCTACAATGAGGGCACCTACGCCAACTTGTGGTCTGCTTTTGAGGACAATAGCGACTACGCGTGCTACCAGTCCTTCTACTACTATAACGACTACGCGCTCATGTTCAGCACCGACAAGTACGGCGGTCAAAGTTTGCGTTGCCTCAGGGACTCGTAAGACGAATTTTGCACGAAAGATTGTCTTTTTTTTTGAAAAAAAATAGATTATTAAATGTGTTTTGGGGAGACGTTTATTTAGGAGGTTCTTATGAACATTTACAAGTGTTTTGGCGCTTGTTCTGTAAAGATCAGCATGTTCGCCCTTGCTTTGGGCCTTGCCGCTTGTGGTGGAGAAAACTCTACAAGTGCTCCGTCAAACAATCTGAGCGAAGACGAAAAAAATGTTACTGACAAAGCTAGCTGGGAGTATTTGAACCCAGAGATTGCTTATGGTACTTTGACGGATGATCGCGACGGCCAAGTCTATAGGACCGTCACCATCGGTACCCAAACCTGGATGGCCGAGAACTTGAATTACGCTTACACTGGAGTGCCTTACGAATACGACGGTGATTCTTCCAACTCCACCAGTTGGTGCCGTGATAATGACCCAGCCAACTGTGCCAAGTACGGTCGCCTGTATACCTGGAGTGCTGCAATGGATAGTGCAGGAATTGTAGATTCAAATGGCGTAGGTAAAGGCTGTGGCGTTGGTAATGGTTGTATTGGCATGGCGCGTGGTGTTTGCCCCAGTGGCTGGCATTTGCCAAGTTATGACGAGTTTGAAACTCTGATTAAATATGTAGATCCTGATGCTGAATCTTATGGCCATATAGGTAATAAACATGTTCGTTCATCAACGGCGGCTAACAGATTGAAATCTAAGTTTGAGTGGGACTCTGTTGGCGTAGGTTTGGATACTTACGGGTTTTCTGCGATATCATCTGGAATCACATACGATCCCGATGCTGATTTGTCTTTCTATTATGCTCCTGCACAATTCTGGTCAAATGATGGAAATTCTCGTGAGTTCGCTTATTCCCTGATTATGTATAATAATGATGAAACGGTAGTCAATTGGCACGCGATGTCTAGTGCAATTTCGGTTCGCTGTGTCAAGGACTCAAGTTCCGTAACATCCTCTTCTTCTGTCGCAAGTAGTTCTTCTTCAAGTGTCATCCCGGGCACCGACCCGGGATCTCCCGTCTACGGTACTCTGACAGACATTCGCGACAACCAAGTTTACAAGACCGTCACCATCGGTACCCAGACCTGGATGGCTGAGAACCTGAACTACGCTTATACAGAACCTCCGTTTGATGTTGATTACGATACCACGGGTTTGTGTTTTCTTGGTGATTATTGTAATGGTCGCCTGTATACCTGGGCTGCCGCAATGGACAGCGCAAGCTTGGTGAATTCGAGTGGTACAGGTGAAACAGTGCGTGGCGTTTGCCCCAGTGGCTGGCATTTACCCAGTAAAAAGGAGTGGGAGACATTGTGGGACGTGTGTGAGGTTGGAGATATGACCTTCACGCGCATGCCTGTAATAGTCAATCACTGCAGTGAATATTTAAAAACGAGCAGTATACTAGCCGGTGGAAATTATGCGCAATTTTGGAGTTCTACAGAAGAGGATGAAGACCGTGCGTTGCGTTGGTACCCCCTTCACGATGGTTATGCAATCGTATCTAAAAATGAAAAAAGTTCCTTGTTTGCCGTTCGCTGTGTCCAGGACTAAAGCGATTGTGAGTGTTACGTAAAAATCGCTGAAGAAAATCAAAATACATCCAACATGGAATATGGAAAAGGCACCCAAAGGGGCCTTTCTGTATTTGTAAAGAATTTTTGAATTGTCCGGCTTATTGGCGGGTTTATAGAATTCAAAATAGGTTGATTTGAAAAGGAGGTTGGTATGAAAAAGATTGTTCTAATTTTTTCGCTGTTGATGTCTGTAGCTTTCGCAGACAAGTATGATGATGCAGACAATCTGCTGGCTCAGGGTAGTAAACTTCACGATTCGGGCCGTTACGACGAGGCTATTGCCAAGTACAAGGAAGCGGATAAACTGACCCCTGGCGATGCTTTTATCCTGTATGAATTATCTTACAGCAATTATGCTAAGAAAAATTACAAGGAAGCTGCGGAATATGGTAAGAAGGCCTTGTCAGCAAATAATGATCCCATTCTCGATGGTCAGATTATTGGCATGCTGGGTTCCATTTACGACTTGATGGGCGACCAGAAAACAGCCCTTAAGTATTTCGATGATGGATACTCTCGTTCTCCTTGGAACTATATGCTGTGTTTTAATGCTGGCGTGACCAGCGTTAGTGCAAAGAATGATAGCCTGGCTCGTGTATGGTTCTTGAGAAGTGCAGAAAATACTAAAACACATGAGACGACTTACGCCTCCTTGATGCAGAACAGCGCTAAACTTGGCCTATGGATAGACTTGTTTGCCTACGGTCTTTATACCAAGTTTATTACTCAGAAAACTGAAATTAAGCAGCAGACTGTAAAGCTTTTGCATCGAATTCCTAAAAATATGGTGTCAATGGACAGTGTAGGAAAAGATGGGAAAAAACACATTTCCATTAATTTGAATCCATCTAATGGATCTGATGTCCACATGGCTTTTATGCTGACAATTGCTACTACAATTGCTGCTGATTCTGTGGGAAATCATCGTTTGTACGAGGCAGATTCCAATGGGGAACACTTGTTTCATTTCTTGACGACAATTTCTAAAACTGCCGTTGAAATCTTTTCTGAATTTGAACAAAAATACTACGATAGCCCGTTGCAAACCTTCTACAAGGGATTGGTAAAAGAAAAGTTAATCGACGCCTTTGTCAATCTTTGTTTTGCAGATGTGGACCGTCCTAGCTTTGCCCAGTGGCGCCTGAAGAACGATAAAGATGCTCAGCGCTTCTTTACTTGGTATAACGAAACCTATTTGCCGGAAGCAGGGGCTAAAACCAAAGAGGCCTACCAGAAGGCTGCTGAGGAATCCAAAGCCTTGCATGAAGCTAAGAAGGCTGCTCAAGGAAAGACTGAAAAATCAGTTCCTCTGAAACCTCCTGCAAAAAATACTAATGGAAAGTCAAAGGAAAAGTATGTTCCTTCCACCAACGCACCTCCCAGAAGTCCTGCTACACGAGGCTAAATTACCCGTGGGTAGATAAAAGAAAAATCCCGGCGTTCACACAGAAACGTCGGGATTTTTTGTTTAAGGGGTATGCCGGGATTGTCGCGGAACTGGTCCGCGACGTTCCTAGTTACTTGAACAGGTCGTTGTCGCCGTCGTCTTCAGCGCCATCGTCTTCTACGGAATCGCAGAAGGGGTCGGCGGGGGAGATTCGGCTGGTGCGCTTCACCTTCTTGGCGGTGAACTTGCTGCCCAGAGCCTTATAGCCCTTCACGTCGGCGATTTCGGTCAGGTCCAGTTCTTCCTTCTGGACTTCGCGGCCAACCTGGTATTCCATCAGCTGGCGAGCGTCGTCTGTTGCGAAGAACTCGATCATCTGGGAATCCTTGTGGTCGGAAATCAGGCTGAATTCCGTAGTCATGGGGCAGCCTTCCAGGTTGAAGCGCTTGACCATGTAGTTGAAATTGCCGCCTTCGAAGTACAGCACGGTAAAGACCTGTGCGGGGTCGAACTTGTGGATGTACTTGATGCCGGTACCGATCAAGATAGGATCTGCCATGTCGTGGACGCGGGCGGTGCCGTTTTCTTTGACAATGAGGATCTTGTCCTTTTCTCCGAATTCACCGATGCGGTCGCCCTTCTTCTGGGTGCTGATGATGCCGCTGGGGGCGTCGAAGTACAGCACGCGTGCGCCCAAGGTGCTAACGCCCTTCTTGGTGCGCTTGATGCTCTTGATGGGGTACTTGGTGACGATGTTGCCGATGGCGCCACGGCCCTTCACTTCTACAGAGCTGAAATCCACTTCGAAGTTCAGCTTGGTACGGGGGCGGGGCTTCAGGGTGACTTCCACCACTTCGGCTTCGCCGTTCAGGTTGCTGGACAGGTAAAGAATCTTGCTGCCCGGCTTGCCCTTGCCCATGAAGTAGTCCTTGTCGCGGGTAACGCCACCCACGTTGAAGCGCTTGATGTAGGCGGCGCCTTCCTTGCCATCCTGGTGGATGACGTTATAGATATGGCGATCGTCGTCCTTCTTGAACTTTTCAACAAGGATAATGTCTTTACCGACGAAGTCCTTGTCGCTGACCTTGACCACCTTGAAGCTGCCGTCGGCCTTGAACACGATAAGATCGTCGTATTCGGACACATCGAAGAGGTATTCTTCCTTCTTCATGCCGGTGCCGACGAAACCTTCCTTGCGGTTCACGTAAAGCTTCTGGTTGGCAAGGGCCACATGGACTGCGCTGACGGTGCCGAATTCGCCGATTTCGGTCTTGCGGTCGCGACCTTCGCCATACTTCTTGAGAATGTTCTTGAAGTAGTTGACGGCGTAGTCGGTCAAATGTTCCTTGTTGTAGTTGACTTCTTCGATCTTTGCGTCCAGTTCCTTCAACAGTTCGTCGGCCTTCTTGCGGTCGAAACGGCTGATTCTGCGGACGGGGATTTCTGCCAACTTGAGAATTTCTTCGCGGGTCACTTCGCGACGGAGCTTGCGCACGTAGGGCTTGAGGCCGTCGTCGATCAACTGCACCATTTCTTCGTGGGTCTTGGCCTGCTTGATGACTTCATAGACTTCGTGTTCAATGAAGATCTTTTCCAGGCTGGTCATATGCCACTGATCCTGCAGGTGCTTCAGCTGGTTGTCCAGTTCCCAGTCCAGGAGATGAACGGTGTGGTCCGTAGAAAGCTTCAGGAGTTCGGTGGTGTTGCTGAACTTCGGCTTCTTGTCGATAATGACGCAGGAGTTTGCAGACAGGGAAACCTGGCAGTCGGTAAAGGCGTAAAGTGCGTCGATAGCCACCTGGGGGTCGGTACCCGGCTGCAGGTGAACCAGGATTTCCACGTTTTCGGTGGTGTGGTCCACAATCTGCTTAATCTTGATTTTGCCCTTGTCGTTTGCCTTGACGATGGATTCAATCAGGCTGTCCGTAGTGGTTCCGAAGGGAATTTCACGGATGGCGAGAGTCTTGTTGTCCACCTTTTCGATGCGGGCGCGGACCTTCAGGCGGCCACCACGTTCGCCGTCGTTGTATTCGCTGACGTCGATAATGCCGCCGGTAAAGAAGTCCGGATAAAGAACGAATTTACGGCCACGGAGGTAGTCGATGCTGGCCTGGCAAAGTTCCTTGAAATTGTGGGGGAGGATGGTGGTGGAAAGGCCCACGGCAATGCCATCTACGCCCTGTGCAAGCACAATGGGGAACTTGGCGGGCAAAGAGACCGGTTCCTTGGAACGGCCGTCGTAGTTGGGGATCCATTCCGTTGTTTCCGGGTTGAACATCACCTCGATGGCGAAGTCGGAAAGCTTACCTTCGATGTAACGGGGCGCAGCGGCTTCGTTGCCGGTCAGGGGGTTACCCCAGTTACCCTGGGGCTCGATCAGCAGGTTCTTCTGGCCCATGTTCACCAGGGCGCTGTAAATGGAAGCGTCGCCATGGGGGTGGTAGTGCATGGTATCACCCACGATACCTGCCACCTTATGGAAGCTACCGTCGTGCATTTCGAAAAGGGTGTGCAGAATACGGCGTTGCACCGGCTTGAGGCCGTCTTCGAAGTACGGCACGGCACGGTCGAGAATAGTATAGCTAGCGTAGTCCAGGAACCAGCCGTTATACAGCTTTTCCAGGTGGTTTACGTTGGAGAGGCCAAGTGTCTGATTTTCATCCATAATTACAGCTCCTCAACGGCTTCAGTTCTAAGATTTTCAACAATAAAGTCCTGGCGGCTCTGGGTGTTCTTGCCCATGTAGTATTCCAGGAGCTTGCCCAGGGAGGCGTCGGAAGGCATGGTCACCGTTTCCAGGTGCATGTTTTCGCCAATCAGAAGCTTGAAGTCCTCGGAGTCCATTTCGCCCAGACCTTTGAATCGGGTGATTTCCAAATCCTTCTTGTTGATTTCCTTGGCGGCGCGGTCGCGTTCCTCTTCGTCGTAGCAGTAGAAGGTCTTGGACTTGTCCTTCTTGTGGCGTACGCGGAAAAGCGGTGCCTGGAGAATGTAAAGGTGCTTTTCCTGCACCAGTTCCGGGAAGAACTGCAAAAAGAAGGTCATGAGGAGGAGGCGGATATGCATGCCGTCCACGTCAGCATCGGTGGCGATAATCACCTTGTCGTAACGGAGGTCGTCCAGACCGTTTTCGATGTTGAGGGCGGCCTGGAGCAGGTTCCATTCCTCGTTTTCGTACACAATCTTCTTGCTGAGGCCGAAACTGTTCAGCGGCTTACCGCGGAGGCTGAACACAGCCTGGGTCTTCGGGTTACGTGCCGTAGTAATGGTACCGGAAGCAGAGTTACCTTCGGTAATGAAGATCATGGTTTCGTTCTTCAGCGGGTTCTTGGCATCGGTAAGATGCACGCTGCAGTCACGAAGCTTCTTGTTATTAAGATTAGCCTTCTTGGCGCGTTCGTTGGCCAACTTCTTTACACCAGCCAGGTCCTTGCGGAGCTTTTCGTTCTGGTTGATGCGGTCCAGCATGGCCTTGGCCACGGCTTCGTTCTTATGAAGGTAGTTGTCCAGTTCCTTGGAAACGAAGTCCACGATCCAGGAGCGGAGTGCGGGACCATCGGGAGCCGTAGTGGTGCTGCCCAGCTTGGTCTTGGTCTGGGATTCGAAAACCGGTTCCTGGATACGCACGGAAACGGCGCCGATAATGCAGTTTCGCACGTCGCTGGCGTCGAATTCCTTCTTGAAGTGGTCGCGGACGCCTTTCACCACGCCTTCGCGGAAGGCTGCCTGGTGGGTACCACCCTGGGTGGTGTGCTGACCGTTCACAAAGCTGAAATAATGTTCGCCTTCCTGGTTGGAGTGGGTAATGGCGAATTCAATGTCCTTGCTCTTGCAGTGGATAACATCGTAGCGGATGGTATCGTCGGTACGGCTGTGCAAAAGGTCCAGAAGACCGTTGGGGCTTACGTAGGTCTTGTCGTTCATGATGAGAGACAAGCCTGTGTTCAGGTAAGCGTAGTTCCAGATCTTTTCTTCCATGTAGGCCGGAAGGAAGCGGAAGTTCTTGAAAAGGTCGTTATCCGGCACGAAATAGATTTCGGTACCGTTCTTTTCGTTGGTGGGGGCGATCTTGTAGTCCTTGACCAGGATGCCCTTGCTGAATTCGGCCTTTTTTTCCTTGCCGTCGCGGATACTGCGGACGACGAAAGTGGTGGAGAGGGCGTTCACCGCCTTGGTACCCACGCCGTTCATACCCACGGACTTCTGGAAAGCTTCGGAATCGTACTTACCGCCGGTGTTCATCTTGCTCACGCAGTCAATGACCTTTTCCAGCGGGATGCCACGGCCATAGTCGCGGACGCGGCAGGCGTGGTCTTCCATGGTGATTTCGATCTTCTTGCCGGCACCCATGGCGAATTCGTCGATGGAGTTGTCGATCACTTCCTTGGCGAGAACGTAGATACCGTCGTCGGGGCTCTGACCGTCGCCCAGCTTACCGATATACATACCCGGACGCATGCGGATATGTTCGTACCAGTCCAATGTCTTAATATTACTTTCGTCGTATTTTACAGTAGCCATATCAATATCTCAAAGCGCTTTTCTGCGATCCTCATCTATAGGTATTTAAGCGTTTTACTGAATGCTTTCGCTAGTTTTCGGCAATTTTAGGAATTTTTCCGTGTCAAAAATGTGCACATTCACAAATATAACAAAAATTTGCAACAAAAAGTGAAAATTTGTGCACTACAATAACGTTGATATTTTATCAATAGAACCTTCGGCAGGGTTGGTGATTTTGCTCACGTACCTAATTACTTTATAGGGTGTACGTTGGGGTGGTGCCCAATGTGCGGTAAAGATAGGGTGTTTCCTATTGAAAAAGGAGTATGGAATGTTGGGCAAAAAGTTTGCTACGGGCATAGTGTCCGCACTTTTGGTGGCTGTTTCTGGATGTTTCTCCATGGCGGCCGCAGATAATCTCACAGTCGACGGCAAGAACCGTACCATGAATGTGTACGCGCCGAAGAACATCGAGAAGAATCGTCCCCTTATTATTCAAATGCACGGCATGAATCAGGATGCCCCCTACCAGCAGAACGCTGCCAAGTGGGAATCCATTGCCGATACGGCCCGCTTTATTGTGGTGTTCCCCAATGGCGAAGGCAAGGCTTGGGACTTGAGCGGTAATAAGGACCTGAATTTCTTGAAGGCCATCATTAACGATATGTATACCCGTTATGGAATCGACAAGAAGCGCGTTTATGTTTCGGGCTTTTCCATGGGTGGCATGATGAGCTACTACGCTGCAACCAAGATGGCAGACCAGATTGCAGCCATCGCACCTTGCTCTGGTTATCCCCTGGGCGGAGGAACTCCTTCCGGCAGCCGCCCCATGCCTATTATCCACACTCACGGCACTTCCGATGATGTGGTGAACTACAATGGTGGCGTTAGCAACTTGAAGAACTGGGTGAACTACGAAAAGTGCAACACCAATTCTACCAAGTATTCCCAGTACCCGGTGGGCAGAACTTCTTCTGCAGCTTCTCTTGAAGTGTGGACTGGTTGCCAGGGCGGTAGCGAAATCCGCCTCATGACCATTGCAGGCAAGGGCCACTGGTATTCCATGGATTTGGCCAGCGTCAATACTTCCGATGAAATCTGGAACTTTGTCAAACGCTTCTCTCTGGATGGCGCTACTGGCGAAGGAGAGGCTATTGCTCCGGCAATCGTTGTGCCTACCAACCGCGACTCCATTTTCAATGGCGGTTTTGATAGCACTGCCGTGGCCTGGGACTTGCAGCTGCATAGTGCTAAGGCCGTGGGCGAAATCAAGAATGGCAAGTATGTAATGGACATTGCCTCTGTTGGTGACCAACCTTATTCTGTGCAGTTAATTCAGCATGACCTGCATCTTGAAAAGAATCAGTGGTACGAAGTAAGTTTTGAAGCTAGCGCTGATGCTGCCCGCAAGCTTGAAGTCAACGTGGAACAGCATGAATCTCCGTGGGATAGCTACCTGAAGGAAAAGGGCAACTTCGATATTGGTACTGAAGCTAAGACTTATAAGCTGCAGTTCCAGATGACTGCAGCAACAGATACCAATAGCCGATTGAGCTTTAATGCGGGTACATCTGAAGGCAAGCTTACCTTGGATAACGTTTCTATCAAAAAGATTGAAGCTCCCGCAGTTCAGGAGCCGGTTTGTGAAAGCGCAGATTGTGAAGATCCGAAAACGCAGTCTATCGGTGCTCAGTTGAACCTGATGGACGGCACAATGCGAACTTATGACGTGTTTAGCCTTTCTGGCGCCCGTTTAGGACAAGTGAAGGCTTCCAGTATGTATGGCGTTCGCGATCAAATAAAACTGATGACCCAGAGGGCTGGCGTCTACTTGGTGAAAACCAAGGGGATGGCTGCCTATAAAATCTCGGTGAAGTAATTTAATTAAGTGATTTGAAAGTCCGGCCTTTTGAGGTCGGGCTTTTTTTGTTGGAATTTCTAATACTTTGTACAAAAATTTTATCCTTGAACAAAGTATTGTGAATTTCTAAATTTACTCGTGGATTGGAATTTTACATCAATTGTTTTAGGTGTTTTGGTGTAAAATAGGAAAGGGTGTAACATGAAAAAATGCGTTCTATGGACCGCGTTGCTTTGGCTCGTGGCTTTGTTCTCCGCGTGTGAAGATGCTACAAGCGCCAATGGTGAATCCTCCCAAAATTATGTGAGTAGGGTAGATACCCTTGTCATCAAGGATACCTTGGTGGTAAAGGAAGTAAAGTATGTCTACGATACTTTGGTGAAAATCGATACGGTTGTTCACTTGGATACTTTGCATTCGTTGGATTCCTTGATTGTCAAGGATACCATTTATTCCAAGGACACTGTTTTCTCTAAAGACACCGTTTATTCCAAGGATACCGTTTTCAAGGTCGATACCCTTTATTACGAAAACGTCGTATACCAAGGTTTGGCGCACGATGCTGTGGGCTACTTTGTTCGTATCCGTGATGTCTTGTCGGGTTTGAGGGAAAATGAGAAGGTCGTGTTCTTTATTCGTCATTCTGCTCGTACTGACGACACCAGCATTAATGGTGAATTGACGGAAAAGGGCAAGAGCCAAGCAAGGGAACTTGGCCAAGGTTTGCAAGCTTATGGTGATTTCACCTTTATTAGCTCGACTTATAAGCGTGCCGCAGAAACCTGCCGCTATATTGCCGAAGGTAAGGGGCAGGGAAACTTCTCTTTGCAGCAGTTTGCCGATTTGACGGATGCCTGGTATGTGAAAAATACGGATCTTTTGGCAAAGTACAAGTCTGAAAACAATAATCAAGGTGGCTGGAACGTATTCTCCCGTTGGGCTTTTACCTCCAGGTATTCCGATGCGTTCAAGGATATCGATGAGGCTAGCCAGGATTTGGTAGATATGTACTTGATTCCTGAATTTGAGAAAATGCCGAAGTACACCATTGCTGTTTCCCATGACCAGTTGCTGGTGCCCTTTACCGCTTGGGCGACAAATCGCCTGGTGGATTTGCGCTACTATGAAACGAATAAGTGGCTTAATTATATGTCTGGAGTGGCTATGGTCGTGGGGGAATCTGGCCATATTCGCTACATCCCGGTTTACCCTGGTGTGACGGATTTGTATTCCGGAACGATGTAAAAAAGTCTTTCCTTAGACCCCTAAACGGGGGCTTTTTTCATTTTGAAGGTTTTTTGTCCAAATATGTAAGGAAAAAGTGTTTAAATGTAGACTTTTTATTTGCAAAAATGTCTACAAAATGTGTTTTTAATGTAAAAATATTTAGCAAATGTAGACTTTTTATTGTATATTTGTTGACGTAAAGATAAGAGGATGTGATTATGGGTACTGCAACTTTTAAGTCTTTCGCTATGGCTTTCTGTGCATTTTTTGCTGCACAGGGTGCTTTCGCCGCAGATTGGTTCGCCAAGGATAACCTTCAGCCAGGCCACGATCCTAGCATGATTCGTCTTGAGGATGGCTACGCTCTCATGAGCACGAACAACCATCTTCAACTTTGGACGTCTGAAGATGCTTACACTTGGAAAGACAATGGTCGTACCTTAAAGTCTGTTCCTGGCTGGCTTACCACTTACGCTCCCGGCATGGAAGATGTCTGGGCTCCCGATATCTACAAGTTTGATGATGGTTACCATGTATACTACTGCGGTTCTGAATTCGGTAAGCGCAATTCCGCCATTGGTTATACCGTTTCCAAGTCTATGTTGCCTGGTACTGATGGCTATGGCTGGACTGATAAGGGTCATGTTTTCCATACCAAGGAAGGCGTGGACAAGTATAACGCTATTGATGCCGATGTTATCAAGACTAGCAAGGGCGAATACTGGATGGCTTTCGGCTCCTTTGGCCTTGGCATTCAGTTGATCAAGCTGGATGGAAAGACCGGTTTCCAGGCCAACGACGACAAGACAGTCTACAACATTGCTCGTCGTACAAGTACGGCTAGCGGTGGCGCCGAAGAAGGCCCCAGCCTTATTGAACATAATGGTCAGTTCTTCTTGTTTACTGCTTGGGATAAGTGCTGCCAGCAGGGTGCAAACATTGAACAGACTACTTACAAGACTGCTTATGGTCGCGCCGATAACGTTACTGGTCCTTACAAGGATCGTGCTGGTTACAACATGGCTACTGGCGGTGGTACCATTGTGCTGGAACGTTATGGCCGTTACGTGGGCCCGGGTGGTGGCGAAGCCTTCCAGGATTTGAATCGCGTGCGCTTTGTTCATCATTACTATGACAATGCTGGCGATAAGTACAACCACATTCATATTCGTGATGTCGTGTTTACTGATGACAACTGGGCCGAAATGGGCCAGCCCTTCTTTGGCCGCTATTTGAGTGCTGAAGCAGAACACGGTGTTTTGACTCGCGCTGTTTCTGGTGACTTGGCTGTGACCCGCGGAACTAAGGCTTCTGGCAGCGAATACCTGGGCTACATCAATACCAAGGGTTCCCAGATTCATTTGCCCATGAACATTATGCAGGCTGGCGAGTACATTATGCGTTATCGTTATGCAAACGGCGGTACTGGTACGGCAACCCATAGCGTGACTGTAAACGGCAAGGCTCAGAATGTGAAACTGCCTGCAACTGGCGCTTGGGGCGAATTCCCTGAAACTTCCGTGGCTATGATTCCTGCAACCCTCAAGCGTGGCGGTAACTTTATTGATGTGAGCCCCGTACCTGATGGCGAAAACTTTGCAGAACTGGACCGTATCGATTTCCTCCGCGTTATTCGCGATACTATTCCGGGTAACGGCTTCGATAACGGTATTCGCGTTCGCTTGAATGAAAAGGATGAGCTGGCCATTAAGGATGGTGGCTATGCTCTCTTTGAAAATGTGATCACCGACTCTATCGCATCTAACAATGTAAGCATCCAGGTGAAGAATGCTTCCGGTAAGCTGAGCCTTCGTGCGGGTTCCAAGTCCGGTACCGTGATTTCCGAATGTGATTTGAGCAAGGCTGTGTCTAGCGCAAATGGCTGGAGTGTGGTGAAGTGCTCTGAAATGAAATCCCAGAAGGGTGTCCAGGACTTCTATCTTACTGCAAGCGGTGTTTCTGGCGAAGTGGCCGTGGGCAACATTATGTTCAAGGCTGAACCTGCTCCGGCGTCTAGTTCCAGCGAGGCAAAGGTTGAATCTTCCAGCTCTGGTACCGAAGGCTTTAATGCTCCGGTTTTGCCGGAAGCAGCTCGCTATACTGTGAACCATCAGGGCAATGACGTGCTGGTTCGTTTGAATATGGTGGGTAAGCATCAGGTTGTCTTGATGAATACCATGGGCCAGTTGGTTGCTGTAAGATTTGTCGATGCCGATGAAACTGGTGCCGAGGTTCGGTTTGAAAATCTGCCCAAGGGTCGTTTTGTGGTGAGAGTAAAATAAAAGGGGAGTTGAGAGATGGGGTTGAAAAAGAGTTTGGGGGTTGTTGCTGCGGGGGTCGTAGGGCTTTGCTCTACAACCCATGCTGCTAATCCGTTGACAACCAGTTTTTATTCTGCAGATGCTGCAGCGCTGGTTTATCACGATAGCTTGTTTATTTTCGCGGGTCATGACGAACAGGGACCGGAGGGAGCGAACAACAAGTTCTTTCTGATGAATGACTGGCATGTGATGGTGACCGATGATATGGAAAACTATCACGACTATGGTGCTGTTCTTAGTTACAAGACTTTTGCGTGGGCTGATGCCAGCGCCTTTGCCGGACACTGCGAATATCGTAACGGCAAGTTCTACTGGTACGTGGCCGTTCACCACGGCTCCATCAAGCAGGACGAAGGCTTTGCTATTGGTGTTGCCGTAGCCGATCATCCGTCTGGCCCGTGGAAAGACGCTCTCGGTCATGCGCTGATTACGGACCTTACCGAAAACGATGTCAAGTTGAATATCGACCCCGCCATCTTCTATGATGGTGATGACATCTGGATGTATTGGGGCTCCTGGAACGCCGGCCGCCGTGTAAAGCTGAAAGAGAACATGATTGAGCTGGCCAGCAAGCCTGAAGATATCAAGATCAAGGATTTCTTCGAAGCTCCCTGGATGCATAAGTTCCGTGGAAACTATTACTTTAGTTACGCTTCTGGTTACCCGTCTACAACAAACTATTCCATGGCTCCTTCCATCAATGGTCCCTGGACCCAGATGGGTGTCATCAATGCCAAGGAAGACAATTCCGAAACCAATCATCAGGCCATTTTCAAGTACATGGGCCACTGGTACTTTATGCACCACGGAGCCAATTCCCCTGGTGGCTGGACTTACCGCCGTTCTGTGAATATCGACTATTTGTATTACGATCGTGATGGCAAGATTCAGAAGATTGTCCGTACTGCCGGTGTTGACAAGGTGAACAATGCCTTGATCAAGGATGGTGGTTATCGTTTGACCGTAAGCCATAGCAACTTGGCCCTGCAGGATGATGGTGACATGGTTGTTCAGCAGGTTGCCGATGAAACTGCAGAAAATCAGTTGTGGGTTATTGCCGCTGGCTCCAAGGCTCGCCATTACACCTTGCAGAATTTCGCCACCAAGAAATATTACTGCCCGTCCAATACTTTGTTGGATACCGTTCGTACAAAGGAAACTCCTTGCGAAATCCGTATTGAAAATGCTTCTGAAAAGAAGGGATATTACCTTTTCGCTAATTACGATGATGATTATTTGGGGGACGTGTTGAATATTTCCAAGGAGCCGGGCATGCCGGTGATTACTTGGGTGCGTTCCGGAACCGATAATCAGAAGGTCCGCTTTGATGCGGTAGCATTGCCCGAGCCACCGGAATCATCCTCCAGCTCTGCTAATACCTCTAGCAGTTCGTATGATATCGGCAGCAGTAGTGGTACCGCATCCTTTGTTTCTGCTGCAAAGCTCGGTGTTCCGCAATTGCTTTCGTTCTCCCGTAATGCTGGAATCCATTTTTCTGAACCAGTCGACTATATGATGATGGATGTTCAGGGAAACGTTCTCCATAAGGGCTTTGGAGCGGATATTCCTGCTTCAATATTGAATTCTGGATTTTTTTTGCTGAAATTTGGCGGAAAAATCCAAAGAATTCGCTTGTAAAGTGTGATGAAACGCTACGTAGGAAATTCGTAGCGTTCTTTTTTTTAGAACTTTTGTATATTAAGTGCGTTAAATGAAATGAGGTCTATATGAAGCTTTCTACTATCTTGACTCGCTCCTTGCTGGCTATGGGTTTTGTTGCCCTGGTTGGTTGCGACGACGGTTCTAGCCCTTCTGACAATGGTGGTAATTCTTCCTCCGAACTTGACTGCTCCGTTTCCGATGGCACTGTTGTTGTGTCTCCTAAGGGTGGCGAAACCTTCAAGATGGGCGACAAGATCAAGGTTGTTTTCGGTACCGACGTCAAGGATGGTACCTATAGAATCATGTTCCGCGCCAATGAAGATTCCGATGGTATGGACCTGCTTGAAAAGTCTATTCCTGCCAAGGATGTCGAAATTGACGGCAAGACTTGCAATACTGTAGAAGTTGTCCTGGACGAAGATCACAATGCTGAAGTTTCCGATGAAGCATGGATTGTCGTAAGACCTTATAGCAAGACTGCTAAGCAGGGCGTTTCTAAAGCCTTCAAGGTTACTGAATAATTGTCTCTGACAAGTAAATTTCAAGATTCTTCTATCACCGTGGCTCTTGTGGGCTGCGGTGGTTTTATTGGTAGCCATCTTTTGAAGGCTATCTTGGAACGTACCAGTTGGCGGGTATTTGGCGTGGATTTGGATTCGTACCGAATTCAGGAACATTTGGCCAATGATCGCTTTGAATTTTTATGTGCGGACTTGAACGAACGTAGTGTCGTTGAACGTTTGGCTCAGTTTCCCGTTGTAGTCAATCTAGCTGCTATTTGTACGCCAAGCCGATATATGGCTGAAGCGGCAACAGTCATTCGTAGTAACTACGATCATCCGGCGCGTCTGGCGGACGCTTGTGCTAAGAGCGGTTCCTGGCTTATTCATTTCTCGACCTCAGAAATTTATGGTAAGACTGCGGCTGACTCTGGTTTGCTGGATGAGGATAGTTCCGAAATTACTTTTGGCCCGGTAACGGCTAGCCGTTGGAGTTATGCCACTGCGAAACTCTTGACGGAACGCTACTTGATGGGGCTTGATGGGCTGCGCTGGACTGTAGTTCGTCCCTTTAATTTTGTGGGTCCCTACATGGATTTCATGCCCGGCGTCGATGGGGAAGGCATTCCTCGCGTGCTGGCAAATTTCTCCTCAGCGCTTGTTCGTGGAGATGCTCTGAAACTTGTGAATGGTGGTGCTGCAAAGCGTAGCTTTACTTCTGTTCATGATGCGGTGGACTTTATGTTCCGCTTGTTTGAAACGGGTGCGGCCGCAGAAGGTCAGGCATTCAATGTGGGCAATCCAGACAATGAATTGACCATTGCGGAACTTGCTTCCCGCATGCGAGTGATTTTTGCGAAAATCAAGGGCGTTGATGAGTCACTTGTTCCGCAGCCGATTGTTGTTGACGGCGAAGAATATTACGGCAAGGGATACGAAGATTCCCTGCGTCGCATGCCTAGTGTGACAAAGGCTGAAAAGATCCTTGGATTCAGGGCTACGACTCCTTTGGATGTTGTGCTGGAAGAATCCTTGAGGTGGTTTGTGGACCATTACCAGGTTGTTGTAAACCCGATGGTGGCGGAATAATGTCCGCACCTGTTTTCGATACCTTTATTTTTGTTCCCGCCTATAATGTGGAAAAGACTTTGGCGGGAGTTCTTGATAAAATTCCAGAATCTGTTTGGACGCGCTCCAAGGTTCTTGTGATTAATGATGGTTCCAAGGACGGAACGGAAGCCGTTGCCCGCGAGTATGGGGCGATTTGTGATAGTCGCGAAAACCGTGCCGGTCGCTTGAAATATTTTGCGTTTGAACAAAATAGTGGTTACGGCGCTGTGGTCAAGAAAGGTATAACGGAGGGCCTAGCCAGCGGAGCTAAGTTTGTGGCTTGCCTGCATGGTGATGGCCAGTATCCGGCGGAATTGTTGGATAAGTTCTTGGAACATCTGGAAAATTTCAGGGATGAGACCCGTGATGCTGATGGCTCCGTTGAAAAGCGCTGCTTGGCCCTTTTGCAGGGGAGTCGCCGCGCTGTTGCAGGGGGAGCCAAGGCGGGGAATATGCCTTTGCACAAACGTATTGGCGGGGCCTTCTTGACGGCGCTTGAAAATATTGCTTTTAAGTACAAGCTAACGGACCGCCATAGCGGATTTATTCTTTATAATACTGAATTTCTGCGCCAGGTAGATGTAGATAAATTAAGTCCCAGTTTCGACATTGACTTGGAATTGATTTCCATTGCAGACACGAGGTTTGCTTTGGGCGAATTGCCTATTCCCACGGTCTATGCCGACGAAAAATCCAATTTGAATGTGATTATTTACGGCTTTCGTTGCCTTCGATTGGTTTGGCGGCGTTTGTGGATGAATTAACGGCTGATTTGATTATATATTTAAGGACATGATCAAGTCCTTAACTTCCGCTTTGAATAACGTTCTTCTTGGAAAGAACGACACTGTTGAACTTTTGCTTATGGCACTTTTGGCCGATGGCCATGTGCTGATTGAAGATGTTCCCGGTACAGGTAAGACCACTTTGAGCAAGGCTTTGGCTGCTGCGGTGGGTGCCGACTTTGCACGAATCCAGTTTACTCCGGATTTGCTCCCTGCTGATGTGACTGGCGGCGCCGTATATAATGCCAAGACTGGCGAATTCAATATTAAGAAAGGTCCTGTTTTTACTCAGATCCTTTTGGCTGATGAAATCAACCGTGCGTCGCCCCGAACCCAGAGTTCTTTGCTGGAAGCTATGGAAGAACGCCAGGTTTCCTTGGAAGGTGAACGCCACAAGTTGCCGGAACTCTTTATGGTTCTTGCTACAGAAAACCCTGTGGAATTCCACGGGGTGTTCCCGCTGCCGGAAGCTCAGATGGACCGTTTTATGGTGAGAATTTCTGTGGGGTACCCGTCGGAGGAAACGGAACTTGATATTCTGCGTAGTCATCGCGAAGGCAGGCCCATTGATAAGGTGACTGCTGTAACGACTCCGTCGGAAATTTTAAAGGCTCGTGCCCAAGTGATGAAAGTTCACGTGGATGAGTCCCTGGAGCGTTATGTGGTTTCCTTGGTGCAGGCGACAAGAAACGATGGCGGTGTCCGTTTGGCGGCAAGCCCTCGTGCAGGCTTGAACCTGATTCGTATGGCTCAGGCTTGCGCCTATATGAATGGCAGGGACTTTGTGAATCCCGATGATATCCAGAGGGTGTTCTTCCCGGTGATGGAACATCGCGTGTTCGCCAAGGACAGCGCCAATCCCGAGGCTAGTAAAACGATCTTGCAGAACATCCTGAAAAAGGTAAGCATTCCGAAATAATGTCATTGCGAGGACGAAGTCCGAAGCAAACGAAGCTGTTCCCTCTCTCAGAAAATAGACCTTTGAAAAACAACTTCTTCACATGGTTTGTAAATAGCGTCCCTCGTGCGCCTAGGCGTGCGGGCTTGTTGATGCATGCTTACTACCTGTGGCAAGAATATCTGACCACCGCTGGGCGCGCGGCTTTCGCACTGTTTCCGATGGCAATGGCTGCGGGTATGATTCCCGGATTCTGGGCTGCCTGGATTTTTTGTGGTCTTGATTTTCTGCTGATTCTTGGAACGATAATTTCCTTGTTCGTTTCCTGCAAACTCAACTATGTAACAGTAGATAACGTGGTGGTGACGCCTGCCTATGAAGGCGAGGTGGCGACAATTTCTGCAGAAGTTGGCGTTGGATTGGAAGATTCAGTCAATGCCATTGGCCGTCGAAAAATTCGAGGAAAAGGTCCCTCCCGATTGGATTCCGTTCAGTTGTATTCTTTCCGGATGGATCCAAGTTTAAAATGCGAAGGTTCCGAATTTGTTTCTATATCGAAAGCTGATGGATTGAAAAAATTGGAATGTAGGGTCCAGACCAAGAATCGCGGCGCCTATCCCTTGAAAAAGGTTTCTGCCTGTGTTCTTGAAATCATGGGAATCCTGCAGTGGCCTTATCCATTCAGAGGTTCTGCTGAACTTTTGGTCTATCCGTGGCCTGTAAATGTGGGTGAGTTTCCGTTTTTGACCGCAGGTGCATCCGGTATGGTATTTGCTCCGCTTTTAATGCCAAGCCTTACCCGCGGAATGAATTTTGTCGGTGTACGTGAATATCGTGAGGGCGACGCTCTTCGCGATTTGCACCATAGGGCTTTTGCCCGATATGGCCGCCCCTTCACCAAGGAATTTGAAACAGAACGAGGGGCGGGTGCAATACTTGTTCTGGATACGGCGGCACCGACGTTTACGGAACGTCAACATCTGGAATCCGCCATCAGGCTTACTGCGGGCATTGGCCTGTGGCTTATGGAAAGAAACATCCTTGGGCGTTTCTTTATTGATGACGAAGAGATTTCTCTTGCAGGTTCCGGTGCCGCCGATGGTGAACGCCGCAAGAACTTGCTTGACGCCCTTGCTCGCATTCCTGCGGCAAGTCTCACCAATGCAAAAAAGCCTACGCCTTGGTCCCCAGCGGCCCGTCCCATGGATCCCGTTTTACGCGTCGGCCTTTTTGCAAAAGAAGAACCTCTGGTTCACAAGCACATTGTCGTCACCCGCTTCAAGGGTGATGCTCCTGCTAATGGCGAATCTAGTTCCGACAAGATTCTTTACGTTGATGCAAAAACTTCTAGCGGAGTTTCTCTATGAAAAAAGAAATCGTAGACATCCGCTACATTGCTAAAATCCTTTTCCTGGTTCTGACCTCAGTGAATCTTGGCCATACTTTTGACGTGGTTTGGCTAGGCTTGATTTTTGCAGCGTTCTTTGCGGTGACTGGGTTCTTGAATGCAACCAGTCGCCGAGAATTTTCGAAGCGTCCCAAGTACAATAAGATTCCCGCTTATGGTGCCATTGTTCCGCTGGCGCTTTACTGGGTGGTGACTCCTGGCGTTGAAAATGGAGTGAATCCGGTAATGGTTTTCTTGCCGGGCATTTACCTGCTTTTCCTGACAGCGCTTCAGGAACGAAGCCGTGGTAATGGTGGCTTTGACGCCTTTGTTGCCTTTGATGGGATCGCTGCGCTATTGTTCAGTTTCTATACCATACCCAAGGGCTGGGCTCCTGTAGGTTTTGTTGCTCTCCTGCTAGCAGTATTCTCTTACACCCGCCGTGGAACCGCATGGTACAAGTACGTACTTTTCTTGCTAATCGTAGCCATGCTTAGCGCTTCCTCTTACGGGGGCTGGCGTTACTGGAAGGCTCACCGCTATGAACGTGGTGCCAAGTGGGCTGATGATTACTACCAGCGCGATAGAGTGATGGGCTTTGATCAAGTGGCTGCCCTTGGAAGTTTTGGCAGCAACTATAATGGTAAGTATAACAGCCAGGTTGTTCTCCGTGTCTGGGATTCTTTGCCTGCAGCCTATTTGAAAGCTGCTAGCTACGAAAAGTATGTGGCGGGCATTTGGAAACTGCCGACTGTTCCCGTAAAGACATTGACCCCCGCTTATTACCAAGTGGACTATGCTGTTCTTGAAGTTGCCGATTCTTTGACAAGATCTTCCGATACAACGGGGGCCCTGCGCCCTGTTCGTCAGGTGTGGGTGCAATCCACCATCAATAATTTTGGCTTTGTGTTTGCTCCCTATGGAGCTGTAGGCTTTGCAGCCAAGGATGTGGACTCCCTGCAATATTTTGCCGGCGGTATGGTTAATGGTTTGGGCCAGAACGGGAAACGTTCGGACTGGCATTACTTCCTTTGCGATGGTCGCGTTAGCTCTGCTGATTCCGCTGGTTCCGCTGAATTTGCTGATTGTCAAGTTCCGGATTCTCTGCTGGCATACACGGCGGGAGATTTGCAGATTGGAAAACGATACGAACCCTTGATGGATTCTGTCATTGATGCCATGGGCCTTGTTCGCCGCGATTCCTTGAATGATTCCTTGGCCGCCAAACAAAGCGTTGATGGTGATAATCTCCAACGAATCCTCGTGTACTTCAAGGACAACTTTACCTATTCGCTTCAAGTTCCTGGTTTGAATCGTTGGCAGGGCTCAAGTGCTGATCCCTCAAAAGATCCCTTGTCTATTTTCTGGCACGCAAAGCAGGGCTTCTGTGAATACTATGCCACGTTGTCAGTACTTGCTTTGCGTCGTGTAGGAATTCCTGCTCGTTATGTTACTGGATTCGCCCGCCCAGAAGTGGTGGAGGGGAGACCCTATGCAATCTTCCGACGTAAGCACGCTCATTCCTGGGTAGAAGCGTTTGTGGATGGTCGTTGGGTTATCTTTGATCCTACGCCTCCAATGCTTACGCCTGTCGGTAACGAACCGAATTGGTTTGCTGTAAAGTGGGAAGGCCTGCAGGGACGTTTTGCTCGTGCAATGCATTTCCTCAAGGAGGGGGAATGGCGTCGTACGGTGGATTCTTGGCAGAACTACACGCAAAAGATTACCGATGGTATTGCCATTTACGTGGCTCTTGTAATTGTAATCCTTGCTTTTGTTGGACTGAAGATTCGCAGATACTTGAAAGGCCGTCGTCGTAATATAATTTCGCCGAAGAATGCTGCAGCTATGGAATGGGCTCGTAAGCTTACCAAGGCCGAACTTGTTTTAACAACATTAGGTTATCATCGTGAAGATGGGGAGACTGTAGGTGCGTTTATTAAACGTTTGCAACGGGCGGATGCCGGTACTTTGGGCACGAAGATGGCCGATCCTTCGGCAAATGAAAAGTTGCAACAGACAATAAAGATTCTTCAGGATTACGAAGAACATAGATGGATGAAATAGGAGGAATCATGAAATATTTATGGAGTTCTGTTGCCGTAGCAGCACTTCTTGCTGCTTGTGGTGATGAGCCTTCGAATGATGTGTCGAATGCGGAAGATGTAGAATCATCCTCGTCTATATCTAAGGTTGATTCTACGGCAAAGTCTTCGTCAAGTAAAGGAACGAAGTATGAAACTGTTGTTTCCTACGGTGAAATGACTGACCCGCGAGACTCAAAAACATATAAGACCATTACCTTGAAATATTTTGATGGCAAGGATTCTATAACCAGCGATACCTGGATGGTTGAAGACCTTGCGTACGATGCAGAATATGCCGATCAAACATTTGCTGGTAGTAAATACTTCTATTATGATGTTGGATCTGCAATGGATTCCTTAAAATCAGGCTGTGGCACGATATGCTCGGATTGTATGTGGTACTGCAACTTACCGGAAAATTTCCAAGGTATTTGCCCTGACGGTTGGCGCTTGCCGTCCTTTGCTGAAATTGAAAAGTTTGCTTCGATATTAGAAAACGATGATGAAGCTATGAAAGCGTTCTATCATTCGTCCCCTTCCGACGAATGTCAGGATGATGAACGTTTCTGGACCAGTACTGAACTCGGATATGGTCTTTTTGCCGGACTTGGAAACACAGAAGCGTGCTTTAGCCCGTATGAATATCCTATAGAATTCTTTGCATCGGTCCGTTGCTTGAAGGGCGATGGAATCCATGTGGAGGTGATTCCTCCCACACCCAAGAAATACGAAGGTGATTTTGGAACATTGACTGATTCCCGCGATGACAAAAATTACAAGACCGTGAAGATTGGCGAGCAGACCTGGATGGCCGAGAACCTGGACTACTATATGTCCGATTCAACCAGCATTTGCAACGATTTGGACGAGGATTGCTCCAAGTACCACAGGTTTTATACTTGGGAAGCTGCAAAGGAAGCATGCCCGACAGGATGGCATTTACCGACAGAGGCTGAATTTACAACATTGAAGAACTTTGTGTTGAAGGATTGGCCCGACTACAGTGTGGTAAGCTTGTTGGGTGAACAATACGGCTGGGAAATGGAAACCTATGATGCTTATGGATTTGATGCAAAGGAGACTCGCTCTCCCTTTGATAATCCTAGAGGCGAATTCACTTTCAAAGGTATCTCTGCATATTGGTCTTCTACGGAAGGTAAAGATAGCTCCAAGGCGAAAACCCTTTTGCTGCAGATTCATCACGATATTGAAGGTGATGACATTGATAAGGGCAATTATGCCGGAGTCCGTTGCTTGAAGGATTAAAAAATCCTGTTGCAAAAATGGTAATAAAAGAAACCCGAACCATGATGGTCCGGGTTTTCTTGTTTAAAATTCTCGTCAATTACAAACTATAAATCATAATTCATAATTGCGCGAAGCGCTTACAGCTTCATGTCGGAAAGGCGGGTATGTTCCACGGCGTCGAATTCGTCTTGGATTTCCTTGGAAGGAGCCTTGGTCAAAAGGCTTACCACGATGATGGTGAGGCCGCTGAGAACAAAGCCCGGAACCAGTTCGTAGATCTGGAAGATTTCACCGCTAAGACCGGAGAGGTAGAACTTCCAGACGAAGGTGGTGATACCGCCGACCAGCATACCGGAAACGGCTGCGGGGAGGGTGGTACGCTTCCAGAAGAGGGCCAGGAGAACCAGAGGTCCGAATGTAGCACCGAAGCCACCCCAGGCGAAGCTCACGAGGCTCATGACCACATCCAGGAAGCTCTTGCCCTGCTTGACGCCGTCGGCAGACGGTGCGCCCTGAAGAGCGACGAGAACTGCGATGATAGCGATGACTGCCACCACAATACGGCTAACCCACATGAGTTCCTTGTTGGAAGCGTTCTTGCGGAAGATGTGCTTGTACATGTCGTTACTGAAAGCGGAAGCAGAAACCAGGAGCTGGGAGTCTGCAGTACTCATGATAGCGGCGAGAATTGCAGCCATGAGGATGGAAGCGATTGCCGGATGGCAGAGGGCCTGGCAGAGAACCATGAAGATACGTTCCGGGTCCTGGATGGAGAGTCCGTTTGCGCTAACGTAGTAGTTGCCCAAAAGGCCGATCATAATCACGGCGCCGAGGCAGATGATGACCCAAGTCATGGCGATACGGCGAGAGTGCTTGATTTCTTCGGCGTTCTTGATGGACATGAAGCGAACCAAGATATGGGGCATACCGAAGTAACCGAGACCCCAGGCGAGGCTGGAAATCAAGGAGATGAAACCGATGGCCTTGCCGGTAGAGGCGTTGGTGAAGAGGCTCATCAGGTAGGGGTTCTGTGCGTTCACTGCATCCATGGTAGCGGCAAAGCCGCCACCGGTAACGCAGATGATGGTGGGAATCACGAGCACTGCGATGAGCATCATGGAAGCCTGGATGAAGTCAGTCCAGCAGACTGCGAAGAAGCCGCCCATGAAGGTGTAGCTCACGACCACCACAGCACCGATGATAAGGCCGGTGGTGTAGTCCAGACCGAAGATGGTGCCGAAGAGCTTAGCGGAAGCTACAAAGCCGGACACGGTGTAGAAGAGGAAGAAGGCGAGGATGAAGAAGGATGCGATTACGCGGATAATGCCCTTCTTGTCGCGGAAACGGTTGGAGAGGAAGTCGGGGAGGGTGATGGAGTCATTGCAGAAGTGAGAGTACTTACGGAGACGACGGCCCACAATCTTCCAGTTGAAGTAAGTTCCGATCACGAGACCGATACCGATCCAAGCTTCGGAGAAACCGCTGACGAAGATGGCGCCCGGGAGACCCATGAGCATCCAGCCACTCATATCGGAGGCCTGGGCGGACATTGCCACCACCCACTTGTTCATGCCACGATCGCCCAGGTAGTAGGCATTCAGGCTGTTGGCTTTCTTTGAGAAGTAGGCACCGATGCCTAGCATCATCAACAAGTAAAGAATAAAGACTACAACGGTCATTTGTTCCTCTTCCGGTTGTGGCGAAACCCATCTCGAGGTTTTCGCCTGTGTTATTAATTATTCCAAGTTGGAAGATAGAAATATTTTCTATATAGCACGCCATGGTAAATCCCAACGAGTACAATTTCAAGGTCATTGCAAAAATCAGGAGCGACTTCCCCGACAAATTCGGAATTCCCCGCCAGAGCGGTCTTCTGAAGAAAATGAAGTCCTCCATTGTCTTTGAACCTGAGTTCCGCGTGGCCGACGCCCTGCGAGGCCTTGAAGGCTTTAGCCATCTTTGGATCCTCTGGATTTTTTCAGAAAATGTAAGACCGGACGAAAATGGAAATAATCGCTGGAGCCCCACAGTGCGCCCGCCCCGCCTTGGGGGTAACAAGCGCCTGGGAGTCTTTGCGACTCGCAGCAGTTTCCGCCCCAATCCGGTGGCTATGAGCTGTGTGAAAATTGAAGAGGTGCGCCTGGATGGTCCGGATGGTCCCGAAATCATCGTCAGCGGCGCAGACCTCATGGACGGAACCCCCATTGTGGACATCAAGCCGTATCTGCCTTATGCCGATTCCGTCCCTGATGCACTGGGCGGTTTTGCAGAAGCCGTTCGCAAAAGGCAGGTGCAGGTGGAATTTCCGGAGGCGCTTCAGCGGGCCACGGCTCTATCGGCCGAAAAGCTGGAAACATTGACTGAGATCCTTGCCCAAGACCCGCGCCCCGCCTACCAGAACGATCCCGAACGGGTGTACGGTTTCAAGTTCGCCGGATTCGATGTTAAGTTCAAAGTCCAGGACGAAGTCCTTACGGTCATCGATCTGATTCAACTATAACGATACAGCTACGATAAAAGCTTAAAAAAGACCTCCAGGGAAATCCCGGAGGCCTTTTTCGAGTTAGGAGGTTTTTCGATGAAACTTCTTACTTATTCACGTGAAGCGGAACTGTCTTGGAGATTCCTGCCACGGAAATGCTTGCGATGTAGTTGCCGGAGGACAATCTTTGCGTGCTTAGCTTGATGGCTTCGGCGTAGTTCATATTCTTTTCGCTGAACTTCAGGACTTCGTGACCCAGGAGCGTGTAGACGCGGACGTTGTACTTGTCCTTGACCGGGGTAGCCTCGGCAGTGGCCACAACGCCGGAAACCATTGCGGAAAGAGCCAGGGCTCTCCCGTATTTCTTCATCCAATCCATAATGTTCTCCATAAACGCGGGCCCCACCCGCCAAACACATCCCAAAGATAGAACCTTGTATTTACGTATAACACCCCTGTATCTTGATCTTTCGTTGTAGGTATTTACAACAAATGTTACCGGAAATTTGCGTTTTTCCGTAAAATAAAGTTCATTAAGAATCCTATGTCCGCAACTTTTTCTTATATTCCGTAAAAAATAACGAGGTTTTACAATGAAAAAGATTTCTATGGCTCTTGCAATTGCCGGTCTTGGCGCTGCTGCTATGATGACCGCTTGCACCGATAGCGGTACCCAGGCAAAGAAACCCACCAAGGCTCAGGAATGTGCCGCAGGTCTTTCCACCGAATGCCTGATTGGTGAATGGTCCGCCAAGGGTGTTGCCAATGTAACTACTGGTGAAATGCATCCTTCCTTCAACTATTCTTCTGCTCCGGGCACTTTGAGCTTTATGGATAACGGTCAGTTTATGTATGACGTTCCTGCTGGTGCACCGGCTGCCGCAAACTGCGGTCAGAAGACCTATGGTACTTGGAGCGTTTCTGGAAACACCTTGACCATGAAGGCTACCGTGGGTGAACTTTGCTTACCGGCTAAGAGCTATTCCGGAACTCCCAAGGTTACCGTTGGTGCCGGTACTGTGGATCTGGTTTTTGAAAAGCTCTTCTTCCTGTTCAATGTTTCTGATGAAGCAGGTGACCGCGCCGGTTATGGTGACGTGTTCTCCATCAGCGCTCAGTAATCTTTGCTTTAAGAACAAGATTTAGCTA
This sequence comes from Fibrobacter sp., assembly GCA_024399015.1. GTDB lineage: Bacteria > Fibrobacterota > Fibrobacteria > Fibrobacterales > Fibrobacteraceae > Fibrobacter. The sequence continues at coordinate 38,715 of JAKSIC010000016.1, forward strand.
AAAGAAAAGCCCTGGTTTTTACCAGGGCTCTTTTGTTTTCTGAAAAAGGTTGAACCGGATTAACGGGTTCCGGATTCACCCCCTTTAACAGCGACATAACGCCTTTCGTTCTTGTCGTTGATGATGATGGCGACGCCGGCGAGGTAGTTCAGCCACTTGTTGCTGCTGGGGTCGTGAATTTTGATGTCAATTTCCTTGTTGGTAGCCCAGATGACCAACGGAGCCAGAACCAAGTCGTGGGATGCGGCCAAGGTGTATTTCGGCATTGTTGCATAATCCTTGACAACGAGGTCGAGGATTTCGAGGCTACGGTCGTTGAGATCATAGAATACGTCGGCATAGGCGTTTTCGTATGCCCAGGAGGTGTACATGACCTGCACGTTCCTGATGGAATCTCGAACTTCGTATTCTTTTTGGAGATCCTTGTCCTTGACGTACCAACCGTCCTTAAGCTGCTTCAAGGTGTCGGGCTTGAATGTGGGGGAGACGAAGGCCAGATGTTCAACTTCGTCTGCGTCCAGAACAGTAGTCATTTCGAAGGTTTCTTCGCCACGACCTACGGCAAAGCCGAGGGCTGTCTGATAAGTACGGGTCATTCCGGAGAAGATGTACTTGAAAGGTTCGGCACCGACAATCTTCTGACCTGCAGCTACGGCTTCTGCGAAACCATCTTCGGTAAGGGCGGATTCGTTACCGGTGAAGCGTTCGCGTTCACCATGACGCACAATGAAAATCACCTTTTCGTTGCACTGGATGCTCTTGTAGATATCACCGATGTCGATAAAGTCATTGAGCGGGAAGTCCACGGGGGTTGCCACCTGGCCTGCTGCGCAACCGGCGTCGGCCTGCTGTTCCGGCGGAAGGACCTGACCTGCGGAACTGCTGAGGTCGCCTACAATGCCTGCGGAGGAGGAGGAAAGGTCTGTGTTCGGCAGGCCTGCAGCGATGGAACTGCTGGACAGATCGTCGGGCTGAGTTGCAGACTTGCCGTCGTCACCACATGCAGTGAATGTCAAACCTGCGGCAACTGTGGATGCCAAAATCATGCTAGAGAAAAATTTGGACTTCATAGATAATCCTTGCTTAATTCCATCCTAATATAAATTATTTAGAAAATAAGCTGTGTAAACTCTTGCTCACATGGGGTTAGATGAACAAAAAGGCCCGCTTTGGGGCGGGCTTGCTCTTTAATTCTTATTGTTGTAGTTGCTGGCGTTTCTACGTTTCAACTCGTTGTTCAGCGGTACATAGATGAGGCTGAAAAGAACATATCCGGAAAGCAATACCAGCCAATGGTTCCAACCCAGGCGGGTTTCGATAAAGTGCATTTCCAGGAACATGAAGGGGCCTGCAATCAGGAACAGCGGAAGTTGACGGCATTGGTCGCCCAGAGAGAAACGGCTTTCGTAGCTGACAATGGAATTCATCATGGGGAAACTGGTGCAGAATCCGCCCATGAGCTGCTTGATGAACATGAGGCCACTGACCACTCCTGCGATGGCGGGAGCCTTGATGTATATGGGCAGGGGAGTCTTGTATCGTACGCCGGACTTGTACTTCTGCTTCTGGAACATGATGAGACCCACGGCAAAGTCGAAGGCGCAGACTCCGATAAAGAAGGCTTCGCCGTCGGGGATGCGGGGCATGAGGAAGGTTCCCATGGCGACAAAGCAGGCAAGCCCTATGACGATGGCGGGTACGATAGGGATCTTAGCCTTGTAGTGCAGCACCCGGACGATGTTGGCGTACAGCATGCACATGAATCCGGAAATGGCGTTTGCTGCTCCGATGGGCAGTCCTACGGCGATATAGGCGAAGCCGAAGGGGATGGGGATGGTCGCCGTGACCGCCTTCAGCTGGGGGTCCTTCAGGTAGGCGCTGAGGGTTCCCAGGGCGGTGACCATGAAAACCAGAAGCCAGTCGTAGAAGGAAAAGTGGAAGTTTAGGGACTCAAGCATGGCGTTTTTTTGAAATTCGGGCGTAAAAATAGCTAGTGGACGGCGAAAAGTGAATAGTTGAGGCCTTTTTAGTGCAATTTTTCTCGTAATTCGTAATTCGTAATTAATAATTAAGTTATATTTCCACCAACGTCATTTCGCCTTGGTATTCCCGACCAGTTAAATTCCACTGGGAGTGAAAGTAGAATACTCGGGTGCAAACGTGTAAAACAGTAAAACAAACAAACCAAAAGGAACAGGTAGTAAAATGGCTACTATTACTAAAGAAAAGGCTGCAGAAATCACCGCTAAGTTTGGCGCAAACGAAAAGGACACCGGTAACGTCCGCGTTCAGATCGCTCTCCTGACCGAAAAGATCAAGAACCTCACTGAACATGCCAAGCAGCACAAGAAGGACCACCACTCTCTGCGTGGTCTGACTGCAATGGTTGCAAAGCGCAAGAACCTCATCCGCTACTACAGCGAAAAGGACATCATTGCAGCTCGTGCTCTCATCAAGGAACTTGGTCTCCGCGGTTAATTCTCTCACTTTGGAGATTATAACTTATGTCTATTGACGCATACCAAGCCAAGTACGGCAAGATGCTCGATCCGAAGGAAGAGTCCGTTACTCTTCCCGACGGCCGTGTCATCACGTTCGAAACTGGCCGACTGGCAAAGCAGGCTCGCGGTTCTGCTGTTGCCAAGATGGGTGACGCCTTCCTCCTTTCTACCGTTTGCTACGGTGAAGAAAAGGATGGCGACTTCTTCCCTCTGACTGTTGAATATCGCGAAAAGTCTTACGCTGCTGGTCGCCTCCCGGGCGGCTACAGCAAGCGCGAACCGGGCCGTCCCTCCGACGAAGAAATCCTCTCCGCTCGTATCATCGACCGTCCGATCCGCCCGATGTTCCCGGAAAACTTCACTCGTGAAGTCCAGGTCATCGTTCAGGTTCTCTCCGCAGACAAGAAGTTCGCACCCGACGTTCTCGGCGTGTCCGCAGCTTCTCTGTCCATCGGCCTCTCCGAACTCCCGTTCGAACAGCAGGTTGCTGCAGTTCGCGTGGCTGTCGTTGATGGTCAGAACATTGTCATGCCTACTTACGACCAGCTCGCTGTGGCCGATCTTGACCTGGTGGTCGCCGGTACAGAAGACTCTGTCTGCATGGTCGAAGGTGGTGCTTACGAAGTTTCTGAAGACACCATGATCGGCGCAATCCTCGCTGGCCACGAAGTCATCAAGGAAATGTGCAAGGCTCAGCAGAAGCTCGTTGAACGTTGCGCCAAGCCGAAGATGGAACTCAAGCCCCAGCATGTCGGTGAAGAGCACGACAAACTCCTCGCTACCGTTAAGGAAGTTGTTTGGGAAGAACTCAATAAGGACGTTCATTCCAACATGGTCAAGACCGACTTCTATCCGGCAATGGCAGACCTCTGCAAGCGCATGCTTGAAGACGAACGCATTACCGCTATTACCGGTGCAGGTGACGAAGCCGACGCTAAGCTCGTTGCTGACGCTAAGGCAATCTTCAGCGATTACGAACGCACCGCAATGCGTGAAATGATCTTGAACGAACATGTTCGTCTTGATGGTCGTACCACCACCGAAGTTCGTCCTATCGAAATCGAAATGGGCGTCCTCCCGCGTGCTCACGGTTCCGCTATCTTCCAGCGTGGTGAAACCCAGGGGCTCGTTATCTGCACCCTCGGTACCAAGGCTGACGAACAGCGTTACGAAAGCTTGCAGGGCGAAGGCTCCAAGAGCTACATGCTTCATTACAACTTCCCGCCGTACTCCGTCGGTGAATGCAAGAAGCTTGGCCTTTCTCGTCGCGAAATCGGCCACGGCCACTTGGCAGAACGCTCTCTCGCCGCAGTTCTTCCGCTCCCGGAAGACTTCCCGTACACCATCCGCGTTTGCTCTGAAATCGAAGAATCCAACGGTTCTTCTTCCATGGCTTCCGTTTGCGGTGGCTGCCTCTCCTTGATGGACGCTGGCGTTCCTATCAAGGCTCCGGTTGCTGGTATCGCAATGGGCCTCATCTCCGAAAAGGGTTCCGTGAAGGAAGGCGGCAAGATTGAAATCTTGTCCGACATTACCGGCACTGAAGACCACCTCGGCGATATGGACTTCAAGGTTACTGGTACCGCTGAAGGTATCACTGCCTTCCAGATGGATATTAAGATCCGCGGCATCACCCCGGAACTCATGCGTCAGGCTCTCGAACAGGCTAAGCAGGGTCGTCTCCACATCCTGGAAAAGATGACTACTCTCGGCCTCCCGGCACCGCGTCCGCAGGTTTCCGAAAAGGCTCCCACCATGCTCAAGATGAAGGTGCCCACCAACAAGATCCGTGACGTTATCGGTTCTGGTGGCTCTGTCATCAAGGGTATGCAGTCTCAGACTGGTTGCACCATCACCATCGACGACAACGGTAACGTTGATATCGCTGCTCCGACTGGTAAGGCTGCCGCTGTTTGCCGCCGCATGATCGAAGAACTTACTGCTGAACCGGAAGCCGGTCGCAAGTACAAGGGCAAGGTGAAGACGATCCAGCCGTTCGGCGCGTTCGTCGAAATCCTCCCGGGTCGCGATGGCCTCGTTCACATCTCCGAACTTGCCGACCACCGTGTCGATAAGGTCGAAGACGTTGTTCACGTCGGTGACGAAGTTGAAGTTCTCTGCCTCGGTGTAGACCCGAAGGGCAAGGTGAAGCTTTCCATGAAGGCTTTGCTCCCGACCAAGGCTGAAGAAGCTGCTCCTGCTGCAGAAGCCCCGGCTGCTGAAGCACCTGCCGCTGAAGCTCCGGCCGCTCCCGAAGCACCTGCTGAAGCTTAATTCGCGGATTTCGCAGAATTGAAAGACGACCGTCCGGTTTAACCGGCGGCCGTTTTTTTGTTTTGGTAAAGTTTACAAAAAGCAAGCTTTTTGTTATATATAAGTCCATGGTTGTAGGAAAGTTGTTCTGAATGGAGTATGAACGATGATCTTGGGATATTTGTTTGCGATGTGCATCTTGGCTGCGGTCAACGTAGCCCTGTTGTCTCACGCGAACTCCAACTATAATCAGCGTGGTCCCTACGCCGCCATTTTCTTTGCAGCCTTCTTCTCCTGTGTGGGCTACTTGTTCCTGGGGCTTTCCACCAACATTGACGAAGCCAACATTGCCAACAAGATTTGCTACCTGGGCGCATCGTTCCTGCCCATGTTCACTTTCCAGGCGATTCTTTTGGTGTGTGATATTAAGGCTCCCGATCGGCTGAACGGATTCCTTGGAGTATTGTCCTTTGTGGTGTTCGGCCTGGCCGCAACAACAGGCTACAGCGACATTTACTACACCTCTATGAAGTGGGTGGAACTTTATGGTGTTGGAAACTATGAGGCGACCTTCGGGCCGGGTCACTTGTTGTTCAACTTCATGCTGGTGTTTTACCTTGTTGCGAACGTCAGCCTTCTGACCTACTCCTTCATCAAGAAGAAAAACGTTTCCTTCAAGAACCTGATTGCCTTGACCTTGGTAGAAATTGCAAGTATCGTGTCCTTCCTGGTGGCACGAATCATCGGCACCGATACCTTGGTGATGCCTGCGGTCTATGTGTTTGACCAACTGGCCTTGTTGTACATTTGCTTCCGTGTTCGTTATTACGATATTAACCAGAGTGCCATGAATGCCTTGGAAGAAGGCAATACCGATGGCTTTATTTCCGTGTTCTTTGACCATACTTTCCTTGGTTGCAACAAGATTGCGTACAAATTCTTTGAACCTCTTAAGGAAAGTCGCGTGGACAAGCCCCTGGTGGGAGATTCTGAAATCGTCAAGTTCCTGAAGAGCTGGGTGGATGAATGCCAAAGTGGCAATGTTGAACCTGTCAAGGAATTCCAGTTTGGAGTCCGTCATTACAAGTTTTCCGTGAAAGTCCTGAGGGTAACCCAGAGAAGGGCGGTTTATCTCTTCAAGGCTGAAGACGACTCGGACGTTCACAATTACGTGCAGATGCTGGGCTCCAGCAACTTGCGCCTCAAGAGCAAAATCAAGAATAGCGCCCACCAGATTAACGCCATTCAGGAACAGATGATCGTGGGCATGGCTAACATGGTTGAAAACCGCGATAGCAATACCGGTGGCCATATCAAGCGTACTAGCCATCTGGTGTCCATTCTGGTTAATGAACTTCGCAAGGAAGGCTTTGCCGGCTGTGACGAAGATTTCTACACGGCCCTGGTCAAGAGCGCTCCTATGCATGACCTCGGCAAGATTGCCGTGGATGACGCCATCCTCCGTAAGCCGGGCAGGTTCACTCCCGAAGAATACGAGGTGATGAAGACTCATCCGGCGAAGGGAGCTGCCATTGTGGAAAACCTCCTGGTGTCCCTGGAATCTCCGGAGTTCGTGCAGATTGCAAAGAACGTTGCCTTGTCCCATCATGAACGTTACGATGGCAAGGGCTATCCTAACGGATTGAGCGGAACGGATATTCCGGTGGAAGCTCGAATCATGGCTGTGGCTGATGTTTATGACGCTCTGGTCAGTAAGCGTTGCTATAAGGAAAAGTTCTCCTTTGAAACGGCCTACGGAATCATTATCGACGGTATGGGGACTCAGTTCGATCCCAGCCTGAGGACTTGCTTTGAAAATTCCCGCCAACAGCTGGAAGATTACTACAGCAGCCTTGTGGACGCGGAATAGTTGAATCCGGGAAACGACTTTGGATAGGAAGGGTCTGCGACCGCAGGCTCTTTTGCTATTTTTGATCGCATGGATGAACGCTTGAGTCGCATGGAATTGCTGATCGGGGCAAAGGCCCTGGAACGCCTGGCAGGCCTTCGTGTGGCCGTCTTTGGTGTTGGCGGGGTAGGCAGTGTTTGCGCTGAATCCCTGGTGCGCTCCGGCGTCAAGAACATTACCTTGGTCGACAGCGACTGTGTTGCGAAAAGTAACATCAATCGTCAGCTGCCGGCTTTCGTTTCTACCGTAGGGTGCCCTAAGGTCTTTGTCATGGCAGAACGCCTGGGCGACATCGCGCCCGACGCCACCATCACTCCGGTGCAATCCCTCTATTCCATGGGGAACAAGGAAGGTTTCGACTTCAAGAATTTTGACGTGGTTGTGGATGCCATTGATAGTCTTGCCCATAAGATCGACTTGCTGGCTACCGCTAGCGAAGCTGGTTGCAAGGTGTTCTGCAGTCTGGGTGCCGCAGGCAAACTGGACCCCACCAAGGTTCGTTCCGCAAGCATCTGGAACACTACGGGCTGCCCTCTTGGTAAACTTGTTCGTAATGGTCTTCGCAAGCGTGGCTTTGCCGGCGACTTTATGGCGGTGTACAGCGAAGAAAAATCGGTGGCCTTTGCGGTGGATCCCGAAACGGCGGAATCCCATGGCGACAGTACCAGGGCCTCCATTCTTGGCAGTGCCATGCCTGTGACTGGCGCTTTCGGCCTTGCTTTGAGCAGCCTCGTCATCCGTTCTGTGCTTTAAGTTTTCCAAGCCTTTTTGGGTTCTTTTTTTGAGTGCCGCCACCTACCTTTGGAGGCGGTATTTTCTAAATTTGATGCCATGACAAAGTTTTCTGAATTCCCCTATGTTGCCGACCGCTTGAACGCAGTCCGCAGGGAAACTGTACAGGTTCGCGTTGGCGATGCCTTGATCGGGGGCGGTGCTCCTATTCTCGTTCAATCTATGACTACCACCAAGCCCAAGGACGTTGAAAAGACCGTCCAGGAAACCTTGGATTTGGCAAAGGCTGGTTGCGGCCTCGTCCGTATTACCACTCCAACCTATGCTGACGCTGCTGGTCTTGAAGAAGTCATGAAGCGTATTCGCGCTGCAGGTTGCAAGGTGCCGGTTTCCGCCGACATCCACTTCCAGCCGAAGGCCGCTTTCGAAGCTCTTAAGTGGGTTGAAAAAGTTCGTATCAATCCAGGTAACTTCGTGGACACCGGCATCCTCACTCTGGAAAACCAGACTGACGCCATGTTCGAAGAAGGTAAGGAAAAGGTTGCCGAACAGTTCACCCCCTTCGTCCAGGAAGCTAAGCGCCTGGGCCGCGCCATCCGTATCGGCGTGAACCACGGTTCTCTTTCTGCCCGTATGATTTACCGCTATGGCGACACCGTGGAAGGCATGGTGGAAAGTGCCATCGAATACTTGGCTGTTTGCGAAGCTGAACATTTTGACCAGGTTGTCCTCAGCCTCAAGTCCAGCAATCCTCGTGTGGCAATCGCCGCCTACCGTATGCTGGCTGCCCGCATTAAGCAGGAAGGCTTCAAGCCTTATCCGTTCCACGTTGGCGTTACCGAAGCAGGCGCTGGTGCCGATGGCCGTATGAAGTCTGCTGCTGGTATCGGTGCTCTCCTCCTGGATGGCCTTGCCGATACAATCCGCGTTTCTCTTACCGAAGATCCTGTTGCTGAAGTCCCTGTGGCTCACGACTTGATTAAGGCTTGCGCATTGCCCTCTGCTCCTGTAAGCTACGCAGTGCCTGTTTTTGAAAAGGATCCGTACCACTACGAACGTCGCGAAACTACACCGGTTGTCTTGAACGGTGTTGAAATCGGCGGAACTCGTCCGGTGATGGTTGGCGTCAAGTCTGACGCGGCAAGCCTCACAGGTGAACGTCGCTCTCCGGAATTCGCTCTCGCTAGCTTGGATGTAAAGCCGCTGGTGACCTTCAAGGACGAAATGGATATCGCAGGCTTTGCCGCAAATCCCGCTTCCGTTCCGGCCGGCTCCATCTTCTGCTACACCGGCAAGGAAATGGTGATGGGCGTCCGCGCCATGGCTTCTGCTCTTGCTGCCGCCGGCCGCAAGGACCCGATCCTTCTCTATGCAAATATTTCTGATTCCGACAACGATATGCTCCGCGTATCCGCTGACATCGGAAGCCTCGTTACCGATGGTCTCGGTGACGCTGTCGTCATAGAAGGTTACAAGAGCGCCAAGGACTCTGTGCTCCTCGCTTTCGATATTCTGCAGGCTGCCTACTGCCGTCGCAGTAAGACCAACTTTATCAGCTGCCCCAGTTGCGGCCGTACCCTCTACAACATCCAGGAAGTCATGGGCAAGATCAAGGCCCGCTTCGGTCACCTGTCCGATATTTCCATCGGCATTATGGGCTGCATCGTGAACGGCCCTGGTGAAATGGCTGACGCAGACTTCGGTTACGTTGGTGGCGGTCCGGGTCGTATTACCTTGTTCGAAGGCAAGACTGCTGTGAAGAAGAATATTCCGGAAGCAGACGCCATCGAAGAATTGGTGGCCCTCATCAAGGAACGCGGCCGTTGGGTAGATGCACCGGAAGCGCAGTAAGCAGTGATTGGTAAACAGTGGTTAGTAAGCAGGATCGCACGCGAAGAACGTTACCTGCATGCCCTAACCACCAACCACTAATCACTAGCCACTAACCACTATGAATTTTTAACATAAACTACAAGGAATAAAATCATGGCAACTATTAAGACTATGAACAACATCTCCAAGAAGGGCCTTAGCCTCTTTGGAGCATACTATCAGGTTTCTGATACCGTCGAAAATCCGGATGCAATCCTCGTGCGCTCCGCTCAGGTTGATACCGACAATTTCGATGGCCTCCTTGCTGTCGCTCGTGCAGGTGCTGGTGTTAACAACATCACCATCGACAAGGCTTCCGCTAAGGGTGTTTGCGTGTTCAACACTCCGGGTGCAAACGCAAACGCTGTTGCAGAACTGGTGATGACCGTTCTCGGTATGGCTGTTCGTAACGTTGCTCAGGCTGCTAACTGGGTAAAGAACCTCGACCTCAATGACCCGGATATGGCTAAGACCGTTGAAAGCGGTAAGAAGAAGTTTGCTGGTTCTGAACTTGCTGGCAAGACTCTCGGTGTTATCGGCCTCGGCAAGATCGGCGTTCTCGTTGCTAACTATGCTCGTTGGAAGAACATGCGCGTTATCGCATACGAACCGTATCCCAACGCACTCAACATGCACGAACTTTCCAACAAGGTTGAAATTGCTGATCTCGACACCGTGATTGCAAATTCTGACTTCCTCACCGTTCACGTTCCGTTCATCAAGGGCGTTACCGAAAACCTCCTCAACCGCAAGAACCTCGCAAACTTCAAGGGTACTCATATCTTGAACTTTGCTCGTAACGGCCTCGTGGAAATGGATCCGGTTTACGACATGCTCGCTAACGGCACCCTCCAGGGCTACCTCAGCGACTTCCCGGATGCAAAGCAGATCCAGAACGACAAGATCATGTGCTTCCCGCACCTCGGCGCTTCCACTGAAGAAGCTGAAGAAAACTGCGCAGTCATGGCTGTTGAAGAATTGAAGGACTACCTGGAATACGGTTGCGTTCGTAATTCCGTGAACTTCCCGGCCCTCATGGACAAACCCCACATGGGCATCAAGAGCCGCGTTGTCGTGATTAACGAAGACGTTCCCAACATGATTGCTGAAATCACCAAGGTGATCGGCGCTGCTGGCATTAACATCGCTTCCTTCTCCAACAAGAGCAACGGCAAGATCGGTTACAACTTGATCGACTCCGAAGCAACCATCGGTGACGATATCATCGACGTTCTTTCCAAGTTGGAAAAGGTCATCAAGGTCCGCGTAATTCACTTCTAAGAGAAGTGAGCGACCTTCGGCTCAAATGAAAAAAATCCGACGAGTTCAACTCGCCGGATTTTTTTTGCCTTACGAAATCTCGTACTTAATACCTCGTGCCTCGCCCCTGGAGCCTCGAACCTCGTACTTCGTGCTTCGTAATTCGTAACTGCGCGCCGCGACTCGTTCCTCGTGCCTCGAACCTCGCCCCTACTTGTACATTTCTTCGATTTCTTCGGCGTAGCGTTCTTCTGCAGCCTTGCGACGAATCTTGAGGGTGGGAGTGAGCAAGCCTGATTCAACGGTGAGGTTGTCGCCAATGAGAGTCCACTTGCGGATCTGTTCCCAATGGTTCAGCTTCTTGTTGATGCGGGTGATGTGACGCTGCAAGGCTTCGTTGATGCGGGTGGATTCCATTGCCTTGTCTACGTCGAAATCGCTCTTGTCACGCTTCAGGAATCGGCGTGCATTCACCGGGTTCAAGAAGATAAGCACGGAAGCGAACTTACGGTCGTTGGCAATTACCAGGGCCTGTTCCACCAGCGGGTGGCGGCTGATTTCAAGCTCGATGGGGTTGGGGCTTACGTACTTGCCTGTACTTGTCTTCAGCAGTTCCTTGATACGGCCGGTCAAGTGCAGGTAGCCATCTTCGTCGATGCTACCCTGGTCGCCGGTTCTAAAGAAACCGTCGTCGGTAAAGCTTTCCCGGTTGGTTTCGGGCAGGTTGTGATAGCCCTTGAATACGCTGTCGCCCTTCACCTGGACTTCGTTGTTTTCGCCAATGCGAACTTCCAAGTGGGGGAGTGGGAAGCCTACGCTGCCGGGGCGAACCATGCCGTTCTTGTTGACGCTAACCACAGGAGAACATTCTGTGAGGCCGTAACCTTCCAGCACATTGACTCCCACGTTCAAAAGGAAGCGGCAAATGGATTTGTTCAAGGCGCCGCCGCCAGAAACGATAATGCGGAACCTTCCGCCAATGGCGTCACGCATCTTGCTGTACACCAGCTTGTCGTAAATGGTCTTGCCAAGGTTGAATCCTTTCTTTGTGGGGTCGGCAATCTTTGCGTACTTGATGGCACGATTCAAAAGCCAACGCTTCGGTCCGAAAAGCTTGTCTGCGGCGCCGGTCATGCTTTCGTACACGCGTTCCAAAATGCGGGGCACCACCATCATTACGGTGGGACGAACCTCTGCCATCAACTTGGAAGTGTTCTTCGGAGTGTCGCCGAAGTAGACCTTGGTTCCGTTGATGATGTAGAAGTAAATGGTCATGCGCTCCAGAACGTGGGCTACCGGCAAGATGACGAGGGCCACGTCGGTTTTGCGGTCGAGATGGATGTACTCCCGCTTGATAACCTGAATCTGGCTCAGCATGTTTCTGTGGGTCAGTTCCACACCCTTGGGGCGGCCGGTGGAGCCGCTGGTGTAGATGATGCTGAATGGCATATCGGAATGGATTTTTTCAACCTGGCGGACCAGCCAAAGGGTGGACTGCTCGTCCTTGGAAAGTTCTTCGCCTTCCTTCAGAAGGGCGTTCCAATAAACGCCATTTTCCGGAAGTTCGGAAGCGGGGTCGATGCAGATGACAGCCTTGAATCTGCCCAGACATTCCTGAAGGGGCTTATCCAGTTCCTTTACGTTGTTCAAAAGGAGAATCTGAACGTCGGAATCGTCGCACTGAAAGTTGAAATTCTCGGAAGAAATATTGGGGAACAGCGGAACGACCTTCGCATGGTTAATCTGGGATGCGATATCGGTCATGACCCATTCGGGGCAGCTGTTGGCTACAATGCCGATGCTCTGGCCCGGATTGATGCCGTGCTTCTTAAAGGCCAATGCCAAGAAACGGGTGTGATCGCGGAGATCCTGCCTGGAAAAATGCACCCACTGTTCGTTTTTGCGGTGGTACCAGCCGGCAAAATCTTCTCGTTCGCAGTTAGAAAAGAAAAGGTGGACGAGGGAAGGAGTCTGTAGCGGTTCCATTAAAATCTCCGGGAGTTCAGGCTATAAACTTGTTTTGGTACAAGATACATTAAAAATGGGCAAAAAAGGGGATTTTTCGGCAGTGTGTGTTATTTAACACGTTTTTGTACAAAATAACTAGGGTCGAGAAAAGGTCGTTTTTGAATGGAATTGCATATTTAACGAAAATTTTGAGAACTTTGTTTAAATTTTGAGAACGCAAAAGCGAATAAAATCTCTAAAATTGTTTAAAATAATTGAATTTTTCTATTGACTTTTGTGAAAAATTGCTTTATATTTGAGAAAGAAAATGAGAACAATGTGACTACGCACTAAAAATAGCCGTCATAAAGTTCTCGGGTGTGTATTTAACAGGGATGTAACTATGAATCTTATCAAAACCGCTTTCGCTGCTGCAGCCGCTCTTGGTTTCGCTTCCGCAGCTTCTGCCGCTATTACCGTGAATTCCGCCGAAGGCTGGCTTGAATCCGCTTTCGTGGAATGGGCTCCTGTCAGTGGCGCCTCCAGCTATACCGTTCTTGCCGACGGCAAGGCTATCGACAACCAGTTGATCCGTAACTACGGCTCCTATATGCGTGCCGATGTCCTTGGTCTCAAGGCTGGTTCCCATACTCTTCAGGTAAAGTCCAATAATGGCGAAACCTCTGCCGAAAAGACCGTGACCGTCAAGGCTCACGATCGCTCCGGTTTTGGTTTCAGCAATGGACGCGTTCCTGGCGCCTACAATACCGATGGTACTCTCAAGAGTGGTGCTGTCATCATCTACGTTACGGAAAAGACCAAGAACAACGTGACTATGGACGTGACCACCAACGCCAAGGGTGCAAAGACTTCCTGCAAGAGCTTCCAGGGTATTTTGAACTGCATGAAGAAGGGTTACGAAACCCGTCCGGTGGACTTCCGCTTTATCGGTACCGTGACCGACTCTGACTCTCTCGTTGCTGGCGACATGGTCATTGAAACCGGTAGCTCTGAAAACTCCTACGTCACTGTGGAAGGCGTTGGTAACGACGCTACTGCAAATGGCTGGGGTATCCGTCTCAAGAGTGCTCAGAACGTTGAAATCCGTAACATGGGTATCATGAACGTGAACAGCTCCGAAGGAGACAACATTGGCCTACAGCAGAACAACCAGTATGTTTGGGTTCACAACAACGACATGTTCTACGGCGATGCCGGTTCCGACAAGGACCAGGTTAAGGGCGATGGTGCCTTGGACTGCAAGAAGTCTACTTACATTACTTTCAGCTACAACCATTTCTGGGATAATGGCAAGTCCAACTTGCTGGGCCTTTCCGAAGGTACCACCGAAGGCTTGTACATCACTTATCATCACAACTGGTACGACCATTCCGATAGCCGTCATCCTCGCGTCCGCTTCTACAGCGCCCACGTTTATAACAACTACTACGATGGCAACGCCAAGTACGGTATCGGCTCCACCTTGGGCTCCTCTGTGTTCGCAGAAGCAAACTACTTCCGCAACTGTAAGTATCCTATGATGACGTCCATGCAGGGTTCCGATGTCTATGCCGGAACTGAAAAGCGTGATCCCGCCAACTACGCAACTTTCAGCAAGGAAAACGGTGGTTCCATCAAGGCATTCAACAACTACATCGAGGGCGGAACCTTCATTCCTTATGGCGCAAGCAAGTACACCTTGAAGGGTTCTGAAGTATCTGTTGGCTCCATCAATACCAAGCAGGATTTTGACGCCTACGTCATTACCAGCCGCAATCAGGAAATGCCTTCTACCGTAACGTCCTATGCTGGCGGAAACAAGCACAACAACTTTGACTTGAGCGGCTCCATGTACAAGTATACTGCGGACGCTCCGGCGGATGCAAAGGCTAACGTTACCAAGTATGCGGGCCGCGTCCAGGGTGGCGATTTCAAGTGGTCCTTTACTGCAGCCGACGATGAACTCTACGAAGTCAATCAGCCTCTGAAGAATGCTCTCGTTGCCTACAAGACTTCCTTGAAGGCTGTCCAGGGCGAAGGCAGCATGGCTCCCATTGAAACTCCGGTAACTTCCAGCAGCTCTGTTGTGCCTGCAAGCTCCTCCAGCTCCGTGAACAACTCCTCTAGCTCCGTGAACAGTTCCTCCAGTGTTAAGCCTGCAAGCTCCAGTTCCGTTGGCGGCTCCGAAGGTGCAACTGGTTCCATCAAGGGCGACATCGTTCATAACTTCACCGAAGACGCTCTCTCCAGCGACGTATTTGACTTCATGGGAACTCTCTCCACTAGCAAGGGAACCGTGGACTACGCTGGCGAAACCCTTTCCCGCTGCCTCAAGATGGAATCCGCTACCAGCATCGATTTCACTCTGGAATCCGCTGGAAAGATGACCTTGGTATTCAACGATGGATTTACCGGTGCTGTGAAGATTGACGGCAACAAGGTTTCTGCAAGCAACGGCGTTGTTGAAGTGGAACTTGCCAAGGGTGCTCACTCCATTACCAAGGGCGATGTGGCGAACCTCTACCTGATCGTAATCAACATCAAGGCTGCTTCCGGTGAAGGCGAAGGAAACTCCGGCGAAGTCGGCGGCTCTGAAGAAGGCGGAAATAACGAAGGTGAAAGTGGGGAAGGCGATGCTCAGGGCTTCTCTGCTTCTGTGGCCGGAAACTCCGCAGCCATCTCCTTCAACCCGCGCGATTGTCGCCTGCAGGTAAGTGCTGATGTCCGTCGCGTAGACATAGTCCGTATGGATGGTCGTAAGGTTAACGCCATTCCTAGCCGCGGCATGGCGGGAGTGAGCTACGATCTCAGTGCGGTTCAGCCCGGGGTTTATCTGGTTCGCGCTTTGGTGGGTAGCCAGATGGTTGTTCAGAAAATTGTGAAACGATAATTCAGTGAATTTGGTGTAGGACTGTTTGGGTAGGGCCTCCGCTTTGGCGGAGGTCTTTTTTTTGAGCTTTGTCTTGTAAAAGTGTATTATCAAAACGGCGAAATTTTAAAGGAAAATCAAGTTTTCCAAATAATTACATATATATGGAATTCTCAATTCTATTTTTACGCCGGGTATTTTGGGATTAGTTCCACTGGGATTGGAAAACACCAAATAATGAGGATGTAAATGAAGAAGCTTATTCTCGGTCTTGCTCTGGCCGCAGCAACGTCTGCAATGGCTGTGAGCGCAAGTCGAATCGGCCCAGTCAGCACCTATGGTGAACTGAAGGCCAATGGTGGCAAACTGTCTGGCTCTTGCCCGGCTTACGCAAATAAGGCTGTTCAGGTGAAAGGTATGAGCCTTTTCTGGAGCTCGGGTAACACTTATTCCACTGACTTCTACTCTGAAAAGGGTATCAACCGCTTGGTTGACGATATGGGCGTCGAAGTGGTTCGTTTTGCCCTTGGCGCTGCTGATGAAAAGTTCAACAGCTCTGGCCGTTCCTATACTACCGGCGGCGAATCCTTCCAGAAGGCTTTGTTGAAGTCCGTGGTCAATGCTGCTATCGAAAAGGATATTTACGTTATTATCGACTGGCACATCGAAAGTTCTACCGGCTACACCAGTGATGCTGTCAAGTTCTTTGAATATGCCGCTAAGGAATACGGTTCCTACAACAATGTGATTTTTGAAATTTGGAACGAACCTACCGGTGACATGGGTACTGTCAAGAACCATGCTGACCAGGTCATTCCTGCAATCCGTAAGTACTCTGACAACCTGATTCTCGTGGGTAGCCCGGGATGGTCCAGCCAGCCTGATGCTTGCGCTAATGCAGGTATTTCCGACAAGAACTATGGTTGTACCTTGCATTTCTACGCTGCATCCCACTACATGGGTGGCTACGACAAGGCTGCAGAAACTGCAATGAGCAAGGGTGTTCCCGTTTTCGCAACGGAATGGGGTACCGTTAATGCCAATGGCGATGGCCAGCCTGATGAAAATTCCAGTAACCAGTGGATCCAGTGGATGGCTCAGAAGGGCGTTTCCTGGACAAACTGGAACGCTTCTGCTATGGACGAAACCTCTGCTGCATTTGCAAACGCTTCCTTTGACAACGGCTTTACCTATACCAATTCTGGTAAGTACGTAAAGGGCAAACTGGGCGGCGCAACTTATTCTGATTGCGGCCTCCAGAATGGTAATGCAAGCTCTCAAAGCGGTTTCTCTACTGGTGTTGCCAATGGCACCAAGACTTCTATGATCGACGACATGGAAGATGGCGACCGTTACAACTACATCGGTGGTGCATGGAGCGCTATCGAAGACCAGGAAAATGGTGGTGCTACCACGATTTCCAACAGCAAGATTACCGATGACTTCGGTAAGGAAACCTACAATGTTATCTATCCTTCTGATGGTGGCAAGAATACTTCCAAGTACATGGCTGCCCTTAAGGATGTGAAGATTGGTAAGGGTTCTCTTTCCTATGGTCCCTACACTGCTCTTATCTTGAACCTTAAGAAGGATACTACGGTTTATGCTGATTTTGCAAACTGCAAGACCATCAAGTATAAGTATAAGGGTGCTAGCCATAACTTCCGTATCGAAACTACCGACGTTACTGACTATAACTATCATCGCGTGAATAAGGATGCTTCCGGAGATTGGAAGGAAGTTGAAATCACCATCGATATGTTGAAGCAGGAAACTTGGGGTAACGACGCTGCTCCTCAGAAGGCAATCAACCTGGCTCATGCAAACCGTATTGCTTGGGAAATCAAGGGCCTTGAAAAAATTCCTGATAACCAGAACCAGCCCAAGTATCCGTACCTCTATGTGGATGACGTTAGCTGCGATGGCCTCTCCTTCACTGCAAGCACCGTTTCCTCCGGAGCCAAGTCTTCTAGCTCCAGCGTGAAGCCCAGTTCTAGTTCCAGCGTCAAGTCTTCATCCAGTGTGAAGCCCGCTTCCTCTTCTTCTGTCAAGCAGCCTGTATCTACCAATAAGGTTTTGATGGTTCTTGATGATGTGGAAGATGGCGATGAAGTGCTTAACACAACTGGCACTTGGTATGCATACAACGATAATGAATCCAAGGGTCAGTCTTCCTTCACCAACCAGTACAACGCAACTATCGGTGGCTATGCAGTGAACTTCCTCGGTTCTGCCGACGCTACCAATGGTACCCAGGGCTTTGTTGGTATTACTGGTATTGTTTGGAATCAGGGTCTTTATACTGAAGCGCCTTTCGTTGCTCTTGGCCTTAACACCATGGCAGACACTTCTAAGGGTCTCGATATGAGCAAGTGCTCTGGTATTTCCTACCGCTATAAGGGTTCTGAACATGTGTTCAAGGTTCAGGATGGCAATGTGACTGACTGGGCTTTCCATCAGTCTATCCAGATGGATGCTGCAAATTGGACCACCGTTACCTTGATGTGGGATGACATTGCTCAGCCGAACTGGACCCAGGATCCAAAGGACCTGAATGTTGCAAACATCAAGAAGATGGCTTGGGAAGTTGTCGGTTACAAGGGCTTTGATGCCCAGCCGACTATGAACTACCTCTACGTTGACGACGTGGTTTGCTTTGAAAAGCAGACATCTTCCATCAACGCCATCGCTCGTGCAGCAAGCTCCATCAAGATTTCTGCCCAGGGCTCTAGCCTCAACGTTACTGTTGCAAAGGCTGGCATGACCCGTGTTCAGATCTTCGACATGATGGGTCACGTTGTTGCCAATATGAGCGAAGTCATGTCTGCCGGTACTCATCAGGTTTCTCTTGAAAGCCTGAGCCGCGGCAACTACATGGTCCGCGTCATGAGCGGTAGCGATGTCAAGACCTCTCGCATCGCAGTGAAGTAATGTTGGATTGCCATCCCGGCCTTGAGCCGGGATCTCCCGCACTTTAGAAACTAAAAAATCCCTCGGCTTAAAGGCCGGGGGATTTTTGCATTCATGTCATTCCGGGAGTGTCCCGGGATCACCTTATTGCAAGTCTCTTTGGAGGATTTCGATTTTTGCCTTGCTCCATTCTTCGAAGTCGTCTGCGGCAATGTGGTCCTTTGCTTCCTGCATCAGGTGCAAATAGAAGTGCAGGTTGTGAATGCTTGCCAGGGTGAATCCCAGGCTTTCGCCGGCGTGATGCAAATGACGCAGGTAGGCGCGGCTGAAGTTGCGGCAGCAGTAGCAATCGCAGTTGGGATCCACAGGCTTGTCGTATTCTTCGGCATGACGGGCGGCCTTATAGCGCAAAATGCCTTCGCTGGTGAACAGCATGCCGTTTCGTGCGTTTCGGGTGGGCATCACGCAGTCGCACATGTCCACGCCTCTGCCGATAAGTTCCAGCAGGTTCCAGGGAGTGCCAACGCCCATCACATAGCGGGCGTGGTCCTTGGGCAGGTAGTCGGTGCAGAAATCTGCGATTTCGTACATGGTTTCCGTGGGTTCGCCTACGGAGAGGCCGCCCATAGCAAATCCATCGGGCTCCAGTTCCGCAATGCGTTCGATGGCCTGTTTACGCAGGTGCTTATGCATACCGCCCTGCACAATGCCAAAGAACTTCTGTTCGTAACCGTGGATTTCCGGATTGGCTTTCAGCCAGTCCATGGCTTCCTTGGTCCACTTCAGGGTGAAATTCAGGCTATGTTCCGCTTCCTTTTCGGTGCTGGGGTAGGGGGTGCATTCATCGAAAGCCATGATGATGTCGGCGCCGATTTCGCGCTGGGCCTGCATTACGGTAGCGGGGCTGAAAAAGTGCTTGGAACCGTCCAGAATGCTTCTGAACTCCACGCCTTCAGGCTTGATCTTGCGCAAATCCTTCAAACTCCAGACCTGGAATCCACCGCTATCGGTAAGAACCGGGCGATCCCAGCTCATAAACTTGTGGATGCCACCGGCCGCAGCAATCTTCGGGGTAGTGGGTCGCAGGTACAGGTGGTAGGTGTTTGCCAAGATAATTTCGGCCTTCAAGTCCTTAAGCTGGGCGGGAGTTACCGATTTCACGGTAGCTTCGGTGCCCACGGGCATAAAAATCGGCGTATGGATGTCGCCGTGGTCCGTATGGAGCACGCCGAGGCGTGCTTTGGACTTCTTGGAGGTCTTCAAAAGTTCAAAACGATTCATTATACGTAAAAGATAGCTTTTTTTCCAAAATTTCCCATAGTCTGCGCGCCATTCCTAAACTTTGTAAACTTTTAGCCGTTGTCAATTTGTCCATAGAGATTGAATTTGTATGTGTTATTTCATATTTGAATATGGGTAATTTATAGGTGGGATGGTCTGCGTGGTGCAGCTTTCCCGTGTATGGAGTGATGCATGAAAAACATGTTCAAGCGTTGTCTTGGGTTGACAGCAGCATTTGGTCTTGGCGTAAGTGCCCTGGCATATAACCCGATTTCTACCTATCATTACCTGGCTGACCCTGGTGCAGCCGCCGATGATGAATACTTTTACATCATTACGGACTCCGATGACCCGGCTCCGTACAATTCTAACGGTTATAAGATTTATGCCCTTTACGGCTTCCGCAGTAAGGACATGCAGAACTGGACTGACTTCGGTATCATCTATGATGCCCGTCAGATCAGCGGTATTAACGATATTTGGGCATCCGGCATTGCCGCAGATCCCAAGACTGGTAAGCTCTACATCGTGTTCCCCGATGGCGGTGGCGGCGGTATTGGCTATATCAAGGCCGATAGCATTGCCGGCCCGTGGTCCAACGCTGTAGGCCAGGGTAAGGATAAACTTGTTGGTGGTCGTGGCATTATCGGTTGCGATGGCGTTTCCTGGTGCTTTGACCCGGGTATCTTCATCGATGACGATGGTACTACCTATGTGACATGGGGTGGTGGCGAAAGCACTAGCCGTCCCAATACCGATAACTTTGACGTGGTCAAGCTGAATGATGCCAAGGATGCTCCGGTGGGCAATGGCTCTCACGTGAAGGTGAACGGCCTTTCTACTCGTAAGATGTTGGAAGCTTCCTACATCCATAAGCATAAGGGTACCTACTATTTCTCCTACAGTACCGGTTGGCAGCAGGGCGCACCTACCATTGACTATGGTATGGGTTCTAGCCCTATGGGCCCCTTTACTTGGAAGGGCACCATCCTTGGTGACCCCAGCATGAATGGCAAAAGCATTAACGGTAACAACAACCATCACGGTATTGCCGAATTTAAGGGCCATTCCTACGTTGTTTATCATGACCGTCGTATTGCCAAGGGCCACGATGGCTTGGAAATCATCCCGGCTGATGACGGCATGGCAAAGCCGAACGAAGGTTACCATCGTAGCGTTTCCGTGGACGAAATGTTCTACAATGCCGATGGTACCATCAAGCAGGTGGTTTGCACCAACGAAGGTCCGAAGCAGATTGAAAACTTCGATCCGTATGATTGGTATCCGGCTCTGACCAGTTCCAAGCAGAGAGGTGTTCGTAGCCGTTCTCTCTGGGCTCCGGGTAAGGTTTCTGGTAGCCTTTTGCTGCCCCTTTCCACCAAGGAATCCTGGATCCGTGTTTCTGGCGTAGACTTCGGTACAGCAGCAACAGGTTTCGTTGTTGAAGCTGGTAGTACTGCCAATGGCAACAAGATTGAAATCCGCAAGGGTTCTGCAACCGGTACCTTGGCTGGTACTTGCGAACTTAAGAATACTGGTTCTAAGACCTCCTATGCAGAAAACAAGTGCGAAGTCACAGGTCTTTCTGGCATTGTTGATCAGTTGTTCATGGTGTTCAAGGGTTCTCAGGACTCTACCATGGCCATCAAGGCATGGGGCTTCGAAGGCAGTGGTACCACTCCTCCGGAACCGCAGAAGCCGTTTGGTGGCAAGGCATGGGCTATTCCGGGTAAGATCGAAATGGAAAACTTCGACGTCAGAGGCGTAGGCCGCGGTAGCGATATCGAATCCTACGAAGATAACGACGCTGAAAACCATGGTGATAGCGATTATCGTAAGGATGACGCTCCGTCTGTTGATCTTTACAAGAAGTCCAACAACCGCGTTGTCGTAGGCTACATCCAGAAGGGTGAATGGCTGGAATACACCGTGAACGTTGCAAAGTCTGGCGACTACACCATGTTTGCTGCTGTAGCTTCCGATGGTGGCTCCTCCTTCAAGCTTTCTATGGATGGCAAGGACATCACCGAAGACGTGAAGGTTCCTGCAGCAAAGAAGGCTGAAGGCGAAGAACAGAACTTTGATGACTACAACAAGGTTCAGGCCAATGTGAAGCTGGAAGCTGGTGAACATATCCTCCGCTTCACCGCAACTGCTGACTGGTTCGATATCGACTACATCAACTTCGTTTCCGGTTCTGGTGCTGATGATGATCAGCCGCTTCCGGGTGATTCCACCGTGGTTCCGGGCGATACTACCGCTCCGGCAGACACTTCCCAGGCTATTGCGGGCTCTCTCCGCCTGGATATGAGCTCTGCAGCCATGTACGACGTGTTCGGCCTGAATGGTCAGAAGTTGGCTTCCTTCCGTGCAAACAGCTTCGCTGAAGCTCGTGACATGTGGAAGTCCTCTTCCAAGGGCGCTCAGGGCGTTAGCCTGATCCGCAACCGCAGCAACGGCGTTATCAAGAAAATCCACTAAAAATCGTTAAAAACGGCGATTTTAGCCAAATTTTGGCTCCTGGGTCCATGCGACTCGGGAGCATTTCGTGCTTCCTATGGATAAAATGTCCATAAAAGGTTGTTTGCTTAGTTCGCTTTGGAATAATTATGGATTTAATTTAAAGATTAAGGGATTGGGTGGGGGATATATTGTATCCAAATACTTCGGAGTGTGTATGAATAAGAATTTTAAGAAAGCTCTACCGCGTGCTGTAGGTGCAACTCTTGTCGCTGGCCTCGCTACTTTTGGCCTCGCCGAAAATCCCATTTCCTCTTATCACTATCTGGCTGACCCGTCTGCCGCTTCCGATGGTGATACCTTCTATATCTTGACTGATACTGACGATATGTGCGTGAGCACGGACCCATTCCAGTACAACATCATTGGCTTGTATGCCTTCAGTTCCAAGGATATGGTGAACTGGACTGACCATGGCCTGATTTTCCAGTCAAAGCGTGAATTTGGCACTTACCCTGGTAATACTTGGGCATCTGGTATTGCCGTCCGTAACGGTCGCCCCTTTATCGTTTACCCTGATGGTGCAAGCGGCGTAGGTATGATTACCGCACCAAGCATTGACGGCCCCTATACCGACCCCATCAGGGAAGCCTACAATGTGAACTACATTGCTGCCAACTGGGGCGGCAGTGTGATTGGCGGTTGTGACGATATCGACCATTGTTTCGACCCGGGCATTTTCTTTGACGACGATGGCTCCGGCTACGTGATTTTCGGCGGCGGTTCCGCATCTTCTCAGAAACGTCCCATTGGAAACAACTTTGACCTTATCAAGTTCTCCGAAAGTAATGGCAAGGTGACCGTGGATAAGAATTCTCTCAAGAGAATTTCTGCGGAAAAGTCCTTTGAGGCTCCTTACATCCACAAGCATGGGGATTGGTACTATATCAGCTTCAATAATAGCAGCCAGGAAATTGGCTATGGTATGTCCAAGAATCCTGCTGGTCCTTACACCTATAAGGGAATTGCAATTGGCGCAGTGTGGCAGATCAACGACTGCGAAACCCATAGCTGCGATGGCGGTAATAACCACCAGGGCTTTGCTGATTTCAAGGGCAAGACTTATGCGGTCTACCATGACCGTCGACTTGTCCGCGCTAAGGAACACCCCGCTTCTCTGGGTGTTGCTGATCCGGAACCGGGTAACCACCGCAGCGTAAGTATCGATGAAATCACCTATGCAGCTGATGGCACCATCAATAAGCTGACCTTTACGAAGGAAGGCCCGAAGCAGGTTGGCAAATTTGACCCGTATAACACATACAAGGCTCTCACCAGCTCCAAGCAGCGTAACGTCCGTAGCCGTACCGACTGGACTAAGGGTCAGCCTGTTAAGCATGTGCTTACTCCGCTTGCAACCAAGGAATCCTGGATTCGCGTGACTGGCGTAGACTTCGGTAATGGTGCTGAAAATCTCCGCATCAAGGCTGCAAACGTTGGCGATGGCAACAAGATAGAAATCCGTAAGGGTAGCGTCTCCGGTACCTTGGCTGGTTCCTGCGAACTGGCAAAGACCAGCGGCTGGCAGGCTTACACCGATAACGATTGCGCAATGACTGGCCTTACCGGCGTTGTCGATCAGTTGTTCATGATCTTTAAGGGCACTAAGGACTCTACCATGGGCATTCTGGAATGGGAATTCCAGGGTACCAAGCGTGAACCGGAACCTCAGACTCCGTTTGGCGGCAAGGCAACTCCGATTCCGGGTAAGCTGGAAATGGAAAACTTTGACGAACCGGGCTACGGCGCAGGTAACGATTCCTACTACGAAAACGATGAAGAAGACCATGGCGAAACCGAATACCGTAAGGGTACAGGCGTAGATATCTACAAGAAGGCTACCGGTTACATCGTTGGCTACAACCAGAAGGGTGAATGGCTTGAATACACAGTGAATGTTGCCAAGGATGGTGACTACACTATGTACGCTGCAGTTGCTTCTGCAAACGAAACTTCCGGCTTCCAGCTCTCCGTTGACGGCAAGGCTCTTACCGATACCATCATGGTTCCGAAGGCTGCATCTGGTGAAGAAAACTACGATGACTATAACAAGGTCAAGAGAAACATTTCTCTCACTGCTGGCTCTCATATCATCCGCTTCACCGTAACTGGCGACTGGATGGACATTGACTACATCAACTTCCTCGAAGGTAAGGATGCTCCGGATACCGAACCTATTCCTGGCAAGGAAGAAGATCCGAGCCTCGCCATCGGCTCTGTCAAGTTTGACGTGGCCTCCGCTGCAGAATACAATGTCTTTGATCTCCAGGGTCATCTGAAGGGCTCTGTAAGCCTCACCGGCAAGAATGCGGTTCAGGCTCTGAATGCAGCCGGCTTCGCTAAGGGCGTGTACATGCTCAAGCAGGTTAGCGGCTCCAAGAAGATGCTGGTGAACTCTGCCAAGTAATCTTGTTGGGTGGTCGCCCGCGCGGCGATAATACATTCGCCTGGTCGGACCTTCTAGCTTACGAAAATTAAAAGACCTCCCGATGTTCGGGAGGTTCTTTTGTGCTTTCTAAATCGTCATCCTGGAGCCTCGTTGAGGCAATAGGATCAAAAAAGAAAAACTCAGCATTTCTGCTGAGTTTTTCTTCTGCGGTCGGACAGACTTGAACTGTCATGGGATCGCTCCCACTAGCACCTCAAGCTAGCGTGTCTACCAATTCCACCACGACCGCGAGGTCCTTAACGGAACGGCACAAAGATAACAACATTTTGATTTTTTGTAAATGTGAAGGGGAGAATCTTTCTGAAAAAATCTTTGGTAAAAGTCCGCAAAATGAAACTGTGGGAAAGCATAGTCGTGAAATTTTTGCAGAAAACAAAGTTTGCAAAAAAAAGAAAAACTCAGCATTTCTGCTGAGTTTTTCTTCTGCGGTCGGACAGACT
>JAKSIC010000017.1 GCA_024399015.1 Fibrobacter sp.
TGTACTTGTATTCTGCCACCATGTTGGCCGAAGGCTTTGGATAATATTCGCCATTAGGATCGGGCAAAAAGAATACGCCTGCTTCGAAGCGGAATAGCTGATGACTGTCGCACAGCTTTTTAAACTGCTGGCGAAGATTTACGGGGGACAAACCCAGACATTCCGCGTCGGATGTAAAAATCGGCTTTCCAGGACCGAAGTTCTTTTTCAAAAATTCAAGCAGCATATTTGCCTCATGATTAACAAGATTTAATATATAAAATCAAATTGCGTTAGTCAAGAAGGGGAAAATTTTTGCAGTGTTAAATTTTGACATTTGAGGAATGTATATTAGGAGTATGAGAAAATGGAAATGGACATATAGCGAAATCAAGGTCGCCGATAAAAAGGGTATTGGGATTGCCAAGCCTTTGTTTTTGTTTTTCTTTGGTGCTATGGTACCGGCCATTACGGATGAACTTTTGCCAATAGTACTGTGCTTCGTTCCGTTTTATGGGTATATGCTTTGGAATGAAAAGAAGTATGATGAAACGACTATATTCCTTTCTAGACTGATTTTTGCAATTTCTGTTTTGTTAGCTCCTCTATTTTCGTTTGTGGGCTATCAAGGAATAATTCCTGCTTTGGAAATGTCTGGTATTGTGCTTGCCATAAATGTGGTTCCGTCTTTTATATTTATAGTGTATGTGATATTTAGTGTTGAATCGAGAGATCCTTCGAAATGGTCTAGCTACTCTCCGCCTTCCGATTAAAAAGAGGCTTAAATTCCATATCTTGACGGGCGTTTGTTTTTTGTATAGATTTATTTCGAATTTGCAATCCGGCTTGCGAGCCGGGAGTTAAACTATCAGCCTGACGGTCGCGGCGTCTCCCTTTTGGGCTTTGCCGCAGGGTACCTGGGTAAGCGCTACCCGGCTAGGTGACACAAAGTGTCTTTGCAGCGTTGAGCACCACTTAGGAGTAAAAAAGTGGTGGACAATCTTCCTTCTTCTTTGTACGAGGGCATTCGCTCTGTTCTTTCTGATGCACGCAAGGTCGCTTATAGGGCGGTCAATTTCACTATGGTTCAGGCTTACTGGACTATTGGCAAGCTTATTGTTGAGCATGAACAAAATGGTGAAAAGCGCGCAGAGTATGGCAAGGCGGTTCTGTCAAGTCTTGCCGATCGGCTCACCCAGGAGTTTGGCAAGGGGTTTGATGTTCGTGAACTTCGTAGAATTCGTCAGTTTTTTATACAGTTTCCAAAACGGGACGCACTGCGTCCCGAATTGCAGTGGACCCATTACCGTCTTCTTATAAAGATAAAGGACGAGACGGCGAGGCTGTGGTATATGAACGAGGCTGCCAACGAAACCTGGTCCACGCGCCAGCTGGACCGGCAAATTTCTGTGCTTTATTACGAACGTCTTTTGTCTAGTCGGGATAAGGAGTCTGTAAAGGAAGAGGCTGCTCGAAAAATGGGAACCGCCGATCCCAGGGAGTTCATCAGGGATCCGTATGTTCTTGATTTTTTGGATCTTGGCGACTATCCTAAGATTCATGAATCCGATGTGGAAAAGGGGCTAATTGATCATCTGCAAAGTTTTTTGCTGGAATTAGGTAAAGGCTTCTGTTTTGTGGGGCGTCAAAAGCTGATGCGCTACGACGAGGAAGACTTTTTCATAGACTTGGTGTTTTATCATTCTGTTTTGAAATGTTACGTCTTGATTGACCTTAAGCTGGAAAAGCTGACTCACGGCGATGTGGGGCAGATGGACAGTTATATTAGAATGTTCGATGATCTTTACAAGCAGGCTGACGATAATCCAACCATCGGGCTTATTTTGTGTTCACAAAAGAACGATGCCGTAGTTAAATATTCCGTGTTGAATGATGCAAAGCAGATGTTTGTTTCAAAGTATCAGCTGAACTTGCCTAAAGTGGAAGACCTTGAAAAACTGATTACAGAAAACCGAATAGAAATTGAACGGAATTTGTCTTACAAGGATAAAGAAAAGTAGCTGAATTTACTTCTTGCAATAACTGACGGCAGTTGTTATAAACGAGAGTGCGGTGAGGAGAAGGCCGGCGAGGACGGTGCCGTTCCAACCCCAGAGCGTC
The DNA here is from genome assembly GCA_024399015.1 of Fibrobacter sp. GTDB lineage: Bacteria > Fibrobacterota > Fibrobacteria > Fibrobacterales > Fibrobacteraceae > Fibrobacter. The sequence goes on from JAKSIC010000017.1 coordinate 2,101, forward strand.
CAGAAGGAGCCGGAAAGGAATGTGCCCAGGGAGCCGCCGATAAAGTAGATGGTCATGAAGATGGTGTTCATGCGGCTGGTGGCTTCGGGGCAGAGTTTCATGACGGAACTTTGATTGCCCAGCTGGATAAATTGCATGCCGATATCGATGAGGATGATGCCTACGATGATGGCGGCGTAGCTGTTGCTTCCGAAGTAGAAGGTGGCCCAGGCGGTGGCCATGAGGAAGTTGCCTGTGTTGCAGAATTTTTCTACGCCGAAGCGTTTGATGTACTTGCCGATGCGGGATGCTGTCAGGGCGCCGGCGACTCCACAGAGTCCGAGGAGTCCGACTGTTTTGCTGTCCTGGAAGAAGGGCGCTTGCTTCATACGGAAGGCGAGGCATGCCCACAGCGCTAAAAAGGAGCCGAAGGCGAATCCCGAGCGGATGCTGTAGATTCGCGCCTGGGAGAATCGCGCAAAAAGTTCGCCGATAGATTTCAGCATGCTGAAAAAAGTGCCGCGATAAGTGGTGGGCACATTGGGCAGAACTTTAAAGACGATGGCGGTGGAGGCAAGCATCATCATAGCTGCAATGAGGAACATGGAACGCCAGCCAAGCCATTCGCCCACAAGTCCGCTGCACACGCGGGAGGCGAGAATTCCTGTAAGGAGGCCGCTTAAGACCATACCGGTTTTCAGTTCCTTTTCGTCAGGCCTTGAAAACAGGGATACCATGGGCATAAAGATTTGCGGAGTCACGGAGCAGATGCCAGTAATGAAGGATCCTGCCAGAAGCATCACGGCGTTTGTAGAAAAGTAGATGGAGATAAGCCCGAAAATCAGCAGGGTGAAATTCACAAGCACGATGCGGCGGCGATCAATCATGTCGCCCAGCGGTACAATAAAAAGCAGGCCCAGGGCGTAACCCACCTGTGTGAGCACCGGCATAAGATTCACGTAGAATTCCGAAATCCCCATGTCCATGCGGATCATGTTCAGCAGGGGCTGGCAGTAATAAATGTTCGCCACCGAAATGCCTGCCATAATGGCGAGTATCAGCGTGAGAGAGCGGGGAATTCCTGCGTGAGGCTTAAGGGTGAACATGATGAAGCGGCGACGTCGCGGTTTTGGAGAATCGGGTTAAGGACAGCGCACCAGCACTTTTTTCTTTTGCAAGAAGTCGATGCATTCTTCGGCGGTGGCCTTGTTTGAATCGAAGAGGAAAATGCGGCCGCCGTTGGGGTCGCCCATTTCCTTCAACTTCATGATGCGAACATAGCCCAGTTCCAGGCTGCCTACGTAGCCGGTGACGTAATCGGGATCGTCGCTGATGCAAAGTTCTGCAACGATGCCGGGAGCGTTCGCCACCTTGGTGGCAAGGACGATGGCTTCGTTAAAATGATTTTTATTTGCGCTGGGGGCGGCTCCGATTTCGCGGGCGTCAACAGCGTTGGACTTTAGAGCGTCCATGTAGGTGGCGCGCACACCGCGTTCCTGGTTGGGTTCCAGGCGGTTGCCGGTGCGGATGTCGTACAGCATGGCTCCGCGCATGGGGAAGGTGGCGCGGAGAAGTTCCGGAAGCTTTTCGCGGATACCGGCCGCAGCTTCTCCAACCAGCTCGAATGCTTTATCAAGGCCTTCCTGCCAGGTGTCAACATCGACGCGGGTCACGGGAAGCGCGTCCAGAATCTGGATTTCTTCTTCGGGGACTTTTTCGATCTTGATGTTGATTTTGTCGGGATCGCCCTTGGGGTGATTCATGGCGCGACGGATCATGGCCTGGCAAACTTCTTCTACAGCGTCACGAGTGACGATGCGTTCTGCACCGGAAATATGCTGCTCGCGGGTGGGGCGACTTCCGTCTGCAAGAACTTCGGCGGTTTCGTCCTCAACTTCCTCCGAAGCTCGCATTTTTAAGCTGTAGTAGTCCATAATTCTTCCGGACTTAAATCTAGAAAAATATGGACTATCGTATTTTTAACGGAATTATTTTTTGAATGTAGAAGTAATTGCTAAGGTGTCTATGGAGTCGTCTTGAGAAATAATCAAGTTCCAGGTGATTGTGGTGTCGCTTTCTGGATTGAATCCGTTACTAAACGCGTAAATTTTAGGAGTTGGGACGCTTATGGGATAGTGATTTATGGAAAATAAAGTTGTTTGACTTATGGTAAGTAGTGGATTTGCGAACGCAGATTTTGGTAGCCCTTCAAAGGTCAAGGTTCCGTAAACTTGAATATTGAATATGGTGTCTGCAGGAATTTCTTTGAACATTTCCCGAATGGCGCTGGTGTCTGCTTTCGGAGTTTCTGCTTTATAGGGAATTACGTTGGTTGCTAAAGCGTTTTCGCCGTAGTTGACGAAGGTGGTGTCTCGATGAATGATGTTTGTGTGGATTGTCTTTGTGGTATATGTGGTGTCGTCAAGAATTTTTTGGTCGTAGCAAATCTTTGGACAGGTGTCACATGTGTTAATGAAAACTAGAGGACCGTCAATGGGCATCCATTGAATGTCAATAGGTTTATAAATAATAGTCGAATCGCGATATAGCACGGGGGGTGTTAAAATAATTAAGTCTGATGAATAACAAGACATAACCATATCCCCATCAAAGTGACATTTGGTGGAAAAGGTATCCGCAGTCAATGTGTCTAATGTTCCAAGGGAATCTTTCTCGTACACGAAACTGATGTATTGTTGACTAGTTTCGGTGGTATCGTACATGGTGTCTGTATAGACTGTAATTTGATGCCGTATCGTGTCGATAACGGTTTTGTCGCAAGGCCTTGCCTCCCAACTTGTCTGGCTGTTTGATGATTGACTATTCTGGGTGCTGTTTGGGCTTGCGGAATTGTCGTTGCCGCCACAGGCAATTAAACTTGCAAAGAACGCAAGCAAACCGATAAAGATGAAATTTTGTTTATATGCCATATTCATTCCTCCTAAATCAAAAATAAATCCGTTTTTAGAAGAATGTGACGGGGACAATGTAAGTTGCAAAAGCCCGTGCAGTAAATCACGAACTTTTGTGTTTACTCGTGGAATTCGTCGTCGCTGACGGGGCCTGGTTCGCACTGGCCTATCATCTTGATGGCTTCGCAAATCTGGTCGATTTCTGCGTCGCTTGTAATGAGGGGCGGCATGGTGTAGACGTAGTTGCAGAAGGGTCGGAGCCACACGCCGGTTTCGCGAATGACTCTTAAGATGTCTTCGCTGGTGGGGATGGCCTTCAGTTCTAGGCAGCCGATGGCTCCGAGAACGCGGACGTCTGCGGCGTTTTCCAGATTGCGGAGAGGCTCCAGGTTGGTGCGAAGGCGGCTTTCGATTCGGGCGACGTTCTTTGCGTAGTCGCGGCTTTCAAACAGGTTCAGACTTGCGATGCCTGCGGCACAGGCCAGCGGGTTCGCCATATAGGTGGGCCCGTGCATAAAGGCGGAAATCTTGCTGTTGGTAATGGTGTCTGCTACCATTTCGGAAGCGACGCAGGCAGCCATGGTGATGTGCCCCCCTGTAAGAGCCTTGCCAACGGTCATGATGTCCGGCAGAATCCCGTCGCAGTTTCCATCGGCACTCTTGGTGTGGTCCATGCCCCACTTGGGGCCGGTGCGGAAAAAGCCCGCGGCGATTTCATCAAGAATCAGCAGGATGCCTTTTTCGTCGCAGAGCTTGCGCAAGCGCTTGAGATAACCGGCGTTATAAAGCCACATGCCGTTGCCGCCCTGGAAAACGGGCTCGCAGATGACGGCGGCGATTTCATTTTCGTGTTCAGCAACGACCCGTTCCATACTTTCGAAATCGCTGTCGTTCCACTGTTCATCGGCGCGGCAGTTGGGGCGTTCCGCAAAGTAGTGGTGAGGCATGATGCCGCGGAACAATGTGTGCATTCCGTCGGGATCGCTTAGGGCCATGGCTCCTGCGGTGTCGCCGTGGTAACCGCCTTTTAAAGCGACTAGCTTGCAGCGCTCGGGCTTGCCCAAAGCAAACTGGTACTGCACCGCCATCTTGGCGGCGCATTCCACGGCGATGCTTCCGGAATCGGCGTAAAAAATCTTGTTCAGTCCCTTGGGCAAGAAGTTCACCAGCTTTTCGCCAAGCTCAATGGCGGGCTCGTGAGTGAATCCGCCAAACATCACGTGACTCAACTTTTCGCTTTGCTTGCAAATGGCTTCGGTAATTTCGGGAGCGTTGTGGCCATGGGCCACGCACCACCAGCTGGAAACGGCATCGATCAGTTCCAAGCCGTCGGCGGTGTGGATCTTTGTGCCTTGTGCAGATGTTGCCAAGAAACGTGCCGGCGTATTGCGCAGCGCAGCATAAGGATGCCAAAGATGTTCGCTATCGAATTTTTGCAGAGCGTCTAAATTTTTCATCGCCGTCAAATATAGTTTTTTGAATTCATCCAATGGATGAATTCACGGCATGATTCATCGCCAAGGTGGTTCAACTTTTCCGCTATGTTTATGGAACTTCTAGAAGCGATATCGCAGCATCGACGGTAGGTTTTCACCTCCTCGTCCTTGGCGGCGTCGCGGTTGATTTGGGCGGCTCCGCTGTTGGTAAGGTAATACCCCTGGACCTTGGCCAGGTAGTCGATACGGTCCTTGATGGCCAACTTTTCCAACTGGTCTGCGGGAATGCTTTCTACCAAAGCTAACGCATGTTCGATGGCGGCAGTCACCTTTGTTGACGTCGTTCCGGCGATGTAGTGGGAGAACGCTTTCGATAGGGCCTGAACCGTTTCGCGGTCCTTATTAGAATTGAAATCAGCAAGGGACTTTACCGCCGCCTGGCAGATTTTGTAGGCGCGGGCTCGCTCTTCGTTCCACGACGAAATGTAACCCGGCACGGGGATTTTCACCATGGTCTCCAACTGTTTTAGAATCTTTCCGTAGGTTTCGACAGAACCTGATATGATCGGGTTCTTGATTTTTTGCATGTTTTCGTAAATCTTGTGATGGTTTTCGACGTACGAAACCAGACTTAAATTGTGAAAATACTTGCATTCCTTATAATTCATATCCTAACTCCTTCTTTGACCTTTGGGTCAAACTCCTGTACCAAACTACAAAACATCTGGTGAAATAAACAACTTTTAGGAATGGTTGCAGAAATTTTTGCTGAAGAATGCAAAATGGATTGCGGTACAAGTGGAAAGAATTTTTTATGGAAGAGCAAGATATACGAGTGGTAGCAGAAAAAAGTCTGGTAAAATCCGCAACGCACATCAGTAGGTGCAGAATAAAACATTTAAGGTTCCGCAATGAATACGGAACCTTTTAGAAAATATTGTTTACGGATGGGCTTCTGCCATGGGCAGAAGTAGGAAAACTATCCGATGAATCCGTGGGGAACGAAGCCCAGACCCTTCACCAGTTCGAAGTCGGTGGCGCTCTTTACGCCGGAAGTGGTAAGCATGTCGTCGGTGATGGCTGCGTTAGCGCCGCTCTTGAAAGCACGCACGCCATTGTCGCCTAGAACGCCGCGACCGCCTGCCAAACGGAGGTATGCCTTGGGGTTGATAAAGCGGTAGATGGCCACGATTCTGCAGAAGTCGTCGTTGGTGAGTTTCGGCAGATTTTCAAAAGGAGTGCCCGGAATGGCGTTCAACACGTTAATCGGGGTGGACTTGACGCCCAGACCGCGGAGGTCGAGGCACATGTCAATGCGGTCTTCCATTGTTTCGCCAAGGCCCATGATGCCACCGCTGCAAACTTCCAGACCTGCGGCCAGTGCATTCTGCAGAGCGCCAATCTTGTCGTCGTAAGTGTGGGTGGTGCAGACATTGGCAAAGTGGCGACGGTAGGTTTCCAGGTTGTTGTGGAAACGGGTGAGACCAGCTTCCTTCAGCTTGTCAAACTGTTCGCGGTTCAAGAGGCCGCTGCTGAGGCAGACGCTCAACTTGGTTTCCTTCTTCAGTCTGCGAATGGTTTCAGAAATCTGTTCCACATCGTGGTTGGTTAATGTACGACCAGAAGTGACGATGGAGTAGCGGGGGATGCCTGCGGCTTCCTTCTTCTTGGCGTCGGCCACGATTTCGTCGGCGCTGAGAAGCTTGTATTCCGGAGCGCCAGTGTGATAGTAGCTGGACTGTGCGCAGTACTTGCAGTTTTCGGAGCAGCGACCGCTACGGGCGTTGATGATGGAGCAGAAGTCAAAATCGTTGCCGTGGAGTTTTTCACGAATTTCGTTGGCGGCAGCGGTCAGTTCGTCAAGGTCGGCATCCAGCAGCTGGATGGCTTCTTCACGATTGATTTCGTAACCGTCATTCAAAATCTTGTTCTTCAATTCCTGAACGAGAGACATAAAAACTCCTTGGTTCGCGGCATTTCCCGCCTGCGATTTTTGCGCTGCAAATATAGAAAAAGCAGGACAAGCCTGCTTATACTATTTGCTTATGATACGTGATAACCTTATCTTATTGTCCGATGCGGATTTCCTTAACGCCGTCTTCGATGAGGTAGGGCATTTCTTCGTGCATCACGGCGCCGCTGGCAATTACTTTAGGGTCCAGGTGCAGGTAGTTGATGTCGCCATCAGCCAACACATTGCCGTCCAGGTCAAGAATGCTGGCGTGGGTCACAAAGAATCGAGAACTGAACTTGGTGATAACGCCCTTGCCGATAATAGGGGTGTTGTAGGGAACGGGCTTGCGGTACTTGGTTTCCAGGGACATGGTGACCCCCCAGATGTCCTCGTTGCCGCCTTCCTTGGCCCACACGGCGCGGAGTCCCATTTCGTCCAGCATGGCGGTGATGAGCCCGCCGTGAACGCGGCCGGGATAGCTCTGGTGCTGTTCGCGGTAGTTGAACAAAGTCATGACGCTGCCGTCTTCCATGTTGTAGAATGGAGCGCGGACGCCGTATTCGTTGTCTAGACCGCAGATCATGCACATCCTGCTGTTGTGCTGCTTGCTTACGACTTTGATGATTTCGCTCATGAATCCTCCGTGGGGAACTCGCTACTTCTTTAACACAAAATCAAGAATCTTGATCAAGGCCTTGTTTGCCTTGTCCATATTTGCAGAGCTGGCTTTTTTGATTTCAGCGGCACTTTGTACAAACTTGCGGCCGGCACTTAAGCCTGCTTCAATTTCTTCGGCACCGTTCTTCAACATGCTTTCCATGGAATCATCGGTGACTTCAACATGGAACTGCAAGGCGATGGCGCTGCCCAACTTGAATGCCTGATTCTTGCAGGCTTCACTGCTGGCGAAAGATGTTGCCGCTTCGGGGATGTCGAAGGTTTCACCGTGCCAATGGAAAGCCTGCAGTTTCTTGGGCAGGTCCAAAACCTTGTTGCCACCTTCGACGCTAGCGTCAAAACTCACAGGGAACCATCCGATTTCCTTTTCGGGATTTTTCCTGATGGCTGCGCCAAATGCGTTTGCAATCATCTGGGCTCCCAGGCAAATGCCGAGAATAGGCTTGCCCAGCTGCACCATGTCGCGGCAAAGTTCCTTTTCGCGAACGAAGTAAGGATACTCCGTCTCTTCTAGAACACTCATAGGGCCGCCCATCAAAATGGCGAAGTCCACTTCGTCTTCGTGGGGAATCTTGTCGCCAGCGTAAAGCCGAACTACGTGTACGTTGTGTCCCTTGGCTTCCAGGTAGGGGAGGATTGCGCCGGGGCCTTCGTATTCAACATGCTGAAAAATATACGTTTCCATCTTTGTATTGCCTTTTGACTACAAAGATAGTGAAAATCCGAAAAGAGTTTTATATTTGTTCCGTTAAATGTTGGAGACGGAGTGCTTTATGAAAAGCTTTAAAACAAAATCCATGTTGCCCAATGTGCTGGCCGCCGCTGTAGCCTTGTTCTGCCTGGCCTTTGACGGGGTTCTTGTGAAAATGCTGGTGGAGCAGAAGGAACAGATTTTGCAGGGCCAGATGACCGCCATGGCCATTGAAATTCTGGTGGTGATTCCCTTGATGCTGGTCTTGTTTTTCGTGCTGCTGAATGTGTTCCCGAAAAAGATTTCCATTGACGGCGACTCCCTGGAAATGACCTTCCTCTGCGGTAACAAAGTCTCCCTGAAAAAGGATCAGCTGAAGGTCCTTTGCGTGGATGAACAGGAAGATTCCTGGAAGGCTATTCTGTTTGTTTGTAAACGCCCTGTTTATCTCAACTCGGCTTCCTTCCCGGAACTGAAAGAACTTGTTTGCGGCGAAGCCCAGTAAATTAAAATCAAATCTTTGATATAAAAAAAGACCCGCGAAAAATCGCGGGCCAATTTTTTTGCGTTGATTACTTGCCGAATTCGGACGGCAAACAGAAACGCCTCCTGTTGAGGAGGCGTTGTCGTGCGCAGCAAAAAACGTCACATGTTCTTTTTGCGATAGTTTTTTGCGGAGTTATTTAAAGGGCTTCATGACCTGCCACAGCACGGCCTTGTGGGCGTGGAGGCGGTTTTCGGCTTCTTCGTAGCTCATGTTCAGGTCAAGGTTGTCCATCACTTCGTCGGTGATTTCGTCGCCGCGGTGGGCGGGCAGACAGTGGGAAACCTTCACGTGAGACGGAGCGTACTTCAAAAGGTCTGCGTCGATGCGGAACGGCAGGAAGTGGTTCTGCTTGGATTCCTTCTGACCTTCCTGACCCATGGATACCCAGACGTCGCTATACAGGATGTCGGCGTCCTTGACGGCTTCCTTCGGGTCGTTGAATACGCGGTACTGGCAGCCGTGGCGCTTGAAGTCAGCCTGAGCTTCTTCAATAACGTGTGCGGGCTGTTCGAAACCCTTGGGGCAAGCCAGGGTGAAGTTCATGCCCACCTTGGAGCAAAGTGCGAGGAAAGAGTTTGCAACGTTGTTGCCGTCACCGATGAAGGCCACTGTCTTACCCTTCATGCCACCCAGGTTTTCTTCAATCATCTGAGCGAAGGCGATAGCCTGGCAGGGGTGATAGTCGTCGGTCAGGGCGTTCACAACGGGAATGGAACCGTATTCAGCCAGCTGTTCCACCAGGTCCTGCTTGAAGCAGCGGACAACGAGGGCGTTCACCCAGCGGGAAAGGCAGCGGGCCACATCCTTGATGGATTCGCGCTTGCCAAGACCGATGGAGTCCGGGGAGAGCAGCACGGCGTGGCCACCCAGCTGGTTCATGCCCACCTGGAAAGTAGTGATAGTTCGCAGAGACGGCTTTTCGAAGAACATACCGATGTTCTGGCCGTGAAGACGGTCGGAGACCTGGCCTGCATGGACTTCCTTTTTCAGGCGGGAAGCGATGGCTACGGTTTCGAGAATTCTTTCTTCGCTCCAGTCGGCGAGGCGGAGGAAGTGCTTGCTGCGATCAATCATTTTCTATTCCTTATTTTGGTGAGCTCAGGAACTGCTCGGTTAAAACGGGAAAGCCTTAATATACATCAAAAAATTACAGATTGTGTAAAATTTTGATGAGTTTTAAGAAAATCCTAAAAACAAAAAACGAAAAACGGAGCTTGTCACTCCGTCTTTCAATTCCTTAACAGGAAAATCACAAGAGAATGCTAACGGAAATTAGCGAATTTTCTTCTTATGACGGTCACGACGACGGCGCTTCTTACGCTTGTGAGTCGCAATCTTCCTGCGCTTTCTTTTCTTTCCGCAAGGCATATTGTATCTCCGTTAAAGGTGAAACTTAAAATTGTGCCTCCAAATAGAGAAAAAAACAAGTCGTTTGTCAAGGGATAGGGGGAAGTTTCCCCCTGGCTGCAGCCTTTTTTTACGCCGTGGCTTTGAAATAAACAGCCTAGAACATCCAAAAACGCAAAAAAAATAACATCAAGGCGCAGGTGGACTGCCGCAGGTTGTCCGCCCGAGGCTGTTTTGGAACCGCCCGACGGCTCCCCTTGGTCGCCGCCCCCGGCTAAAAGTCTTCCGCCACCCCCTCTCAGCCCGCAGCGGATTCCGTTAAGGATGTCCCACCATTTCCATCACCTGCTCCACGGTCGCAAAATCCATGATGCTGTAGCCGCATAGGCCGTTGCCCATATCCTTGAAGCTAGCTCCGAAATGGTAAACCTTTTCGTCAACGAGTAGAAATCTATCGTGAACTTGCCGCATGTTTCTTAGCTGCAATCCTGGGTATTGTTTGTTATGAATTTCCACCTGGTTTTGTAATGCCGTGGTGATGCGAGCTGTATAGACGATTGCTGTAACTTTCGTCTTTCGAAATGCTGCGAAATTTAATGCGGTGACATCTGCAAATGGGTCGATGAACACTACGGATTTTTCGGCGGACTTCACAAGTTCTGTGATGAGGGCGAAACCGTCCCAGCGGGAATTGGCCGGAAGGAGTCGTCCGTTAGGAGGCTTGGGCCCCTTTACGAAGAAATCCACCTGGTTTTCAAGAGCCTTGATTCGTGCGGAATGATCCTCTTGCTCGGATTTCAGGTCAGTAATGCGATTCTCGTGATTTGCCAAATGGTGGTCGATGCGCTCTTCTGCTATAAGAAGCCGCTGATTGATGCTGAAGCCTTTGAGGAGGTGATCTTTAAGGACTTTGTTGGCCCATTGGCGAAAACGGGTTCCTTGGATGGATTTGACACGGTATCCTACGGATATGATGACGTCAAGATTGTAGTTTTTTGTGCGATGGTATTGAATTTTTCCTTTGACAGCGCCATGCTTAGTGGCTGTCAAGAAATCCTTGACAACCACTTTTGCGTCAAGTTCACCTTCCTTAAAAATATTGTTTATGTGAAGGCTTATGTTTTGCTTTGAAGATCCGAATAACTCAGCCATCTGCGCTTGCGTCAGCCATACGGTTTCGTTTTCGAGACGGACATCAAGATGCAACTCGCCATCGGCATGGTAGGCGATGATTTCGCCTTTTTCAGGCGTTTTTTCCGGTTGATTTTCCATCGGAAACTCCGAGGAACGCATTTCCCATGATGCGAGATTGCTCGCGGGCACCTGTCGGGCGATATATGAAAAACCGGCGTTTCCGGCTGGGATAAATATACAAATTGCAAAAGTCAGATTATGACAATCTGCAATTTTCAAAAAAAACTCCGGGACTGACCCCCGGAGTTTTTTTTACTTAAACTTCTTCAACCAATTCCATGGCCTTGCGGATTAGTTCTGCGGGACCGCCGTATTCGCGGGCGCGGGGGGCGCCTTCGCTGAGCATCTGGCGGAACTTGCGGGCACCGGGGAGTCCGGCAAACAGACCGTAGATGTGCTTTACCAGGATGGTGGCGGGGCAACCTTCGGCGAATTGCTTTTCCACATAGGGGAGGTAGGCTTCAAGAACGGCCTTGCGGGACTTGGCGGCGGGAGCGGTATCTCCAAATACTTGTTCGTCGGCGTCGTGCAGGAACCAGGGATTTTCGTAAGGTTCGCGGCCTACCATCACACCGTCCAGCGCCACACCCGTACCAGCAGAAGTGGGGTCGCCGTTCAAGTGGCTGAGCACCTGATCCATGGAGCGGATGCCGCCATTGATGGCAATATTCAGCTGGGGCATTTCTGCCTTCAACTTATGAACAAATTCATAATGTAGGGGAGGAACCTCGCGGTTCTCCTTGGGCGAAAGTCCCTTCAGCCAGGCCTTGCGGGCGTGAATAATAAAGTACTTGCAGCCTGCGTCAGCGATGGTGCCGACGAAATCGCGGAAAAAGTCCCAGCTATCGAATTCATCTACACCGATACGGCACTTGATGGACACGGGAATGCTGACGGTGTCCTGCATGGCCTTGAAGCAGTCGGCCACCAGGTTCTTGTCCTTCATGAGGCAGGCGCCGAAACTTCCGCTCTGCACACGGTCCGAAGGGCATCCGCAATTCAGGTTCACTTCCTGGAATCCAGCAGCTTCCACCATCTTGCTGCATTTTGCCAAATCGGTGGGATTGCTTCCGCCCAACTGCAGCACGGCAGGATATTCAAATTCCTCGTGACCCAAGAACATTTCGGGATTAGCGTGGAGCAACGCATGGGTTACCGCCATTTCGCTGTACAGCAAGGTATGCTTGGAAATCAAACGCAGAAAATAGCGTTCGTGGCGGTCGGTGCAATCAAGCATCGGGGCAATGGACAATCTGCGGTTGAAATCGATATTCATAGCGGAAAAATTAGAAAAAATAAATGTTATATTGTGGGTATGAGTTTAATCAATAACATTGTGGTAGCTGGCGGTACTCACGGTAATGAACTTACCGGTGTTCGCATTGTCCAGAAATGGATGGAAAACCCGGAATGTTATAAGAGCCTCTGTACAAGCGCCAATGTGGAATTGGTTTTGTCCAATCCCGAAGGTATGCGGTTGAATCGCCGCTACAGGGACCACGACTTGAATCGAGCTTTTTCTCAGACTTGTCTGGATGCAAATGTGGAATCTCATCTGTACGAATTCCGCCGTGCTAAGGAACTGAACAAGATTTATGGACCCAAGGGTCCGAATACAAAGACTGACCTTTTGCTGGACATCCATAATACTGGATCCAACATGGGTTACTGTCTGATTCTTTCGGAACGTGATCCGTTTTGCATGCGAGCTTCCGCTGTGCTGACCCAGGAATTCAAGAACGCCTGGATTTACTACCAGCCGGAGGAACGATCTGCTTCCCCGTATTTTGGTACCGTGGCCAAGGCTGACATTTGCATTGAAATTGGTCCCCAGCATCACGGCACCATCAATCCGTACATCTTCGAAGAATCCGAACGCCTTGTAAAGCGCTACCTGGAACTTGCCGAAGAATGGAACCGTGGTGAACTGCAGAAGCGCCCGCCCATCCAGGTGGAAGTCTATACCCAGCATCGTGACTTGGGTTACCCGAAGCCCCAGGGTGGTGGCCCCATCCTGGCAATGATCCACCAGGATATTTTCGGTAGGGATTATTGCGAACTGAAGGAAGGGGACAAGTTGTTCCGCACTTTCGATGGCAAGGATATCCTGTTCAAGCGTGAACCTGGCGATCCCGAAGTTGTTTATCCGATTTTTATAAATGAACCGGCTTATTACGAGAAGGATATCGCAATGAGCTTGACCGTGAAGACTGTTGAGGAATGGTAGGTGTCATTGCGAGGACCGCTGGGACGAAGCAAACGAAGTGGTGTTAAATCGACGGATTGAAAAGAAGAATTTGAAGGATGAGTATGATGGATAATGAAGAATTGAAAGAAGTTTCTGGCGAAGAACGTTTGAAGAATTTTTTGGAACTGGTCCAGAAACAGAAAGGTGAACAGTGGGATTCTCGCTTGTTCGATATTCTTGACGCCTTCGAAGATTTCTTGACAGTCCGCCCGGAACCTCCCAAGGAATGGCTGGACACCTATGCCGAAAAGGGCAAGGAATTCGACTACTACCAGATTGTTTTGCCTCAGGACTTCCAGGATCCTTATGAAGACGACTTGGGTAACATCCGTCGTCTGCGCAATGAGTTTGAACGTACTCCCAGCACCATGGCTTTGGAACATGAACTGGTGAGCCGCAACTACTTTGTTTTTGAAAATGGCCACGCTGACGCTATTCCTGCGCCTCGCCCCATGCTCATGCTTGAAAGCAAGGACCGCGATGACGACGAAGAGGAACAGGAAGGCGATATCACTTGGGATTGCTGCATTTCCATTTTCCCGGATGGCAGCTACATCGCCTACAACTTGAATCACGATGATGAAGAAGTTCTGGGCGAAGATTTCAAGGCTGAATTTGACAAGCATATCGATGTGCTTTCAAAGCTGCAGTTGGTGATTCCTGTGGAAGGCCGAGATTACGGGTTCTTGAATAGCAACGCATAAAGCGTTTTGGGGAAGGTTAGGATATGAATAAACTTTGGAAATCGGCTTTGGCTTTGGCGCTGCTAGCAAGCAGTGCCAGTGCGTCCTTTATCCGAACACCGATTCCTCCGTCAACAAAGGACAACTATCTTTTGGATCGCGATGGGGACGGACGCTTGGATGGGATATCCATGAAACTTCTGGGTTCGGTAAATCAGGATTACTTGAACCAGTTGGTTGATTCACTGACTTTTGAGTGGATTGACTCTTCTGACACCTGGGCTCGAGTTGTCGTTCCGAAGTCTGCATTTAAAATGGATTCCACTTCGGACCGCAGGGTCTTTGTGGATTTGTCCGGTATGCAGCTGGGCTTGCAGCAACTGACCGCTTTGTACTCCTCCTCTTATTCCAGAACTCAATTGGGCAACGTTAAGTGGTTCATGTCCGATGGAACGGTGTACAATGTTGTTGTCAAGGATAAGATGGCTCCGGTCATAAAGGATGCTGTGCTCAGCGACTATCGCGGAACCCAGTCCGATACCTTGACTTTGCGTTTTTCTGAAGGTTTGAAAAAATCTCAGGACTGTGCTGCATTTATTAGCTTCAAAAGCGCCGGCGAAACTGTTGAACATCCTTTGCGCACGCCTCTTGTACAATGGTCCCGTAATGCTACGAGGGCGCAGATCGTATTGGACGATTTCCAGAATTTTGAGAATCGTCTTTTCGCCAAAGACTCCATTCGTTTGTTGCAAAACTGCGTTGGTGATTCGTTGAAAAATACGGTAACGGATAATTCCAATTTTATTGCTGTTGCAGGATACAACCCGATAGAAATCATTTCAACCTCGATGGTGTATGATAATCAGGATTTCGACGAAGATTCTCCGTTGTTCCAGATTCGTTTTGAAGACGAAGACGTGGAAGTCCCCAACGAGTATGCCTGGGGATTTGCCATGGATGTGATGGACGATGAGTTCCTGAATACAGTGCGCAGTACCTTGGGCTTGGCCAGTAAGGCTGCTCTCGATTATTCAAAGTTGAATATCCATTATAAGGTAAGCATCTTTACCAACTCGGGTTTGTTTGTTGCTGATACTTCTACCGATGTGAAGGGTGATGATTCCCGATTCGAAAATAGTGGCAAGAGATTGTTCCTGATGTGGAATGCCCTGGATGCTCACCATCGTCGTGTTGGTACTGGAGTTTACATCGCCGACATTATTGTACACGTTATGTATGGCGACAGGGCAATTTACAGAAACGATATTCATCACGGCCCCACAACACGCCTTTTCGGCGTGAAACGTCGTTAAAACGATTTGTCATCAATGGAAGTATTTGAACGGGAAATATACAAGCGCTATAAGGCTTTGATTGAAGCTGCTAGTTGTGGGCGAGGACCGAACTTTGTTGAAGTGCCTCGCTTTACGAAGAGCCCGCGCGCAGTTCGCCTTGATGAAATCATTGATGAATATGATGCTTTCTGCTTTGACGGCTATGGCACTTTGTATAACCGCGGGGACTTTGTCTATCCGGGATCTCGTGAGATGTTTGATGCCCTCCGTAAGGCGGGCAAGCAGTTGCGCCTGGTGACCAACGCCGCTTCCGATGTTGTGGATGTGCTGGCAGCAGACGCTGCAAAACGGGGCTTCAATTTTTCCGCTTCTGAAACTATTTCCTCGGGAAGCTTGCTGGGCGACTTGGCGGCGAATCTGCGCGCGGGTATTTGTTTCGACAATCTGTCGCAGAAAGTTGCTCCCCGCACTTTGAAAGAAGTTTTCTACATCGGTCGCGAAACGGGAAAGAAGGTCCTGGCGGCTAGCGGGATTGCCGCCGTGGAAAATCCGGCGGAACCCATTGTGGCTATTTCTTCTGCAAAGGATACTCCGGAAACTTACGCACACGCAGTAGAAATTTTGCGCCGCCCTGGCGCTGTTTTGCTGGTGTTGAATTCTGACGCGTGGGCTCCTAAAACAGATGGAACCCGCGAACCTGTTTCTGGTGCGTTATGCGAACGCTTGCGTCGTGATTCCATTTGCGATGCTAATGATGGAAAGGGCTGCGAAACTTATTACTTGGGAAAGCCTTTCCCAGAAATTTGGACTGCGGTCCGCAAGACATTGCCTACATCACTGTTTGGCGGCAAGGAGCCCCGAGTGCTGATGATTGGCGATACTTTGGGCACTGATATCTACGGCGGTAAAATTGCTGGCTTTGACAGTGCGCTGATTGTGGGACGTAATGAACCTGTGATGGAACTTGCAGAAGACGAAACTGAACTTGGTGTTCGCCCTGATTATTATCTGGTTCCATAAAACATATATTCCAAGAAAAATTTGATATATTGCTTTATATAAAATACAAAGTAGTATTATTTTTCTTTTGTCCTTCTCATTCGCTTTTAGCGGAGAAAAGTTTTGAGGTGTTCAGATGATTAGAATTTTTTTGTTGCTTGTTTCACTATTTCTTACTTTGTTGGCATGTAACGATTCTTCTGAGAACCGAATAGGACAAGCTGATTCTATTGACATTAGGAATGATGATTCTCTTGATGTTATCGATAATTTCCCTGAATGTGAAAAAATAACTCAAAGTGCAATTCCTGCAAAAGAACTCTTTTCTTTGAAAAGTTCATCAGACACAGTTTGCATCTATAATGATTTTCCATTCAAAGACACTATTTGCTGCTATGGTGAACCAGGTATGTTTTTACAGCGAGATGAAAATGGTCAATACATGTCTGTAGGCACGGACTATGCCGTTGGTGAGGTTGTTGATACATTGTCTGCTACAGTATCTGCTTCCTCAATTGAAAAATGCAAGGCTAATGTGGGTGATGAGTATTACAAAGCTGTAAAAATCGGTTCGCAAATTTGGTTCTCTGAGAATGTAAAGGGCGGAATACGTTGCTTATTTGATGATAATGAAAACTGCAGTATGTTTGGCTCATTAATGACATATGAAAAGGCAAAAGAATCTTGTTCTGGCGTTTTTCGTTTGCCAACAAATGATGACGTTGAAATATTACTGCAATCAGTTGGTGTAGAAGTCAAAAGAACGTATACAAAAGATGTGTGTGGGGAAATTCCGAAAAGGACTCTGTATTATAACGCTCCATTGTTTGTTAAGTCGAATGATTCTACTCAAAGCATGAATGCTTATGGTTTCTCATTCCATACGAGTGGGGGAGTGTTCGAAAAAGGTATTCAAGGTGAAGACTATGCTTTCAATACTGAAAAAACTTGCTTCTTTTTGCAGTCTGATGAAAATACCGAATTTAGAAACGCATTCTGCTATTATGTAGATAAAGAGTACTTCATTTTGGAAAGCGTTGATAAGAAAGCGGAGCTTTATGCACGCTGTATTATAAATTGATTTTGTCTGTAAATTCAATCCATAAAGTAAAAAGACCAGGCTTTGCCTGGTCCTTTTACTTTAGAGCGGGAAAAGGGTCTCGAACCCTCGACATCGACCTTGGGAAGGTCGCGCTCTACCAACTGAGCTACTCCCGCAAGCGGTTGTTTTACCGTCTGAACGTAATTTAGAAAAAAAGCGGTCTTTGTAAAGGGAACGGCTTTTTTCTATCATTGAATTATGCTTAAGATGAATCGTGTTTTGTTTGGCCTCGTTGCCATTCTCCTGCTGTCTGTTTCCGCTCATTCCGATGATCGTTCCTTTTGGCAGAAGTTCGTTGATTTCTTTAGCCCCGCTCCGGCAGTAACTTGTGAGGGCTCTGTGTGCGATGAACTTCGCAACCTAGATTCCAAAATAGGCAAGGTGGAAGGCCGGTATTCTAGGGAACGTCGCCCTGTTCACAAGGAACGCTTGAAAAAGGAATTGGATAGCTTGCAGGTTGTTCGCGATTCCTTGTGGACGATTGTCGAGGCAAAACAAGGTACCGCCAATACGATAGTTCCGGTCGATACTGCAAAAACTGGGGACAAGGCTAGTTCAAAATCTGCTGAAATTGCTTCGGTAGAAACTGCTCCTGTAAAATCTGAAGTTTGCGCACACGACACAGTCTTTGTACATGACACTGTTGTGGTTCATGATACCCTTTATGTGATGCTTGCAAACAAGCCGGAACCTGTTGCTCCCGTAGCTCCTGAATCCTCAGCCGCGTCTTCAGCAGAGTCCGCAGCTTCTGCCAAATAGATTATGCAGTACGCAAACGTTGTTCCTGGCAAATTCATCAGCCGCCCCAACCGCTTTATCGCCCATGTGGAAATCGATGGAGTGGATACTGTTGTTCATGTGAAAAATACGGGGCGCTGCAAGGAACTGCTGGTCCCTGGCTGTAGAGTTTATCTGGAAAAGTCTTCCAATGAAGCTCGCAAGACTCCTTACGATTTAATCGCCGTAGAGAAAGTGGTGCTGGCGCAGACCATACTCATCAATATGGATAGCCAGGCTCCCAACAAGGTGGCTGGCGAATGGATCCGCGCCCACCAGGAACGCTTTCCGGAAATTACATTTCTAAAGCCCGAATACACCTTCGGTAATTCACGTTTTGATTTCTACGTGGAGTACAAGGGCGCGGGGCGTACCAAGGCGGAGAAGGCTAAACTTCACAAGATGTTTATCGAGGTGAAGGGCTGTACGCTGGAATTCGATGGCCATGCAAAGTTTCCGGATGCGCCTACGGAACGTGGCGTGAAGCACCTGACGGAACTTGCAGAAATCTTGCGGGAAGGCGTTGCTGCAGAAGATGGCACGCCCTACGAATGTGGCATCCTGTTCTTGATTCAGATGAAAGGCTGCCACAAGTTCTCTCCTAACGTGGCGACTCATCCGGAGTTTGGCGCCGCTCTCCGTGCTGCTCACGCCGCTGGAGTCGAAGTCTTCGTTTACGACTGCAATGTAACTCCCGATACCCTCACCGCCGACGCTCCTGTTGCCTTAGAGCTTTAGTCCTGTTGCAGGTTAAAACCGCGGCGAAAATTCTCGATTAGGCAGCAACTGATACTTACGTCAGTCTCATAAGGCGGAATATCTTTGCGTTCCACCCACAGCGCCTCGGAAAGTTCTTCTTCCTGCATGTGGATTGTATCGTCGCCGTCTAGTTCAGCGGTAAAGCCTGCGATAAGAGAATCGCTAAAGGGCCAAGGCTGGCTTCCGAAATATTTCACGTTCTTGATCTTTACGCCGGCTTCTTCGAGAACTTCGCGATGTGCAGCCTGCTCCAGAGATTCACCGATTTCCACAAAGCCGGAAATCAAAAAACGGCGAGGATTCGGATTGTCCTTGTTGTGGGCCATCAAAAGCTTGTCGCCATTGCGTACAGCAACAATGACCACGGGAGAAATTCTCGGATACATCACGTTGTTGCACTTGGGACAAATGATGCTGCGTTCTTTATCGCCGCGAATGGTTACGTTTCCGCATCGGCCGCAGAACTTGTGCAGAGATTCCCAATGTGCCAGGTGTGCCGCTGTTGCGCCGCCCAAACGTTGGGTAATGTCTTCCATGTTGCGGAAAGTTCTGTTGCCCATGTATTCAAAGCCGGCCGCATTTCCTATGTGTTCGTCAATGCTATCGTCCAGGAAATATGCTGTGCCGTCGATATTGAAAAGATAATGGCCTTCGAATTCAGTCAGACTTTTCTTGCCGTTTTCTCCGCTGTCAGTGAAAAAATCCCGGACTCTTGGAACTTCGTAGTTGTCGCCAACTTTTTTCAGCAGAGTCTTGCTGCCGTTATAGCGGATAAAAAAATCACCCAGCTTGGGATCTTGAATACCAAACTGGTTGTTCATTTGATGGGGTTTAATTTCGTGAATCATTCGATGCCGCTTACGATTTGGTTTTTGCCTCGGGCCTTGGCCAAATATAGTAATACGTCTACACGTTCAAGCATTTTACCGTGAGTGTCAAAGTTGGGGTCGGCGCAGTCTACAAGGCCCCCGCTAATGGTGACTCTCAAATCGGGATGCTCATCGAAAACGATTTCGGAAATGGAAGTCCTAATATAGTTAGCCATGGCGATTGCAGATTCCATGCTTTCAGCCTTGATCACCTGAATGAACTCTTCGCCACCATATCTGACGGTAAGTTCATTTCTGTCTTGCCTACGGAGACTTTTAGCTGTTTCGGCGATTTTCTCAAGAACGGTGTCGCCAAAGACGTGGCTCAAGTTGTCGTTGATTTTCTTGAAGTTGTCGATGTCGAACATGAGCAGATAATAACCCTTTCGGGCAGGCCAAATATCGTTGTTCAGGAAGTCAATGAAACGCCTACGATTTACCAATTTGGTCAGTGGATCGTGGCTGGACATATAGTTGAGTTCCTGGATGAGCTTGTCCTTTGCCTTATGCTCGCGGTTGTAGGCGAAAAGCAAATAGGAGATGATGGTCATGATGGTAAAGCTCATGAACAAGTAAGAAACAAGCCTGTCGTAAAAAGATGAAGTGGCTGTCATGGATGCCACAAGTTCCGGGTGGCTGTTGGCGTAGCTGAAGCAAACCGCGTACGTGACAATTCCATGGAAAAACAGGATGGCCCTAAGCTTAAATCGTTTTGTAAGAGAGACCACGAGCATGGCGGTTAGGCAGTAGAAGGGCATGCCGCTTTCAAATCCACCGCAGAGAAAGAACATGGGTGGAACCAATATGGTGTTGACGCTGATGACCATGGCGAAGTAGCATGCCTCCAGCTTGCCGGTCTTTTTTGCGATTATGCCAAGAGCTACTAAAAAGAATGTGATAAAGATGCTGGCAATCTCAACAACATTGCCAAGGTTTTCAAAAACAGTGAATATCGCCGATGCGATGGCTGCGAGAATGGTGAAGTAAAGAACTCCCCAAAAAAGTGCTGCATCGAACGTCGGTCCGTGATCCGCAATTTTTTTTAGTTTCTGAGCAATCATCGAAAAAAAGATACATCTAGTTTGACGATTATGGGGAAAAACGAGAAATAAAAAAAGAGACGCGGCCAATTGTGTTAGCCGCGTCACGTTTTGATTATCCAGAAAGGACTATTCCAGGTAAGTGTAGCCGTAAAGACCGGAGCGATAGATGTTCAGGAATTCCTTGCCTTCCTTCACTGTAATCTTTCCGTCCTTCACGGAACGGGTCACCCAGTTTTCCATGTTGCGGACAAGAGCCTTGTCGCTGAAGTTCACGTAGTCGAGAACGTCTTCCACGGATTCGCCGTCAATCACCTTGTCGATTTCGTAGCCGCCCTTGTCGTTGCAAACCACATGGACTGCGTTGGTGTCGCCGAAGAGGTTGTGAAGGTCGCCGAGGATTTCCTGGTAGGCTCCTACGAGGTAGACGGCGATGTAGTACGGTTCATCCTTCTTCAACTTATGAAGCGGAAGGGTGTGGCTTACGTCGCCACCGCGGATGAACAATGCAATCTTACCGTCGGAGTCGCAAGTGACGTCCTGGATGGTAGTTTCTACAGTGGGTTCTTCGTCCAAGCGCTGGATGGGCATTACCGGGAAAATCTGGTCGATAGCCCAGCTGTCCGGCAGGCTCTGGAACAAACTGAAGTTGCCGAAGTACTTCTGTGCAAGAAGACGGGGCAGTTCTTCCAGTTCATAAGGCGGATGACGGAGGGTGCTTGCGATCTGGTTCACTTCGCGGGCGATGCTCCAGAACAGGCGTTCGCTCATGGCGCGGGTGGGCAGGTCATAGTCGCCCACCTTGAATCCGCTAAGAACGTCGTCGTTCAGCTGCATGGCGTCGTGCCAGCTTTCCAGCAAGTTTTTCGGGGAAAGTCCCTTGTAGATGCTGTAGAGATCCTTCAGTGCTGCAGGAGCGTCGTCGCCGATTTCGTGTTCTTCTTCATCGAAGAATGCCTGGCCTGCAGTTTCAAGAATGTTGAACACCAGGACGGAGTGGTGTGCAGAAAGGGCGCGGCCGGATTCTGCGATGATGTTCGGGTGCGGAACCTTGGCTTCTTCGCAAGCTTCGTAGATGCCGTATACCACGTCGTTTGCGTATTCCTGGATGGAGTAGTTCACGGAACTTGCGTTGGTGCTGCGAGTGCCGTCGTAGTCCACTCCGAGACCGCCGCCTACGTCCACGAATTCCAGGGCCATGCCCATCTTACGAATCTGGATGTAGAACTGGGAAATTTCGCGAAGGCCGTTCTTGATGTTACGAATGTGGGTGATCTGGCTGCCCAGATGGAAGTGGATCAGCTTGAGGCAGTCTTCCATCTTTTCTTCCTTGATGTAGTCAAGGGCTTCCAGAAGTTCGGAGCTGTTGAGACCGAACTTGCTGTGGTAACCACCGGATTCTTCCCACTTGCCGCTACCGGAGCTTGCAAGCTTAATGCGGATACCGATGTTGGGGCGAACGCCAATGCGGTTAGCAAGTTCCACGACCAAGTGGAGCTCGTTCATCTTTTCGACGACCACGAAAATCTTCTTGCCCATCTTCTGGGAGAGAAGTGCGAGTTCGATAAAGTCTTCGTCCTTATAGCCGTTACAGATAATCAGTGCGTCCGGATTATCCATGTTGGCAAGCACTGCATGAAGTTCCGGCTTGGAACCTGCTTCCAGACCGATGTTGAACTTCTTTCCGTGACCCACCACTTCTTCGAGGACGGCGCGCTGCTGGTTCACCTTGATGGGGAAGATGCTGTAGTAGCTTCCCTTGAAACCATATTCTTCGCGAGCCTTGTTGAAGCATTCGTTAATCTTTTCGATGCGGCTGTCCAGAATATCCGGGAAGCGCAGAAGCATCGGGGTGGAAACGTCGCGGAGGGACATTTCCTGCACAAGATCGTAAAGGTCGATTTCGCAACCGCCATCCTTCAGCGGAGAAACGGTGGCGTGGCCTTTTTCGTTGATGTCAAAATAGTTGACGCCCCAACCCTTAACGTTGTAAAGGTCGCGGGAGTCGTCGATACGCCATTTCTTCATGAGAGATCCTTCGGATCAGTGGTCAGTAAACAGTGGTTAGTAAACAGGATTGCAGGAAAAATGTATTCTACAGTCCTAAACACTAACCACTAACCACTAATCACTTCCTAATCAACGAGAACCGGGTTGAAGTCTTCCTGCCAGGGGAGGCCGTACTTGTTCAGTGCGTCCATGTACGGATCCGGATCAAATTCTTCCACGGTATGAACACCCGGGGTGGTCCACTTGCCGGTAAGCATCATCAGAGCGCCGCACATAGCGGGAACGCCGGTGGTGTAGGCAATAGCCTGGCTGCCCAGTTCCTTGTAGCATTCCTGGTGGTCGCAAACGTTGAACAGGTAGTAAGTCTTGGGCTTGCCGTCCTTGGTGCCCTTGAAGATACAGCCGATGTTGGTCTTGCCCACAGTGCGGGGGCCGAGGCTTGCCGGATCCGGAAGGAGAGCCTTCAGGAACTGGATAGGAACGATTTCCTGACCGTTGAACATCACGGGATCGGTACGGAGCATGCCCACGTCTTCGAGACAGCGCATGTGGTCCAGGTAGCTCTGGCCGAAGGTCATGAAGAAGCGGATGCGCTTCACGCCCGGAATGTTCTTGGCGAGAGATTCAATTTCTTCGTGGTGCAGGAGGTACATGTCCTTCTGGCCCACTTCCTTGAAGTTGTATTCGCGCTTGATGCTCATGGCCGGGATTTCTACCCAGTGGCCCTTGCCGTTTGCGTCGGTGTCCCAGTAGCTGCCCGGAGCGGAAACTTCGCGGAGGTTGATTTCCGGGTTGAAGTTGGTGGCGAACTTGTAGCCGTGATCACCGCCGTTGCAGTCCAGAATGTCAATTTCTTCGATGGTGTCGAACTGATGCTTGAGAGCGTAGGCGCAGTATGCCTGGGTAACACCCGGGTCGAAGCCGGAACCCAAGAGAGCGGTGAGGCCCTTTTCTTCAAACTTCTTGGCGTATGCCCACTGCCAGCTGTAATCGAAGTAGGCGCTAAAGCCTGCTTCCTTGCAACGCTTGTCGTAAACCTTGCGCCATTCCGGATCGTCGATGTTTTCCGGTTCGTAGTTGGCGGTATCCATGTAGTTCACGCCGCATTCAAGACATGCGTCCATGATGGCAAGATCCTGGTAGGGGAGTGCGATGTTCATCACCAGATCAGGCTTGTATTCCTTGATCAGCTTCACCACGTTTTCGGCCTTGTCGGCGTCAACGGCAGCGGTGGTAATCACCGTCTTGGAGTTCGGACGAATCTGTTCGGCCAGCTTTTCGCAGTTTTCGCGATGGCGGCTTGCAATGCAGATTTCAGAGAAAACTTCGCTGACGGTGCAGCACTTCTTGATAGCGACGGTGGCAACGGCGCCACAACCGATAATCAGAGCTCTTGCCATTTTTTTGTCTTTCCTTTTTGAAAAAATGAACGTGCAGGGGCGGCGACCCCTGAAGAAAAAGTAAGTGGGGTAAAATATAGAAAGCGGGGGAGGAGTCTTTAGAAATGAGAGTAAAGATGAGGTAAAAAATGCCTGAATTTAGGAAATGAAATTACTTGTTTTAAAATTGGCCTGTTTTTTGAACCAATTTTGTTTAGATTTATGTCATTCTCATCCGGCTTACGAGCCGGTCGTATAATTCTCTGCTTGCTGTTCGCGGCACAGTTTCTTAAACTGCACAAAGCCGCAGGGTACCTGGATAAGCGCTATCTGGACACGTAACGTAGGGCTCCAAAAGGAATCCTTAAAACTTTACATGTTTCTGGCCTTGCCTCATTGGGCAAAGCCTCCTTTTACTACACAAAATTTAACGCGCCCTTTAGGACGCAGAGGAAATAATGAACATTTCATTGTTGCATGATCCCTTTTGTAGGGATGTTTTATCTGATGTCTCCACATTTCTTGAATTTGTGGAATACTTGACTACTCGTGATGAAGAACTGAAGTCTGTTGTTGATTTGCTGGACCGGGAATCGTTTGAACGAATCCCTGGCGACTATAGTGATACGAAAAGTCACGGCTATGCGGACTTAGCGTTTCTGGCCAAGGTAAAGAAGGAATGTCTGTCTAAAAAGAAGATTCCTGTCCAGGTTTGTGTGGGATTCTTGCTGGAACACAAGTCGTGGCCTGATGATGGTGTCGTAGATCAGTTGATCAGGTATCACTATCACTTGATGGTAGAAAAGCTGAAAAAGAATGCGGACAAAGGCATTCCCTCGGTGGCAATTATTTTGTACAACGGAACAGAATCTTGGAATCCTCTTGACGAAACATATTCTGACTATCCCAAGGCGTTGCGGAGTATTCTGCTTCCCTTCAAGTGTGTCTTTCTGGATGTTTCGACTGTTCCCGATGACAGGTGCCTGAATGAATTTACCCCTCGGCTGGGCGCGTTTATTGGTGCTTTGAAATACGCACGTAATCCAGAGAACCATAGCGATTTCCTGGCGCAGTTGGTAAAAAAGGTTAAAACGTCATTGACTGGAAACGAGGCCCTTGACTTACTTACGTCTATGGATGTATATTTTCGCTACTGGATTTCGGAAAACTTCAAGGAGGCATTCAACATGGATTTCGTAAGACCGCCATACAAGACGATTCATGACGCAGAAGTCGAAGAAGCCGTTGAAAAAGCGGAAGACCGTTTTGCTGTCCAGACCGCTCTCAAGATGCTTTCGAAGAACAAACCTATGGATGAAATCATTGAATTCTCGGGCTTGTCCGAGGAGCGAATCCGCTCGTTGCAGCAACCGAAATAATCAGTTTTAAGAACTGCAAACGGTTTCATTAAAATTCCCGAAGGTTCTGCACGAATCTTCGGGATGTTTTTTACCATTCTTTTATCGTATCCAAGAACTCATCCTTAGTGTAGGCATGTTCTACACGGCGGTCCTTATACACGAGGCAGTAACGGAAATTGTTGCCGGCCTTGCTAGCCCACAAGTTACCGAGTTTGATTTTCTTTTCGGCATCAAGATGGTCGCCCTTGGTTTCTAGCAAAATGACTTTGCCGTTTTTTGTTTTGATGATGAAGTCTGGATAATGGTTGATGAAACCGTTGATGCAGAAATCCTTCTTTTCGCGATTGCGGGTCCAAAATTCCACGTTCTCCATATTGGCGACGGCGTTGATTACTTCTTCTTCAAAGCCATTTACATTTTCTTCGGCTTCGTGAAGTGTTTTCGGAAGTGGCTTCCCGACTGCGGAAAGATTTAATTTTCCCGGAATTTCAAAAGTTGGTTTCAGTTCTATTTTATCTTGGTCCAACGCCTTGTCAAATTCGTTTTCGATGTACTTTGCCGAAAGTTCGTTAATTTTCTGCTTAATCTTATCGGCATAAAGCGACTGTGAATTCAGCATATTATTTAAATCAGCTTCGGAGAAATTTTGTAATACGCGATTGATGTATTCAATAATGTCGGGGTCAGGAATAGGATACATATTGCCAATCCATCCTCGAAGACTTTTTGCGCATAGTTCCCGCTTCTTGTTCAAGTCATTTACATTTGTCAGCCATTGGACGATTTCGTTCTGCCTTTGTCTATCCACATTAAAAATTGTGGGTGTAAAGTCTTTCTGAGTTTCATCCAGGTCAATACGCCGGATGTCCAATTCAACATTTTGAAAATCAATGTTCGTGTCCGCATTTTTTAGCGGAAACTTTTTTAGGAGCATGTCTTTTTCAAAAGGCTCTGAATTCAAATTGAACAAGTCGTTTTGCAGAGCGTGCTTGTAATAGAACTGCGGCAGTTTTAGTGAGGCTACTGTTTCTTTGAAAATTTCCTTGATATCGTATGTTTTCACTTGCTTGCTGACCTCACTAGGAGCGAGTGGAGATTTTGCATTTGCCTCAACCTGTTTTTCCAATTTCTGATTTTCGGCAATAGCTTGCTTTGCAATTTCTGCGATTACAGAATTTTCTTCTGCGGATGCTGTTGGATTTGTTGAATCGACTTTAGAAACATCTACTTCTGTAGAACCTGGATTGTATATCGCTTTCGCGGAGTCTGACGAATGATCTGGAACTGGCTTCCAAAAAATTTTTGAAACATCAAAATCTTCAGAGCCGTTTGTTTCGGCGGATTGCAGTTGCAAAGCGCCTTCGCCATTATTTGCGGAGGCTTTTTTGTCCGTAGGTTCAGGTTCTTCAATTTCAACTTGGCGATAATCCTTGCTGCTGAATCCTGCTCGATTTAAACCTTTGACAATGCTGTCGAGAGTTTCGCTGAATTTTGCAGAGGCGGTAAACACATAGCTCATGTTAAGCATTGCGTTTTCGTTCTTGCGGACATTGGGCAAACGCAAAACTCGACCAAGAATTTGTTCCACATCTACGCTGGAGCTACGATCGGCGAGGCTTGCGAGGATATAGGCAAAGGGACAATCCCAGCCTTCTTTCAGCGCGTTGACTGTAATGATATAGCGAACCGGGCAATCTGCGGACATCAAATCTACATTCTGCAATTCATTCCTGTCGGCGGTCTTTATCTTGATCTGTTCCTCTGGAATTTTCAATTCCAAAAGCATTGATTTTATTTTTTCGAAAGTGGCGTTGTCATTCTTTGTTTTTGGCTCCGCCTGGAAAAGAACTATGGGACGGATGTATGGCGCTCCGTTTTTACTAGCCTCACTTGCCGCCATTTCCAAGCGAGCACGGAGTTCCAATGCTGAACTTATTACATCTTCTTTTTTGCGATGGTTGTAAACAATCACCGGCAACTTTACCATGTTTTCTTTCTTGAGTTCAAGTGCAGATGTAAAGCTGATGATGTTACTGTTCTTGCGAGGTGTAGCGGTCAAATCCAGAATAAAACTGGGATTTAGATTTTTCAACATTTCTACGCTGAGTTCGCTTTCTGCATTGTGGCTTTCGTCAACAATTACAACAGGATTTAGCGAACGCAGAACGGACATTACCGAGATTTCTTCTTCATCTACGCGGTTGGCAAATGACTGTAGATTGCCATTTTCTTCGTTGACTTTTCTGTCTTCTGCTTTTCTTGCGCGGAGACTATCGAAACTTAGAATGCAAAGCGAAAGATTTTCATGAACGGAGGTGCAGTTGAATCTCGCGCCCTGCAATAACATTTTCTTGTCGAAGACTTCAACCCTGTTCGCAAAATCTGTGTTCAGCTGTTCTCGGTATGGGTGCTTTGGATTGCCGAAATTGCGAAGGGTTTGTTCCAGAATCGAATTGGACGGTACAAGCCACACCACTATTTTGGGGCGTGTGCTGTCGAACGCCTTGAAAATAGTGTTTAGGGCGTTGGCTGCGATAAAGGTTTTTCCACCAGCGGTAGGAACCTTTATGCAGATATGAGGTACGCCTGGTACATTGTTCTTATATGGTTCTACAGCTTCGCCAAGCATTGGCGTAATTGCAGTGCGAGGATGCGTCTGCCAAAATTCGCTGAAGGCAACGGCTGTATTCCCTTTTTCTTTTAGAATTTCAAGATAGAATGCAAGGTCATCTATGATCTGTTTTTGATAGGGCTTTAAAAGCATTAGAATCTCCTTACATCACGGGGAATCTTTTTAAACACAATGTTATTCTTGAAAAGAAAATCCTTGGGCAGTACGCAGTTGTCTGCGTAAATGACATAGCGTTCAGCTTTTTGACTGATAGTCCCCAGGAATTCGAAATCAAGAGTTGTAATTTCTGACTTTTTGTAGAAAAGGTAGTAGGCGGCGTTGTCGTGATTGCCCAAGAAGAATTCGTTTCCGTTCTTTGAAACTTCAGAGGAGTCGATGACGGAATTGGTTTCTGTATAGTAGATGTAATTGCGAATGTTTTCTAAAGGCTGTTCTTCGTTCAACGAACCGTCTAGCAACATTTCGGGACCGAGTTCGTAATAGTTGAAATCACCTCCAGTTCCTTCGACAGCATTCTTGCTTTCTCCGTAACCATTGATGACGCGACGGACTCTTTCTGCAGTGATGTTGTTCGCATAGTCTTCCATTTCTACAAGGATGAATTTGCGATTTCCGCCATCCTGCTTGTTGAGGTTGAGGACTGCGTGGGCAGTGGTGCCGGAACCTGCGAAAGAGTCAAGGATGATGGAGTTGGGGCCGGAAAACATGGAAACTAAATATTGAACCAAAGAATATGGTTTAGGATAATCAAATTCCAATCCCATGTTTTCTAACATATACTTGTTTATTTCTGTTGTTCCAATGTTTTCAATAACCGATTGAATGAAGTGTTTTTGTCGTTCATCTCTTCGATAATAAATAACGCCATTTTTAGATAAGTAAAATCTTAATTTCGAACCATTATCATCTAATGGAGAAAAATTATTCTCCATAAACTTAACCAATTTTGCGTTATTCATCCACCCCGAAAAAACTCTACATTCTTCTTTCAATTTACCATTTTCAACTATCATATCATCAAGTCTTCCGGGGTAAGACATGTTAAATTTTTTTGTCATGTCTCTTGTGATATAACCAGTTTCCTTTGTTTTATTAATCAATTCCTTGATATTATTATGTCGTTCTTTATACAGCGATTCTATCTCGCAAGGAAATCCTTTTTTTAGGGTTACTAAAGAGGGAGGATTTTTTGCTCCATTTTTGGTAATGGAGTTCTCTGCATAATCATTCAAGATTTTTGATCCGATTTCTACAGAGGGGTCTACAACATTATTTGTTTTTAGCACATCTCTACGCTTTGAATAACATAGTATATATTCATGAAGTGTTGTGATTTCATCCTGGTTATCAGTGTGACCATCATTGACATACCAAATGAATTGTTCGACAAAGTTTGTTGTACCAAAGATTTCGTCACACAATAATTTTAAACAAGCTTGTTCATTGTCATCAATGCTGATGAAAATAACCCCTTCATCACAAAGTAATTTGTGCAACAATTTTAATCGCGGGTACATCATGCACAGCCACTTGTCGTGTCGGGTTAAATCTTCTAATTCTTTTCCTACAACCTGGCCCAGCCACTTTCGTATTTTGGGGCTATCTACATTATCGTTATATATCCACCCTCCTTTGTCAGGAGTATTGCCCGTGTTGTAGGGCGGATCAATATAGATGCATTTCACCTTGCCTTCGTATTCCGGCATCAAGGCTTTGAGGGCCTCAAGGTTGTCGCCATGAATGATCTTGTTTTCAGAAGCGCCTTTTTCGCAGTTGAAGGAATCCTTCAGTTCCAGGGTCTTGTATGGAACATCCAGGTGATGATTCAGAACAGCATCTTTTCCGAGCCAGTGTAAAGAGGGCAAGGGAACCTCGGGGCAAAAGTTAAACCTGGGCTTTGCTCCGAAACCGAAGACTTTGAAACCGTTTTTCTGTTGATAAAAAAAGGTGTGGAATCGCAAGTCTTCCGTAATCAAGGTTCTGGTAAACCCGTGCGCGAAAAGACAAAACGACCCACACCCGATTGGGTGTGAGCGTCCGTCCATAATTCCCGCGCAATAAAAATTTACCAGATTTTGATTACGAGATTAAGGACAAATACCCTAAAATCAAACGCCCGGCATTTCTGCCAAGCTATGTCAAGGAGAATATAGCATATAAAATGCGCTTTTATGAGAAATCTTTTGAAATTTTGCGAAAAACGCCGATTTTTGAACTTTATTGAAAAAATAAGACGCCTCGTTTTATTCATTAGGGAAATCCGAATGAGATTTCCCTGCTGAGTGTTTTTGGGCAAACCATTGGCAGGAACAAAGTGCCCTTATTATTACAAGGAGGCTCTATGCCTAAAGAAAACTTGTTGGATAAAGTTATTCGTTCTCAATGTAGCTCAATCTGGACTCCTAACGTATTAGATAAAATTGCCAAGCGCAGGAATCTGATTAAACGGTCGAGTGAACGCTGGGGGATTGATCCCATGGCTGCGGCAAGCGTCATGTTCCAAGAAAAATACTATGGCTTCTTCGCCGATGCTAAAAATGCATTAGGCGCTTATAAACTGATGATTGGAGATGATAGTTACAGCTTTGGGCCGATGGAAATGCAGGTCAAGACAGCAATGCGTTTGCTTAAAGTTCGTGGTGAACGAGGAACTAGAAGTCAGGCAATTAGTTGGCTTAGTCATGAACCATTGGCAATTGATTTGGCGGTTCAGTATCTTAGGGAACTTCAGAATAATCTCCCGTCTGCGGGTCCAACGGATCTGGCGAAAGCCTATAATTTAGGTTTGGAAAATGCCCTTGCTGGAAAAAGAAGTTATATTGGACAAAGGTCTGAATCTTGTCAGGAGGAAATAGAGCATGCTTTGTACCGGTAAAAATGCATCAAGATTGCTGCTTTTGGAATCGCTGTTGCTTTGCCTTCTGCTTTCTGCGTTTCACTTGACGGGCGGTTTAGTGGCTGCAGGTTCTGAGTGGCCTGATGTTCTTTATTCAGGTCAGTTGGAGAGCTCTGGAGGTGATGACGACTTCTTTATTGTGGTGATGATTGCATTGAGGCTTGTATTCACTGCGATTGCATTCTTTGTAAAGAGAGGCTGCTTCCTTTTGCTGATTATTGCTTCTGTAATAGATGTCCTTTGTCTCATGTTGGTTGCTGAAACCTCTGACTTGACAATGACTGCAAGGGATAATATGTTCTTTGCGATTTGGTGCATCGGGTTTATTGTGTTGATAGCAAACTCGCTAGTATTATTAGCAAGAAAACTTCAATAAATATTTTTTTAATGTCTATTAAGCCATAGAGTTTTGTCTCTATGGCTTTCTATGCGTTTATTGCTGTCTTTGATGCTTTTGTTCGCTACCTTTAAAATTTCGTAAAATACCGAGATTTGACTTGCGATTTATCTCAAAGAACATTTTTTTACTATATTAATCCCCACGTTGAAAAACGTGTCGGGGCTTTAGCTCAATCGGTTAGAGCGTCGGACTCATAATGATTGTGACTCCGTTCCGAAAGGTTCGGATGAAAACGGGAAGAATTCGGTGAAACCTAAAGGGCCCTGGCCCAAAGGCAACGCCGAGCCGAGCCGGAGGTACACTTCCGGAAGGTGTAGAGACTAGCGGAGCAGTTTAGTCTGCTTAATGACCGCACAAGTATCCCGCGCCTAAACCTGCAAAGGCATGGCGAAGACATAGTCCACGGAGGCGTGAAAACGCCGCAAACGTAAACCCGTTGGTTCCGGGTTCAAGTCCCGGAGGCCCCACTGAAAAATCCCGTGTTCTTCGGAACGCGGGATTTTTTCTTTGCAGAAATATGTGGCGGAAGGTTTGTCCTGCTAGCCCTGTTTTTGCTGATCCTTTTTCATTTGGTGTTTCTGCTGGATGGTGCAGGCCATGTGCCAAAGGGCCGTCAGGGGATGGTAGATTATCATGCGGGGGCCTGAAAACCTCATGACGGTGCGGATCTTCTCCCGCATTTCGGGCTTGTAGCAATGGACCTTGCAGTGGGCGCAGAATGTCTTGGTTTCCATGAACCTGCATTTGGCACTACGTTCCCGGGCGTAGTCGCAAAGAACTTGGCAATCGTTGCACAGGGAGCCTTTGGTGCCGTGAATTTTACGGCAGTAAAGAGCAATCATCTGCGCCACGACTTGCTGCTCGCGAAGCCGCTTCTTTTCAATTTTGTCCATATGAAAATTACAGTCCAAGTTCGCCGAAGAGCAACAGGTACTTGGAAATGGTGCGGCACCATTCGTAATGGAATCCGCTGTAGGCGTTGACCACGCACTTGTCCCAGTCGGCCTGTTCGGTCTGGAAAACGTTCACTGCATCGCGGACGCAGTTGAGCATGAGGTGGGGTGCGTTGGCGTCTTCTACCAGGAAGGCGTTTGCTTCGCCTGCAGTTTCGAAACTGTAGCTCACCAGCATTGCGGCAACACCAACAGAACGTCCGGTCAGCGGGAGGGTGCCTGCTGCCATGGCCTTGAGGATAATGGAAGAGGACGGTTCGCGGAGACTTGCTGCAAAGAGAACGTCGGCGCCGGCGAGAGTTTCGCGGAGTTGTTCAGGACCCTTCTTTTCACCTTCTTCGAGATCCTGCAAGCACATGACGTCGGGATACTGCTGAGAAAAGTCGCGGTAGTAGCCCCATTCGTTGTTCTTGGAGGAGACGCCGACGATGATGTAGACGTCCAGGTGGGCAACGTCGGAAAGGACCGTGGCCAAGGTTTCGGAAGTGTTTCCGGATTCGGAGTCCAGGTGAACGTAAAGAACCATCTTGTTCTTGAAGTCTACGCCCAGCTTTTCCTGGAGGGCCTGACGGGCACGGCGCTTTGCTTCCTTGATGGGGAGCATGTCGTTTCCGTTGAAATCCCAGAACTGGTAGCTGACGCCGAACTGGATGCCGATTAATTTGTCTGCATTACGATTCAGGAAGCCGCTAAGACCACCGGGGAGGTTTGTGTTCAACATGGCGTCGCGGTAGCCCGGAGACGGGAACAGAACCTTGGTGGCGTAGAGGATGCCGGCCTTCAGCAGGCTGACCTTGCCCCAGAACTCGTAGCCGTCCATATTGTAGTTTTCACGGGGAAGACCGATCTTTTCGATTTCGCTGCTTGCAACATGGAAATCGTAAGTGATGTTATGGACGTTAAAGAAGAAGGGAATGTCCTTGGCGTAGTCGGCATAGACTGTCTTGGAAAGAGCGCCTACGAGAGCGCCGCCCCATTCGTGGCCCAGGATGGCCTGACAAGAATAGCCGGTTGCCTCGGCGTAGGCCAAGGCTGCGGAGGACAAAAATGCGAAGCGGAGGTGGTTGTCGGTGTAGGGGACTTCGTCAGGAGGTCCGTACACTTCGGGTCGACCAAAATATTCTTTGTTGTAGATATAGGTATGGAGAGGATCCTTGTCCGAAACCATGATTTCGAAGGTCTTGCCCTGGAGCTTTTCGGTTCCCTGGAACACAGAGCGGTAGTCGTCTGCGTTGACCATTTTTTCCTTGATGAAGGGGGAACAAGTCAATACCTTGGCGCCAGCGCATGCAAATGCGTCGGTCATACGGTTCACCGCTGTGGCTAGTGGGCTGGTATGAGACCAATTTCCCGCTTCAGGGCTCACGACAAGGATATTCATGACTAAAAAACGTCTCCAAATAAAAATTTACCTATCCCCAACAGGATAGTCCAAATTTATTTATTTATCTTTTATTTGAAAAGGCGAAGAGGTCTTTTTTACGATAAAATGGGCCTTTTTACTGACGAACCGCCTAAAGGTATTTTTTTACTGAAGGAATAACACAATGAAGAAAATCTTTCTTGCAACCCTGGCTGCTGCTGTAGCATTCTCTATGGCCGGCTGCAAGGGTACCAACGAAAAGCGTGGTGACGAACATCTTAAGGATGGCCGTTATCGCAATGCCATCAACTCTTACCTCGAAGCAAAGAAGAAGGGTAACGTTTCTGATGAATTCTACGATAACTTCACCCTCGCTCTCGTTCGTGCAGCTGAAATCGAAGCTAAGAAGGACCTTAGCAGCGATTTGATCAATGGCTACTTTGACAAGGCTGGCGTTAACATGCCGGAAGTCAAGAGCAACGAAGTCATTGAAGAAACTGTTACCAAGATGGCTACCGTCGGTAAGCAGCAGGCTACCCAGGAAGGTGTGGACTTCAATACTGTTATCAATGCTTTCGCCCGTATCGATACCGCTTTGGTCTATGCTAAGGCCAAGGGTGTTGGTGAAGGTGCTGTAAAGACCCTCCGTCTCGAAGCTGAAAACGCTGTGGTCGCAAAGACCCTCCCGGAAATCAAGGATGAATCTGATCCGGTGGTTGCTGAATTCGGTTTGCTCCGTCTCGAATACGTTGCTCCGGAAAATGCAGAAGTCAAGGCTGCTCTTAACAAGAACCGCAAGACCACTCGCGGCTACTTCCTGATCTTCGGCGAAAACATCGCCGACGCTGCAGGCAAGCGCTTCGTTGACAAGTGGGGCTACGTCATGGCTCTCCCGACCGTCAAGATGTCCGCAACTTCTCTCTCCGGCGAACTCCAGTTCTGGGCTTCCACCGGTAACAACACCGAACTTGACCCGGCTAAGATCAAGCTCGTTTCCACCGACGGCAAGGAAGTTATCGCTAAGGCTGGCAGCGGCTGGTGCGAAGCTGAAGTCCTGGTCGGCAAGAAGGGCGACGAAAAGATTGAAAAGAAGAAGCAGAACATCAAGGCTGGCACCAAGGGTAAGTTGATGAACGAATTCCAGTGCTCCTTGAACGTGTCCTTCTCCTTTGCTAAGGGCTTCGTTCCTGACTACATCGAATACAAGGACGAATACGGTATCGGCCGTAAGTACCTCGGTCAGTAATGATGACCGCTCGGATCGTTCGTTGGGCTAAGACCCTCCGGTCATCCGAGCTGCTGTTCAAGAACACAGTGCGTACTTGATGGAAAAATCAGGAACCAAGTGTTGCTTGGAACTAAATGCATTTGAAAAGCCTCGGTGAAAACCGGGGCTTTTTGTTGTCATTGCGAGACCGTAAAGTCGCGGCAATCTATTTGCGGGCTTCCTTGTCATTGCGAGCCCGTAGGGCGTGGCAATCGAAGCTGTCTTTGGCTGATGTTCCGGAGCTGTC
Source organism: Fibrobacter sp. (assembly GCA_024399015.1). Taxonomy (GTDB): domain Bacteria; phylum Fibrobacterota; class Fibrobacteria; order Fibrobacterales; family Fibrobacteraceae; genus Fibrobacter. The sequence goes on from JAKSIC010000017.1 coordinate 37,119, forward strand.
TATTTACGAGGTTCTCTGATTCTTGACAAAGTCCACAGGAATACGCAGGCTGCGATAGGAACAAGAACGTTCCAGGGGGCGTGGTAACGGATGCTGCCCGGTGTTGCAAACCAGAAGTAGATGAGCACAATGTGGGCGGTGTAGACGTCCAGGCTGTGGCGGCCGATGAGGTTCGTTACCTTGAAGTCCAGGGCTGCCGGCCAAGTGCGGATGATCCATCCGATGGCCATGACGAAGCAGAAGAAGTTGGCGAAACGGAGAGGGCCTACGTGAACCTTGTTGGTCCAGAAGTCCGTGGGAAGTTGCAACGGAATGAACTGATGGGACCACAGGAAACAGAAGATGAGGAGCACGAGAACCGCGGGGGTCAGTTTCTGTATGACGCGTACTGCGTTGCTGGATTTGACTGCGGGCTCCGTTGCGGAACTTGAGTGCGCGTTCTCCTCGGACTTTGCACGTTTCCACCAGGCGGCGACTGCTGCCCCGGTAAAGTAGATGAACTGCCATGCGAAGGGGTCGAAGTCCCCGTGATGAATCCAGCTGGGGAATAGACTGTTAACGGCGTCGCGCAGTCCGAGGAGGGCGCCGATCCATACCGCAAGGGACGGCAACCACAGGAGGAAAACCTGGGTCTTGCACCTTGCTTTGACGAATAGCGGGAACAGTACGGAACCGAGGATGAGGAATACCACGTAGAGCGGCAAAACATCTAGCCATTCCGGCGTGTTGATCAGAAGTGCCGACCAGAGGAGGCTTTCCAGCGGGTGCTGGAAAATGCACTTGAAGTTGGCAGCCAGGCTAGGCAGGAACCAAGCTGCGATAATGCAGAGGCTGATCAGTGTTGCGCAGTGGTATTTCCAGATTCGTGCCGCACGACTTCGCATCCAGGCTTGACTGGGATCCTTGGCCTGCTTGCTTGTGGCTGCCAGCATCCCTACGAAACCGGACAAGAAAAAAAAGCCTTCGGCTGCACTGAAGTAGCCGAAGCACTGATATAAATAATGTGAAATGGGCTTTCCGAAATGATCCAGGGTCATCTGCAGAAGCAAGAGACCTCGGATAGAATCTAAAGCTCGGATTCGCACGTCGCTAGACGATTAGAAGCTTGCCTTGGCGCTCATACCCATAGCGAGCTTCTTGTCGCCGAAGGGTCTGTCTTCGTCTTTGCTGAAGTTGTAGCCGCCCCAGAACACGACTTCGGTCTTGAGGGTGGGGTACAGGTAGAAGTTGGCACCGAGGAAGTGGTAGCTGTCGTCCTTCACGTCAACATCGTGGTTGTGGTATTCATAACCCACGCCCAGGGTGAACTTCTTGTGAAGGTTGAAGCTAGGTTCGATGGCTACCATCAACTGGTCGTCGGTGAACAACTGTTCGTCTACGGCGTAGTTGCTATTGGTGACGCAGTAGAAGAAGGTGCCGGTCAAGTTGAAGAAGTCGTAGTTGAAGCTGGGTTCAACCAAGAAGGAGTGGGTGCCCTTTTCCTTGTACGGATGGGTGCCGTAAACGGCATAGACACCCCAGTTCAAAAGTTCATAGCTCTTGGAGTAGTCAATTTCTGCACCGAAAACATAAGCGTTGTGACGGCCGATGTTTTGACCGAATACCCAGTCCACATCAACAGTTGCGATCAAGTGTTCGTTGGGGCGGTTGATGACAGGATAGGAGTAGTTTGCAAATGCAGCAACAGTGTGGTTGTTGTTTTCGGAAGCGCCCAAGTATGCGCTACCGCGACCCCACTTGTCGTTACCGAATTCAGCACCGAAACCGCGGACAGTCTGTTCACGGACGATGACTGCGTACTTGGAGGCGTCGCGCCAGAAATAGTGGTTAAATGCGCCTGCACTGTAGGTCATGTCGCCGAAGATGAGGCTTACATCGTGGCTTACGTCCCAACGGAGCTGAACACCATCGAAGTCAAAACCGGTAAAGCGCTGTTCGCCGTCGCCCATGGCAGCGGAGTGGGCGAAGCCGTGACGGACTTCGGAGTCTTCAAGCTTGCCATCACCGGAACGGTAATTGCTGTGGCTGTTGGCGTTAACGACAACGGAAACGTTTTCGTCCAGGTTGGCCTTAACGGAAAGGTCGATGTCCTGGTTAGCTGCGTTCTTGGGATCAAAGTCCTTGTCGAAATAGCTGCCGTAGTCAAAGTTGACGTCACCGTGAATTTCGATATCAGCAGCGGAAGCGAGGCCCGCAGCACTCAGGATTGCCAAAGGCAAAATCATTTTGCGCATACAATTATTCCAATAGATTTAAAATTTCCAACAAAAAGATAGAAATATCACAAATGAAAACCCAATGAACGAGAGAGTTTCGACCAAAAATAAACCCTGGACTCTTTAGTTTTGTAAATTTGCCTCATATATATAAGGTGGACTATGCGTTTTTTTAAGATAGCCTGTTTGATGTTGGCCCTTGGGGTTTCCTTGTCCTTTTCCATGACTGCAGACGAAGCCATGGAGAAATCCAAGGCCTGGTTTAAATCCAGTAAGGCCTGGAGCTTGAACTTTAAGGTTCAGGTTTTCTATGCGGATTCCCCGGACATTACTTCCCAGCAGGGGAGCCTCACGGTAGCCGAAGGCGACAAGTTTACTTTGGACCTGGCAGGCATCCAGTTCTATAGCGATGGCGAAAGTTTGTGGCAGTACAATGTGGAACAGAAGCAGGTTCTTATCAAGGCTGTGGAAGACTTGTCCAGTTCCCTTCATCCGTCCGAACTTCTTTTCAAGTATCTCAACTGCAAGGCCAAGCAGATTGGTGACGGCACTTTCAATGGACAGAAACTGTGGGTCTTGAAACTGGACCCTTCCAAGTATGCAGGCCAGTTTGACCAGATGGATGTTTGGCTTAGCAAGAAGGATTTCTCTCCGGTACGCCTTTATACGGTGGATCCGGCTGGCAACAGCTCCTGGTACAATATCATCGACCTGAAGGTCGTCAAGAAAATCTCTGATAGCGATTTCAAGTTCAAGAGTATTCCTGGCGTCGATGAAATCGACATGCGATAGTTTAGTGGTGCGCGATGTTTTTTAAGAAGACTTTGAAGAAAACTTGTGTCAAGGCTTTGATGGGGGCGGCTTTGCTGTCTGCATCGTCCATGGCTGCAGAAACCTTGTTCAGCAACGATGTTCTGAATGTGAATGAAACGGGTTCCGTTGGATCTTTGTGGGCGTTTTCCCGCGGTCAGGTGTATAGCGGCGTGACCCTATTGAAGCTGGATGTTGGTAACTCCGGCAATGTGGTTGTTTCTGAAACGAGCAATGGTCCTGTGGCCGACTCCGTGACCGCCGTTCAGGATGGAATCTTCAGTGACGTTCTTGCAGAACATCGTAGAACGCCCTCTGTTTATGCGGGCAAGCTGGGCTACGTGCTGCCCATGTTTGAAATGAATGACGATGGCGCCTATCTTGTTCCTCGAGGTTTCTTCTCTGTTCGCGATGTGAACGATCCCATTGAAATGCCGTTGAAGGTTCCCGAAGTGTACGAGGAACTTGATTCTGCAATGGTTTATTCTGTGAGCGGATTTGCCTATGATTCCTCTGCAAAGAATCTTTGGATTGCTCGCGGTGCAGCAGGCCTTGGCGTGTACGACATGTCGGGAAGTTCTTCCAAGAGTGGAAACTTTGCTTTGGATTTGAACGCTGCTTCTCTCGATTCGGCAAAGGTGAACTACAAGTGGGACGAAAAGAAAAATCCCTCCATTTTCGGTGTGGCCGTGCATCCTGAAACGGGCGATCTCTGGATGGCTACATCCAAGGGTCTGTGGATTCGAACCAAGGCCGGTGACTTGAAAAAGGCTTCTTCTGTTCTTGATACTTCTGCCCGCGTGACGGGCGTTTGGATTGGTGGCGAACCTTTGCAGATTGTTGCCGAAACTTCCAGCATGGATAAGGAAACAACCAAGGGTGCCTTGTGGCGCCTCGCTAAGGGTGCTTCTGACTTTGCCAAGGTGGATTTCCTTGATTCTGCAGGAAAGAAACAGAAGAAAGATGTTTATGATGATGGCGACTACACCGTGACCAATGTGGCTTTCCTGGGCAAGACTGCATTTGTTGGCGTCATGGCTGTGGGCGGCAAGGTAAGTGGTTATTTCAAACTGGATTCCAATGGTGTTCGTGCCTGGGATATGGATGACGATGGCAAGGGTATATGGCTTTATGGCTACGAAACTGGCGCAACGGATCGCGACGTTGTTATTTCCTCCATTTGCACATTCCCGCTGACAAAGAATATTCGTGGTCTTGCAATTTCCACTTACGGCAACGGTGTTTCTGTTTCTGCGGACTCTGGAAAATCCTGGACTCCGATTTTGAATCGAGCAAAGCTTGAAAACAACTTGAGTACGGTTCGTATTGTTCCGTCTGTGATTACCTCTGGAGACCAGGCTCTTGTTTCTTACAAGGTGGGCAAGGAATCCAAGATTACAATTGATGTGTATAGCTACGACATGAAGCATGTGAAGACCATCGTGAAGAATGCTCCTCGCGAAGCTGATGCTTCTCGTAGCACGAATCCTAGAGAAGATTACTGGGATGGTTATGACAAGCATGGCCGCGCCTGCACTATGGGTGTCTACTACATTCGTGTGAAGGATAACCATGACCATGTGGGTTGGGGCAAGGTGATGACTTTGGGAGGGCATAAGTAATGAAGAATTATATGAAAGCCCTTAGTGTTGTTGCTTTTGCTCTTTGCTGTGCTGTACCTAGCTTTGCTTGGGATCAGAAGAAAGCTACTCTCGGAAGTTTTGACGGCTTTGTAGAACGTATGGGCGCTGGCGCCCGTGAACTGGGCCGAGGCAATACAGGAACTGCGGATACGGCTACGATGCCTGCTGCATACTGGAACCCTGCAATTCTCGGCTTCCGCGAAAATCTGAACTTGTTTATTAGCGGTGAAGGTCGCCAGCTGGATCGTGCCGGTGGATCCCTGGGTATTGAAACCAAGGTGGGCAAGCGCATGGGTGTTGGCTTTGCCATGCTCTATCGCGGCGACTTGTCCTTTGATGTGATTGACGATGATGACCAGACTTTGGGTACGGCGACTCCCTACTTTACCATGATGTACCTGGGCTTTGCCTATCGTGCAACTCGTCGTGACGCATTCGGTTTGTCTCTTTCCATGAGCTACGACAATCTGGATATCTCGGAATACTTCGAAGGCGTTGATCTGGTTGATGATTACCGCAGCCCCATGACCATTAATCTTAGCTGGCTTCGTCAGTGGAATGAGAAGTGGTCTACTTCTGTGGTGATTCGCAACTTGAGCTTTAGCAAGAATCTTTCTGCTCGCTGGACAAAGAATACTAGTACCGACAATACTGTTGCAAGTACCGAAGGCGTTCGCCCGAAGATTTTGCAGGTGGGCTTGGGATACCGTTCCAAGATTAAGGACAAGCCTGTTTATGCCTGGATGGAAGCGATAGACTACCAGGTAGCTGATACGCTGCTGGCTTTTGATCCGGATAGACACCTTTGGACAGGCCGCGTGGGCTTTGAAGTGGAAGCTATCCCCAATGGAACCATTCGCATTGGTATGGATGACTTGAACTTTACCCTCGGTGCAGGCTACAAGTTTGATATTCGCGTGGGCAAGAAGAAGTATCCTCTTGACGTGAACTACGCCTTGATTCTTGAAAGCGACGCTGGCCTGTGGGGCCCTGCCAGCATTAGCGTTCGCGGTAATCTTCCGTGATTCGTGACATTTCCATAAACGGCGTTCGCAGTTTAAGCGGGTTCGAGCAGACGTTCGGGCCCGGCATCACTGTGGTGTACGGTCCTAATGGCTGTGGCAAGACGACGCTTCTGGAATGTATCCACCTGCTGGGACAGGGGTTTTCCTTTAGGGCGAAGGACCTGAAGGAATTGATTGCCTGGAAGGCGGACGAGTTTATTATCCGCGGGAACTTTGAAGATGTGGCTGCGGATTCTGAACCTGCAAACTCTGCATCAGGCCGGGCCCGAAAACGCGCTATGCGTGTTCACCGCCGCGGGTGCGAAGTGAAAGAAAACGGCGAAAGCCTGAAGTCGGCTGCGGGACTGTTCGGCGGTTGCCCTGCCGTGATCATGCAGCCTTCTGACATTGAATTGTTGCGTGGTTCTCCTGAGGTTCGCAGACATTGGCTTGACGAAATCCTCTGTTATCGTTCTGCTACAAACACGACGGTTTTGCGCCGCTACAAGCGTGTGCTGCAACAGCGTAACCAGTGGCTGAAACAGTATAAGAAAAGCGGTGGCATGGCCGATGCCGCCGTGGGTGGCGAGGCTCTCTTTAAGGTGCTTACGGAACAGCTTGTGGACCTAGGCGCAAAGATGTGGGCGGCGCGACTGGCTTTGTCCGCGGAAATATCCCCGATTATAACCGGCTATTACCGAAAGCTTTCTGGCGGGGTGGATGAAATTACCTGTGCCTACAAGAGTTCTATCCTGAAGGAATTGGATGCTTTAGACGGTGCTGATTTCCTTGGCTATGATGAGCTTGACGAAATGAGTGCAGGAGAGTCCGCGGTGGCTGATGGTGCTGCGGCTGATGATGAGTCCGATGTGATAGATGAAGCTGCTTTGCGGGATGCGTTCGCTCGTAAGCTTGCAGGCTTGGAACATGTGGAGCGTATCCAAGGTATGACCATGGCAGGCCCTCATCGTGACGATTTGGCTCTTTGCATTGGCGGTTACGAGATGCGTTCTGTAGGCTCCCAGGGGCAGTGCCGTTCTGCTGCTCTCGCCATGCGCTTTGCTGCTGTGGATGTGGCCGCACGTTACTTGAGCAAACCAATTCTTTTGCTGGATGATATTTTTGCAGAATTGGACGTGAACCGCCGCAATGCGGTGGCGAAATTAATTCGCGAAAAGCAGTGCCAGGTGGTGATTGCTACACCTCAAAAGGAAGACCTGCCTTTTACGGCGGATGCTGAAATAAAATTAATATGACGCAAAGGGGTTGCCACCCCTTTGGAATCCCCACTCACAAAAGTCCGTCCTGTCGGCCGAACTTTTTCTCGTGTCTGAGTGGGAGTCAACTCCCTACTCAGGGGGCCCCTGCCCCTTTGTTGTCATTGTGAGCCCGCAGGGCGAAGCAATCGAAGCAAAAAAATCCGCGGCTTTGTAGGCCACGGACTTTTTCTAAAGCTTTTGCTCGGTATTAACCGACTGCTACCTTACTTTTTAAGAAGGTCGCGGATTTCGGTGAGGAGCTTTTCTTCTGCGGACGGTTCAGGAGGAGCCGGCGGTGCAGGAGGTTCAGCAGGAGCTTCTTCAGCCTTGCGCATGTTCTGCATAAAGCCAAGGAACTTCTTCATGACGAGGAAGACGACGATTGCAACGATGAGGAAGTCAACGATGCCGCCGATGAAGTTGCCGTAAGGAATAGCAACGCCAGCATCGGTGGTGTAAACCAGTTCCTTGAGGCCGGCACCTGCGTCCTTGCCACCGCCCATAGCGATGATGGCGGTAACGCCCGGCATCACGATGTCGTTAACGAAGGAGGTTACGATCTTACCGAATGCACCACCGATGATAACACCGATAGCCATGTCGACGATATTGCCCTTGAATGCGAAGGCCTTGAATTCTTCGAGAAGGGATGTTGCTTTACCTTTGATACCCATGTTGGGCTCCTTTTGTTGAGTTTGGCTAAAAAATACATTAAACCTTGGGCTTTGCAAGTGGTATTTCTAAATTGTGTGCGCTATGTCATGGTTGATTCTTGCTCTTGCCTCTGCCTTTTTTCTGGGCTGCTACGATCTGGCGAAAAAGAAGTCCGTTCAGGACAACGCTGTACGCCCGGTTTTGTTCCTTTGCAGCGCATTTTACGCACTTTTGATGTCCCCGATTCTGTTGTCGGGACATTGTGAAAATTTACCTTTACAAAGCCACTTGCTTCTGGCGGGCAAGGCTGTCATCGTTGGCGGAAGCTGGATTCTTACATACAACGCGTTGGCCCATTTGCCCTTGTCCATCGCGACGACGATTCGTGCGTTGGCGCCTGTGTTCACCATTTTCATTGCGGTGACTTTCATGGGGGAACGTCCCTTTGCCATGCAGTGGGCTGGCGTTGCCATTTGCGTTTGTTCCTATGTGGCCCTTTCCATGGCGGGCCGAAAGGAGATGGGACATTTCTTCAGTAACGGCTGGGTGATTTCCATGTTGTTGGGAACGGTGCTGGCAGCTTGCAGTGGCGTTTATGACAAGTTTATTTTGCAACGCATGGATTTTGAACCGTTGACGGTTCAGGTGTGGTTCAGCATCTACATGGCCCTTTTGCAGTTCATTATTGCGGCTGTCACGTGGTTCCCGAAGCGTAAAACTTCTACTCCTTTCCAGTTCCGATGGACTTTCTTGCTGGTAGCGGTGCTGCTTATTGTGGCCGACCGCTGCTACTTCCTCGCAGTAAGCGATCCGGATGCCTTGATTTCCTTGATTACGGTGTTCCGACGTTCCAGTGTGCTTATCGGCTTTGTGGCGGGCCTCTTGATCTTCAAGGAAAAGAAGAGCGCCCTCAAGTGGATTGCTCTGTTCGGAATTATTACGGGTCTTTGCCTGATCGCTTTGGGCAAGGGCTAATGGTGGCTGACTTTTAGGTGACGCAAATGATCGGTATTACAGGTCAAATCGGTGCAGGAAAGTCCTTCGTGGGCCAGATGCTGCGTGAACGCGGCTTCAAGGTTCTTGATGCGGACTTGGCTGTCCATGAACTATACCGCGACAGCGCTGATTTACGTGCAACCATTGCAAAGGAATTCGGTGCCGAGGCGCAGACTGCCGATGGCGTGAACCGCAAGTTTATTGCCGACTTGATTTTTAAGGACGAGTCGGCCCGTAAACGTCTGGAAGCCCTTGTTTACCCAGCACTGACTGAGTATGTGGTGTTGCAGAATCCGGATTACGTGGAAGCGGCTCTTTTTGAAAATGTCCCCCAGATGGTTCAACAGATGGAGTCTTTCTGGGTGGTTGTGGCTTCCGAAGAAACCCGATTTAATCGCCTTGTAAACCAGCGTGGCCTTTCTGTAGAAGACGCCCGCCGCCGTATGGATTTGCAACGAGCAAAAAATGATTCCGAAACTTGGAAAAAACTTTTCCCGGGTAAGGAAATCAAATTCATTGAAAATAACGACGGCTCTTTGCCGAAAATCTAATTCCACAAAATTCAGCTTTTGATGCGCTTTGTTCGCTAATAAAAAATGCAGTACCGAGGTGGTACTGCATTTTGGTGTGTAGGGGATTATATGAAAAACTCGTTTCTTTAGCGGACCTGCTCGCCGCGCAAGTTGAAGTACTTCTTGATGCCGTTGACATCGGTGTATTCAACCTGAACCTTGTGGTCGCGCATAATCAAACGCTTGCCAGATTCCTGAACATGGGATTTTCTGATGTTGTTCTTTGCGAAAGGAATACCCATGATTTCGATTGTGTACTCTGCGTTAGGCTTGGTGGTTACATCATAGGACTTGCCGGTGGAGGCGATTGCCTGGATACTACCGACTACGTAGGCGAAAGGAGCATTCCAGTTGATGGCCACTTCGTTGGTTGCGTAGCTACAAGTGTTATCGTTGTATGCCTTGGCGGGCGGGTTGTTCTTAGCGATAGTCTTTGCGCAGTCTGTTGCTCCAGTGTTTGGACCACCAGCCAGCATGCCGGGAACCGGAGCTTCGATGCCGTCAGCCTGGCTCGGGCGGTGATGCGGGTTCATGGTGGACTTTACGCCGAAACCAGTGAGGTAGGAGTTGTTCATCGGGTTACGACCGAGGATGTAGTCGACGATGCCGAGGGCTGCGTTGAGGTATTTTTCTTCCTTGGTCAAGATGTATGCGTGAATGAGAACCATGCCCTTGTTTGCTGCGGTACCATTGGAACCCCAGTTGAAATCCTTGTTGACGAGGGCGACTCCGTAGCCGTTGTTGTCAAGACTTTTCACGTATTCATCTGCGGTGCTTACGATAATTGCGGTAGCGGTGTCAACCATGGATTTTTCGAAAATGTCTGGGTTGGTTGCCAAGGAGAACATGCCCAGCATGTAGTTGTTCTGCCAGCTTTGCAGGCTAGCCTTTTTCTTGGAGAGAGGCCACTTCTTGATTTCAGCGAGAACGTCGTCCTGCTTGGTAAGGCGGTACATTTCGATGAGAGTCCACAACTGGGTTGCCCATTCTACTGCACCAGTGTAGGAACCGGTGGAAACGTCAGACGGCTGGGTGTAGGATTCGTACTTGTTCTGTGCGGCCCAGTGCTGAGCCTGTTCTGCAGCTGCAAAGCACTTCTTGGCGAATTCTTCATCGAAGGGCTTATAAATTTCGGAGGCGAGAGTCATGACGGCTGCAAAGTTCCAGGTTGCTTCAACAGCCTTGCCGATAGCGTAGCGCTGAGCGGTAGCCTTTGCCGGCATCACGGTGCCTGCGAATGCCTTAGTGGTGAGCTTGTGGAAAACACCACCATCGGTATCCTGCATGGTGAGCATCCAGTCCAAGTTCCACTTGATTTCGTCAAGAATGTCCGGAATATCGTTCTTGCTTTCAGGAATGTTCAAGTTCAGCTTGTTGAAGTATTCCTTGTTGTGCTGGTAGAGCTGCAAGAGGGTGTAGGTGGAAATGCCGGAGTTCACGATGTACTTGCCGTAGTCACCAGCGTCGTACCAACCCTTAGAACCATTGAAGGTTGCGGTAAGATCGGTGTGACCGGTGGATTCATGGTATTTGACTGCGGTGTCGGGGTGGCCAGCTGCGCGAGCGTAGATGCCTGCATATTCTTCTTCGAGTTCGATGGATGCACGCTGGAAGTAGAAGAACTTGAGGGAACCCTTGGTAACGCTTTCAAGGGCGTCATCAGCGACAACAATGGGGTGGCCGACTTTTTCGTCGCCAACGTATGCCTGGTAGGTGCCTGCGGTCTTCAGTTCGGAAAAATCAATGAGGGATGCTGCAGTGTCGCCTGCCGGTTCCCAAGCTTGAGCTTCGGGTGCCTTGACTGTTAAAACAGACTTGCCGTCTTTGTCCTTGAAAACCACGTCCTTGCCGGCGGCATCAATGACTGCCATCTGCTTTTGACCGTTGGTCAAGAAACCAACCTGGTTCTGGAATGCGGTTGCTGCAAACAAGGAACTTGTTGCGATGGTGGTGGTAGCCAGAGCGGTTACGAATGTTTTAGAAAATTTCATTATATCACCCTTTTTTTTGTTTGTTCTAAATCTAGACCAAAAGGATGTTGCTCGGTATGGTGGCTGAATTAGAAAGTGTTTTCACTTGAAAACAAAGGCGTATTTTGTTTACAAGTGTGTCCTTTATTTTGAAATGTTTTGAATACTTGTTTTTATATTTCTTGTTATGGAACAGTTAATCCATGAATTTGCACAATTTTTGCGACAGCACTTGACCTCCATTTCTGTGGGCATCGTTGCTACGGTTTTAATGATTTACGGTTCGTACATTAATGGCTTTTTCAAGAAGATCACGAGGAAAATGCCTTTTGTCGCCCGTTTTGCCTTGTTTATCGTCCTGTGTTCTGCTGGGTATGCTTTTATTAGTGCCTTGATGGTTCGCCTGTTTAAAATGTTCCTATTAACTCAGGCAGATATGCCTTTGATTGGCATTTTGGCAGGTACATTTATTTTGTTGGCAATTCTCGCATATCGCGGAAAAGAAGTTTAATCGAAAGAGGTTCATATGGAACAGACTGTTGTTGATTCTTGGATCTTTGCTCAGGGTACCTTCTGGGCTCTAGTTCCTCCCATTGTCGCTATTGTCCTTGCCTTGATTACCAAGGAAGTTTATTCTTCCTTGTTCCTTGGCGTGGTCATGGGCGGCTTGTTCATTAGCCAGGGAAGTTTCCCTGCGTTCCTGGATGCTGTTTTCAAGGATGGCATGATCAAGCAGGTTACCGATGCGGGTAACGTTGGCATTTTGTTCTTCCTGGTGATTCTCGGAACTATGGTGGCCCTGATGAACAAGGCTGGCGGATCGGCCGCTTTCGGTAACTGGGCCAAGAAACATATCAAGACAAAGGTGGGGGCGCAGATCGCTACCGTTTGCCTGGGCATCTTGATTTTCGTGGATGATTATTTCAACTGCCTTACTGTGGGTAGCGTGATGCGTCCGGTAACAGACAAGTTCAAGGTTAGCCATGAAAAACTGGCTTACTTGATTGACTCTACGGCGGCACCCATTTGCATTATTGCGCCTATCAGTTCCTGGGCTGCTGCGGTGACGGGCTTTGTGGATGGTGAAGATGGTCTCGGACTTTTCGTGAAGGCTATTCCCTTCAACTTCTATGCCCTCTTTACTTTGGTGGCCATGTTCGCGTTGATTTTGCTGAATGTGGAATTTGGCCCTATGCGCCGTTATGAAGATGCTGAAAAGGTTCTTGATGCACAGATGAAAGAAGTCCGCAAGCCCGAAGGAAAGGGCGGCGTTATTGATCTTGTTTTCCCCATTGTGTGCCTGATTGTTTTCTGCGTTATTGGAATGATTTACACCGGCGGATTCTTCTCCAGCGGTGATGCCCACAAGGGCTTTGTTCAGGCTTTCGCCGACTGCAATGCCTCTGTTGGCTTAGTGCTGGGTAGCTTTGCCGCCTTCCTGCTGACTGTCCTTTGGTACTTGTGCCGTAAGGTCCTGAGCTTCAATAAGTGCCTGGAATGCCTGCCCGATGGTTTCAAGGCCATGGTGCCCGCCATCTTGATCTTGACTTTGGCTTGGAGCTTGAAGGGTACTACTGATGCTCTGGGTGCCAAGGAATTTGTGGCTGGTATCGTTTCTAGCAGTGCTGCTGGATTCATGAACTTTATGCCGGCTCTGATTTTCGTGATTGCCATCTTCCTGGCTTTTGCCACAGGTACTTCCTGGGGTACATTCGGAATCTTGATTCCTATTGTGGTGGCGGCCTTTGGCGGTGTTGATTACCAGCTGATGGTGATTTCCATTTCTGCCTGCATGGCTGGCGCTGTTTGCGGCGACCATATTTCACCCATTTCCGATACCACCATTATGGCTAGCGCTGGAGCCCAATGTAATCACGTGAACCATGTGAACACCCAGCTGCCCTATGCGCTGAGCGTGGCAGGGATCAGCTTTATTTCCTTTATTGTGGCTGGTGTTACCCGTAGCGCAGTACTTTCCCTTGCCTTGGGCGTAGTGCTGATTGTGGGTGGCCTCTTCATTATGAAGAAGAAAAAGGTGTACTTTAATCCTTTGAAGAAGAAGGATTGATCTGGGCTAGCACAATAGCCACGGCCATAATAATACAGCCTAGGGCTTCTTGAGTGCTTAAACGTTCTCCAAGAACGACCCAGCCGGCAAGAACAGCGAATACAGATTCCAAGCTCATCAGTAGCGATGCTACGGTGGGCTTTATTTTATTCTGGGCCACAATCTGCAAGGTGAATGCAACACCGCTTGAAAGAACTGCGGCGTACAGCAGGGGAATCCATGCGTTAACATGGGTGTATATTTCTACGGCGCTGGCTAGGCCCGCGGCGGAACATTTCATGTCTACAAAGAACATGGGGAAGGCGCTCAAAACGCAGGCCACCAAACATTGAATTGCAGAAAGTCGAACGTTGTCTACATCTGAACCGTACTTGTCAACAATCAGAATCTGGACGGAGAATGACAAGGCGCAAAGTAGTAGAACTCCATCGGAAGCCTGGACAGAAAAACCTTCCTTGATGCAAAGAAGATAAAGACCGACCACGGTCAATCCAACGCAAATCCAATTTTTTGCAGAAATCTTTTTTCCCAGAAGGGCGCTTAATACGGGAACCAACACAATGTAGCAGGTTGTGAGAAATCCGGACTTTCCTGCGGAGGTGCCTAGGTAAAGTCCCAACTGTTGGAAGTTGGTGCCGAAGGCCAGGGCGATACCGCAGAGGATGCCTGCCTTCCAAAGTTTTTTATTGTCGGCCGGTGTGACGGGACGTCGAGAACTTTTGCCGGCAAAGTCAAGAATCTTGGCCAAACCGAACAGCAAGAATGTGGCGATGAAGTTGCGGACGCAGGTGAAAACAAAAGGACCTGCACTGTTGCCTTCTGCTTGGGCAACAAAGGTGGTGCCCCAGATAAAAGCTGCAAGAACCAATAAGAAGCTGTAACCTAAATTCGCCATGGCCCATATATAGCAAATACCTTGTTTGTAAACATTTTTTATTTGTAAATAAAGGTGGGGTTATGTAAAAAGAAAGTGGAAACCCTTTGCTTGAAAAGCGGGGTTTTATACTTTTGTTTTCGGTGTGTGGAGGAGGATAGTATGCCCGGTAAATCGGCACTGTTTTTTTCCCTTTGCGCAGGCTTGGCTCTGAGTGTTTCAGCTACCGCTGCGTCAGTTACTCCCGCAACTCCAGTCTTGGACGAGGCGGATAATTGCTACCAAATTTCCAATGCAGCTGAATTGTACGGCTTTGCTGCCATTGTTAACGGCCAAGGCGTTACAAAGAACGTTTCTGCTTGCGGTAAGCTCACTAAGGACATTGTTGTTAATGAGGGCGTGCTTAACCCAGACGGCTCTGTGAATGCTGCAGATTCTGCAAGTTTTGCAACCTGGACCCCCATTGCATCTTTCTCTGGTGTGTTCGATGGCCAGGGTCATAAGATTTCTGGACTTTATTTCAATAATAGTTCGACATCAAATGTTGGCTTTGTAAATGTGTTGACGGGCGGTTCCGTAGAAAAGCCGGTGACCATTAAGAACTTAGAAATTGCCGATTCCTATATCCGTGGAAGTTCCAATGTTGCTGGGTTTGCTGTCTATGCCCAGAGCGGTGTGGTGCAAATCAGCAATAGCGTTTTCTCCAGCGTTATTGATGCAAAGTATGTGTCTGGTGGCTTTGTATCTAGAGCTGCCGCAGGTTCTACGCTGTATATAGATAACTGCCTTTTCAATGGTAAAATTTCCGCCCAGACAAATACGGGTGGATTTGTGGGCCAGACTTTACAAGGAAAGCTTTTCCTGAATAATAGCGTGTCTGTGGGTTCCGTCGTTTATACAGGGACTGGATCTGCCCTACAGTACGGTGTAAAGGTTTTGTTCGGTAATAAGTACAGTGGTTCCGCAACGATTGAAAACAGCTTCTACTTGGAATCTGAAGGAATTGGAGAACTGGGTGGTTTTGCCGCTACAGCGGAACAGCTTGCCGACGGCTCTGTAACCAAGGCTCTTAGAATTTACCAGGATTTGTATCGTGGCGTTGATGGCTCTATCTGGGGCCAAAAAGTGGGCACTGATGCATACCCCATACTGAGCGGAAAATTGGAAGGTTACACCGGAACTACTGCAAGCATTGTTTTCCATACTTACTCCGGTGACGAAACCGTTTACGCTTCCGAGTATGTTCCTGGTTACAAGGTTGTTCTTCCCAACGCTTACCGCGAAGGCTATCAGTTTATGGGTTGGTACGCCAATCGCGATTTTACAGGTTCCGTCATGACGGAAATTCCATCTAACGCCTCGGGAACTCAGGAATTCTGGGCAAAGTTTGCCAAAATCTACAAGGTGACTTTGGATGTAGAAGACGGAACAATTGATTCTGCCAATGTTTCCGCATACACCGAAGGCATTGGCGCAGCCCTTCCCAAGAAGGTTCGCCGTTCTGGCTACATGTTCAGGGGCTGGGTTCTTGATGGTGATGCCAGCGAAACCTTTGTGGATTCCATTACGACAAAGATGTCCGGTGACTTGAAGTTCAACGCTTCTTGGTTTGAGGTGAAGGCTCCTTCCAAGAATTCTGATGGTTGCTACGAGATTTCCTCCTCCGCAGAGCTTTATGGCTTTGCAGGTCTTATTAATGGCATTTATGGCATGACCAAGTCTACCGTGAATTGCGCTAAGCTTACTGCAGATATCGAAGTGAACAAGAATGTCCTTAAGGCTGATGGAACCCTGGATTCATCTAAGATTACATCCTTTGTTTCTTGGAATCCTATTGATGGCTTCTCTGGCAAGTTCGATGGTCAGGGCCATAAGATTTCTGGCCTTTATAGCGTGAGTAACGGCGCTAATGGAGGCTTGTTCGGATTAGTCAAGGGTGGCATTACCGTAAATCCAGTGATCGTTAAAAACGTGGGCCTGGTGGATTCCTATATCTATGGATCCTATTACACTGGTGGCTTGATTGGTGCAACGGATCAGAGTACCGTACTCCTCGTTGAAAACTGTTATAACGAGGCAAATGTTGTTGCTAACGGTACTGCTGCAGGAATTATTGGTTTCGTTCACTACTTGAGTGATGCGACCATTGTAAACTGCTATAACCTTGGAACAATTCATAGTGCCGCTAGTTACAGCGCAGGTATCAACGCTCATCAGGGTAGTACTGTTACCCTGAAAATGGCGAACTGCTATAACCTGGGAACTATTACTTCTGGTTATTCTAGCTACCGTAGGATGCTGATTTATTCAAAACCCACCTACCTTACCATGGAAAACTGCTTCTATGACAAGGCTAAGGGCAATAAGGAAAATGGGGGCTTTGGCGCTACTCCGGAACAGTTTGAAAATGGTACTGTGGCAACAATGCTTCGTGAAGGAACTTTCGGAATCCATGATGGCTCCATCTGGGGGCAGGATGTAGGTTCCGATTCTTATCCCTTGTTCCGTAGTGCAATTTCTAATTCCAAGGCGGTGAAGCACGCGGTTACATTCCACACCTACGAAGGCGACAAGGTTTCGTATTTCGATTCTTACGTTGAGGGCTTTTCCAAGGCTCTTCCGGTTACGAATCGTGAGGCGTACTCTTTCAGAGGCTGGTTTGATAACGCTGAATTTACCGGCGTCAAGGTGGATTCCATTTTGGCTTCTGCCACCGCAGATCAGGAATTTTGGGCAAAGTACGAAAGACTGTTTACTGTAACCTTGAATACAAACGGCGGTACCGTTGTTTCTGATAACGTGACCGAATATGTAGAAGGGATTGGAGCAAAGCTTCCTAAGAACGTGACCCAGAATAACAAGGTGTTCATGGGCTGGTATACCGACGAAGAATTTTCTGGATCTCCAGTATCCAACATTTCAACGACAGACGAGGGTAACAAGACTTTCTATGCAAAGTGGATGACATTGAAGGTCCCTCAACTGGAAGATGGCTGCTATGTCATTTCCGATGTGACGGAACTTTACGCCTACGCCGCCATGATTAACGGTACTAGTGGCTACAGCAAGACCCCGTACATTTGCGGTGCCTTGAGTAGGGATATTGTGGTGAACGAAAATGTGTTGAAGGAAGATGGATCCCTTGATTCTGCCCGTGCTGACCAGCATGTTCCTTGGAATCCCTTGGATAACATCACCAATTCCTTTGATGGCCGTGGCCATACTATTTCTGGCTTGTATATCAATGATCGTTCAAGGAACTATCTGGGTTTCATTGGCCGCGTAAATGGTGGTACAACCCTGAATCCTCTGGTTATCAAGAACGTGAATATCAAGGATTCCTATGTTGATGGCGCGAACTATATAGGCGGTGTTGCTGCCTTGGTGCTTACTTCGAAAGTTGTAAAAATGGATAGTGTGAGCTTTGACGGTGTTATTGAAAATAGATACATTGCGGGTGGCTTGGTAGCTCAGAATAGTGGTACACTGGAAATCCGCAATAGCCAAACCTCTGGTTACTACGCCTATAACGATCCTACCGCTTACATCACGGACATTGGTGGCCTTGTTGGAACGAATAATTCAACCTTGTCTGTTGAAAATTGCAAGAACTTCGCAACTGTTGTAGGTAAAATCTATAATGGCGGCTTGGTTGGTGAAACAGGCACGTCCTTGACTATATCGGAAAGTTTCAACGAAGGTTCTGTTTTGGGCAACGGCTACAACGGTGGCCTTGTTGGTTACGTTTCTGGTGCAGTCAACATCATCAACTCCTACAATGCGGGAAAGATTGAATCTATTGATAATTATAACGGTGGAATAGTGGCTTACAATTCTGGTACCCTCAACCTGATGCAGAGCTACAATGTTGCTCCGGTTTCCGGAAAAAGCTTTATCGGTGGCTTGGTCGGTTATAACAATGTGACGATCAATGTGGCCAACAGCTATAATCTGGGCGCCGTTTCTGCAACTAACAGCTATGCTGCTGGCTTGTTGGGCTACGCCAATCAGGCTTCGGGCTATTTTGCCAGTTCTTATGTATTGAACAGTTATAGCATGGGTGAGGTCTCTGCAAAGAGCTATATGGATCCTGTCGCCAATGTGGCATTGAAAACGGGTGTAGATTTCCCGAAGAACTTTGTCAATAATTTCTACTTGGAAGTAGAAGGTGGCAAGGAAAGTTCTTTTGGTACAGCCAAGGAAAGGGTTGCCTTTACGGATACTTCCTTGACCAAGGAATTGCACGCCTATGTTCAAAAGGATGCTGATGGAGTTGCTGTAGAGGGTGGGATCAACGGTCTTGTGTGGGGCCAGGATTCCATTCCGATGCTTAATACCAAGGAATATTATGCTGTAGGCTTCGTGCTGAACGGCGGAACCTTGGAAGACGCTCCTAGGACTTACAAGACTGGTGATGAATTGTTGTTGCCCAATCCCACTCGCGAAGGTTACGAGTTTATGGGCTGGTTCAAGAATCCTGAATTCGGTAGCTCTGCCCAGGCTGTGACTAAGATTTATGAAACTGACTTTGGCAACAAGATGTTCTACGCCATGTGGAAAGTTCTTGAATATACCGTATTGGTTTCCGTTAATAATGAAAACGCAGGTTATGTCACTGGTTTGAAGAATGACGGCAAGTACAACTACGGTGAAATGGTGACGCTGAACGCCGTTGCCGCCAATGGCTACTACTTTACCGATTGGACGTCGGATGCGGAATCTTTCAAGTCCGAACAGATTACTTTCCACGTGAAGGGTAACGTGACCTTGGTTGCGAACTTCGAAAAAATTCCGGAGAGCTCTTCTAGTAGTTCCTCCAGTGTCGCTCCGAACTCAAGTAGTTCCAGTGAAACACCTGCTTCCAGCAGCAGTGAAAAGGATGCTATCGATGTTGTGGGACCGATTCCGCAGTTCGCTTTGACCGCAGCTGGTCGCGACATTCAGGTGGCCGGCGCCCGCGTTGGCAGCGCCTACGCTGTCCTTGATATGCAGGGCCGCGTGCTTGCTTCCGGTAGGGTTTCCGCCTCCAGCTTCAACATTTCCTTGGGGCGCGTCGGGTCTTACCTTGTACGCATCGGGACCCAGGTGCAAACCGTCAGGTTGAGGTAGTTCCTTCGCAAAAAAATCATCGAAAAAGGCCGTTTTTTGAATAAAACGGCCTTTTTCTGTTGAGAAAACTCAAGAAATTACAACGCGAAAATTGACAAAACTCACATTCTGAAGGCACTTTGCGTTTATCTTCTTACAAAATGAACTTATTCAAAACATTGTTTGTATTTTCAGTTGCGAAAAAAAACAAGACAAAAGGAAGGTCTATATGAAATCACATGACGGATTTATCTTGAAACAGACTCTTGTCTTCATGGCTATCGCAATTGCTCTTGGCCTAATCTACGGATAAATTTTCAGTTTAAAACTGAGAGAGAAAAAAGTCGGCGCTGTCATTTTGACGGCGTCGATTTTTTTTGATGGGGAACCGAGCAGGGGCTTCGTTGGGACTGCGCGGACTTTGCTGCAGAATTATGTTGTACGCAAAAAGGCAGGCTCTTTCGAGTCTGCCTTTTAAGCTGTCATTGCGAGGGGCGAATGCCCCGCGGCAATCAAAGCGTTTTAGCGAACAACCTTGCGGTCTTCTGCAGTCATTTCCAGGAACTGAGCGACGGTCATAGAACCCTTGGGCACACCTTCGGTGTGCTTCCCGCGACGGCTCGGTTATGGACAAATAAATTTGTCCGCAACACTCGCCTTAGGCGGTAATCGCCTTCCTTTCTCTTATTGACGGAGACAACGCCTTCGTTCATTTCCTTTTGGAGTGCTACGCACTCCCAACCGTGGCGGCTCGGCAATGCCCACGCAAGCGTGGTCGCTGCTCTCGCCTTGGACGGTTGTCACCAACGAAAAACGCAGGCTTTTCCAGCCTGCGTTTTGTAATTGGGTCACGTCATGATTAGCGAACGACTTGTCTGTCTGCTTCTGTCATCTTGAGGAAGTCGGCGACAGACATTTGTCCCTTGTCACCTTCCTTTCTCTTATTGACGGAGACAACGCCTTCGTTCATTTCCTTTTCACCTACAATAATCTTATAGGGGATTTTCTGGAGTTCGCACTGACGGAACTTGTAGCCAAGCTTTTGACGCCTTCGGCGTCCGCGGCTGCGCCTCGGTCATCCCCGTCAAGCGAGGACAGGTGCCGAAAAGCAAGCTTTTCGTCGCGACACTCGGCTTGCACGCTTTTCCTTACCGATGCGGCGGTGGTCGCGCTTTTCGGCTTCTTCAAGGAACTTCAAATAGGTTTCCAGGCCTTCCTTGTCGGCAAAGCAGGTGCCGTACACGCGGGTCAGCTGGTCGCTGTTCTGATCGCCGTGCCAGTATGCACCTGCGAGGGAGAGCAGCTTGAAGGACTTCAGCTTGCCAGTGCTGGGAACGTGGGGGCCTGCACAGAGGTCTTCCCAGTTCTTGCCCGGTTCGCCGTTTGCATAGAAACTCAGGGTGCCGTCTGCGCCTTCGCGAGCCAGAGCGCGCTGAGCGTTCCCCACACTATCGTGTGGGTCGGGCTATATTGCAAGGCCACCCGTGCGCACCTGCGGCACGCCCGCGCGGCTCTTGCAACCAAGCCTCGCTCCGCGAGTCTTGTCCCCAAGGGGTTACTATCCCTAACGCAAAACATCTTCATGCTTAAATTGATTCTTTTGAAAAAATTATATTTTCAGCGGAAATGAAAAGTTGTATATCGATAAAATTAGCGTTGATCATAACAGTCTTGGCCGCTTTTTGTCATGCCAGCGACGTATCTAATCGTTTTTTCAGGCTCGGTACTAGCATTGGCCTTTCCTACGATTTTTTGATCGGTAAAGAGGGAAATCTGATGGATTCCAAGGATTTCAATGGACCAGGTTTTCTGCTCGCAGTCAACACCATCTTTAATTTTCAGGATTTGCCGGCACTTCGCACAGGGCTAACATACAATGTTCGCTTACTCAAGAACGATGTTGGGTTCACAGACGAACGCCTTGACCGCGATACCTATGTAAAATACGAAACGGTCAGTTTAGGAATCCCCGTTCTTGCTCATTTCCAAACTCAAAGTCCATTTTACTTTGATGCAGGATTAACCTTCGCGTTCATCATAGACGCAAAGGAGGCTCATTATTGGACCAAAGGCAGCGCCTATGGCTTCGGAACAAAGTGGGATGGCGCGGGTCTTTCCTTTTGCGACATACAACTCACTGCAGGAACAGGAATCATACTCGGCAACCGCTTCGAATTGGGTTTGCAAACGTTATTCGGTTTAACAACTGTCTTGGATGCAAGCGAAATAAACGAGCGATATGATGACATCAGCGTGCATCTATTGTCATTTAGCGTAGCACTCGGCTACTATTTCATCTAGCGAAACCAGGAAAAAATTGTTTTGGTTTGACAAAACTGTCTTCTCGCTTTTGGGATTGAGCCATCTTTTTCTGAGTTTCTTCATCGGTGTCATAGGACCAGACTGAAGACAATCCGCAAATACTGCGGTTGCCCCGGTGGTTGCTTTCATGGGCAAAAGCTAGACCTGCAAGCAAAAGGATTACGGAAACAGGAAGCGACAGACATTTCATAAACGACTTTTTTATCAAATCATTTAAATTTCGTTGTCATGTCAAGTGTATCGCCACGGCCATATTCATCGCGATACACCAACTTCCAAGAAATAGTCGTATCGCGAAAAGACTTTGACGTATTGTTGTATAGAACATATTGTATTTGTTTGGGTTCATTAGGCAAACTATAATAGAAGCAGGCTCCCCGATCATAAGCAATACGCGTTTCAGCTTTTGAAATCCCGCATTTCTCGGTTCCCGTGGAGTCCCGGTATGCAAGCAAGCCAATAATTTGGCTGTAATCCGAGCGGTATGTTCCAAGCCTGTACTCATCTGTTTTCAACAAGGTTAAACTGTCGGGAAGCCCTACCGCTTCAAGAAAATAATTCGACGAATAACTAACCAGCAACTTGCAAGTTTCCCCTGACAATTCCGAGAAAAGACTCTTTACGGAATCGCGATTGAATTCTGAAATTTTGGCATAGGGTATGTAGTCCATTCGCGCATTCGGCCCAAAATTCAAATCCGCAACAGTCGTATCATATAAAGTATCTTTTTGCAAACAAGGAATTTCAACTTTATTAGAATCATAACAAATCTCTATATAGGACGTATGAAAAATGTAGCAATCCACATTTGTCACTTGGGTACACGAGAAAGTCGAATCACCGACATGGCAATTAGACGCGTTCCACACAGAAGTATCCCCCTGTGGCCCAAGGATGCGATACATTTGAACATGCTTTAACACATAATCGTCACCTTCTTCGACACTCGTTGCATCTGCACTACTAGATCCCGCCGAACATGCCGCCAGAACAGCAACCATACATAGCAGAAATAGGGTTTTATCAAAAGGACTTTTCATCAAAATAGCCTCCGAAGATCCACTCTCAGAAATATACCTAATTTGGCGGCGGCATGAAGGAACCTCACAAAATCACGTTTATTGCTGTCGGACTTTTTATGAAACACATTTGTATCATATTTTAAATTCAGATGAAAAATTTGTAAAAAAACGCCGTTTTTATTACGTATTCGATATTTTTGTTTTATTTTTAAGAATATGAGGCCTATTACCGAATATCAGGATTACCGTGAGTATATGCGAGATTTCTATGCCGAGCGCAAGAGAAGTTCGTATTTCACTTGGCGAAAATTTGCAAGTCTCGCCGGATTCGCGTCGCCCGCATACTTGAAACTGGTAAGCGACGGGAAGACAACGCTCAGCAAACCGGGAATCGCAAAGGCCGCACGAGCCATGGGGCTTGAAGGATTTGACTACACCTATTTCGCTTTGCTTGTCAAATTCGGGAATGCGAAAAACGAAAGCGAGAAAGAAGCTGCACTCCAGGAAATTGAGCACGAAGCGCAGATGAACAAGATTCGCGTCGTCGATGCAGACGCCTTCCGCTATTACGAAAATCCTGCCTACCCGATTATTCGTGAACTCGCCCCCCTTATGCCAAACGCTTCGTTTGGAGAAATTGCGTCTAAAGTAAAACATGAAATTACGGTTGCACAAGTCCGCGACATACTCCAGTTTCTTGTCAAGGCAGATTTGCTCAAAAAGAATGACGACGGAACTTACGAGCAAACACAAAAAGCCGTCAAGGGTTCCAAGGAAACGATTCCCCTAGTCATCCGCACGATGAACCGAAAAATGTCCGAATTGGCGGTTCAGTCCATTACCAAGGATTCCGTGGAAGATCGCAATTTTTCAGGAATCACCATGGGGATAAACAAATCTGTTTATGACCGCATTACCAAGGAGATAGACATCTTCCGTAAAAAGATTATTGACATCGCAAACGAATGCCGAGATATTGATCAGGTCTATCAAATGAATTTGCAGGTGTTCCCCCTTACAGACAAGGCGACCACCTCGGATAAAAGGAGACGCAAATGAACACGACAAAACTCCTAATCGCATTATTGACAACTTTGTTCTGGGCGTGCTCCGAGACGCCGAACGAAGCGGGAACCACTGAAATCGAAAACACGATGGCGGGAAATCCCGGCGAGATTTCGGCACCGGATGACGGCGGCCTGGCATCAGAATCGTTCGCCTCGGATACGAAAAATGGACTGAAGTTAGGTTCATGCCTCGCCGGCTTGGCAGATTCACCCGTTTTGGCAAAGCGAGCCGCCAAAGCAGCAACCTTCGCAGAAGACTCTTCCAATGTTTTTCCCATGGTGTATATCCTTAATGATTTGCCCAAAGCGTATATCCTTAACGACGGCAACGGAAATTACCAGGTATTCGTCTTGAAAGTGATGGACCTCTGCTATGTCGAGGCGGATCTCCTGACAAAACGTTCAGGCGACACCTTGGAAATCGAATATGGCCCCGACCGTGTGGAATCGACATGCACGTGCTATAGCGACCACTGGTTCGATATTGCCCCCGAAAACAAGGACATCAGGTATTTCAAGTTCAGCGGAAAAATCTACGAAATTGACCCCGGCCCCGCTCCAGGACCTTCGAAAAAAGTAAAAAAAGCAGACGAAGGCCCTGAACTGACAGATGCCCGAGACGGACAAGTTTACAAGACGATTCAACTCGGCGAACAGACCTGGATGGCCGAAAATCTCAACTTTGAAATTGAAGATGGTGTCCAAAGTTGGTGCAACGGAAACAAAGGCGAAAACTGCGATAAGTACGGTCGTCTATACACACTCGCCGCCGCAAAGACAGCCTGCCCACCCGATTGGCACTTGCCTTCAGTTGATGAGTGGCCCACAAAGGGGAATGGTGGCTACTCGGCGTTTTACGCTTATGGCGTTGAGGGTTGGGGAAATGCAAAAGACGAATACGGGTTCGCAATTTTGCCCGCCGGAGAATACTTAGCGGATAGCAAGGACTTTTTCGAGCCGGGTTCATTCGCCCACTTCTGGACTTCGACTATTGACGCTTTAAATCACAATTGCCCAAAAAGCGTCGAAGTCGCCAACGGCTCATCGGGAATGGTCGCCGTCTGCGCCGACAACGAAAACGACGGTTACTCCGTCCGCTGCGTAAAGGACTAGATTTACAATATTATATTTATAGCCATGAACATAAGGCTGCGTAAAATTCTGGGAAAAATATTCCTTTCTTCTACCGCGTTTCTATGGTTCGGATGCGATAACGATACGGCAAGCGACCCGAAAGACTCGCCGACGGAACCAACGCCGTTTATCGACATAGAACAGGAATTGTCTAAAATATCGCAACCCGATACGACCGGATTAAGGGGAAAGTGCATTTCGGCATACAGTTTCTGCGAAACTATCGAAGATTTCAACGCATATTACTACAACCGACAATGGGCCTCGAGTATTGCTCAAGAAAAAATTGATTCCCTTCTTAACGCACCGCAAAGTTCCCTATTTTCAAGCATAAAGAAATCCTGCTATAAAGACTTAATCGAGCTTGAATTCATGCCGGATTACGGGGTTCCGCCATGCTATGATGTCTTGGAAATAGAGGCTTTCGAACCATCTACCCACGAGGACTCGGTTTTCATTGAGGAACATAAAGCCCGTTACGAAGCCTACTTAAAAAAATACAATCTTACCGAATGCGAATCTGGTAGCGTCGTTGTCGGCGACAAATACATTGAGGCCATCTTGGAAAACGACCAATACGAGAGGAGCATCATTCAAAGTAGGCTTGAGGAAATCAATGAAAAGGCTGCCGCATGTGACAACCTTGAAGAGGATGACGTTTTATGAAAAAGAGCCTAATTTACCTGATAGCCGTTTCTCTG
>JAKSIC010000018.1 GCA_024399015.1 Fibrobacter sp.
GCTACAAGTTCATTGCCTTCAACGAAGAATACCTTCTTACCTTGGATGGTCTTTTCTTCAATCTTGCTAGAAAGAGGCAGGTCACATTCAAGCATCACCTGGAACAACAGGTCCATATCAGTGCGGCCGGCCTTGACATTACTTTCCAATTTTGTTAGGAATTCTAAATCCTGATTCATGTCATCAGGTTTATAGAACACATTTTCCATATTGCTTTCTGCTAGTTTAAGCACGCGGAAGCCGACATCAAGGTTCTGTGCAGTAAGACCAGTTTCTTCCTTAATCTTTTTACCAGCACGACGAATGCGTTCTTTACCGATTTCACAGATGTTTTTGTAACCAGACCTAAAAGCGTCTGAATCCGTTGATATTGCTTCAGGAATCTGAACACAGATATACTTTCTAGTCCCTCCATCTTCTGAGTTCAACTGCATGACTGCATGGGCATTTGTCGCTGAGCCAGAGAAAAAATCAAGGATAATAGAATCCTTATCCGTCAATGCTTGAATATGTTCCATACACACATCAACAACTTTTGGGGTGTCAAATGGGATATTCATCTTTTTTAACATCGCAGTATCTGAACCGCCATAGTATAACAATGACGGAATATTTTCAAGCATATTTTCAGCAAGCAAATATTTTCTTCGTGGTTGAGTTGATTCATCAACACCGAATAATATTTCGTCATTATCTAACAATCGTTTCATCGTTTCCGGAGGATTTCTCCAACCACGTTCAGGAACTGGGCACTTTTTTCCCGTTATGGGATGTATCAGAGGAATGAAGTATTCGTCAGGTGCTTTCTTTTTATTAGGCCAAGCCATTGATACCGATTGAAATACATTTCCCTTTGCATCAATACGATTGTACGCTAATTCGCCACCGCTAAAATCAGTTTGCGACTTGATCCATGCTGAAAAATCATCATTTATTTGTTCCAATGTATAAGATTCGCTCAGTTTAGCATACAGTTGAGCGGCCTTTTTTAGTATTGCCTTTCCATTCTTCTTTGGCCTAACCAACTGACATTTTTCAGAAAAAGTTAGAAAGTCTTTTGCATAAACGAGAATATATTCATGTTGGTATGATATACCTCGAGCATCACCCTTAGGGTTTCTTTTATCCCATACAATTACGCCGAGTTCATTTTGTTCGCCATATATTTCACGACTCATATTTTGCAAATTGGTGAACTCATTTTCATCCATATTTATTAGAATCACACCATCATTGCGAAGCAGATTTCTAGCAATCTTCAAGCGCGGGTACATCATATTCAGCCAGTCGGTATGGAAACGACCATTACTTTCGCTGTTCTTTTCAAAGTTCTGCAGGGTCATGTTACCGTTTTCATCAAACATGCCACTAGTAGAATTGAACAGGTCCGCATCCTGCTTGAAATCGTCGTTATACACGAAGTCATTACCGGTATTGTACGGCGGGTCAATGTAAATCATCTTGACCTTGCCAAGGTAATTGTTCTGTAGTAACTTCAGAACCTCAAGGTTGTCACCTTCAATATACAGGTTCTGGGTGTTGTCAAAGTCCACGGACTCTTCCTTGCAGGGGCGCAAGGTCATGGTGCTAGGAGCATTGGCGGTACGGATTGCATCGCGCTTGCCCGGCCAATTAAACTGATAGCGTTCCTGAGGACCGTCAACGACGACACCGTTGATCTCGGCGGCGAGCTTATCCTTGTCAATGGCATGTTCAATGACATCATTACCATCTTCATCCTTACGGATTACCTCGGTAACACAGTTGGGGAACAAGGCCGCCAACTTCTTGAAGTTTTCATCAGCCATATCCTTAGTCTTCATCTTAACGTGTTCCATCAGGTATTCTCCAGTTCTAATTCAAGTTCCTTGACCAAATCAATCAATTCTTTCTTACGGCGCGGCTGCTTTTCCTTAAAAGCCTTCTGCCGTGTAGTTTCAATCTTCTTAATCAGCGCCACCCTAGCGGCATCAATTTCAACCTGTTCAGCCAGGGTATTGTCGCCTTCAACAACAATACCGCCAATAGACTTAATCAGGTTCTCCCAGACTTCATCCAGGTCGGAACCATTCAGATCTAGTCTAGCTTTTTCCAGATCCATCAGCGCGGTTGCGTACAGCTTCCTTTCATAGGATATGACAAACTGTACCATGTTTCCTGTACATAGCGCGAATATGACCTTCTGCGGGATAACCCTGGCAAGCAAATCCAGGTTCTTCGTCTTGCATCCCGCATTACGAAGGTTCAATGTGAGTACATATATACCCTTGCCATCCTTGGCGGGCTTCAACGCAGGCACCGTTGACACATCAATAAAGTTCGTAATGAACATGGTAACGATGTCTGCATTAAAAGCCTGCTGATCAGCGGTATTCACCTTGAACTTGGTAAAGACGCGTTCCTTACCAAGCTGGTTATTCCTTTCTGTAGACTTAGGCAATCCGTACATTATTTCACCACGAAGAAGCTGACGAGTTCAAAGTCATCCATGCCTGCGGCAGACTTGTCAAACAGTTCACCCTGTTCGCCGTCCAGGAAGCTGTCAATGGCACTATCCTTACGAACATCCACGACGGATTCAACGGCCTTCCCCAGCAGCTTGGAATAGCGATCCATGCGCTTACCATCGGCGGTTTCGCGGTTAAAGGCCTTGCACAGGTCCTTAATCGGCTCCACCTTTCCCTTGCTCAGGGCGCGGACATTATCAAGCAAATCCTTAGGAGCAAGATAGTTCGTTACTACATTGCCATCGTTATCCAGGTACACCATGTAGAATGGGTGTAGGCGATTACGCTTACCGATATTGATTTCACCCGTCTTATTCTTCAGTACGAATATGACACCTTCAGGCAGGCCCGCAGTCTTGGCTACAACAGCATGCAAGCCAAGCGGCGTATGGTCAATGTCAGGGTTGCTCTTCATGTATTCCACAAGGTCCTGACGGAATTCGTTCAGGCCAAGGTCCATGATGGATACACCCTTGTTCATTTCTTCCAGGTCAACCACTTCGTCATGCAGACGCTTCAACTGATCAATACGGTAATCAAGTTCACCAGGTTCTTCAGGCGCAATGGGGTTGTCGTCACCTGTAGAGGTCATCACCACCGCCTTCATCTTGCTTTCTACGCGGCCCTTAAGATTGATATATTCATCAAGTTCCATGTCCGGCCAGAAGTTTTCCAGCTGAATGCACTTGTTCTTGGAACCAATACGGTCCACTCGTCCGAATCGCTGAATGATACGCACAGGGTTCCAGTGGATATCGTAGTTCACCAGGAAGTCACAATCCTGCAGGTTCTGACCTTCAGAAATACAGTCCGTAGCAATAAGGATGTCAATCTCTTCCTTAATGTTCGGATAGATGGACGCCTTCTCCTTAGATATGGGAGAGAATAGTGTCAACACCGTATTGAAATCCATCTTCTGCTTAATCTTCAACGTAGATCGTCCATCCACGTCACCGCTGACGAGCGCGGTATGCATGCCATGAACCTTCTGCATGTGCTCAGAAACATGCTGATAGAGGTATTCAGCCGTATCGCTGAATGCCGAGAATACAATGACCTTCTTGTTGTCGCCGTTGATGGGATTCTTGATCTTATGGTCAATATCGGCAAGAAGCTGCTGCAGCTTACTGTCATGTTCAGGGGGGACATTCTCCACCATCTGAATCAGTTTACCGATAACAAATTCGTCAGCTTCCAAGTCCTGCTTCCATCTGATATGGTCAAGGTCATCCAGGCTGATACGGTTGTTCTCGTTACCGACGGTGATTTCGTCTTCTTCCAGACCGAGACCATCGATATCAATGCCAGCGAGTTCGCCCTTACAGTCGCGAACCATGGTCAGGGTACTCTTGATAAGTTCCTGCACATGCTTCAGGGACAAATTGAACGAATACACGGAACTTTCCAAACGCTTCAGGAGCTGAACCTGCATAAGGACGCGAATACCCTTTTCGCGGTTCACCAGGGAAAGCTGCTTACCGCCGGACTTGGTAGTTCCCTCCTGCTCGTACTTGTACATCCTACTCGGCAGGATGTATGCAGACGGTGAATAGACAACCAGTTTTAGCTGTTCCAACAGGGCAAAGATGGCCTTGAAGGTCACATCCTTGTTCATGTCGGTAATGCCAGGACGGCGAGCGATAGGCTTCAGTCGTTCAGGGAATGCACCTATCTTGGCGGTATCGTAATACTTTTCAATGTGCTTACGGCTGCGCGCGATAGTCACTGCGTCAAGAATCTTGAAGAAATCAAAGTTCAGGCTTTCAAGCAACCGCTGAGTAGTTCGTTCACCTTCTTCCAGGTCTGCCCACTTGTTATAGGCACTCTGAGCCTGCTTGAACACATCGGCCACCGTTCGTCCTTCCATGCCCAGGACCTGCTCTATGCGGCTAGAATCGCCTTCGTAGGCTAGTTCAAGCTGATTCTTCAAGTCATTGAACCTGTTATTGACAGGAGTAGCGGACAGCATCAGGACCTTGGTACGGACGCCCTGACGGATGACCTTGTTCATCAGCTGAAGGTAACGGTTCTCCTTCGGATCCTCGTCATCGTCCATTTCGGTAATCTTGCCACCGTTACGGAAGTTGTGGGATTCGTCAATAACCACCAGGTCATAGTTGGACCAGTTGAATCGTCCCAAGTCTGTACCGTTTGATTCACCGTGGGTTCTGGACAGGTCAGAATGGTGCAGGACCTTATAAGCGAATCGGTCGCTTGCCACGGGGTTGTTCTTGTAGTTCTCGCGATAGGTCAGCCAGTTGTCCT
The DNA here is from genome assembly GCA_024399015.1 of Fibrobacter sp. Taxonomy (GTDB): domain Bacteria; phylum Fibrobacterota; class Fibrobacteria; order Fibrobacterales; family Fibrobacteraceae; genus Fibrobacter. Next base: position 4,773 of record JAKSIC010000018.1, read on the forward strand.
TCAGTTTCTTCGGGCAAAGGACAAGTACATTGCGGTTCTTATTCTCGTAATACTTAATGACAGACAGCGCGGTAAAGGTCTTACCAAGACCCACGCTATCGGCAAGAATGCAGCCGTTGAACTTTTCAAGCTTATTGATAATGGCTAAGCACGCTTCCTGTTGGAAGTCATACAGCTTATTCCATATAGCGGAATTCTTGAAGCCTGTAGCCTCGTTAGCCAGGTCGTCATCAGAAATATCATCCAGGAACTCGTGGAAGATATTGTACAGCGTTACAAAGTAGATGAAGTCAGGAGAATTTTCACGGTAGACGTTTTCGATGTTATCCAGCACCACGTCGGTGATGTCCTGAAGTTTCTCCGCGTCGGCCCAAATCTTATTGAAATTGGCAAGGAAGTTGTTGGCTACGGGCGCTTCAATACGGTTGATGCCGAAGCCCATGTAATTGCCCTGTTCAAGGCCAAGCTCAGTCTTGCTGAAGTCATTGATAGGGGTAAACGCGGTCGTAGACTTGTCAGGCGCGGTAACCATGATGGAACCGGCGTGGACCGCCATTTCGGACACATTGGTACGGAACTTGACTTTTCGACGGATCCAGTCTGCACATTCCTTGGCGATAGCCTTCTGTGAGAGCTGATTCTTCAGCTTGATTTCAAACTCAGAACCAAAGAGGGATCGTTCGCGATTCAGCTTCGGAATGTAGAACTCCCGCTGTTCCTTCGGACCTTTGGCTGCATCCGTCTTGGTAAAGGTAGGTCTGGTGAAGATGAACCGCAGTTCATCCACCTGTTCCAACTCAGCCTTCAGAGCTTCATACGCGTATATGGAAAAGCTAGCTGCGGCGATGGATATCTTGCTCCCCACCTTCGCCGTAGACTTTAATTCGTCATTCAGCGTAACGTTAACATTATCTATGAAACTCTGCATATATCAATACCGATTTAATAAACAAACCTACGGCATGGTGTGTAGACCCAATCCACCAGGACTCGGGAGCCATTCATCAGGGTTCCAGAGCTTGTAGGACAGTATTTCTACCCCGCTTTCACCGTCAACGTCAATGACCTTACCAGTGGTAATCTCACCGATAATCAGAGCCTTGCCGTTTGTCTTATAGAACAATATCTTTGCCTTCTTCTTACGAAGTTCAAGGTCAGCCTGTTCCAGTTGGGTCGCGGAACCATCCAAGGTCCAGCAAGCAGATTCTTCCTCCAATTCAACCGCGGAACCGGCCTCCTTGGGGGTAGCAACAGCAAGCCTTTTATTGGCAAAAGTCGAGGCATTCGTGCGAAATTCAATCGTTTTGACACCGCACAGGATCAGCTGCGCGTACGGTGATCTAATAACGAAATAATGGCTTGGTTTAGCCAGTTGCATGCAATGCCCTAATGTAAGAATTCCTTGTCAAAAATATAATACAATACAGGAAATCTATAGATTAACCAAAGTACTAATACAACGTAAATTCATATCAAAAAAAGCCGACCATATCTTTAACGATAAGGTCGGTCAAATGGAATCTATTTATCGGAGTATTCCTTGAAGCGTTTGTGAATCAGATAACACTGCAACATACTCTTGCACGTTCCCATTTCACCATCCAAGCCCTTGACCAGACGGTCGCACGGGCCTCCATTTTCTTTTGCAAAGGGACAACGTTTTGTATCAGAAATAAAGTGACGAACCATAGCATCAAAAGCTTCTGCAGGTTTCATTGAGGCATAATCAGGTTCCGGTTCAGGTTCCACATCATCCTGCTCCTTCTCATATTCCCAGTCTTCTTCCAGGTCGCTCTTGGGAATTTCGAAGTCGCCGAAACACTTGCCCTTGGTTTCCGCCATGAACTTTTCGGCATCTTCACGGGCGCTGCGGGCGATATAGGTCAAATAGCGGAATTCCTGGTAGAATTCGAAGTCAGATTCCTCAAAGAACTCCTCATAGGAGCAGCCGAGGCCGTCAATGTAGCCCGTAGCATTCAGCTCTTCAAAGAATGCCTCGTCAATGGGATTCTCGAAGTGCTTTTCGAAGGTGCTGGCTTCGGTCTTGTACATATTGGGGATGCCTTCGCACTCGGCAAGGGAAAGGAACAAGGTCTTCCCTTCGTCAGAGAGCAGCTCCACTTCTACCACGGCAACATCCATGCCCGGGCCACAGGGACCAACGCCACCGTCGACAATTCCACACTTAACGTCCTTGATCTGATACTTTGCCATAGCAGGCCTCCATTCTAAAAGGTTACGCTATAAATATCGTACAGAACCCATGACAAAAGATGACATTTTTCAAAAAAAGAACCCCAGGAATTCCTTCCCGGGGTTCCCACACAACACAAACTATTGTCCCTTCAGCTTCTTGTGTATGGGGTGATTCCTGACAAAGTTCTTTTCAGCGTAGGCGATGCGCTGTTCCAGGGGGATCCTGGTGTTTGCCAAGAGATAGCGGCAGAAACGGTCCACATAGTCGTAGGGGTCCCACTTGCCCATGTGCGCGCAGATAAAGTCCAGGAATCGATCAACGTCCATGTCGTCGGCCTTGCAGCAAATGGCTTCCGACATCCAGGCGAATCCGGCGTCGCTGTCGTAATCCGGGGACTTGCGGTCGTAAGGGCATTCCCCCTCCCCCTTGTAGTAAAAACAGAATTGCTGGTTTCTGGTTTCCATTAAAGCCTCCTTTTGGATTTAAAGATACCCATTCCTGAGTGCAGCGTGGTCGCTTGTGTGGCGACAAAAAACTTCCTTGACAGCTGCTGCTCAAAAGAGTATATTTTAGGTGCAGAATTGTGTTACCTCTGCTTTCTTACATTCAAACATCAGACCGTTTATAGCGAGGTATTGACATGAAGCCCATTAGCGAAATGCTTAACCGACAGCAGAACAAAATTACTAATCGTGAAGCGGTAGAACGTATTCATTCCGACAGCATGCCAAAAACAACGCTGAAGGAAGTCGAAGTCAAACTGCCCAATTACACGAGATGAGTAATCGCCTACAAATAGAACCTGTCAACGAAAACACATTCAAAACCATAGATGTCCGAGGCTGTTTTTCCAGCCCTAAAGTCAATGATTTCCAGAGTCTTTTTGACTGTTCCTGGAATTTTGACCGTTTGGTTTTGAAGTCAAGCGAAGGAAATCGCGAACTTTTGAATTTACAAAAGAGCGGTTCTTTCAATGCATTTGCATGTATTGATGCTGAAAATGAAAGCCCGATTGCATTTTTCACCCTAGCCGCATCAACATTGTGCGTCCCAGCCCAATACCGCAAAGGTAAGGATCCTGCTTCTTGGGACTCCTTCCCTTCTATACAAATCGACTACCTTTTTGTGGACATGGATCTACGGAAATGCGGAGTAGGTTCTTTCATTTTAAACTGGATAAAGAAACAATCCCTTGATAGACGTTTTCAATTTGAGGCATTCCGTTTCATATACTTGAATTCCATCAAAACTGAGCAGGCTATAAGATTTTATAAAAAGAATGATTTTGTTTTTGCAGACTGTGATGACGAACTAGATATTGAGCAGGCTTTAAATGACGGAACCTTCTGCGACGACAAGGAAATGGTCGTTCCCATGTTCTTTGACCTGAACAGCCTCAAGCTATAATCATCAACGACAGCCTCCTTTTGGATTTAAAGATACCCATTCCTGAGTGCAGCGTGGTCGCTTGTGTGGCGACACGGAAAAAGGCCGCCCTCGGGCGACAAAAAACTTCCTTGACAGCTGCTGCTCAAAGCCCAAGGCAACGCTGAAATTTCAACGATAGCCTTGACAACTAGTGCTTATATGTATAAATTTTATGCATCGACGAGCCGTCAGAACGTGCAATTGCATTTCTACAGGACCTCTGAGAGGGGTAAAGCCTCTCGGCTGCGCACTTAAAGCAAAATTTCGGAGGTCAAATGTCTTATCCAGCAATACACATCGCCCAACTTCTACTGACAAAGTTTAAGGATCAGTCTCACTCGCAAGAGCTCATGACCAACCTTAAATTGCAGAAGATGCTTTACTACGAGCAGGGCTTTCATCTTGCCGCCTTCGGCACACCCCTCTTCAACGAGAGTATCGAAGCATGGATGTACGGCCCAGTTGTCCCCGCTGTTTACGAACATTTTTCCGACAAAGGTTCTAGCGGTATCGAACCCGCAGAAAACGAAATCTTCGACTTGAGCGAAGACGAAGCCACCTTGTTTAATAACGTTTTCGACGTTTACAACCAGTTCTCCGCAACAAAACTGGTCGAAATGACACACTCTGAACCTCCCTGGTGCAATTCCGAGGTAGGAAGGGGCTGCGTTATTTCAAACGAATCCATGGAAGCGTTCTTTAAAACAAGGCTGAGCTAATGGGCAAAAAACAATTCAACATCAAAGTTCCTGATGTCCCCACTAGCGTTTCTATAACAAAGGCTTCCGCCAGCCAGATGCTTCGAATTATGCAGGCACTATCTGCAGAAGCACAAGAAGCAGGCGTCGCCAACATGAGTCTAGATGAAATCAACGCAGAAATCGACGCCGCAAGGAAGGGAAAGTAAATTTCCCTGGAGTCACTGATTTTCAATATATTCCTGATAAAGCGCCACCGGGCCGAGGTGCCACATCTTGGTGTTTTCTTGTTCCAGCTCGCTGTAGGTTTTCGAAAGATAGAGTTTTTTGAGAGCTTCTACAGGTTCAATGTTTGAATCTTCCGCAAGCATTTCAGCCATCCAGGAGAGTTTGGAAGGCAGAAGCAAGTAAAGATTTTTCTGGTTCACTTCCAAATTCATTTTACAACCTCGGCATCGATATACTTGAGGGCCTGTAAGGCTTTTTCTGTATGGAATAGATACTGATCGACTAGTTTATAAGTTTTCAGTTCGGCAATCAAGTTTTCCTTGTCAAGAAAGCCGCCTTCAAACAGGGCAAACGCAGCATACACGCGATCATTGGCCACGGGGCCATACACAATATCGTAATTATGCGTATAGTTTTTTTGCGTGCGATTATTCATCACAAAATCTACCCATTCTGTTGTGGGAGTTTCAAAAACAAGGCAATTCAAATTATTCAACGCAGCATCACGGTCAAACTCATAGACATTGATATAGCCGCAGGAAGCCTTGCGTTCCGACATTCTACGCCTTACCCAATCTTCGGCCTGTTGATGAGAGGTCGTTGTGTAGAAACCATTTCCGTAATCAAGAGTTCTGCTTGGAATTCTTATTTCTGGGCTTGATACAATTTCAATACTTCCATGGAACAGTTTCATTTTGTCCCTCCCTGGCGAACCGCAATAAACTCGTCGATTTCTTCCACAAGCCATGTAGCACTTTGCGTATGCAAAACTTCAAAGTGTTCCTGCAAATATTCCAAAACGCCATACTTGTCTAAATGCTGCATAGCTTCGGCTCCAGAAATTTGCTTCGCATTCTTATACTGCTCAATACAAAACGAAATAAAGTAAGAGATGTTTGACGTTTTTTCTTTCATACTATTCTATCCGACTTATGAAAGAAATATAAGTAAATCTTCTTAACTTACCCAACCTCCACCACAAAATCCTCCTTTTTCAGTCCATATTCCTGATAGGGATTTTCGTTCGGGTAGCCGACAGGATTGCAGAGCAGCAGGTGCTTTTTGCCTTTGCTATCCGTAATCCACTTCTTGATTGCCGTGTGGGTGTGGCCCGCTTGCCAAATGGAGCCATCGGGCATATTTTCCAGATACTTGGCTCCTGCGAAGTAAAAGAAATTCGAGCATTCGTCATGTTTGTATCGTTCTGCCATGCCAAATTCCAGCGGCAGAAAATGAGTCATCATGATGTTTGGTTGTTGTTGCGTCAAGGATTGCATCACTTGTTCATAATGTTGCCAAATCGCATCGGGATCGTTGCCTTTGTAATTCCAGTGGCGGCCATCAAACCAGCAGAATTTCCAGAGCGTTTTGTTCTGCGCCGCAGTCGCTCCTGGCATGTGCTTATACTCAAAGTCGCACATTCCCATGCAACCGGCAACGCCTTCTACAATGCGATTTTCAAGCAGATGAACATTAGGAATCTTTGCTACTTCGCCACAAAAGAAAGCAATCTTTTCTTCGGATGTCAAAAAATCACGGTCCTTGCCGTAGTGAGACTTTTTCTCTGTAATGATGTCGTGATTGCCAAGGCACAAATACACCTTGGCATATTTCGTGGCGATGAACTTCAAAAACTCCACATACGTAAAGTAATCGTTGGCGATATCCCCCGCAATGCAGTAGGCATCGGCTGGCAAGAAGTTCCGCTCATAGAACTGTTCAAAAGCTTTCTGCAGCGGCTCCCTGGAGCGCGTCATAGGGCTGTAGAAATCAACATGTAGGTCACTGATAAAGTAGTATTTCATCCTTCAAACTCCTTACAAACAATTCACGATAACATCCACCATGATTTCCTTCTCTTCGGGCCTGGACTCCGCAATCATAATGGTGAGAGCAACAAGTGTGGCGTCATCGATGGTCTTTTCTCCATCTTTATAGAGAGCGCCGTTCCTATCCAAAAAGTAAAGGAACATAGTGGCGGCAATACGCTTGTTCCCGTCCCAAAAACTGTGATTTTTAGTTACAAAATATAAAAGGTTGGCAGCCTTCACCTGTAACGAAGGGTAAAGTTCGATACCGTCAAAAGTTTGATAAATGTCGCCAATGCTCCCCCTGAAAGAGTCATCCTTTTCTTTGCCAAAGACCTCCGATTTTTCTGAAAAAGTCATCTGATCGATGACCTGCCGGCACTCCTCATAGGTCAAAACATAGGTGGGTTCATCCCCTTTTGGCCTTGCAAGGGTCTGATGATCGTAAGAATCCAGCAATTCAAGGGCTTTTCCATAATTTTCGACCACGGAAAGGACTTGCGACGCGTCAAGGGAACTTTTTGTACGCTTCAGAAGCTTTACCACCTGCCCTAAATCCTGCAAACGCTTTTGGTTTACGGCGTATCCCTTCAGCAGGTATTCCTTCAAGACGGTATTTGCCCAACGCCGGAACATGACGCCCTGCTTGCTTTTGACGCGATAGCCCACGGAAATGATAACATCGAGGTTGTACAGGACCAGTTCAGAAACTTGCATTTTTTCTTTAATAGCACCATGAGGAGTGGTATGTGCAAATTTTGCACATACCACTTTGGGATCAATTTCCCCTTCCTGAATGGCATTTCGAATATGGCGGCCAATTACAGTACGGTCTTTTAGAAACAATTGGGCCATTTGTTCTTGCGACAGCCAAACAGTCTCGTTTTCCAGACGAACATCAAGCCGTGTCGAGCCATCGGCCATCTCATAAATAAGAACGTTTCCTTTATTTTCCATATTTGCCTCCTACGATTGCTTTTCTTGAGTTCAATTTTCAAAAGGGCATAGTTTCCCCATTGAATTTTGAACCATTTTTTTTTGCAAAACAAAAACACCTGATTTTCCATCAGGTGTTCAGGAGACTATCCGTAACGCTCGGGAGGAATAGTAGCTTATTCAAGAAAATTGGCAAGAGCATTTATGTTAAGGTTTTGTAAAACCAATTATAATTCGTAAAAGGAGATCCCCGCCTTCGCGGGGATGACATGCAAAAGGTAGCCGGGGATGACATAAGACGGAAAACGCCCTATTCCTCCCCGACCCCATGAAGGGGAATCATGTACCCGCTAGCTTTCTTGCCCAGGAACTTGTAGCTATCAAATGGGGTAGCCCTCCCTTGTGCAAGGGAAGCCTCCTGCTGTATTCAAAGATACCCATTCCCGAGTGCCGCGAGGTCGCCTATTGGGCGACAAAAAACTTCCTTGACAGCTGCTGCTCAAGAGAGTATATTTTAGGTGCAGAAAAATGTTACCTCTGCTTTCTTACATTCAAACATCAGACCGTTTATAGCGAGGTATTGACATGAAGCCCATTAGCGAAATGCTTAACCGACAGCAGAACAAAATTACTAATCGTGAAGCGGTAGAACGTATTCATTCCGACAGCATGCCAAAAACAACGCTGAAGGAAGTCGAAGTCAAACTGCCCAATTACACGAGATGAGTAATCGCCTACAAATAGAACCTGTCAACGAAAACACAGATCTACGGAAATGCGGAGTAGGTTCTTTATATTCCATCAAAACTGAGCAGGCTATAAGATTTTATAAAAAGAATGATTTTGTTTTTGCAGACTGTGATGACGAACTAGATATTGAGCAGGCTTTAAATGACGGAACCTTCTGCGACGACAAGGAAATGGTCGTTCCCATGTTCTTTGACCTGAACAGCCTCAAGCTATAATCGGTCAAAGATGGTGATTTAATCGGCTATCCCGAAGAACAAGAGTACATCTTCTTGCCTTTCGCAAAGTTCAATTTCTCAAAAAATGACGTTGCTTGGAAGGGCGGTATTTGTTATATTGATTGCACGATGGAGGTTTAGTATGCCGAGTCAACAATTATTAGATTTGATTGCTTTTTGCGAAACCCTCGCTCCTATTGGAGAAGGTCACAAGCCGGAGGCACGCTGGATGCCTTGGGATTGTTATGTTGCCGCGGCAAAAAAATGGAATGAAAAACATCCCGATGACCTTTGCGAAATTGGATACGAAAAATAAATCGTAGCAATCTACAAGAATTTATCCACCAGCCCTTCCGAATGACCGGAGGGGCTATTTTATTTGCCTATGGCTAGAAATGGAAAAACAAAGGTCCGTGGCAAGGCTGCCAAGCAGATGTCCGCTATCGGGGATTTCATTTGGCGCCTAAAGCGCCTGGAGGAAAAAACCGTGATGCTGGAGACGCACCACGTCAACGTCGGATGGAAGGACGAGATTGTCTCCAACTTTGACGCGGATTTTGTCGGCCCCGGAATCAAGGCCGCGAGCCTGGCCACCATCGCAAAGGTTATGAACTATGGCCGCACCGGTGGAGTCGCCAAGGGCCAGCTCCAGCGCGCGATGAAGGACCGCAATGCATACGAGGCTAACGCCCCTATTACCATCCACGATAGCCTCCTTTTAATTCAAAGATACCCATTCCCGAGTGCCGCGTGGTCGCTTGTATGGCGACAAAAAACTTCCTTGACAGCTGTCAATCCGCGAGGATGCGGGACACGGTAACAAGTACTTGCAAAACCTTCTGGATTTGTGTAAATTTCATGCAAGCATGCATTTAAAAACGGCTCGGTCATAAAAATTTATTTTACGACTCTCGCCTCCGGATAAATGAATCGCGGAACCCACCCGGGTTGAACCTTTTGAAGATGTGTACGAGGACCTTATGGCATTCAGCGCAGACCAAATCGAAGCCTACCGCAAGGAAATGGAAGAACGCCGTAGACTGGACGCGATTTCTACCCGCAAGTACACCGAAGAGTTGATCAAGCAGCAGGAAGAACAAATCGCGGCAAATAAGCAGGTCATTGAAGCCAACAGGCAAGAACTTGCAGCGAATAAGCAGGAGCTGGCGGCGAATAAACAGGAACTTGCGGCCAACAGGCAGGAACTGGAAGCAGAAAAAGCCCGTGCCGACAAATACGCAGCAATCCTTAGACAACACGGCCTGCTGTAAAAGTTAATAAAGCTGACTACATAGAAAAAGGCTGCCCGGGAGGATAATTTTCGAAAATCGGGCATTTTTACGGGAAAAACTGTTTTTTTAGAGACCAGTTTCCCGTAAAATTATAGACAAACTACCGGTAAAAACTGAATAAACGACCTTTTCGGCCCATTTCCTGCCGTATTTTTGTGATTTGTCCCCATTTTTTCATCCATTTTCCCCAGAAAAACGGCCAAAAGCACCGGATTTCTACAGACAACCTAACAAATTACGGGAAAACAACCCCATTTTAATTTGTTTTTCCCGTAAAATGAAGCCAAAAACCAAAATTATCCCCAAAAGGCCGGGGGCATTTGTTGGCCAAAGGCTGCGGATTTTCATTTTATACAAAAAACACCTGATTTTCATCAGGTGTTCAGGAGTCGCGTCACTCTACTTCGTGCTAGTCAGTGATGCTGAAAGTCATCATCTGCTTGGTGCTCTTGCAACGGAGGTAGTACACGCCCTTTGCAAAGTCGACATCGCTATCCTTGATGTAGGAGATTGCCTGGCCGAAGCTGTATGCTCCGATGCGGCCCATGAAAGCGCCCTGCATGTCGAAGATGTCGAAGTCCTGACGGGTTGCGTATTCGAATTCGAGGCTCGGGCCGATAGATGTCTTGTCATCGCTGCTTGCCGGCTGTTCGGCGGAGCTGGAAGAAGACTTTTCGATAGGTTCGGGGTCCTTTTCGCCCTTGGCAACGAAGGTCATGTAGTCAATGTCGAACCAGGATCCTGTTACGGTGAGACGAAGGATATGCTTGCCTTGGGTAAGGTTCACATCGGCGCTGACCTTGTTGTAGTCGCTGTAGTTCTCTTCGCCAGAAGCTGCCTGGGGAACAGAGATAGACTTGGTAATGTCTTCGCCGTCAATGGAGAGCTTGAAGCCAGAGGTATTGTTTGCGGAAGCGACTGCGGCATACATGGTGTAGGTGCCGGTTGCCTTCACGTCTACAGTGTATTCGTACCAGTTGCCTTCGCTATTGTAGCCGATGACAACGCCGGTGGCACCCTTGTACAGGTTGGGAGCGTCGTCCTTACGGTATTCGGAGTTGCCGTGGCCGGAGCTTCCAACGCTATAGGAATCGTTGCCGGAGCCGATACCCGGAACGTCGAAGTTTTCGGCCTCGATCTTGCCCGGAATGTCTGCAGCCTTGCCGCCGAACGGAGTCTGCGGTTCCGGTTCCCTGGTTTCGCCGGTAGGAAGGCCGGTGGTGTTCACGCCCTTGTTATTTGCCAGATATTCCTTGAGCCAGGTCATTGCCGGGCGGTCCTGACCGTTCCTGATCAAGCCGGAGCAGCCGCTGGCGGTACCGTTACAGTCCAGCCAGGTACGGCCATAGATGTAACCCCAGAAGGTAATGCCGGCCACATAGGGGTCTTCCATCCAGTACTTGACCTGTTCGCTGACGCACTGTTTCTGAATGCCATCGTCGGTAGACGGGACGTCGTATTCGGAGATGATCACCGGGAAGTTGTTGGTTTCCTTGTGGATCTTCTGCATGGTAGAAACGAAGGTATTGTAGTTCAGGCAGTTGCCGCCGCCACCGGTGCCGTTGTAGCCACCGCCGGTGCTCATCAGGTCGTGTGCCTGGAGGCCGTAGGCGTCGACCGGAGCGCCATTCTTGCGGATAGTGTTGATCAGGTTGATACCCTGGTCCACATGCCACTGGATGGTGTTATAGTCGTTATAAATAAGGATTGCCTTGGGCCAGCGTTCACGTGCCATCTTGAATGCGGTAGTCAAGAACTGGTAATCGCCGTTGTTATCGCCACCCAGTGCAGGGATAATCTTGGTTCTGGTGTAACCGGAATGATACTGCCCATTGCCGGTACGAATTGCTTCGTTGGCCACGTCGATCATTTCGATATCAGGATAGTGTTCCTTGACAGCGTCGAACCAGGCGGTAATAGCCTTCTTGGTTTCATCGACACTCAGGCTTTCGAGCCAGCCGGGATACTGACCACCCCAAAGGAGGGCGTGGAACTTGAAATGGCCGCCATTGTTCTTGGCCCAGTTGTAGGCGGCGTCGCAGCCTGCCCAGTTGAACCTGCCGCGGGTACCTTCGATGGAACCCCACTTACAGCCGTTTTCGGCCGTGGCCTGGTTCCAGAGCTTGGTATATTCATCGTTAGGGCCAGGGGCTGTGTTAGACTGAGTAATGTTGCCTACGAACTTTGCGGCACCATCAGCAATACCGGGACCAGCAAAGGCCGGTACAGAACAAGCAGCAGCCAGAGCAAGGCCAGCAGCAAAACTGGAAAGAGATTTTTTCATATAACCATCCTCAATATGGAATAATTTCCATAACACCATGGTTAAAACTATTTCAAATTGGAATAAGCAACATATGGTGATCCATAGGTTGTGTGGACAAATTATCCAAGGGGTTTCCTAACCGGTAGATTGTCCATCAAAAAAATTTGATGCGCATTCCCGACCGGCAGATTGTGCTTCCAGGAAATTTGACAAGCATTTCACTACTGGCAATTATGCTTCACAAAAATTTGAAGCTCATTTCTAACCGGCGGATTGCCCATCAAAAAAATTTGAAGCTCATTTCCGACCGGCGGATTGCTCTTCCAAAAAATTTGAAGCTCATTTCCAACCGGCGGATTGCCCATCAAAAAAATTTGAAGCTCATTTCCAACCGGCGGATTGCGCTTCCAAAAAAAATGATGCGCATTCCCGACCGGCGGATTGCACTTCCAAAAAAAATGACACTCATTTCCAACCGGCGGATTGCACTTCCAAAAAAATTGATGGGCATTTCCCCGCGGGGAAAAGCTTTTCTGTATTACGTTGTATTACATCTGCAAAAAAGCGTGACAGAACTTTGACATTACTGTGACATTTCTCCTTTTTTCAAGAAAAATCCGATGCGTTTCATCGGCCATTTTGGACCCTTCGTCAAAAAAATTGGTGTTCCACCCCTTCAAATTTCGCTAGAAACGGCGTTTTTTGTTTCATGACAAAACTTTGACACAATTTTGACACTTTTTCATAACCCAGCTTTGTAGATTGAAATCAAGGCCGGAACGCAACGCCACAACGGCGAAACGCCCGGCTGAAACATCAAACAACTCTCAAAACGAGGTTAATATTATGACACAGATTACCGCAATCAAGTTCACGAATTTCCGTAACGGTGAATTCCGCGCACTCCACACCGAAGGCGTCGACTTCGCCAAGGCTATCACCGACAAGGATGTCAAGCAGGTGGTCGCCGCCTACGAAAAGTCTGTCCAGGATCTTTCCGAATTCATGGAGGCTAGCATCCTGGAGACCACGGCAAGCCTGGTCAAGAAGCTGGACGCCGACCGTAACGAAATCTACAAGTCCTGCCGCAGGGTGGCACAGGCATCCATGAACTTCCCCGATGCAGAGGCTGCTGCAACCGGAGCCCAGATCTGGAAGGTGTTCAGCGAGAACCCGAGCCCCATCAACATGAACCAGGCCCAGTCCACCGACGTTCTCCTGAATATCGTTAACGGCCTCAAGAACATCGGCGATGAAAAGCTTACGGCCTGCGGGTTCAAGGTCTGGCTGGACAAGCTGGAGGAGGTGAACAACCAGTTTATCGCAACCGACGAAACCCGTATCTCGGAACGCGCCCAGAAGGAACTGGAGCAGGGCAAGAAACTGCGTGCCGCCTGCTACGACGCCTACTATGCCGTTGTAAATGCGGCGAGCTACAAGGCGTTCGAAGGCAGCGAATCTTGCAAGGCATTCCTCGAGGCCATGACCACCGCGATTCATGAAAAGTGCCAGCAGGTGAAGGCCCGCGCCGTACGTAAGTACAACAAGAAGAAAGCGGCGGAAAACGCTGCAAACGAAGCGGCGAATGAAGCTGCCCCCACTACGGACTCTGTTTCCACGGTGGGTGTAGAAAATGCAGCATGATCTTCACAACATCCATAATAAGTTAGAAGGAGACTCAGGTCCCGGCTTCCAAGGAAGTCGGGATGTTTTTTTATGGCGTCCATGGATATTTTTCCTACATTTCCGTGCATGAATTTCCTAGAAGAAAAAATCCTCCGAGACGGGGTCATTAAGGAAGGCAACATCCTTAAGGTCGACAGTTTTTTGAATCATCAGATCGACGTGGACATTATGCGCCAGATGGCCTACGAATTCCAGCGTCGCTACCGTGATGTAGAAATCAACAAGATCCTTACCATCGAAGCAAGCGGTATCGCCATCGCCACCTTGCTCGGCCACCTGTACGACGTGCCGGTGGTTTTCGCCAAGAAGAGCCAGACCGCCAACAGCACCGACGACAAGTACGTTTCCCAGGCCTACTCCTTCACCCACAAGAAAATGAACAACGTGTTCATTTCCAAGCCCTACATGTCTGCAACGGACAAGGTTCTCATTGTGGACGACTTCCTGGCGGATGGCGCTGCAGCCCACGCCCTCATTGACCTGGTTCACCAGGCAGGCGGCACCGTGGCGGGCCTCGGCATCGCCATCGAGAAGGGCCAGCAGAAGGGCGGCGCAACGCTCCGTTCCGAAGGCTACCGCGTGGAATCCATCGCCATCGTAGATTCCATGGATTGGCAGACCCAGACCATCAAGTTCAGGGAACAGCCCGAAGTTCCGCTGAAGAACACCAATTTGAAATTAGGCTAGATCCTTCGCTACGCTCAGGATGACACTGCGGGCGAACCCCATCATGCGACTCTTTAGGTGAAACAATGAAAGCTTCTGAAAATATCTACCAGTTGGACGGCAGGGTCCCTGTTCTGCAGGCAATTCCTTTCGGTCTGCAGCATGTGCTGGCCATGTTCGTCAGTAACATCACCCCCATCATCATTCTCGCAGGCGTGGTTGGCATCGACAAGGGCCTTACCGCAAGCCTCATCCAGAACTGCATGATTATCGCGGGCATCGGCACCATGATCCAGCTGTTCCCCGTCTGGAGGATCGGCGCCCGCCTCCCCATCGTCATGGGCATTAGCTTTACCTTCCTTTCCACCTCCATCTACATCGGTACAACCCAGGGCATGGGTACCCTCATGGGCGCAGTGATTATCGGCGGTATCGTGGAAGGTTTGCTGGGCCTCTTTGCAAAATACTGGCTGAAGCTTGTTCCCCATATTGTGGCTGCCACCGTGGTGACCGCCATCGGTTTCTCGCTGCTCCCCATCGGCGCAAACTCCTTTGCCGGCGGCCAGGGTGCAGCAGACTTCGGCGCCTCCCACAACTGGATCGTAGGCACCATCACCCTTCTGGCCTGCCTCCTCACCCAGGTTTTCGCCAAGGGCTTCCTCCGTTCCCTTTCCGTGCTGGTGGGCCTTGTGGTAGGTTACATCGTTTCCCTCTGCATGGGCATGGTGGACTTCTCCGGACTTTCCAACTGCAGCATTATCGCCCTCCCCAAGGTTCTCCCCTTCACTCCGGAATTCCACCTGGGAGCCATCCTTTCTGTGGTGGCCATCTTCCTGGTTTCTGCGACGGAAACTGTGGGTGACACCAGCGCTCTCGTCAGCGGAGCATTGAAGCGCCAGGTGCATAAAGACGAACTGGGCCGAGCCATTTCCTGCGACGGTTTCGTCAGCACCCTTTCCGGCATCTTCGGCTGCACCCCGATTACTTCCTTCAGCCAGAACGTGGGCCTCGCCTCCCTTTCCGGTGTCGTGAACCGTTTTACCATCGCCACAGGCGCAATCATTATGCTGCTGGGCGGCATCTTCCCGCCGGTAGGCACCCTCCTCACCACCATTCCGCAGGCGGTTCTGGGCGGTTGCACCATCATGATGTTCGGCTCCATCCTCTTCGCAGGTTTCGGAATGCTTGCCAAGGCGGGCTTCAGCCAGCGTAACATGATTATCGTGAGCCTTTCCCTCAGCGTAGGCCTAGGCTTCACTTCCGCCTCCCAGATGTTCAAGGTATTCCCCCAGATCATCCAGACCGTCTTCGCTGAAAACTGCGTGGCCGTGGTCTTCGTGCTGGCCGTTATCCTGAACCTGGTGCTCCCCAAGGATAAAGCGGAAAAATAGCCCCTCGAGAACAAAAAAACAGGTGCTAACCGAAGTCAGCACCTGTCATTTGGGGGTTAGGAGGAACCATAATATAACAATTTTTTTGTCAAAATTGTGCTTCCCCTTTGTAAAAAATTGATTTGCAAACCGCTAGGCCGGTTTAAAGATTAGCGGTATTCCCACTTGGTGACAAAGAGGTGCTTGCAATCTAGATCATCGGACTGCTGGCCCCAATGAGACTTGGAACCTGCGAAAAGTTCGATACCGAAGTCAGCACAACCACGAATCTTGCGGCCCATGCCGGCCTTCTTCCAGATTTCGCGAAGGATATCGTCGCATTCTTCACGGCTCAGCTTCTTGTCGAGACCGGTGACTTCACCACCCCAAACATAGAGGCCGTCGTGAATGAAGGGGGCAGCATTGTAAAGGTCGTTGCCTTCCTTATAATGAGGAACCACACAGCCGAAAATATCGGGAGCGGAAGCACCATCGGTCATGAAGCCCTTCTTGAAGGTCACGTGCAGAATGAACTGACGTTCCTTGCCTTCGGACGGGAAACGACGAGTACCGATCACATCGATTTTGCAGTCCTTGGTGAACCAGAACATTTTCTTGTTGTCTTCCAGTTCAAAAGGATAGTCCTGCTTGACAGACTGAACGGTGATAGAATTGCGCTTTTCATTCTTAGCGCCAAAAATACTGGATAAAAAGCTCCAGATGCCCATTTTGTTCTCCTAATTTTCCAAAAAACAAGATTGTTCTTTGGCCATTTTTAAAAAATGTAAGGAAATTATAATAAAACTTATTCAAGATGCGGGACACAAGGACAACAGTTTTTAATTTTTTATATTTGGTGCCGTAAAACAAGGAAGGCTCTTATGAAGTTCGAAGATATCATGAAGGAAGTTAAGTTCGAAGTGGAAGTGGACGGCGTGATGCTGGCCCCCGCTATTGTACAGGATGCCGACAAGGGCGACGTTCTCATGATGGCCTGGATGAACGAAGAAGCCCTCCGCCGCACCCAGGAATGCGGTGAAATGGTCTTTTGGAGCCGTAGCCGCAAGGAATACTGGCACAAGGGCGACACCAGCGGTAACGTAATGACCGTGGTGGAATGGGCTACCGACTGCGATAGCGACGCCCTCCTTTTCAAGGTCCGCATGCAGGGTCCCCAGGTTGCTTGCCACACAGGTGCAAGAAGCTGTTTCTTTAAGAAGTGCGAGAAATAGGTTCGAGGCACGAGGTTCGAGGCGCGAGGCTTCAGGGGTAATTTCAAAAACAATGAATATTTCGCTAGCCGACATCAAGGAGACTATCCAGCGAAATGGCTGGAAGAACTTGCTGCTGGCGGTTTCCGGTGGGTTGGACTCCATGTGTCTGGCCCATTTCTTTATTTGCAACAAATATGCCCTGGGTATTGAATGGCTGGGGGTTGCCCACGTGCATCACGGGCTTCGAGAAGGCTCCGCCGACCTGGACGCAGAGCTGGTGGAGCAATTTGCGGAGGCCCAGGGAGTCCCCTTTTTCTTGAAGAGGCTGGACGGCGAGGCGCTCAAAGCCAGGGAAGGTTCGCTGGAGAATAATGCTCGCGAAGCAAGGTACCAGGCACTGAGATCTATTGTTTTTGAACTGCAGGATAAGAATTACTTGGATTGCCACGGCTTTCAGCCTCGCAATGACATGCAAACAGTCATCGTTACAGCCCACCATGCGGGAGACCAGGCGGAAACAGTCTACTTGAGATTGCGCCGGGGCGTCACCCTTACAGGTTTGCGGGGGATTCAGATGGTCCGCGAAGGCCACGACGACTTCCCCGCCATTTTTCGCCCGTTCCTGAACATTTCCCGTGAAGAATTGACAAAGTACGCCAAGGACAACGATATAAACTGGCGTGAAGACGAAAGCAATTCCGATACAAAGTTCGCCAGAAACCAGATCAGGCTCCAGGCCCTTCCCAATTTGGAAAGGGAATTTTCGGGAGCAAGCGCACAACTTTGCCGTATCGCCAAGAAGGCCGCCCCCGCCTATGAAAAGGTAATGGCCATTGCAGACAAACTATTCTCCCCCATGGTCGTTTCTACGGAAAATGGCCTCACTTTGGATACCAAAAAGGCCAAGGTTTCCCTGAAGGGGGGAATGGACGAAATTTTCCGTCTTTGGCTGGATAAACAGGGGTACCGCTTCCCCATCGGATGCTTCAAGGGCAAGGGTTTCGTAAGTGAAATCCGAAATCTATCCTACCGCACACGTTTCATCGTGAAAAACCGCCATATTATCAGGATTTACAGCAAAAAGTCAGCAACTGACATTTAAGAATTTGTATCTTGTCAGTGTATTGATCAAAGTGTTGATTTTTGAACAAAAAAAAGGACCATATGAGTCAACTTAAGGGCAAACCAACCCCTCCATACAAGAACAAGAATTTTATCATCCTCATCGTGATGATCCTTTTGCTTTTTGTCATGTTCCCCCTGGCAGATCGCGAAGGCGAATCCAACATTACCCGCACCGAATTTTTGGCAATGATGGGTGACTCCACCAAGGTCATTACCGAACTTTCCCTGCACAAGACCCGCGACGGCATCATTATCGAAGGTGCCCGCGAAATGACTGCCGAGGAACAGGCCGAAGCCAAGAAGAACCAGAGCGTTCTGGCCAGGTTCACCCGCGCCGACGACAGCGCCAAGCCGGGAACCAAGCGTTTCACCAGCCACATGCTGGAAATCAGCAACGACCAGATTACCGCCTGGGAAGTTTTCAAGGGCGTCAAGGTCAAGGTTATCCACGAAGAAAACACCTGGATTGACACCTTGGTGGCATTCATGCCTGCAATCCTCCTGATTGTATTCTTCTACTTCATGATGAACCGCCAGATGGGTGGTGGCAGCAAGGGTCCCTTCGCCTTCGGCAAGAGCCAGGCCAAGCAGCTGGACCAGAAGAAAAAGACCTTGTTCACCGATGTTGCAGGCTGCGACGAAGCAAAGCAGGACCTGCAGGAACTTGTGGAATTCTTGAAGGATCCCAAGAAGTTCGATTCTCTTGGTGGCCGTATTCCCAAGGGCGCCTTGCTTGTTGGCCCTCCGGGTACCGGTAAGACCTTGCTTGCCCGCGCTGTGGCAGGCGAAGCAGGCGTTCCCTTCTTTAGCATGAGCGGTTCCGACTTCGTGGAAATGTTCGTGGGTGTGGGTGCAAGCCGCGTCCGTGACTTGTTCGAAACCGGTAAGAAGAACGCTCCCTGTATTTTGTTCATCGACGAAATCGACGCCGTAGGTCGCCAGCGTGGCGCAGGTCTCGGTGGCGGTCACGACGAACGCGAACAGACCTTGAACCAGTTGCTGGTGGAAATGGACGGCTTTACCGCCAACGAAGGCGTGATCCTTATTGCCGCCACCAACCGTCCTGACGTTTTGGACAAGGCATTGCTCCGTCCGGGTCGTTTCGACCGTCAGATTGTGGTGGGCCTCCCCGACCTGAAGGGCCGTGAAGAAATCCTCCGCGTACACCTGAAGAAGCGCAAGGTTCCTCTGGCAGACGACGTGGATGTAAAGGCTGTTGCAAAGGGCACCCCGGGTCTTGCCGGTGCAGACTTGGAAAACCTGGTGAACGAAGCCGCCTTGATGGCCGCCCGCTTCAACAACAAGAAGGTGACCATGCTGGACTTCGAAGAAGCCCGCGACAAGCTCTCCATGGGTGCAGAACGCCGTACTCTCTTGATGACCGACGAGGAAAAGCGCCACACCGCCTACCACGAAGCTGGCCACGCCCTCATGACCTTGCTTTGCAAGAACAGCGACCCGCTCCACAAGATTACCATTATTCCCCGCGGCCGCGCTCTTGGCGTGACTATGAGCCTGCCGGAACGTGACCAGGTCAGCTACAGCCGTGAATACGCCGAAGAACGCATCATGATCATGATGTCCGGCCGCTTGGCTGAATTGATTTTCTTCAACCACCAGAGCACTGGCGCAAGCAACGACATTATGCGTGCTACGGAACTTGCCCGCAAGATGGTTACCGAATGGGGCTTTGACGACGAAATCGGACCGGTCTGCTACAGCCGTACCGATGGCGAAGTCTTCCTGGGCCGCGAAATCAGCAAGCCTAAGGAAATGTCCGAAATGATGGCCCAGAAGATCGACAATGCGGTCAACAGCCTCATCAAGAATCTGGACAAGCGCGCCTTCGACCTTTTGGAAGAGAACCGCGAACAGCTGAAGACCTTGGCAGAAGCCCTCTTCGAATTCGAAGTTCTTGACCGCGAAGAAATCGACAAGGTCATGGCTGGTGAAAAGCTGGAAGGCACCAAGAAGAGCCGCCAGTACAAGGCCATGGAAGAACTTGCCGAAAAGCGCAAGAAGGAAAATACCCCGCCGCCGGACCCGGGCAAGCAGCCGCCCGTTGCTCCCGCAACCGACGCCCCTGTTAGCGAAGTGAAACCCGCCCCTGCCGAAGGCAGCGAAACTGCCGACGCATCCGCCACCACAGAAGAAGGACCGAAGGCTTAAGATGCTTAACGAACTGCTGTCCAAATCCCGAGCACTCCCCTGGAAAATCGGAAACGAATTGCTTTCCTGTCAGCCTACGCCGCTGATCATGGGCATTGTGAACGTGACTCCGGACAGCTTTTTCGATGGCGGCCAGCACAACACTCTGGACGCAGCATTTGAACACTCCCTCAAGCTCCTGGACGAAGGCGCAATCATTCTGGACATCGGTGGCGAAAGCAGCCGCCCCGGAAGCACCCCCGTTCCCGTAGACGAGGAAATCCGACGCGTCTGCCCTCTGGTGGAACGCCTTGTGGACTACGCCAAGACTTCCGGCCGCAAGTTCTACATTTCCATCGATACCGTCAAGGCGAAAGTGGCCCGCGAATCCATGAAGCGTGGGGCACATATCATCAACGACATTAGTGCGTTGACCATGGACCCCGACATGGTCCAGGCCGTTGCCGACACAGGCGCATCTGTTGTACTGAACCACATCCGCGGAAACTTCGGCACCATGCAGCAGGACTTCAAGCCCTACGAAAACGTGGTGAAGGAAGTCCACGATGAACTGATGGACCAGGTTCTCAAGCTCTTGGCCCTGAAGGTGGACCCCCAAAGAATTTGCCTTGACCCAGGGATCGGTTTTGGAAAGACCGCCCAGGACAATATCGACTTGATGAAGTCCGTTGAAGACTTCCTGGACGAAGGCTACCCCGTTCTTATCGGCAGCTCCCGCAAGTCCTACATCGGAAAAATGAAAGGTCTCGAAAATAGCGACCGCCTGATTCCCACCGTTACCGCAGGCATCGTTGCCGCCCTGGGTGGAGCCAGCTGCATTCGAGTCCACGACGTTAAGGAAGCTCACGAATCCATGCTATACTTGGAGGCCATGACCAATGGTTCTGTTTAAGTTATTCGATATCATCGATGTTCGCATGGCAGATATTCTTGATATTCTGCTTATTTCCATTATTCTCTACTACATCTTCTTGCTGTTCCGCGGAACCCGCGCAGCCCAGATGCTTTTCGGTGGCATGCTCCTGATTCTCGCCTGGATCATTGCCCAGTGGTGGGAATTGCACACCGTGGTGTGGCTCATCAGTAACCTGGCAACCTTGGGTATTATCGCCATCGTGATTTTGTTCCAGCCGGAAATCCGAAGCGCCTTGACCCGAATCGGCCAGGCCGCAAGTAAGATGAATTTCCATAGCATGTTCTTCCATACCAGCGGCCTTGACGAAATCACCAAGACAATTTCTGCCGCAGCACAGGACCTGGCAAAGACAAAGACCGGTGCCTTGATTGTATTGGAAAAGCGCGTGGGTCTTAAGAACTACGCCGACACTGGTGAAATCCTTGACGCACGAATCAGCACCCGTCTTTTGCGCGCCTTGTTCTTCCCCAACTCCGCCCTTCATGACGGTGCCGTAATCTTGAACAGCAAGCGCATTGTTGCCGCCGGCTGTATTTTGCCTATGCCCACCGGTAACGCAGAAAAGGAAGCCGGCTACGGTATGCGTCACCGTGCGGCAAAGGCCTTGGCTTCCGAATGCGACGCCCTGGTCATCGTTGTTTCCGAAGAAACAGGCTACATTTCCATCGCCTACCGTAACACCCTGCGCCGCAACATCAGCGTGCAGGAACTGAAGCAGGAAATCATCCGCCACTGGGGTGAATTGTTTAACGACGTACGCGAAACAGAAAAGGCAGAATCTGCCGCTGCAGAAAAGAACGCATAAAATCCACCGGGTTTTAAGAGAAATTTTATGAGCGAAAATCAGAATACTCAGAACAATCAGGACGCCCAGAAGAACAAGCGTAAAAAGAAGAACATCGCCATTCTCGTTTTAATGTTCCTTTTGCTGGTATGCCTTTTTATTGCGCAGTGCCACCTGGACCAGATCAAGCAGGAAGCCTTGGCCAAGGAACAGGAAACCGCTCTGGAAATGCAGCGCCGTCACACCTTGGACAGCCTCCGTCAAATCGAGAAGATGCGTGCCGACAGCCTCCGCATCGCAGACTCCCTGGCAGCTATTCCCGTGGACACCGTCGTTGCCGACACCCCGAAGGTAGAACCGGTTGTGGAACCGCCGAAGCCCCGTGTGAACCGCGATAGCATCAAGCATGTTCGCGACAGCATCAAGCACGTAAACGATAGCTTGGCTGCAGTCAAGGATTCCATCGACAGAGCCAACAAGGCTATTGCCGACAGTATCGCCGCCGCAGAAAAGGCTGCTGCAGAAGAAGCCGAAAAGAAGCGCATCCAGGATAGCATCCGCAATTCCGACAAGGTTCCGCCCACAGCAGAAATCACCCCGCCGGCCGGCCGTTACTACGACCCCATCAAGCTGAAGGTGAAGTGCGACGAAATCAAGTGCAAGACCTACCTCTCCATCGGTGACACCATGAATCCCGTGGAAGCAGGCAAGGCTATGGAATACAACAAGACTGGTTCCGTATTCTACTTCGCAGAAGACTCTGTTGGCAATCGCACCCCGTGGGAAGAAGCCAAGTACGATATGGCCAGCGACAACGTTTGTGGCAAGAACGCCTACCCCGTTCCCGTGGGTGGCAAGACCGTTTGCGTAGACGCCTACGAATACCCCAACAAGGCTGACGAAAATCCGAAGGACATGGTTTCCCAGGAAGAAGCCGTGGCCCTCTGCGCCAAGGAAGGCAAGCACCTCTGCTCCATCGATGAATGGCAGGCAGCATGCCGCGGCAAGGACAACTTCAAGTATTCATACGGTGATAGCTACCGCCAGAACAAGTGCAACACCAACACCAAGACTGCAAAGCGCAGCGGCCGTAAGGATCAGTGCCGTAGCTGGTGGGGCATGTACGACATGAACGGAAACCTCTGGGAATGGACATCCTCCCCCAGCAAGGATCATCCCAATATGTTCCTGGTTGCAGGCGGTGCCTGGAATACCAATAACGGAAGCAAGTGTACCGAAAGCAAGTTCAGCTTCTATCCCCAGAACCAGTATCCGTCCGTGGGCTTCCGCTGCTGTAAGTAGGCACGAGGTTCCAGGCTCGAGGTTCGAAGCCCTATTCAAGCAGTTCTACGTGAAGGTGTTCCGCGTCGCCTTTTTCCCAAAGAACGCGGCACAGACCTTTTAGCTTATCCTCAACGCCGGTGACAATCATCCGGCGTTTTTCAATGGGGATATACTTTATACGAAAATCGATGGCCTTGTTGAAGTAGTGCTTTGAATTACGGGCATGGTAAGGATAGTCGTTTCCGCTGGTAATCACGGGAACGTAGTCATCCCCCATCACGTTGTGGAACACGTTTACCACGATAATGCCCACGGTGTCCATGACAGGCTCCAGGCTTTCCAGGTAAACACCTTCCTTTTGACGGGTACGGCGCACCAGCAGGCGGTGCAGTTCGCGTTCGTTAAAGGGGCGGGCTTTCAAATGCTTGAGATATTCCTCGGGGGACCAGGTATCCTCCACGTATTTTGGCTCGTATTTCGGGATAGGGCGATTATTCGCCTTAATGAGGTTATACGCCCCAAAAAGCAACAAAATAGCCAATACGGGCGCCAATAAATACAAATGTTTTACAAGAAATCCCATGTTTTCAAGGGAAAAAATAACTATTTTATGGGCATGAAAAAGATTCTCACTATTTCTGCTATTGCTCTTTCTACCCTGATGTTCTCCGCTTGCGAAAACAATTCCGCAAACTACGCTGGTTGCTGGCAGGGTGAATCCAACATGATTTTCGAAGTCTTGCCTGCAGGTGGTGAAAACTACACCATTCGCAATATCAATGGCGACCTGAACGCTACCATTAACGATGGCAAGATCTGCGGCACCAATTCTCTGGACATGCTTTACTGCATGAGCGTCAAGGGAGACTCCGCCTACTACGAATTCGGCGGCATCACCACCGGTTACAAGAGAATTTCCAAGCAGGAATACGACGCAATCTTCGCTACCCAGAAGAAAGCCGGCATCGCTGAATAATTTTCTATGGAGATCCGAGGGAAACTTCGGAAATAAAAAAGCTCGGGTTTTACCCGGGCCTTTTTTTATTGAGCGTTCGCAGGTCAAGCCCACGACATTTTACTTTGCTTCGTTCATGACTTCAAGCACAAGCTTTTCTACAAGTGCCTGGCTGGGAGCGCCGCTCCAGACGCGTTTGATGTAACCATTCTGATCAAGCAACATGAGGGTCGGTACCGCACGGATTCCATAACGACGCCAGAGGTCTTGTGTGGCATCGCGATAAAGCGGGTACGGGGACTTATGCTGACTTGAATAGAAAGCGTTCAGCGTATTTACATCTTCGCTAGAAATGCCGATAACTTCAAGACCCTGGGATGCATACTTATTGTACACGTTGGCAAGTACGGGCAAAGTCTTGCGGCAAGGGCCACACCAAGTTGCCCAGAAGTCCAGCAAGGTAGCCTTAGGCTTTGCCTGGCGCTTTTCACCATTCTGATAGAAGTTGGCCTTGAATTCAGCAATCTTGCTACCGACGGCAGAACCTGTGAGGCTACTGATATCATCGGGACGGTCAGTCAACTTCACGTTCAAAGTCTGCTTCTTGCCGTCGCGAAGAATTTCCAGTTTGATGCTCTGACCGGTCTTACCCTTGGACACCGCATTCTGGATCTGGGACATATCTGTAAGAGCCACACCCTGCACACCAATAATCTGGTCCTCGGCCTGCATGCCTACATTAAAACAACCGGAATTAGGATGAACGCCCTTCACCACCAGAGACAAATGATTTTCGTAAGTTGCCTTTTTAAAGGTAAGGCCAAGCCACGGCACTGCACAAGAGAAACTTGTCGCAAAGGCAATCAGCAAAACAGATAACTTAAAGCACTTCATTTAGCACTAACTTTTAGAACAGCAGAACGCCGATATTGAAATGGGCCAGAAAGTTTGTTTCACGATTCAGGAACTGGTCATTGTCATCTTCCACAATGCCTTCGCCGAACATGTAACCCACGCTGATTTCCAGACGGACAAGGAAGCTAGCCTTCTGGAGGGGCATAAAGTCGCGGCCGTAACCAAGAGAAATCATGGGAGCCACGTTCAATTCATCGTAGTTCTTCACAAAGACACCGGAAAAACCGACCTTGACATAGTCATCGTAAGTCAGTTCCATCAAGGAGCCGCCAAAGAAGAATCTCCAGTCAAGACCAACACCAAAGACGCAACCCGGGAAAAGTGCATCGGCAAACAGAGCAAAAGAATTGTGCTTGCCCAAGCGGTATTCACCTTCCACATTCACGCCCACATCAATGGAGCGAATGTAGTAACCCAAGTCCACGGATCCACCATAGAACCATGTGGGAAGTTCACGGGCAGGTTCAGTCTTGGCAGCAGAGCCTTCTTCAATGAAGAAGCCAGCCCAGGAGGAGGAAACCACAATAGCGAGCAAGAACAAAATCTTACGCATTATTCAACCTTTGTCTGCTTCGGGTTACGGTCGTCGTATTCAGCCAAGGATCTGTAGCCTTCTTCGTAAAGGGCGGCTTCCAGTTCCTTACGCATGGCATGAGCAGCCATCCAACGGAAAGCAACTACGGAATAGCACTGCACAGCATCTACACCAAGCTTGATCAAGTCGTAAATCTTGAAACCATGGTCAATACCGCCACAGGCAATGACGCTCATCTGCGGATAGTGTTCGCGAATGTACTTCACGTTCCACAGCATGTTTTCATAAAGGGGACGGCCAGACATACCACCACAGTCACCATCGGCACGGAGCGGGGTCAAGTCTTCGAACTTGGTCTGCACCGGAAGTTCGCTAATCTTCTTAGTCGGGTAAGTATTGCCCACCACAACACCATTGACGCCGGTACGGACCAGCATATCCATGATGTTCACCAGGTGGCGTTCAGAAAGGTCCGGACTGATCTTGGCATAGACAGCCTTACGCAAAGTCTGGCTGTTACGGAACTTCATGATTTCTTCGAAAATCTTTTCGGTAAGAGTCAAGTCCATGTCCACGCGGGATTCACCGGTGTTGGGGCAGCTCACGTTGATTTCGATGTAGTCACCAGCCTTGTAGGCAATGGAGAAACTTTCTACAACGTCCTTCAACTTTTCGTTTTCGTCGGTAAGGCCCGGAGTTTCGGCAACGGAAACACCAACGCACATACCCACCTTGTGGGCCTTCATCAGCTGCTGATCGACGCGCTTGGCAATGACTTCAACACCTTCGTTATTCAAGCCCATGCTGTTGTGGATGGCACGTTCGTTTTCCAGGAAGCCGATACGGGGGCGATGGGTGTTGCCTTCGCGGTAGTTGCGGGTAGCAGTACCTACGGAAATACCACCGAAGCCCATGTTGGCGTAGTCGCAGATGCGCTTTGCTGTCTTGTTTGCGCCGGCGGCCAAAATGATGGGGCAACCGAAATAAAGGGAATTGCTATGGTCCGGGAAAGTCACCACACGCTTCAGGGTCTTCTTCTTGTCGGGATGACCGCCCATAAAGGGAATGAAGGGTGCGAAATGAGCCACATGCTTCAGGGAGTCGTGGCGGAATTCCGGGTTGTTATGAAAAATCTTTCTAATCAGAGCAAGGACTCTATCACCAAAATTAAGGTAGTATTCGTGATTGACACATTTAAAACTCATAGTCGATCCTCAAAGGGTTGGCTGTACCTATAAAATAGAAAATAGTTTGCTATTTTAATGTAAACATTTATTGGAGATGGATATGGAACAACAGCTTAAGAAAATCATTCACGACAATATGCCCCGGTACATTGAAAAACTGAGCAAACTTGTCAGCATTCCTTCCATCAGTTTCGACAATTTTGACCAGAAGTTTGTCCTGGAATCTGCCGAGGCCGTGAAAAAGATGTTCCTGGAGGCAGGACTTTCCAATGTGCAGTTCCTGGTGCCTCCCAGCGGTCGCCCCACGGTCTATGGCGAAAGCCTCACCTCCCCCGACAAGCCCACCATTTTGTTGTACGCCCATCACGATGTGCAGCCGCCCATGCGCGAAGCCTTGTGGAACACCAAGCCTTTTGAAGCTGTTATGGGCGACAACGGTGAACGTCTTTTCGGCCGAGGCACTGCCGACGACAAGGCCGGTATCATTACCCATTTGGCAGCCCTTGAACAGGTTCGCGCCCTCAAGGGTAACGATGGTCCCAACCTGAAGTTTATTATCGAAGGCGAAGAAGAATCCGGTAGCGCAGGCTTTGCACAGATTCTCTCCCAGCATGCAGAACTTCTGAAGTGCGATGCAGTGATCGTTGCGGACCTGGGGAACTTTGCCAAGGGCACCCCCTCCATCACGACCACTCTCCGTGGCATGAGCGCCGTTTCCGTGGAACTGAAGGCCACCAAGGCACCCCTCCATTCTGGTTCCTGGTCCGGCCCCATTCCCGACGTGGCCCAGGTTCTCTGCCGCATGATCGCTAGCCTGACCGATGGCACAGGCAAGATTCTCATCCCGAATTTCGAAGACAACATGGTTCCGCCCACCGCAGAAGAACTTGAATCCTACAAGAGCCTGGGCATGACCGAAAAGATTTTCCGTAACGACGGCGGCGTGCTGGACAGCGTGCAGCTCCTGGTCCCCGAAGATGAAATCCTCCTTGCCAACTGGCGCAGGCCTTCCATTACGGTAACCGCCATGGAAGTGGGCAGCCGCCTGAACGCAGGCAACGTTCTGCAGGACTCCGCCTACGCCCGCATCGGCATCCGCCTTGCTCCGGGCATGGATGCAGAACACTGCACAGACTTGCTGGTGGATTTCCTCAGGAAGCAGGTTCCCTACGGTCTAGAAATCAAGTTCGATATCGAGGACGGTGCAAATCCCTTCGTGACGGACACCAGCCACCCCTTCTTCCAGCTGATGAGCAAGTCCATGGGCGAAGCCTACGAATCCCCCACCAAGTTCATTGGCTGCGGCGCAAGCATTCCTGGTGCAGAACTTTTCCGCAAGACCTTCGGCGACATTCCTATTCTGCTGACCGGTCTCGAAGATCCTGAATGCAACGCCCACGGCGAAAACGAAAGCCTTTACCTGCCCGACTTCGAGAAGGGTATTCTGGCAGAAACCTTGTTCTTTGGCGGTCTGTAATGATGAAGCTTGCAAAAAAGCGCCTGGTTGTTCTGACGGGTGCCGGCATCAGTGCGGAATCCGGACTGCGCACCTTCCGCGGAAACGACGGGATGTGGGAGCATGAAAGCATTGACGACGTGTGTACGCCCGAGGGTTACTTCCGCGACAAGAAGCGTGTGAAGGACTTTTACAACTTCTTGAGGGGCGGCCTGAAGGACCACGAACCCAATGCGGCACATATTGCGTTGGCGGAACTGGAGCACCGCCTGAAGGACGATTTCCTGCTGATC
Source organism: Fibrobacter sp. (assembly GCA_024399015.1). GTDB lineage: Bacteria > Fibrobacterota > Fibrobacteria > Fibrobacterales > Fibrobacteraceae > Fibrobacter. The sequence goes on from JAKSIC010000018.1 coordinate 33,146, forward strand.
ACCCAGAACGTGGACAACCTCCACGAACGTGCCGGCAGCTGTAGGGTCTTGCACATGCACGGCGACCTGATGCGCCTTACCTGCGAAAGGAATCCGGAACACAAGTTCATCTTCAATGAAGACGAAACCATGGAAACCCGCTGCCCCTTCTGCGGAGCCATGAGTCGCCCCGATATCGTATTCTTCGGAGAACAGCCCTTGTACATGGACCAGATCCAGGATGTCCTGCAGAATTGCGAAGAATTCGTTTACATTGGAACCAGTAGCGTGGTCTACCCTGCCGCAGGCTTCAAGAGCTTCGCCCATTCCTATGGTGCAAAAGTCACCTGCCTGAATTTGGAAGTTCCTACCAGCGATCCCTACACCGATGTCTGCATCCAGGGCAAGGCAACAGAAATCGTGCCCAAGTGGTGCAAAAATTTCAAATAGTTCTGACAAATACTTTATAAAGTACGATAGAACCTGTAGAAACATCTGCAGGTTCTTTTTTTATGACTGTTATATACGCAACACCAAAATGTGATCAGGCACTTACCGCAAGCGTCAACGTATCCATTCCCCACTCCGTCACTTGCTGGAAAGAGGCTAAGCCCTACCTTAAAAATTTGAAGGGAACCCCTAACGGTTTTAGTAAAGAAATCCAGGTTTGGAAAGATGTTGCAAGCACTCCTCACGCCCAAAAAGTAAGGCAATTCCTCAACGGCGAAGAAATCCATATCGACACAAACCGTTTGTGTATCTTTGTCAGCAGGGCATATGTAAAGAACGCCGACGATGCAAGGGAAATTGTCAAGAAAATTTTTGAGGGTGACTATATTAAAATCACACCTAAAATTCAGGATTCTCTAAAAATCAAGGCGAAGATAATTCCGGAGTCCTACAAGATTCTTTCCCAAATTAACGAAGAGCACTTCTTTCAATTCAAGGAGCCAATCCGAATTAGAGTCAACTTTACAACAAGCATCCAATTAAAGAACGCCATCAAGGATATTCCAAGCAGCAAGTTGGAAGACGGTTTCACTATTGAAACTTACGACCACTATGTTATGATTTTAAAGAAATTGCTGAACGACCCCAGTTCCATCTACTTTGCAAAAGCAACCCCGAACAAAGATCTTCTTGCCCGAGGCTTTTCTGAAAATTTTTCCTACTATTCGCCCAAGCCAACACTCTTCAATACTCCCAAAACCGTTGATGACTTGGAAAAGATTTTCTTTCACGAATACTTTTACAAGCATTCCATTTCGCTGGAAAGTTTATGCAAACTGGCAAATGATTTTGGCACCCACCGGGAAACTATTGGCATGGAAGAATTTGCCGTAAGCTACGCAAGCACGCAAATGACCTTTGGAAACAATTACATCCAAGGATCCGCTTCTTTTGATTTGGACTTTCCAACCACCTTCAATGACATCCAGGACTTTTATGAAAAACTGGTAATTGCAATCCAGAATCTTGAATCTGCAGAAGAATCTCTTGCCAAAATAGAAGATCCAACTCTCAGTAGAAACGTTATCATCGGCCCCGATGGAATGCAACTTTCGTTTTTTATCAACAATCAAGCCAATTCCGCCAAAAGAACTTTATACAGCCGATTTTATGCCACACGTGTCCAGCAAATGAGCAAAAATCACCCCAATGATCTCCTCAAGAATTTTGAGGACCTGAAGAATAACATCCACAAGTTGCACGGAAACTTGAAAAGGCTAGAAGCTTTCTTTAGGCACGAGGTGTTCGCCTTCTTCCCTGAAAACGACGCACCCATCAGGCGGAAAGAGCTGAGCAAGTTCATCTTTTTTAAAATTGCAATGGACCCGCTTTCCTATGCCGATTGCGGGAACCCATATTATGAAAAAATCAGTCGAATGATTTTGAATCTTTAAGCCGTAAGTGCGTCGGCATTAAAGAGCGAAGCAGCGGGCCTTATGATCGCCTGCTGTTTTTTCGTTGGTAGAATCAACGTATTCCGGCGGAAGTTCATTGGAGCGGCACTTGGCCTGAACTTCGGCGCTGCAGGCGGAACACTTTTCGCAACGGTCAGCAAAGCGGCAACCTGCCACAAAATCCTTGGGGTGCGGCACAGAACCCGGAATGGATTTCAGCGTGCGCATTTCGCTGTGGCTTTCGGGAATAGCGGCAAGCAAGCCCTGAGTATAAGGATGCAAGGGATTCTTGATGACTTCGCGGACGGGGCCCACTTCCACAATGCGGCCAGCATACATCACAGCAACGCGATTGGCGTACTGGGAAACAATGCCCATGTTGTGAGTAATGAGGAGAACCGCAGTTCCTGTACTTTCAGCCATTTCCTTAAGGACTTCAAGAACTTGGGCCTGCACGGTAACGTCGAGAGCCGTGGTCGGTTCGTCGGCGATAATCAGCTTGGGCTTTGGCAACAGGGCCATCACGATGCAGATGCGCTGAAGCATACCGCCGGAAAGTTCATGAGGATAAGAATTCAGAACGCGGTCGGGATCAGTGAAGCCCGCCAGATTCAGCATGCGGCGAATTTCTGCATCCGGATTTACTGTAGCGCCATCCTTTGATGGGCGAACGCCAAACTTGAAAACTTCCATCAGTTGTTTCTTGATGGTAAGCACCGGATTCAAGGCCTGCATGGGTTCCTGGAAAATGCATGCGATTTCGGAACCGCGAATATTCTGCAAATCCTTGAGAGCAAGAGTGGACAAGTCGATGGTCTTGTCGGAGGAAATAAATTCCACGGAACCGCTGACGATTTTTGCGGAGGGCTGCGGGAGCAAACGCAAAATGCTCATGGCGGTAACGCTCTTACCGCAACCGGACTCGCCCACCAGCGCAAAGAATTCGCCAGGATAAATTTCGAAGGAAACACGGTCCGTCACCTGAACAGGCGCAGCATTCTTCTGTCCGTTGCCAAAGGCAACAGACAAATCGCGAACCGCGAGAACCGGGGTTTCGTTTCCGCGACCTGCAACGCACTTTTCAGAATTCACTTCGGGCACTTCAAACCTACTTCTTCAGGAAAGCCTTGATTTCGTCAAGACGCTTCATTGCCAATTCGCGACCTTGGTCATAGACACGCTGCAACTTCACCGGGTCACTTTCCGTACGGCCAATACCGAGGGACGCCTCCGGACACAGCACCATCACGTTGCCCTGCTTTTCCTGCTCGAAGACATAGCGGGTTTCTTCGTTATACATGATGTGACGATTTGCCACCGCATCCACCAGCTTCGGGTACTTGCGGTACACCAGGCGCATAATAGGCACCAGCTGGTTTTTCTTCTTTTCGTAGCTGCGGGGCTGAGTCAAAATCACGATATTGCGATTGAAGCCGATGGATTCAAAATACTGCAGGGGAATTGAATCCGCAATGCCACCGTCCATGTACTTGTGGCCCTGAATGTCCACCAGTCTTGCAGCCAAAGGCATGGAGGCTGATGCGCGCATCCATTCCAGATCGTCGCCCAAACCGTCGTTCATCTTGAAGTAAGCGGCCTCGCCCGTTTCGGCGTTGGTTGCCACCATGTGGAATTCCATGGGGTTCTTCACCAAAGCATCGTAATCGAAGGGATCCAACACGCGGGGAATCTGCTTGTAGCAGAAATCGGCATCATAAAGGTCGCCTGTCTTGAACAAGTTACTGAAACTGCAGTAACGCTTGTCCTTGGCAAAACGAAGGTTGTAGCGGAGGGCTCGGCCCGGCTGGCGACTTTTCATGTTGCAACCAAACGCAGCACCGGCGGAAACGCCAACAGCACCGTCCACTTCAATTCCCTGCTCCATCATCACATCGAGAATGCCGCAGGTGAAAAGGCCACGCATTGCGCCACCCTCAAGAATCAAGCCTGTCTTAATTTCGCTCATCGCCTACCCCATTAAATGTAACGGTCGCCGGACTTGGGGTCCATGGCATCACGGACACCTTCCCCAACAAAAGTGGTCAAAAGCAAAGTCACAAAAAGGGCGAGAACAGTGCTCACGGAAATCCAAGGTGCATAAAGATTGTTCAAGCCCTGGCTCATCAGTTCGCCCCAGCTAGGTGTAGGCGGTTGCAGGCCGAAGCCCAGGAAGTCCAGAGAAGTCAAGCTACCGATACCGCCAATCAAGGTGAAGGGGAACAACGTGACCACCGGGGTCATGGCGTTGGGCAGAATTTCCTTGAAGAAAATATGACGGTGCCCCAGGCCCAGAACCTTTGCAGACTGCACATAGGTCATGCTGCGGAGCTTCAGAAATTCGCCACGCATGTAGTAGCTGAGAGAAATCCAGTTGAAGGCAGCCATGATCAAAATCAAAAGCCAGAAGCTACGGCCATAAATACTGCCGATCAAGATCACCACATAGAGCATGGGCAGCGAAGACCAGATTTCGATAAAGCGCTGCATGCCCGTATCCCAGAACTTGCCCAAGTAACCCTGGATACCGCCAATCACAATGCCCAGGAAAGTTCCCAGCACGGTCAGCAGCAAGCTAAAGGAAATACAGATTCTAAAACCATGGATCAAGCGGGCCAGCACATCGCGGCCGTTGGCATCGGTACCCAGCCAATGTTCGCTGCTGGGAGCAAAAGGAGGAGCGCCGTCACCGCTCAGGTCCGCCTTCAGCGGGTCGTGAGCCACAGGAGGCATGATGGCCCAAGTCTCGGGGCAACCGCCTGCGCGCGGGAAACCGACCGCGGCGTCTTCTTCGCATTCTCGGACGTCGGCAAAAAGCTTGGCGTAGTCCTGCTCCGTATCGTAACTGCCCCCGAAGTCCTTTTCACTATAGCGGGCAAATGCCGGGAAATAAGTCTTGCCCTGATAACGCAGGACCAGAGGTTCGTCATTCACCGTCCAGGGGCTGGTCAGGGAAAGCAGGTAGACCACCACAAGAACAATCAAGGAATAAAACGCGCGCTTATTCTTGCGGAAGCGCTTCAAGCGGTTCTTAGTTTCTGTGGTCAAGCGAAGTTTCATCTTGCCCCAATATAATAAAATAAAACGGCTCAAAATTTTTATATTACGAACCAGTACGAAAAAGGAACAACCTAGTGCGTAGACAAGATAACCAGCGAAATCGAGGAAACAACCCGGAGTTCAACCGAGGACTGGACGCTGAACACGCCGACGAATTCAAGGCAAATGAATCCGGAAGCAAAAAGCGTGAAGCTCGCGGAGAAAGAGGTCTCAAGGAAAACAAGGTGCAGAAAGAACGCTGCATTCTTGTGGGCATCGCCACCCCGAAAATCCGCTCCTGGCTTGCCACCGAACAACTGGCAGAACTTGGTCGACTGGCAGAAACCGCCGGCGCTGAGGTTGTGAAAAGTTTCTTGCAACGCGTACAACAGTTTAACGCCGCCACCCTCATCGGCGAAGGCAAGGTTCACGAAATCAAGATGGCTCTTGAGGAACTTGACGCCAAGATGGTGGTTTTCGATGACGACCTCAGTGGTTCCCAGGTGCGCAATTTGGAGCAGCGTCTGCCGGGCATCAAGGTGCTGGACCGCACCGGTTTGATTCTGGATATTTTTGCAAAGCATGCCGTCACTGCCGAAAGCCGCCTCATGGTGGAAGTGGCCCAGCTGCAGTACATGATGCCCCGCCTCACAGGTGCATGGACTCACCTTTGCCGTCAGCATAACGGCGGTATCGGCACCAAGGGTCCTGGCGAAACCCAGTTGGAAACGGACCGTCGAATGATTCGTAAGCGAATCCAGGAACTGAAGAAAAAGCTTGAAAAGATCGAGGACGCTCGCGAAAGCCAGGCCCAGAACAGAAACGACATTTTCCACATGGGTATCGTGGGCTACACCAACGCAGGCAAAAGCACTTTGACAAACCGCCTTACCGGTGCAGACGTTTATGTAGAAGACAAGCTCTTCGCCACATTGGACAGTACCACTCGTAAACTGTTCCTGGACGGCGAGAACATTATTTTGTCCGACACCGTAGGATTTATCCGCAAGCTCCCCCACAACTTGATTGAAACCTTCAAGAGTACCCTGGGTGTGGCCGCCCACGCCGACTGCATCTTGGAAGTGGTGGACGGAAGCGCCCCGGACTACCGCGAACATCTGGAAGTGACCCACAAGACGCTGCAGGGCATTATCAGTTCCGTGACGCCGCGAATCCGCGTGTTCAACAAGGTGGAAACCTGCGACGAAGCCCGCCGTAACGAACTTCGCGAGAACTATCCCGAAGCCATTCAGGTTAGCGCCAAGGAAAACATCGGCATGGAACTGCTCCGCAACAAGTTCAAGGAACAGCTTGAAATCTGGCACAAGAAGCGCGAACAGCAGGCCGCACAAATCAAGGAAGTGGTGGAATCGCCGTGGCCCGCCCACCCCGCCGAAAGTGTAAACGACAACAGTTTCAACAGCAACCGGGATGAAAACTGGAAAGAACCGGGAATTTACGAAGTTTAAACTACTTATAGGGTAAAGAAAATTTTTCCATCAAAAGCGGGTTCGTCGGGAAATTTCCTGCGTGTTAATAGTGAGCGCAACAAGCGCTCGAAACATGGAGGAATAATGAACAACTCAGAGAACAAGGCTAAAAGCAAGGCAAGACAGATTCCTGTGGAGTTCCAGGGACAGGTTTATCTGGACCCGAAATACGACCCGGCATTCAAGGAACTTTTTGACAGCGAGGACGCCCTCAAGGATTTTCTTGATGCGGTTTTGAAACTGGAAGGGGACGACAAAATCAAGACCATCTCCTTCTCCTTCGACAAGACGATCAGCTTCCGCACGCCGCAGCGGAAGAAGGTCATCCTGGACATTTTCGCGACGACAGGCTCGGGACGTTTTCTGGATATCGAGATGCAGAAGGCAGAGCACGACTATTTCAAGGACCGTGCGGTTCTGTACAAGGCGTTCCTGATTATCAAGGGGAAGCAGGAAATGGATCGGTCGCCGCAGGCAAGCCGGTTTCCATCTTCCCGAAAAATAAGTATATTGTAATCAGTCTGCCGAACTTCAAGAAGACCGCGAAGGACGTGCAGGGCTCCCTGGACGCATGGCTCTATCTGCTGAACCATGCCAGCGACGGAACGGAACTGCCAAACTTCGGGATCAGCGCCGTAGAAGAAGCCCTGGGGCGCATCCGTGTGGACAACGCAGACGAGGAACTCTTAACGGCACAGGTAAAGGACATGGTAACGAAGGAAGAAAACGCGACTATCTTGGCTAGCGCCATCCTCAAGGGAGTTGCCGAAGGTCGTGCGAAGGGACTCGAAGAAGGCCGTACGAAAGCAAGCAAGGAACTGGCAAAGGGATTCCGCGATGCAGGAATTTCTTTAGAAATCATCGCCCAACAAACAGGCCTCTCCCCTGAGGAAATCAAGGCGCTGTAACCCTAGGACATTCTTGCAATTTAAAAAGGCTGCACCATTGAAGGCGCGGCCCTCTATTACATTCCTGCATAATCAAATTTGACTATATTTGCCTGTATGAACAAGGAAGAACTTAAAGAAAAATACGGCAAGAAGCGTGTGCCACACCAGTGGCGCGGTACGGACTTTGTTTCCGCACAGATTTGTACTTTCTTCGGTTCTGGAATGAGCCCCAAGGCTCCAGGCACTATGGGAAGCTTGGCTGCAGCGATTGTCGCCTACCCCATGGCATTGCTGTTTGCAAAGATGGGATGCCCAGACCTTGTGTTCGCAGGCAACAACGCCGGTTTGAACATCGCATTTTTCGCTGCAGCCCTCGTTGTTTTCTTCGCTGCAATCCCCTTTGTGAAGAAAGCCATGAAGGACACCCAGACAGAAGATCCGGGCTGGATCGTCATCGACGAAGTCTGCGGAATCTTCATGACATTTGCCTTTGTGGGAACTGCCAGCCTCTTGGCTCATCCCTGGCTGTTGGCAATCGGCTTTGGGTTTTTCCGATTCTTCGATATTTTGAAGCCCCTGGGAATCCACAAGTTCGAAGCCTTCCCCGGCGCATGGGGCGTTATGGCAGATGATTTGCTGGGCGGAATTTACGCCGGCATTCTCATGTTCGTGATTGTATTTGCCGCTGGACTTTAACTATTCGCCGCTGGACTTTAACTATTCGCCGCGGAACACCTATTAGGATTCTGCTTCTAACGGGTAGTCAAACTGTATTGTTCTTTGGGTGGCAATCTTGTCGAACTTGATTTCGTAGCAGAAATTTTCGGCGTCGATGCCTACTATGGTGCCGGCGCCCATTATTTTATGGACAACACGGTCCCCCTCACCAAACGTAGCCGAGGGAACCATTTTGCCAACGCCGTAGCTATCCGATTCGTCGATGCCACCCTTTAGGATGCCATCCAGGTCTTCGCCGAATTCACGCTCGCTATCTAAATGAGCAATGTGCCTGCGGGCTTCCTGGTACCATTCGTCGCTGAAGCCGCGGGCAATATCCAGTTCGTCCATGTTCATTTCCAGCAGGAAACGGGACGGATAGCGGCATTGCACATCGCCACCGGCGCTATCCTCGGAATCACTCAAGCAAAGAACGTTTTCCGCACGGGTAAATGCCACATAAGCCAGGCGGCGTTCCTCTTCCAGCTGGATCTTGTTCTTCACACGCTTCACCGGGAAACAGCCCTCGTTCAAGCCACACACAAACACATAAGGGAATTCCAAGCCCTTGGCGTTATGAATCGTCATGAGCTGGACCTTGTCCTTGCGGGCAGCATCCTGGGCCGAGGAATCGGCGGAACCGCCAGAGCTGTCGTCGGAAGTGTCGGTGTCGGAGTTGGTGAACAGCACAATATTCTGCAGGTATTCATCCAGGGTGGCGTCCTCCTCAAACGTCTTCTCAAATTCCATGACCCCTTGCTTCAATTCTGCAAGATTGCTGAGGCGATCGTCGTCGCCATCCAGGCGCAGCATTTCCTCGTAGCCCGATTCGCGGAGCATCTTGGTCAGCACATCGCTAACCGCCATTTCACCTACGCAGGCACGGTACTTTTCAATCAGCTGAACAAACTCCCCCACCTTGGTGCGGGCCATAAAGGCGGCGCAATCCAGTTCCGGTTTGTTTTCGTCGGCCGCCACGTTTTCTACCGCGGCATTTTCCGCCTCGGCAGCCACATAAATTTCAAGCAGGGCATCGTACAGGGTGAGCCCGCGACGCCCCGCATAAGCCGCCAACGCAGCCTGCTTCTTGGGGCCGAACATGCGCTTGGGCGTATTCACCACACGCATAAAGCTCAGGTCGTCGCCATAGACCAGCATGCGCAAGTAGCAAAGAACATCCTTCACCTCCTGGCGCTGGTAAAAGCCGATACCGCTGTAAACCTTGTAAGGAATATCTTCGCTCATCAAGGCCTCTTCCACCGAGCGGGACTGGGAATGCATACGGTACAAGACCGCAATATCCTTGCAAGACGCGCCCTTGTCAATAGCGCCCTTGATGCGTTCCACAATCCATTTGGCCTCGTCGCGGGTATTCTTCGCGTGGTAGAAAACCGGGGTCTTGCCCCCTTCGCGAACAGGCTTCAAAACCTTTTCGATACGGAACTGGTTGTTCTTGATTACGGAATCGGGCACCCTCAAAATACTGGGCGTAGAACGGTAATTGTTCTGCAGCAAAATCGTTTTGCAACCCTCATGGTGATGGTCGAATTCAAGAATACGGTTTACGTCGGCACCGCGCCACGTATAAATCGTCTGGTCCGGATCCCCCACCACAAAAAGGTTCTTGTGGTAGCTGCTGAGCAGATCCGCCAATCGGTACTGCTGGCCGTCGATATCCTGGAACTCATCCACCATCACATACATCATGCGCTTGCGCCACTTGTCAAGCTTTTCGGGGAAACGTTCCAGAATATAGAGCGTCACCAAGATCAGGTCGTCAAAATCCAGGGCAAAGTTCTTGCGCTGCTCGTAAATGTAGCGGTAATAAACCTTGTGCCACTTGTCGGGAGCCGCACCGATCAAATCCAGCAAGCTCTCCGCATCCTTTTCGGCAAACATGGAAACGTAATCCATTTCGTTCGCCTTGCGGCCGCCAATAAAGTCCAGGGCGCTGCTGATCTTCATGTCGTTCAAGTGCAGGCCAAGCTCGGCATAGCACTTTTTTAGCAGGGACTTTTGGTCGTCCTCGTCCATGATCATGAATTCCTTGGGATAGTTCAGAACGTGAATATCCTCCCGAAGGAACTGGACGCAAAAACCATGGAACGTGGAGATGTAACCGGAATCGTCGCCCCCCAGCATGGAACGGACACGACGCTTCATTTCGCCGGCAGCCTTGTTGGTAAAGGTCACGCAAAGGATGTTGGAGGGCGAAATGCCCATTTCCTTTGCCAAATACAGATAGCGGTGAGTCAAAGTACGGGTCTTGCCGGAACCTGCGCCAGCAATCACGCGAACATAGCCTTCCGTAGTCTCTACGGCCAGGCGCTGTTCAGCATCAAGTTTGGCAAGTTCAATCTCAAAATCCGTCATATTTCATCCACCAACATACTGCACAAAATATAGCCTATTTTGAAAGAATGTCAAGTAAAATCCAAAGTTGCAAAAAAGACGACCAAATAAGGCCGTCTATTCATTTCCTAGCGAAATTTTTTAGTCCTTCATGCACCGTACGGAGTACATGTTGGTGCTGATGTCGAAATCCCTGGAGAAATCCCCCGGAGGAGCCAGGTGCCAGCCATAGGCGTCGCCGTCTTCCTCGGTGGCGCTCCAGAAATGGGCGGAGACCCCCAGGTCGTAGAATCCGTCGGTGGCCTTCCCTGCCGGCACCACGTCAAAGCCGTAGCGGTCGGAGCCGTCCCACTTGTCGCGGGACTTGAGGCTTACCCAGGCGGCTTCCTTGCCGTCACTATCCTCAATAAAGGTCTTGAAGCGGATCCATTCCTCGTTTTCCGGAAGGTGCCAACCTGCAGGGCAAGCCTTGAGGGCGTCCTCGAAGGTATAAAGTCGACCGAACTTCTTGCAGTTTTCCTCTGAATTGTCGTAGCAGGCGCTGTTTTTGGTCTTGAAAGCCAGATTTTCGGCCATCCACAACCTTGAACCTACATATACGGTCCGGTATTCACGGCCGTCACGACCATCCCTAAAAGAGCCGGTCTGGGGAACGGCGAAACTTGGCACAAAGTTTGCAAAAACAAATATTGTAACAGCAAAGACCCTAGAACAAAGGCGTAATTTTTTCATTTTTTGTCCAATCAAAATTTTTATTTACAAGAAATGGAACGGTTTACAAATTTTAGGACTTTTTGCGATTCCAGTATTCCAATCTTTAGTTAATCTAACTAAATTTGGGTCACCTTATAAATATACTAAAGGAGTATAGAGATGAACAAAATGAAGCTTTCTGCAATCGTCCTCGGCCTCGCTGCCGCTGGCGCATTTGCACAGAACGCCCCCGCAGCAGCTCCTGCAGCTGCTCCCGCACAGCCGGCCGCTGAAGTTAATGCAGATTCTGTAAAGGCTGCAGAAGAAGCCAAGGCTGCCGAAATCAAGAAGGCAGAAGAAGAAAAGGCCGCTGCTGAAGCCAAGAAGGCTGAAGAAGAAAAGGCCGCTGCTGAAGCCAAGAAGGCTGAAGAAGAAAAGGCTGCTGCTGAAGCCAAGAAGGCTGAAGAAGAAAAGGCCGCTGCTGAAGCCAAGAAGGCTGAAGAAGCCAAGTCCGCAGAAGCTGCTCCGGCTGCAGAAAACACCAACCCGGGCGAAGTTTCCGCTGCTGCATCCTCTGCTCTCTCCACAATCGCTGCAAGCTTGAGCGAAGGCGTTTCCGTTGCTAACGTACAGATCAAGGTTTCTGGTACCGTTGATTTGGAAGTTGTGACCAACGACGTTACTGAAGATGGCGACCTGGAACACTACAACACCACTACTGACGCAGACTTCAATGTTGCTGTTCAGTTCAACGACAAGTGGTCCGCAAGCTTGGATCTCGCATTCGGTGACGGTGGCAACGGTTACGATGGTGCATACATCCAGTACAAGCCCGCCGACGTATTTGCGGTTAAGGTCGGTGACCTGACCTTCAGCGAAGGCGCATTCAAGTCCTACTATGGTTATGATGATCCGGCTAACAACGCTGCCGGCATGAAGGAAACCACCATCCGCGGTTTTGAAATCGATCTCGCAGGCCTGGAACTCGGCCTCGGCTTCATGAACAATGAAGTAGATGCCTACGACCTGCATGTTGCTTACGAATTCAACTACGCTGGCCAGCACCTCCGTCCGTACTTCAACTACCTGTCTCATCAGGACAACAGCTACAATACCCTGCATGCTGGTATTGACGCAGGTTTGACCCTCGGTGGCTTCAGCTTCCGCGCTGTCTACGGCCTCCACATGGACTACCTGATCGATAGCGACGACAAGGATGATGCAGGCGTTCGCTACACCAACAGCAAGGGTAAGGACGTTACTCCGGACTTGACATCCATGATCCACACCTTCTTGATCGAACCCAGCTTCGAAGTTAGCATGTTCGAAATCAAGACTGCAGCATTCCTCGCCCTCGTATTCGAAGGTGACAATAAAAACGTAGAAGGAGCTGCAGGCCTCGACTCCTATGGCGAAGAAGTTCCTGAATGGTTGTTCATCTACGCTGAACCGGCAATCAAGCTCGCTGGTTTCATGAAGTTGGGCATTCCTGTGGAATTCCACACCAACAGCCTCAACTCTGATGCAGAACTTTCTACCCTCGACGTAGGTGCTCGCGTCTACATCAACCCGGTTGAACACATCGACTTCACCGTATTCGGTATGATCGACCTCGGTCTCGGTGACGATACTGAAGACGACTTCGGTCTGCGCTTCGGTGCCGAAGCTGTTTACAGCTTCTAAGATCCTGCAGGCCTAGTCCTGCATCGTCTTGAACAAATTAAAAGGCCCTGGTTTAACGACCAGGGCCTTTTTTTATATGCAAATGAAATTATGAAATCAGGCGAAGCCGGGTGTAGCGAAGCGGAGCCGAGCGAGGAGACAAAGCTCAAAGCCGTAACATCGCTTCACTTAAAATTTAATCGGATACAGCCAATACCAGTGAACTTCAGGATAAACCTGCAAAGTCGGAGCCGGCAACTTGAAGTAGTTGAGCCACTTCACCAAGGTTCTTGCCCAGCGGCTATGAGGTCTCAAGGCTTCCAGGTCGTAGTCCAAGGAAATATAGACTTCACGATGAGCGCCAGTTCTATAATCCCAGTATTCCTGAGTAAAGACACCACCATCAATACTAATACCGACAGCAAAAGCAAGCCAACTAGGATAATACTTCTGTGCAGCGGCAGGTAACAGACGATAGGGTTTAAAGGAGGCCCAGAAAGTCTGGTTTACGTAGTCATCAGTAAAGATTCCCGTTCCAGAAGCATCATGTTCCCAATCATAGTAGGCCTGGGAATTGATCCAGTAGCTCCACTTCAGGTCCACGTACTTGAACACGGGAACATAGCGTTCTGCCATAGGCAGGAAACCACCGATGGATCCAGACAAAACGTCAAAAATGCTGAAACCCCACTTAGGACCAAAACCATCCTTGATATCGATGGCGATGTGGGTCGACATGGCAGAAAGGCCTGCGAACAAGTAGGAGTTGAATTCCGAAAGACCGGACCAACGGTAACCTTCGTACAAAATCTCCGCCATGGCCACGCCGGATGCAAAATGACCCAACTTGTCAATATTCAGGGCATAGTCAAAGTCATTCTCAAAATGGAAATGGCTGCTCTGGTCATCCCACCAACCCTTGGCAAACACGAAGATGTAAGCTGCACCATAAGCCGCGGCGGTAAAACCGAGCATTCCGGACAGTTTAGGAATGGAAATGGAGTCCTTGATATATTCCGGATCTTCGGTACGATAGTCAAAAGTAGAATCGCGCCAATTCATGGGGCCTAGGAAATCATTTGCCTGGGCAACACCGGAGCAAATCAGGGCCGACGACAACAATGTTTTATACAAATTCTTCACGGACGCAAATATAGAAACTTGAACAGGATTTTCTAGATAAAAAAAAGCCAGCCTTTGCGGGCTGGCCTTTTCAACCGTAAACCGGTCAATTAATCCTTAGCGAGGAGAACGACGCTATTGTGGCCACCGAAGCCGAAGCCATCGGACATGGCATAACGGAAGGAGTGGCTGGTGTTCTTGTTGGCGCAAACGTCGAAGTGAATGCGTTCGTCCTGGTTGAACACGTTGGTAGTAGCGTGGATCATCTGGTTCTGGAGGGACTTGATGGTGATGATTGCTTCGAGAGCACCAGCAGCACCAAGAGCGTGACCGATCATGCACTTAGAGGAGTTGATCTTGAGAGTGTCACGGAGACCGAAGACCTTTTCAAGAGCAGAGCATTCAGCAACGTCGCCAAGCGGAGTAGAAGTACCGTGGGTGTTGACGTAGCCAACGTCGGAAGCAGCGATCTTAGCGTCGCGGAGAGCCATTTCGATAGCCATGCGAACGCCTTCACCGTCTTCACGAGGAGCGGACATGTGGTGAGCATCAGCGCTCATGCCAACGCCAGCAACGCGAGCGAGGATCTTTGCACCACGCTTCTGAGCGTGAGAAAGGCTTTCGAGAACGAGAACGCCAGCACCTTCACCGATAACGAAACCGTCACGATCAACATCGAACGGGCGGGATGCGGTGGTCGGATCGTCATTACGCTTGGAGAGAGCCTTCATGGAGCAGAAACCAGCAACAGCGACTTCGTTCACGGTTTCGTCGGAACCACCAGCCAGCATGATGTCGGCACGGCCCAGGCGGATTGCGTCGTAAGCGGCTGCGATAGAGTGGTTAGAGGTTGCGCAAGCGGAGGTCACTGCGAAGCAGGGGCCCATCCAACCGATACGGTTGGAAACTTCACCAGCAGGCATATTGGTAATAGCCATCGGGATGAAGAACGGGGACACACGGCTCGGACCGCGAGTTGCGAAAGCAACGCAGGAGTCGGTGTACATCTTCATACCACCGATACCGGAACCGATGATAACACCTGCACGGGACGGATCTTCAGCAGCGGGATCGATACCAGCGTCAGCAAGAGCCTTGTATGCAGAATAGACAGCATACTGGATGCTGCGAGAGTAGCGAGACTGGTCGCGAGCAGAGAAGTATTCGTCTGCAACGAATTCGTTAACGCTAGCAGAGAACTTGGTGGTGAATGCGGAAGCATCAAAACGAGTGATCGGAGTGATGCCAGACTTACCTGCGAGGAGGTTGTCCCAAAGAATATCAGGGGAATTACCAAGGGCGGAAACGCAGCCCATACCGGTGATTACAACTTCTTCCATATTAACCCACTTGTTATAGTTGAGGTTCCTTGTGATTTACGCCACAATATAGCAATTAAAAACATTACGCAAAGTTGTTTTTAATGTTACGCAAGCCGATTTTACCCAAATTTACGAACACAAAACAAACTGTGCTTGTTTGAATTTGACGGGCCAAAGCTAGCAAAAAACACTTAAAAATAAAACCCTAAAAGATGTTTTCCCGATGAAATAGCTAAATTTGCCGATATATGGTAAGATGGAAAAGTTCCCCGAATTTGGTTTGGATGGACCTGGAAATGTCAGGCCTCGATCCCGAAAAGGACGTTATTCTTGAAATAGCGACCATCGTGACGGATGCAAACCTGAAAACATTGGCCGAAGGTCCTGTCCTCGCTGTTCATCAGACCGAAAATGTTTTTGAAGGCATGGACGACTGGAATACTCGCCATCATAACCAAAGCGGCCTCGTAGATCGTTGCCGAAAATCCAAGTTGACCATCGAAGACTGCGAAAAAATGGTTCTGGACTTCATCAAGCCCTATACCGAATTCCGCGGCAATCTTCTCTGCGGAAACTCCATTACCCAGGACAGACGCTTTATATATAAGTACATGCCCAAGTTGTCCAACTGGCTGAACTACCGAAATATCGACGTCAGCTCCGTTAAGGAACTGTCTTTCAGATGGTACCCCAACCTGCCTGAGTTCCAGAAAATGGAAAACCACCAGGCCTTGGATGACATTCGCGAAAGTATTGCTGAACTAGAATATTATAGAAAGACGATTTTTAAGTAAAAATGGCATTAAAACCCTATCAAGAACCTAGAAAGCGCATATCCCACGCGGCAAGAATGCGCAACCGCTGTATTGTACTCATCGTATTTGTTGCAATTTGTTTTGGAATCGGCTCCTGCATTTCCAAATGTGGAGATAACACCGGCTACGCCAAGGCTGAACGAGAATTCGGCCAGGTTTTCGAACCTAAGGACTCCCCTACCGAAGCAGACTCTGTCGCACAGGCAACTCCGACTGGAACCGCCTCTGCCGAAAAGAAAACCGCAGAAAAGAAATCCGTCGAGTCCATGAAGTTGCCCAGGGCCACCGCCGAGGATCTGGAAAACACCCAGGCTACCGTCGCCGCAGCAGTCTCTCCCGAAAATCCGCCCCAACCCGAAGTAATCGACAGCACCCACATCAAGAATCAGAAAGATGTGTACATGGCAGAAAAGATCGACAATCTGCTTCGTCGTTTCAAACCGGAAAATTCCATCATTCTCATGGTGGATGCAAAGACCAACGAGATTCTCGCCTGGGGTGAACGCAAAGACAATGCCGTCCAAAGCAAGCCCGACTACCTGATCCGCAATACATTCCCGGCAGCATCCTTGGCAAAGACAATCACTATCGCTGCCGCCATGGACAACAACCGCTACGCATTGAACACCCAGATTCCGCTCATCGGTCACGCCCATCACTTGTACAAGAATCAGCTCCGCGTTCCTGCAAACTATCACGGTCCCACCGTCGACATGCAGGATGCCTACGCCCATTCCTACAACCCGCCTCTGGCCCTCATCGGCATGGACGTTGGAGCAAGCAAGCTGAAGGATGCTGCACGCAAGCTGGGTTACAACATGAATTTTGGCGCAGGACTTCCGGGACGATCCATTTTCGCCCCGCCTGACACCGGCTACGGTCTTGCCGAAGCTAGCTGCGGTTTCACCGACGCCACCACACTTTCTCCGTTGCAGGCTGCAGCCCAGGTCCGCGCCATCCTCATGAAGAAACCGCTGGAAATTCCCTGGTCCCCGAACCTGAAGGGTTACGCCCCTAAGGGCCGCATCGCTCTCGACGTTGGCACCTTCAAGGAAAACACCTACTACGGTCTTCGTCAGGCAATGATCCGTTCCGTCACCCACGGCACCGCCCGCAAGAACATTTCTACAAAGCACATGGCCCGCAAGAACTACAATGCCCTGACCATCGGCGGCAAAACCGGTTCTCTTGACGGCAAGGATCCCAAGGGTCGTTACGACTGGTTCATGGGTTTTGCGCAGTCCAAGGATGATCCCAGCAAGGCAATCATCCTGGTGGTGCTGCAGATTTACGATAATCAAGGTTTAAGACCTCAACCCACTACTCAAGTGGCAGGAATGTTGATAAATTATTGGGCACACCAATACGTGACCAACAAAAAGAATTAAAGGAGATCCCGGCACACGCCTAGGATGACAGGAGAATAAAATGGAATTGTCTTGGTGGAATTTAATTCCTACATACTTTGACGGTACAGCCATCGAATTGGGAAGTTTTCCCATCCGCTGGTATGGCATCATGTACATCTTCGCTTTTGTCACCGCATACTTTACCATGTGGCGCATCAACAAGAAAGAGAACATGGGCTATACCAAGGACCAGTTCGACAGCTTGTTCACCTGGATCATCGCCGGCATCATCATTGGCGCTCGCCTCGGCTATGTTTTCTTCTACAAGCCCGGTTACTACCTGGCCAACCCCACCGAAATTATCTTGCCCTTGGTCCACGATGCTACGGGATACCATTTCGCAGGTATTGCCGGAATGAGTTACCACGGAGGCTTGATCTTGGGAACCATCTTCACCTTCATCGGATTGAAGAAAAACAAGATGGACATTTGGAAAGGTTTGAACCTCTGTTTCCTTGTGGCTCCCCTCGCCTATACCTGGGGCCGTTGGGGCAACTTTATTAACGGAGAATTGTTCGGCGAAGTCACTACCAGCGCCATCGGCATGTACTTCCCCATGGCTCACGACAGCCCCTTGAGCAACCCGATCCTCCACCACCCCAGTCAGCTGTACGAAATGATTTTCGAAGGCATCGTGCTTTTCGCACTTTTGTATAACCTGCGCCGCATTCCTCTGCTCCGCGACAAGATGCCCTGCCTTTACCTGATGGGTTACGGCATTTTCCGATTCTTCATTGAATTCTTCAGAAAGTCCGACGCTCACTTGGGACGCAACGACCTGTTCGGCATGAGCCGCGGCCAGACCCTCTGCAGCCTTATGATCCTCGGCGGATTGATTTGGTTGATTGTTTTGATTTACCGTCAGAACAAAAAACGCAAGGAACAGCCGACCGCCTAAAGTTGGCAAACATTTAAAACAAAAGAAGTCGCGGAACAAACCGCGACTTTTCTTTTTAGCTATTGAAAATCGAAAGTGTGCTTTAGCACCTTTCGACCAGGCTTTTGCGAAGCAAACGCCGGCGGGGAGTCCAGAGGGGCAGTGGCCCCTTTGCTCATTATACGCTGACGCTGAGTTCGCTCACAGCCAGCGCAGGCACCTGGTAGCTGCTGAACTTATCCTTGTACTCGTTACCTACTTCAACAACATTCTGGATAATGTCAAAGAAGTTTCCGCTCAAGGTCACGCCATCCACCGGATGCTGGATCACGCCGTTTTCACACCAGAAGCCGTGGGCACCCATGGAGAGTTCACCGCTAATGGCATTACATCCGGAGCCGCCTTCCAGGCGCACCACCAGGAGGCACTTGGGGAACAGCTTCAGGAGTTCTGCGGTAGTCATGGTTCCCGGAGGTACCAGCAGATTGTTGAAACCAGTCACCATCTTGCTACCGAAATCGCGGGCACCGTTACCGGTAGTTTCGCAACCAGCCTTTGCTGCGGTTTCAAGATTGTAGAGAGCGCTATTGAAAACGCCATCCTTCACCACGTCCACACGCTTGGCCACGCAACCTTCGGAATCATAGCGAATCTTGTGGGCGAACATGTCACCCTGAGGATCGTTAACGATGGAGAACTTTTCACCGGCGATCTTTTCGCCTTCCTTGCCGGCCAAGCGAGACTGTCCCTTCTGCATAGATTCTGCGATAAAGGGGCTGGTGTACATTCCAATGATTCTTGCGGAAACACGTTCAGAGAAGACCACAGGAATCTTACCGCCTTCAATCTTCTTCGCACCGAAAAGTTCCGTTGCATATTCAGCAGTCTTGGAAGCAATTTCATCAATGCTGAATTCGTTCCAGTCACGGCCAGACTTCACAAAGTTGCCCAACTTCTTGATGCCGTCGCGGGAAGCCACAGCACCCGCACCAGCAGAAGCATAATTAGACTTGCCCTTGTACATCAGGCCAGTGTTGTTTGCAATGACAGAAGATGCAGAACTCATATCTGCGCCCAAGTACGGAATGTTTTCGATTTCCTTGGACTTTGCAAAGGTCTGCTTTTCAAGTTCAATGCAGAAATCCTTCATCTGCTGAAGATTCAAGGATTCCAAAGCCGGATTGTAGTTGGGATAAGTTTCCGGGATTTCCGCAGCGCTAGGCAAAGTGATGTCGATGGATTCCGTCCACTGGGTATGACAAAGGGCGTCCTTCAAAGTCTGCGCGATAGCATCCTTTGTCAAACGTTCCGTGTAGGCATAACCCGGATGACCATCCTTGATCACTCGAACACCCAAACCCACAGAATCAGAAATTTCAGTGTTCTGAACCTGTCCCTGGAAAACAGACAAGCCTTCAGAATGAGAAGTGGTGGCAATTACATCGTACTGTTCAGCCTGGCCCTTGGCCAAGTCGCACATATAGGATACAGCGTCAATAATATTCATTTTAAGGTTCCAGGTTCGAGGTTCGAGGTTCCTGGTTCGGGGTTTCCGGAGCCGCAGCACGGCGGGCCTTGCGTTCCAGCATGGTCCAATAGGCGGCAGGGCTACCCGTCACAGATTCAAGAGAAGTGGCAAGTTCGCGAGTAATGGGTGTGGATCCTGCAATCAGGGATTCCAAAACTTCAAGGGAAACACCGATACGACGGGCAAATTCAGCCTTGTCCATCTTGAGCCATTCAATGCCTTCCAAAATAGCCTGACCCGGAGTGGGAGTACCATGTCTTGCCATACAATCCTCTTACCAAACTAAAATTCTACAGTCTTCCAGCCCTCGGCACCGAAACGCAAATCGCGTTCCACGAATTCCCAAATCAAAAGTTTCTTGCCTTTGAGAACTCCAGCCTTACGAGCCATCTTTTCACGAACCAAAGTACTTGCACCACCGTCACTAACAATGCTAGCCACAGGGCGTTTCATGTTCTTTGCAAAATGGGAAATCCAGCCTGCGTTCACCGGAGCGTCGGTCTGGTAAATACGGCTGAAGCTATCCCCAAGAATCAAAATCTTGGACTTGCGGAAATCATCCTTGAAGGGTGTGCGTGTGGTGTCATAGACCACGGAGTCCTGAACAGAGGAATCAGCAGGTGCACGGGGTACCACTCGTTCCGTTACAGTCTGCTGGGAAACCACATGGCCAGTAACCTGCTGGATCTTGAACGTATTGAACTTGTTCAAGCCACTCATTTCACCAATGTCGCCCATACGATCAGCCAAACTATCGAAAGCAACATAATCCATAGTTTCTGGGCCAAGGTCCACAACACCATCAGCCATCATACGGAGGACCTTTTCATAAATCAGGTCGGCAGCAAGTTCTGCACCACGGGGAGTCCAGTGGGTATCGTCATTTAAATAAAGTGCACCCAGGGAATCATCTTCAGCCTTGGCATCCCAAAGAGGCGTATAGAGGTTAACCGTATTGAAACCAAGCGCAGTCAAAGAGTCTAGAATTCTCTTTCCATGACCAAATTGCGGGCCGACGGCCCCTTTCACCACCGTGCTTAAATCTTTTCCTGTGAGGACCTCGGGATAAATGCTAGGCTTACCCGGAACAACCACAACCAAAAGTTCCACATTTTTTTCCTTCAGCTGATCACGGAACTTGGTAATGGCAGAAATCGGATTATCCAATTTTGCAGAGCGAACATCCATCGGAGATGCCTGTACAAGAAATTCCACATCCTGACGATAGAACAACCAAGGATCAGAACCTTCTTCCAAACCACGATTGGCCAACACCACCTTTTCGCCCGGATCATTCAGCATCTTCCAAACAGCAAGCTGGTATCTGGGTCGTACTGCCAAAACCAAGGCATTTTCGTCTTCAACCTTCTTTTCAAAGGCTCTTAGATAGCGACTGGTCCAAATGCCATAATGCTTAATGTCGTGGAAAGCCTTCACCAAGGAGATTCCGCTGAATTCGGCAATGACAGCCTTCAAGGCAGAATCCACAGCCGGGAAAGTTTCCGGTTCGTCTTCCAAGGCGGAAAGCAGAGTATCCGCCTTTTTCAGTAACTTGTAGCCACTTTCCCCGCTGTCCAGTTCCGCATAAGCATTCACGGTAAGTGCCGCAGATTCCAAATCCGAAAGGGAGCCAATTACCGGTTCCAAAGCATCAGAAGTTTCCGCACCACCGGCAATCGCCTCCCGTGCTGCAGTCCATCGAGCGGCAAGCGTATCCGCCGCCACAGACAAATCCGCCTGACGCTTAAAGGGCGTATAAACCAGGTCCTTGAAAATATCAAGACTACGGAATCGTTTCTCACCCTGCAAGTCCACCACCGTCTGCACCGTAAACGGCAACAACAGCAACAAGGAGAACACAACAACAATGACAATATAACGATTCTTCATATAATGTAAATTTAACAAAAAACGGACTGCCCAAATGAAATTGAAGGGCAATCCGCTTTAAATACTCGGTCCGCGACTCGAACGCGGAGCTACTCCTTAGGAGGGAGTCGTTTTATCCTGTTAAACTAACCAAGCAGCTACTTGGCAACGCCAAAGCGGGCGGAAATATAGTAAAAAACAAGCTTACCGTCTAGAATGACCACTCATCATAGCCAAAAGTTTGTCGGCAATTTCGCCCCAATGGTCCAGAGCAACCTTTGCAATTGCCGGATCGTACATGAGGCCGATGTTCTTCTCAATTTCGTTTCTACAGAATTCAAGAGACATGGCGTCACGATAACAACGACGGCTAGTCATTGCATCGATGGAGTCCGCAATGGCAATCACGCGAGCGCCCAGCGGAATTTCATCGCCAGCAACTCCTTCCGGATAGCCGCGACCATCATAACGTTCATGATGATGGAGCACAATCTGCACCATTTCCTGAGTGTAGTTGGACTGCATCAAGATACGGGCGCCTATCACCGGATGCTGCTTAATCACAGCGAATTCTTCGTCGGTGAGCTTAGAGGGCTTACCAAGAATGGCATCGCTGACGCCCACCTTACCAATATCGTGGAGGATAGCGGCATCGGAAATCAACTGCTGAGTAGATTCAGACAAGCCCAAGTACTTGGCCAACATTTCAGAAAGTTCCTGCACACGGTCAGAATGGTGAGCCGTGTAGGCGTCCTTGGCTTCTTCAATGGAAATCAAACAAGAAACAAGTTCTCTCAAATTTTTGTTGTCACCAGTTTCGCGACTTCTATGGGAAGAAACCTTGTCACGGTACATGTTCAAGTCTGCTTCCAGCTTCCAGTCACTGATGGACTTGCGAAGGCCGGTATCATTCTTGAGGAAACTTTCGCCCACAGCCATCGAAAGCCTGTACAGGGAGTTCTTGTTATATTCGTCTACGGCCCTGTTCAAATTGCAACGAAGCTTGTAAACCTGGTCGCGATTGGACTTCGCCAGCACCACAAACTCATCACCGCCAATGCGGAAGCACTTTCCACATTCACCAAACGATGAGGAAATGGCATTGCCGGCGGCAACGATCAAGGCATCCCCTGCCAAGTGGCCAAAGGTATCGTTGGTGTATTTCAGACCGTTCACGTCGATCATCACCATGACCCAGTCGGAATTGCCATCTTCTAAGCGGCTAATACGCTTCAGGTATTCATCGAAGGCAAGACGATTTTCCAGGCCAGTCAGAGAATCGGTAGTAGCAAGGTTCTGCAACTGCTTGTTATAAACTTCAAGCTTGCTGTTGATTTCTTCAAGTTCAAAAGAGGTTTCGCGAATGAAGGTTGCCATTCGGGCTGCAAGCGGCAACTTAGATTGTCTCATTGCTTGCGCCTCGGGAGCATTTTCCTCAGTCCTACCCTCTCCTTCTCGCATGGCTGCAATGACCAAGGTAATGTTGTGCTGGTTCAAATGGCTCTTTTCACGAACAAATTCACCATGAGAGAAAAAGCCAGTGCTTTCGGAAACGCCTTTCAAAGGCAAAAGTTCATAAGTCGGTTCGTAGGAAGACCAGAAAGCCTTACGGGCGGCGCAAGAGAAAATATGCAGGACATCGGGTTTGAATTCCCTGATTTTTTCACCTTCCTGGCGGATGGATTCCACAATGGTCTGAGGTTCACCATAGGAAAGTCGTACGATGGATTCAACCTCTATGTCGGAGGACATCGTCAGGGAACCGTCAGGATTACTTGCAGCCGGGGCACGCACAATCTGGGTTCCGTTATGTTCATAAAGCATGGGGAAATCCAGGGCGTTGTAAAAGAAGTTTTCGTCGTTACTGATGTTCAGGTACTTGTGGTAAATATCGTAAGCCGGAACACCGCCCAGTTCGTACAAAATATTGCCCGAGGCCTTGGTCACGTGGAAATTTCTGCCGATAGGTTTCCAACCGCTGATCTTCGTAGATTCAACGAAGAATTCCTCACCGCCGTAGAACATGATGATGAGGCCATGGCGATTAAATCCGCCTACCGAGGAGAACACGCAGGAATTAGAACTTGTAATATCCGGAGAACAGACGATACCACCGAACATCTGGATTTCCGGACGGAGGCCTTCCATGCCATCGCAGAACAAGGTTGTCGAAAAGTCATTGATGGTGTAATGCATTTCAATGGCCTTCACCCAGGGGTTGCTTTCGGCGTCAGCCACAATGCTTTTGGTAATACGTTCAACGGATGTGGTCTTCAAGTCGTACTGGTAAATCTTGAACTTGGAGGAGGACTTTTCAAAAATAGTGGCGGTTACGGAAATTTCCGGGGCAAGTTCACAGTCCGCAATGTTGCCCGCAGTGGAATTACCCATCCAGGGAACACCCGGGAAGACCTGTTCGATGGAAGTCCACACTGGTTTCAGAACTTCCTCATCAATAATGGCTGTGTGAATATGGAAAAAAAGAGCGCCGACACCGTTAGTATCGTACCATGTCTTGAACTCGGACAGTTCTTTCTTAAAACTAGACGGATCGCTAAAAGCGAATACTCTTTTTTTCATCCAAAATACCTCTAAATCGCAAAAGGGCGGGTAAAACGCCCTTTCATTACAATAATCTTACATTTTAATATATACAGATTTTTTTAGAAATCCATTTTTTTTGCAAAAAGCATGATTTTTTCAAAAAAATTGTGACATTTCTCCACATTTAACCTGACACAAAAGCTATTTTTCGCCCAGAAAATAGGAGGATCATACTTTGAAAAAAGTATTTCTTTGCGTTATTGCAACATCGTTATTCCTTGTATCAAACGTTTGGGCTAAAAAAGACAATCAGGCATTAAAAGACCATGCTTACCAGTGCTTGGAAAAGCTGAGCATATTCTCCGCCCCGGAATTAGCCCCGAACGCAAACCTTCAAGTCTTGATGCAGAATGACAGTCTCATCATGCGTTACGACTCCAACTACACCGCAAAAGTGGACAATATTCTGGAGACCTGGACTGAAGAATGTAAGGATCTCTTTGACAGAAATGTCTACTCCCCCGGTTTCTTTACCCGTTCCCCTCTTAGTGCACTGGTAGACTCTATCGCCACGAGCCAGCAAAGAGTTAGAACCGAAGCCATGGACAACGACAGCCTGAAGCAGGAAACCACTCACAAGGACAGCCTCAACGCACACTTCCTTTTCATGTTCAAGGACGGATACCTAAAGGAAATTGGCATCACCCCCCGTTTAAGAAAACGCTACCAGTACGTAAGCAACGGAACTACGCTATTCTGGGGCTTTGAAGGAGTGACCCACAGAATTTACTTGGACGAAGGCTTGTTTAAGAAGGATTCTCTCATCATTTCTTCCGGTAACTACATCACAGAGAAAAAGAATCTGACGGAAATCAAAAGACCTTGGAGCAGAGTGATTACCAAGCAGGATTATCCTGAACTTAAGGAATCCGACGCAAATGGCAAATTCGAAAACGACACAAACGCATTCACTCCAATCTATTTTGGTGCAGTAAACAAAAGCTGGGCCCTTTCTGTACAAGCCTCCGCTGGACTCTTCGCAGGCTATTTCACAGACAAAGTATTGGACGATATGGAAGCAGACCGAGACTCCTCTGCCATCATTGAAGGACTTCTGGAAATGGGCGTAAACTGGAGCGTCACCGCAGGTGCAATTCATTGCAGTCCCTCTAGTCAAAGATGCTTTGGCTTTGGCGCAGGTTACGGAAGCGACTACTTCTCCGGAAGTAAACTCGAAAAAGGCTACTGGGACAAAGTGGAAGCAACTTCTGTAATGAACCAGGTAAGCGGCCTCAAGCTTTATGGTGAATACTTCTTTAAAAGCAATTTCCCCGTTGGCGTCCGCGAAACAATCACCATCCCTCTCAATGCAGGCATGGAATACATTCAGGCAAAGACAAACCTCTTCATTTCCATGTTGGACATCGGGTTTTCCATTTCTCCGGCCCAGTTCATCCCGACAATCAATATGGGCATAACCTACAGGTTTAATACAGAAGCACTTTTCTAACTTCTAAATAGCAAAACGGGGTGTCAAAACATCCCGTTTTTTTTAAATTTTCGCCTATGAAGAACTTTTACGTTACTACCCCGATTTATTATGTGAATGACGCACCCCACATCGGTCATTCCTACACTACCGTTTTGGCAGATATCCTCACCCGCTTCCACAAGATTCTGGGCTATCAGACCTTCTTTTTGACCGGTACCGACGAACACGGCCAGAAGGTGCAGCGCGCTGCCGCCAAGCGTGAAGTAGATCCGCAGGCTCATGTGGACGAATACTACCATCACTTCGAAGATCTCTGGAAGAAGATGGGCATCTGCAACGACTTCTTTATCCGCACCACCTATCCCGAACATAAGGCTTACGTTCAGGAATGCCTCCAGAAGCTCTGGGACAAGGGCGAAATCTATTCCAAGGAATACGAAGGTTGGTACTCTGTCGGTGAAGAACGCTTCTTCGGCGAAGACGAACTTGACGAAAACAAGTGCGACCCCATTAGCCACCGCCCGGTGGAATGGTTGAAGGAAAAGAACTACTTCTTCAAGATGAGCAAGTATCAGCAGCAGCTCATCGACCACTTGAATCAGAACCCGGACTGGATCGTTCCCGACTACCGTCGTAACGAAATCCTGGGCTTCCTCCGTCAGCCGCTGAACGACCTCTGCATCAGCCGCCCGAAGGCACGCCTCTCCTGGGGTATTCCTCTGCCTTTCGATGGCGACTACGTGACCTACGTCTGGTTCGACGCCCTGTTGAACTACGTGAGCGCCTCCACCGCCTTCCACAAGACTTTTGCCGACGGCACCCCCATCTGGCCCGCCACCTACCACCTGATCGGCAAGGACATCCTCACCACTCATAGCGTGTACTGGCCCACCATGCTCATGGCCTTGGACATTCCTCTGCCCAAGCATATTCTGGCCCACGGCTGGTGGCTGGTGAACGG
>JAKSIC010000019.1 GCA_024399015.1 Fibrobacter sp.
GCAAAGGAGGGTTCCTTTATGATGGTTGAAATTAAAAGACTGATTGTGGCTGCTCTGGCGACACTTGCATGCGTAGGCATGTGGGGGTGTGGGGATGATGTATCGATGCATTGGTCGGAGGAACGTTCGCTAGGTAAAGTTGTTGGCTTTGTTGACGACTCTCTAGTTATTGTCAATACTTCTCGTTATTGGCATGAGGAAGTGGAACCTACATTTGGCCTTTCGTATGATCGTTCTGGGTATGCTCATCCTGGTTTGTCGCTTTATAACTATCGTGTTCAATTAGATGGACCTGTATGGTCAGATTCGCTGGACAATTCAAGGGACGATGATTTTGAATATATCAAGGGACAACTGTCTGATTCTGTAATTTGGGGCGGGGACCCAAAATCGGAAGTGTCTTTCTGGAAAATAGGTGAGAAACCGCATAAAATGAAAATCAAGAAGCTGTTTGACGGCTGTTCTATTGATGTCCATTACACTACGAAATTGAGACCGTGGCTTGATGGAAAAATATTGGTGATGGGAAATAACAGGAATCCTAATATAGAAGGGTTTAATATGGATAGTCTCGGGAGTGAGTATTGCCAATATGGCGTATTGGATACGATTCAAAAAACGGTTACATACAAGAGACTAGATGGTGATTTAAAATGGATTAGGAAATGTGATGATGTGAGAGCGTGGGATGGTGATATGTATTGCTTGAAATTTGATAAAGAAGAACGAACTTCTTCGTTGTTTGTAAATGATAACTTAAAATACATTTTGGAAAATGATTACTTCTGGACTGCGGGTGCTGTTTTGCAATTTCAGGGGAACATTCTCTTGTTGGAACGAGATGTTTGTCGGTTAGAGAACGGAAAAATTAAGTGCTTTGCATCAGCTTCGTCTAGAGGAATTTCTTTTAAAAATAAAGAAGACGATGTATACATCACATATTAGGGTTTGAAAAAAGTTAAATATTGAAACGATTAATTGCGTGTATTCTTTTGATAGCTTTTACAGCTATGTCTTGGGCCGTTCCGAAGCCGATGGAAGCCTTATCCCATTACAATGTTGTTATAAAATTGAATTGTTATGCGAATTCCGGGAACAGTTCCGGGATGTAGTCTTCCAGGTGATTGCTTTCAATTTTCTTGGCGATGAGGCCCGCGGCCTTGCCTGCGGTTATGTTGTCTTCAGCAGCCGCGGGTATCGCAATATGCTTGACGATTTAAAAATCGTTCCCTCCATGAGTGCGCCTGGCTGTCCGTACGACAACGCGGCGATGGAGAGCTTCTTCGCCAGCTTGAAAAAGGAGCAAGTTCACCACAGGACATACGCAGATATTGACGAGGTCAAGGAGGATTTGTTCAAGTATATTGAACTGTTTTACAATCGCAAGCGCTTGCATAGCAGCCTAGGGTACATGAGTCCGGTTGCATATCGCTTGCAGAAACTTTGTGCTTAAGATGTAACTGTCGATACGAAAAAAGTGTATATTTATTCCATCAGCTAATGAATATGGTTTATGAGAAACCCTCTATTAAAAAATCAACAAGTCCAAAATACTTTTTTCGTCAAAAGAGTATTCTTTTGTAACCCATCATATGATGAGAGCTGTATATGCACAAAAAAAACTTTGTTCTTTTTTTGGAGTAAGGTGGTGATATGAATTCAAAAATTGCGGACTTTTTGATTAAAGCTGCTATATTTGGTATGTTGGTCGCTGGATATAGATGGATTCAACATGCTAACGCAAATAAATCGGCCTATGCGGATAAAAAAATACAAGAACGTCATTTGAATCACCAAAAATATGAATCTTTGAGAAAAGAATCTCCTTACAAATTAAATCAAAACAACGTTGTATGGCCTAATGGGGACAACCGTAGTAAGAAGGCGGTTGGTCCGATTAGAATGGATTGAGCAATTAGCTTATAATAATCAAGATAAAACAATTCCTGGACCATAGAACTTTTTGACATATTGCGTTAGGGATAGTGACCCCTTGGGGCGGAGACTTGCGAAGCAAGGCGACCTTTTAGGAGGTTGACAACGAGCGTAGCGAAGGTGGCTGCCCCTAAAATACAGCCCGACCCCGGTGGAGCCGGGGGAACGCCCCAAAAAAACAGTTTAGTGTTGGCTTGCGAAAAATATGGCGGTGGCTTCGGTGAGTTGCGCTACGACGTAGAAAATTCCTACGAAGCTTGCTACAAGCAAAATAGTTTCTACGACGGCGACGATTTTGCACCAGGGGACCTTGCCGATTTCAATGCCGTTCTTGGCGGTATAGGTGCCGTTGCCCAATTTGTACAGATCCATAATGTTCAGGATCATGGCGACGGGAGACAGCACACAAGAAAGGGTGCAAACCAGCTTGATGATGCCGGCCTTGATGTTGCCACAGTTCAGGTCGTGAACACCAAGGTATCCGAACAATGTGGCGAGAATGCCGATGTAGGTGGCGTTCTTGTCGGGGCCGCCCTTGCCGATGACTTTCTTGGCGAAGGGGTTCCCAACTACATGCTTGACGAATTCCTGCTGACGTTCTTCGTCGGTCATGTTCGAGGAATTCTTGCAGAATTCCTCCCAGGACTTGTTGTTCCCGGTGCGAGCTTTTGACTTCCTTGTGGAATTTTCCACGGGGAAGCTTTGTTCCAAATCCAGGTTACGGGACTCGTTTTGATTTTCCATATTTCAAAATTAGGAAAGGCGCTCGGTGAGGCGGGTGAAACGTTTGTTGCTTCTGCTGTTTCGTACAGCTTGGTAGAAGGCGCCTGGCGCACTTAAAATCCACACGTGGCCCTTGGCGCGGGTGATGGCCGTGTAGATCAAGTTGCGCTGCAACATGACGTAGTGGCTGCTGTCTAGAATGACGATGACGGCGGGGTATTCGCTGCCTTGGCTCTTGTGGATGGTGCTGGCGTAGGCGAGGGAAAGTTCCTCGATTTCGTCGTCCTCGTAGTCCACATTCTTGTCGTCGAAAAAGACTGTGATTTTCTTGTCCTTGCTGATGCGCCAGATGATGCCTACGTCGCCGTTGAAGACGTTCTTTTCGTAGTTGTTCTTCATTTGCATCACGCGGTCGCCTACGCTCCAGTTGGTGCCCGCGATTTTTATGCGGGGGGCGTCCGGATTCAGCAAGTCCTGCAGGAATGTATTCAGCTCGAAGATGCCCAAGGGTCCTTTACGCATGGGGCAAAGAATCTGCAATTGTTCCTTCAGGTCGATGTCCAGCTTGCTCTTGACTCCGGAGGCGATAAGCTGTTGCAGCATTCGCTTAGCTTCGTCGGGATCGTTGTAGGGCATGAAATGGAAGTTGGGTCCGTCGGGAGGGGAGGGCACGATTCCCTGATTGATTTTGGAAGCCTTGTCGGCGATGTCGTTACCGCCGGCCTGGCGGAACACATGCTGCAGGCGGACGCTGGGGATTTTCGGACAGCGGAGGAGGTCGTTGAGGACATTGCCCGGTCCAACGCTTGGCAGCTGGTCTGCGTCGCCCACAAGTACAATTCGGGTATGGAAACTGACTGCATCAAACAGGGAGGCCGCAAGCCATGTGTCCACCATACTGAATTCGTCTACAATCAAAAGCTTGCATTGAATCTTGTTCTCGGCGTTCTTCTTGAACTTGTGGGAGACAGGGTCTACTTCCAAAAGGCGGTGGATGGTGCTTGCCTTTTCACCGCAAACGTCGCTCATGCGTTTTGCTGCACGGCCTGTGGGGGCGGCGAGGCAAATGGACTCATCCATTTTGCGGGCCAGGTGAATAATGCCCTTTAGGATGGTGGTCTTGCCGGTGCCGGGTCCGCCAGTAATAATGAAAATCTTGTGGCCCAAAGCCTTGCTGATGGCTTCACGCTGGATGGGCTCGAAGGCGAAATGATGTTCTCTTTCCCAGTCCACGAGAGCCCTGTCAAAACCTTCTGTGGGAAGGTCGTTCATCAGGAATCGGTTTGAAATGTTGTCTGCAATACGCTGTTCCGCATTGAATAAATGAGGGTGGAAGCAGTCGTCGTTTACGCGACGGATCCGCTCATTGTTGCAAGTCCTTTCAAATACGTCCAGCAGGCGATTGATGGAATCTTCGTCTTCCATCTCCAGGCGGAGATTTCGGATGGTGCGGCCCAGCAGTTGGTCCTTGGGCAGGAACGTGTGCCCGTCACTCATGGAGGCTTCCTGCAGCGTGTAGAGTAACGCTTCCTGCAAACGCGTCGGGCTGTCCTTAGGAATCCCCACCTTCATGGCGATTTCGTCAGCCTTCAGAAAACCGATGCCGAAAATTTCCTCGCACAGCATGTAGGGATTTTCGTGAATCTTCTCGATGGTTGCCTGACCGAATTTCTGCCACAACTTTTTGGCGATGCTGCCGGTAATGTCGTGACTGTACAGGAACATCATAGTGTCGCGGCTATGGCGGGTTTCCTGCCAGCGGGCAAGGAAAAGCTCCACCTTGGAGGCAGACAATCCCTTGATTTTTTTGCTGCGGAAAATTTCCGGATGGTTGTCCAGAATATCAAAAGTTTGTTCGCCGAAAATATCGTAGATGTTCTGGGCTGTCTTGGGGCCAACGCCAGGGCAAATTCCGCTGCCAAGATAAGTGACAATTTCACCGTCGTCTGCTGCAGCAATAAGTTCAAAACTGCTTGCCTTGAACTGAGGACCATATTTCGGATGGTGTCCCCATTCTCCTTCAAGTTTCAGCTGTTCGCCCACATTGAATTCGGGGAAGGTGCCTGTAACGATCACCACCTTTTTGGATTCTGCATCGTTTAGCCGCAAAACGGTGAATCCATTCTGCGGGCTATGAAAAGTGATGGACTTTACGGATCCTTTAAGTTCCATTACTTAGGCTGGTAATTGTTCTTGATGTCCTTGGAAACGTCCCATTTATCCGGGTCGAAACCTTCCATGGTAGAAAGCTTCTTGCCGCGCTTGACCAGCCAGGAACCGAGAAGAGCAGAGAGGATGATGGCGAGAACCAAAGCTGTGTTGTAGTTCAAGCCAAAGCCCAGAGGAGCGCCTTTCAGGTTGGTGGGGCTGACCCACAGAATGTAATCAAAGCAGATAAAGCTCATGAACAGGCAGGGACCAAGTCCAATCCAGAAATTCTTGCCCTTGCTGCGAAGATAGACCGTGGTGACGCAGAGGCTGCACACGGCCATCAACTGGTTACTCCAGCTGAAGTAATTCCAAAGGATGTTGAAACCTTCCGGGTTCAGGTTGCTCCAAAGGATGATGAGGAAGCAAACGAAGAACATGGGGACGGTGAGCATCAAACGGCTCTTGACAGAAGTCTGTTCGATGTTGAACAATTCTGCGATGGTGAGACGAAGGCTGCGAAGGCTGGTGTCGCCGCTGGTGATGGCGAGAACGATCACGCCGATAACCACCATCACGGAAATGGGGGCAAAGGGAATCACGGTGGAAACCAATGCGCTCAAAACCTTGACGCCGCTAGCGCCGGTGATAAGTTCCGGCATCTGGTGATAAATGAACATGCCTCCTGCAGCCCAGATCATACCGATAAGGCCTTCGATAATCATCATACCGTAGAAAGTCTGACGGCCCATATGTTCGCTCTTTTCAGTACGGGCCACCAGCGGGCTCTGGGTGCTGTGGAAACCACTGATGATGCCGCAAGCGATGGTCACGAACAGCATGGGAATGATGGGCTGGCCGGCCGGATGCTTGTTGAAGTTGCTGGCGAAGTCGCTGAAGCAGATTTCGTCAAGAACACCAAGGTTCGGGGCGATGCCGATCAAAATTGCGATGGAGGCGAGAATCAGCAGGGCACCGAAAATCGGGTAGATGCGGCCGATAATCTTGTCGATGGGGAAGAAGGTGCTGAGGAAGTAGTAGACGAAAATGCAACCCACAGCAATCCAGAACAAAGTGGGAGAAACTGCGCTACCCACGAGGATGGGGGTGTTGATGAGTGCTGCTGGTGTGTTGGTGAACACGGCGCCTACAAGAATCAACGCAACAGAAATCAAGGTGATAACAATCTTGGAAGGACCCTTGCCCAGGAACTTGCGGGAGAGGGCGGGAACATTGTAACCGTTGTTACGCATGCTCACCATGCCGCTGAAGTAGTCGTGGACGGCGCCGCCAAGGACGTTTCCGAGAGGAAGCAAAATAAAGACGATGGCACCGAACTTGATTCCAAGAATCACGCCGATCACGGGACCGATACCGGCGATATTCAAAAGCTGGATCAAGACGTTTTTCCAATGGGGGAGAACAACTCGGTCCACGCCATCGGGATTTTCAAGTGCAGGCGGCTTGCGGTCATCGGGACCGAAAACTTTTTCAACGAATTTTCCGTAAGTGAAGTAGCCACCGATGAGGATAGCGACGCCAATAAGGAATGTAATCATCTTTTGCCTTCTTTATTTTGTTGCGGCATGCACGATCTTGCGGCTACCGCGGGTTAAATATTATTCCTTGCCGTATTGCTGCTGGAAGTAAAGAACGTTAGTAGTAAAGCTGGACTTGCCTGCGTAATCGAAGCCGAGAACCGGGTGGAAGGAGTTGCCCAAAGTGAATGCAACTTCAAGACCGAACTTGAATCCGCAATTGCCATCAATATCCTGGTCGTAGCCGGGCTTGCCGGATGCGGCCATATTTGCGTACTGGTAACCCAAAGTCAGCATAACTTCTGCTTCCTTGATGGGCTTGTAGCCGATGACGACGTCGGCGGTAATACCGGTCAAATCAAGAATCAAGGGATTTGTATGATCCTTGGGCTGATACTTGATGGTGCTGGAGCTGTAACCGAATACAGCGCTGACATCCATTGTCTGGAGAGCTGCCGGCAGCTTCTTCTGGAACAGATGACCAAAGCTATACTGAGCGCCAATACCCAAAAGGTTAAAACCCTTCAGTTCGCTGATGGGCGGGAGCCACATACCGCGGAGAACCAAACGTGCATGGTAGTAGCTGGCGCCGAGCTGCAAGTACGGGTAAGTGAAAATGGGGAGGCTGTTCAATGTCTCGTTACCGTAGATACCGACTGCGTAGGGTGCGCCCTTGTCACCGAAAATGGTGGGAATATCTGCGGAAACAATACCAACTTTTTGAGTGTACTTACGGTCGTCATCGCCAATAGGCACGATGGCGAAGGGGAGGCCAGCTTCAAAAGCGAAGGACTTGGGAACGCTGGCACTTGCGTACCAGTTGCTGTTCAGTACGTTGCCGATGTTGTCAATGATAGGCTTGACGTAGCCGGCTCGGTTGGAGACCTTGTAGAATGCGGATAAGGTTTCGTTGGTGGTTGCCCAGCCGTCTTTGTCGGCGGCGCTTGCAGATACTGCAGCACCCAATGCAATTGCGGAAATGATTTTAATGATTGTTTTCATATTTTACCCAAACCTAGAACTGATATTGAACGGTTGCTGATATAAAGAAGAAAGTCTGCCACAAATAGGGCTTGATGTCCACAAGTCCCGTTCTTGTAGAGTAGGCGTTTTTGAACCAGTTCTCGTAAATTTTGATGGACGGAACTACAGCGAAGTGCTCTGTGAAATAATAGCGGAAGTTGGCTACAAATGCTAAGCTGGAACCCATCAGTTCAGAACTTGTTTCGTTGTCGTCAAAGATGGCGGATTTCTTGGTGGTGATTTTTGCAAATGAATATCCACCGCCAAGTCCAAGTTGGAAATCTTCCGGCCAGAACAGGTTGTAGGTGAACTCAAATCCAAATCGCCACATATGGGAATCGGCTTTTCTACTTTCATCCTCATATTTGACCAAGTTTGGTTGCCCGTTCCAGTAATGGAAATTTGCCGCCAATGTAAATGCCCAAATATTTGTACCGATAGAAATATCCGGGTAGAGCATTGTCTTTAATGCGGGGGCGAGAATCGCAGCCTTGTTCCCTAATGAATCTGTTGTCTTGATGACAGATTTGTTTAGGTCTCCAGTTGAAAATGAGAAACTTGATCCTGCCTCAACGAAGTAGGTTCTTGGCCAGTAATCGTCTGCAAGAGCCTGCGTGCAAAGCATGGCCATTGCGGCGATCAATATGATCATACATTTCTTCACGTTGAAATCCTCGCGCCTCTAACCACTTTCCACTACCAACTGTCTACTTCCTACTTTCTACTAACAACTACTTCGCAGCGTAGTAGAACATGGCGTCGATGCACTTCTTGGCGGCGACGCGGGTGGCTTCGTCCAGTTCCACATGCTGGGCCTTTTCCGGATGGCGCAGGGTTTCCAGGATGTTTTCCAGGGAGTTACTCTTCATGTACTTGCACATGCTGCAGCTACCGATGAAGCGCTTGTTGGGGAATTCGTACTGCATACGGGCATTGAGACCGCATTCAGTAAGGAGAAGGAACGGGGTGCCTTCGGGCTGTTCCTTGATGAAGGAAACCATCTGGCCGGTGCTGCCCACGTAATCACTGAGGAGGGCGACGCCCGGGTGGCATTCGGGGTGGCTCACCACCTTCAGGCCCGGGTTCTGGCTGCGGAAGAAGTTGATCAGTTCGGAATCGTAGGTTTCATGCACGTAGCAGCAACCGCTGTGGAGCACGATTTCCTTCTTGATGTTACGCTTCTTCATTTCGTCGATGAGGTTCTGGCCCATGAGTCCATCGGGTACGAACACGATCTTGTCGTTTTCGAGACTGCTTACGATTTTCATCACGTTGGAACTGGTCACGCAAACGTCGCAGTTTGCCTTGACGTCGGCGGTGGTGTTGATGTAGCAGACGAAGGTGTGGTCCGGATACTTTTCACGCAGCGCGCGGACTTCTGCGCCAGTAATGGAGTCGGCGAGACTACAGCCGGTCAGAGGACCCGGAATCAGAACGTCCTTGGTGGGGTTCAGAATCTTTGCGGTTTCGCCCATGAAACGTACGGCAGAGAACACGATGGTCTTTGCTTCCACCTTGGTGGCGTCCTGGCTCAGCTTGAAACTGTCACCGTCGTAGTCGGCAACACCCAGGATGATTTCCGGGGCAACGTAGCTGTGGGCCAGGATCACGGCGTCGCGTTCCTTCTTCAGTTCGTTGATTTCGTTGATGATGGGAAGCATCTGTTCCACTTTTTCCATGGAATAGGTGCAAAGGACAGCGCCGGGCTGGATAGTCTTAAGACGATTGTAAAGTTCTTCTGCGGTCATGATTTGCCTCGAACCTTTATTGAAATTTGACGGGGCAAAAGATAGAAAAATGCCTTGTATAACATGGGCAACGGCAAAGGGAATGGGCTTTTGTAAGGGCCATGTTTGGACCGTTGGAAATGCGTTTGGCACGGATTTTGCATTTGTGTGGCGTAAAACTGGAAAAGAAATGAAAAATTTCCAATTTCTGTAAAAATTAGGATGAAACAATGATTTTGGACCAAACTGAATTTACGAAAAATGTAAAAGACGAGGAGTTCTCCGCTTACCTTATGGAGAATGGCGTCAAGTTCGGCTATGGTTCCTTAGTGGACGACCGTGATGGCGAGATTTATAACACCGTCAAGATTGGAAACCAAATTTGGATGGCGGAAAATCTCCGCTATGTAACGAAAGGTGGCCACGCTGATGATGACGTGGGGAGTTTTGTCTATGGCGAAGTCG
The DNA here is from genome assembly GCA_024399015.1 of Fibrobacter sp. Lineage (GTDB taxonomy): Bacteria > Fibrobacterota > Fibrobacteria > Fibrobacterales > Fibrobacteraceae > Fibrobacter. Next base: position 9,560 of record JAKSIC010000019.1, read on the forward strand.
CGAAGAATGCGGCACGATATGGTCGCCTCTATACTTGGGCGGCTGCCATGGATTTGGATGCCAAATTTAATGAAATGGACTTAGATGCTGAAAGTGCAGCAAAAATTTCCGCAGGGACTTATCAGGGAATTGCTCCTGAAGGCTGGCACATTCCTTCTGAAGATGAGTGGCATGAACTTTGTGAATACCTGAGAAGCCTGGAAGACGATATTCCGGGTAACATGCTGAAATCCCCCAATTACTGGGAAGAATGTTTCGGTTCTAGGCCGGGTAAGGACAGCGTGGGATTTGCGGGCATTCCTTCGGGAGGCCGCTACGGCATGGGCTACTTTTTTGACTTGAACAAGTCTGCTTATTACTGGACTGCAACGGCTGTTAGCCACGAATGCGCTAGGTATCGTAGCCTCGGTTTCCGTGGTGGAAAAATCGGTGCAGATTTCTCTTACAAGAGTGACGCTTATTCCATTCGCTGCGTGAAGAACCGTTAAACTTCGCGGCGGAAATTGCGCGGATTTTAGACTTCGCCGATTCGCATCATCTTGATCAAGGGCATGCCGGCTTCGCGGCATTCCTTCATATCAATTTCGAAATCGATACTCCAGTCGTTGAAATCTTCTTCGTCCTGCAGCATTTGCTGGATGCGCATGATGTCGCCATCGTAAGTGATAATGCTGTGATGGATGGATCTACCTTCTACATCCAGACGGAACTTGTGGTGTTCTGCGGTGTAGGCTGCCATGATTTCCAGTAAGCGGCTTTCGGTCCATGGCTTGCCTTCGCCGTCCACCAGCATTTGGCCTTCTGCCAAATCGTCTGCCAGCATGTCAAGCGCATCGCCGTAAGCTTGCTTTTGGAGTGCGCCCATGAGCTGGAAGATGCGCTGACGCACCATGTTGACGAAACGCTTCTTGTCGTAGGTAATGTCGGCGGCCACCTTGTCGGCGCCAAATGCGGTTTCCAGTTCCGTAGCCCCGGCGGCTTCCATACGCTTCTGATAGTCTTCGGGGTGGGCCATCTTTTCCCATTCTTCCAGCAGGCTGGAGTCCGTGCGACGAATCATGTCGCCAAGGTACTCTTCCATGTCGTGGAGTTCTTCGTTTTTGTATCCATCGGGAACAGTTTGCTGCAGAACTTTGTAGACGTAGTTCAGGTGGCGCAGTAAAATAGCTTCCATACGCTGCAGGTTGTACTGTTTTACGTAACCGCTGAAGGTGCTGAAGTTTTCAAACATTTCGCGGACAATGGATTTGGGTTCCACGTTCACGTCTACCCAGGGGTGGTTTTCTGCAAAGGCGTTGTAGGTGTCGTAAAGGAATTCGCGGAGAGGCTTGGGGTATTCCACCTTTTCCAATTCTTCCATACGCTGGTTGAATTCCATGCCCTGGGCCTTCATTTCATCCATGCGGGCGTTCTTCGCCTTGTTCTGCTGAATGCGCAGGATGGTTTCGGGATTTTCCACGATGCTTTCGCACAAAGTAATAACGTCTAGTGCGTAGTCGGGGCTATCCTTGTCCAGCTTGGGTAAAGTATCCAGCAGGTACAGGGAAAGAGGCTGATTCATGGAGAAGTCGTCCTGCAGATCCATGTTCACACGAAGCTTGCTGTAGCCCGGTGCTACTTGCGGGACGAATTCAATAATTTTGCCTTCAACCAGACCGCGGAACAGCTGGAATGCGCGCTTTTCAAGTTTGCGCTTGCTGGCGGCGCTTTCGTGGCAATCCTTCAAGAGATTACGCATGGCGCGGCAGCCGTCGGTGGGGCGGCTGAGGATGTTCAGAAGCATGCCATGGCTCACTTGGAAACTGGAGGTAAGCGGTTCTGGAGCGGCCTGGATCAAGCGCTCGTATGTTCCCTTGTCGAAAGGAACGTAACCGTGTTCAGGCGGTTTCTTCTTCTGAAATTTTTTGCCGGTCTGTTTTGTCTTAGCTTCCAGTTTCAGGTTTTCTATGACATGTTCCGGAGCCTGAGCGACCACGTAGCCGATGTTATCGAATCCCTTACGGCCTGCGCGTCCGGCGATCTGATGAAAATCGCGTGCGGTAAGGATTGCGGTTTTGTCGCCACTGTACTTGCAGAGCTGGGTGAACAAAACGGTACGAATAGGAACATTGACACCAACGCCTAGGGTATCTGTTCCGCAGATGACTTTCAGCAAGCCCTTCTGTGCCAATTTTTCGCAGAGGATTCTGTACTTCGGCAAAAGTCCTGCATGGTGAATGCCGATGCCCTGCTTAAGCCAGCGCTTCACTTCGGGGCCGTAAGGACTGCTGAAACGAACTTCCTTGATGGCTTCGTTGATGGCCACTTTTTCTTCCTTGGTGCAAAGGTCCAGACTCATGAAATTCTGGGCGTTTGTTGCCGCTGCGGCCTGGGTAAAGTGCACCACATAAACGGGGGCCTTTCCCTCGTTTACAAGTTTCTGAACGGTGTTGGAAAGTTCCGTTTCGGAGTAGGTAAAATCAAGAGGGACCGGGCGGTCTGTGGAGCGAACGGTAACAGATTCCTTGCCCGTGTGCTTTGTCATTTCCTTTTCGAAAAATTCCGTGGCGCCGATGGTTGCGCTCATGAGGAGGAATCGGGTGTGGGGCATGGTTAACAGAGGAACCTGCCAGGCCGCGCCGCGCTCCTTGTCGGAGTAGTAATGGAACTCGTCCATGACCACGTCGGAAATGGTGGACATTTCCCCTTCGCAAAGGGCCATGTTGGCGAGAATTTCTGCAGTACAGCAGATGATGGGTGCGTCGCGATTGACGGTGGCGTCGCCCGTGGAAAGTCCCACATTCTCAGGACCGAATTCCTTGCACAGGGCCATCCATTTTTCGTTGACCAAAGCCTTGATGGGGCAGGTATAAACGCTGCGGCGTCCGTGGGCCAAGCTATCAAAATGCATAGCAAGGGCCACCATGGATTTCCCGGAACCGGTGGGGGTGTTCAAAATGACATTTTTTCCGTCCAGAAGTTCCAAGATGGCTTCTTCCTGAGCAGGGTAGAGCGAAGTTCCCTTGGATTCTGCCCATGTCAAGAAAGATTCCAAAAGGGCTTCAGAAGAAACGTCGACTTGCTGATCGCCGGAGTTTTGTGCGTCCTTGTTGTTCTTGGGAAGGAAATCTTTCAAAAAAATGGGTGTGTTTTCGCTCATACATTAAAAGATAGTTTTTTGCTAAATCTTTTGTTTTTCTAAATTTGCACCGTTAGTCGTATTTTTATTTGGATGTGAAGGATTCTATGGCTTCTAAAAAGACAGAAGAAACAGATCTTGTTCAATTGTTTAAGGAACTTTTGAAGAATTGGCACATCATGATTCCGAGCATGGTTGTCGCCGGTATTCTTGGTGTTTTTGTTGCAATGTGGATTCGCCCGGTTTACCAGGTGGATGCCCTTTTGCAGATTGAGTCCAAGAATAGCAAGGGCTCAATGAACATGATGGGCGGTCTTGGTGCTCTTTTTGCATCGTCCAGTCCGGCAGAAACAGAAATTGAATTGATTAAGAGCCGCCAGGTTATGGGTGCCGCTGTCGAGAAGATGCACCTCAGGTACTATGCGGAACCCCAGAGCTTCGTGGATCGCGTTCTTCACAAGGAAGGCCGCCTTGAACTTTCCCAGTTGGAAATCCCCTGGGACAGCATTCCCGAAACGGAATACAAGAAGCAGCTCTGGTATGTGGTTGCCAAGGACAGCATGGGCGCCTTTGACTTGATCGACCACAAGAATCAGGTGGTCCTCTCTGGCCAGGCCGGACAAACCTATAGGTTCCCCTACGCTGGTGATACAGCTTCTATCGGCATCTTTAGGATGGAAGCTGTTAAGGGCCAGAAGTTCGCCGTGTACAAGATTTTGCGCTTGGAAGCAATTGAAGCCTTCCGCTCTGCATTCAATGTTAAGGAAAAGGGCAAGAAAACCGGTATTCTGGAATTCTCCTACCAGGACATCTATCCGGATCGTGCTGTGGAAATCCTGAACGAAGTGGCTTCTTCCTACCTGCGTCAGAATGTGGAAGAACGTAATGCCGAGGCCCAGAAGACTTTGGAATTCCTCGAAAAGCAGCTCCCGTCTGTTAAGGCTCAGATGGATTCTGCCTTGATGAACTTGAATGCCTACCGAAACAAGGTGGGTTCTGTGGACATTAACGCAGAAACCCAGTTGGTTCTCCAGCGCCGTATGAAGTTGCAGCAGGATATTCTTGCCATGCAGCAGCGTAAACAGGATGCAATCCGCTTGTTCCATTCTGAACACCCCACGGTTAAGACCCTGGAAGACCAGGAAAATGCATTGAAGCGTGAACTTGCCGGTACCTCCAGTCAGGTGAAACGCCTCCCCGCTACTCAGCAGGAAGTGCTTACCTTGCAGAACGAAGTGGAATTGACCAAGAGTGTTTATACCACCATGCTGAACAATATCCAGCAGCTTCGACTGGTTTCCGCCGGTGAAGTGGGTACGGTACGCATCGTTGACTATGCTGAACCGGTAACCAAGGCAGAAAAGCCGAAAAAGAAGATCATTCTTCTGGTTGCACTGTTCCTCGGTTTCCTCCTGGGTGCAGTGATTGTTTCTATCAAGACCAAGATGAGCAGCGGCGTCAAGAGCGCAAGCTTTATCGAAAAGGAGACCGGCTTTACAGTTTATGCAAAGGTTCCGAAGGGTAATCCCAGTGGGACCAAGGGCACTAGACCTTTGGCTGTGGTCGAACCTGATGACGTAGCTGTGGAATCCCTCCGCGCCCTCCGTTCCTCTCTTGAATTCTCCATGATGGATGAAGGCGCTTCCGTAATCGGCGTTAGCGGCTTGATTCCGGGCGTGGGCAAGAGCTTTATCTCCGTGAACCTTGCAGCCCTCTTTGCTGGTATGGGCAAGAAAGTCCTCCTTATTGACGCCGACCTGCGTAAGGGCCGTCTCCACAAGGAATTTGGCATTAAGCGCGGCGATGGATTCTCTCAGGTTCTCCTGAAGAAAACTGCTGTTGAATCTGTGATTTTCAAGACCGAAGTAGAAAACCTCGACGTAATCCCGTGCGGCAACGTTCCTGCAAACCCTGCAGAACTTCTGGGATCCAAGCGCTACCAGGAATTGATTGAACAGTTCAAGACCCAGTACGATTTGATTATCGTGGATACTCCGCCTATTATGCTGGTGACCGACGCAGCCCTGGCTTGCCGCGTTGCTGGTCAGATCGTGATGGTTATCGAATATAACAAGCACTCCATCGAGGCTATTCAGGAAGGCATGGCCCAGATCCTGAAGGGCAATGGCAATGCTCACGCATCCATCGTCATCAACAAGTATGAACATAGCAGAAGCGAAGGCTTTGGCTACAAGTACGGAAAGTATTAATGAAAGGAATCATTCTTGCCGGAGGCTCCGGCACTCGCCTCTATCCGTTGACTATGGTCACGAGTAAGCAATTGTTGCCTGTTTACGACAAGCCGATGATTTATTATCCGCTGTCCACCTTGATGTTGGCTGGTATTCGAGATATCCTGATTATTTCGACACCTACGGACTTGCCCAATTTTGAGCGCCTGCTGGGTGACGGTAGCGCTATGGGCCTTAACCTGAGCTACAAGGTTCAGCCTAGCCCCGATGGTCTTGCCCAGGCATTTATCCTTGGCGAGGAATTTATTGGCGACGACTGCTGCGCCATGGTCCTTGGTGACAACATTTTCTACGGCAATGGTTTCAGCCCTCTTCTGAAGGCTGCCGTAAAGAATGCGGAAGAAAATGGCCGCGCAAGCGTCTTTGGCTACTACGTAGACGATCCGGAACGTTTCGGCGTTGTGGAATTTGACTCTACAGGTAAGGTGATTTCTGTGGAAGAAAAGCCTAAGGAACCTAAGAGCGACTATGCTATTACCGGCTTGTATTTCTATGACAACCGTGTGTCTGGATTTGCAAAGGCACAGAAGCCTAGCGCTCGCGGTGAACTTGAAATCACGGACTTGAACAAAACCTACTTGGATATGGGCCAACTGGATGTCAAGTTGTTGGGCCGCGGTTTTGCATGGCTTGATACCGGCACTATGGATAGCCTGATTGAAGCCGGAGATTTTGTTCGCATGGTTGAAAACCGTCAGGGCATTCAGATTTCCGCTGTTGAAGAAATTGCATTTATTAACGGCTGGATCAGCAAGGAAAAACTGCTTGAATCCGCTGCAAAGTACGGCAAGTCTCCCTACGGCCAGCATCTGCGCAAGGTTGCTGAAGGTAAGATTCGCTACTAATTCTGGAGCATAAAATGGGAAAGTTTAATTTCGTAAAGACAAGTATTGAAGGTGTTACCATTGTGGAACCTACGGTGTTTGGAGATCATCGTGGTTACTTCATGGAAACTTACAACAAGGCTGAATTTGACGCAGCAGGCTTGAACATGGTTTTCGTACAAGATAACGAATCCCGTTCCAAGAAGGGTGTACTTCGTGGTTTGCATTTCCAGAAGAAGAATCCTCAGGGTAAGCTTGTCCGCGTGCTGGAAGGCGAAGTGTATGACGTTGCCGTGGACCTTCGTAAGGGAAGCCCCACTTTCGGCAAGTACGAAGGTGTTGTGCTCAGTGCTGAAAATAAGAGACAATTCTACATTCCCGAAGGTTTTGCCCATGGATTTGTGGTGCTGAGCGAAACTGCAACTTTCGTGTATAAGTGCACTCGCCTTTATGATCCCACGGATGAAGGCGGCCTTTTCTGGAATGATCCGGCGATCGGCATTGAATGGCCTGTGGGCAATGGTTTTGAACCGCTTTTGAGTGAAAAGGATACCAAGAATCCTTTGCTGAAAGATCTTGGTTTTGCCTTTGAACTGTAAATTTTGTTCATTTTGCTGATTTTTTTTAGAGTCGACCTTTGGGTGGGCTCTTTTTTTTACGTGTTTTAGACCATTTTACAGATCTTGGTCTCTCATACTTGCCTGCTAAGTTTTTACCTTTATCTTGATGAAAAATATTCTTGTAGTTTGCACAGGAAATATTTGCCGTAGTCCTACAGGCGAATATTTGTTGAAAAAGGAACTTGGCCCGGATTACAACGTGATGAGCGCTGGTCTCGGTGCTTTGGTGGATCATCCTGCCCATGAAATCAGCCAAAAAGTGGCCATGGAACATGGGGTTGATATGAGTGCACACCGTGCTCGTCAAATTAATTTGGACATCCTGCGCTGGGCTGATTTGATTCTGGTTATGGAAAATGGCCATAAGCAGGAAATTCTGCACAAGTATCCTGCTTTGGAGGGTAAGGTTTTCCGCTATGGTGAACCTCAGAAGGTCGATGTACCGGACCCCTACCGTCGTCCGGAAAGTGCGTTCGTCTTGGCTTGGAACTACATTTCGAAGTTGACCCCCTATTGGGTTGAAAAAATCAAGCAGAGTGAAGCTTAAACTAAGGGTGAAAAGGAACGATATGAAACGTTTGAGTGTTGGCTTTTTCGGTGCTGTAGCTATTCTTATGAATGGCTGCGTTTTTGCCCCGCAAATGCGCATGGATATTTCTGATGACCAGGATTCCTTTGAGTACAATGGTCTCACTGTTCGAGTCCACTCTATTGAAAAGGGTGACTTTGCAGGTGGCACCGTTGCTTCTGCTGAATCCTCTGAACAGACCGATTTCGGTGATTTGAAGGACTTGATGGTGGATTCCCTTCCGAACTTGGAATACCGCATTGGACCTCTGGACATGGTTCAGGTTGTGGTTTGGGAACATCCGGAGCTGACTTCCCCTATGGGTCAGTACCAGCCTGCTGGTCAGAAGGTTACAACCGATGGAACCTTGTTCTATCCCTATGCTGGTGAAATCAAGGTTGCTGGTCTAACCGCACAGGAACTTCGTGCTGAAATTACCCAACGACTTTCCAACAAAATTTTGAATGATCCTCAGGTGGATGTCCGTGTTACTGGTTACAACAGCCTTCGCGCTACCGTGACAGGAGCCGTGAACAAGCCTGGCTTTGTATCCTTCTCTGAAACTCCGTTGACCATTCCTCTTGCAGTTGCTGCTGCTGGTGGTTTTGGTGCAGAAGCTGATCCTTCCGGTATGCAACTTCGTCGTGGGGACAAGGTTTATAACATCAATTTCATGGACGCTTTCAAGGCAAACCTCCCGTTGGACAAGATTATCCTGAAACCGGATGACCAGCTTTTCATCCCGGCAATGTCTGAAACCCAAAAGGAAAATAAGGTCTATGTCTTGGGTGAAGTCGGTCGTGTCGGTGTGGTGAACCTGAATCACGGCAGCCTCTCTCTTGTTGAAGCTTTGGCTACTGCTGGTGGTTTGAATGCACTGAATGCCTCTTCCAAGTCCATTTATGTTCTTCGTAACTCTGGTGCAAATCAGGTGGACGTTTATCATTTGAATGCCAAGAATGCGATGGCTCTTGCCATGGCTGATCGATTTGACTTGAATCCCCATGACATTGTTTATGTTGATGCATCTGGCATTGCTACATGGAACCGCCTCTTGACTTTGATTATGCCTAATGCAGGCCTTCTCAACACTACATCTAGTTTTGTTGAAAACGTCAACTCCATTAACTATCGTGGTTGGTAGGGTAGATTATGATTAACTTGATTCTCTGTGGTGGTAACGGAACACGCCTTTGGCCTGTGAGCCGTTCCCTTATGCCCAAGCAGTTCGCTCCTCTCTTCGACGGACAGTCCCTGTTCCGCAAGACCGTGGTGACCAACTCTGCAGTTTGCGATGCCCAGTTCATCGTCAGCAATGCAGACCAGTTCTTCCTTGCCAAGGATCAGCTTGAAGCTGAAGGCAAGAAGGGTAGCAAGTTCCTTCTGGAACCGGTGGGCCGCAATACTGCTCCCGCAATTGCTCTTGCATGCTTGACTTTGGATCCGGAAGAAATCGTCCTGGTTTCTCCGTCTGACCACGTGATTCGTAAGAAGGACGAATACAAGAAGGTTCTTCTCCGCGCCCAGGAACTTGCCAAGGAAGGCAACCTGGTGACTTTCGGCATCACCCCGACCAGTCCGGAAACTGGTTACGGCTACATTGAAGCCGAGGGCGAAAACGTGAAGCGCTTTGTGGAAAAGCCGGACCGTGCTACTGCTGAAAAGTATTTGCTCGCCGGCAACTTCTACTGGAACTCTGGTATCTTCTGCTTCAAGGCAAAGACTTTCCTTTCTGAATTGCAGAAGCATTCTCCGGACATTTTGGAAGCTTCCAAGAAGGCTCTTGCCAACACTGCAATCGCAGAAGCTGGCGAACCGATCCGCGTTGCCATGGACGACATGAAGGCAATCCCTTCCAACTCCATCGACTACGCCGTGATGGAAAAGTCCGACAAGGTGAAGGTTGTTCCCAGCGATATCGGTTGGAGCGACCTGGGTTCCTTCGACAGCCTCTATGGCGAATATCCGCATGATGAAAACGGCAACAACGTGAATCCGCGCCACATCGCCGTCGGTTCCAAGAACTCCCTCGTCATGGGATCCCAGCGTGCCATCGCTACCATCGACCTGGACAAGATGCTTATCGTGGATACCCCGGATGCTCTCCTAGTTGCTCCGCTTAGCAGCAGCCAGAAGGTCAAGCAGGTGGTCGAAGAATTGAAGGTCCGTGGTTCCGACCTCATCAGCGTTCCGCAGACTGTGAACCGCCCCTGGGGTACCTACTCCGTGCTGGAATCCACCGACCGCTACAAGATGAAGCGTATCGTGGTGAAGCCGGGTAAGCGCCTCTCCCTGCAGAAGCATTTGCACCGTTCCGAACACTGGGTCGTTGTCAGCGGTACTGCAACCGTGACCGTGGGCGACCGAGTGTTCTACGTCCGTTCCAACGAATCCACCTACATTCCGGTTGGCACAGCACACCGCTTGCAGAACGAAGGCAAGCTTCCGCTGGTCATCGTCGAAGTCCAGGTGGGTGAGTACACCGGCGAAGACGACATCATCCGCATGGAAGATGACTTCCACCGTAACTAAGATGCATATGGGTCGCGTGGACTAATTCCGCTCGGCACTTTGCAATTCTCTAGCTTAAAAAGAAAAGGTCTCGGCAATGCCGAGGCCTTTCTCATAATTCGTAACTTGTAATTCATAATTGCGCTTCGCGCATTCGCGCGCAGCGCCTAGAATTGGTCCAGGAAACGCTGATCGTTGCCGGTCAGGAGACCGATTTCCGGAATAGCGTGGCGGAGCATGGCGATACGGTCCAGACCGAAGCCGAATGCAAAGCCTGTGTACTTTTCGGAATCAATACCGCAGTTCTTGAACACGTTGGGGTCCACGGAGCCGCAGCCGCCGATTTCCATCCAACCGGTGCCCTTGCAGCGACGGCAACCTTCACCGCCGCAGAACACGCAGCTTACGTCCATTTCAGCGGAAGGTTCCGTGAAGGGGAAGAAACTGGGGCGGAAACGAGTCTTGACACCTTCGCCAAAGAGCTTGTTCATGAATACCTGGAGAACACCCTTCAAGTCAGCGAAGGAAATGTTTTCATCAACCACGAGACCTTCGCACTGCTGGAACATGGGAGCGTGGGTAGCGTCGTTATCAACGCGGAACACGTGGCCCGGAGCAATCATGCGGAAAGGCGGCTTGTGGGTTTCCATATAATGGATCTGGGTACCGCTGGTGTGGGTACGAAGCATCACCTTGTCGTCCACGTAGAAGGTGTCCTGCATGTCGCGGGACGGGTGGTCGGGAGGAGTGTTCAATGCTTCGAAGTTGTACCAGTCGGTTTCGATGTCGCGGCCGAAGTCCACTTCAAAGCCCATCTGGCTGAAGAAGTCGATGATTTCTTCGCGAACGTCGTAAAGGGGGTGTGTAGAACCAGCACCGATGCCTGCACCCGGAAGTGAGACGTCGACGTTGCCGCTTTCCAGTTTCTTCTGGAGGGCGGCCTGGTTTGCGGTTTCGATAGCCTTTTCGATCTTTTCGGAAACGGCCACCTTAAGTTCGTTGACGAGCTTGCCGAAAGCCGGACGTTCTTCGGCGAGGAGAGTGCCCATCTGCTTCATGAGATCGGTAATGAGACCCTTCTTGCCCAGGAACTTCACGCGGAGGTTGTTGACGGCTTCTTGACTGATGAGGTCCGTTTGAGCAAGTTCTGCTTCAAAGGCCTGCTTGACTTTATTAATAGCTTCACTCATAATGCGCTGCAATTTAGAAAAAAAAGGTCTATTTGGCGAACGTACGGTTTTAGTTGGCCCCTGGGATATGCATAATGACAGGCCTGTTCTTTCCGTTCTCGGTCTTATGGATGGTGAGCTTGCCGGTGGAGTCGTAGCTGAACTGATCGCCTACGCGCTCACCGTTCACATAATTAAGACTGTCCTTGAGAATGCCGCTGGGGTACCAGTTGCGCCAGGGTCCATGACGCTTGGATGTGCCATTGGACGGGGGTGCACTCCAGAATCCTTCGCTGGCCATTTTACCGCCCATACTGTCGGGGTAGAAACTGCGAGTTACAAGGAGGGTGGAACCATGACTGCTGTTCGTATCCCAGAATTCTTCGTAAAGCAACTTGTGGTCAGGCTTGATTTGACGAATAGAAGCCTTGTACTTGCCAATGCTTTGACTGAAGTCGTTCTTTTGACTTAACGTGCTGCTGTCAAGCGTCCCGTATCCGTATTGAACGAAGGAGGTTTCTGCACAAAATAGACTGGTCGATCCTTCGCAGAGACCATAAGAATTTCCCTCGGATCCGTCGTGATTGATATTCTTGAAAACAGTTTCTCTCAAAAGCTTGTTCTGTTCATCGAACCATGATGTTTTGTGAATCGCCTTTCCACAGTCGTTTTCTTGGTATTCGATCTTCTTTATAATGGATCCGTCAGCTCTATAGAACACCTGGGGATATACGTCGCCTTCGCAGCCATCGATAGCTCCTTCTTCCTTGATTTTAGCAATGTTGCAACTTGCTCCCGTAGAGTCTGGTGCATCAAAGGATTCGTAGTACAGTTTGTACAGACCTTGACGGCTGCCCATTACACATTCGTTGTATTCCAGGATTTTGCAACTTTTGGCAAACTTCTTGAAATGACCGTTTTCGTTTGATTTGAAACAGGAATTTTCTTCGACCAAGGTTCCTTCATCATTCCATTTCTTCCAGGTGCCTATGGAATCTCCGTTGTCGCTGTAATGCTCCTCGAAGGCCTTTTCTCCATTGAAGTGCCAACCCTCCCAGTCACCTACAGGAAGGTCATCCTTGTAGTAACGGATGGCTTCCTTTTTCTTGTTGAAGTGTCCGCCGTAATAGCTAGTCCAGGTTCCGTGACGTTTCCCATTCTTGTATTCGCCTTCCAGAACCAGGTCGCCGTAGCCCGTCCAGCGCTTGAATTCGCCGTTGGGTTCGTTGTTCTTGTAGGGGATTTCGAATTCCTTGATGCCGTCGGTGTACCATTCGTTGCGCTTCAGGATTTCACCATCGGGATACACCCAGACGGAAGTCTTCTTGGCGCCATTTGCGTGGTAGGCTACGATCCGTTCCTCCGCACGTTCCACCGTGCAGGCCGAGAGTATGGCAAAAACGCAGAAAAATGGTGCAAAAAGGATTGGCTTCATATCTACCAAAGTAGAAAAAAGGTATTTTGAATTTGTAATGGATTTGAAAAATAAATCGTTAGCCGATACCTTTAACTCCAGGATCAAGACGCCCTGGGTGTGGCTTGTGCTTGCCATAACGGTGGGCCTTACGGTTCTGTTCTATTTCTCCCAGAAACCGCAAATCATCATGTACTCCAGGTACATGAAGAACTTGTCCGAATACCAGCTTCAGGAATCTTATGCCATGCGTGCCATGGACCGTATTCGTATTGGCTATGATGCGGATACCGTTGTTGTCCAGGCGATGACCATGACCATGCGCGAGATGGCAGTCTCCTTCTCCCGCGAAATGGCGGAAATCAAGAACCTTGGTGTACAGGCGCCTTCGGATGGTGCCGTAGAACGCTTCGAAAAGGAAGTCCTCAGCAAGGTTGCTGTGATGCGCCGCTACGCATCAACCCGTACAGCCTGGTTTGCGGACTTTGATAAACTGAATGACAAAGTTTTGGATGCGGAGCCTTCTGTTCAACATAAGCTTCGTCACCTGTTGGATTCTGCCCGCGCAGGCCACTTGGTGTATTTGAATTCCGGAAACGATCCCGAAATTGCTGCCTTGCCGGATTCCCTGAAATCGGAATTTTCCGCTCTTTTTAGAAACAACGAAGAGCTGACTATGGCCTGGAGCCGCTTGAGTAGTGATATGGCCATTATGTACAGCGAAGACTTGGTTCAGTTCTTCCGTGCTGGTAACTTGAATGAAATTTCATTGAAATCCAAGATCCCCATGGCGTTCTACTTCTTGAGCCTGGTCCTTTTACTTTCTACATTCTTCTTTATATTTCGTTCTCGACAGTAGGTTGTTTTGTGTCTTTTTTTTCTAGAAGAAAACCGGCTTATTTGAATTTTGCCTTTTTATTCATCTTCCTTGGTGCCTGGCTGTTTTCCTATATGCAGCCTGTTCTTAAAGGCTTGGTTCAAGATGATCACTTGTTCTATGGAACGGTAACTCACGCCTCTATTCCTAGTGTCTTTGGCGGAACGGATATTCCGTTTTTGGACAAGACCATGTTCCGTATCAATGGCGATGACAAGGTGACTTTCTATTTGTATGCATCTAAGGAAATGATGGATGATATGTCAGACTGGTTCAGCTTTGCCGCCAAGAATGCCGGGGAAATCCCGCTTGAAATTGGAGCAGCCCGAGTTAGCGAAAATAAGTTTGTTGTTCATTCCATTTCATCGACAGACGGTGATTTGGAATTTGATGACCTTGTGATGGACTACCAGGTTTATTACGGTTTTATTGGCGTTTGCATCGTTGGTGGCATGTGGATTCTTGCCTTGGTTCTCTTGATTCTTTGGCTTGTTAAGAGACGCCGTGAAAATGCAGGGAATATTGGTTGATTATGAATAAAGTAATTTCGTTGGTGTTGTTTGCCGTGGCTTTGGCCTTTGGTTCCCAGGATACATTGAAAGTGTATTCCCAGAGTGTAAGGGATTACAGCAAGGCTGGTGTTTGGTATGGCAGCAAGGGAAATAAGGGCCCGGTAACGGTCTGGTTCCATGGTGGCATGACCAGCGGCAATTGCGAGAAGGGACTTATTGCCGGTGGCGACATTGCAAAGCTTTTGCCGGAACACACTGTTGTCAGTGGTTCGGCCTGTATGAATAGCCACTGGGTTTCCCGTCAGGGAATCGAGTGGGTGGAGTCGGCCCTGGATAGCTTGGCTGCCCGTCGCAAGGCTCCCATTGATTCCGTATACTTGATCGGCGTTTCCGATGGGGCTCTTGGGGTGATTACTTATACCACTTGGGGCCGTCGAGTTCCTATTGCCCAGGTTATGATAAGTTCTTATGGACCTAGCATGGGTGAACCTAAAAGCGTTGCCCAGCAGCTGGAGCTTCATCCTGGTCGCTGGCGCTTTATTCAGGGGGGTGCAGATAGGTTATATCCCTTCCAGGAGACGGTTCCCTGGATTGCCACTTTCTGCAAGAATGTGGGAAGAGAGTGTGATATGAAGTTTGATCAACGCGGAGAGCATGACTGGAGTTATTGGCAAAAAAAGCATAAAGACTGGATTTTGGACATTTTTTCCAAAAAACCCTTGACAAAAGGCCGATAATTTTCAAAATTTGGCACACGAACATGCGGATGTGGCGGAACTGGTAGACGCGCTAGATTCAGGTTCTAGTAATCGCAAGGTTGTGGAGGTTCAAGTCCTCTCATCCGCACTGAAAAACCTCGTCAAGAAATTGACGAGGTTTTTTGTTTGTATATTATGCGGAAACCTTATGGACAATTTCGAAGACGAATTCACTCAGGCCTTTGCCACGGTTACCTTGAGAGGTGACCGTGTTACTCTTGTGGGGCTACGTGAACGCGATTCTGAAGGAAACGATGGCCCCATGTCGGCGGCCGCAGTGCTTCGCCTTGTGCAAGAGTCCGAAGATTTTCTGGCGGAACATCTACCTTGGGTACGAGGTGTCTCTCAGGCTGATATCGCCAAGCGTATACGCAGCTGGGTCTTTGCTGAACAGTACGGTCAGGGAGGATGCTGGGGAATCTTTGAAAACGGCACGACGGCCGCTCCAGAACCAGGGAATCTTGCGGGCTTTATTATGCTGGAAGTGAACGTCAAGAACCACTCGGCAAACGTAAGTTATTGGCTGTCAAGGAAATACGCCGGCCGCGGCCTCGCTACCGAGGCTTTGTCGTTGCTCTCCCGATTCTCCTTTGACTCGCTGAAGCTAAATCGACTGGAACTTTCCGCCTCTGTACACAACGAAAAAAGTGCCGCAGTCGCCATCCGTTGCGGCTTCCAGGAAGAGGGCGTAAGTCGCGATTTTGAGCGAATAAACGGCATTTTTGTGGATCATCGCCGTTTTTCCAAGCTTTCTAGGGATGTTTAGAATCGTTTACTTGAGTAAACGATTATCCTTTTTTATTTTGACTTTTTGAAGGTTAACTCTTCTATTTTTTATGTTATGGAAAATGAAGAAGTGAGAAAACTTGTAGAACCCGATGTGTTGCAGTACACGAACTATCGTGTATACCTGAGGGACTACTACGAATACAAGAAGAAGACGGTGTCCGCCTTCAGTTTGCGATTCTTTGCCGAAAAGGCCGGGCTTTCTAGTCATGCCCATTTGAAACTTGCTATTGACGGCAAGCGTAACATTACCAAGAACACCGTGACCAAGTTGATCCATGGTCTCGGTCTTGAAAATCAGCGTGCAGCTTACTTTGAAAGTTTGGTGTTCTTCAATCAGGCACAGACCGATGAAGACAAAAAGATTTACTACGCACAGTTGATCAAGGCTAGCCCTCGTTCCAAACTTCATAAGATGGACAAGGCTCAGCTTCGCATTTTTAAGGAATGGCATCATTCTGCAATTCTTGAGATGGTGGGGCTCAAGGATTTCCGTCCGATTCCAGAACAGATTTCCAAGCGCCTCCGTGGCCTTGTGACTCCGGCTCAGGTTACAGAATCTTTGAACCTGCTGTTGGAAATGGGGCTCTTGGTAAAAACCGCCAACGGATATCGCCAAAGCAACCCGCTGATTACAACAGATGACGAAGTCCAGGATATGATGGTGAAGCTTTACCATTTCCAGATGTTGAAGCTTTCTTCCACAATGTTGTCTGAACTTCCTGGCGAGGAAAGGGACATTTCTGCCCTTACTTTTGGAATTAAGCGCTCAGATTTCGTCAATTTGAAAAAACATCTACAACTAATGCGAAAAGAACTACTAGATTTCTCTGCAAAAGCAGGAGAAGCTGAAGAAGTTGTTCAAATCAACTTGCAGCTGTTCCCTCTTACCCGAGGAGTGTGATGAGATTCTTTTTGAATATAACCACGGTCGCTAGCCTTGTGCTTGCAGGAATTTTCTTGGGCGCGTGTTCCGAGCCCACGAATTCTGCTGGCATTGAAATTGGCAATCCGACTATTCAGCAGGATGGTCTTGCCTTGACTGCGGATTTTTCTGTTGATTACTCAGAAGTTGAGGTGGCGTCCTTGCGTAAGGAAGTTTCTCAGGACGAACCTGTGGTGTTGGATTCCTTCTCTTTGGTTTTGACTGAAGTGAAAACCTATGCAAGTTACTATTCCTATATGCCAGGCTACAATGCTGTGGAAGGAATGCTTGTTTGGCCGCTTCTTGATTCGACAACTCTTTCTGTATCTTTTACCAAGGAAGATTTGGTTGAAGATGCGTTCAAGGGCGTGAACCTTTTGGATGGTGGCTATTTGAAGGAAATCGGCGTTGCGTTCAAACCTGACCAGGCTGATGATATCTATGGTCGAGTGCTGATTGATGGTGAGTATGTTCCCTTTGAATATAATCTGACCAATTTCCAGAGCATGCAGCTCCGTTATCATTATTCCCAGATTGAAATTGATTCTTCGGAAAACAAGGCGAATGTTCCGGTTGTGTTCCGTGTCAAGTTGTTCACCAAGGGTATTGATTTCTCCAAGGCAGAAATTTCTAAAGATGGAGTCATCTACATTGACCAGAAAAACAACGCTGAATTGTGGGCTAAGCTGAACAAAAACTTTGTACCCAGCTTCCAACCGTTACGTTACAACTATGTTAACGAATCCGGTTCTGATACTGCGTATGTGAATGACGTTTGGAAAGGTATTGCAGCCAGTGTTGGTGAAAATACATTGATTAATGGTAACTTCAGGTCGCCCTTTACTACGGATTGGATTCTTGTTAGACAATATGGTGGTCGAGCAGATACATCCATTATCAAGGAAAAAGGTGATCAACGCATTATGATGGTAGACGTGGTCGCTGGTGGCGACAGCTCCTTCAGTGTACAGCTTCTGCAGGAAAATGTAGCCCTCATTGCAGGCGTTCAGTATCAATGCGTATTTACCATCTGGTCCGATGTGGAAGGTGAAATTACGGCTCGTATAGGTTCCTACGACACCTATAAGACTGTTGGTTTCTCTGAACACGTGAAAGTCGGCAAGATCGGTTCGGGTACTGAATCTAAGGCCTTTACGTTTACTCCTGAAGTGACGGACCCCTTTGCTCGATTTGAATTGAACTTGGGCAAAAAAGAACGCAAGTTCTGGATCAAGGATGTGAAGGTGCTTAGGCTCACGAAATAAATCTTTTCTTAAAAACGCCTCTAGATAAGTCTAGGGGCGTTTTCTATTTTTACCCTCGTATTGAACAGGTAAAAAAGTATGGCAATTATTCCTACTCTCAAAGACAATCTCGTTATCGAGAATATCCGCCCGAATATCGAAGGCGGCCGTTTCATGATCAAGCGCGAACCGGGTGACACCGTGACCGTGCAGGCAGACATCTTCCGTCATAGCCACGAGAAGTACGATGCCGCAATCTTCTTCCGCCATGTGCCCGCAGAAGCTCCGGCAAAGAAGACCACAAAGACTGCCAAGACCACTAAGGCTGCTGCTGTCAAGTGGGAACAGGCTCCCATGCACTTCGTGGATAACGACCTTTGGGAAGGCTCTTTCACCGTCAACAACATCGGTTACTACGAATACAAGATTTGCGCATGGACCAAGGAACCCAAGGATGTTCCCACCGAAAGCCCGGTGATGAAGCTCCGTGTGGACCCGACCTATGCACGTACCGGTACCTGGTACGAAATGTGGCCCAAGAGCCAGGGCACTGACCCCACCAAGAGTGCAACCTGGAAGGACTGCGAAAAGCAGCTGGACTACATCGCCGACCTTGGCTTTGACACTGTTTATCTGGTTCCCATTCACCCCATTGGCGTCACCAACCGTAAGGGCGCAAACAACGCCCTCCACGCCAAGACCGACAAGAAGGGTAAGCCCCTGGAACCGGGATGCCCTTACGCCGTAGGTAACAAGTTCGGCGGCCATTACGCTACCGACCCTGAACTGGGCTCCATGAAGGACTTTGAACACTTTGCAAAGGCTGCCCGCGGTAAGGGCCTCCGCCTTGCATTGGATATCGCTCTCAACTGCTCTCCGGACCATCCGTACGTCAAGGAACATCCGGAATGGTTCTACCACGAACCGGATGGCAGCATCAAGTTTGCAGAAAACCCGCCCAAGAAGTACGAAGACATTTACCCCTTCGACTACTACAACAAGAACTACAAGGAACTCTGGCAGGAAATTGAAAACATCATCCTGTTCTGGGCCGACAAGGGCGTGGAAATCTTCCGTATCGATAACCCGCACACCAAGCCCTTCCCGTTCTGGGAATGGCTCATCGCCGACGTCAAGGAAAAGCGTCCGGAACTGGTGTTCCTGGCAGAAGCCTTCACCCGTCCGAAGATGATGCATCGCCTGGCCAAGGCCGGCTTCGATATGAGCTACACTTACTTCGCATGGCGTAGCGCCAAGTGGGAATTCGAACAGTACCTTAAGGAACTGACCCAGTCCGACGCCAAGGAATACATGCGCGGTATCTTCTTCCCGACCACTCCGGATATCTTCCCCAAGTACCTGGCTTACAAGGGTGCAAATGCCTTCAAGCAGCGCTACTTCCTGGCTGGAACCTTGAGTAGCCTTACCGGTATGTACAACGGTTACGAACTCTGCGAAAACATTCCTTCTCCCATCAAGGAAGAATTGCAGGATTCTGAAAAGTATCAGTACAAGGTTCACAACTGGGCTGGCCCCGGCATCCAGGACTTCGTCCGCCGCGTGAACACCGCCCGCCTGGAACATCCGGCTCTCCAGGAATACGACAACCTGGACTTCCACTACTGCGCCAACGACCAGCTCATGGTTTACTCCAAGAAGACTGGCGATGACGTTCTCCTGTTCGTCTGCAACATGGACATGGACAACGCCCAGGAAGGCATGGTGGAACTGGACATGGCAAAGCTTGGCCTCGACAATGACAGCTTCTTCTTCCTGAATGACCTGATCACCGACGAATCCTTCGTCTGGCGCGGCAACAAGAACTTTGTCCGTCTGGATCCTAGCAAGGCTCCGGGCCACCTGCTGGTTCTTAAGCGTATCTAATCTACGCTATACTTCGTTGCTCAAGCTCTCACGTATGTCTTATACGCTACGAGCTTTCGCGCCTTGTCTAGCTTGATTATCTACGCTTAAGAAAATGCTGCGCATCTAATCTACGCTCCAGAAATATCAAAGTTCATCAAAAAACGTCGGCGGAAACGTCGGCGTATTTTTATTATTCTCTCTATGACTCGTGAACTTGTTATCAAAGGTATTTATCGTCATTTCAAGAATCTCTACTACTGCGTAGAGTCTGTGGCCAAGCATTCCGAAACGGAAGAAGACTATGTGGTCTATCGCAAGATGTATGGCGATAAGGGTCGCTGGATTCGCGAAAAGCAAATGTTCCTGAGTGAAGTGGACCGGGAAAAATATCCCGAAATTTCACAGCAGTATCGCTTTGAGTATTTGAGACTGCAGTCCGAAAGAATATTCCTGCGCCCGTGGGAAGACGGCGACGCGTCCCGCCTATTTGAACTGGCTTCAGATCCTGACATCGGTCGCCGTGCCGGCTGGAAACCTCACGAATCGGAGGAAGAAAGCTTAAGCATTATCCAGAATGTCTTTAGAAACGACAGCACCTGGGCCATTGTGCTTAAGGAATCCGGCGATGTCATTGGCGCCATGGGCTATGGTCCTTCCTGCGATTGCGGGCTGCCTGCTGTTGGAGACGAACCGACTGTTGGATACTGGGTAGGAAAGCCTTACTGGAATCAGGGCTACTGTACCGAGGCCTTGAAGTTGATGCTTGATTATATGCGTGAACAGGGTCAATATGGAAGCGTTGTCAGCGGACATTTTGTAGACAATCCTGCTTCTGGCCGTGTCATGGAAAAATGCGGTTTTGTAGCCGCAGGCGAGGAATGTCTCTGCCCGGAACTGTATGGAGGCGAAGATCGCCCTCTACGAGTGCTACGACTGAAATTTTAAATAAAAATCCTGAAAAGCATTCGCACGGGAAAAAAGCAGTTTATATTATAGATGACGAAAGAAAAATTTCACTGTTCACTACCATGATCGACATCTACTCTCTCTCCAAGAATCCTCTAGTTTTCCAGAAGCCCCGTACCATTACGTCGGCTTACATTGACGTATCCGGAAAGATGGGGGTTGCCCAGACGGTGCTCATGGTTCAGGATAATTTTACTGAGAACTTCGGTAAGATCAAGCAGGATAATTTCTTTGTGAAGGAGAAGGGTGGCTACTGGGTTATTACCAAGGCCAAGTTTAAGTTTTTCCAGCGCCCGTTCTGGGGCGATAAGGTGGTGACTACGTCCTTCCCGGCGAATAACGGCCTGATTCGTACTTACGAAAATACAGCGGTTACAACGGTTGATGGAGAACCCATTGTCCTTGCAGTACAGGAAGCTTGCTGCCTGGATTTGAATCGTCATCGTCCCATGAAATTGTCCGCTGTGGATTTTCCTACAGAGGGCTTCCCGGAACAAGTTTTGGACGACAAGTTCACGAAGTTTGAACCTTCCGCTGAAGAATATAAGGAAATCTACCAGCAACGTGTTCTGCCGCAGCACATCGACATGTCCCACCACATGAACAACATCGAGTATGTGAAGCTGGCCATGAATGTCTTTGCCGCTGCCGACTGGGAACTTTGCATTCCCTCGGAAATGGAAGTTCATTTCCTGGGTGAGTCTCTCGAAGGAATGCTGCTGAAGATTTTCCGCGCAGACCACAAGGGCGCCACCTATATGAAAATCGAAGACGAGACGGGGCGCCAGGTCTTCGAAATGAAAATCAAGATGAAGTAAAAAATGCGAGCTGTTACGGCTCGCTTTTCATTTAAAACTCTCTAAAGAATTCCGGGCGGTGGAAGTCCGGTTTTTCTGTTTCAATAGGGAAGGCGCTCAGGTAATGAGGAGTCTTGGACTTGTCTCCGCACTTGTAGAGATTGCCCCTCAACACACAACCTTCAAAACTACTCAGTCCGAAAATGTTTGCGGGAATGCGGATGTTCATTCCCCAGCAAATGAGGTTGCCTGCGACGTTTGCAAGTTGCTTGGTGCGGATGATTTTGTCAATTTCGCTCTGGGGGAGAACTTCACGATTGTTACGGTCGGGACCGTGTGCTGCAAGGACGTGGCCGCGGCTTGTGGTTTCGAAGTTGAAATATTCTTCTCGATTGGCGGGGTTCTGCAAAAAGATTTCCACGCAGGAATCTTCCCAGCTTCGGCCGTTGTCTTCGCGAACTTCTGCGCGGAAACATTCTTCGGGTTCTTCAACAGTGAAGTCCACCTGAATTTCGTTTGCGGTGACGTTTACCTCGGCAAGAACCACGGGAAGTTGAATTCCTTGGTTCGGGATCCAGTTCATATTTGCGTTCAAAATCATGTTGATAAAATAGTAAGTCCCGGAAGTTGTTGGCTTGCTGTTGTTCTGATTAATCACTGATTATTTTAATCATTTTGATCACTATTGATCACTGCGGCCTTTTGTTTTTGCTGCAAAAACGGCAATTCTAGAATTGGCACAGGTTTTGCATTTGTGGCCTCGTCGTTGGTTGGCGCCTGCAATGGTGCGGGTCAACAACGAGTAACAAAATAAAATTAGGAGGCCGTATGGCAAAGAATGATAAAGAAGAGGAAAAGACAACTCAGTTTGAATGTCTTGCAGTCACTAACGTTCAGGTTTTTCCCTTTAAGGAAGGTCCGAGCTTGGGTCACATGAAGGGTCTTGCCACTGTTGTTTTGAATGACCAGATGTTGATTCGCGGCCTTCGCGTGATGGATGGCGAAAATGGTTTGTTCGTGGGTTATCCCAACGACCCTTTCTACAAGGGCGAAGATTTCCGCTCTATTTGCAATCCCATTACCCGCCAGCTTCGTGAACATATTGAAAACTGTGTCCTTGAAAAGTATCAGGCTTCTGTAGCTTAGGCAGGTATATCTTGTTTCGTCGAATCCGCTCTTACTGCTTGTTTGGTATTAAAGCAATTCCTGTGAATGTCGAGGTTGATGCTTCGCAGGGGTTGCCTGGATTTACTTTGGTTGGATTGCCGGACAATGCGGTAAGGGAGTCTAGGGAACGTGTGGTTTCGGCTATTCGTTCCATAGGCAAGGTGGTGACAGGTTTCCGCACCACGGTGAACCTGTCGCCCGCGGATTTGCGTAAAGAGGGCAGCGCCTTGGATTTGCCTCTGGCTATTGGTCTTTTAGTGGCTACGGAGGAAATTGAAGTTCCTGATTTGGAACGCTTTGTATTTGTTGGTGAACTTTCACTTGATGGATTGCTGAAGCCTGTGCGTGGGGTACTTTCTATTGCCATGGATCTGGTTTCTGACCCGAGAAGCGTTTTGGTGATTCCCCGCGCAAATGAAAGTGAGGCTTCCTTGGTAGATGGAGTTCGGTATGTATGTGTGGATTCTTTGGATGAGTGTGTTAATTTGTTGGAAAATGGGGCTGTTTCAAAAGCGGTAGCGTCATCTGGGTTGAAGGGACTTCGGAATGTTTGTGCAAATTTTGATGTGCCTGATTTTAAAAATGTGGTGGGGATGGAGGGGGTAAAGCGTGCTTTGGAGGTGGCGGCTGCCGGCGCCCACAATTTCCTTCTGGTTGGCTCTCCGGGCGCCGGCAAGACGCTGTGTGCAAAATGCCTTCCAGGCATTCTGCCCGAAATGACGGATATTGAAATACTTGAAACCACACGAATTCATTCCTGCGCAAGGCTTTTGGGGGATGCCGATGGCTTTAAACCTGTCCTTAGCAGGCCGATTCGTATGCCGCATCATTCTGCGTCCATGGTTTCCTTGGTTGGCGGAGGTGGCCGTCTACGTCCGGGGGAGGCGAGCCTAGCGCACAATGGCCTCCTGTTCCTCGATGAACTTCCTGAATTCAACCGTGCTGTTCTGGAGGCCCTTCGCGAACCTATGGAAGAAGGTGCCATAACGGTAAGCCGAGTCAGTGGTTCCGTGGTTTGGCCGGCCCGCTTTATGATGGGCGCAGCCATGAATCCATGTCCCTGCGGTTACTCTATGGATCCCAAGCGCAGCTGCACCTGTTTGCCCGATGCCCGCAAGCGGTATCAGGAACGCATTTCTGGCCCGCTGTTAGACCGTATTGATATCCAGGTGAGCGTGCCTCCGGTGGAGGTGGAGCAGTTTGCTCAAAAAAGAACGGGGGAGTCGTCTGCCGATATCCGTAAACGCGTCTGTGCGGCTAGGGCTGTCCAGCGGGAACGTTTCAAGGGAACGAACTTCAAGTCGAATTCGGATATGTCTTCTGAATTCGCAAAAGAATCTTGTAAAATGACAAACGCAGCAGAACGGTTTGCCATTTCTGCTGCGGATAAAATGAACCTGAGCGCTAGAGGGTATTACCGGCTGTTAAAGGTCGCGAGAACTATTGCCGACTTGCGTAATTCAGTTTCTGTGGAAATATTGGACCTTTCGGAGGCTCTCCGTTACAGGTCCTTTAGGTCCTAGCGGCAGACTTTGACCGTTGAAACGGCGCCTCTGCAGTTGGGTATGGCCATGGGTTTGCTTACGGAAACTTCAGCAGCTTCGGCCTTGGGATAATGCTCCAGGATGTACTTGGCTGTTTCTACAACCAAGGTTTCTTCAAGCTGGAAACAAGAAAGGCGGATGAACCCTTTCAGGTCTTCCGCCAATTGAGCATAGTCAATAGAATGAGCCAGATCTTCGTTACGGGCTGCCAGGGTAAAATCCAACCAAATAGAAACGTTCAATACAATAGGCTGTTCGTTCTCGCGTTCAACGGGGAGAGTCCCGATGATGCAGTCGAACTGGAGGTCTTGGATTGAAATTTTACCCTTGCTGATTACCATACGAAGAGAACGACTGCGCCTGCGATAGATGCGCCAGCGAGGCCGAACCAGAGGTTACGGGCGAGGGCGTAGGAATCGTGGGTCTTCTTGTTGGTGTTGATACGAGACTTGAGGTCCTTAACGGTCCAGAGGATGGGTTCACCAGTATCAAGGTCCTTCATAGAAAGCTGACCGGACTGGAGCACCTTGTCTTCGCAAGCCTTGTTTCCGTTACAATCCTTGACGATAACGGAGTAGATGGAGTTAAGTTCATCGTAGGCGTCCTGAGCCTGGTTTGCGGTCATGTGCTGAGTTACACCGAGAACGATGCTTGCTGCAGCAAGAGCGGAAAGACCAACTGCGGTCCAGAAGCGGACTTCGTCAGCAATACCGAAACGGTCACCGATGTCGGAAGCTGCGCTGCTTGCGGCGTAGTCGCGGTCGTCAGCGGAGTCATCGATGGGGGCGTTGGTTCTGTACTTGGAAAGATCTTCATCGCAATCTTCGTCATCATCGCAATCTTCATCGTCTTCGTAGCTGCTTGCTGCTGCGGTTTCGGTGGATTCTTCTTCTTCGGAAGCTGCAGCGTTATCGCTAGCCTTCAGAGCGACTGCGACACCGTCAATGAAGACGATTGCGCTGGAGAGACCCGGAGCGAAAACGGACTTGCCGTCAAAGTAAACCTTTTCGACGTCGTCGGAAACCTTCATGCCCTTGCGCTTGTAAAGCTTGGCGGAAACGAGCTTGGAGTAGTCAACGCCATCTGCGGAAAGAGCGGTCATGGAGGAAAGGTCACCTGCGGCGCCCTGGAAAAGCTGATAGGTTGCGTCGCCGTCGCTGAACGGGTCTACAAACTTCTGACGGACGACCAAACGACCGGACTGAAGACTTTCAACTTCGTCTGCCGGAGCGACCTTGAGCTTGCCACCGAATTCTGCGGTGATGTATTCGTCGGGAGTACCCTTGTCCTTAGCGGTAAATTCATCAATATCATATGCACCAGCGAAAGCTGATACTACAGAGAGGCAAATTGCCAGTAAAAGAGAACGTTTCATTATATAACTCCAATGTCCTATTTTCACCGAAATATATAAAAAGAAACTTCATAACGAACAAAAAAGAACAAATAGGGAACGCTAATTGCCCATATATGTTTTTTATAAGTTACTCTCCGAAAACTACTGTAAAATTGAGTTTACAAACAGCTTTTTTTGTTTTATAAGCGAAGAATTCCA
Organism: Fibrobacter sp.; assembly: GCA_024399015.1. Lineage (GTDB taxonomy): Bacteria > Fibrobacterota > Fibrobacteria > Fibrobacterales > Fibrobacteraceae > Fibrobacter. The sequence goes on from JAKSIC010000019.1 coordinate 35,033, forward strand.
TAAAACAAGTGATTTTCTCCACTCTGTTATATAAGTGCTGACTTGGGTTTTACTGTCACACACTCTTTTGCTATATTTCCACCCGTAAATTTTAACTCTAACCAGAAGGTGCTAATCATGGCAAAGCTTTCTATTGAAGATCTCGAACTCGCTGGCAAGCGCGTGTTCATCCGTGTCGACTTCAACGTTCCGCAGGACAAGGTCACTGGTGAAATCACCAACACCAAGCGTATCGAAGCAGCTCTCCCCACTATCAAGTACGCTCTTGATAAGGGTGCTTCCGTTGTTCTCGCTTCTCACCTCGGCCGCCCGAACGGTGAAGTGAACCCGAAGTTCACTCTCGCTCCGGTTGCAAAGAAGCTGGAAGAACTCATCGGCAAGCCGGTTAAGTTCCTCTCTGACTGCGTTGGTGCAGAAGTTGAAGCTGCTTGCGCCGCTGCAAAGCCGGGTGACATCATCCTCCTCGAAAACCTCCGCTTCCACATCGAAGAAGAAGGCAAGCGCAAGGTCAAGAACGCTGACGGCACCGAAGAAAAGATCAAGGCTGACAAGGAAGCTGTCAAGGCATTCCGCGCTTCTCTCACCAAGCTCGCTGACGTCTATGTGAACGATGCATTCGGTACTGCACACCGTGCTCACTCCTCCATGGCTGGTGTTGAACTTCCGCAGCGTGCTGCTGGCTTCCTCATGAACAAGGAACTCAAGGCATTCGACCAGGTTCTCAACAACCCCCCGCGTCCGTTCCTCGCAATCCTCGGCGGTGCTAAGGTTGCAGACAAGATCCAGCTCATCAACAACCTCCTGGACAAGGCTGACAAGATCATCATCGGTGGCGGCATGGCATTCACCTTCAAGAAGGTCATGAACAACATCGAAATCGGTTCTTCTCTGTTCGACGAAGAAGGCGCAAAGCTGGTTCCGGAACTGGTTGCCAAGGCTAAGGCTGCTGGCAAGGAAATCATCCTCCCGGTTGACTACGTTGCTGCTGACAAGTTCGCTGCTGACGCTGCTACCAAGTGCGTTTCTGACGCTGAAGGTATCCCCGCTGGCTGGATGGGTCTGGACGTTGGTGCAGAATCCACCAAGCTCTTCGTTGACGCTATCAAGTCCTCCAAGACCATCGTTTGGAACGGTCCTGCAGGCGTGTTCGAATTCGAAGCATTCGAAAAGGCAACCAAGGCTATGGCTGACGCTATCGTCGAAGCTACCGCTGCTGGCGCAATCACCGTGATCGGTGGTGGCGATACCGCAACTGCTGCTAAGAAGTACGGCGCAGACAAGAAGGTCACCCACACTTCTACCGGTGGTGGCGCTTCTCTCGAACTCCTCGAAGGCAAGGAACTTCCGGGCGTCGCATTCCTCAGCGATAAGTAATTTTGTCCCATAGGCGTCGCGATACGGCGTTGTCGGGGCTCTCTCTGTACGACTAGTACAGCTTCGGCCCCTCCGCCTTGTCTCGCTTGCCTCTGAAACAAAATTGAAATTTGAAGGATCCTGATGAAAGTCAGGATTCTTTTTTTTACGGAGAGACCCTTTGCCTCTCTCGGTTCTAAGTGAATTCCTGTTTATGGAATATTAAAAGAGCCTCTCGTGATGAACGAGAGGTTCTTTTTGTACAAACTTTTGGTGGATTACCCGTTCTGGGGGTTGGATTGGTCTGCGCCGGGGACGGTTTCGTCGTGTTCCTCGAATTGGCTCACCTTCTTGAACCAATAGTCTTCGCTATTGATGGAACTCATGTTGTTGATGATTGCGTCGAGGTCAAGTTCTTCGTTTTTTTCGTCTGCCATGGCTAGAATATAATAAAAAAGAGGGGCTAATTCTTTTTTTTCAAAAAAATGCTTTTTGCGAACTGTGCTTTTGTATATTTTGGCGTACGAAAAAAATAATATTCGGCCAGTTCCTTTGTGCCGATTGAATTTTTGGAGGTTAGGAAATTTTTATGAAACAGTTGCTCGTTGCTTTATTCCTGTTTTTTTCTGCAGGTGCCTTCGCACAGGATTTGGATACGCTCTACGCTATCGACCCGAGTGGTGAAACCGTGGCGCTGGTTTTTGAGAAAGGTAATGAGCCTGTTATTCCCGAGGGTATGCGACTCATTGAGTTCCGTCTGGGAAATGAAGATAAGATTGTCACCCCGGAAATCATTACTGATGAAGCTGAAATTGACAGCATTGCGTATTATCAGAATTTGATTGACCTGAACAACGAAAAAGACAAAAGGTACAATAATACGGGAAACATCCTTCTTGGCAGCAGTGGTGCGGCATTTTTGCTTGGTACGATGATGATTGTTGATGCTATTAATGGTGGTTCTGGGGAGCTTGGCATTTTAGAGGCGATCGGAGGCTTGTGTCTTGAAGGCGTTGTTCTGCCTCTGGGTGTTGCCGGTTTGATTTTTAAACTTGTGGGCAGCTCGAAAGGTGGCGACGCTGCCGAGTATCAGCGAAACCTTGATTCCTACAAACAGAAAAATTCCGTGGTCAAGCTGGATATTGTCCCTGTGGTCAATCCGGTTAACAGGACTATTGGTGGAAACTTCGCATTGGTGTTCTAATGATTTGGGGCGACGTTCAATGAAAAAGTTTATTCTCGTTTTAATGTTCCTTTTATCGGTTAGCGTCTTTGCTCAAGAGAAGGATACGACTCTTGTTCTTGACGCCCAGGGCGATACTGTGGCTCTTGTCTACAATAAGGGCGAAACGCCTATTATTCCTGCGAATTATGGACCTTTAGACAGTACCGCCATTTATGAAAAAAGGGTTTCGGATGCTAGGGCGGCTGTTGTTATGGTCGTTCTTGGCGGTATAGCCGGGACTGCACTGGGCATTGCGGGTACGGTTTATTTTGGTTCCGCTTTTTCTTCTTATGGAGGCGCTCTTGAGTCTGGTGGTATCGTAGGGGTATTTATCGTACCTCTTATAATTGCGTCGGCAATAGGTGCCATTGGGGGCGTGGTTGCGATTTTTGACGGGGGGTACACTCTTTCTGTTGGGGTGGAAAAATATCGTGCCGACTTGGAAAATTACAAGAAGCGGAAACAAGGCCTGAGTGTACGATTCTTGCCTGTGGTCGATCCGATTAATGAATCTGTGGGTGGCTATCTTGCTCTGTCGTTTTAGGGGTGGTTGAGGGGAATTTTGTGAAAAAATTGATTTTTATTTTGTTGCTTTTGCTTTCTGTGGGAGCGATGGCGCAGACGATGGATACCACACTGGTGGTGGACGCCCAGGGGGATACGGTTGGGTTGATTCATACGAAGGGTGAAGTGCCTTATTTTTCTGAAGAGTATAGCCTTGTTACCGATAGCGTGGGCGTTTACCGTTGGGAGGTGGCTAAGGGCATTGCTGGTGGTATCCTAGAAGCCGCTGGCGGTTGCATTTTGCTGCCTGCTGGAATTTATGGAACCTACACTATTCTGTCTTGGCTTGGTGGTGATTCGGGCGGTGGAGGCTATGCCATAGGCCTAGGGGCGTTTATTATCCCGGGGTTGGCGCTCACTGCCGGTGTGGCGGTGCTGGGTGGGGAGTTGTTTGTCGTTAGCATAAATAGCTTTGTATCTGCGCATAAGAACAGAATTAAATTGAAAAAATACAGGGAAAAACAGAATGATTTGGCAGTTTCTTTTGTACCCGTCATTGACCCGGTGAATAAGGTGATGGGTGCGAACCTGGCCTTCAATTTCTAAGAAATCCAAATTTTAACTTTATGGATGATCCTGGACGAGACTTCGTTCAGGAATTTTTATATTTGGGACATAAGAACGAGGTTTCTATGTCTGTAATCGTAGTCGACTATAATGCTGGTAACTTGACTTCCGTGATGAATGCGCTGGAACATATTGGCGTTGACGCTGTGTCTAGCCGTGATCCCGAGGTCATTGCCAAGGCCGGCCGCTTGATTTTCCCCGGGGTTGGTGCTGCAGCATCTGCCATGGAGACCTTGACTACCACAGGCATTGGCGAAGCCATCAAGACTGTGGTGAAGGCCGGCAATCCGGTGCTTGGCATTTGCATTGGCTGCCAGATTATTCTTGAAGAATCTGAAGAAGATGGCGGTGTGAAGACTTTGGGCCTGCTTCCTGGCAAGGCTGTCCGCTTCAAGGATGAACCGGGCTTGAAGATTCCCCACATGGGCTGGAACCAGGTGAACTTCACCAAGGAACACCCCATTATGAAAGGTATCAAGAGCGGTAGCGATTTCTATTACGTTCATTCCTACCATCCGGTGGTGCCTGCAGAATACAGCTTCGCAGAAACAACCTACGGTACCCAGACGTTCCAGGGCCTCATTGGCAAGGACAACCTGATTGCCTCCCAGTTCCATCAGGAAAAGAGCGGCGATGTGGGTCTCGCCATGCTGAAAAACTTCTGCGACTGGAAGGTGTAGCCCTTATTAGTAAGTGCGAAAAGCCCATGATTCAGGCTCCTGAAGGTGAAACCTTGAAAAAGACCGCGAAAAGCGGCTTTTTTTTGAATTAAGGCAAAATACGGTTTGTATCATGAAAAACAAACCAAGTATCATGAAATTTTACAAATTTGTATCATAAAATTGTTGACGTATGATACAAATCAAACTATATTTGGAATCAAGGAAGAATTAATGGGCTTTTTGGGGGCTTAGGAGGATTTTTCCTGACAACAATGGTTTTTAACTTAATCCCTTCTTTTGGACGAAGAAGGGGGTTCTAGAGGACTACAAAAATGAAAAAACGTTTAGTGATGCTGATGCTTTCTCTGACATCGGCGATTTTTGCTAGGGAATATTTCACCCTGCATTATTGGGATGGCGAACCACAACGAATGGATGTTTATGAATTAAGGTTTAGCTTGAAAAATGGTGAGCAACCTCTTAAGGATGTTCAGGTTTCATTTAAGTTGAATGTTGCTAGTGGTAAAAAGTTGTCAGTTGAACCTGTGTTTCTTCCAAATGCGAAGGTGAGTACCCGACAGGTTTATGGAAATTTTTATCTCACGGTGTCTGTTAATGATATTCCTGCTAATTTTAAATATCCTGACGAAGATGGTTTTCGAGTTGCAATCCGTTACGAAGACCAGTCTTCTATTGATAAATCAAATTTTTTTGAGTACAAAATAGATGGTAATGCTATTTATAAAAATCCGCAGGTTTGGATTGGTGACGAAGGCGCGGATTGTACCACTCATGATCTTGGCTTGATAAATAGCAGCAGAAACGCACATTGTGTCATAAAGAAGGCGCAGTCGCATACGTACAATGGGGAATCTCCAATCTATCTTCAAGAAAATGTTTTTGACTTAGAATCCGATAATATTATCACAAATGAGGTGAAGGCTGTTGGCAAGACCGATGGCACTACTGTGTTCCACAGTATAAGTTCTCTTCAAAAATTTTCATGGAAACCGGTGTTCCTTGCTGAACAATATCGATTTACGCTTTTTGACGAAAAGGGCAATCCGCTTACACAGACCCTTACTAAGGATGCTTCGGTTGTTATTCCGATGCCGTCCGGAAATTTTAAGTGGATGGTTGAAGCGCTTGAGACTGCTCTCACGAGAGAATCTGGATTTGATCCTCTATGGTTTGTTGCTTATGCGAAGCCAGAAAATACGTTCTCTTTGAAGGTGGTAGACTTGAGCAGCAGTAAAACCATCTTGCCGACTCATGTAGCTGAAACTGAATATATCGGTGCCCGCAAAGATACCAAAATGCTGGTCCCAAATCTTGTCTTGAATGCAGAAAGTCAGGGCTGGAATAAGATGGTTACGGAAGGTTTTGAAAACGCCTATGGCCAAGATGTTCGAATGCCGATTGCCATGCGCTGCTGGGCTATTGCCATTAATATGCTCAATAGAAAGTTTGGCGGTGATTTGACGCAAGATGAAATTACTGCTTATGGACTGACCCTTCGCTCTGGGGATCCGATGTTTGGCGCATTTGGCTTTTATTGGGGAAATGGATTGGAAGAAGGCTACATTATTAGAACCTTGGAATGGGCTCTTAACACGAAAGGTGAGATGATTAATGGAAACGGGATGGAAACCGCTGAGATTGAAAAAATAATTGCGGATATGTTAGATGCTGGCAAGCCGGTTCCTGTTGAAATTCCTGGTCATGTAGAAGTTATTGATGCGATGTACACGGATGACAATGGTCGAGCATTTGTAAGAATTCTTGGTGCCCAGAGCGTCGATTATAAGGTCGTGTATGAATATTTAGATGAGATTGATATCCAGAGTATTTTTGATTATGAAATTCCTGAATATGGCTCTGTGAGAATGACCGATGCAGAACATTCTGTATTTGTTGATTCTGATGAAGATGGTATTGTTGATTATGATGAAGTTCATCGATTCAACTCTGATCCGAAAAAGCCGGATACTGATTTTGATGGAATTTCCGATTATATTGAAATTCTTTCTTTTGTTCGTCGTATGAATGAATTGGCCAATGTGTCTTATACCTCGGGCGTTGAATATTCTTTCTATGGACTAGACAATCAGAAATATCTGGCTGATAAGTTCAAAGAACTATTCAATCATAAGCAGCCTTGGAAGGTGAAAAATTTTGATGCAGAATCCAAGATTGACGGTGGGTCGCTTAATGGATTAATCGATGAACCCGAAAAACTTCCGTGGCGAAATGCGGATTCTGATGGAGATGGAATTGCAGATGGCGATGAGGATAAAAATCATAATGGTGTTGTTGATATTGGTGAGTTGACTGATCCATTTAACCCGTTGGATGGTTACCTTGATCCGAAGGATTTCTACGATGTTCCGGAAGGATTTGCGGTCTACGCAATGAATCAATTGAACATTGAAGATGGGGCTTATTGCGCTGTTGTGAAAAACGCCGTTGTGAATGTTCTTAAAAGAGGCAGTAATCAGCCTTCTGAAGATCTTGGCTGTCATGTCGCATCGCAAGGTGAATCGCTGGAGTCTGTTTTCATTGGTAGAAATACCTATTTCAATGATGTCTACAGCAGAGGAAAAATTGAAATTGGAGACAACTCTACTGCAGCGCGCCTTTACACGTATAGTACTCACAAAGCAACGATAACGAATGAGAATGGTGAAACCAAATTTGCACCGGCATCGTCTTATAATCTTCTGTCCATGATTAGTAGGGAAGGTGATGTTAAATCTGTTGCCAGTGTGCAGAGGTATCCTGGAGACTGGATCTGGTTCGTAAATACGAATTTGGAAAATTATGACGCTGGTGAAGAAAGTGTTGTGGTGAAGGATGGTGAAACCTATGTGCTGAAAAATGGTGCGAAAATCAAGAGATTGTTTGTTCACGAAGGTGGAAATCTTGTGATTGAACCTGGAGAGATGTATCTTGGCAGTGTACAGTTAAATGATAGTTCGTTTGTTTCCTTTAGTACCGGCGTTGGTTCCGCTATTGTGCATGTGAATGGATTGTTTAATTGGCATGCAAAATTCAAGACGATTTCGCCGGAATCGTTTGCAAAACGTTTAAAGATTATTCAGCATAGTGATTTTTCCATGGTTATTCTTGAACCGTTTCTTGGTACAATTTTTGCCCCAAAGTCTAATGTGGAATTGGAATCATCGGATGTTCGCGGCCGATTCTTGGGAAAGAATGTGATTGTGAGGAAAAATGTAAAACTGTATGATGTCGCATTTGAAGAAAAGGCTTATGTTGCTCCTGCAGAAGGCGATAAGAAAGATTCTGTTGAAACTTCGATAGATCCTGAAGAAAAGGATACCGTAACCACTCCGGAACAGCCTAAGGATTCTGTGATTGTTCTGGAAGATGTTAAGGATTCTACAGCCGCTCCGGAAGAAACTGATGCAATTGTAATGCACAATGATGCTGCGCGTGGCCTTAAGATCGTTGGTGTGAACAAGAACGAATTGGTGTTTGAATCCGCTTCTTCTGCTCGCTACCAGGTGCAAATCGTCAAGATCAATGGTTCTCATGCTGCAAGCTACAACTTCAATAAGAGCAATGTCGGCACGAACGTGGTGAACCTTGCTGACGCAAAACTCTCTAAGGGTCGCTACCTTGTGGTTGTCAAGCAGAGTGGCCTCATGAGAAGCCAGATGCTCATGATCAAGTAGTGCGCTGCTGAATTGGTTAGGAGGAAGGGCCCGCCCCAAAGGCGGGTCTCCTTATTTGTATCATTTGTGTATTGACACATAATACAAAAGAATCTATATTATAGTACATAATGAAGTCTTTAGTAGAATATCAGGATTATCGCTGCTACATGCAGGATTTTTACGATGAACGTAAGCAGACCTCGTCGTTTACCTGGCGTGAATTTGCTCGGCTGGCGGGATTTTCTTCTCCCGTTTACTTAAAGCTTGTTTGCGAAGGAAAGAGTAGCCTTAGTGAACTTGGCGTTGAAAAAGTTGCTGCTGCCATGAGTCTTGGCGGTTTTGAACTGGTGTACTTCCGTTATTTGGTGCAGTATAACCAAGCTAAGGATGACGTAGCAAAGAAGAGCGCCTTCTCCCACATGCAGGACATTGCTAGGGTGAATAAGGTTCGTGTCGTCGATGGTGATGCTTTTGCCTATTTTGAATCCTGGAAGAATCCGGTGCTTCGTGAACTAGTTTCCATGATGCCGGGTGCTGATCCTGAGAAACTTGCCGGAATGTGCTGGCAGCCCGTAACTGCAGCCGAGGTCCAGAGATCCCTGGATTTTATGGTGAGTGTTGGCATTCTCCAGAAAAAGTCTGATAACGAATATGTTCAAACGGATAAGTCCCTAGTTGGAAATACCGATGTTATGCCTTTGGCTATTCGTTCCATGCATCGCGAAATGGCAGGCTTTGCTCAAAAGTCTATTGACGAATTTGATCCCAAGGACAGGAATTTCAACGGTGTTACCATGAGTATTGACCGTGATGCGTATGAACAGATTACTCGAGAACTAGAATCCTTCCGCCGTAAGATTGTTTCTATCGCTAGTGCAAGCGAAGGTTCCGATCAGGTGTATCGATTGAATCTGCAATTGTTTCCTTTAACTAAGAAGGTTGAACCTTCAAAATAATTTCCATTGGAATTTTTAGGGTTAGTATGAAGAACATTTTTAAAAATAGCGTATTTCTGTCTTGCGTTACTACAGCACTTCTTGTGCTAGGTTGTACCGATCCGGGAACTAGCCCGGGAGGTGGTTCAAATATAAAAGTTGCTGGTAGCTGTACTTCGGAGGGCAACGCGTGTGATGTTGTTGCCATGACTTTTGCATTATTCAAAGATATTTCTGAGGATTATGCAAAGGCTGTGCCTGAATATTTGACCGGAGGTGGACTAAAAATTGAAGTCCTGGCTGAATCCGTTGATGGCTTAGACTCCCTTCGTTCCGGAGTGAAGCTTGATGTCGCCGATACAAATGGCAATCCTGTATCTTTGACGGGTTATTATGGTATTGATCAATTGTGTGTGACGTATTCCGCACCGAAGACTTTGTTTGTAACTTTGGATCTTGGTGAAAAAATCAATACGTTGTTGAAGGGTGGTTTGCCTACTGCAACCTTAGAGCCTCGCGATACTGTTGGGGAGTATTGCGTTCAGTGGGATGAATTTAAACAGCCCATTAATTTCGTGAAGGACCCCGTTGAACGTGTTGCTGCTCTTCAATTCTGGATGTGGCTTGAACCGGGTGAAAAGACTTCCTTTAACCTTGATGGCGTTACTTTGATTGCTCCTCTAAAGGACGATGTGTCATCTAGTTCTCAAAAAGTAGAGTATTCCTCAAGTTCTAGAGGTGATGAGGCTTTTGTTGAGGAATATCTCACTATTGCGGAGTATAACATTCCCGTGCACAAGGAATGCCAGAATGATACTCTTGGTTTGGTGCTCGGTTGGGAAGGCTGTAAGGATGCCAATCGCGTTGCCACAGGCTTTGACAATGGCTCGGATTCCAGCGGTTACTGGTATGTGACTCAGGAATCTTATAAGGCGTTTAGTGCCATTACCTGGCCGACACCAAGAATGAACAAGCTGATTGTCCCGGCATCTGAAGTTGATGCTTGTGGCGGTTTGTGTGGTAGAATCGACTTCGAAGTGGATGAAGAATCTTTGATTGGTTTGGCCTTTAACGTGGCGGGAACCCTAGAAGACGGAGAATCGCTGGATTGGGCTGACGTGACTAAGCAATACAGTGGAATCTGTGTTACCTACTTGTCTTCTGCAAAGATGTCCATTGAACTTGTTCCTGAAGAGTCTGTAGCGGCTAGCCTTACCTATGGTGCTGCCACTATGCAACCTTGGCCGAGCAGAGACACTACCGTGATTACAAGGTGCATTGATTTTAATACTGACGACAGAAAACTTGCTGCAAGCCGTCTGCAATCCATTAGACTTCATTTCTATGAACAAAGTGAACCGACTGCATACTTCAATATTCTCTCCGTTGGTTTTAAGAAGTATTCTGGAGGAAGTTCTGCTCAGGATTCTGACAGCGCTCAAGGGTCCATTGGAACCATTAAACAGAGAAGAGTTAATACTTTGCTTATCGACGAAGTTGAAATTCCGGTCTATAAACAGGATGGTTTTAAATCTTTCGGTGATACTGTGGTTATTTGGCAGGGTACGGATTATAGGATTTCTACAGGCTTGGACAACGGTTCTGATTCTAGCGGATACTGGTTTGTTGTGGATGAAGATTTCCCGCTTGAAAGACAGATTTATTGGCCCATGCGAGTCCCCTACAATACCAACAAGATTCCTAACAGCGTGATTGATACTTGCCGGGGCATGTGCGGCGCAGTTGATTTCGAAATAGATGAAAACGATGATCTTGCTGTTGCATTTAATGTTGCTGGTGTAGATAAATCTACTGGTAATGTGGCTTGGGTTGATGCTACTGAAAAGTACAGGGGAGTCTGCTTGACCTTTTATTCCGATGTAAACGTGAATATTGACCTTGTTCCTGAAGAATCAGTAGCAAATCAACTTGCTAGGGAAGCCGTTTCGTATAAATCTTGGCCTGCTCCAGAAATGATTGTGACAAAGTGCTTGAAATTTGATGAAACCGAGGAACTGAAACTTGCTGCTTCCCGCTTGGAAACAATTCGCATCCGCTTTACAGACGCCGGATTACCTCAGGGGGCATTCAATATCCAAGCATTGAGTTGGCTTAAAAAATAAAGAATATTCTTGAAGAAACAAAAAAGTCCGCAGTCGCGGACTTTTTTTCAGCATTAAAAATGATGGGCTTAGCAAATTACGGCAATTCGCCGCCGATGAGTTCCATCTGCTTTTGGTAGATGTCCTTACATGCGTTTTCGCCGAGGTCGAGAAGCGTGTTGAGCATGTTGCGGTCAAAGCTTGCGTGTTCGCCGGTGCCCTGGACTTCAATGAAATTCTTGGCGTCCTGCATGACCACGTTCATGTCTACGTCGGCTGCGGAATCTTCCACATAGCAGAGGTCGCAAAGAGGCTTGCCGTCCACGACGCCCACAGAGATGGCGGTAATGCCGTGCTGGAGAATCTGTTCGGTGAGACCGAGGCGAGCCTTGATCTTCTTGAGGGCGATGGCGAGGGCGACAAATCCGCCGATGATGCTTGCGGTACGGGTGCCGCCGTCAGCTTCGATGACGTCGCAATCGATAACGATTGCATTCTCGCCCAATGCGGCGAGATTGGCGGCACCGCGGAGGGAACGGCCGACCAGACGCTGAATTTCCTGGGTGCGGCCGCTGGCGCCTTTGCGTTCACGTTCGACGCGCTTGCCGGTACTCTGGGGAAGGAGGCTGTATTCTGCGGTGATCCAACCGGTGCCACGGCCTGCCAGCCAGTCCGGAACCTTGGGGAGTAAGGTTGCGTTGCAGATGACGCGGGTGCGACCCATCTCAATGAGTACGGAACCGTCGGCGCTGGAAATAAAGCCGGTGGTCATCTTCAAATTTCTGTATTCGTTATAAGCTCTGTCTGTACGTTCGTAAGCCATAGAAAAATCCTTTTTCAATTATGATTTATGAATTATAAATTATGAGATTTAGTTTGGCGCCTACGGCGCGATTATTAATCTCGTACCTCGTAATTTGTAATTCGTAATTAGTACTTAAGCGTTTCTACCACGCCTTTCTTGAAGGTGCCCAGGATGTAAATGAAGCTGGTGTAGTTCTGCAATTCTGCGAGGGCAGCCTTTGCGTTATCATCCTTGGCGTTGGCTTCGAAGGAAACGTGGAAAATGTATTCCCAGGGCTTGTCCGGATGGGGACGGCTTTCGCAACGGGTAAGGTTCAAACCACGTTTTGCGAAACATCCCAAAGCATTGTAAAGTGCGCCCACTTCCTTGGAGGCGGCAAGTTCAAACAAAATGGTTGTCTTTGCGTTTTCGCTTTCGGTAAAGTCTGCGGGCGTCTTTTGAATTCCGTAGAAACGGGTGAAGTTTGTGCCTTTCAGGTTTTCAAGTCCGGCTTTCAAAATGTCCAGATTGTAAATCTTTGCGGCGTAGGCACTGGCGATGGCGCCTTCGTCGCGGGCTGCGCGGGCGGCCAGTTCCTCGGCGGAGCCTGCGGTATCAAACGCGGGCACGGCCTGGATCTGCGGGTTTTCCGCAAAGAACTTAGAACATTGTGCGAGAGCTTGCGGATGGCTATAGACTCGCTTCAGGTCTTCCTGTTTTACGCCCGGCATGACGCAGAGGGTGTGTTCAATGCGAAGCATGACTTCGCCAACAATACGGTGACGCCACTTGTAGAGCAAATCGTAGTTGGCTTCGATGGAACCTGCAGTAGAGTTTTCGATAGGAATTGCTCCGCCGTCGGCTTCACCAGTTTCAATAGCCTGGTAGATTTCTTCAAAAGTATCTTTCGGCAAAGTTTCAATATCGTCACCGAAAAGATAATGGGCGGCGCAGTCACTGTAAGCGCCCTTACGACCTTGGAATGCAATTTTCTTCATAAAGTCAATATTAGAATTTTTGTGTGGCTTGCGTGCGGAATTTATCTAAAACGTCGGGCGCCCTTGTACTTGGGGCTCCAATATTTGTCGTTCATGGGGGAAATCATTACGCCTCGGCTAGTGCTGGCGTGAGTGAATCGGTCTCCGTTCAGATAAATGCCGATGTGGCTAATTCCCCAGAAGTCGCCGAAGAACACCAAATCACCTTCTCGAAGGTCCCCCCGGCTGACGCTTTTGCCACGGGAATCCTTATAGATGGCGGCTGCGTTGTGGGGAACGTCGATGTTATAGAGTTCCTTGTAGATGACCATGACGTAACCGGAACAGTCAATGCCTTTTTTTGTGGTGCCGCCCATTTTGTAGCGGGTGCCGAGCCAGGTGTTGGCTAAGCCTTCCAAAGTCTTGGGGCTTGGGGCTGCCTTGGGTGTTGCGCGTTTGGCCGCTTTTTTCGCAGATGCAGAGCGGACTTTCTCAGCAGAGTTTTGCTTGGGCTTACTTGCGGTTTGCACTGCAGGCTTGCCTGCGGATTTTTTTGTCGCCTTCTGTTCTTCTTGGAGTGCAACAACAAGGCTGTTAATGACGTGTGTTTTTGCCGCTTGCTTGGCGGCGATTTCATAGGGGTCGTTGCTTGTGGGCTCGTCTTTGGGGATGGGCTTGTAGTTGCCGCGTTTGCGGTCATAGCCTGTGCGCACAGGAAAAGAGCACGAAGCAAGAAAGGCACACGATAAAATAATCGTTGCCAGAATTTGCAATAAGTGTCTTCCCTGAAAAGCCATTGTTTGAAATGTATTAAATATTTTTGTTTATCTACAATCGGCTGTAGGGCTAGAAGGGTGCCACGCCCAAATCTGAAGAATTTTCAGGAATTTTTGTGAGGATGGGAAGCCCTGTCATGTCGCCCATCATCTTGATGTTGTCGTCTTCCATTTGCAAGTTTCCGCTGATGCCGTAGCGATTCACGATGATGCCTCGGATATTGAGACCTTGTGCACGGGCGTATTCAACGGTGAGAACGCAGGCGTTAATGGAACCTAGAGCTGCCGTGGTGACAATGAGGAGCGGAACATCTACCGTCTTCATGATGTCGGTAAGGAAAATCTTTTGCGGGTTTCCGTTTGCTGAGACTGCGCTGGGTTCGTCGTAACGAATGGGGCAGATGATGCCGCCGCTTCCCTCAACGAATACGAATTCGTGGCGTTTAGTTGCAGCTTCAAAGTCTGCGCGTACTTTGGAAAGTTCTACGGGATTGCCTTCCTTGCGGGCTGCCAAATGAGGGGAAACGGCTTCCTTGTAAACGTAGCTTACAAGTTCTTCCTGGGAGTCGGGGAGGCCTGCTACAGTTTTTACGTAATCGGCATCGCCGGCGACCCACTTGCCATTGCGAAGTTCTGCTCCGCTGAGGGCTGCTTTGTAATAGCCGGCGTCAATGCCTGAGTCGCGCCACTTCTTTACCAGAAGGGCGGTCACAAAAGTCTTGCCAACGTCGGTTCCAGTTGCTGTAACGAAGTATCCCTTAGACATTTTAATTTCCTTTAAGAACGTCGGCGATTGCTTTTGCTGCTTTTTCTAGATCTTCGCGGGAGTGCGATGCCATGAGGCTAGCTCGGAGTCGAGCCTGTCCCTTCGCCACGGTGGGGTAGCGGATGGCCGGAATCAAGATGCCCTTTTCCTGCAATGCTGCGGAAGCTCGAAGAGCAGCGGCTTCATCGCCAATGACTATGGGAACGATGGCGGATTCTTGATTTTCAGCAAGTCGGCTGCTTGTTGGAACGGCTCCTGCTTTCACAAGAGCATCGCAGAAAAACTTTACGTTTTCCTGGAGTTGTTGAACTCGTTCAGGATGCTGCTCGATGAACTTCAAATTGTTGGCTGCGGCCTGGGCCATGGCAGGAGACATTGCTGTAGAGAATATGAAACTGCGGGCCTTGTTTCGCAAAAAGTCAATAAGGTTTTGCTTGCCTACCACAAAACCGCCTTCGCATCCGATGGACTTGCTTAACGTTCCTAGGGTGACGTCGGCATGATCGCAGGGGATTCCCTTGTCGTTAAAATGTTCTGCAAGACCACGACCTGTTTTTCCCAACACTCCAGTGGAGTGGGCTTCGTCAATCATCAAAAGGCAGTTGTTGGCCTTGGCAATTTTTTGAAGTTCCGGCAAATTTGCCAAGTCACCGTCCATGCTGAAAACGGCGTCGGTGACGATCAAGTAACGAGTCGTTGCCAACTGTTCTTTGGTAAGAATTGTACGGGCCTCGTCAATGGCGTGTTGTAAATCCACCATGTCGTTGTGCTTGTAAACGTAGCACTTGGCTTTGGAAAGTCGGATGCCGTCGATGATGCTGGCGTGATTCAGTTCGTCGCTAAAAACGATGCATTCGCTGATGGACCCGTCGCGATGGACCTGCTTGCTGCAAAGTGCTGAAACGGTACCCACGTTTGCCATGTAGCCGGTGCCAAAAGTAATGGCGGCTTCTTCGCCCTTGAAGTTGGCCAAAGTCTTTTCCAATTCTTCGTGGGGAGTCTTGTTTCCTGTAGTAAGGCGTGCGCCTCCGCTACCTGTGCCCCATTTCAAAACGGCTTCGGCCGCAGTCTGCTTCAATTCCGGTTCGTTGCACAAATCCAAGTAGCTGTTGGAGGCGAGAAGAAGAACGTCGCGAGTCTGCGCGGGTCCTGCAATTTCTACGTGGCTTGCTTCGGGAGTGCAAATGTGACGCATGGAGCGATATGTGTGCGCCTCTTTTGCTGCTTGCAAAAAATCGTCGGTATAATTGTTTAAAACAGACATCTTGATATTTTTTCTAACTTTAACGCTCATGAATTTAGAAAACTAAGACTCCTGCCGATGACAGAAATCTTAATCCTTGCAATTTTTTGCGTAACTCTTTTGACGTCACTTGTTGCCGGCGTGCCTTTGCTGTATGCTCTGCTATTTGGACTTATCCTTTTTGCAGGCTACGGTGTGCGCTGTGCAGGTCTTCGCGAGACGGCGAAAATGTGCTGGAATGGTGTGAAAACTGCCCGAGGCGTTTTGCTGTTGTTTGTTCTGTTGGGACTCTTGACCTCCTTGTGGCGGGCCAGCGGAACCATTCCGACGATTGTGAGCTACGCCGTGGAACTGATTCACCCCACTAGCTTTATTCTGCTGACGTTTCTACTGAATTCCGCCATGTCGCTCTTGACGGGAACGGCTCTTGGAACTGCAGGAACCATGGGCGTAATTTGCGCTACGGTCGGTCGCACTCTTGGTGTTGATGATGCCTGGATGGGCGGCGCCATTCTTGCAGGCGTTTATTTTGGAAACCGCATTTCTCCCATTTCATCCATGGCGCTACTTGCGGCCAATGTAACGAAGACGGATATTTACCAGAATGTACGCGGAATGCTGAAAACAACTTGGTTGCCGTTCTTGCTTAGCTGTGGGATTTACTTCTGGGCGGGACTTGACGGAGATAGTTACTGCGGTGAGATTTCTATTTATGATAGAGTGGAAATTTATATAGAAGCTTTTGCTCAGGAATTTTCACTTTCTCACTGGGCCTTGATTCCTGCGGTGGTCATTATTGTTCTTTCTGTTTTGCGAGTTCGCACCAGTTTGGTTCTTTTGTGGAGTTCCCTATCCGCATTTGTTCTAGCGCTTGTAATTGAAAACAAGGGCGTAATGGAACTGCTGCAAAGCCTGGTGTTCGGTTATAAAACTAGCATCCCTTATCTTGAAGGAATAATCAATGGTGGCGGCCTCGTTTCTATGGTGAATGTTTTTGCCATTGTGGTAATTGCAGGATGCTTTGGAGGAATTTTCAAGGGAACGCAAATGCTTTTGCCTTTGCAATCTCTGGTGGCGAAGTTGTCGAAAAGGACCAATCCCTTTGTGGCTACTTTGGCGGCTGCCGTTGTTACATCTTGCGTGGTTTGCAACCAGACTTTGACTATCATTTTGACAAATCAAATGACAGAAAACTTGAACGGCTCGGATGATGTCGGGAAAAATCTCCAGGCTCTGAATATTTACGATACTGCAGTGACTGTGATTGCGCTAGTGCCCTGGTCTGTGGCGACGGCCATTGTGTTAAATGCGTCACAAGCTCCCAATAAAGCTGTACTTTGTGCCTGCTTCCTTTATCTATTGCCCCTGTGTAGAATTATTTTTAAGAAGAAAAAGACCTAAAGGAATTCATTCATGGCAAACCTGATCATTAGAGAAGCGAAATCGCGAACAATGTTTCGTTTGCCGCATTTGATTGTTTTGAATGCTCGCCCTTTAGGTGTTCTCGGGAAAGTGGGGAAAGAGGTTCTTAAACCTCAATTGAAAACAGAACCTTTGCAGGCCAATATCGCTTTGCCTGCAGGACATTACGTCCTTCGCATACAAAGCATGATTAAATGGATTTCCTCGACTATAGAGTTTGATGTAAATGAATCAGCTCCCACGGTGATTGAATTCGATCACAAGGAATTTTGGTGGGATATGCTATTCCTTGTGGATATCATTGCTTGGATTGTACAGCTGTTTGTGTCTTTTGAAAATCCTTGGAACATTGTATA
Organism: Fibrobacter sp.; assembly: GCA_024399015.1. Lineage (GTDB taxonomy): Bacteria > Fibrobacterota > Fibrobacteria > Fibrobacterales > Fibrobacteraceae > Fibrobacter. Next base: position 52,442 of record JAKSIC010000019.1, read on the forward strand.
TGAAGTGGTATCCAATGGAGCATTCCTCGTTTGGCTCTTCCATGAGTTTAGAATTAGGAATAAGTATTTTAAATTTCAAATAGTTGAAAATCTCAACAAGAGTTCCCTTGCGGAGAATTAGTATGAAAGCTCTTTCTGTAATTAGCGTGTTTGCTTTGAGTTGTGTTTCTGCTTTTGGCGAAGTGGTGTTCTCTGCAGATTTTGAAAATCGTACCGAAGGCCAGTACACCAATGATATGGCGAAAGTAGATTTCCCTTATCAGACGGGGGTGTCTAACTGGTATGCCCTGGAATTGAACAATGGAGAAAATGCAAAGATTGTCCGTGATGGTGATGAACACGGTATGGTGTTGCAGCTTAAATATCCCAAGGGATGTGTTGGCCCCAATGATCTTCCTGATGAAGGAACCCCGGCTTGTGCAGGCCAGATCAAGCAACCGCTGAAAGTGAAAGCGGAGGAGATGTGGGCTGCGTACGACATTCAGTTCGAACCTGGTTTTGAATTTGTGAAGGGCGGAAAGCTGCCGGGCCTTTGCGGTGGCAAGTGCTACACCGGTGGAAATCGCCCCTCTGTTGGCGATGGCTGGAGTGCTCGCCTCATGTGGCGTACCGAAGGTGCCGTGGTGCAGTACCTTTACTTTGTGGACCAGACAAGTACCTATGGCGATGATGCCAAGTGGGATTTGGGCGGAACCATTGAACAAAAGCGTTTTGTGCCGGGAACCTGGCATCGCGTGGTGACCCATGTGGTAATGAATTCCGTGACTACCGAGGGCAAGGGCGACAAGAATGGTGTGGTGCAAAGTTGGTTTGATGGGGAATTGGCTTTGGATTTGGATACCCTACGCCTTCGTGATTCCAGCGACCAGAAAATTGACGAGTTCTACCTTTCCACATTCCACGGCGGCAACGACAAGACTTGGGCTCCTTCCAGCGATGTGTTTGTCCGTTATGACAACTTTGTGGTGTCTACGGATTCCATTTCGGTAAAATCAGCCAAGTCTGACACGGTTAACAACAACGATGTGGTCGAGAATGAGACATCGACTATTAGGCTATCTCCCCGTAACGGACGCCTGAAAAATTTGAAATCCAAAAACGCTAGGACATACAATCTTATAGGACAGCAGTTATAAAAAAGGTTCGCATGAAAAAGTTCTTCTGAAGAAGAATCCAGCAGCAGTGCGGATCCTGGCAGCGTTTATGATTCTACCGCAAATACTCTGACGGATTTACGTGATGGCCAGGTGTATCGCACGGTGAAATTAGGCACTCAAATTTGGATGGCAGAAAACCTGAACTTTGAAACCCGTGAAGGTGAAAGCCGCTGTTACGATAATGATTCCCTGAATTGCAAAAAGTATGGCCGCCTTTATACTTGGGCCGCTTTGATGGATACGTTGACACTGGCTACGGTTACTACAAAGTCGGTAGTACGAGTAGAGGCGCTTTGCTTGCTGATGCTTCGGAATGGGATGTAACGTCTGGCTCATGGGGCCGATTCAGAGACCTTAGGAAATACGTCTATTTCTGGACTCAAACAGAATATGCTCGAGAAGGTCAACGTGAAAAAGGCCTATATGGTCTTTACCGAGGCATCAATTCCGCAGTTGTTCATTGATGCCATGTACCATACTTACAAGAACAACGGCTTGTCTGTAAGATGTGTCAAGGATTAGAAGTCTAGCTTTTGCTGGATTAGGAACCCTTCACGCAGCGGATGGAAAAGGCGTAACTTTTTTCCTGATCAAGAAGTCCTGCATATTCATAGTCGTAGTAGAAGTACAAAGTGGTGGCTCCACCCATGACTTCTGTGGATCCCCAAAAGACTGCGCCGTAGCTATCGAAAGAACCGTTATCAAATCTTATGCCGGAGGGTAATACGTTGAACCCGACGCTGTTAATTCCGTTTCTGTTATTGTACCAGCTGCTTTGCGATTTTAGCGTCGTGCCTGCTGTGGCGTAGCCTCCTACATCAACAATGAAATTTGCAAATTGGTCGTGGTCGGGTAAGTGCCAACCGTCGGGACAAATTCCCTGAACCCCATTTGGCCAAGACTGTACGCAGTTTCTTCCGTCTCCGCATTCTTGCGGATTTTCGCTATCCGTTGCGAATTTTATAGAGTCGATTGCTGCTGCCCAAGTATAAAGGCGACCGAATTTCTCGCAATTTTCAGGCGCATTTTCGAGGCACCAACTTTTCCCTTTTAGGCTTGGCGTTTTCGTGCTGTCGGCATAATTCAAATTTTCTGCCATCCACCATGTGTTCTTGATTTTTACGGTTTTGTAACTTTTCCCATCGCGCTCATCCAGCAATGTTCCGTATATGCAGTTGTCTTCTGATTCTGTTCTGCAAGAAATGTCGCCGACCGCGTCTGAGCTGCTTATGTTTTCTTGAAGAGAACAAGAAGAACTACTTGATGTTACGCTAGATGAACTGTTTGCTACAGAACTGCTGGATTCTTTCTTTGCGGAAGAGGCGCCTACGTTCATGGAGTCTTTTGAAGACGAGCTTTGAAAAGAACTGGATGATTCTTCTGAAGGCGCTTCTGATGAATAAATCTCGCTGGCGCTTGCAGGTGTTGATTCGCTGCAGGACCAGAAGAGCATGGCAATTACACTCAAAAAAATCCTTTTCATAATCAGCAATGATAGAAAACTTTATTTTCTGCAGTAACTTACCGTAGTTGTTTGCTGCCAATAAATTAGATGGTCGTGAAGATGGTGTTCATGCGGCTGGTGGCTTCGGGGTAGAGTTTCATGATGGAATGTTGGTTGCCCAGCTGGATAAATTTTTAAAACTTTTCCGCAATTTGCTCAAGCGTGCTTTTGGCATCTTTGTATTTCACATTGTCAAATACGAAAAACTGGGTTACGCCATGGTAGTCTTTTTTGAAGAAATCTTTTTCGCAGATTTCTTTCAGCAGTTCGTTGATATTGATGCCCGGCATGGCCGATGGGCAAGAGTCTGTTGCGGCCCGCACGCTGCGAACTTGCTGGATTAGCTTTTTTAAATCATCATTAAATGTGATTTGCGGATACAACTTGTGCAAATCGTAAAGATGACGAGACAGGCGTCTTGTTTTTCCGGCGAGGTAATAGTCGCAAATGGCAAAGACTTTATCTACGAAGGTTCTTTCTAAGGACTGCACCTTCATTTGAAACGGCTGCAAACCATACTTTTCAACATCTACGTTGCTTGCGTATGTTGCAATGTAATTCCCGATGGACATTTCTACAACAGGAAATGCCTCGGTGACCATACTGGTTTCTAGGCGGACTTCAGGAACGACTTGCGCACTGGAGTTGCACAACTGCTTATATGCAAAAGTGTAGTTGTTGATGTCGCGATCGCTTTGCGTCTTGTCAAAGTTGGTAATGACAAGCCCGAGCTTTGTTGCGATAGGCGCGATCACATTGTATTTAAGCTTTTTTCTTCGCGAAGCTCCGATGTGACCGCAAAATGCAATGTCGATGTCTTCTGAAAATCGATTGATTGCATGGTGCGCCTTGGATAACGATGTTCCGCCCTTGAAAACGGCAAGTTCTGAAGTAGCCGCGATTTCAGCGAGGATGAGGGAGACGTAATAGTCTTTTTCAACTAAAGCGTCCATCACATTCAGGGTGTCGCTAGCGCCCTTTATCAACTTCAAAAAGTAATCATGTTCATTATGCAAATACACTTTCCAACCTCAAATCGTAAATGCTCTTGTAGGTTTTCAGCGGAAATTCGCCGATGTATTTGTCTATGTCTGCACGGGTGATTTTTGCTCTTTGAATAAAGCCCTTGATGCGGTCGGGAGCTTCATCTTCGCACTCGTAGTCCGTGTATTCCTCGACATCCTTTAGCAAATCTAAAAGCTGCAGTGTGCTCACATTTTCTCGTGTCACGGCAATTCGCGAACGACGGATAAAAAATGGAGTTTGTCCGACTTTCACTTCGCGCACAACTGCTGTGGCGTTGTTTGATACAATTTCAGCCTTGTAGGGCACTTGCAAGGTTAGGCCAAGTTGGTTTGCAAAGGTGTAGCCAGAATAGTATCCGTACACGTCTTGTTCGTTGCGGATGTACTTGTATTCTGCCACCATGTTGGCCGAAGGCTTTGGATAATATTCGCCATT
>JAKSIC010000002.1 GCA_024399015.1 Fibrobacter sp.
ACATTCTCATAATGGGGCGTATCGGAAGTAGTAGCCTTCTTAGAACGTTTGATTTTGCCTTCGGCTATCAAGCGTTCTTTCTCTGCACGGATGCGTTCCAACAATACACTTGCTGGCTCGTCATTAGGATCCTGTGGTACGAGCTTACCATGAATAGCGAGGTCAAGTATCTTCTGACGTAATTTCTTTGTGTCCATACTTTCCCTTTCGTTATTCTTCAATGCCTGACATGAGTTCCTTGAGACAAGCCACTGCATTGGCTATGTTCAGACTCTTTTCTTCCATAATGGAGATTATTTCACCGAGCGAAACATCTTCGTCTTCGTCAGTTTGCTTAATCCAGGTGATGTCAAGGCTCGTCTTGTCTCGAGAAAGCAGTTCCTCTACAGGGTAGCATTTGAATCGTTCAGTTTCTGTACGCTGGCTAATATCACCAGCATTGTAGCACTTCACGAAATCGTCAAGGTGCTGACGCTGCATGGGCTTTGTCGCCAGGGTATGCTTGACACCTGTTCGGTAGTCGTAATACCACACATTCTTGGTCGGAGTTCCCTTCTGGAAAAACAGCACGTTAGCCTTGACTCCCTGGGCATAGAAGATGCCTGTGGGCAAACGAAGGATTGTATGCAGATTGAAGTTCTTCAGAAGTTCCTTGCGGATTGTTTCACCGGCTCCACCTTCAAAGAGTACGTTATCAGGCAAAACCACTGCCGCACGGCCCGTATTCTTCAACATCACCATGATATGCTGAAGGAAGTTAAGCTGATTATTCTTTGTCTCAACATAAAAGTCCTGACGGTCAATATCAACAGATCCTGCAGGGCGAGTACCAAAAGGAGGATTGGCAAGGATAACATCAACAAGAGTGTCAGGGGCTTTCTCCAACGAGTCTTGGCAAAGAATTGGGCTGCGATCTGTTCCAATACCGTGCAAATAGAGGTTCATTGAAGCAAGGGTAACAACAAGTGCGGTGTTGTCGAAGCCATGCAAAGCTTTATCACGAAGGAATTTTCGTTTAGCCTTGTCCTGACTCTGATTTTTCATGTAGTCGTATGCAGCAAGCAAGAATCCACCAGTACCACATGCTGGGTCGCAGACGGTCTCGCCAATCTTTGGCTGTGCCACATCAACCATAGCCTGAATGAGCGAACGAGGGGTGAAGTACTGGCCTGCACCAGACTTCTTATCCTGACCATTCTTTTCAAGAATGCTTTCGTAGATGGCTCCCTTTACATCTCCATCCATGACAAGCCATTGTTCTTCATTGATCATGGAAATGACTTTCTTCAAATAGACTGGCTTGTCAATTTTATTCTGGGCCTTCACGAAGATAGTACCAATAAGGTTCTCTTCCTCACTTAGCTTCTTCAATGTTGACTCATATTGAGCAATGAGGTCAAGTCCATCCAATTCAATGAGGTCGGACCAGCGGAAACCTTCTGGTATCGCAGAGTTTTCACCGAACATTTCGGTGTTCTCGTTGTCCATCTTCAAGAAAAGAAGATAAGTGAGTTGTGTGATATAATCAGTAAAGCCGATGCCTTGACCTGCCAAAGTTGTTGCAAGTGTCCAGACTTTCTTAGTGAGTGATGATTCAGTATTTGTCGCCATTTTTATGCTGTCTTTCTATAAACTACGAATTTATACAAACTGAGAAGAGCGTTTGTAGCAGGTTCCATTCCACCAAAAGCTTGGATAAGCTGAGCTGCACGTGTATTGTCGTCTTCCCTTATGTCTTTGATTGTTACCGCACCATTGCTTGCCACATAGTCAACAACCTGTCGCATAACATCAATTTGCTTGGGTGTTTTTTCGTTGTTACGTTGGCCGCACCAAAGATTGAAATACTGTTGAGCCGTTGCATAAACGCTGTCCAACTTCTCAATCTGATGGAACGCATAACGGACAAGCTGAATGATGTTTGTCATCGCAGAACGTTCTTCTTTAGTAGAATGTTTGCGCACATCCCTGGGTGTTATCAACGAATAGGAGTTCCAAAGACGGCTTGCCGAGAATCGGTTGTTAGCCATCTTCAGTTTATTTTCCAAATCCTTCAGTACCGCGTATGTGAGCGGTTCACCTTCATTGTTCCAAATGATTCGCAAAGCCTCAATATCATCACGATGCTCATTACAATACTTTTCAAAAGATTCGGTTGTATCCTTGGCATCTTCAATAGAGAATCCCTTGCTTATAAGATTGTCTTCGCCCGGCATCAGGATTTCAACAAAACCGGCATTGAGAGTAAGCAGATATTGGCGAACCTCAGGATGATTGACAACACAACCGACCAAGCACTTGCGTTCGCTATTCGGTTGATTAATGTCCTCAAATGGAGGTAATAGCTGCTGGTCAATAGCCGTAAAGATGGCGGATGAAAGCTCCTTCATGTCTAGTAGAGCCAGATCCGTAAACTTTTTTCGCTGTTCATCATCACACTTGTTGTATATACGAGCGAGACGAGAGGCTAACATTCTCAAGTACGAGTCTGTCACATTGCCGTGCGTTATCAGTTCGAGCAGAATCTTGAAAGAAACAGTTTCCTTTTGTTCTTCTTCGGAACTAACAGATGGGATGTACATTTCATGTTCAGTTACACCCACTGCATCAACTAGGTAAAAGCAATCTTTAGAAAAAGCATTCGGTGTGACATTGCGCAGCTGCTCATCACCAATAGTGCGAACCCCACGTCCCTTCATCTGAACATAGAGAGGAAGAGACTGCACGTCGCGCATAAACATAACCACTTCCAGAGGTTTTACATCTGTACCCGTAGCCACAAGGGTACAAGTTACTGCTATGCGGAATTCCTTGTCATTGCGGAAACGGCGAATAAGTTCATTACTATCGCCCGCACTGTAAGTTATCTTTTGAACGAACGGATCATTCTCACCAGTATGCCCGAACACCTCCTTGGCGATGTTCATGATATTCGTGGCATGAGCCTCATTCAATGCGAAAATCAATGTCTTCGGCAGATAGTCCATGTTTGGTTCACGTTGCGGGTCTGTGAACATTTCTGTATAGACACTGTCTCGGTAAGTTTCAAGAATAAGTTTGATTTGAGCCGGGTTAATAACACTTCGGTTCAGTTCTTCCTTAGAGTATTGTTTCGTCTCTTTTTGATTTACAGTTTCAACCTTACCTGTGTACCGAGTTTCAACACGTAACTTGTCGCCTTGCCTAATTGCACCACCATTCTCTGTAATCTCTGTTTTAATGCGATAGATTCGGCAATCTACATTTACACCATCAACAATACTCTTTTCTAGCGTATAATTGACAATGCGGTTGTTGTTGAAGAACGCCATGGTCTCAGGAACAGGAGTTGCGGTAAGACCAATCATCTTGGCTGTTGTAAAGTAGTCAAGAACTTTCTTCCAGTTTCCATAAATACTGCGATGGCATTCGTCTATGATAATAACGTCAAAGAAATCTTTTGGAAGTGTCGGATTTTCGGGAAGTTCTACAATCGTATCGTTATCGTCATCCTCATCATCAGTATCTGTAATGTCTTCGCCCTTCAGCAAAGAAAACAAACGCTGAATAGTAGATATCACCACATTGCTGTCACTTGGAATCTTGGCAGATTTCAAACGATTGACGGTAAAAATCGTGTTGAACGGATCTCCCGTTTCTGTGAGTCGGAACATTCCGAACTCTCCTTCCGCCTGTTTCCCAAGATTATTTCGGTCAACAAGGAAAAGGATGCGCCTCATTGGAGTATACGCCAGGAATCTGTACGAAGCCAAGCAAGCTGTATATGTCTTACCGGAACCAGTAGCCAACACCATCAGTGCTTTATTCTGCCCGGCACGGAAAGACTTTTCCAATTCTGTAATTGCTTCAAACTGACAGTCTCGTAGACCTTTCTTCTTTAGCGTTGGAAGACCCGCATAAGGGTCTTCTATGCCCATCATTTTTGTTAGTTCTTTAGGAGTATGGATGCGGTTAAGAAGTTTTAGACTGCCATCCTTATCCCTAAAATCTCGGAAGTAGGTTTCTTCACCATTTGACTGATAACCAAAAGGGAGAGGACGTTGCCATGTTTGATAATATTCTGGCACTCCGCAAACATACATTGCAGTCTGCTCGCAAACCTTGCTAGAGGAGACATCAACCTCTTTGCGTTTTGCCTCGAGTACACCAATAGCCTTTCCGTTGATAAACAGAAAGTAGTCTGCTTCATGATTACCTTTAAGGAGTCCTTCTCGGATAGCCGCAGCGGTAATCGTTGGTGAATAGAAATCTCTATCAACAACCTGCCAGCCGGCATCCTCAAACATTTGGTCTATCTTGACCCTAGCTCGTTCTTCGGGAGTCATATTACTATCGTTTTACAATGTTTCCTAGCTTATTGCCGTCCGAATCCTTCCAGTCATCCCAGCCATTACTTGGACGACCAAGGACTATTCCACTAGCACCACTTGGACTTTCTATAGGTACATCGCTTTGCAGAACAATCTGACCTTTGTCTGTCTTGCAGTGTTCTTTGATAAACTTTTCACGAGCGGTCTTAGGCTTGTAGCTCGCCACGACACCATTTGCAATTATACAGCCCTTGACAAGAACAAACTGTTTTGCGTTTTCATCGTAATAGCCAATTCCTTCCGCAGGGCGATCGGTTGCACGCACATAGAATAAATGTTTGGATTGAGGCTTTGCAACAGGAACGTCAAAAATACCGCAGCCATAGAAACGAGTGAGCAATTGTATATCACGGAAGAATACCTCCATGTCATTGACTCGGAAGGGTGCAATATTTGGCTTACGGGGATTTGCTCCATTTAAGAGAGTAAAAGAATCAGCACTTTGAGCTGACTCAATTCCAAGATGTTCTAAGTATTTTACATCATCACCATATATCTTGTGATTGTCAGAGATAAACACTAGAGCTGTCTTCCAAAAGTCCTTCTTCTGGACATGGTCATTTTTACGGTTTGCAAAATCCGTAGTCTGACCGACATAAGCTTCAGGCTTCAAAGCGTTGGCATCACCAAGTAAAATGTAAAATGCCGGTTGACCAGCAATATCAGCTATACTATTGGCGATGTTAATCTCTTCACGGGGGATGACGTACAAGTGGCAAGTCGAATTTGCACCCATATAGATGTTTCTAGCACCAAAAAGAGTTCCATCTATCAATTCGGTGTGGATAGTGAAGGCGTTTTTTGCACTCATGACTTTAGTTCCACTCTCGTAAATTTATCAATAACGATATAAATATACTCTCTTTTTTGAATTGGTCATTAAGGATTGCGGGCTAGCATTGCGTTTTTAGAGAAAACAAGACGTTCTTATAGACAACGAGTCTCTAAAAATTGACGAACTTGTTTCTTCACATCACCGTTCTTCGTAATAGGCCTTTTTTCCGCTACCGCTTTCCCGAATTTCAACGTATCCTTTTTGAGGTTTTTCTTTTGGAGTAGCAGATTTTCGCTGTTCGGGAATGTATATCGGACCTGGTCTATCATGAATCTTCTTCAGATTTACATCTAAGATGAAAATAAATTCACCCTTTTCCTTGCGAAAATTCATTCCTGTCTTATTTCCCCAAGTCAAGGCTGCCATCATCTGGGTATCTTGCCACCGGCTCCATTCTCCGCCAACGGGTCTTGTTCGGTAGGAATTTCCCTGAATCCAAATCCTTCCCTTTATATCAATTCCATTCAGATGGTCTGCCTGGCTATATATTTTTTCCTGTCGATATTCTAGAGAACAATGGTCTATTTCATATTCAACGTCATTTGCGCGATATTGTGGCTGAAAGTAATAGCAACGCCCAGCCCTAGCATCGACTCGAACCTTCCCTGCGTAGATTTTACTTACAGCTTCAGCAATTGTCTGGCCTTTAGAATCCTTGATTTGCATAAAGAACGGCTTAAATCGAAATTCATAAGCCATTGAATAGGATGTAAGTATCAAAAACAGTGACAACAATATTTTTCTCATAATCTGAATATATCTCTTTTGTTACGCCATTTTTTGTCCTTGCCGTGTTTTTTGTTCTTTTTTTAAGAATCAGTATGTTAGATCACCGACCTAGACAAAGTATCTCCATGGATTGATGGGCCTGCAGCATCACCTAGACAAAGCGTCTACACGGATTGAGGAACCTGCTTCTTCACATAGACATAGCATCTACACGGATTGAGGAACTTGCTTCTTCACATAGACATAGCGTCTTCACGAATTGAGGAACTTGCTTCTTCACATAGACATAGCATCTTCACGGATTGAGGAACTTGCTTCTTCACATAGACAAAGCATCTCCACGGATTGAGGAACTTGCTTCTTCACGTAGACAAAGCATCTCCACGAACTGAGGAACTTGCTTCTTCACGTAGACAAAGCATCTCCACGGATTGAGGAACTTGCTTCTTCACATAGACAAAGCATCTCCACGAATTAAGGAACTTGCTTCTTCACGTAGACAAAGCGTCTTCACGAATTGAGGAACTTGCTTCTCCACGTAGACAAAGCATCTCTACAGGTTCGTAGAGCAGCTTCTTCACCGAAATCAAGCTCCTTGCAAGTTTTTTTTTGAGGCAATCGATTCCAAATGGGAATATTTTCTTTTATAAAAAACGGCCTGCAAGCCCCGAAAAATCGGCGATTTTAGAAAAAAATTTGCGTGGTGCAAAATGGTTGCATCCTTTTTAGAAAATCTTCATTTACATACAAACTTTGTTTAGTTTTTTAAACTTTTCTTTAGCGGCGGACCCTTGTAGTTTAGTGATCAATGAGCCGGGAATTGCTCGGACAGATTGACCTAAACACCAACACTCTTTACGAGGGTACCTATATGAAAAACGTTAACGCAATCAACTTCAACCGCATCACCAACGACGGCTTCATCGGTTTCCACAACAACGTGGCAACGGCAGCCGCATCCATCAACCTCAAGGATGTCCGTTCCCAGCTGGACGCATACAAGGCAACCATCGGCAAGTTCTCCGACTACACCACCAGTGTGGCGGAGGCCGCGGCAAAGAAGGGCGCATCGGAACAGGATTCCAAGCGCACCATCGCATTCCGCAATTTCCGTGGAACGGTAAAGGTTCTCACAGGCTCCCTGGACCAGCAGCGTTCCGCCCTGGCCAAGGAAATCTGGGAATACGTAAAGGGCTACGGCAATGCTGGTTCCGTTGACCAGAAGAGCCTCACCGGCATCATCGAATCGGTCATTGCTAACGTCCAGGCGGTTATTGGCAAGGAAGAATATGCCGAGGCCCTGGCCGGGAGCGAACTGGAGCTTGCCTTCAACGCACTGAAGGAGGTGCAAGGCGCATTCGTCGAAGCCAACCAGATCCGTGCCGAAGAACGCCGCATCCGCGAGGAGACCACCAGCAAGAATCTCCGCAACGATTGCATCAGCGCCTTCCGCCAGCTGATTAACTTCGCACAGTACAACGCGGCCACCAAGGGTGACGAAAGTTGCATGGCCTTCATCGACAAGGTGAACGTATTCATCGCCAACAGCCGTTCCCTCTACAAGGCTCGCGCAAAGGCCCGTGCAAAGGCCCGCGAAGGAGCCACCCCGGAACCCCGTGACGCTGCCGCCCTCGCACTCCCGGTGAACGCCGCCGCAGGCGTTGCCGAAGGGAGGATTAATGCCGCATAGCAGCTACATAGAATACCGATTGCGCATCGCACATACAAAGACACCCTGCCGACGCAGGGTGTTTTTTTTTGTTTCGTATGCCTCCGAACAAGCAAAACTCCCCTCATGTTCTCTTCGAAGAAAAAAATATGCAAGCCCTTTGACAAGGCCTCTTCAAAATCCTATATTATGGATGAGGATAATGCTATGAAGCAGTTTACTACATCCGAAGCAAAGAAGCTTTTGAAAGACATTCTTGCCGAAAAAAAACAAAGGGCGGAATATTTCAAAGCCAACGGTACTTTGAAGGGCTTTGCTCCCACAAAGTAGTTTTTTTGTGATTTATCCAGTAATTGAAGATTGCGACACCTTTTATTTTGAGACCGAAACTCAAAATAAAATTTCTGTCGTATTCAATGATTTGACTTCACAATTCGAAGCAAACTTCCCCATTTTCTGCGTAGATATTTATCGTATTGAAAACAGTTCGCTGGCTAACAAGCGTGTAAACGACCTTACCGGATGTAGCACTAGAGACACCATAGTTTCGATCATTCGAAACTTCCTGGACAAATTCGACAGTGCCCTAGTCGCGTTCATCGACACATCGACCGACAGTAAGGGGCGGGCAAGACACAGGCTTTTTCAGTCCTGGTTCCGTATGTATGGAGAAAATGAATTTTCCATCACCCCAAGAGAAATTTTCTTTAGCGAAACAGAATCCTATTCGTTCTTGATTATCCGCAAGTCTTATGCAAACGCAGACTCTATAATCGAGGCTTTTGACAACTTCATCAAGTTGGCCAATGAGGCTGAAGACTAGCGTTTTGCGTTAGGCCTGCAACCACTTGGCGCTTCAGCGCTTAGTGGGCCATGGTCCCCTTTAGGGGAGATAGTTACCCGTATGGGCCGAGACTTGCGAAGCATGGCTCGGTGAGCGAAGCGAGTACAGCCCGACCCCGGCGGCGGTTCCCTTTTGCGGTACCTGTGTGCCGGGGGAACGCCCGAAAGTCGAGAGCAACACGAGCACTTGTGTTCGTACGGCCGAGACGCATGGGAGTACGCTTGCGCCACGTCCAAGGACCTTTTACAAACAAAATTTGTAAAGTATTCAAATTTTGTAATTACGTAAAACTTACAGGAAAATAACCTATTGGTTACCCTGTTTTTTTTGGGGGGGCTCCGGCACCTTGGCGGGGTCAGCAGGCCATTTATCGAGGGGTTATGGAAGTTTTGGCACGGCTTTTGCATTTATATGGTCGGAAGGCCGAACTTTCGGGCGACTTTTGGTTGATTAGTCCGAAATCCGGCAAAACGAATGGAATGAAAATGAGCTGTGTGGAAACAGAAATAACTAGCATGAGTTCGCAGGAGCTGGAGCACCGCTGCAAGCGACTCCGAAACGTGCTGGAAGAAAATGACCTTTCGTCGACAGTGGGCGTCAACCACAAGGGAACCGACCCCTTGCCCCTTGTGATTCGCCCCGACGAATGGTCCATCATTGAAAAGGGTATCGCCCAGCGCGCCCGACTTTTCAACGCATTGGCCGCCGACATTTACGGCGAGCAGAAGCTTTGGAAAGAAGGCAAGTTGCCGGCGGCTTTGCTTTATGCAAACCCTGAATTTTTGCAAGTGGCCTGGAAGGTAAAACCTGCAGGCGACATCTATGTGCATCTTTCCGCATCAGACATCGTGCGTCTGGAAGACGGTTCCTACCGCGTGATGGCAGACCATCTGCAAGTCCCCGAAGGTTTGGGACGTGCGTTGGAAAACCGCATTGGCGTAAGCCGCGCCTTCCCGGAACTTTTCCGCAGCATGCGTACGGAGCGCCTGGCAGGATTCTTCAAGAAGTTGCTGGACTGCTTGGACGGATTGCAGGCTGAAATCGGAGCTGATGCCGCGCGAGGTTCGTCGCGGGCGGCAAGTGGCGAAGGTCGCGTGGTGATGCTGGCCAGCGGACCTGACAGCCCCCGCCGTGCAGAAGACGCGCTTCTCGCCCGCTACCTGGGAATTCCCCTAGTAGAAAACGACGACCTGGCCGTTCGCAACTTGCAAGTGTACATGAAGACCCTCATGGGCCTCAAGAAAATCGGCACCATTTTCCGCCGTGTGGAAGACCGCATGTGCGACCCGTTGGAACTGCGCATCGACAGCGGCGAAGGTGCGGTGGGCCTTATCAGTACTGTTCGCGCAGGCAATGTGGCCATTTCAAACTTTTTGGGTTCCGGCGTTCTGGAAACTCCCATGTTCACGCCCTACCTGCCAGAAATTTGCCGTACCTTGCTGGGCGAAGAGCTGTTGATTCCCGATGTGGAAACGGTCTGGCTCGGTGACGAATCCCGTCGTGACGAAGTGATGCGGGAACCGGAAAAATGGATTTTCAAGAAGGCCTTCCCGGAGAACGACAAACCCAAGACTTACGCCGCCATGACTTCTACGGCGCAGCTGGCCCTGTTGCAGACCTTGGAAGAAAATCCTGAAGCCTGGATCGCGGAGCGCTACGTGGAGGTTTCTACGGTGCCCGCCTACAAGGACGGAAAGTTTGTCACCGCAAAGGCTTCCATGCGAATCTTTGCAGTGAATACCATGCAGGGAACATCGGTAATGCCGGGTGGCCTCGGTATGTTCCAGCTGGTAGACGGAAGCCTTGCAACTTCCGCCGCAGAACCTGCCGACAAGGAAGTCGGAGAAAAGGACATCTGGGTTCTTTCCGAAAGACCTGTGCCGAACTTCTCGTTGTTGGCCCCTGCGGATCAAGTAGTCATGCCGTCGAGAGCTGGAGGCGATTTGCCTAGCCGCGCAGCAGAAAACTTGTTCCGCTTGGGTCGCGACCTGTCCGCATCCAACATGATGGCGCGAATCGCCCGCGGTATTGCCGTGCGCCTTTCCGACGAATCCTGGATGGAAATGCCGGAACTGCCCTGGATTTTGAAGGCGGGAATTTCTGACGGTTCGTTGTCCGGAATGGCTCAAGACCCGGAAAACGCATTGCGCTACTTTATCCTGCGCAAGGACAACAAGTACGGCATGCAATGTTCCCTCACGGAAATCCGCGACTTGGCAGTACAGCTCCGCGATAGGATTTCCGAGGACCTGTGGCTGGCCTTGAACGGGTTCGGCGTGGCGGAAATGCCTGCTGGAAACGGTGCGGCAGCCCTATTGCCTTACCTGAAGTCCGTGCTTTCTGACAGTACGGCGGTGGCGGGCCTTGCGGCAGACTCCATGACCCGCGGCCACGAATGGCGTTTTCTTGAAATGGGTCGTCAGATCGAAAGCGCAATCCGTACGCTGCAATTGATCAAGAGCCTTTTGAGCCGCGCCCCTGCCGATGAAATTACGAACCTGCGTTTACTGCAGGCTGTGCTTGAAATCGGTGACGGTCTCATGACATACCATCGTCGCTACGGCGGACGTTTGCAGGTGATTCCGGTTCTGGACTTGCTCCTTTCTGACGAATCCAACCCGCGAAGCGTCGCCTATCAGGTTGCACGTCTCCGCGAAGAGACGGAACATCTGCCGGGAAACAACCAGGGCGAAGCCGCCTTCTCCCCGCTGGATCTGGAATTGATGAGATTGCAGGCAGACCTGCGTCTTGCAAATATCGAAAGTCTTGTACAGGCAAACGGAAGTGAGCGAGAAACATTGACCAAACTGGTAGACGAAAAGATCGCATCCATTGAACATGTTGCTGAGTTGATCAGCAGGCTCTACTTAAACCATGCACCAAGAACTGGCGTTGTTCACGCCATGGCAACAGAAGTGTAAGGAGTTTAAGATGCCTATTTATCAGATCGATCACGAAACCGTCTACGACTATACACTGCCCGTATTGTATAGTAACCATTTGGCCTATATGCTGCCCCGCGCGGTACCTCGCCAGAACTGGATTTCCCACCGCATCGAAGTGGAACCCAATCCCACCGCAAGGCAGGAACGATTGGACATTTACGGGAACAGGGCTTTGGCCTTCAGCATTGAACAGGAACACGAACATTTCAGATTCAAGACAACCGGTGTCGTGGAAGTTAAGGCTGAAGAACCTCCTGCCCAAAGCCCCGCCTGGGAAGAAGTGGCAAAACTTTTGAAGTGCCCCTCGGATAGCGACACTCTGGAAGCTTCCATGTATGCCTACTCTTCTCCCTTTGCAAATACCGACGACTCTGTTCGGAATTATGCATTGGAAAGTTTTCAGCCCGGCCGCCCTATTTTCGATAGCGCCAAGGAGCTGATGACCAGAATTTTTACGGACTGCGCTTACACACCGGGCGCAACCCGTATCGGAGCCCAGCCCCAGGAAATCTTGCGTGGACGTAAAGGCGTCTGCCAGGATTTCGCACACCTGATGATCGGATGCCTGCGTTCGCTGCACCTGCCCTGCCGTTATATCAGCGGCTACCTGCGAACCCATCCACCCAAAGGTCAGCCGAAGCTGATTGGCGCAGATGCCACTCACGCTTGGGTCGCCACCTTCATACCAGGCCATGGCTGGGTTGAGTTTGACCCCACCAATAATGTTCTCGGAGGTGACGAGCATATTATCTTGGCCTGGGGACGCGACTTCGGCGATGTAAGCCCGCTAAAAGGCGTCATTACCGGAGGCGGAAACCCGATTCTAAAGGTCGGTGTAAACGTAGACGAATATACACCTTAAAAAAACGAACACAAGGAAACATTATGAAGTTCGGCAACTATAACACAGAAGGATTCTACGATGAATTGTGTCTGCCTGACGGAACACCCCGTCCGTCGGCAGAACCGCTCATTACCCGTATTAACGAACTGCCGGAAGGTGAGCTGCAGCGTCGTCAGAAAGTTGCAGAGTCGGCTTTCTTCGACAACGGCATTACTTTCGCCGTTTACGGCAATAAGGATGGAAAGGACAAGATCATTCCTTTCGATGTCATCCCCCGCATTGTCAGCGCCGGAGACTGGAAGCACCTAGATGCAGGCCTTCGCCAGCGTACCGAAGCTTTGAACTGTTTTCTGACGGACATTTACAACGACCGCAAGATTCTTCGCGACAAGGTAGTACCCGAAAGCCTCATCAACACCTGCACCGCTTACCGCCCGCAGATGGAAGGCTTCGTTCCGCCCAAGGGAATCTGGGCACACATCACCGGTACCGACCTGGTTCGCGATACCGATGGCACCTTCTACGTGCTGGAAGACAACATGCGTTGCCCCAGTGGTGTTTCCTACGTGTTGCAGAACCGACAGATTCTCAAGCGCACATTCCCCCAAGTGTTCAGCCATTGCAGCATCCGCCCTGTAGATGAATACTGCACCCGCCTCCGCAAGGCCCTGGAATACCTGGCCGATGGCGTCGCAGAGCCCAAGGTCGTCGTGCTGACCCCAGGTGTGTACAACTCCGCCTACTACGAACATTCCTATCTGGCTCAGCAGATGGGTGTTGATCTCGTCACCGGAAACGACTTGATTGTGCAGGACAAAAAGGTCTACGCCCGCACCACCCGCGGTCTGAAGCAGGTTCACGTGATCTACCGCCGCGTGGATGACGAATTCTTGGATCCGCAGGTTTTTCGCCCGGATTCCTGCCTGGGTGTTCCCGGTTTGATGGAAGCCTACAAGGCCGGCAACGTAGCTCTTGCCAACGCTCCCGGCTGCGGTGTCGCTGACGACAAGGCCATCTACACTTACGTTCCCCAGATCATCAAGTACTACCTGGGTGAAGAAGCCATCATTCCCAACGTGCCCACCTTCGTCTGCGAAAACCCGAAGCACATGCAGCATGTGATTGACCACATTGAAAACATGGTGGTAAAGGCTGCCAGCGAATCCGGTGGCTACGGCATGCTGGTTGGTCCCAAGTCCACCAAGGCAGAATGCGAAGCCTTCAAGGAAAAGATCAAGGCTAATCCCCGTAACTACATCGCACAGCCCATGATTTCCCTGAGCCGCGTGCCCTGCATTGTTGACGGAAACTTCGAAGGACGCCACGTGGATCTTCGCCCCTACATTGTGCAGGGCAAGGAAACCTACATCCTGCCGGGCGGCCTCACCCGCGTGGCCCTGAAGAAAGGTTCCATCGTGGTGAACAGTTCTCAGGGCGGTGGCTGTAAGGACACCTGGGTCATTGCCGAAAACGAGAAGGCTCCTGAACTTGGCCAAGCCAAGCAATGGATGGAACAACAACAGCAACAACAACAGTAACGCGCTCCGCGCAGTTTAAACCACAAATTTTATAACGGAGTTTTTATCATGTTAAGCAGAGTTGCAGATTCCATTTACTGGTTGGGCCGTTACATTGAACGTGCAGAAAACGTGGCACGCGCCATCGATGTCAATCTTCAGTTGCAGCTGGACTTGCCCGGCGAAGAACGCCCCTGGGAACCGGTGATCCAGACCGCCGGTAACGCTGATGCCTTCTTCAAGAGCTACGCCCACGTCTCTACCGAAAACGCCCTCACCTTCCTTACCTTCGATAAGGATAATCCCAGCAGCATTATTTCCTGCGTGGCCGCCGCCCGCGAAAACGCCCGCTGTGTCCGTGAGAGAATTTCCTCTGAATTGTGGATTGCCATCAACCAGTTCTATCTTAAGTTGAACGATCCCGAAATGCCCAAGCAGGCTTTAGCCGCACCCCACGCCTTCTACAACAGCGTGAAGGAATTCAGCCAGCTGACCGTAGGTATCATTCAGGGCACCATGACTCATGACGTAGCCTGGAACTTCGCACGCCTGGGCACCATGATCGAACGCGCCGACCAGACCTCCCGAATTCTGGATGTGAAGTACTACATCCTTCTTCCGGATGTAAGCATGGTGGGCATGGCGCTGGATACCGTCCAGTGGAATGCCGTGCTCAAGAGCGTGGGCGCCTACGAAATGTTCCACCGCAAGAATTCCAATGTGACGCCCCAGAACGTTGCCGATTTCCTGCTGTTGAGCGAGGACTTCCCTAGATCTCTCCGCTACTGCTTGGAACAGGCCGAAATCAGCCTCAAGAATATTGCTTTCCCCGTAAAGAGCAACGCGGACTCTCTCCGTCTTCTCGGGAAGATGCGTTCCGACATGGCTTTCTCCACCATCGAGGAAATCATCAAGAGCGGTCTTCACGAGAAGATTGAAGAAATGCAGGTGAACCTTTGCGACTTAGGCACACAAATCTGGAAGGACTTCTTCTGCTAGGGCCGCGCGGTTCCTAAAAAAATTGCTGATCCACACAGCAAAAAAGGCGCACTCCATTCCAAAAAAAGCGCCGCGGCAGGGATTTGGTAATGCACTTCCCTGCCGTTTTTGTTTATAATACAGCCTGTATAATAAACAAAAATATTTTCATGATTTCATCATCAAAATCTTTGTTTTTAATATTTTTTAGAACTTTTGTATAACAATTCAACCGATTTCATGTTTCAAAGCCTATATTTGATAACATGAAGAACATCACTTGTTACACTGATTTTCGCCAATATATGCGGGACTTCTACGAAGAACGCAAAAGAGTTTCCGCATTCTCCTGGCGTGAGTTCAATAAGCTGGCCGGATTCACCTCCCCCAATTTTTTGAAATTGGTTTGCGATGGAAAAAGCAAACTGAGCAAGGTAAAGATTGAGCCCGTGGCCCGAGCCATGAACCTTGTGGATTACGAAGCAAATTACTTCGCTCTTATGGTTTCCCTGGACAATGCAAGAACCGACGAAGCCCAAAAATCCATCCTCATGGAAATGGACGCCATCGCCAAGGAACATAAGGCCCGAGTTATCGACGGCGACACCTTTGAATTCTACCAGTCCTGGGAATACCCGGTTCTTCGAGAACTTGCTCCCATGATGCCTGGCGCAAAGCCCAAGGAAATGGCAACGGTCTGCAATGAAGAAATTTCCGCAGAAGACGTAAGCCGAATTTTGAAATTCTTGGTTAAGCGCGGTCTTTTGAAAACCGACGGCAACGGATCCTTTTCCCAAACCGAAAAAACACTCATCGGTTCCAAGGAAGCCCTTCCTCTGGCAATCAGATCCATGCACAAAACTATGGCAAACTTTGCAGAAAAGGCAGTGGACAAGTACCCAGCAGGAGAACGCCACTTCATGGGAATCACCATGGGCGTGAACGAAGAACTTTATGGTAAGGTGGTTGAAGAAATCGAACACTGCTGCAAGCGAATCAACGCAATCACCGCCAACAGCGAGAACCTGAATCAGGTGTACCGCATGAACATCCAATTTTTCCCGTTTACAAAAAAAGTTTAGGAGGCCCATCATGAAAAAACTATTTATCCCGGCTGTCGCCTTGAGCCTACTCATTCTCTCCGCCTGTTCAGAAGATCAAAGCGCAGGCAATGTTATCGATCCCAACGCTATTGCAAACAACAGCTCTTCCAGCACAGAAAATCCCGTCGTAAGTTCAACCAGCACATTGGACGGCTTCGTTGTGAATTTCGACGAAATCTACAAGTTCACAACAGAACCCACTGCCAGAAAGCAATATGAAACATACACCGTCGATACCTATGGTGCAGAAAACGCAGCCTCCGCAAGTTGTGCAACAAAAAGCGGGCAAGAATTGACCGGCGTTATCAAGATTAAAGACAACTTTATTATCAGAGCCTACTCCGGCAGAAACTTGAAGGCCGGCATTGACCCTCTTGTCTATATGTTCCAAAAGACCTGCGTGCATTTCTACAACGATCTAGATTTCACGATTGACACCTTACGAGTCAACGGAAATAATTTCGACTATGTCTGCATTACGGAATCAGAATACATGGATATTGATGAAACCATTTTCATGTTCGATGCAATAATGCCCTCAAACTGCAAAGAATTGGAAATTCAAGATATTTATGATTCTCTAGCAGCCCTCAAGCCGACCATCATCACATTCCCTGAAGAAAATCTCGACACCATCACCATCGATACAACATCTAGAACCTTGGAAAACTACGCTTTCCAATATGCAAGACCCGAAGACCTATCCTTTGACAAACATGTCTTGATTTATTCAAGCAATATTGAATTCAATAAGAAATGTTTTGAAGCAATGGGTCGATACAAGGAATTAAGCAATGGAAACATCATCTTTGATTCCGAGCGCATTATGTCTATCGAAAAAGAAGCATTCCCAGCCTGTTTCCCAGAAACTGATTCCGTTGTTGGATTTTCCAAAATCAATACTTCTTGCAAGTATTATTTGGTACAAGCGGATGACGCAAATCAGCCAACCGGGCATGTACTCACCAAGGTATCCAAGGACACCATTGAAGTAACAAACATTCATCCCAGCGGGGTATGCATAGCCACTAATATGTTCAACGCAGTCCACTTCCTTATTGAAGATTGCGAAGGTATTTTTAACGAAAATGCTGCAATAAAATATAATGGGGCATACAGCAATCGTTGGAGCTGCGATGAGGAATACAACGAGCCACCCATCAATATAAAATCCTACGGAGAATGGTACAGTGAAAGCTTGCTAGAAAATTAATTACTCAAGTCACAAACCATTTACATAGCACCTCGTGATTAAAGCGAGGTGTTTTTTTGCAATACATCATTTACACATTGTAATACATTCTTTCTTTCTACAAAACTATTTTATCTTCAAAAGTCCATCCTTCCCATTTATTTTCTTATTTTTCATTCCGAAAATATTCATGGTTTAAGAGGAGAACATATGAGACCTTTGGAAATTGAAGAAAAGGAAAATGAGTTTTACATCTCCCTAGTCAACAAGCAGAATAAAACCTACACTCTCACTGGTACTGAAAACATTTGGAAGGATGTCAACGTCTATTCCATCAAGCCCAAGCATTCCTCATACTACTACGCAGAAGTCACAACAAAAAAAAGCATCTGCATGCACTTTACTATAGGCTACATTCTGTCCGATGTGAACGCCCTAACCAAAGTGGACAACCATGTTTCCGTTTCCTACGTTGTAGACCGAGGCGGCCGTATTTACGAACTGTTCAACGACAAGTATTGGAGCTATCATTTGGGACAAGGTACCATTGGAGGAAATTCCAACATGTCCAAGCAATCCATTGGCATTGAAATTTCCAACTACGGTCCTCTAAAGAATGTCAAGGGAAACATGATCGATGCCTACGGCGGTACTTACTGCTCCGAAGACGACTTTGCATTTTACGAAGAAATTCCCTTTAGAGAAAATCTGTACTTCGCCTCCATGACAGAAAGGCAGATTAACTCTACCGCCGCCTTGCTGAATCATCTTAGCAAGAAGCACGGTATTGCCTTGAATTTTAAAATGGACGAAAAGGTTTTCGCAAGCGATGCAGAGGCTAGAGCCTACAGCGGAATCTTCACCCACGCCAATGTTCGAAAAGACAAAAGCGACTGGCCCATGAGCGATTCTTACAAAGTCCTGATAGAACGAATTCAGGATTTGTAGCAATCAAAGAAAAAAAGCTCCCATCTGGAGCTTTTTTTTGCACAGTTTTACACGCTGCAGCGTCTGAAATATTTCGTTTTATAGAACGTACAGGCCCAGCACCGCGATCAAAGCCGCAAACACAGCAAAGACAGGCAACAGCAGCAATCCGCAGACGCATGCCACGCGGAAGTTCCACCAGGCAAGTTTACGGCGGCCCTTCTTTGTTTCTGCCAAGGCGTTCTGGCATTCGGGGCAGATATGCCCCAGCTTGTTGCGCACGCGCATGGCCATGTTGCTTTCCATGGGAGACATTCCCACCCGTTCCGTAAATTCCTTACCGCATTCTTTGCAATTACATTTCATAATCAGCCCTTTTTCTTGACAGTCAAAACAATGACTGACGCAAGCACAAGAATAATACCAAAGAAAAGTCGAGTGGTCAATGTTTCACCGAAAACACAGACGCCAATTACCACAGCGGTCAAAGGTTCCAACCCACCCATAATTGCCGTAGGTGTGGATCCCACAATCTTCACGGCCTTGGCCATAAACACCAAGGAAAGAACCGTAGGAACAAAGCCAAGCATCAGCGCCCAACCATAAGATGACGGATTCTGCAATACCGGAGGCAAGCCGGAACCCCAAATAACTGAATAAAGAAGCAAGAACAAAAGGCAGAACATCATTACATACAGGGTAAGTTTCGTGGATCCCATTTTCAGGTCAGCCTTGTTCACCACAACAATGTAGATCGCGTAAGCCAGCGAGGATACAAAGACCAGTAGCAATCCCATAAGGCTTAAGGTTGTGCCACCTTCCCCGCCCCGATACAAAAGTCCAATACCCGCCAAAGACAAGGCGATGGCAGCAGCCACCGAGGCAGTGAGTTTTTCTTTGTAGAACGCCGCCATGATCAAGGCAACTTCCAGAGGGTACAAGAAGAGCAAGGTGCAGGCAAGACCTGCATCCATATAATTAAAGGACGCATAAAGTCCCAAGGCGCTAACAGCAAATAGAAAACCGAGAAAAGCCAAAGGAATTAATTCCCGTTTTTTCACAGCGAAGTTGGAGCGATTAAAGCACATCAACAAGGCCAGCAAAACAATGGCTATGGAGAATCTGTAGCAAAGTACTGATTCCGGAGAAAGACCTTCGCGGTACAGGAACAGCGCACCCAACGGATTTGTTCCGTAGCAGATGGCTGCACTGCAACCGTAGAAAATTCCCTTGAGGGATTTAAGCTGCGTTTTGAACGACGTAAAAACGACCTTCTTTTAGTGAGTCCCGAGCGGTATTACGTGAGCTACGACCGGTCTTAGATCGCGAATTTGGTAGCGTCGGCCAACTGCACAGAAGCAATACGGGAGATACCCTTGATTTCCTGGGTAACACCGTAGAGCATGTCTGCTTCGGCCATGGTACGCTTGTTATGGGTAACCACGATGAACAAGGTCTGCTTACTGAATTCACGGAGGAGGGCCATGAAGCGACCCACGTTTGCGTCATCAAGCGGACCGTCCACTTCGTCCAGCACGCAGTAGGGCGACGGTTTTTCCATGTAAATAGCAAAGAGAAGTGCCGTTGCGGTAAGAGCATGTTCACCACCGGAAAGAGCCTTGATGCCGCGCATCTTCTTACCGGTAGGACGAACGTTGATTTCAATATCCGCATCCAGAATGTCCATGGGCTTGCCCATGTCATCCACTTTTTCCACAAGGCTCATCTTGGTTTCGCCATTGAGGAACAGCTTACTGAACACAAACTGGAAGTTCTTCTGGATTCTGTTGAAGGTTTCCAGGTAGCGGGTACGGGCAATATCATCAAGCTTGGTGATGGTACGGTCGAGTGAAGCGCGGGCACGGTCCAAATCGTCGAACTGCTTTTCCACTTCTTCCATGCGCTTCTTTTCGTCTTCGTAGTCTTCCATCACGTTGACGTTGACAGGGCCAAGGTCCTTGATCTTGCCGCGGAGTTCACGAATTTCACGATCAGCTTCGGGCTGGCTATATTCAACGCGTTCAACATCTTCGGGATTTGCGAGATCCACGGAGTATTCGTTGGTAACGCGTTCTACGAGGCGGTCCAAGTTAGCCTGCAAGGCTTCCTGACGGCGGCCCACTTCGTTCAAGTCCTTCATCTTTTCGATCATTTCGTCGCGGAGATGGTTGACTTCGCTACGCCAATCTTCCAAGTCGCCAGAAACAAGTTCATACTTTTCGCGGGCAAGGTCACGCTGTTCTTCAACTTCGCGAAGTTGGGAGTCCTTTGCCTGAACCTGGTCTGCAACAGAATTGCTTTCGCTTTCGTTCTTTTCGATGGCGGCAGCGTTCTGCACAAGTTCATCATTACGGCTGCGAATAGAATTCTCGTGGAATTCAATCTGGTCAGCGATACTGCCCAAGCGGCTGGTATTCTGAGCAAGCTTTGCGTTCTTGTCCTGGGCGGCACGTTCCAAGTCGCGGACTTCTTCTTCCTTTTCGCGGAACAAGGTATCCTTTTCGCTCAGTTCGTCATTAACGCGAGCATACTCGTTTTCTGCGCGTTCCACAGCAGCCTGAGCTTCAGCCAATTCAGCATCGCTGTTCTTGGTTTCTTCTGCAGCCTGGATCTTGACCTGAGCATTGCGGACTTCGTTTTCAAGCTGAGCAAGACGACGGTCGCAACCGGAAATCACATTATTCTGAATGGAGATGCTTGCGTTTCCACCGCGGAGGGAATCCTGCTTTTCGCGAAGGTCATCCACCAAGGATTCCAACATGCTTGTATCTTCATCAACGAGATCCTGCAAGCGGGAAATTTCTTCTTCGGCAGCAACCACTTCGGACTGAACATCTTCCAAAAGTTTGGTGGCTTCTGCAATTTCATTCTTTCGGGAAAGTGCGCCAGAAGTTGCGGCACCGCTGCTGACCAAGCCGCTGGTACGGACAATGGCGTCGGGAGCCACAAAGCACAAATCCTGTTCGCGCATATTCTTTGCAAAGGCAATGGCGGTCTGCAAGGAATCCACCACAAAGTAGCGGGAAAGAATTCCGGTGAGCCAAGGCTTGATTTCGTCATCAGCCTTCACAAACTGATTCAGGCAACCAACAACACCGGCACCATCCACAACGCCCTGGTAAGCAGGAGCAGCCTCGCCCACCAAGGCGAGCAAAGCCTTGCCCACATTGTAGTCCTTCATGGAATCCACAATGTTAACGGCATTGGAATCGCTAGAAACTATCACGGCATCCATCAAGTCGCCAAGAGCGGCTTCCACATAGGATGCGTATTCAGGAGAAGCTTCGATGCGTTCAGAAAGCAGGCCTCCAATCAAATCAGCCTTGTTTTCCTTAAGCCAGCGGCTAGCATCGGTACCTTCGTTGGCAACGCTCTGCAGCACGTCGATACGGGACTGCAAACGAGCTTCTTCATTCTTAAGATCCTGAAGCTTCTTCTGCTGTTCCTGAAGGTCAGAGCGGTCGCCTTCCAAACGTTCTTCACGAGTGGTCTTCTGTTCTGTCAGGCGTTCAATTTCAGCACTGGCTTCATCCATTCCAGTCTGAATTTCGCGAAGAGCGTCTTCTGCTTCGGACTTCTGCTTCTGAATGGTTTCAATTTCAACATTCCACTTTTCCAAGTTGCCCTGAAGCAAAGCAGATTCGGCATCCATACGTTCGAAGCGGCCACGCAAAGCGTTGGCGCGGTTCGTTGCCTGCAAGCGTTCGTTGGCCAAATCTCTAGACTGGGAACGAAGATCGTCCACCTTGTCGCGCATAACCTGCAAGATTTCGCGTTCACGCTCCAGCAAGGCGTTCATTTCATCGACGTCGCTATCGGAACCCAGCACGCGGTTTTCTTCTTCAAGGCGAGCCTGTTCTTCGGTAAGTTCGCGAACCTTTTCCTGGCTGCGGTTGATTTCTTCCTGAGCCTTTTCGTTGGCAGCTTCCAAGGCGGAAATTGTATCACGGATACGACCAAGGGAGTTGTTCAAGTCATTCAACTCGATGGTGATGGACTGTACCTGACGTTCCAAGTCGCGGTAAGCGTTTTCGTCTTCGCTGATCAAGAGTTTCTTTTCGTCAATCTTGGTCTGAAGTTCGGTTGCCTTGGTCTTTGCAGATTCCACTTCGTGGTTCATGCGTCTGGTGGTGGTTTCCAAGGTGCTTACACCTTCACGCATGTCTTCAAACTTGTCAATACTTACGGAAAGGTCCAGTTCACGAAGGCGCTTGCTCAAGCGCTTGTATTCGTTGACCTTTTCCGCCTGGGTTTCGTACATACGTACAGAACGGCGAACGGCACGGAGGTTGTCTTCCACGCGTTCCATGTCCATCTGCACACGTTCCAGCTGGCGGCGGGTTTCCTTACGCTGCTGCTTGTACTTGCTAACGCCAGCAGCTTCTTCAAAAAGAATGCGGCGGTCGTCGGCCTTATCAGAAAGAACAGCCTTGATCATGTCGGCGTTCATCTGGGAATAGGTACTGGAACCGAGGCCGGAGTCAAAAAGCAAAGCGTGAACATCACGAAGACGGCATTCCTGGTTATTGATCAGGTATTCGCCGGAACCATCGCGGTGAACACGACGGGTCACAATCACTTCAGAATATTCAGAGTTCAAAGTTCCATCGCTGTTGTCGATCACAATGGAAACTTCGGCAAGGCTCATAGCGGCACGTTCTTCGGTACCGCTAAAGATCACGTCCTGCATCTTGCCCATACGAAGTGCTGCGGCCTTCTGTTCGCCAAGCACCCAGCGGATTGCATCCGTAATATTGGACTTACCACAACCGTTAGGACCCACAACGGCGGTAAGGCCCTTAGTGGGGAAATTCACTTCAGTTCTTTGAGCAAAGGACTTGAATCCAAAAATCTTTAACTTAGTTATCTGCACTGTTCAAACAAGATAGTTTTTCCGACAAGTTATCGGAACTTTAAAGCCAAGGAATCCCCTTCAGATTCCACCTTCAAGAAGAGGCTCCCCCCTTCCACTTCCATTTTCTTGACGAACTGCAAGGTTTCGCCAGAACCATCGGTTGACTTGGTGTAATTTACACGAAGAGTGAATTTTCCGACCCAGTCGTTTTGAACAACGTGGCTACGTTCACCCGGCAAAAGTGTTTCAGCAATCCAACGCTGATAGTTGTCGCTTTCCATAGAGAAAATATCTACAGAAAGCAACGTGCAGTCTTCCGTTGCGTTTTCAACCTGGAGCCTAGACTCAGTTTCTACAAACCAATGACTAAGACAGCCGGTCAAGCCAACGCAGCAAAGAAGCGTTGCGGCCAAATACAAGAATGACTTTTTCATTCTTACCTACCGCCTCTTGCAGAGGTTCTTCCACCCCTTGCAGGAGTTCCGTCTTCGTAACGGACACCCTTAGCTTCAATGACACGAGGTTCCTTGGTCTGAACCGGGATAGTCTTGCTGGTTTCCGGAGCCTGATCCTTGTTCTTAATGGTCTTTGTGTTCTTTTCCATCGGAGCAGCCTTAGCACCGCCACGACCGAAGAGAAGACCATCGAAGGTAGCCAGATTGAACTTGAGTTCGGCAAGAACAGTACCCTTGGCACCAAAGAAATTTCTGTAATCAAAGGCGGCGTTGTAAGCGAAGCGGATGAACATCAGGTCCACTGCACCACCCCACAAAAGATCATCCTTACCAGCGAGTTTTCGACGACGGGTGCAGGTTGCTTCAAAGCCAAGCATCCTGGACGGATCCGGGTAATACTTCAAAGCGGCATAGTTCAGACCTGCTTCACGCAAATCAAAGGAGGCTTCGGCATAAAGACGCTGTTCGTAAAGGTTCTGTTCCCAAGTAAGGGTCAAGGAATCCTTTTCGCCCTTGGTGTTATACATCGCAAGAGCTACGTTAGGCAAATAGGTCTGCCATCCAGAGGACTTGCCTCCATAGATGGCGCGGCTTTCAAGATCAAGAGCAAAGCGCATGCTACGCCAACGGTCTTCAAACAAGCTGACCTGAGCGCTGGCAAAGCCCCAACGGGCGTGACCCCAGATGTAGGTCAAAGAGTCCTGTTCGCTGGAATAGACTTTTCCCACATGTTCCACGTTCTGCTGCTGCATACCCATGGCCAAGGTAAAGTCCGCTTCGGAATTGGAGAAAACACCACCCCAGGTAAATACGGAGCGCAACAAGGAAAAACTATTGTACTTCGGATAGAAAAGGAAGTCCTCGCCATCCCAACCGGCACGGTCGACCCAGGCAAGAACGCCCAGATGAAGATGTTCGGCCACATTGCCTGTAACAAAGGCGGCGGCATGCTGCCTAAAGGCAAAACCTTCGTGGTCACCATATTCACTACGGAGCGGCAACTGGTCCGGAGCCGGCGTATAGTACATACCCAAGTCAAAATAGCCGCCACGGCCACCGCGCAAGACTTCGCCAATTTCCTTCAAATGACGGTCACGAGTAACGGCACCACCGGCAGAAAGATCTTCTGTCGTAACAGGGTCGGCAAAAACCACCGAGGCCATAGCCAAGGTGAGAATCAGTGTAGAAAAACTTTTCTTGAAAACCATACCCAAAATTTAACAAAAATAAAGAAGGGTTGCTATATTTAAGTCTATGACAGACCAAGATTTAGCGTTAATTGCAGCATGGAGTGACCACTCCCGACTTTGGAAGGACAACACCTGGGTTTACCCCGTTATTAGCCGCCGCGCCGGGGGCCTTTCCGTGGGTATAAATTTGAACCCGGATCACAAATGTTCCTTCTCCTGTGCCTACTGCCAAAGTGGTCCCCAGGACGGTCATCCGTCCGTCGCCATCGACGTGGACGGCGTAGAAAGAGAGCTTCGTCAGTTCCTGGCATTTTATGAATGCGGTGAATTCGCTAAATGCGACTTTTTCGGCAACGTTCCCGCCGACAAAAAGATTATCAAGGACATTTGCCTTTCTGGCGACGGTGAATCCACCATCGTCAAGGAATTCCCCGAAGTTTGCAAGCGCATGCGCAAAATCCAGCAGGAATTTCAGACAAAGTATTCTACAGACGACACTAGCGGCCTAGGCAGTTTCAAGCTCCGTCTGATCACCAACGCCAGCCGCCTCGGTAACGATACCGTCGAACAGGCCCTGGATTCTCTGCTGGAAAGCAACGGCGAAATTTGGGCTAAGCTGGACGCAGGCACCGAAGAATGGTACAAGAAGGTTAACCGCTCCGCAGTAAAGTTCGACACCATCCTCGCCAACCTGGAAAAGGTTATCAAGCGCAGCCCCATCTGCATTCAGACCATGCAGTGCAGCATTCAGGGCCAGCAGCCCAGCGAATCCGAAGTGGCGATGTACATCAAGAACCTGGAACGCATTTATCGCGCCGCCCCGCATAATTTCGTGGAAGTGCAACTGTACACGGTAATCCGTCAGACCATGATCCCGGACGTATTGCCTCTGCCCAAGGAGTTCCTGGAAGATACAGCAAAGAAGATTACGAAAGTTCTTCCCGTCCAGGTTCGAACATTCTAAGGCTTTCCTTGAACGAAAAAAAAGACCTGCTTAAAAGCAGGCCTTTTTTAATTTGAGTTTCGCGTCGCGCCGCAGCATTCGCCTCTAGATCAGTGGCAGCCTTCGGCTGCGCTTCTCTGCGGCTCGGTCATAGGAACAAGCATGCTTGTTCCTGCGACTTTCGCCTTAGATCAGCTCTTCAGGCGGGAGATGGTCATTGCCTTCCGGTTCCTGGTAGCAGGTTTCCGGAATCTGCACCTGGTTCTGGAAGTAGGCGCGATGAGCCACAATCACCTTTTCACGGGCGAACTCAGCATTCATCCAATCACCAATCTGAACATCCTTGCCTTCCAATTCCTTGTAGTTCTGGAAGAAGTTCTTGGTAATGCGGAGGAACATCTGGTCCACGTCGGTAATGTCCTTGATGGGGCGCGGGTTGAACACGGGCACGCCGAGAACCTTGTAGTCCTTCTTGCCGCCGTCGGTCATATCCAAGGCTCCAATCACACGGCAAGTGCAAACGGTACCAGTCATCATGGAAGCGGGGCTGTAAATCAGCATATCCAAAGCGTCGCCATCGTCAGCCTTGGTGCTGGGAATGAAACCGTAGGTACAGGGATAGCTCATGGAGCTAAGCAAGCAACGGTCAAGACGGAACACGTGAAGGCGTTCGTCGTATTCATACTTCAGGTTGGTGTCCTTACCGATTTCTACGACGCAATCCACTTCGTAGGGGTACTTCTTACCAATCGGCAAATCCAAATAGTTAATAGCCATTTATACTCCAAGGAGCCCACCTTGAGCTCACACATTTTTATACAAGTTTGTAACAAAAATTTAGCTTTTTGAAATAAAAAGTCAAGGGGCGAAGACAAACCCCACTATTCGTCATTCGTAATTCATACTTTGTAATTAATCTTAGCGGCTGCGCCAGCGTGCAGGAATGGTCTTGTCAAAGAGACCAAAGCTGAACTTAGGTTCACCCACATCGGGGCTGTAACCAATTTCAAAACGGATTCGATCCAAGGCCGGAACGATCAGGTGAATACCACCATAGACAGCGCCTTCGTAATCGCTCCAGTTAGGCATTCCCTTGTCCCAAAGCAACCTACCATCAAAGCCAGCCACCAGCTGAATTCCATAGAAGAAATTAATTCCCAGTACGCTTGCGGAACGGCGTTCCATCAAGACAAAACGTTCTTCCAAGTTCAGCAAGGTTTCGTGAATACCGAGGTAAGTGGAATCGGGATCATGACCACGGAAAGTATTTGTACCACCCTGGTAGTACAAATCGTAATGACCAACAGTTCCCGGACGATAACGGAACAAGGCTGTCGCCCCCGTGATGAACTTTCCAATGGTGTGATAGCCGCGGCCATCAAAAAGGACTTCCCAGTAATTTTCGCCCTTATGGTTTTCACCTACACCTGCCCCCACATGGGTCAGCATGTATTCCAGATAAACTCCGTTGCGGGTATCGATTCCCGCATCCCGGCGATCGATTTTAAAACCGAGGCCAACTTCGGGCAAGTGACCGACACCGCCTTCCAAGTAACGGTAGGCCCCCGTAAAGAGCAAGGCGAATTGAGAAGTCAAATCCCAGTTCAAGTCAAGGTCTGCAAGCCAGCTGGCATCCTGGAATTTGCGGAGGTTATCCCAGCTGTCGGTACGCAGGAATTCAAAGTTCCAGCCCACGGGCAAGCCCAGCAAATAAGGGGAACTTGCGTACAAGGCGTATTCATTGTTCTTGAGGAAGGGATCCACCGTGGTACGGTACTGAACCTCCACACGAACATCTTCGCCAGCCACATTCAAGTTGGCAAGGGCGACGCCAACCATCAATCCGTCGCGATCGGTGGTCTTTCCTGCAGGAGACGGGATCCAGCGGAAAATTTCCTGGAAGCGATAGGTCAACGCCACGGCGCCAGCGGAGGCCGGCTCACAGGTTGCGGAAATTTCCGTGAACAAATCCAGGTCCTGAAGTTTCAACTTTTCAGATTCAAACTTCTTCCAGTCGAAAATCTCGCCCACCTTGTTCTGAAGTTCCCGTTCCACAACGCGGTTCTTCGTATGAACCAGGCCGTCAAATTTTATGGAGGAAATCACAGAACCGTCGCTACATTCGGCAGCATAGACAGGAGATGCCACCCCAAGGGCGGCAGCGCTCCAAAGGGAAACGCCCATCGACAAACCCAAAATGCCAAGTAGTTTTTTCATGTTCTGTAACGTCCGGTCTTTCTTCTGCTAAAATTTAAAAATAATCCCTATTTATCCCAACAAAGTTTGACTTTTTAAAGACCTTATTCTCTCGCCTCTTTTGGATTTTTTTATTTTTGGCACGTTACTAGAAATCTAGAGGTGTTTTTATGTTAGATTTTCTCGCCAACAACTGGCCCTTTATCGTAGCAATCGTTCTGATTGTTCTCGTTATCTTTGTTATCCGTGGTGTCCGCAAGGCTCTCAAGGAAGGCGGTGGCGCTTTCAGTCTTGAAACCATCAAGAAGACCACCGAGCCCAACTTCGCAGCCCTCAAGCAGAAATCCCAGGCTCTCCTGGCCGACGCCGACATGATTTGCGAAGTCAAGGAAGGCAGCAACTACGTTATCCCCAAGAAGGAAGACCTGAAGCTCTTCCGCAACGCCCTCAAGCAGAAGTACAAGCTGGCCATGTTCCTGGTTCCGGGCACAAACAAGGTTGTGTACTTCTTCTGCAAGACCGACGCAGGTGTCAAGCGCCGTATCGAGAACCTGGTGATCAACCAGAAGTTCCGCGAAGGCAAGAAGCCCTACGTTGACGTTGCTACCGGCGAAAAGCTGAAGTATCCCCGTTAATAGGATAAAGCGGAAAGCAGAAAGTTAAAAGGCTTTCGCAAAAAAATCGCGCGATGAAAGTCGCGCTTTTTTTATGAGTCACGAACAAAAGAATTGGTGCAAATGTCCAGAACCTACAAAGACCTCGCCATTGCCGAAGAAGAGAGCAAGCTTGAAGCAGCCCTCCAGGAATCCAGGAACTTACTGGTGGAAGCCCCTACAGGCTCCGGTAAATCCTTGTTCATTCCTTGGTTCCTGAGCAAGCATTGCGAAGGTCGCGTTGTAGTTCTGCAACCGAGACGCATTGCCGCCTTGGCCCTGGCACAGTATTCAGCAAAGTTGCATAACGAGCCCTGCGGCAAGACTATCGGTTACCAGTTTAGGCAGGACACTTGCAAAAGTGCATCCACCAAAATTTTGTTCCAGACCTACGGTAATTTTTTGCAGGAACTGCTCCACGGGAAAATGGATGCAGACTGGGTGGTGTTCGATGAATACCATGAACGCAAAGCCGACATGGACTTGCTGTTCAGCTACTTATTGAGGTTCCAGGCCACAGGTTCCAGGGACCAGGTATCAAGCGACAAGACCGAAGGCAAATCAAAAAATACTCCGCAGGCAAAGAATGCGCCGCGGGTGGCGGTGATGTCTGCAAAGCTTAACCGCGAGGAAATGGAAACAGCTCTTGGTGTAAAGTGTCTGGAACTAGGCCATCCCCTTTATCCGGTTCAAATCATCAACCAGAATCCCATGGCAGGAAACACACAGGAAGCGGAAGTCATTCGCGCCTTGCGTACGCTGTACATGAACGGAATCTGGAAGACCACTTTAGTGTTCCTTCCGGGCAAGGGCGAAATCGCCAAGTGCCACAGTGCCGCAGAAGAAGCCTTGGGAAAGGTCGCTGAATACCTGGATTTGTTTGGCGGCCAGGACCGCGAAACCCAGGACAGAATTTTCGAAGAGACGGATCGTCCCCGAGTTATTTTCACGACGAACATCGCGGAAACATCCATCACCGTTCCTAACGTTAGCGGTGTCGTAGATAGCGGCGTGGAACGCATTAGCGAGTACGACGACAGCGAAAAGGTCAACGTTCTTCGAACTGCAGCAATCTCTATGCAGAACGCCATCCAGCGCTCCGGACGTTCAGGCCGTACGCAGAATGGTTGCGCCATTCGCCTGTGGAGCGAAGACGCAGAAAAGCGCATGCCCAAGGGAATCGTTCCCGAGGTCACACAAATCGAGCCCTCGGAATTTCTGTTACAGAAGGCAGCATTGGAAAAGAGGCTCCAGGCACCAGGGGCCAGGTCCGAGGCCGCAGAAAGCAACGCCGACAATAGCAATTTAATTCTGCCCACACCATTGCCCGCCAACCGCGAACAAACCGCCACAAAGTTGTTGCAAGATTTCGGCATGATTGTGGATGGCAAAATTACGGAACTAGGCCTCAAGGCAATTCGGTCTCCCATCGGCGATGTTTCCTTGGCATTGATTCTCGCTTCCGCAAAAAGCGCTGAGGACTTGTCAGACTTGATGCTTGCCGCCATGGCATGGATCCACTCCGGAACAGAAACGGTGCAGAAGTCCAAGGTTCCTTTGAACCTTATGACTTTAGCCCACGACACTCTTTCCAAGAGTATGAATGTGCCGCGAGAAGTTTCCTTGACACTCCGCCAGTTGATGGATTACAGAAAGGAGATTTTTGGAAGCGCCGCAAGTTCCACCACAAGCGCCGTGCAGGTTTCATCAGCAAGTTCCGCGCAGGACCTAAGCATCGTAAAGACTTTGCTTAAGGCATTCCCGGACCGTTTGGCAACGCCCACTGGGGACGTGTACAAATTGCCGAACCAGAACATCATTCGCTTGCAGGTAGCCGAAGCACCTCATGCGCTTCTCGCCATGTCCATGCTGCGCACCGGAGGCGGGAGCAAGTCTGAACTCCGCGTGAACCTTTATGTTCCCGTGGCCAAGGAACTTCTCGTCACCGCAGAAGCGAAAATCAGTTATGAACTGCTGTGGCGCAGCGGCCAGGAGCGTTTCATCGGAGTGGAAATTCAGAACGACGCAGATGGCCGCGAGCTCAGCCGCAAGGAAATCCTCCCTCAGGAAGCCTCCCCCAAGGTTCTCGCTTCCCTCAAGGAGCTTACCGTAGACGCCTGGCGCGAAAAGCTGGAAAAGGAAAACTGGACCGGACGCTACCTGACGGAAAATCTGCAAACGCTTCTCGTCAAGATGCGTCTCGCCGCGCAGTTCTATCCGGAATACGGCCTGCCGGAATTCAACGACGAAGACATGGAGCTGATTTTTGACGAATTCGCCAACGGAATCTTTTTGCTCCGCGACTTGAACGAAGACCGTTACCGCGCAATCATCGAAGACTACTTCGGAAAGGGAATGTTGCAATGGCTGAACAAGACCTTCCCCGACCACTTTATGCTTCCCAACGGCAAGCGCGCCCGCTACAGCTACCAGCAAGTAGAGCCCGCAGAACCAAGCACCACAGGAAGCGGCCTCATCACCCAAAGTGCCGAAGGTGTCCTCATTGAAATTTCCGCCCGCATCGAAGACTTCATGCAGTGCCGCGGCGAACATAAAATTGCAGATGGAAAACTGAAAGTCCGTTACGACATTCTTGCGCCCAACTTCAGAACCATCCAGAAGACATGGGACCTGACAGGATTCTGGCAGAACACCTATCCCGAAATAAGAAAGGAACTGAGGGGAAGATACCCCAAGCACCCATGGCCCGAGACTGTTATTTAGCAGAATTTATGGCGGGACATTTACGGATCAACTTTGTACACAACCAAAGTCTTGCTGTACTCGTATCCCACAATCAACAATGCCGTTTTTTTCACCGGACTTATTTTAGACGGAATAAATAAAATTCCCTCGGGACCACGGTGTTTCGGATCCATGATATACTGAATCAACTTCGGTGACTTATATTTCGTTGCATCGAAAACAGCAATGGCGCCAGCACGTTCCAAGCCAACAAAAACAAGGCGTTTGCCGTTGACAACACCATAGGTTACATTTTCCGGCTCACAGCCCTTATCATCACTACGTGTATCAATTTTCTTTTTGCCCTTCTTGGAATTCCAGTTAAAATATTCCGGAGTAAATTTCGCAGCAGCCTGTTCCAAGGCGTCTCCAGAGTCCCAAATTAGTTCACCTGACATTCCGTCAAAAATACTTATAGAGCGGGTCCCATAGGTGACCTTGCAACCCTTGGCTCCTTCGCAAGGATTTTTCTTTGCATAAGATTTCCATGCCGCAGGATCTTCCAGGCTTTCGCCCTCGTTGGCTGTAATCACAAAATTATTCTGTCCAACAGAGAACGCCTTGATACCATCAGGTTGACGTAAGCCGCGCATGTTCTCGTTCTTGATATTGATGCGGCCATCCTTCACAGCGTCTAAGCCAAATCCTGGCTTGGAGTGATCCACATATCCCAAATCAAACACCGTATCGATCTTTGCAGCCTCAACATCAACGCGGGCCAAGGCATTGTTTTCTTGCAGGCTTACCCAAGCGTACTTAGAATCTTCCGAAACGGAAATGTACTCAGGTTCCACCGAAGCATCGTCAAATTCAAGAATTGAAATTTTCGGGGCGAAGTTAGTCCCAGACTTTGCAAAATCAGAGCCAAATTCCAGAATCGCAACACTGCCCTTGGGATCAATTTTTCCATCTTCGCTAGGTTCTCCTTCACAGGCCACCAGCAAGCGTTTTCCATCGGGAGTAAAGGTAACCATATCAGGATGATGTCCCACCTTGAATGTGGCAACCTTGCTCAAAGCAGAACCTTCGAACTTCAGAACTTCAACAAAGCCTTCAGCATGGGAGGGCTTTGCCAAAAGGCTAACTGCAACCAGGTTATCATAAACTGTTACGCTAGTCGCTTCACCTTCCAAGGTAAATTCGGATTCCTTTTCCACTTTACCCTGGCCATCAATTTTGACGATTTCAAGAACATCTCCCTCGCCCACCACAAACAAGCGCTGGGCTTCGGGCATGTAAGCCGCAATTTCTGCAGTCTTCAAATTTACAGAAGACACCGGAACAAAAAATGGATCAATATGCACATTCTGAGACTTCGCCACACCTTGCGCAAAGGCGCCTATCGTGCCAAAGGCAAAAGCAAGCCCTACAAAAATCCCCTTGCCCAAATCCATTACTTGCTATCGCCTGTTCCGAAAATCAAGTAGAAGATCAACATGCCTGCGCCAATACCACCAAGGAATGCGCCTGCAGCCATGGAAGAAGCCTGCAGCTTATCTTCCTGAGTCTGTTCCTTCTTCTTTTCATTAACACCGATGGAAACACTCAAGGCCTGAGCACAAAGAGCGTTGTCCTTCTTGATGGTTTCATAGCTCTGTTCCCAGTTTGCAGACTTAGCCTGTTCCACTTCAAGAGCCTTGCGGAGGGAGTCCTTATCGGCGGAGCAGCTTTCGGACTGAGCAGCCATAACGCTATCGCGAACAGCGATTTCTTCCTTCAGTTCATTTTCCACAGAAGGTGCGGCGTTTTCAACAGCAGTTTCAGCAGCACCTTCAGCGGGTGCGGCAGCCGGAGCCACTTCTGCAGCGAAAGCAAAAGCGGAAGCCAATACACAGGACAAAAGAATCTTCTTCAGCATTTTTACTCCTTACATCTGAGCCTTGATGCGAGCCCAGCCTTCCTCCGGAATCTGGGCACCCATCACCTGCACCACTTCGTTGGAAACAACACTACCTAAGTTGCCGGCGCGTTCCATGTCCCAACCGTTCATATAACCATAAATGAATCCCGATGCCCAAAGGTCGCCGGCGCCAGTGGTGTCGATTGCCTTGGCAGGGCCTGCCTGCACGCGAGTCACCTTGCCATCCTTAGCGATCAAGGCGCCACGCTTACCAATCTTCACCACAGCCACCTTGGCCTTCTTGGCGAGAACATCCAGCGCAGCTTCTTCCTTAACGCCTGCGTAGGCGAAAGCTTCGTCTTCATTTGCAATGATGATGTCAATCATCTTGTTTTCGAACAATTCATCAAAAGTCTTGCGGCAAGCATCCACCACGCCGAAAGAGCTAAAGTCCAAAGCAGTTTCTACACCCAGAGAGCGAGCCAAGGTAAAGGACTTCTTGAAGCAATCCGCATTGAATGCACGATAGCCTTCAGCATAAAGCAAGGAAACATCGTCAAACAAAGCCGGTACAAAGTCTTCGGAAACCAGGAAGTCGGAAGCTCCAAGGAAAGTCCACATAGAGCGCTGAGCATCCGGTGTTACGGCGCTAAAGACGCAACCGGTAGCCACATCGGAAATACCCATCTTGGATTCCACACCAGAATTCTTCAAATGGTTCTGGAACAAGTCACCCAGTTCATCCTTAGCCACCTTGCTAATGAAAGCGGCACGGCCACCAAGCTTTGCAACGCCCACCATGGTATTGCAGGTAGAGCCACCCGGCACGCGGATCGGCTTTTCAAGACTACCCAAGAACTTTTCCATCTGGGGCCAATCCACCATGTTCATGCCGCCCTTCTGAACGCCCTGTGCTGCGATCCATTCATCGCTCACGTTTGCCAAAACATCAACCAGGGCTGCGCCCATACCGAGAACTTTCTTCATTACATTCCTCCGCGACGGCGACGAATTCTATCGCCCGCTTTCAACAAAAATTGACGTTCAGAATCAGACAAGGATTGGATACCGTCCCTGTTGACCTTCTTTAAAATTTCATCCATACGTTTTTCTTCGTCAACGTAGAATACCTCGCCTTCAAGAACTTCTGGTTCCTTGGCATCGTCGGCGTCTCCAGAATCCTGAGACTTTTCACGAGAACGACCACCATCGTTCATCTTGAATTTGGGACCACGAGCACGGTCAACGCCTTCACGGGCCTTGCTCAAGAAGCCATCCAGGCCGCCGTTGAAGAAGTACATATAAAGGAATCCGCCCACAACGCCGCCCAAGTGAGCAAGATGAGCAATGCCATCACCGGAAGGAGCCATGAACACGTCAATGGCAACCATGACCCACATGGCGTACTTAATCTTCATGGGGAAAAACATGAACATCAAAATCACGCGTTCCGGGAAGAACTTGTAGTAGGCAACGAAAACGCCCATCAAGGCACCGGAAGCACCGATAATCGGATTGTTGCTCAAGCCGAGAATGCACATGACCAAGCTGAACACCGCAGCGAAAACACCGCAGAACAAATACATGGCGGTAAAGTGCTTTGTGCCCATCCAGTCAGCCACTTCGCTACCGAACATCCAAAGCATCATCATGTTAAACAGGAAATGCCAGAAATCCACATGAACGAACATGTAGGTTCCATAACGCCAAATCTGCAGAGGATCCGTCGGGAAGAATGCGCCAAAGAAAGTGATATACTCACGAAGATTGGCGTAACCATAACCCGGCAAATTCAGGTGGAAGCCCAGGATTCCACCAACAAAGAAAGCAAGGCCAAAAACCACGGCATTGATAATCAGCAATACACGAAGGGGCTTCGGCAAAAATCTAAAAGGTCTCATTTCTTGGGGCCTCCAAATCCATCAACAACCAGCGGCAAAATTTCTGCAGGGACATACTTGGAAAGTTTCTTGCGACCTGCCGCAGTCTTTGCAATACCGCACTTCAACAATTCACGAACCACTGTACTGCTCACAGCCAAATGTTCGGGAGCAGAAGCCAGGTACACCGATTCGCAATCAGGATACAAAGTCTTGTTATTCCAACCTACAGAAAGTTCGTAATCCATGTCGGAACCATTGCGAACGCCGCGAAGCAAATAGCGGGCGCCAACCTTCTGCATAAATTCCACAGTCAAGCCAGAAAACTCAGCAACCTTGACGTTATGAATATTCTTGCAGGACTTACGGACAAAATCAATACGATTCTCTAAAGAGAACAGGCAATTCTTGGAAGCATTCACCGCCACCAAAATCCAAAGTTCATCAAACATCGCTGCAGCGCGTTTTGCGATATCCAAATGGCCCACAGTAAAGGGGTCAAAGGATCCGGCAAACACAGCAATCTTTTTCTTAGAATTCATACCTGTAAACTACAAAACCTTACGATAGATAAGCAAGGAGGATTCGCCGTACTTTCTGATTTTCAACAGATCTTCAGCCTCGGCTTCCTTGGCCCATGCCGGCAGATTCTTGGTAGGAGCCTCAAACACAGCAACACCACCAGGGTTCAGCCAATCCCAGAAATTACGTAAGTCCGGGTAAGCCATATCCTTGAAAGGCGGATCTGCATAAATCAGGTCGAAACCTTCATCCTTGCAAAGAGCTTCCTTGGACAAAGTCAAAACGCTGGTTTCTAACAAATTAAGTTTTGATTCCAGGGACAACGCCTTGTAGGCCTGC
Organism: Fibrobacter sp.; assembly: GCA_024399015.1. Taxonomy (GTDB): domain Bacteria; phylum Fibrobacterota; class Fibrobacteria; order Fibrobacterales; family Fibrobacteraceae; genus Fibrobacter. The sequence goes on from JAKSIC010000002.1 coordinate 35,572, forward strand.
AGCACAAGCTTTGCCTGAACCTTGGCCATTTCAACAGCGGTAACAGAAGCAGCACCGCGGCTCAAAGCCTCGATGCCCATGATTCCCGTGCCGGCAAAAAGATCCAGCACACGGAAATTTTCCACACCCTGAAGAATATTGAATAGAGCTTCCCTGGTACGAGACGCTGTAGGCCTCGTCTTTGAAGTATCAGGAGAAGGAACATTCCTTCCCCTCATGCTGCCGCCGGTAATACGAATGGACATGGAGCCCAACGATTACGGAACGACGTACATTTCGAAACGGATGGAAGAAACCAGGTCTCTCTTGGCCTGCTTCATTTCAATGCTAGACACACCTACGCGAAGCGGAGATGCTGCGTAAGCTGCAATGAAGTTCTGCAAATCGCTGAAGTCAGACGGAGAAGTGGAATTGAAGGTATAGCGCTTGTAGACGCCGAAGTCTTCAATCTGCGGCTTATCCAAGCCTCCCAGTTGAACCTTGTTTGCACCAGCCAAAGTCTTCAAGGCCTTGATTTCTGCATTCACATCGGCAGAGGTCACAAAGCTTGCCACGGACTTCAGGTTCACGTTGTTCACGTTGTACTGACCGAATGCGGTAATGTCTGTTGCAGGAGCGTTTTCCGGCAGAGGCGGAGTCTTGAAGTTGGAGCTTACAGACTTGACGCGGTCAAGGAAGCTACGCTGGGAGTTCGGGTTCAAGGAAACACCGCGAACATAGAAGTAGTTGGGAGCCTGATAAATACAGTCAGAGAAGCCAACGTCGTCCGGAGTTGCAGTATTCAAGAAAGCAATGAACTGACCCAAGGAAGCCTTCTGGTAAGACATTTTTTCCAGCGGCAAGTAGGAGTTGTAGTCCGTGCGGTTGTTGTTGTACAGAGCCTGCGGATTGATTTCACCAACCACCTGCTTGATGGTCATGGTTTCACGCTGACGCTGGATAACAGCGGCGTTACTTGCTTCGGCTTCCAACGCACCACCGGCGGAAGTCTTCTGGCTTGCGCTCATAGCCAATGCGGTACGGCTGGGGTCTTCTGCGCCAATCAAGGACAGGTACGGTTCAGGCAGAACACCCTGCAAAGCAACAGGAACACCAAATACGCTGAGGAAGCAGCTGAAGCCAACTACGGCAAACAGAGCGGCGACAGCAACAGTCAGAGCCTTCTTACGGCCCTTCTTCTTGATATCGTCAAGACTGGTAACGTTAACCGGGGAAACGGTTTCAACGACGGTCAGTCGTTCGGCGGCTTCCATCAAATTCAAATGAATCATACACCCTCCATCACGTTAAGGGCTGCGCCGATAGCTGCAGTGCAGTTCAATACGGCGACAGAATCTTCAGCCTCCACAGGCAGACGCAGGTTGGAGAAGGAGTCCATCAGGGCAAGCTGGCATTCGGGGAGCTTGTTGCGGAGGTTCTCAACGAACATCAAGTCAGAGGCCATTTCACCGCAAAGGTGAATGTGGTTAGTTACGATAGCGGCATTTTCAGAACGAGCGACTTCGATCTGTTCTGCAATACCATCTGCCAAAATCTGGTAAGCTTCTTCGCGAGTCTTGTTCACCAAGGAGAGAGTAGATACGCAACGCAGAGCCTGCAGGTTATCCTTGGTCAGCCAAATCATGGTCACGCCGGCAAAGTCAGCCTTGACGACGCATTCCAGTTCGTTCATGTTTTCAGCGAAGTCCATCAGGTTCATCATGGAGAGGACGTCCACATCCATGGCCTTCGGAGCCAAAGCCTTATTACGGAAGCCCTTACGGAGGTTATCGATCCATTCCTGACGGACGGCAATCAGCATTACCGTGTAACCCAGGTTGTCGTCGCCACCCATAATCTGGTAGTCCACCACATAGGCGCCAACATCGGCATTGGTAATCAGGGAGACGTACCACTGCAGGTAGTCATCCAAAGTCTTGGCAGCTTCGGGAGGTACAAAAACCTGGCGAATGATGGAACGGAAAGCCGGAATACAGACGGAAACGGCTTCGACCTTTTCGATCTGGCTGTATTCCATCCAGCCCTGAAGCACAGTTTCGAACGCATAGACGTCTGCCAGGGGGCTTGTTTCGGTTTCGAGAACGGCGGTCTTGAGAACGCGACGTTCAACGGAATCCACAAGAGCCACCTTCAGGGAGGCGTCTCCGACTTCAATACCTAGGTATAACTTCGTATCACTCATAATATCAACGACTTAGAAGAGTTTTTATCATCAAAAATTTAATCAAAAATCACCCCAGGAAGTATGCTTTCCAACTTTTTCTTGCCAATTCCGGGCACTTTTTCAAGGTCTTTTGACGTTTTAAAGGGGCCAAAGGCCTCCCGGCGGGCAATAATCTTCTCCGCAAGCTTGGGCCCAACCCCATTTAGCGCACAAAGATCTTCCGCAGATGCCTCATTTATACGCAACGGCAACGCCACTTTTTTCTTCTTTTTGGCGTGTTTTGAGGGAGATTTTTCACTTTTTGAAACTGCGGAATCTTGTAAAAGAGCCTCAGAGCCCCCTGTATCATTAGTTACTTTGTTTGTAACAAAACCGGCGGCAGGAGTTTTAAAGTCGCCGGCAGGCGCCACCTGAGGCTGTGCTACATCTTCAATTTGAATACTTTCGATGGACGGGAGCCCCCAAGGAAGAATCCGGACTACGACTCCAACAACAAAAAGGCAAAAAGCCAGATAAAGGACTTTTCTTTCAGGAGCGTTCATAAGCGCCTCGACCTTTCGGAAAGAAGGCGCCACAGACTTTGAGACTATCGAAGATTTTTCAGGGTGCGTTCCACCGATTCCACATCGGAGGGCACGTCCACAGAAATGGAGGCAAAGGGACTTTGCACTATGCGAATCGGGCGGCGGCCCATAATACGCATCTGTTCCAAAGAACGTTCCAGTTCCACAGGACTCTGGGGAAGCGACGCGAATTCATCGCGAGCCGCTCTGGAGTAGGCATAAATGCCTTGGTGCTGGAACCAACGAGGAGCCTCTTCTTCGGGTACAGTCCTAGTAAAGTCTACGGCATAACCATCTTTCACTAAAACTTTAACAACCGTCTTGAGTTGAGCTTCTGCAGGATTCAGAGGGCAGGCCACCGTCACCCAGCAGTCGGGATGTTCTTCAAGATCCCTGGCAACATTGATCAAGACGTTCGGTTCAACCAAGGGCTCGTCACCCTGAAGGTTTACAACCAGGTCCAAATCTAAGGCTCTAGCCGCATCGGCAACGCGGTCGGAACCAGTAAAAGCAGGGCCGGTCAAGATAAACTCGAAACCAGCCCTAGAAACTATTTCAGCAATTTGTTCGGAATCTGTAGCGCAGACAATGCGGTCAAAGCACTCTGCCAACAGAGCCCTTTCCATGGTGCGCACGATCATTTCCTTGCCTGCGATTTTTACAAGAGGCTTTCCAGGATACCTGGAGGAACCCATGCGGGCAGGAATGATGCAATGTACAGCCATGGATATAAGCTAACGCTTGGCGATTAGCCGCCAATAACCTTAGGAATTGCGAAGTGATCGTTTTCCACAGCAGGAGCGTTGGCGAAAGCCTGATCCAGGGAGAAACCCTGAACAGGAACGTCTTCACGGAGAATGGTTGCGCCATTTTCCACAGCAGTCATGGGTTCGACGTTGGAGAGGTCCAAAGCCTTGAGAGCTTCGAGATGGTTCAACATCTTGTCCAAGTGGCCCTTCAAAGCCGGGATTTCTTCTTCAGAAACGCTCAGGCGGGAGAGCTTAGCCAATTTCAAAACTTCTTCACGTTCAAGCATAATGCCTCACAATTATTACGTAGGACAATGTAGCAAAAATTAGGTTCCAGGTTCCAGGTTCCAGGTCCCAGGCAGCTGTTTTTTAGCCGAGGATTTGCAGGGCGGCGTACTTCAGCACGATGGTTCTTGTAGTTCCGTCACCGAAGCGCACATCCACACGTGCATTTTCACCAGTGCCGGAGCAACCCGTAATGGTCCCTACCCCATACTTGATGTGGCGGACCTTTACGCCCGGACGGTAAGGATTCTCGCTGTACTCGTCGTACACCACACGGGGACCGCTGGGAGCCGCAGGCGTAGGTGCTGCCACCTTGATGGGGTTGCGGTAAACAATATGCTTATCGTTCTTTCTGATAGAAGCAGGCACTGCACCAGGGCGATTATAGGACGAGGTGCGGCCAGAGCCGCCAAATCCACTAGATCCGCCAAAACCGCTGGATCCGCCGGAGGAGAAGCCGGAATAGGAGCGACGCGGGAGTGGAGGAGGCAAGTTGGGACGACTGGGGCGGGAATATCCACCGCGGTCCTGATTGAAGTCATCGTTTCCGAAGCCACCGCCAAAGCTATTGCCGAAGCCGCCGAAGTCAGTACACGGGGTAAAGTCTACAACAGAGGGATCCAGTTCCTTCAAGAATCGGGACGGTGCGAAGGGGCGGATGTTTCCCTGGAAGAACCTGCGTTCCGCATGGTACAGGTAAAGTTTCTTCTCGGCGCGGGTGCAGCCCACGTAGAACAGGCGGCGCTCTTCTTCCATCTGCTCGTTCATCTGCTGGCTGGACATGGTCATGGAGCCGCGGACCAGCGGGAAGATTTCTTCATCACAGCCCGCGATGTGGACGGTATTGAATTCCAGACCCTTGGCCATGTGGATGGTCATGAGGGTAACCATACCCTTGGAAGTGTCCACCTTCTTGTCGCCATCGGTAAGGAGGGAAATATCCTGGAGGAAGGCGTCCAAAGTCGCACCCGGATGTTCTTCGTCGAATTCACGGATGGCGTTCACCATTTCGTCCAAGTTACCGATGCGTTCGTCGGCAGTAATTTCATCTTCCTTGCGGAGGAATTCCTTATAGCCCACATCGTTGATAATCTTTTCTGCGAGAATGGGCAGCGGAGTTTCGCCTGCGGCAATCAAGGATTTCCATCCCAGCACCAAGTCCGTAAAGCCCTTCAGCTTGGGAGCGGCACGGCCAACGGAGTTCGCTTCGGCAAGAAGAATCTGCCAGAAGGTTCCTTCCCCATTGCGTTCCTTTTCAAGAATGCCTTCCACCGTAGTCTTGCCGATGGCGCGGGGCGGAGTATTGATAACGCGAAGGTGTGCAGCATCGTCACGTTCATTTGCAAGAACGCGGAGGTAAGCCAACACATCCTTGATTTCCTTACGGTCCCAGAATCGTGTGCCGCCAAAAATCACCGACGGAATGCGGCGATCGTTCAAAGCCTTTTCCAAGGCTCGGGACTGGGCGTTGGTTCTGTAGAACACCGCAGTCTTGGAGAAATATTCCGGACCAGCCTTGGCAATGTTGTCTGCAATGGTGCTTGCCTCGGAACGGTCATCCATAAAGTGACGCACGTGAATCAGTTCACCAGCTTCTTCCTTGGAGAACACCACCTTCTGCATTTCTTCAGGGCGGATATTGTGTGCAATCACGGAACCTGCGCCCTTCACGATGTTTGCTGTAGAACGGTAGTTGCGTTCCAACTTCACAATGGTCACCGGAGCAAAGTCTCGATGGAAGTTGCGGATGATCTTGATGTTTGCACCGCGCCAGCCATAAATACTCTGGTCGTCGTCACCCACCACCGTCACGTTCTTCTGTTCGTTGATGAGCAACTTCAAAAGTTCGTACTGGACATCGTTGGTATCCTGGTATTCGTCCACCACCACATACTTGAAGCGGGTCGCCAGCTGGTTGGCCAGTTCAGGAACCTTCTGCAACAAGGCTACCGTGTTGAACAGCAAGTCGTCAAAGTCCATGGCGTTGGATTCCAGCAACTTCTTCTGGTACTGGCCGTAAAGATGGGCGTAACGTTCCTGGTCGCCGTATTCAGCCAGCTGCGCCGCCACTTCGGGAGTCTGCAACTGGGCGATTCCACCCTTGTACAAAATAGAGTTCTTGTAGCGGGAAATGGCGGCGTGAAGTTTCTTTACTTCGGACACGTCAAAGTCATCACCCAGTTCGTTCTTCAGGATTTCCTTGAGAATACGCTTCTGGTCGTCGTCATCGTAAATGGAGAAATTGCCGTCGTACCAGCGGCCATTCGGGCCCGCCATTTTCTGGACAACCTTTTCCAAAGAAAGGCAACGTTTCAACAAACGGAGACAGATGGAGTGGAAGGTTCCCATCCAGGAAAAATTTTCGCGACTATCCAGCAGCTTCTGGATACGGTCCTTCATTTCACGGGCGGCCTTGTTGGTAAAGGTCACCGCAAGGATTCGTTCCGGATCCACGCCATGAAAGGAAACAAGGTGGGCAATCTTGTAAGTGATGCAACGGGTCTTTCCCGAACCTGCACCAGCAAGGATCAGCATCGGGCCATCAATCTTTTTTGCAGCAGCGGACTGCTCTGCATTCAGCTCTCGATCAAGTACACCAGCATCAACAATATTCGCCATAAGACTCCAAAACTTCTATACAAATGTGCAATATAACAAAAACTCCCAACCTTGTGGTCGGGAGTTTAAATTTTATGGAACCTTAGATGGAATTACACATCATCGGCGGCAGAAGCACCCACAGCCTGTTCGAGAGTGGTAATGCCCTGCAGAGCCTTGGAAATACCGTCCATACGCAGAGTGATCATATCGCATTCCTGCATAGCGGCACGCTTGATCACGTCACCGGAAGAACGCTTGATAATCAGGTTACGCACAGTTTCGTTCGGCACCAGGAATTCGTAAATACCGGCACGACCCTTGTAACCAGAACCATCGCACTTGTCACAGCCCTTACCGTGGTAGAACTGCATGTCCGGAGTGAGGTGGAGTTCGTCGCGCATTTCCTGGGAAATTTCGCAAGGTTCCTTACAGTACTTACAAATACGGCGCACAAGTCGCTGAGCCAACACGCCCTTGATAGCGGTAGACACAAGGAAGGGTTCCAGGCCCATTTCCAAAAGACGAGGGAATGCGCCAGCGGCATCGTTGGTATGGAGCGTACTAAAGACCAAGTGACCCGTCAATGCAGCTTCGATAGCCATTGAAGAAGTTTCCTGGTCACGCATTTCACCGATCATGATCACGTCAGGGTCCTGACGGAGCAAGGCACGAATGCCCGCGGCAAACGTAAACCCGGCCGCATTGTTGATCTGCCCCTGGTTGACGCCGTCGATATTCAATTCCACAGGGTCTTCCATGGTAGAAATGTTAATAGTACTATCAAGAATTTCACCAATAGATGCGTAAAGCGTAGTAGACTTACCGGAACCCGTAGGACCGGTAACCAGCACAATGCCGTTAGGAGCGTTAATGGCGTCGATGAACTGCTTGAGAACGCGGGGGTCGAAGCCCATGTCCTTCAGCGGGAACTGGCCAGAGTTCGGGTTCAAGATACGCATAACGATCTTTTCGCAAACACCGCGCTTACGGAGAGAAATCGGGAAAGAAGACACACGAAGGTCAACTTCGGAGCCTTTGTATCGCACCGTGAAACGACCATCCAAGGGCTTACGCTTTTCAGCAATATCCATCTTGGAAAGAAGCTTGATACGGGACAAGATCTGCGGCATCAAGCGAGCCGGAATGGGAGCCATGACCTGAAGGTCACCATCGATACGGTAACGGAGCTTCAGGAAGGTTTCCTGAGGTTCCAGGTGAATATCGGAAGCCTTACGGGCAATAGCTTCGTGAATCAAGGTGGTCACGATCTTAACAACCTGGCGACCTTCTTCGTCGGAAAGTTCTTCTTCCTGGCCGCCCTGACCGCGCTCCACGGTTTCAAGTTCTTCGTCCTTGGAATCGGCAATAAGGTCTGCCAAGGTTTCTTCGGAACCGCCACCATGGCCGGCAAACACGCGTTCAATAGCCTTCTGGACATCGGCTTCGGAGGCCATGACAATGTCCACTTCCATCTTCACCTTGAACTTGATGATGCTGATGGTACGCATGTTGGTGGGGTCGGTCATTGCAATGGTCAAGGTGGGGCGAGCGGCGGATCGTTCGTCTTCCGGCTTCTGCATGAACAGAGGCACCACCTTGTACTGCTTACAAAGGTCTTCCGGCAAATAGGTGTAGGCATCGCCGTCGATGGCGAAAGTTTCCAGCTTAACGTACGGAACTTCGAACTGCCTAGAAAGAATTTCAATAAGACGTTCTTCCGGCATGTAGCCCAAGTCCACCAAGGTACGTCCAAGACGCTTACCCGTAGTCTTCTGGGTTTCCAAAGCCTTGTTCAACTGTTCTTCGTTGATATAACCCTGAGCCAAGAGCATTTCACCGATACGCATCTTGGTTGCGGACTGCATCTGGACACCCAGAATGCTAGTCAAGGTATCTTCGCTTACCATGCCCAAGCGAACAAGGATCTTACTCAACATAAGCCCGGTACGCTTATGTTCCGCCATGGCGTGTTCCAACTGGTCTTCGTCCAAGACACCTTGGCGAAGGAGCAGCTGGCCCAAATTCATCTTCGTACTGTTAATCATAAATGCGACCATGCTCGCGGTTCAACGAGCTTCTTTTCTCCATCTTGGCAAAGCATATAGACTTGAGAGCCATTGGAAGAACCAACTGCACGCCCAATCCTACAAACCTTACCCAAACATTTATTTTCACCGTTAAATATAATTTCTGGTACAGAATTGGCAAACAGCAGTTGATATTCCTCACCCCCATTCATTGCAAATTTCAAGGGGTCAATTCCGTAATATTCGCTCATTCGCACCACTTCGGGATCGATGGGCAATAATTTTTCGTCAATTTCGATGGAAACGTTTGATGCCAAAGCCAAATGGTTCAACTCCGAGGACAATCCGTCGCTCAGGTCCATGCAAGCACCATAGGCTCCTAGACGAACCAGTTCCGCGCCGGCGCACTCCGCAATTCTCGGGTTCAGGTGGTACTCCACCAAGGAAGGAAACTTGTCCGCATCCTCGGGATGGTTCATCAAGATCCAAAGCCCCGCATCGGACTTGCCCAGAGTCCCGTTTACATACAAATTATCATCCGACTTTACCGCAGAACGGACCAGTGGTTTCTCCCCTGCCAAGGTTCCCAAAAGGGTTGTAGAAAAAACGCCTTCCTCACCAGAAACAGTATCGCCACCGATCAAGGTTATGCCACGTTTTGCAAAGCCTTCGGAAAGAGCTGCACGAACCCTGTCGCAAGTTTCTGCAGACCAGTTTTTATTGAGACAAAGTCCTAAAAAGGCAATCTTCGGCACGGCACCCATGGAGGAAATATCCGACACGTTGGATACGATATGCTTTTCGACCGCCTGTTCCGGAGTAGACCAGTCCAAACGGAAATGAGTGTTCTCCACGGAAAGATCCTTGGTTGCCACCCAGCCATCGAAAATGGCGGCGTCATCCCCCACCCCGAGCCAACAGCGCTTTGCGGGAGCATCCTCCTTCAGAGGAGCTGCATTTTTGAGCAACTTATCGATAAACTGAAATTCGCCAAGATTAATCATCAGGCACGAGGCTCCAGGCATGAGGTTCGAGACAAAATATAATTACGAATTACGAGGTATAAGGTACGAGGTTCGAGGCTCGAGGCTCGAGACTTATAATCGCGCCGTAGGCGACTGGATTGCTCTCATAATTCGTAAATAGTACCTCGTAATTGCGCCACACAGCCACAATAGGGTCGAAAACCTCGCAAACTTTTTTTCACATAAGGATAAAAAATCTAAATTAAAGCGCATGGGACACATTTTCTTCATAGCGCCGTCTTCTCCAGGTAGCCTGGACAAGCTTAGCCAATGGACCTTCCGTTGGCTTTTGGAGCATGGAGATCTGGCAGAAGATGCCACCATGTACACCTGCAATTCCATCGAAGACGCAACCAGTCTTTTGGACTCAGCTCTGATTGTAGGCCAGTCCCCGGCACTGATCATCCTTGACCACGCCGACCGCCCCACTGACCAAAACCTGAAGTTCAGCAAGATGCTCCACGACAGCATCCCTGAATCCTGGCTTGTGGAAATCGTTCCCGACTCCATGCCGGTTCCTGCAAACGACGAAGAGAACCTGTACTGGGTCCGCCGCCCCGTAAGCGAAGAGGAATGGTTCAACACTTTGGAAATGGTGCTTTTGAAGAATGGTTCTCCCCAATGGGCACAGAACGATTTCTAGTAAACGATTTTTAGTCCACCCGCGGATTTATCATGGAAGTTGTAAAGATTAAAGGCGTAAGCTACTTTGGCGTACGTTCCCCCAAGCACGTTCTTGCAGACATGAAGGACATCAAGGCTGCAGGCTTCAACGCCGTTCTCCACACATGGAGCGAAGAAGACCAGCAATACTACTTCGGCACCATGAAGGAAATCGTGGACGCTTCCGCCGATCTGGGTCTGAACGTGTATGTAAACCCCTGGGGCGTAGGACGCGTGTTCGGCGGCGAAGCTTATTCGGAACTCACCGCCCGCGATCACGACATGTGCCAGGTGGCTCTGGACGGCAAGCCCAAGGTTGCTGCCTGCCCCAATCATCCCAAGTTCCGCGAATATATGCACAAGTGGATTGAATCCGTGTGCAATACCAAGGTAAACACCATCTTCTGGGACGAGCCCCACTTCTATTTCGAGAAGGGCGGTCTCAGCAACTGGAGTTGCCTCTGCCCCGTCTGCTGCGACAAGTTCAAGGACCGTTTCGGCTATGACATGCCTGCGGCCACCTTTGACCAGATGCAGCCGGAGCAGGCTCGCGACGTTCTACGGTTCCGCGAAGACAGCCTCATCGACTTCCTGAAGGAAATGACTGAAGATGTTCACGCCCACGGCAAGCGCAACTGCGTGTGCATGCTGCCGCCCTGGTTCCCCGCAGGCCTGGACGACTGGAGCAAGGTGGCCCGCTTGGAATCCGTAGACGAAGTAGCCAGCGATCCCTACTGGGAAAAAGGCGCCACCGAGGAATGGGTCCGCGAGAAGTATGCGGAAACCGCCAAGAAGCTGACCGATGTGGCCAAGCAGTACGGCAAAGCTGTGCAGATGTGGATCAAGGCCTACCAGATCGAAGGTGGCCGAGAAAAGGATCTGGCAATTGCAGTGGAGGAAAGTCGTGCCGCCGGTATAGACAACATTTTCGCCTGGAGCTACCGCGGTACCGAAACCTTGAGCTGGCTCAAGTCCGACGATCCCGATGCTGTGGCCAAGGCCTTCCGCGACGCATTGAAGTAGCCACAAAAAAGAGCCGCATTCGCGGCCCTGATTTACTCTACCTTAAATCGGCAAGATTCGCATTTAGCAGTCTTGCCGTTTTTGATGTCCTGGCGGACTCTTGCGGTTTCCGTCTCCATGGAATGGACTCCGTCAAAAATATTCAGAGTCTCGAAACCATCGGCAGGGCAACCCTTCAGATGACCATCGGGCCACAAGTAGTAAGTGTTGGTCGCAAAGCGGCAGGGCAAGCCGCGGCGGTTTGCAACAAGTTTCAGGAACACATCCTTGAAATAGCAGAACTTGTTTCGCCAAAGCTTGCGGTTACGCCAGACGGACTTCAGCTTTTCCTTGCTGACCGTGTGGGGATAATCCAGCAGAACTCCACTACCCTTCAGAATTTCCTGGACCTCGTTCAGAACGCTATGGACCTTGGCGGCAACCGCCGGGTCGTTCATATCCAGCTGTTCCTTGTGAAGGTAGTCGTGGTCCATGGAGTTCAGCCACTGGATGTTGAAAGCAGAAACCTGCAAGCGCTTGAGCCAGCGGGCAATATCCGGAAGACCGTCCAAGGTATCCTTCATGGCAATGGCGGTCACAATCAGATGGGGGCGTTTCTTCTGCTTCAGGCGTGCTTCGGCAAAAGCCTCGATATTCCCCACCACCTTCTGGAACTGTTCCGCGGTTACGCCGCACCATTTCGTATAAATTTCCGGATCCAGGGAATCCATGGAAATGAACAGGCGGTCGATGGGAGAATTCAAAATCTGGTTGCGGTGCGCCTCGTTCAAAGCCAGGGCATTGGTCACCATGGACACGTCGGGAGTCTTCACCGTGCGGCGGAGGATTTCCATGACCTCGACGAACTTGGCGTTCATCAAAGGTTCGCCGGCGCAGCTCAAGAACATGGACCAGCAGTTCTTTTCGGCATACTGGAACACAGGTTCAAACTGTTCCAGAGGGAAAGAAACCTTGGTCTTGGGATCCAGGCTGGCATTGTCGCAGTAATGGCAACGAAAATTGCAGCGGGTATCCAAATCCAAACGCAGGTCGATCTTTTTCTTAAGCATGAACTGAAAATAGAAAAAAGCCCCTGCTTTGAGCTGAGGCTTTTTCTTAATTCTCTTTCGAGGAGCTAATTACTTAGCGCGTTCCAAGTAAGAACCGTCGCGGGTATCCACGCGGATCTTGGTGTTGTTTTCGATGAACAGCGGAATCATAACCTTAGCGCCAGTTTCAACGGTGCATTCACGGAGAACGTTACCGCTGGTGTTGCCCTGGACAGCCGGAGGAGCGTCGATGATCATGAGGTCAACGAAGGTCGGCGGAATGACTTCAATAGCCTTTCCATCCCACCAGGTCACTTCAACGGTAGCACCGTCGAGGAGCCACATTTCTGCGCCATTGAGAGCTTCCTTAGGAATTTCAACCATTTCCATGGTTTCGCCATCCATGAAGTACCAGTTGGAACCGTCATTGTAGCTGTAGGTCATTTCGCCATAAGTAACGTCTGCTTCTTCAACAGTGTCACCGCTCTTCCAGGTGCGTTCGAGAGTACGGCCGGTAACCAGGTTCTTGATACGAACGCGGTTGAAAGCCTGGCCCTTACCCGGCTTCACAAACTGGTTTTCAATGATTTCATACGGCTGACCATCAACCATGATCTTGAGCTTCTTACGGAATTCGTTGGTGCTTACAGTACCCATATTATCCTCTTTTTGATATTTATGTTGCTAAATTTAATAATATAATGGAACAAGCTCCCCTCGTATTCACGCAAATTTCCGACTTTTTGGAGTATTTAGGCCCTGATTTCAAGGCTTTGATTGCAAATACCCCCTATTTAGCCAACACGGACCTCACCCCCACGTTCCCTTTCTGCTGTTCCAGGCACTATGCCGACCTGATCAAGCAGGCAAAGAACCCGGCGGCCCTTTTGCGTGAAGTTCTACCCACAAAGGAAGAATACCTGGACGTTCCCGGTTTCACCGACGACCCGGTTGGCGATATACCCGCGGGCAAGAACGAATGCGTCATCCAGAAATACGAGAAGCGCGCCCTCATTATGACAACCGCCACCTGCGGTGTGCGCTGCAGGTTCTGCTTCCGCAGGAACTACCCCTTCCAGAATACGCCCAGCATCGACGTTATGGTGGGCAGCTGGCTGGACACCCACTCCGACGTGTGGGAAGTGATCTTGTCCGGAGGCGACCCGCTGACCCTTTCGCCTACAGCATTCCAGAACCTGATCGAAACAATCAGTGACCATTCCTCGGTGACGACCTTGCGCATCCACAGCCGCCTGCCGGTGATGCGCCCCGACCTGGTGGAAAAACATTTTGAATTCCTTAGGGACATGCCCGCCCGATTCGATTGCGTACTGGTAAGCCACGTAGACCATCCCGACGAACTGGACGAAGAAAGCATGAACATTTTCGGCCAGCTGAAATACAGTGGCTGGACCTTATTGAACCAGAGCGTTCTGCTGAAAGGTGTCAACGACAGCGCCGACACCTTGGAAAAACTGAGCCGCAAGCTTTTCGAACAGGGCGTCCTCCCCTACTACCTGCACCAGCTGGACCACGCCAAGGGTGTGGCCCACTACGAAGTCAGCGACGAAAAGGCAAAGTCCCTTATCGAAGAAATCCGCACCAAGCTCCCCGGCTACCAAGTGCCCAAGCTGGTCCGCGAAATCGCCGGCGAAAAAAGCAAGACGCCGGTGTAAAACCGACGTCAAATTTCCGGATTCAAGCTAAAAAAAAGAATTAGTTTATATATAAAGTATCGTTTAGTAATATTCTTCTCATTCAAAATCCTTTATACAACGGACAGATATTCGCCAATCAGGATTTGCAGCTTCGTTCCCAAAGGAATTCCCGCCCCAAAAATTCATAACCCAGGAATCAGACACGATTTTACCACGGTAGTTATCATTAGACCAAAAACGGGTCAAGTGTCCTAGAAGATAAAGTTCGTCGGATTTTTCTAAATAACTACCAGCAGGAACGGCATTGAATCCGTAGCGGTTCGTTCCAACAAGCGCATCTTCGTTCCCCTGAACAATGATTGTACTGGGCTTAAGATATTCGCTCCAGAGGCTATCCGTTTTCAAGCTGGTCCCTACATTTTCACAACCATTATCCTCGGTAACAAACAACCACATTTCCTTCCATTCTTCAGAAGTAGGAATGTGAAATCCTTCGGGGCAGGCAGTCTGAGCATCCTTCCAGGTATAATAGCGACCCACCACATTAAACAATTCGCCATCGGGAGCAATGGATTTTTCCGTCTTGAAACGGAGATTCTCGGCAAACCATGTCTGCGAACCAATCCTTGTCAGCCGATAGACATAACCATCCCGAGGATCAGTGAAGAATTCGTATTCAAACGGCTTTATGGGAGGTTTTTCTTCACAAAGAATTTCTGTTGCTGAAAGCCACTGATGCTCACTGCAGTAATAGTCTGCATTTTCACTTGCCACAAAGGTTGGAACGTCATTCTTTCCGATATAGTCACAAGGTGGTAAATCACCCAACGTGGCAACAGTATCGACTACAAGATCGTAAAGACAATCATCGTCACATTCTAAGCCATCGTCTGTACCATAGGCACAGGCAATATGCTGCACCGACCAGAAGCAAGCCAACACACCCGAAAACACCTTGGACTTGTCCGTCCAAAAAAACGCCGTAACAAATGCCATTAGTTTTCGGATGATATTTCTAATCATGATTGCCTTGAATTTCCAAACTTTTCACTCTATGCGTCAAACCAGTTTTCAATTTTCAAAGGAAAACCTTCCTATTCCGCACAATTGGTTTTCAGTTCCAGCGCGCGTTCATACAGGTAATGCTTTGCAGAAACAGAAGGCTCAAAGTTTTTATCGCAGGTCCAATATCTGATTTCATCACTCTGCAGATGTTCTGTCAATACGCCCTCATTTTCTGTACATTGACTACTAAATTTCGGGACATATTCTTCATCAATTGATTCGTGGTGATGGGAGTAAATTACAAGGCGTTCCACAGAATTTACGGACGGTCCTTTCATGAACAAATATTGTTGGAAAATAACAATATCATATCCATCCGTAACATCATAAACAAGACCTATTTGTGGTTCGTTCACATAAACAACACACGAGCGCAAACCATCAGCGCTAAAGTATTTATGAACAAAGGTTCGTTCTTCTGTAAAGTCAATTTCATACCAAAGTACTCCGCGATGATCTCGGCGAGCAAAGGAATCGACCTTTACTTCAGGCTTATACGACTCAAGAATTTGTTGCGGAGTCATGGAACTTTCTTCCGCATAGATTTCTTCCATAGAATATGATCTTGCCGAGGAACTGTAAGGTTCCTTTTCTTCATAAAAAGGATCTTCACTGGAGGAACTTTCCATCGGTTCAAATCCGCTAGAAACACCGGAAGGACCTGCATCAGGAAGCGTTGCAGACTCGAAGTGTCCAGATGTCGGTTTTCCAGAATTCGCGCCAGCCAACTTGTCGCAAACAGAAACAAAGCGTCTCTCGAATTCCGAAAGTTCTTCATCAAAATTACGTTCGCCCGCCCGTTCTACGCGACACAAAACATCAAAGGATTTTTCACTGCAGTTTTCGTTTTCATCCAGCAAGGTTGCATCGTCAGCAAGGCATTCCTCAGAAATATCCTTCCATAGGGAATTGCACATGTCGTAAGACGCAACCGACTGGGCACTTGAATAAGTAAGCACGCCCCTGCCTACAATCTTAAATGCAGCAGTAAAGACAATTTCACCCACGGTACACGAACCTTGCGCACCCTGTTCTTCTTGATAAACACGCACAACTGTTCTACCGAGAAGATTTTCGCTAGACGGTTTTGTGGTGAAGATAATTTCATGTATTTCAGAAGAACTTTGCGGCACCACAGAACTGGACGATTCCACTTCGCCGATGGTATTGGATTCAGTGGCGTTGCCCGCCGTTTCCTTTTCGGAGCAGCCAAACACTACAAAAAACAAGGCTATCGTTAATACCAGCGAACAAAAAATCTTCATACCCTAAATTTAGGCTTTTTGAGGGCGTTAAACACTGTTGTAGTCCCGCACATTCTTCGCATTCTTTACCTCACTGGCATTTTTCACTTTCTATATGATTCATAATGAATCATATAGAAAAACTTTTTTCAAGAATTTATTTCAAAGTCAATTTCCCAACACATTTTAATAATCCGAATTGACAAATCAAAAAACTATATTCAAATCCATGAAATCCATCTTTGGCTACAGTGACTTTCGAGATTACATCAGGGATTATTTTGAGGAACGCAAGAAACATTCCACTTTCTCCTGGCGTGAATTCAACAGATTAGCAGGATTTTCATCGCCAAACTACTTGAAACTTGTTTGCGACGGGAAAAGCAAGCTGAGCAAGAAAAGGGCAGGATTCGTTGCAGCCGCAATGAATTTGTCCGCCAGCGAACAGGAATTCTTTGAGCTGATGGTCGCCATCGACAACACCACTAATGAAGCCTATCGGAAAACATTGACTTTAGAATTGTGCAAAATGGCACGCAAGTCAAAAGCCCGCATTATCGATGCCGATGCCTACATTTTTTACGAATCCTGGAAGTACCCGGCCCTTCGCGAATTGGCCCCCTTGATGCCTGGAGCAAGTTCCAAGGAAATCGCAGATGTCTGCCACGAAAAAATTTGCGCTGAGGATGTTGAAAACACTCTGCAGTTTTTGGTGAAAGCCGGCTTCCTGGAAAAGGATAATAAGGGACGCTACACGCAAACGGACGCAAATGTGACCGGTTCCAAGGAAAGTCTCCCCCGCGCCATGTGCGAAATGCAGCGTCAAATGGCGGCTCTCGCCGAAAAGGCCATCGGCAAGTTTTCAAAGGACGAACGCCACTTTCTAGGAATCACCTGCGGCTGCGACGAGGAAACCTACAAGAAAGTAACCGCCGAACTAGAGGATTGTCGCGACCGAATCACAGCCATCACTTCCGCCGCCAAGAACATCAATCAAGTGTTTCGAATCAACCTGCAAATGTTTCCCCTAACAAAGAAAGTGTAGAAAATTTAGCAAGGAAAAGCCTTATGAAAAAAATCCTATTCATTGTCGTCGGATCCATTGCGGTAGCTATTACAGGCTGCGCAAAGCAGTACATGCTCAACGATCCTGAACTGTACAATCAATACATGACCCGCAATTATGGGCATTCCAAGGCGGCATGTTATAACGCAGTCAAGGCCATGCTTGCCGACGAAAAAATTCCTATTGCCAAGGATGAACCCGAAAAAGGAAAACTGGTGACAGAGAAATTCAAGGCCATGTCGGTTGTAACGGGCAACATCCAAACATACAATGGGCAGGGCACAGTCTCTGCTCAGAAATTAAACCTCAGTTTTAAATATTGGATCCACGTTACCGGTGACGAAACCTCTTGTACTGTTAAAATGACTAAGCTTAGAATGTGGATGAACGATGGCGAAGCCGAATGGGTGCGCCCGGATGACGCCGGCAAAATGACATGGGACCCGATGTTCCGCTCCATCGGGGAGCAGTTGGAAGACGACAACGAATAAACCCCTCTACAAAAAGAGAGATTTTTAAAATTCGTGAAGAAACATACAAAAAGATTTGTATGTTTCGTGATTTTGTTCACTAGAACAACGTCTTCACGCCAAACCCGATAATGCCATCTAGGAAGTTGCAACCGTTCCGCATGGCATAATAGAGATTGATGCTCCAGTTCTTACGATACTGGGTAAAGGCTATGCCGTAGTCCTGTTCACGGGCCCAGCCATGTTCTGCTCCGGAACGGCGATATAAGCCAGGCTGGTAGAAAAGTTCTATGCTCAGGTCGTAACCGTCCTGCCACATGACCGCCAGTTCAGAATAGCCGTAAGCGCGGGTACGCACCGCCTGGTAACCCATTCCCTTGAAACTATCCATGCCGCCCAAAGCAAACAAATCGGTGCGTTTCAGTTTTCCATCGGAGGGGAAAATTCCTCCAGCCACGCCAGAAATGCGGCTGATAAAATTTTTATAGATGGGCTGGTAACGCACGACACTGGCCTTCGCCAAAAGGAAATTATCCAAGGAATCGGGGCGATCCATTTTATAAGACAATTTACCGTCTATCCGCCAGCCATCGCGAGGCAAGGCGAAACGATCCAGGGAAACGTAAGACACTTCAAGAGAGGAATACTTATTGTCTTCGCTGACGCCGACAAAGACTCCAATGCTAAAATCAAATCCGATATCACGGGTAACACCGATTTCACCGTACAAAATACGTTCAATAGATTCTGCAGAAGCTGAATCCTCGTTGGAATTTTCGGAATCCGCGTCAGACGCCGTAACCGTTTCTTCGTTGAACATGCCGCGGGCAACCACGTTCCAGGAGGTTCCAAAAATCCAAGGTTCCTTGTAAGAGCCATCCAAATGGCGGGAATCATCACCAATGAAACCTTCCAACTGCAGGTCACGAGCCGTTCCCAGAATGTTATAGAGGTTCACGTTGATCTGGCCTTCCCAAGCGTTTCCTTCGCTGGAGTAGGTCAGCAAAGCTTCCGCCTCGGAAACGGCGGCAGCCCTCATGTGGAATACAGGCACAATGCGATTTCGCGTCGGGTCACGGAACATCTGGGCGGGCGCAGTTCTCTCATAATATCCTAAGCGAGAAAGTTTGCGGTCCGCACGTTCCAAATCCGTCGGGGAAACATAGGCGCCCGCTTCCAAGCCCGCCAGTTTTGCAAACGCCTCGGGCTTCGTCTTCCCCGCCTCCAGATTCTCGGCAGGCGCCCAAACCCAGGCGGCCCCGCGGTTCAATTGAACAGTCAACGCGCCAGCAGAATCTACAGAGCCTTCCACCACAGCACCAAGGAAACCGCGGTTTTCGTAATAACGTTCCAGCTTCTGGGCTGCACTGCGCCAGCCATCGCAGGGCGCACCTACCGCAGACTGCATTTCCGTTTCGTCAAAGTCAGAATGTTCCCCAGACCAGACAATCTTCTGGATACGGCACTGACCGCCAAAAGCCAGTACGCTAGACATCAAGAAAATTGCCAGTCCTATATACTTCATTTTAACACCGCTTCGATTGCCACGCCCTCACGGGCTCGCAATGACACTCCTTGTTTTCAATTCTGCTTTGATTGCCACGTCGCTACGCTCCTCGCAATGACATCCTTCACTAAAAATACGCCTTCGCTTCTGTGCTCAGTTTCTGGAAAGCATTTTCTTCTGCATCGCCGAATCGCAGCACATAGTTGCAACCTAAAGAAATAAAGTTATTCAAATCCAAAGACACCGAAAGTTCCAAACGATAGGTCGTTCCGTCATTGTAGCCAGACATCACCTGGTAAGGTGTAGTGGAGCCGCCCTTATCCACATTGATCACAGAGAAGTTGGCAAAGGCGTTCACCTTCTTCTGTCGGTTATAGCCCACGCGTAAAGCGCCTTCCCACAAGTCCGCCTCAAAGTCAAGATTCACCCCATCGTCGCCAACACCCTTGCGGTAACGGCCCAAAGGCTGCACAAAGAAACCGTTCATAAAATCAAGGCGGTACTTCAAAGTTCCATCATAAATATTCCAGTTCCACTTTTGCAACGCCGACAATTCCTCGTCCTGCAACAAAAGTTCCGCACCCACGAAATGATCAGGATTTATCTGGTAGCCGCCTTCAATATTGTGGGACAAAATCTTTTCGTAATAGGAAATGGAGGACAACTTTTTATCGTAATCAAGGCCCGGCTTATACGCCACATTGATTCCCGCAGGATGAGTCCAGTCCAGCAAACCTTCAAAAGAAATTCTGCCCGACGTGGCGCGCATCAATTGGCTTTTGGTCATAGGCGGGAAATAGATGGTTCGGCCCGTGGTATCGTTGCCTTCGCTGGAAACAGAACCGCCGATAGTCACATCACGCAAAAAACCGTTCTTGATTCCAAACATGGCACCAGGATTCCAGCGGATGTCCAAGCTGAAGGACGCATCAGAAGCGCGCACAGCCCCCACGGAATCGTTTCGTCCCTGGCCTTCATAAACAAAGTCGCCATTGTCCACGCCTTCGATATACGTTCCCGTAAGGCTGTCATAGCGAACGTCGCCGGTACCAGGCGCCACCGCCTTATAAACCGCCGTATAAATCTGTTCTTCCGTCAGGCCCAACTTGTAATTCACCGTTCCGTGCAACCCGATATTTTCGTGACCGAATTTTCCATTCAAGTCGCCCACCCAGGAATTATCCGCGCCGGAAGAATCCTTCACAATTCGTTCGTACTGCAGCAAATGGGAAACAGAAAAATAGCGGCTATTGTAATTTGCTTCCTGGAGCCATGTGGCGGCCTTCAGGGAATCTTGCCAATCTGCGCCAAAGCTATCGCCGCGGCGTTTCGCAATCTTTCCGCCAACAGATTCCTTCACCTCGCCCTTGTCAAGGTAAATTCCGAAACCGCCACTTGATTTACCGTAAAGCACTTCGTCGGAAATTTCATTCAATCCGTTATCAAGGTTCGACGCACCACTAGAAAATTCATAGTTAATTTCCGTATAGCGGAAATCCATGGTGCCAAAGGGCCGCACCACTCCCTTGTCAAACACAGATTTCAGCGTTGCTTGATAGCGTTCCTTTTCCTGATTCTGGAAACTTGCCACATGGGTAAAGGCCAAGTCGCTATGGGCGCTGCGACCTTTATGGGAAAGAGTCAAATTCACTCTGGAGGAATTCCAACTTTCGTCGCCGTTACGACGGTATCCCCAGGAAGCGTTACCGAACCAGCCGCCACCCAGGCGCATTCTCAGCGCAAACTCGTCGTGAATTAAATCATCATCAAGCAATGCACCATCAGCATCCGTCAAGTCCCAATCATCCAGAAGCCGGTAAGCGTTCCAATCCAAGTCGGAACCTTGATTTTCAAGGATGTCGAAGCCTTGCTGCACTCGGTTTCCGTAAACAGAAAGCGCTACCGGCAAATGGGAAAGGTTCTGTGTAGAATCCGAAGTAATATACCAGCGGACCGCCTTTCCTTCGGGGCCGCCAACATCATGAGATGCCGTATTGGAATCAGCACGATTCACGGCCACTTCCACATCGGCATAGAATTGCTTATTCCATTGGGTTCGCAAGCGTGCGCCAAAGCGATCATTTTGCGTGGGGTGAGCCAGGGAGTCTCGAGCCTCCCCCGCCAAGCGGAATCCAGAAACGTCCAAGTACAAGTTGGGATGTCTGTATTTTGCCGCTGCTCCGTACAAAGTAAAAGTCTGGTCTTCCTCGTAGGCATCGTATTCTACGCGAATTTCATCATCGATGGTCGGCACCAGGGAGCCCTTAAAATCCAGCATGCCACCCGCATAATTCACCACGTAGTCTACGCCACGTTTCAGCTTACGTCCGTTAAACCAAATCGTTTCCGACTGGGGAACCACGGAAATAAAACCTCCCGAGGCGTCCAGAGAGTAACCTTCACGCTGGCCGCTGACACCGTTGATGACCCTGTTAAAATGTTGAACTTCGTCGGATCCATAGACACCCTTGACTTCAGCTTCACCACCGCCAAAATTCCCATGAACTCCCGCCATGACGCCCAAGGAACTTCTATCCAGGGAATACAAACCCATGGATTCATCGGACCAAGTCAGGTCACCTAAATGCAAAAAGGTATGAGGAGTCTGGACCCTGAAATAAATCTGGTCCACTTCACGCAACGTAGCCGTGGTCTGGTCCCCCGCCTTGCGGCCCACATCAGACAAAAGAGCGTCAATGACAACATCATCAGTCAGGCGGCCTTGAATGGACAGGCGCAATTCCTGGTCCACCTGGGTTCCACCGTCGCCCACCGTAATCTGCATGGTCTTGTAACCGTGGGTTTCCAGGGAGTCCTTACGTTGTACAGAATCTGCCGTTACCGCATTAGGAACAACATAATCCTCGCCCCGAACCAGCACCGACGGATCCCAAACTGGCAAGGAATTCACATCCATGCCAAACGCAAAAGTCGTCAAAAGAAAAAGTCCCAAGCCTGTGCGTCGGGACATCGCCATTACCTATGAATGGGTTCTACGACAAACTGTCTTGTGGAAAGCAACTTGTGGCCCACCACCAAGTCTACGCTCCATTCACCAGGTTTCAGCAAGTTGGGAACGATGGTCGTAAGGCACACGTCCTGGGACATGTTGCAGGCAGATTTCTGAATGGTGTCGGC
The DNA here is from genome assembly GCA_024399015.1 of Fibrobacter sp. Taxonomy (GTDB): domain Bacteria; phylum Fibrobacterota; class Fibrobacteria; order Fibrobacterales; family Fibrobacteraceae; genus Fibrobacter. Next base: position 57,848 of record JAKSIC010000002.1, read on the forward strand.
ACCGTTGAACCAGATATGCATCAAGGTATCGGCACCAAGCTGTGCTGCAGAAGAAACCGTGGAGTAGTAATAGAGGCGTGTTCCTTCTTCGAACACGCTATCTACACCGAAAGGAGTTCCGTTCACAATATGGCTACACACCACGCTTTGAGCGAGAGTCAATTCGGTTTCTACAGTTTCTTGAACGGTGGTATTGCCCAGGGCAATAATGATAAGGCGATGGATAAGGAATCCCAAAAAGACAGCAATCACAATGATTGTCGTCTTCCGCAAATTACGTAGCGGCGGGAGCTTAGCCACAGAGCCTCCTAGCGAACCAGGCGGCTAGTATTCTGGGTAAAGGCAGGAACAGCGTCTACAAGCTTTTCAACGAGCAGGCGGTTGAAGTCCTCGATGCGGTTCGGAAGCTTGGAGCCCGGGAAGATCTGGACCAACAGGAGGGCCTGGTCTACCGGAGCGATGTAGATGGAACGATTTTCGCCGGAATAAGAAACGGCGTTGAAGTTTTCACCACCAAGCATCATACCGACCTGGCTTGCAGAGTCGAAGGAAGCTGTGCTCAAGACAGCAAGCGGAGTAGCGTCGACACCAAGAGAACCCACTTCGGCAATAATGGAACCATCGCGATGGCAAAGCACGATATATTCGGCCTTGACACTAGCCTGGTAGGCAGACATCAAGCGACGGACCTTGTCAGCGTCATCAGAATAAATGGTAAAATCACTCATATCTTAGCCTCTTTAAAATGGGTTACTTCTTCTTGGGAACGTACGGACGCAATTCGATTTCGTCATCGCCTTCGTTATTGGGCTTGGCAACGTCGCGGCCAAAGGTAGGCATACGCGGAACAGGAGCGGCGGCGCGAGGACGACCGAAGGGAGAGGATGTAGCTCCCTTCTGGAACAGACCTGCCCCGGCAGTTGCCGGCTGAGCGGGAGCTGCGCTAGGCGGCTTCGCTGCGAAAGAAGGCATACGGAAGGGAGATGCACCAGGTGCGGGCTGCTGCGGCTGAGCCGGAGCTGCGGGAGCAGCCTTGACGGAAACACCTTCCTTGGTGAGGGACACATCGTGAACGCCAGTGTTGTTGGCGGTGGCTGCAGCCTGATGCAAGAAGCCCTGCTTGACGTTAAACTTTTCGATGACCAGCATAGCGATGGTCTTAAGAGTGGTCACAACACCCTTACCGTTATGGGCGGTGGCCGGGAAGAACGGCACGCTACGGGGATTAAGCTCGGCGTTCAATTCGTCGAGAGTAAAGACGTTGTCCATATCGCGCTTGTTGTACTGGAGCACGAAGGGCATATCGTCAAGATCCATGCCGTAGTCCTGGAGGTTCTGGCGGAGGTTCTGCAAGCTTTCCAAGTTTTCAGCCTGACGAGAACGCTGGGAGTCGGCAACGAACACGATACCGTCTACACCGCGAAGCACCAGCTTACGGGTACTGTTATAATAGACCTGACCCGGCACAGTATAGAGCTGGAAACGAGTCTTGAAGCCCTTGATATCGCCGAGGTTCAACGGCAAGAAGTCAAAGAACAAAGTACGGTCACCTTCGGTAGCGAGGGACACCATGTCGGTACGCTTGTCCTGAGGCATCTTCTGGTGGATCACCTGCAAATTGGTGGTCTTACCACTAAGACCCGGGCCATAATAAACAACTTTACAACTAATTTCTCTTGTAGCAAAATTAATCGAAGACATTATACATCCTTGATATTTTCTGCAGAACAATCTAATAAAAGAAAAAGCATTCTATCACGTCAAATTGCGAAAAAAGCCCTTTATTTGGCAAAAATTCGCGAATTTATTATTCCAATTGAGAAAGGTTTCTTCCTGAATACGGAAGGAACCCTTTATTTTTTTGTACGTCGCGCTATTATTCTTTTTTTCAGACGCGAAATAAAATATTTTATAAACACAGAAAAGACCAGAGTATTAAAACATACTCTGGCACATTTCCTAAAAACGATTGCTAAAATCGAAGGGCTTCGCGATTAAGCGAGGCTGTTAACGATCTTTGCAGCCTTTGCCTTGTAGTTGGCAGCGCGATTTGCGCAGAAACCGGCACGATGCTTGGAAGCAGCCTTATCGAGCTGGCTGAACAAGTTCGGCAATTCCTTCAAAGCTTCTTCCTTAGTAGCAGCAGAACGGATAGCCTTCAAGCTGGTACGGATGGCAGAGCGAGCGGAACGGTTCATAGCATTGGCCTTTTCGGCCTGGAGCAAACGCTTTTTGCAAGATTTGTGTTGAGGCACCTTATTATCTCCGGGTGAAAACCTACTTAAAAATGTTGGCTCAAAGTTAGTAAATGTTTGAAATATTTCAAGGGGTCACGAAAATTTTCTATTTTTTGGCCCATGATTCCCTTTGTAAACCTTGTTGCACAACGAAATACGTACCGAAAAGAATTCGAGGAAATTGAGAAAAATGTCCTGGAAAGCGGTTATTTCATTGGCGGTAGCCAGGTTGCAAATCTAGAAAAAGAGCTTTCAGAATACATCGGAGCTCACGGAAAACAGGGTAAAAACGTCCAAACCATTGCTTGCGGCAGTGGCACCGATGCCCTGACCATCGCCCTGATGGCCCTCGGATTGAGCGCCGGAGACGAGGTTATTGTACCCGACTTCACCTTTATTGCCCCGGCGGAATGCGTGGCTTTTTTAGGTGGAACGCCCAGATTTGCCGACATCGACATCCAGACCCTGCAGATTTCGCCGGTCAGCGTAGAAAAACTGATCACCCCAAAGACCAAGGGTATTATCGCCGTAAACCTTTTCGGCCAGTGCGTCCCCTTTGCAGAACTGCGCAAAATCGCCGAAAAACATAATCTTTGGATTATCGAGGACTCCGCCCAGGCCTTCGGCGCCACCCAGAACGGCAGAGCAGCCTGCACTTTCGGCGACATCGCCATTACCAGTTTCTACCCCACCAAGCCCCTGGGTTGCTACGGCGACGGCGGCGCCTTGTTTACCTGCAGCGAAACTTTGGCAGAAAAAATCCGTATGATTGCAAATCACGGCAGCAAGGGGCACTACAAACACGAGATTATCGGCGTCAACAGCAGGCTGGACGCTTTACAGGCAGCCATTTTGCGGGTAAAGCTTCGCCATTTAGATGAGGAATTGAAAGTCCGTCAGCAAAATGCCGCCAAGTACGACGATTTTTTCAAGAACTGGGAGGGGGTTGTTCCACAGAAGACCGCCGAAGGCAACACAAGTACCGTGGCCCAGTATACGCTTCTGGTTCAGGATCGAGACGCTTTTATCGCCAAGCTTAACGCCGCCCAGGTTCCGTACTGCATCCACTACCCCGCCACCTTGCATAGCCAGAAATGCTTTGCAGAGGAAGACGTTGCGGCCCCAAACGCCACCTTGGCAACCAGGCAAGCCATCAGCCTTCCGGTATGCGCCTTCACCGACGTTGACGAAATAATTCGACGTATACAGACGCAAACAAAAGTCTAAAAAACACCCTACAAAGCCCCTTCGCTAATTGCTAAAATTGGCGCCATGAAAGGGACTCAAGTCAAAGACCGTTCTCTCCTCAGCCTCTCGTGGCCGCTGATATTCACCTTCGCCGTGAATATGATCCAGCCCATGATGGACAGCTGGTTCTTGTCACGAACTTCCGAAGAAGCTGCCGCAGGCGTCGGTGCATTGATGCCCGTTCTCGCAGCCTTGTTTACCGCCATCAACGCATTCTCCCAGGCAGGAGCAAGCATCGCCTCCCAGTACATGGGCGCCGAGCAGAACAGTCACGCCCGCTCCACCAAGACCATGGTGCTTTGCGGAAGCTTGATGGTCGGCCTTCTGATGACTTTAGCCATCATTCCCTTGTCCGGGCGCATTCCCGTTTGGATGGGCCTGCAGGGCGCACCTGTTATTTATGCCCAGCAGTTCATGTCGGTGGTGGCATTCGGCTTTGCCTTCAGGGCGCTGCAGTCCTCCCTCACTGCCTTTGTGGCGACCCACGGTCTTACGGTCTGGAACCTCATCGGAAACACAATCACCATCGTAAGCAACGCCATCATGAACTACATCTTCCTGGAAGGCCTCTTTGGGCTTCCCAAGATGGGAGCCAAGGGCGTGGGCCTGGCAACTGCACTTTCCTGGTTGATTTCCTCCGCTATTCTCTGGTGTGTACTGCGCTACAAGGCTCAGCACAAGACCCACCGCCGCGACCTGAAGCGTTCCCGCATCATCCTTCCCGACTGGATCCGCATCGGTTTTCCTGCTGCAGCGGAACCCATCAGTTTTCAGCTGTTCAACGTGTTCATTACCGCCATGGTGGCACACATCGGAACGCTGGCCATGACCGCCCGAGTATTCGCCGGGAACTTCGCCGCCTTGTCTGTAATTCTCGGGAGCGGCCTCGGTAACGGAAACCAGATTCTGGTCGCCCACCTGGTTGGCGCAATGGAATTCAAGACCGCCGACCAGCGTGTTCACCAGACCATTCTCATCAGCTGCATTAGCGGACTTATTTTGTCTGTAATCATGGCACTTTGCGGTACTCACCTCATTGGCGTCTTTACGGACAATCCCGAGGTCATTGCCCTAGGCCAGATGTGCCTTTGGTGCGACGTGGCGGTGCAACCCTTCAAGGCTGTAAACTTTGTTCTAACCACATCCATGCGAGCCGCTGGCGATTCCAAGTTCCCCGCATTTGTCGGAAGCGGAATGATGTGGACTTTGGGCGTAGGCACAGCACTGTTCCTGGCGTTCGTTCTTGACCTTGGCCTTCCCGGTCTTTGGCTGGGCATGGCTGCCGACGAATTCTACAGATCCATCGCAAACTACTACCGTTGGCGCAGCGGAAAGTGGCAGAGCAAGGCCGTGGTTTAAGCCTCGCAAATGGTCTCTGAGAACGTCGCGGCAAAAAACGCGGACCTCGACTTTTTCTATCTTTGCCGCCGTGGCTTTTTACTCTAACGAAATCATCCAACAGCTAAAAACTCAAACGGACATCGCGACCGTCATTGAGAATTTTGTGCCGTTGAAACGTTCCGGCAATGGACGTTATCTTGGAGTATGCCCTTTTCACAACGACCGTTCCCCATCAATGAATGTGAACCCCAGTTTGGGCATTTACAAGTGTTTCGCCTGTGGTGCCGCCGGTGACGTTTTCAAGTTCGTCCAGGAACACGAAAAGCTGGACTTCAAGGGAGCCGTGGAATGGGTTGCCAATTACACAGGTTTTGCCCTTCCCTCTTTAGGCGCTCCGGAAAATGCCGAAGTCGTCGAAGAACGCGAAAAGGTTCGTCGCCTCAATGAACTTGCCTGCCAGTGGTTTGAGCAACAACTCACCATGAGCCAAAAGGCCCAGGCCTATTTGAATAGTCGCCACATTACCGAGGAAACCCGTCAGCGTTTCCATATCGGCTACGCGCCCGACGGTCGTGAAGGGTTTATCAGCTTTGCAGTAAAGAACGGTTTTTCGCCCCTGGACTGCGTGAAGGCAGGCCTTGCCGTTGAAAAGGAACACGGAGGCATTTCCGACAAGTTCCGCGATCGTTTGATGATCGCCATCCAGAACATTTCTGGAATGATCGTAGCCTTCGGTGGCCGCGACCTCAGCGAAAACAAGGACCCGAATTTTAAGCCGGCAAAATACATGAACAGTCCGGAATCCGCCCTTTACCACAAGAGCGACATTCTTTTCGGATTGAATCATAGCCGCCAGAGCATCGCCAAGGAAGACGCGGTCATCATCGTGGAAGGCTACTTCGACATGATCAGCCTTTTCCAGGGAGGCGTCACCAACGTGGTTGCAGCCTCTGGAACCGCCTTGACCGAAACCCACGCCAGCATTCTGGCCCGTTACGCCAAAACAGCCTACTTGGTTTTTGACGGCGACGCTGCAGGTCAAAAGGCAACCTTGCGCAGTTTGGAAATCGTGCTTCCCAAGGGAATCGCCCCACGAGTGTTTGCATTGTCCCGTCCGGACGGCACCAAGATCGACCCCGACAACTTTGTAAACGAACAGGGTCCCGAAGCATTTAGAAACGCTTTGTCCACCGCCGACGACTGGCTCAACTATCTGGCCAGCCAAAAGGATTTGCGCCGCCCCGAAGAAAGGGCAAACTTTGTAAGCTACGCCAAGTCCCTGGTAAAGAGCATTGGCGATCGTGAACTTCAGAACCAATACCTGAAGCTTATTTCGGAACGATTCAATACGGACCGTTCCCTGGCGCAGGTCCGCCCCATCAAGCAGGAAAAGCGACTGCCCCAGCAAAGCGCCGCGCCCCAGGTCCAGGAAATTTCCGTTCCCTGGCACGCCATTCCCCCTATCGAAATTCGCTTTGCCACTTTGCTGTTGCGCAACCCCACCTTGATGGACCGCGCACTGGAATACTTCGACATGGACTGGGCCACCAGCGGCATCCAGATGTTCGAATCCCCCATCGTGGAAGAATTCGTCAATACGGTGGTGGCTTTGTACGCAGAAACTGGCACCCATTCTCCCCAGCTTTTGTACGAGAATGTTTCTCCTGAAATGCAAGCATTCATTGAAGGCCTTTCCGAAGAACAGTGGAAGCCCCCTCAGGAAATTTACGAGTTCTACCAGACGCTGACGGTGCTTTCCACAAAGCTTTGCGACCGTCAGAAGAAGGCTTTGCCCTTGGATACTATGGAACGCGTCAACGCCCGCATGAAGATGACGAAGTTCACCCAAGGAATGCAGACTTTGAACAACCTGCTGAACGCTGAAAAAATCCAGATTGATGCCTTTGCCGATCAAGTTGTCCGCAGCAAGTCTCAGCTGATTATGTTCCAGGCAGCGCTTTCTGACGAGCAGGTTTTGGTAGCACAAGCTGCACCGAATCCCCAGCCGGCCATGAGCGCGCCACCCCCGGTTACACAGCAAACGGCACCCACCATGAGTACGCCTGCTCCGCATCCGGGATCGGCTAATAGCGCGCCGGAGCCGCCTCCCGAAAGTTTCAATGAGGAGCCCCCTGAAGGATTCGGAGACGAACCGCCGCCAGGCTTTGACGAAGAACCGCCTGAAGAAGCCTATTCCTTTGACGATGGTGGTTTCGGCAACGACGATGAGGGCTTCTAGGCCACGCTGCAAATCACAAGGCCCGCGAACTGGACGCAAAAGAGTTTTAAAACGAGGAAATCATGTTAAGCATCAAGAATCTTAAGGCAAGTATTGAAGACGGCACCCAGATTTTGAAGGGTATCAACCTGGAAGTAAAGCCCGGCGAAGTCCACGCCATCATGGGGCCCAACGGAAGCGGCAAGAGCACCCTTTCCAAGGTGATCGCCGGCCACCCCGCCTACACCGTAAACGACGGCGTGGTAGAACTTGACGGCAAGAACCTGCTGGACATGGAAATCTGCGAACGCGCCAACTCGGGCCTGTTCATCAGCACCCAGTACCCCACCGAAATTCCCGGCGTGAACAACGTGGAATTCTTGAAGATGGCCTTGAACTCCAAGCGCAACTTCCTGGGCCTACCGGAAATGGGCGACGCTGACTTCAAGAAGCTTTGCGAAGAAAAGATGCAGCTTCTGGAAATGGACGACCGTTACCGCGACCGCGGCGTCAACGAAGGTTACTCCGGCGGCGAAAAGAAACGTAACGAAATTTTGCAGATGGCAATTCTCGACCCCAAGGTTTCCTTCCTGGACGAAACCGATTCCGGCCTGGACATTGACGCCCTGCGCATCGTAGCAAACGGCATCAACCATATCATGAGCCCCGAAAAGGCTGTAATTCTCGTGACCCACTACCAGCGCCTGCTGGACTACATCAAGCCCACCTACGTTCACGTGCTGCGCCATGGCAAGATTATTTTGAGCGGTGGCCCGGAACTGGCCTTGAAGCTGGAAGAACAGGGCTACGACTGGATCGAAGAAAAGTAACCGAGGGCGTCATGAGCTATAACAATACAGCATTAGCACAAGCCGCCCAGGCTCGCATCAATGCCCTTGGCATACCCAAGCGCAATAACGAGCTGTGGAGCTTTTTCCCCGTCAACAAGATTCCCTCAGTTGTAAGTGCCGAAAGCGCCGCTAACGGAACCGCCGACAGCGCCGCCGCCGAGGGATGCACAGTGGAATGCGCCGACTTCGGAATCGCCGCAGAAACCGACATCGCAGCTCTTCTGCCCATCGCAAAGTCCGCTCCCATCATGAAGAAGGATTTTGCCGCAGGCGAAACCGAAATGGGCCTCATCAAGAGCCGCGCCGACTTCGGCCACAGTGTTTTCAAAATCCAGAAGAATGCCAAGGTTTCCCTGGAAATTCTGGATAACAAGGTGGAGCACGAAATTGCCGCCGAGCGCTTCGACATTAACGTGGAAGAAGGCGCCGAGCTGGAAATCTTCTTTGCCAACCCCGCAAACGAATTGCCCCTGCAGTTCCGCCACTTCGCCATTAAGCAGGCAGCCAAATCCACAGTTCACTTTTCCAACATTTTGCAGGACGCAGGTATCGGACGCATTAGCATCGACGTGGACTTGAACGGCGAAGGTGCTAACTTTGATTACCGCTCCCTCAGCGTGTTGAAGGGAACCGCCAGCAAGCACCAGCGTCTGACCATCCGTCATAACGCACCCAACACCGTAAGCACCCAGTTCGCCCGCAACCTGCTGGACGAAAAGTCCTACGTCAGCTACGACGGCAGCGTCATCGTGGGTAACGGATGCAGCCAGGTGAACTCCAGCCAGCTGGTGAATTCCATCCTCCTGGGTGACGAATCCAGCGTTTCCGTAAAACCGGTGCTGAAGATCTATCACGACGACGTGGAATGTACCCACGGCAACACCTGCGGTGAGCTTGACGCAGATCAGATGTTCTACCTGACCAGCCGCGGCATCCCCGCTGAAACCGCCAAGAAGATGCTCATGAAGTCCTTCGCCAAGGAGCTGTTCCTGCCCCTGAACGACGGCCCCGCCAAGAAGCGTCTGCTGCAGGTTCTGGCAAGCTTGTAAGACATAAGCCTACAAAAACGCCCCAGGGGATTGAGAACCCTGGGGTGTTTGTTTAAAAATCTCTGAACTGGCAGGTGTTTCTACAGTTATGCGTTCCGAAGCTCCTGCTGGATTTCAAGGACCTGCGAAAGAGGAATTTTCAAAAAGTCTGCAATCATATTTGCTGCATAACCTTTCTGCAAGTTTTCCTTAATCAGATTTCGGCGTTCTTCTTCTTGCAGCTTGCGCTCTTCCTCGAGCCTCTTGAGCCCCTCTTCAAGACCTTCCTGATGCGCGAGAACAATGCGCCCAATCTGTTCGTCGATACTCATTGTACAAGCCACTTGCGCCTCCAAAAGTTCCTTGTCCTTGCCAGGGTCAACCGTGATGCGTGCGACCGCATCGTCAAGCACTTCGTCGTTAAATGTTGGAAGCTTGTCACTGCTCCCGGCATGTTTCAGCAGGTAGAGCCACTTGTCCTCGATAGTTTCAAGTTCTTCCGCCGTCTTCGTGAAGTTGACCAGGTTAACGATAATATACTTTATTTTTTCAGTCACCGGCTGCGGCGCATTCTTTGCGATTGAATTTTCGCTGTAGATGCGCCAAACATCGCGATAGTTTTCATCCAAGTTGATTGCAAAATTGCAAATCCAGACCGTATAGACATGCGGGATTTCATAGCGGCGTTTTTCGCGCTCGGCAACATCCTTCGGGTCATTCGACGGATACTTCTTCTTGATTTCAGCGTCAAAGGCCTTCTTTTCAATGCAAAGGAAAGCGCTTTCCTGCAAAATTACGCGTTCCACAAACGGCCGGACAGAACTTTTCTGCATCTCGATGTCGATACTCTTGCCGGACTGCGTTTGCGCATTGATATCCAGCCGCAGGCGAAGCAGATCCGTCGCGTGAACGTCAAACTCAGAGTCCTTGAAAGTGACGCTTTCAATTTTATCTTCCGAATGCAAAATCGCATTCAAGAAGCTCACCATGGCAGCCTCGTTTTTCAGCAGCCGCTTGAAGCCTGGATCTAGCGTTACGTCAAGGTACTTTGCGCTACTGTACTTTTTTAAAAGTTCCTGCTTTCTCGCCTGTTCATAGTCAAGGGAAACGCCAAGCGTTCGTAGCGTCCCTTCAATCTCATACTCTTCTTTTGTCATTGCGTTGATTTGCATGCCGCTGGCTACATTGCCGAGCGGGGCTAGGCGCAAGTTCACCTAACCATTTATATACACGCTTTTTTTGCTTGGAATGCGCCCCTGAAAAATGAAATTTTTTGAAATCCTGGTGCCTCCGGAGGATAATTTTCAAAAAAAGGGCTGATTTACGGGAAAAATGTTTTTTTAGAGACCAGTCTCCCGTAATTTACTAGGTTGTTTGTAATAAATTTGTGGTTAGGGCTAATTTTTCTATGGCAACATGGCCAAAAGTGGAGCCAAAACAATGAAAATGCCGGCAAAAAGTGGCCGAATGGGGCTGTTTTTTTATTTCAGCCCGACTTTTGCAATAGTTTGTCTATAAAATTACGGGAAAAACTAATCAAAACACAGCACTTTTCCCGTAATTTGAACATTTTCAGGCCAAAGATCTCCTTTAGCGACTCTCAAGCCCGGGATGACATGTGGGAGGAGGCTAGGATAAAAAAATGCCCCAGGGGTTGAAAATACCCTGGGGTTTTGTTACAAGTCCTTGCTTCGCTAAGCCTTGGCTAGGCAACCCACGACCGTGGGTGCCTAGTTAGTCCTGGAGACAACGCACCGAGTAACCGTTGACCTTGCCGACGCCGTTGACGTTGACGTACGCGCGGTTGTCGTAGATGCTCAGGAGGCAGGCGAAGCCGCTTTCGAGCACCGTAGAAGCCCAAAAGCTGGTGCCGCTGCCCAAACTGCTGAACTCCTTGTAGTAGCTGCCGTAGCGGCCAGCAGGGAGAGCGGAAAAACCGAACTTATCAGTTCCATTTTCCCAACTGCCCGCGCGCAGATTTAGGGCTCTTTCATCATCAGAGGTGCCCACTGCAGCCAGGAGACTTCTAAACTCCGCCGTACTGGGCAAGCGCCAGCCTTCGGGGCATGCCGCATCATCCCAGGTGTACAAGCGACCGTACTTTTCGCAATTTTCAGGTTTATCATCGTAGCATTTGCTTTCGCCAATCTGATAATTCAAGTTCTCAGCCATCCAGGTCTGGGAACCAATTTTTATGGTCTTGTATGTTTGGCCATCTCGGGAATCTTTTAGTTCGCCATAAACAAATTCTACTTTATCATCTACACATTTATTGTTAGCAACATCATACCATACACCACCACATTTGTCAAAAACAATTCCACCCTCACAAAATTGTTTATTACTAAGATAGTAAGACGAGCCACAAATTGAATATATTACGTTATCCACGCATTTTTCTTTGATGACATCGTACTCTTCACCACCGCACTTGTCATAAATCGTTTCTGCCACACAAAACTGCTTGTCTGTTGGGTAGTAAGATGTTCCGCACATTTTGTTCACTACATTCTTCACACATTTTTCTTCAGTGACATCATACTTTTCGCCATTGCACTTGTCATAGACCGTTTCATCAACACAAAACTGTTTGTCTGTTGGATAGTAAGATGTTCCACACATTTTGTTCACCACATTCTTTACGCATTTATCCTCGGAAACATCATACTCTTCCCCACCACACTTGTCATAGACAAATCCATCTACACAGAATTTATCCTCACCAATGGTGTCGCAAATAGCAACAATCTTATTTTGTCTACAGAACTCCCTTTTCACGTTGTACTCTTCACCACCGCACTTGTCGTAGACCTTGTCTGCAACACAGAACGTTCCGTCGGCAAGTTTTTTCCCGTTGCACAAGGGAATGAGTTTACCATTTTCCTCAACATATTTCAAAGGATTATACGCAGTCAATCCTTTTTCATCTTTTAAGATATCATAAGTATGCCGGCAATCACATTCCTCATCGTACTCTGATTCTATATCAAAATCAGATTTTGCCATATTATAAGCCTTTTCCTTGTAGCAGAATTGGTTGTCATCAAGCTCCTTACCGCCACAAAGTTCATCGTCGGACACGCAGCGCAAATAGCGATCACCAGATTTTCGCCCGTAAACCAAGCCCCCCTCATCATCACTAAGCGTCTGATAAACAACACTTATGGTCAAGGCAGATTCATCTTCTATCTCAAAGGCAGTCCAATACACCCCAGAACTGGGATGGTCATGTTTTTTCAGCTCACCGTTAAACTTATACAGATTACAAAAGTCACTTTCATCGGGACCATGATTGTTTTTTAGATAAGAACGGCATTCTTCATAATCAAGAAACACAAGATCTTCAGCACTTATTAAAAAATCAACTTTTCCGGACACGCCATCAATCAGAGGTTGGCTAAACAATTTTCTCACATCTTTCTTGCTTGGCACATGGAAACCGTCGGGGCATATACCCTTGTGTCTAGACTTGATTAGCAAAGCGGCAGAGCTTGTATTTGCGGCAACACCAAAGTCCATAGCATCCGCCCAATGATAGAGGCGACCATTTTTGCAATCACTATCGTCCTTTTCGCACTTGCTGTCACCCACCTTGTAATTCAGATTCTCAGCCATCCAGGTCTGGGCACCGATTTTTACGGTCTTGTAAACCTTTCCGTCACGGGAATCCTCGATAGTTCCTTTTTCAACTTTTATAGAAGGAGGTGCGGCAACAGAACTGGAGGATTTTTTATCATTTTTTGATTCAGATGATACTCCCGAGTCCTCATCGCATTCACACTCATCAGTGACGGAGGAACTACTGCTATCAACGTCCTTGGATCCACTAGGATTATCATCACCACAGGCTGCAAGTCCAAAGGCAAGCATAAATGCGAAAAGTATTCCTACATATTTTTTCTTGTTCATCTATTTTCCCTTTTATTTCAATCTAAACATATTTGTTTTAGTATTAAGCCTAGACTGGTTCACTTTGACAGCTTTTCCAATATCAACTATAACCTTTTTCTTGGTTATTGCCAAATCCGGAGAATCCGGGGCAATCCTTATATTTTTCAACATACGCGTTGCTTTACAACCAAGTGGAACTTTAAAATTTTTGTCACGATCAAGTTGCACCGCATTACCATAGATCATGATGCGAATTTCTCCCTCGAACATAAAGGATTTTCGTTTCAAGAGCATCAGTTTCAAAAAATCCTCATCAGAGAACATTTCTGCACACACAGTTTTTGGCGAACAAATTTCTTCAACGGAAACGTAATTCACTCCTGCCACATAAACTTTGGCGTCAATATCGGCTACATAATCGTCAAGTAATTTTAGTAGTTCACCAAAATTGTATGTTAAGCGAACAAGATCATTCTTTCGATCCTTATCATACATCGACCATGCAGCGGCCTCATTATCGGCCGCATTGACCGACACGCACATACAAGCCAAATTCTTCTTTATGAATTTTTTAGCCTTTGTGTAATCGCCCAAGGCAAATCGTTTTTCCATGGGATCATCCCATTTTTCGGGAGATACAAAAAACAACGCAGAATTTTTACCAACAAGCATTTCCTTTACATGGGGGTAGTGCATATACCTATACACACGTAGTTTTTCTAAAGGACAGCTAGAACCATCCTTTTTGCGAATAGGTCCCAAGAACTCCACTTTTTTCAAACCTAGTCTGTCATTGAAATATTTTTTCAATTCAGATGTACTAAACATTTCTTTTCCCATACATGCCTCATCTTTTTATTCGCTCACACCACAAATGTAACCAAAAAAAAACAAAGTCAAGTATTTGGCAGAATTTCGCCAATTTTAGGCTCATTTAGTGAAAATCGTCACGAGAATCACGAAAAACACAAACAAATTGCGCAACATATTGCACATTCATTGACAAATTCATCGTTTTTTCGTATTTTAAATTAAAAACAAGCAATATATTGCACATTATGGATGAAATTTTTGAGATTTTGCAAAAGCGACGGGAGTCCCTTGGGTTAAGCCAAAGGGATCTTTCGGAAATGTCCGGCGTTTCACTACGAACCATCAACGCCATCGAAAACGGTAATGCGAACCCGTCCATCGAGGTTCTTTGCAAACTTTCTAATCAACTAGGGCTAAAGCTGTCTTTAACCGAGAGAGTCGTCAATGGCTAGGCAAGCATCGGTTTTCTACAACGGCATTTTGGCAGGTACCTTGACCAAGACTAAGGGTGGATTCATTTTCACCTACGACGAAATCTACCTTGCGTCCAGGCGCCCCGCCATCGCGTTAACATTGCCTAAGCGCCAGGAACCCTACAAGTCCAAGGAGCTGTTTCCGTTTTTTGAAGGCTTGCTGCCTGAAGGTGAAAACCGCAGGCTTTACTGCATGAGCCTGAAAATCGACCCCAAGGATTCCTACAGGCTGTTGCTGAAACTTGCGAGAAATGAAACCATCGGCGCCATCACCGTGATGGAGGACGTATGACAAGCACCACCTCCCCCACCATGCAGAACCGTTGCCATAGTTGCCTCAAGGAGACCCCTCGAGATTTTTGTCCCGCCTGTGCCAAGCGACTTTTTGGCGTAAAGAAGTTTAGCGCCACACTTGATTTTTCCTTACCCGAAATCAAGTCCAACAATGGTTCCATCCGTCGGATTTCAATTTCTGGGGCACAGCCCAAGTTTTCGCTAATAGTAAACGACGGGCGACTAGAACCTACTGAAAATGGCGGCACCTTCATCTTAAAGCCTGCGGTAGAAGGGCTGTTCGACAACACAAAGGATATGCCCGCCAACGAGCACCTGACCATGCAAATGGCCAGACAGATTTTCAAGATCGAAGCAGCAGACAATGCGCTAGTTTATCTTAAAGACGGAACACCGGCCTACATTACCAAGCGATTCGATGTTCTGCCCGACGGCAATAGAATCTGCCAGGAAGACTTTGCCCAGGTGGCTGGCCTCACCCCAGGCGAAAAAGGTTCCAACTACAAGTACGACTTCAGCTACCAGCAGATCGCCGACCTGATGAAGCAATATGTAAGCACTTACCCCACCGACGTTGAAAAATACTTCAAGTTGATTCTGTTCAACTACCTGGTCTGTAACGGCGACGCCCACGTCAAGAACTTTTCTGTCTACTCCCCGAATGCAGACGGGGTTTACAAGCTTGCCCCTGCCTACGATTTGCTGAATACATCCCTGCACGTTCAAGAACTTGGCCGAACCGCATTGGAACTTTTCAGCGAAAACTCAGCTGCAGACGATTCTCTCGATGATTCCGGCGCGGACTTTGAAACGGAATTTTTCAAGGTCAACGGATTCTACGGCAAGCCGGACTTTATGGAACTAGCCCGCCGCATCGGCATCAAGGAAATCCGAGCCCAGCGTTTTATTGCAGAAACCTGCAGCCATCTAATGGAAATGGACGCCATGATTGACCTAAGTTACTTAAGCGAGCCAAGCAAGGCGTTGTTCAAGGCGCAGGCGAGAGACCGGGCCAAGGCCCTGGAGATGGGGTGAAAACGGGTCTGCAGAAGGTCAAAATGACCGTTCAAAATAAAATAGAGACTTTCTATCAGAAATCCCGCATTTTGACACTCTTTTGACATAAAAACTTTATACATTGATGGTATGAAGTTTGTAACTAAAATTCTTGTGTTTTTGGCAGTATTTGCCGCCTTTTCTTTCGCTGGAACAACTGGTCTGGATTCTTCGCCTGCGGCTCAGAATGACGCCCGTGAGAAGGCCGCTCAGAATGACACTAGGGTAACGTCCGCGACCATTGCAACCGACTCCGGTCTTTCTGGCCCGGTGGCTACAGATTCCGCCACCGGGAATGCCGCCGTCATCCCCGCCAAGAAGCATGCGGTCTGGATCAAGCTGGAAGGCGACGTGGAACCTTCCATGTACGATTTCTGCGCCCGCGCCATTGGCGAGGCTCTGGAAGAAAATCCGGACTACATTGTTTTTGAAATCAACACCTTCGGCGGCCGCCTGGATGCTGCCTTCAACATCGTTGACACAATCATGGCCATTCGAGGTCCCCAGACCATCGCCTTCGTTAAAAAGAAGGCCATTAGTGCAGGAAGCCTTATCGCCTTGGCCTGCAGCAAGCTTTACATGATGGAATCCACTACCATCGGCGACTGCGCCCCCATTGTGCAGAACAGCGATGGCACCCCGCAAATCGTGGGCGAAAAGATTCAGTCTCCCCTCCGCGCCAAGTTCCGCAACCTGGCTCAAAAGAACGGCTACCCCGAATTGCTCAGTTCCGCCTTCGTCACCCCGGAACTTGAAATTCTCGAACTCCGTGCCAAGCTTGACGCAGGCAAAAAGACCGAACGCGACACCACCATGATTATTGAGTCCGCCAAGTACGAGGTCATGAGCAAGGACGAAAAGAAGTTCTGGGGCGCCCCCAAGATCCTCGTGAAGGAAGGCGAACTTCTCACCATGACCGACAAGGAAGCAAAGGATCTGGGATTCTCCCAGGGTACCTTCAACGGACGCGACGATTTTGAGACCGCCCTCGCCATCGAAAGCAAGAGCGAAGTGGAAACCACCATGGGCGAAGACGTAGCAAACGCCATCGCAGGAATCGCAGGCATTCTCTTGATTCTTGGTTTCGGCGCCCTGTACATCGAATTCAAGACTCCTGGATTCGGCGTATTCGGCATAGTCGGCATCATCCTCATTGGAATCGTATTCCTGGGTCAGTTCGCTCCGCAGCTGGACGGCATGCTGCCGGCAGTTCTACTGATTGCAGGCATCGCCTTGTTCCTGGTGGAAATTTTCGTGATGCCGGGAACGTTCCTCTTTGGTATCGGCGGCATCATTTGTATGATTATCGCCCTCACCATGAGTTTCTCGCCGGCAGACATTCCGGAATATGTACCGGAAGCCGTTGAAGAATCCTTCGACGCCACGCCCTGGCTATTTGGGCTGTTCTATATGTTGTGTTGCGCGGCCATAGCCCTTGTGTTCCCCATTGCCGCCAGCAAGTACTTGATTCCGCTGCTTCCCGAAGGCTGGACTCCTATGCTGAAGACAGACCTTGAAACCGCAGCCTCCCCCACCGAAGCCATAAGCGATGTTCGCCCTGGTGATATCGGTACAGCAAAGACTTTCCTTCGCCCCGTAGGCCAGGCACAATTTACCATGTCCGACGGCAGCGTAAAGCTTTTGGATGTTCAAACCCGTGGCGAAATCATTGAAGCCGGGCAATCCATCAAGGTGGATTACGTCCAGGAAGCGCATATATTCGTAAGCGCAAATAACAGTTAGTATTCTCAACAATTAGATTTTCAAAGAAAAACAAACACACTCTATACGGAGCAAAATAAAATGGATACAATTTTCGCCATTGGCATTGTCATTGCCGCCATCGTCGTCATCGTTCTTCTCGCCTTCGTAGGCAAGTTCTTTAGCCTCTGGCTTCAGGCATTGTTCTCCAAGGCAAACGTGAGCATCTTCCAGCTCATCGGTATGCGCCTTCGTAAGGTTCCGCCCCAGGTCATCGTCGAAGCACGAATCCTCAGCTGCAAGGCAGGCCTCCCGGTGGACACCAACCTCTTGGAAGCTCATTACCTTTCCCGCGGTAACGTGCTCCGCGTGATCCAGGCCCTCATTGCCGCCAACAAGGCAAACATCAAGCTGGACTTCAAGGAAGCTGCAGCTATCGACCTTGCTGGCCGTAACGTTCTGGAAGCAGTGCAAATGTCCGTGAACCCCAAGGTCATTACCACTCCTAAGGTTTCCGCAGTGGCTCTTGATGGTATTCAGCTTCACGCCGTGACCCGTATTACCGTGCGCGCAAGCATCCAGAAGTTGGTGGGTGGCGCAGGTGAAGAAACCGTTATTGCCCGCGTTGGCGAAGGCATTGTGTCTTCCATCGGTTCTGCACAGAGCCACAAGGAAGTTCTTGAAAACCCCAACATGATTTCCAAGAAGGTGCTGGCATCCGGCCTGGACGCAGGTACTGCATTCGAAATTCTTTCCATCGATATTGCCGACGTGGACGTTGGCCAGAACATCGGCGCCATCCTCGAAACCGACCGTGCAGAAGCAGACAAGAAGATTGCACAGGCCAAGGCAGAAGAACGCCGCGCCATGGCTTACGCTGCCGAACAGGAAATGAAGGCCAAGGTCATGGAAATGAAGGCTAAGCTTGTGGAAGCCGAAGCCCAGATTCCTATGGCTATGGCAACCGCCCTTCGCGACGGAAAGCTTGGCGTCATGGACTACTACAACATGAAGAACATCGAAGCCGACACCCAGATGCGAAAGGAAATCGGCAACGCACCGGAAGCTAAATAGGTTTGAGGTACGAGGTTCCAGGTTCGAGGGAAAGCATGCGAAAATTCCAAGATCTTGATATTTGGAAACGAAGTCACGCATTAACTCTAGAGATTTATAGAGTTACGCAACAGTTCTTTCCTAAAGATGAATTATTCGCTTTGACATCTCAAATAAGACGAGCCTCAGCCTCAATCCCGACAAACATTGCAGAAGGATGTGGTAGATCAACAAACCCCGATTTCAATCGATTTTTGCAAATTGCTTCAGGCTCAACAACTGAAGTTGAATATCAATTGCTGTTAGCAAGAGACCTTAGTTACATCACTGAAGAGATCCATGCAAAACTCAGCACAGAAATCGTTGAAATACGGAAAATGATTACCGCATTTTCAAAAAACATTCCAACCTTCAATGCTCGAACCTAAGACCTCGAGCCTGGAGCCTAGAATATGGAAGGTTTATTAATACTTATCGGCGTCTACGTTCTTGAGGTTATCATCAAGAAAGTTGCTGCTGGTAAAAAAGAAAAAGAAGCCTTGCCTCCCCAGCAACGACAGTCTCAATCCTCGCAGGAATCCTCGGGTCGCCCGGGCAATCTGCAAGATTTGATTCGACAGTTCGACGAGGCTCAGCGTCAGGCATCCCAAGGGACCCTTACGCCAGAGACGCCGCCTGTGGAAGATTTTGACGAAGACTACGAAGATGACGAGGAAGAAGTTGAATTACCTACGGTAACTCCAGCTAATCCCAACCGAATCACCTTCAAGGAAATCGCAGAATCAGTCATTCAGTGGGAAGAAGTCAGCGTCGATTATTTACAACAAGCTTTTGGTTTTTCCGAAAGCACAGCACAGCAAGTCCTTGCCGAGTTGCAAGCTCACCACATCGCGGGTCGCGACATGGGCGAAGGTTTCTGTGATCTGCTGGTACACGACAAGTCTGAACTTGACAACCTCTTCAAGCGTGAACAGCGAGAAGCTGAAGAACGCAGGGACGCCGAAGCTCAGGAAGAAGCGCTCCGCGCACGCCACGAAGCAGAACTCAAGCACCAGAAGGAACTGGCAGAACTTGAGGAACGCGCAAGGCAGATCCGCGAACAAGCCGCACAAGGATCCCTCCCCGATGCAAGCGAAGGCATCGAAGGCCCTTGCCTAGCCTCCTCCGAGCACAAGACTCACCGCAGGACCTTTGACAAGGCCGAAATCCGCCGCGGTTTCGTGTGGGCAAAAGTTCTGGACGAGCCCCGCTTCAAAAAGCGTTGGAGTTCCCGCGTAAGATAACTACGCGACAGACAACATCGCGGCGGAACCGTCCGCAACATTCAAAAGAAGCCTCGCAGGAAACTGCGGGGCTTTTTTGCATGGAACGACCTGCGCTATTAAGTGCAAAGCATTTGATAAAAAAGAACCCCGATCCCTGAAGGAACGAGGTTCTTTTTAAACGATCGAGTTTACTACAGGAGGTTAATCCTGGCGCTGTCACCTTTTCAAGGTTCCAGCGCGGATAACTGCGGTTCGGCAATGACAGCTCGTGCAAGCACGGCTGTCGCTGCACTCACCTTGTTAGTCCTTACCATAAACCTTTTCAGCGTAGGTAGCGGTTGCCATGAGGTATTCGCGGTTCATCTTGGCGATGTAATCCACGGTGATACCCTTCGGGCAAGCAGCCTGGCATTCGTAAAGGTTGGTGCAGTTACCAAAGCCTTCCTTGTCCATCTGAGCGACCATTGCGAGCACGCGCTTCTTGGCTTCGACCTTGCCCTGGGGCAAGAAGCTGAGGTGAGAAACCTTGGCAGAGACGAAGAGCATAGCGGAAGCGTTCTTACATGCAGCAACGCAAGCACCGCAACCAACGCAAGCAGCAGCGTCGAATGCGCGGTCTGCATCAGCCTTGGGAACGGGGATCACGGAAGCTTCGGGAGCGGCACCGGTGTTGACGGAAACGTAGCCGCCAGCAGCGATGATGCGGTCGAATGCGGAACGGTCCACAGCGCAGTCACGGATAACCGGGAATGCAGCAGCGCGCCACGGTTCGATCACGATGGTATCGCCATCCTTGAACTTACGCATGTGCAGCTGGCAAGTGGTGATGCCGTGGTCGGGACCATGGGGCATACCGTTGATGACCAGAGAGCACATACCGCAAATGCCTTCGCGGCAGTCGTGGTCGAAAGCGAAGCCTTCCTTGCCCTGCTTCATCTGTTCTTCGTTGACAATGTCCAGCATTTCCAGGAAGGACATGTCCGGAGAGATACCGGTGGCCTTCACAGTTTCGAACTGGCCCTTGGTCTTTGCGTCCTTCTGACGCCAAATCTTCAAAGTCAGATTCATCAAACCGTTGCTCATTATTTGTAGCTCCTAGTAACGAGGTGGACGTTATCAAATGTAAGAGGTTCCTTGTGGAGTTCGGGCTTAACATTGTCGCCCTTGAATTCCCAAGCACCGACGTAGCAGAAGTTTTCGTCGTCACGCTTTGCTTCGCCTTCTTCGGTCTGGCTTTCTTCACGGAAGTGACCGCCGCAAGATTCTTCACGGTGGAGGGCGTCGAGAGTGAGGACTTCTGCGAATTCGAGGAAGTCAGCCAAACGGCCGGCACGTTCCAGGTTCTGGTTGAAGGAACCTTCGGAGCCAACGACGTTGACGTTTTCGTAGAATTCTTCGCGGAGAGCCGGGATTTCCTGGAGAGCCTTTTCGAGGCCAGCCTTATTACGGGCCATGCCAACGTATTCCCACATGATGTTACCGAGCTGACGATGGATATCG
The DNA here is from genome assembly GCA_024399015.1 of Fibrobacter sp. GTDB lineage: Bacteria > Fibrobacterota > Fibrobacteria > Fibrobacterales > Fibrobacteraceae > Fibrobacter. The sequence goes on from JAKSIC010000002.1 coordinate 78,817, forward strand.
TTAACAGTGCGGTGACCCTTGATGGAAAGGAGCTTCTGGATCTTTTCTGCAGTCTGCTTCTTGCAGTCTTCGAAAGCAGGATCAGATTCGGAAACCTTTTCCAGCTTGGTGCCTGCGAAGTAGCCACCGATGGTGAACGGAATCACGAAGTAACCATCGGAGAGGCCCTGCATCAAAGCAGAAGCACCGAGACGGTTAGCACCGTGGTCAGAGAAGTTTGCTTCACCGAGAACGAAGCAGCCCGGGATGGTGGACATCAAATCGTAGTCAACCCACAGACCACCCATGGTGTAGTGGATTGCCGGGAAGATGCGCATCGGAACCTTGTACGGGTCTTCGTCAACGATCTTTTCGTACATCTGGAAGAGGTTACCATACTTAGCAGAAACGCCTGCAACGCCCATACGCTTGATAGCGTCAGCGAAGTCCAGGTAAACTGCAAGGCCGGTGTTGCCTACGCCCATACCGGCGTCGCAAACCTGCTTAGCATTACGGGAAGCCACGTCACGGGGAACGAGGTTACCGAAGCTGGGGTACTTTTCTTCGAGGTAGTAGTAACGTTCGTTTTCAGGAATCTGGTCCGGAGAACGCTTGTCGCCCGGCTTACGCGGAACCCAAATACGACCATCGTTACGCAGAGATTCAGACATCAAAGTCAGCTTGGACTGCAGGTCTCCATGACGGGGCAAGCAAGTCGGGTGAATCTGAGTGTAGCAGGGGTTAGCAAATGCAGCACCCTTCTTATAAGCGCGGAAAGCTGCAGTGACGTTGGAACCCTGAGCGTTGGTAGAGAGGTAGTAGACGTTACCGTAACCACCGGTGCAAAGGCAGACTGCGTCGCCAACGTGGCTTTCGAGTTCGCCAGTAACGAGGTTACGAACGATGATACCGCGAGCCTTACCGTCGACAACGACGAGGTCCATCATTTCACGACGCGGAAGGAGAGTTACCTTGCCTGCTGCAACCTGGCGCATGAGAGCCTGGTATGCACCGAGGAGGAGCTGCTGACCGGTCTGACCGCGAGCGTAGAAGGTACGAGAAACCTGGGTACCACCGAAGGAACGGTTGTCCAGGAGGCCACCGTATTCACGGCCGAAGGGAACACCCTGAGCAACGCACTGGTCGATGATCAAGTTGGAGTTTTCGGCGAGACGATGAACGTTGGCTTCACGAGCGCGGAAGTCACCGCCCTTAACGGTATCGTAGAAAAGACGATAGACAGAGTCACCATCGTTCTTATAGCTCTTAGCAGCATTGATACCACCCTGGGCAGCAATGGAGTGAGCACGACGGGGAGAGTCCTGAATGCAGAAGGACTTCACATTGTAGCCCAGTTCTGCAAGAGAAGCTGCAGCGGAAGCACCAGCAAGACCGGTACCCACCACGAGAACGGTGAACTTACGCTTGTTAGCCGGGTTCACGAGCTTCAATTCAAACTTATGCTTGGTCCACTTTTCGGAAATGGAACCACCAGGAATTTTAGAATCGAGAATCATTAGTTATGGTCTCCATTAAACGTTGGTGGAAATGATGCCGACAGAGGGAACGACGAAAGAAGTCTTGGCTTCGGAAGCGGCCTTCTTCTGTTCCAGCTGCTGCTGGATTTCATGAGACTTGGCGCGGAGAGCTTCGGTTTCCGGCTGATGTGCGATGTAGCAGGAGAATGCCGCCTGAGCAGCAAAGCACAGAGCAACAATCACGCTATAGACGATACCGAACTTGTCAATGATCGGAGTCCACTTCTGGTGAGCGAGACCGAGGGTCTGGAAAGCAGAAGCGATAGCGTGGAAGAGGTGAGTACCAACAGAGAACAAGGCAACCAGGTAGAACACGGTCCAAACCGGGTTTGCAAACATGTCAATGGTGGTGAGCCACATGTCGCGGACGATTTCGCCAGCTTCGTTGACATAGAGGTAATGTTCACCGAACTTGAGAGTGGAGAGATGCTGGATGAGGAAGCCAACGATGATGAGGCCGGTCCAGATCATGGTGAAAGTTGCGAAAGTCTTGTTACCCTTGCGAGCGTTGACTTCGTAACCCACGTTACCACGAGCAGCCTTGTTTTCGAGCTTCAGCTTGATAGCAAGACCAATGTGGGTTGCAAAAGCTGCAATCAGAACCAATTCTACGAGGTAGATCAGCTTAATCGGGAAGTGCAGCGGATTGAAGCCGGTCAGGAATTCAGTATAGGCGTTGTAGGAAGCCTGTGCTGCAGCCTGGTCGAAGTTCAAAAGCTGGAAGTTACCACACATGTGGCCGGTGACGAACAGTACGAGGAACGCACCTGTACATCCCATGATCTGCTTCTTACCAATGGAAGAAGTAAGATACTTGATGATCCATTTCATTGTTTTGTGTCTCCTTGAGGGGGGTCTTTTTTAGTTGATTTTAAAATCTTGAACTGCCATTAGAGGATGCAGCAAGCCTTCTTGCTTGCAGCTTCGTAGGCATAGCGTTCCTTCTTTTCGAACCAGAAGTCCAGTTCACGCTTTGCGCTCTTGGGGCTATCGGAGCTGTGGACAACATTTTCGGTCATGGAAGGAGCAAAATCGTAGCGGAGGGTACCCGGTTCTGCCTTAGCCGGATTGGTGGCACCGTTAATAGCGCGAACCTTGGCAATGGCATTTTCGCCACCCAGAGCGAGCATCACGGACGGGCCCTTAGTCATGTAGGCTTCCAGTTCCGGGAAGAAGGGCTTCTTCACGTGTTCTGCGTAGAAACCGCGAGCGTCCTTCTTGGACATCTGGTGCATCTTGATAGCGCAGACGGACAGGCCTGCAGCTTCATAGCGGGCAATAATCTGACCAACCAAGCCGGACTTAACGGCATTGGGCTTGATCATAGCGAACGTCATTTCCATGGTATACCACCTTTTATTGTGAGTGCGTTAAATATAAATAATCGGTTGCTCAGAAACGCCTTTGCAAGCATTAAATAAGGGGCGAAAATCCCTTATTTTGAGCCATTTTTCAAAATTACTGTTCTGTATTGATCTTCTGGAGGAGGTCCTCGGCCAACTTACCGTTGGATTCGATATTCTTCACCAACCAATCGGCGGATTCCTTCAGTTCGCTGTTCGGATACTTGGCCTGGAATTCACGGAAGACTTCCAAAGCAACGCTATCCATACCCAGGTTTTCAGTCAGGATGAAACCACGGCTGAACATGGCCTTTTCTGCATTTTCATTTTCAGGCCACATGCGGTAGAAGGCGTAGTATTCAGCTTCGGCATCCAAATATTCTTCGTTTTCATTCTGAATCTGGGCCATTTCGTAGGCCACCTTCTGGAACAAGGCGTCATCATCCGGGAAAGCGTACATCACGTCGCGATATACGTAATATGCCTTGCTGCGATTTCCTGCCTTGTACAAAGAATCTGCACGAGCCAACATTTTGTCGGCCACCGTGGGAACGTTATACTGGGGAACATCTTCACCATAGAAGTGAGCAGAAACCTTGTTGTAGACTTCTGCAGATACACGCTTGACCCTAGCAGATTCAACTTCCTCTTGTCTGTGGTAATAAATCTGAGGAACAGCGCTATCATAGGTCTGGCCTCTGTAAATCATACGATAGCCAAAGAAGTAGTCGTGCAGGTACATATTCTTCGGGAAGGAAGCCACCAGGCGAAGATCGTCCTTAGCTTGTTCGAAATCATATCCTTGATGAATGGGAGAACCCATACGGTCATACATGCTCTTGAGCGTATCTTCAGGAATGTTCTTCATTCCTCGAGTCAGTTCCATGTAACGATCGAAGATGTAGTTCCAGCGGGTGGTACGATAGACTGCCTTGTATTCCCAGCTAAGGTTCAACTTATGTTCAAGAGCCAGATCCGCATAGGCAAAGGCTTCAGCAACCATTTTCACCATACGATCGTGGGTACGGCCATCCAAGCGACGATTGCCAAAATACTGCTTGTTAAAGCGAGCCAAGTCTCCTTCAGAGAACAGCACCTTGCCATCCTTCATGATCAAGGCATAAGAAGAGTCAACATCAATTACGGCACCATTTTCGATATCGTTCTTGATGTTTTTTTCTACACGGTCATAGGGTTTGACTTGACTTGCAACATTTTCAGCAAGGAAGAATCTCTGGAAGCTAGAATCCTTTTCTGTACGGAACACGGGGGAAATAAAGCCTGTACTCTTTCCCTTCAAAGCTTCGTCAAGACCTTCAATCATGCCGATTCCGTACGGAAGGGCAAAGCCTTGCTTCACGTGACCCACAAGGCCGCTATCCTTTGCGGTGAACTTGTTCTGGTTCAAGGAATTTGCGAGCTTCTTGAATTCTTCAAGAGTTGCATTTTCATTCACCTTGGAGGCCAAGGCAGCGGAGTCCTTCATCTGAATATGGTAAAGCACATAGCCCGGAGCGGTCTTGTACTCATCCTTGTGAGCTTCGTAGTAGGACTTCGGTTCCGGGGCAGGAAGGCTCTGCAAATTGATGTGGCGCTTTTCAATGATACCATTGGTGAATTCTTCACGCATTGCCTGACGCTTTACATCAACAAATTGGCGCTGAACCGCAGCCGTATCAATTTTTCCATCCTGTTTTTTTGCAACTTCTGCAGCATAGGCGTTAAATTCATCCTGATGCTTGGAAAGGAAATATTGACCTGCCACATCACCACGAACGCTGTAGAAATCGCCTGTAGAATCATTGGGGAAAAGAGACTTATTTGCTTCGTAGAAGCGGCGCAGTTCAGAATCAGAATACATCATGCATTCGGAAACGTAGTAGCGCTGGAACACCATCATCAGGATTCGAGAATCAATATCCTTGAAATACTCATTCCACTGTTCCTCGATTTCGGGGTATTCCTTGAAGGCAACAGAAGATACAGCAGCCTTGGAAAGCAAATCGGTATAAACGTTTTCATCCCAGAATCTATGGGAATTGACCGAAGTCATCTTCAGGAGGGTCAAGTCTTCCTTATAAACACTTTCATCATTGAAACGGGCAACAAGGTGTTCCTTACCACCAATTCCATTACAACCAGACAATGCGGCAGCAGATAATGCACACCATGCGGACAAGACTAAAGTACGAACTTTCATCAGAATCCCTTAAAATTTCAGTTGAAACAAACCCATCCTCTGCTAGCGGATAGCACTATAGATTCAGGAGTCTGCACTTTTCTAGGCTTTGCGAAAATAGAAAAAACTTTGATTTTTCATTTTGGATGATCCACAAAACACCCCTTTTTCAGCAATATCCTACAAAAGAACATTCTGTTAAGCCAGCCGTTTGTATCCACATTTTTACACAACTGGGCTAGGCATATCTAAAAAAAATTTAGCCTCGAAAACGCCCCTTTTTCCAGCAAAACTTTGTTCTAAAAAAACTATATTTCCAGCGGTTGTTTAATTAGGATTTATCCACATGAAATTATCACGCGGAACATTACTCCTTTTATCTGGTTTGTCTTCTTTTGCTATGGCTGAGGAGGCATCCCACGCCGCCAATATTTTTGTGCAAGATCCCGCACTGTTCCACCGTCGCCAAGCGGAATTGCAGAAAATCCAAAGCAACCTTGGTTCCAGCAACGAAGCCTTGGAAGCGTTGCTTGCCGACGCCGACAAAATCGCAAAGAAAAGTGATCAGTGTGCTACCATCAGCATCAACGACGTGCTGGATGAAACTTGCTGGAACTTTTATGAAGTGGAATTGCCCGCCTTCGAAGAAAACTACATGAAGGTGACCGGTGAACTCCGCCTCGGCTACATGGAAACCGCACGAGGACTGGAAGATAGACGCACCCAGATCGATGCCTGCGCCGACGCATTTTTCAGTTTTATCAATTCCAAGGATGAAAGCGTAAATCTCGACGGTGCTGTTTTTCTGGAACCGTTGACCCAGGGCTTTGAAGCAAACTACAATTTCACATTGCAATACGAGCCTAGCCTACGCAAACGCACCTTGGAAATAGCCCAGCAGTGGGGCGAGACTTGCCAGGACATGGTCATCCGTCGCAACGACGCCAGTTTCGCACCCTACTTCATTGAACGAATCAACAACATGAACAAGGAACTTCAGGATAAAGGTTCCTTGGCCGTCATCAAGATTGATTCTTCCTCCACCCCCACCATCTACCTCGACATCTCCAAGCCTGTACGCGGCGCCTACTACCTGAACGGAGTCAAGCTGTTTCACACCCGCATTGCTTCTAGCTCTGCAGATAAGAGCAACCTTCGAATTTCCTTCACAAAGGCTGGTGTTCTTGCCGGTGGCGAAACCGCTATTACAAAAAATGACGGAACTCCAATTCAATACAAGGGCGTAGTCAAGTTTGACAAGACCGCAGAAAAAGTGAATGGTCGCTTGTTCTGGGAAAACAACGCCCACACCGAAGGCATGGATTTTGGACCGGATTACGATGAAGACTCCCTAGCCGTAGCCAAGGCCGTCCAAGCGGAAGAAGAAAAGATTGTCGCCGAAAACAAGGCTGCAGAAAAGCATGCCGAAGCAGACAAACGTAAGGGTCTACATTTCTCGTTCTGGGCTGGACTCACAAATGACATTGTCGCCTACACCGACGAATCCGTTTGCGGCCCCATGTTCATGAATCGTAAAACAAAGGAAGTCAACAAATTCGACAACGACGGACTTAGTTGCTACAACGTTGCAAATTCAGACAACAACCTGGCTTCTCCCAAATACTATTTCTACATGCCGGACATTGCCGCAGCAGCACGAATCCGTTATAACTTCGGCCAAGACGGAAACTTCTTTGCCACCGCAGGTGTTGGCGCAATGTTTGGCCTAGCCGTTGCTGAAACAGTAAAGACAGACGTTGTGACAAAAGGCAGTAACGACAAGAACATCAAGCGAGTCTACGGAGGCCTTCTTGCACAGCTCGAGGCGGGCTACAATGACTTCGGGATCCGCGAAACAATCATTTTCCCGATTAACATAGACGAAGGTCCATACTGGACGCAGTTCCGTACAGGCGGTTTCTATGATTTCGGGCTGCTGAACATTGAACTTGGTTACACAATCATCATGAATGCAGGTTCCGGCTTCTATGCAGGACTCGGCAAAACATTCTAGGAGAGAGAGATAATGAATAAAATTTACTTCGCATTGGCCCTTGGAGCAGCACTCGCCGCCTGCACCACCGCAGAAGACAATCCCGCCAGCAGCGGCAACGGTGGTAACAGCGGCGAACAGACAACCAGCTTTGCCAAGATTGATGTCGTTGTCGGCACCTTGGAAGATGCCCGCGATGGCAAGACTTACAAGACCGTCAAGATCAATGACCAGAACTGGATGGCAGAAAACCTGAACTACGCCATCGACAGCAGCTTCTGCCCCATGGGTATTCCCGAAAACTGCGACAAGTTCGGCAGACTCTACACCTGGGCCGTTGCCATGGACTCCTCCGAAACTGTTCCCTGCGGCAACAAGACCCTTTGCGACTTGGCCGATTCCTTGACCCAACCCATCGTTCGCGGCATTTGCCCCGAAGGTTGGCACCTGCCCACCGACAACGATTGGGACACCCTGATTGAAGCCACCGGCGACGTAGCACATGCAGCCAAGGCTCTTAAGTCCAAGGAAGTCTGGACCGTGGATGCTGGCGTAGACCAGTATCAGTTCAACGTCATTCCCACAGGCAACCGCAGCGCCGACGGAAATTTCTACGAATATGACGCTCATTTCTGGTCTTCTACAGAATCCACCAAGACCAGTGCATGCGGCCGTTTCATTGACCGAGATTACGCTGTAAAGCACCGCTCCGGCGACAAGAAGCAGGCTCGTTCCGTTCGCTGCATCCAAGACTAAATCTAAAGCATCTAAATACGCGAAATTTGCTAGAAAGTGTGGCGGCCGCTGCATTTTCTAGTGCACGTATTTTCACTAATTAGGGTTAGGCGTTCGTAACTCGTTGAGTATCAACGATTTATGGGGTGTTTTAGGGTCTACTGAAATCGCTCCAGGCCTTATAAATTCTATAATATGGGCTAAGTTGAAAAAACTCACTTCAACATTTGCAGGAACAACCTTTATCGTAATGGTTGTGGTTGGCGCCATTGCCCTTGGCGTCTGGTTTTGTCGTGAGTTCATCGAAAGATTTCTAGCCACCCCACACACGGTCGCAGGGGTTACAATTTCTCCCTATGGCCATAAAATGGACGGTCTCCTTACCCACTCTTTTGACTCTGTCAAAGTGGAAATGGACGGCACCACCATCCGCGTCACAAAGCCTGTTCTCGACGTGACCATTCTGGGCGAAACCAAGGGCGTCGCGCTGAACCTGGATACCGTCGACGCATACATCCAATTGCCCGAAGACGACCCCAAGAGCAAAAAGAAGGCCGACAAGAAGACTTCACAAGAGGCCGCAAGTACGCCTGCAGTTCCAGAAGACTTGAAGTTCCCTGTTCCTGTGAAAGTCGGTGTGGCACAAGCAAACGTTCAGTTGTCCAACAACATGAAATGGAACGTCTCCCAACTGGAGGTCCAGAGCAAGGGAAAAACAGCTGCGGGTGTTTCCATTAAGCAGGTCAGTGGCGACTACATTTCCAGTCCTGCATCTGTGAAACTTGACGCCGATTTCGGAAGCGACAAACTTAAAGCCAACGCCAGCGTAAAAACAGCCAAGGATTCTGTCATTGTCCAGGTTGATGCACCCAAGAACAACCTGACCAAGTTTAGCACCAACACGAACGTAACGGTAAACGATCCTACGAAATGGATCCCCTTCGATTTGCCTGATGGAATTCCAGGCATCGGCAAGCTAGATGTTTCTGTAAAAGCGGACCTGGACACAAAGAAGGAAACCGCCAAGTACAACGCAACGATCAAGACTCACATCGGCGAGTTCTGGCCACTGGAAGCGGAAGACGTGGTCATCAAGTTAAAAGGCGACCAGAACAACATCAACACAGACATTTCCATGAGCAACGGTGAAGGCGGTTCAATCCACTTCAGCGGCGACTTCGATAAGAATCTGGACGGAACTTTCGAAGCCCAAGTGCAGCACATGAGTGCCAAGTTCGGTCCGCAGATTATGCCCTTGGATGTGGAAATCACGTCTGCCGAAAAACGGGGAAACGTCATTGATGCGAAACTTGAAACAAGGCAAGGTTCACGCATTGATGCTCACTTAGATTTCAACGATTCATTGATGATCACCTTTGTGGGCGACGTCGCAACGTACGAACCTTGGGCCCTAGACTGGACTCACGGAAACGTTGTTCTAAAGAAGCCAAAGATGTTCGGATCCTTTGATATGCACAAACTTCGCGTGCTGGCAAAGTTCGACACCATCCCTTTCGCCTACCATATGACAGCGGACTCCGCACAGGTGATGCTGGAACTCGACACAAAAGGAATCATATTCACCAATTGCATCCTGTACACACCGAAGGAAACATTCGATTTTGACGGAGACGTTATGTGGGGAACAGAAGACCCACACACCTCCTGGAACGTAACCCAGCGCCACGGTGGCAAGGCAAGCGTCTACATCGGCTTGGACGACACCTTATTCCTCGACGCCAAAGCAAACCACGCAGTCATTGGAACAATTCCTTTCGCAGACATCAAGCTTAGCGAAAAAATCAACGGTAACATCACTGGCCACTGGCACCAAGACTTTGACAACAACATCGGTGCGGCAGAACTTTCCGCCGAAGGCGAACTGGATGCATTCAAGGTCGCTGGCGACATTGTTGTCCGTCAAAACGGAGACACCATTTTCATCGATGACGCAATCGCCACCCAGAGTAAGAACTCTGTACAAGGTAGCGCAGCCATCGTGTTACCCAACGATTCAAACCCCAATTTCAAGCCCACCAGTTTCTTGCCCATACAAGTTCTACACGCCTGGGTTTCTTCCAAGGAATTCAGTATTCCATTGTTGCTAGAACCTTTGAACGATAGCACCTTGGCCTCGGGTCTTATCACCGGCGAATTGGCCTACAACGAAGGCGAAGGACTTATCGGCAATCTTGATTTCAAGGACATCGCGTTTACAAACATTTCCAAGAATTTCTTCAACATCAAGAAAATGAGCGCTTTTGCTGAAGGCGACAAGGTTGAGCTTAATTCCTACCTAGATATTGGTAACGGTGGTTGGGCAGGTAACACACAAATTATCCTAGACCACATCTTTAGTGACAAGCACCATCTCAGTTTCTCTCATGGAAGCGATAACGGCGGTACACTATGGGCAGAAGGATACTTTGACAACAGTTTAATGTTCAACGGAACGGTGGACGCCAATGGTTCATGGTATATTCCGAAGACCATTAGTGAAATTCAAAACACCGACCTGCATATTGATATTGCTGCTGACCTGACAAAGGGTCTAAAAGGAATCGTTGCAGACATTCGCTCTGATTCCACAAAGTATCAGCCGCCCAAGATGAACCTGAAGATTCCGCTTCATCTCCGCGGACATCTTGAAGATGGTCTTGTCAACATCAGCGAAGCCGGCACCATTAACGAAAAGGGCGAAGCTATCAACGCCACAATCCGATTCAACTTGGATAGCATGAAGTTGGAAGCAGTCGATGTCGTATCCGAGAAATATTCAATTGACTTAGGTAGCAGTTCTTTGACTTTACAGGGAATCAAGGGACATCTCGAAGATCGTGAAAACGACCTCTACGTTTCCGCAAACATTCCTCAAATTTCATTTGTAATGAATGACGACTTGTACGGCAAGGCCGAAGCCCTGGCCCATGGTGATGTTGGTTTCAGCATTCCCCACAGCGAAGAAGGCGTCATCATCAACAATACCATTACAGGCAACATTCTCATCGACAAGTTGGTTTACTACAAGGATTTCAGCATTGAAGTCACGCCGACATCCTTGGACAAGTACCTTACCACGCTGAACAACTACATCACGAAACTTCGTAAGAAAGAAGTTCAGGAAGAAAAGCTTTCCACCGCAAGCCCCATCAACCTCGCGGTTCACATTAGCGACACGCAGAACGACTCCATCGCCATCGTAACGCCAGTGGCCACATTCCCGCTGACCATCGACCTCTGGGCTCTGGGCAACACCACAAGACCGTTGCTCCGTGGTGACGTTGCAAACACGAACTCCGGCTTCATCGGCATTAAGGATATTTACGAATTCACCTTGAACGCATTCCAGATTTCCTGGAACGATGTTCCCTGGCAACACGGCGTCATCGATGTAAACAGCAGCCAGGATCTTCCCTACTGTACAGAAACTAGCGATAACGAAAAAGAAACTTGCCCCATCAATCTTGATGTGCAGGGAACCATTACCAACCCGCAGCTTATACCGTCTTCAAACTGCGGTATGGAATCTTCTGCCGCAATTTACTACAACATCTTCCTCGGTTGTATCGCAGACGATAGCGGTGAATCCACCGACTGGAACGAACTTGCTGGTAAAGCAATCGGTAAGGTTATTTCTACCACAGCAAACAAGACTCTTGGCGGCGACTACATCGGTGATATCGAAATGAAGGTGATGTTGTTCGAAAACACCTCCATGAACGACAAGGACTCCAGTTTCGTGAAGGTGCCTATTTCCCTGGATCGCTGGGTCAAGAACTTGAGCCTTATCTTCGGTTACACCCAAGACCAGAGCGAAAACCCCACTTACGACCAGGCTCTTCAATTCGGTGTGAACTACACGCTGCCGTTCTTCCAGGAAGAAGAGTTCTCTCACAAGAACCATATCTCCCCCACCCTTTCCTTGAACGCATTGCTCATATCCAAGCAATATCTGACCAACACAGGTACCGAAGGTAACGGCAACCGAGTAGAAAAGAACGTCGGTATTAACTACGTTTACCGTTACTGGAACCCTTGTCTGCTGGGACTTGGTAAATGCGAAGACGCAGAAGAATCAGAAAAGACTCAAGAATCATCAAAAACTGAGGAGGAAAAGAAATGAAGCGACTCCTAGTTTTACTTATGGTTTTTGTGGCGTTACTGTTCGCAGATGAAACAGGCAAGCATCCTTGGCGCATTGAAATTAACGGTAATAAGGCGTTCTCTAGTTTCCAGCTGGAAGAACAGTTGGATGTTCCCGATGGTTTCAGTCAGATGGACACCACCAAGCAGGATTTCTTGATGCGTCTTTCTATGGAAAACATCAAGGCTCTGTACTTCTCTCGTGGCTACTACAGTCTTGACATCGTTCTTGACATTAAGCGCGAATACGTTGGTCAGGACACCATCCGCACAAACTACGTCTTTGACATCCGTGACGGCAAGCGTTATCGTTTCAGCGGAGTAAAGTTGAACATGCCGGAAAACAGCAAGGTCGACATTGAAAATTCCGACCTTAACGTTTCCAAAAAGCGTTTCTACAATCACGAGGACATTTCCGAGGACTTGCAAGCTGTACAACAGGCTTTCCGCAAGGAAGGATTCCTCCATGCATACGTTTCCTCTGTTGAAAAAATCGATACCACCAAGAAAAAGATTTTCGTTGAAATCAATGTTACTCCCGGCGCCAAGGTGATGATGGGCAGCATGGTTAGCCAAACCATGCGAACCCCCAGCAGCAATCTTTCTACGGAACAAAACAACGAAGCCGGCCTTACAGACACCGCATGGCTTTCTTCTCTCTGGAAAATTCCAAAGGGAGAAACAATCGACGGTGACCAGTACAATTCTTTCAAGTCGAAACTTTTCTCCACCCAGCTGTTTACGCAAATCAAACTGACAGACTCTCTTCGTGAAGATGGTCTCTCCGACGTCCATATGACCGTGAGAGAACGTATTCCTGGAGAACTGCACTATGGTTTCTTCTTTGAAGAAATCTACGGATTCGGAGCTCAAGCTAGCGTTAAGCACAAGAACTTCTTCGGCAAGTTCAACGAATTCTACGGCAACTTCATGCTGGCACAACACAAGCAGGAAATGTCCATCGGTTACGCCAACCCGTTGCTTTTCGGGACATCATTCAGTTTCATTCCTACAGCTATTCGTTTTGAAGACCGATTGACTTTAAACCACGAAAAGATTACTCCCCCCGCCTACCCCGACAGCATCGAAGAACGATACGAAATCATTAACCGTGCGGACTTGACCTTCGGCCTTTCAAAACACATACGATTCCGCGGAACTCTTGACACCCGTTACGTGAACAAGATGATTGACAAGATGTTCAAGCTGAAGGGCGAAATTGCATTGACCTTTGACTACACCAACGACTACTTCAACCCCACAAAGGGAATCCGACTTGCACCGACCTTTGGCGCGGGCACCAACTGGGATGGAGACAACTGGAAGGAACTAGCCATGTTTGGTGACCCGTACACTTACGGCGAAGTCACCACGAATTTATACTTTCCTCTTTTCTCGACATTCAACGGAGCTGTTAGCGGCAGCGCTGGTAGATTCTTTGCTAAAGCAAGTGATGACGATGCCCGAGTATTTTACCAAGGCGGATCAAGATCCGTGAGAGGTTACCGTTTCCGCAGTATCTACGCAAGTTATACATCAACAGACGAAGATGGCAAAGAAGTCATCAACACCGGTCTCACCCCCACATACGTGCGATTCAACCAGGAAATTCGTTGGAGTCTCCCCTGGAAGTCCGTACAGCAATGGCAAATCGTCCAGTTCTATGACTGGACAAAAATCATGGATGAAGATCCGGCATACAAGACCGCCACAAACGAAAGCTTCGGTTTAGGCATTCGTTACCGTTGGCAGTTCCTGACGTTCCGTCTGGACTATGCTTTCAAGAAGAATTTGACCGACTGGAGTCCAGAAGGATTCGACTGGGGACGATTCGCATTCGACCTTTCCCAGACCTTCTAAAGTCTAGGCTTTGCAAACTCAGGTGTTGCGAACCATTTTCTGATACAGTTCAGACAAACCACTCTTAGCCACATCAATAGAGCTAAGCGGCAGCCCTGCCGCAGCTAGAGCAGACTTCACCTGTTCAATGGAAACAGAGCCATCAAACTTCAGGTTCATAGCTCCTGCGCATTCCGTTTCATCCTGTTTAGGTTTTACAGAACCAGAATCCAAAACCTTACCATTATTGATAATGGCGTAATCAGTAGCCTCAGCTTCCATTTCAGCAAGAATGTGGGAGCAGACAATGGCTGTACCGCCTTCTTCCCTACGCCAATCAGAAATCATGGACCAGACCACTTCTCGGGAAAGAGGATCAAGGTTTGCCACCGGTTCATCCAAAATCAAAAGCTTCGGATTGGGCAGCATTGCCCGCAAAACTTGAACCTTCTGGCGATTGCCCAGAGAAAGAGAGGAAATCTTTACGGACAAGGAAGGTAATTCCAACTTTTTGGCCAAAGTTTCCATTCGATCACGAATCATTTTCTGCTTGCTAGATCCAGATTCACCAAAGCCGTAAAAGCCTGCGAAATAGTCCAGGTATTCCGCCACAGAAAGCTTCGGATAAATGCCGGGATTTTCAAGAAGAACTCCGTAATTTTCCGGATTCAGAAAACCATTTTTTGCGACGTAGGATTCCGCAATTTCAATCTTGCCGGTAAAGCCACAGAAACGACCGCACAACAAACGAAGCAAAGTAGTCTTACCTGCACCATTAGGGCCAAGCAACGCAAAAAAGCTTCCTTGAGGAATTTCTAGGGACATATCCGAAAGAGCCCACTTACTGGAACCCGGATAGCGGTAGGAAACCTTGTCTAGCTTGATTACGTTCATATCTCCGAATATAGAAATTGCGGTAAGGAAGAAACAAGAGAAAAAAAACGCCTTGCAGTTTTACTGCTAGGCGTTTTTTTAATTATGAATTATGAATTACGAATTACTAGACTAAACCAGGCGGCTCCGCCGCGTTTATCTTATCTCGTAAATCGTACTTCGTAATCGGTAATTACAAGTAATTTCTCTTCGAGAAATTACTTGTAAAGCGGGTGCTTCTTGCAGAGGTCGATGATTTCCTGACGGATAGCCTTCAGGCCTTCTTCGTTGTCCTTGTTCTGGATGCAACGGTCGATGATCTGAGCCACCAGGCGGGAATCGTTTTCGTCGAAGCCGCGGGTAGTGATGGCTGCGGTGCCAAGACGTACGCCGGACGGATCCATGGGCTTACGAGTGTCGAACGGAATGGTAGAACGGCTGCAGGAGATGCCAACCTTTTCCATAGCAACTTCGGCATCCTTACCACCGATGCCCTTGGAAGTCATGTCCACAACCATGAGGTGGTTGTCAGTACCGTCGGAAATGATCTTGTAGCCAAGCTTCATCAGTTCGTCGGCCATGGCCTTTGCGTTCTTGATGATGTTCTGGGCATAAGCCTGGAATTCCGGCTGGAGAGCTTCGAGGAATGCAACAGCCTTACCAGCGTTGATGTGGTCATGGGGACCACCCTGCATACCCGGGAACAGACCTGCGTCGATTGCCTTGGGCAGGGAGACTTCCTTTTCTTCGCCCTTGACAATCTTCTTGATCATCTTGTCCTTGCACATAATGATTGCAGAACGGGGACCGCGGAGAGTCTTATGGGTGGTGGTGGTGACGATATCGAAGTAGGGAACCGGAGATTCGATTGCCTTACCAGCGATGAGGCCAGCAACGTGAGAAATGTCTGCCATGGTGAGAGCGCCAACTTCGTCGGCGATTTCCTTGAACTTCTTCCAATCGAGGTTGCGGCTGTAAGCGGAGAAGCCAGCGAGGATCATGCGGGGCTTTTCGCGGAGAGCGATTTCACGGACCTTGTCCATGTCGATGCGGCCAGTTTCCTTATCCACTTCGTACTGGACGAAGTTGTAGAGCATGCCGGAGAAGTTCACCGGATGGCCGTGAGAAAGATGTCCACCGTGATCGAGCTTGAGGCCAAGGACCTTGTCACCCGGCTTGAGGACGCCCATGTAAACAGCAGCGTTTGCCGGAGAACCGGAAAGGGGCTGGATGTTTGCGTGGTCGCAACCAAAGAGCTGCTTGCAGCGTTCGATGGCGAGAGCTTCCATCTTGTCGATCACTTCGTTACCACCGTAGTAGCGCTTGCCAACGTAGCCTTCGCTGTACTTGTTGGTCAGCACGGAGCCCATAGCTTCCATGACGGCCTTGGAGGTGTAATTTTCGGAGGCGATCAATTCGATGCCATATTCCTGACGTTCGGCTTCTTCCTTAATGATGTCAAAGATAGCCGGATCGGTCTGCTGCAGAGTAGATTTAAGCATTATTAGCTCCTTGAAGTTTACGAGCGTAAAGATAGCATTTTAAGGCCGTTTTTTAAAGATTTTTGGCGAATTTAGCCCATTTTCGCCAATTCATTTTATAACTCATTGATTATCAACGAGTTACAAAATCAGCAGTTCTTAAACTTTTTCAATAAACCTTACAGTTCGTAGATTTCAGAATACTTAGCTTCCAGATAATCCAGGAAATCGTCAGGAGTGAAATCGCGGCCGGTAATCTGGCGGATCCAATCCTTGGGAGCTTCACGATCAGCTCGGGCCCAGACATTTTCCTTCATCCAGCCATTAATCTTGGCAAAGTCTCCTTTGAGCACCGCGGCGGACAAATCAAATTCGGAATTCATCTTGTTATAATACATGGCGTTGTACATGTTGCCCAGGGCATAGGTGGGGAAATAGCCGAATCCGCTGGTCCAATGGACATCCTGGAGAACGCCTTCTGCATCATTGGAAGGTTCAATACCCAGATATTCCTTGTACTTTGCGTTCCAGATTTTCGGCAGGTCCGCAATGTTCACCGGTTCGCCATTTTCTGCGCCGTTCACAATCATCTTCTCGATTTCATAACGGATAATCACGTGGAAGGTATAGGTGAATTCGTCAGCCTCGGTTCGGATAAGGCTGGGCGTTACCGTATTCATGGCCTCGTAGAATTCCTGTTCCGTCACATCGCAGAACACGTTGGGGAACAGTTCCTTGCACTTGGGGAAAATCAAGCGGATGAATTCCTTGCTGCGGCCAATGCGATTCTCATAGAAACGGCTGGTAGACTCGTGCATGCCCATGGTCTTGTTGTATTCAATAAAGTGGCTGAAGTTTTCCGCCGGCTGGTTCTGTTCGAACAAGGCGTGACCACCTTCGTGAATAATGCTGAACATGCTAGAATAGAAAGCAGTAGGATAATAATGGGTCGTTACGCGAACGTCATTCTTACCCGGTTCCGTGGTAAAGGGATGTTCCGCCGTAGAGAAAGCTCCGCGATTAAAATCAAAGCCCATCACATCAAGCAAATACTTGGCCATTTCCTTCTGGGCCTCATCGGTAACAGGGCGGCTCAGGAAATCGGTACGAATCTTTTTCTTGCTGGCCATGATGCGCTTAAGCAGCGGAACCAAGCGTTCCTTGCAGCGATTGAAAGCCATATCAAGATCAGCACAAGTGAGCCCGCGTTCATAGCCACCGAAAATGGTATCATACGGAGTGGCTTCACGATTTCCGTGCAGGGATTCAGCCTGAAGCTGTGCGGTACGCACCTCCCCCAGGGACTTTTCAAAAAGACCGAAGTCCTTTGCCTTTTTGGCGTTAATCCAGTTCACAAAGGCGCGGTTATAAATCTGGGAATGTTCCAACTGCATTTCTGCAGAAATGTTCTTTTCACGGGCAAAATCACGCTGAAGACTTTCCGCAAGGGCTCGGTCAAATTCTGCGGCAACCTCGGGCGATTCGCCAGAAGCAGCATCGCCGCAAACGTCTGCAGTCAATCCATCACGATGGTCATAAATATACTGGCAAGCATCAATATAAGCCTGATCCTTCTGCAAAGCAAAGGCCTTGTTGCCAAGGAAAGCCGCCACATCACCTTCCTCTTCCATACCTGCGGAAGGGCAAATGGTTTGTTGGTCAAAACCTAAAACGGTAGAAGCCTGATTATAAATACGGACTTCCTTGAGAACCTTTTTAACCAAGGACAAAGCTGATTTCAATTCTTCACTCATAATTTCACTCTTTTTATTTTCGTGGAACGCGCTATTTCTTGAAACGCGCCAAACCATTTATGTCAAAAAGAAAGGCACGCAAAGAGCATGCCAACTTTCGCTATTTCTTTTGAGAAGTTTCTGCCTTCTTTTGCTTTTCGGCTTCGTCAGCAACTTTTCCCAGCTGGGCAGCCAATTTTCTGGTTTCTTCCAGTTCATCAAAGGCACTCACCGCAGGGCCCTGGCCTTCGGCATCACTACGAGAATTGAAAAACATAGCCAGCAGGAAGAACACCAAAATGTAAAGGCCCATGGCCGCCACAACACCAAGCAATTCGGAACCGCTAATAGCAGCGGTTTTAACGTAAGCCACAATGGACAGGGGAACTGCCAGCATCAACAAAAAAGCAGGGAGTTTTTTCTTCATGGCTCAAAAATACAAAAAATCCTAGCGGGGTCCGGCCTGCTGCTTGATTTTCCATGCAAGGGAAGCATCGGCAGCCTCAGCCTTATATTCATACTCAGGCTTGTAGCCTCTGGCTTCGCCTACAGCATCCTTGCCACCACCGGCATACCAGTTGTCTACCATCTTCACAAAGCCAACTGTGGTATCAATGGGAGCGTCGCCATCCCAAAGGCGATAGAGGGAAACAGCGTTGTCCTTATTGAAAACATTCTTCTCAATGTAGCAACGGGCTGAGTCTGTGCATTCCACACCATAATGGTCAACATCCATAAAGAAGTTGTTGTAGGCATGAAGCTTTCCTCCGCGAGCAAACACTCCAGATACGCTCATATTGGCAAAGTAGTTGTGATGCATTGTCAAGGTCTGATCGGTTTCCTTGAACAAATCCGGTTCAAGACCAAACAGAACACCTGTATTAGCATTTTCAAAACGAGACCAGGAAATGGTAACGTCAAAAGAGTTGCGCTTCATGTCCACTTGATAAATGGGATATTCATCAAAGGTGCAATGATCAATCCAAATTTTGTTTGTAATATTATGCAAGGAAACGGCCCTGTGCATGCTAGAATCCTTTTCATAAACAGAGGGTGCATTGAAAGTGATGTTTTCGAAAATCACTTCTGTAGTTCCATCCGTCATGATTCCCGTTCCAGTAATCTGGACATCGCGACCGCGGCCATCAAAAGTCTTGTAAGATGTAATGCGGAGAGGAGAGCCCAAATGGTACACACCGCTCTTTTCAAACAGGATCCATGCGGCAGTATCACGCATAGCGCAGTCACGCAAGGAGCCCGGGGCAATGATTACCTTAGTGCCAATGTTACCCAAGGAATCTACAGCAGTAGAATCATCAACAACAATGTAATCTTCCATCGTTGTTACGCGGCAAATAATGCCATCTGCGCCACCGCGAATTCCAGCAACGTAGCCTTCTGCTGAAGCAATCAAGGCGTCGTGAGCAGACCAGTCTTCGGAATAAACAGTATAGTTCTGATTCTTGGAAGCAACATTCTTCAAAGTGGATTCGTCGATGCCACCCAAAGTCACATCATCAAGGAACAATGTGTCGCCATCCACCATCTGGAAATCAATTCGACTAATCTTAATATTCTTACCGTCGGCCTTGCCATAGGGTTTCATATCGTCTACTGCAATAGAGAAACCCTTCCACACTTTCTTCAATTCAACTTCAGTTTCGTAGCCACCTTCGGTAGAATCGCCGAAGCCGCCAAAGGATACGGCAACTCGCAAAGTTCCGTTACCGCGGGCAGAGAACATGAGTGAATCAAGTCCCGGCAGAACGTAGGCAGAATCAGCATTACCCAAAAGGAAACCAAGACGCTTCTCAGTACGGGCGCAGCCACCAGAAGCACAGCCGTCGCTACCGGAGTACTTGCGAGTAAGAGACTTGTCCCAAAGGGGCAAAACGTTTTCGCCATCAGCATCCAGTGAGTACCACCAGCCGTCGCCAAGGAATTCGCCAGTAGAGGAAATGCCGGTGAAGCGTTCAAAGTCTTCCACCACAAAGCCGCGGACCTTGCCCAAGCTTACTTCGGGAACTTCGTCGCCAGCAGTGGCGGACAACTTAATGGTTCCGCGATTAGAAAGGCTTGCAATCTGCAAGTCGAAACTACCTGCAGGGAGCGAGTCAATCACAAAGTAGCCAGCACTATCCGGAACCACATAACGATCCAAACCAGCAATACGAATTACAGAGGGGCCCTGACCTGCAGCAACACGGCCCTGAATCGTAGTCAGTTCACCAAGTTTCACTTCATTGGACAAATCAGTCTTGGAGTCCAGCGTTACGTAGGTAACGGCACCTTCCGCATTTTCGCCCGTCGTGTTGCGAGCTTCAATGGTATAGGATCCGTTGGAAACCTTTTCAAACTTGACTTTGCCCTTGTCATCGGAAACAGTCCATTCTGCGTCAGTCAGACCATCAGCCAAGAAGTCTTCGGACAGCATACGAACACGAGTCTTTGCTGCGGGAGAACCATCTGCCAAACGAATCTGCAAGGCGATGGTAGATTCAGCTTCGGTACCGCCGGCAGTCTGCGGATCAGGGCTACAGCCCGTCAACCAAGCGCTAGACAGCATCCCTACGGACAAAGTCGTCAAAAGCTTAGATGAAAATTTAAACATCATCGTCCCCTTCTACATCACCATTTTCACTAGAGGCATTCTCGATTGTTTCCATTCCGCGGATACGGCGTTTGCGGCCGCGTCGCTGCGGAGGAGGATAAGGATCAGACAGAGGGAACAACTGCATTCCCAGCTGGAAAACTCGATTGGGTTTCTGGCACTGTCCTACCTTAGCCAAAATTTCACGACGGAAACGGCGGACCATTTCCACCAATTCCTTATATGTATCTTCGTCACAGCCAAATGCAAGCGTAGACAAGTTGCGTTCTTCACGACTGAAACGGTCCATGGCATCTTGAGCCACGGTCAAATTCTGCTGGATGTAAGAATTCACAGCGGTGCTGTAGGATTCACTTCCGCTGGAAATCAAGCCCTGAGTCTGTTCGTAAAAACCGGTCTGCTCATTCTTCTTGATCATAGAAAGACGTTCAAGAAGTGCGATAGAGGATTTCACCTGGCTTGCAGAAATAGGCGGACGCACCATCAAACCGAGGGCAGCATCGTCACCCACATAAGGATAAAAAGTGACCAGTTCACGAATGACCGCATGGTACCAGTTGTCGAAATATTCAAACTGGTCCTTGGCCACATCTTCAACCTTGCATTCCTTGGTAGCAACAAGCTTTTCAAGGAACTGACGGCTTTCAGAATGGTTCTTTGCCTGGTTGAAAGCAACCATGTCGGCAAAGTATTTCTTTTCACGTTCATCCTTACAGAAAATATCAGCAAAAACAGAAACCAGACGAGAAGTCAGGTTACGCTTACCCTGCAAGATTTTATTGAACATGGAAGCATCGAAGCCAGCCTTTTCAGCAATAAAGCGGTGGCTAAAACGCCAGTCACCGGCATGACGTTCTTCGTATGCGTCCTTCAAAAAATCGCGGTAATTCAAATATTCAAAAAGATTGATCATGGAAACGTAGACTTTTTATTTTGTTTTTCCATCATTTAATATAACAAAAAGTCTACACTTTGAGCAAATTTTTGTCCACACTCTGTGTAAGATGTGTGTTTAGTCATACAACAGAAAAAGGCCCGGCAAAAGCCGGACCCTCTTCGATGGAAAAAGTTGTTTTACTTTGTTTTGAAATACTTGCCGGGAGCCATCTTGCGACCAGAAACGGTACGGCCCAGAAGGTTCACGGTACGGTTCTGATTCAAGAGCACCGAACGAGAATCCATTCTCTTTCCGATAGATTCCGTGGAGGAACTGGAACTAGCCGGTTCCACCACAGGTTCCGCGCCGATACGGTAAACGTCCTTGATGTCAAAGCCAACCACGTCAATATTGGGGCCACCGTCAGAAGTCAACGAGGTAAACTTCAAGTCAAAATCACAGGCATCCAGCCAGACATCATCCACATAAACGGTATCCCATGTATCCCAGGAACCGCTAGGCTTAAATTCCACTTCGTAGGTCTTGGCATCCACCTGCACGCTCATCTTGCTTGTCGTTGTCTTACCGTTGCAGTAGCGAATGAACATACGCGCATTAGATGCGGACTGGTAGGATGTCATCTTGTAAGTACCATAGGAGCTTACGGAATTATCAAAATTGAAGAAACCCTTTCCTACAAAACCCAAATGGTTGGATTCAGTCCATCCCGCAGGACCAAACTCATCAGGATAGGACATATCGCTTACGCTGGGCCAAGCGTCCGTTCCCTTAAGAATTTCAAACTTGACGACTTCGCTGATGCTGGAAGAAGATGCGGGAGTTTCGCTGGAACTGGAACCTGCAACGGGAACGTTTTCGCTTCCGTGATTTGTAGTCACGCACTGGGCACCACCTTCAAACATCGCAGTATAGGTAATATCGCGGTAAGGCATTTTCACCTTGTAGTAGTTGGAATCCGCAGTCACCTTCTTGCAGTCATCATCGGCCCAATACTGGAAACGCTTACCAAAACTACCCGGAGAAACATGAAGATTCAAAGCAGCGCCACCCGGCAAATTCTGATTGTGGGTAATAAGGCCACTTCCAGCAACATTGGCCTTTACCGTCAGTTTATACGTGGGAGCAATAGCGCCAACCAATGTGGTCAAGGCAGCCTTTTCAGAAGAATTCACGCTGGAATTATTCAGATTTTCACGAAGGCCTTCCGTAATCAACTGGGCATGAACCACAGAACCAGATTCCTGGAAATGGGTTGTACCGTCGTTTGTTACACCACCTGCATAGTTGGGATATTCACCCGGCAGGAACATCTTGAAAATGTAGCGGGAAATATAGGCAGAGCTGATCTGCTTATACAAGTTATAGGTCTTGGTAGTCAAGTCAATAAACGGGACACCGTTCTTCTTTGCAACACTTGCAATCACATCCTTCACAGGGTATTCCTTGCCCTTATGGGATGCATCGGTCATGTTGTTATCAAACACGTTACGAGGATAAGTGTTCAACATCAACGGGCTCATCAAAACAATGTGAGCATTCTTTCTCTTGGCTCCATCCACATATTTCTGGAACCAATATTCACTAGAATCAATGGGAACATAGCGATCAGCCTTGGAATAGTCTCGGTCATTGGTTCCCAACTGAACAAAGATGTAATCCCCCGGCTGGGTAGCATTCAGAACTGCATCCAAGCGGCCATCATTCACAAAGGACTTGGAGCTACGGCCACCAATGGCGTAGTTAATCACCTTCACTCGAGACTGATCAAAGAAAGGTGCAATCACCTGGCCCCAACCAGTTTGAGGATAAGCACTTTCCTTGTAATCGCAAACGGTGGAGTCACCAATCACATGGATCGTGAAAGAAGTAGTATCGCTAACGGCAACGCTGGTGAACAAGGCAGCGACAGCAAAATATTTCAGAATAGTTTTCATTACTCCTACCCTACTTTGTCTTTGCAATCTTCTGATGCATCACCTTGGAACCCTTGCGGATTACAACATGATAAAGTCCAGAAGTCTTCACCATTTCATTCAATTCTACAGAAGAAATACGATCACCCACAACCATTTCACGTTTTGCCACAAGCTTACCGCGCATATCAAACACGCTCACGGAAGCATTGCTCAAAGTATTCAAATAAAGATTTCTGTTGTGAATGGCCTGAAGATTAGCGATAGAATCCAAAGAATCCTTTTCTGCCTTTTCTTTTGCGATAACGGCATTAACGCAGGCGGTATCGCTTGCTCGGCAAACATCATCAATGCTGAAGCCGAAGACGTCAATATTGGGAGCACCGTCACTGGTGAGAGACATAAACTTCAAATCAGCTTCACCAAGAGGAGCATCCATAACAACGTAAGCGGTGTCCCACTTGTCCCAGCCACCGGTGGGAGGAGCGCTTACATAGTAATCGTGATCCAAGTAGGCATTGAACATACGGTCGGTAGTTCCGCCATTTGCATAGCGAACTGCCAAAGTGGTATAGCCCGCACCAGGGAAGTTCACCTTATACGTTGCAAAAGACTTATTCGAATTGTCAAAATTATAGAAACCTTCACCTGTAAATCCAGCGTTATTGCTTTCGGTCCAACCAACGCCCTGATCATCGGGTTTAGCAGCATCAAAGAATTTCTTGATATCCTTGTCAACGGCAACAGAAGTTTCCGTTGTGCCGCCAATGGGGGTAAAGGGTTCAAAGGTAACATCGGCGAGGCTCTTAGGAGTGGTAGTAGGGAAAGCAGTTAATGCCTTGCCATCACCAGTGTACTTTTGAGCGGTACCACCTTCATAAACAGCGGTATACTGCGTAGACTTATTACCCATCTTAAAGGTGTAAATGTACGGAGACTTCACCGTAGAAATTGCGTTGCCGGAAACCTTATTTCCGTTACCGTCATACCAGCCCAGGAATTTCTTTCCACTCTTGGGAATGGTCTTCAGCATTACGGTCATGCCTTCGGGATAGTAGGCTCCGATAGAAGTTGCTTCTGCAGCACCTTCGGGAGAAACCTTTACATCCACCTGGTACATGGGAGCCATGTAGTCACCCAATTTCTTGACCATGGGGTCCTTATGGGCACGCATCTGTTCCGTAATGATTCGGCCAAAGGCGTTTGCACCATTCATCTGCAGATGAACCTGGTCAGCCTGGTCACTGCCCAGGTTACTGTATTCATCCCTGGTGGCATAGTTAAAGATAAACTGAGCGGCATACCGTTCACCCACAGAAATCATGTAGTTAGCCACCATTTCACTCATGTCAATAAACGGAACATTCAATTCTTCGGACAACTTTTGGTTCAAGGCAGGATAACCACGATAACTATTATGGATTGCGGTCGGAGAATCGTAGTAGAGACGGCGAATAGGGCTCATAATGATGGGATAGGCGCCCTTAGCCTTGGCTTCTGCCACCAGCTTTCTCATGTTGGAAGCAAAGAAATCCTCGGTACTGTAGCTAACGTCGTTAATACCAAATTGGATCACCACATAGTCGCCAGCCTGAACCTTATCAGCAATACAATTGCTGCCGGAAGTACAGCCATGTTTCCAGAACATGTCGTAGTAACCCACAGCAGTATTTCCCTTCTTGTCGAGGCCACCACCACCAAGGGACATACCGCCCTGACCGCGATTTACAACGACAGCCTTATTGAACCAGAAATGGAAATCCTGGCCCTGGCCCTGCTTAGGGTAATAACCGGAGGCCCAGTCCTGCATGGTGGAATCACCAAGCATGTAGATGGTTACTCCTGCGTAGGTAGCCGGAGCCACAAGCAAAGATCCTGCGACAACGCCCTGCCAAATTTTGCTAAACAATTTGTTCATACCCAAAGACTCCAACCCTTTTTTACTTTACAGCAAACACACTCTTCGCAACTGCCAAACCGTTGACCTTAACAACCACAATGTACTGGCCCTTAGTAAGCATTTCGCGATCAATACGAACGTCGTTCAAGCCTGCAGCCACATTCTTGTAAATACTACCCACAATATGGCCACGCACGTCATAAACCAAAACTTCAGCATCGCCACTCATGTTCGTGCGAAGAACACCAGTCACCGGATTGTAAGAGTTCGTTCCGAGAACAACCGGAGCAAGAATTGCCTGGGTAGGAACCTTCTGGTCAGCAAAGATTTCAACACCGTCCATGGCGAAAGTAAAATGGTCCACATTGGGGCCGCCATCGGAAGTCATGGAAGTAAGTTTGATTGTATTCTTGCCAGCCTTCAAGGCAATATCCACAGTAACTTCCTTATAAGTGGTCCAGCCAGTTGCAGCAAATTCAACAACACCCGCAGACTTTCCGTTCACAGAGAGAGCCATATTACGGTTTGCCGTACCACCGTTAGCAAAGCGGATAGTCAAAGTTGTCTTTGCATCGCTGGGAGAGAAGATTTCCCATACACCGTAACTGGAAATAGAATTTGCAAAATTGAAGAAACCATCCTGTTCGAAGCCCGCATTATCGGTCTGGCATACAAAGCCATCAAATTCTACAGGCTTACAAATTTCCAAGGAAGACTTACCGTCCTTAACGACAGGATAATCTTCTGTTTCATCAGGAACAGACACGATAGGCTCGCCCACCACCTGAATTTCAGGTTGCTTCAAGTTCTTGACCATATCTGGCAGGTAGTAACCGAGGTGCGGCGGCTGGTTGTAGGCAGTGTTCTGCCAGGCGATTGCAGTGCGGTAAACCGGATCGTGCATCAGGGTGTATACGCGATGAGGAGAGGTCACCGGAGTAGACACAATGAACAAGGTGGTAGGATCGCCATCCTTACGGAGCACCATTTCTTCGCGCCAGTCGCCGAAGAGGTCAGCCACCAGGGACGGGGTATTCTTGGTGCCGTTGCAGCCGGCAGCCTTCAAAGCGACAGGACCATCGAAATAGACATTCGACTGCTTTGCTGCGGGATCGTACTTGGACACATAACCGCCATCCAGCAGTTCGTCGTATGCATCGCCATCGAAGTAGATACGGAAATTCATGGCCAAGGCGGGAGTTCCAAGGAATTCACCCTTGATGGAGTGAAGTCCACCACCCTTGGAAGACCAGAATTCATAGCCGCGGTGAGTGGAGTCGATATCGGCAGCAATACCACGGCCGTTATCCTTACCACCCTGAGGGCTACAGTAAAGAATCTTTCCGTCCTTATCACGAAGATCATCGGTACATTCTGCGTTAGTATGTTCCTGAACTCCGAAGAATTCAAGGCCCGGACGATCCGGATCCAGGTCGCCCAAGTGGCCAGCGTCACCATGGCCAAGGCCAGTGCGGTAGCGCAAGGTACCATCGTGATTCAGGGATGCAGCACCAAAGACAATTTCATCGTAGCCGTCGCCATCGATATCGCCGGTAGTAATGTTGTGGTTACCTTCTTCGTAAAGGCCCTGGCCCGGATTTTCAGACTTATGGAACCAACGCTGCTTTAGAGTGGTTCCGTCAAAGTCGTAGGCCACAACGTATGAGGAAGAGTAATAACCGCGGATAAAGATTGCACTGGGATGCACACCATCAAGATAAGCGGTTGCAGCAATGTAACGTTCAGAACGGTTACCGTAGTTATCGCCCCAGTAGCCAGCTCCATTCTTGCCCTTTTCGGACTTCAGGATATTACGGGGAGGAACAAAGTCGATTGTCGTAATGGCAGAACCGTCTACACCGCGGAAAACAGTCAGGAATTCGTTTCCGGTAAGAACTAAGCCGTTGCCATCGCGATAAACCTTGGACTTGTCGCCAATGGCCTTGCCCTTGCCGTCGATAGAACCATCGGAAGTCTTCACAATCATTTCAGCCTTGCCGTCGCCATCGTAGTCAAAGACCTGGAACTGGGTGTAATGAGCGCCCGCACGGATGTTCGGGCCAAGGTCAATGCGCCACAGACGGGTACCATCCAGCTTATAGGCGTCAATAAACACGGTGCCCGTATAGCCGGTCTGGGAGTTATCGTGGGCGTTGGAAGGATCCCACTTCAGGATAATTTCGTATTCGCCGTCACCATCCAGGTCGGCAGCGCTTGCGTCGTTAGGAGTGTAAGTGCAAACTTCGCCATCGGGCATGGTCTGATTTGCAGGAGGCTGCAGCTTGATAGTCTTGAAAGGAACTGAACGACCCGTATTTTCGACAGTCTGGTCCAAAACCACGGAAACACCTGATTTTGAGCCTTCCTTACCGTCTACAACGGCGGCAATTTCATACTTGGAGGACACCTTGCCAGACTTGTCCAAGAAATTTGTACCTTCAGAACCCTTGATAGATGCAACTTTGGAACCGTCGCGATAAAGATTGAATTCGGTAGCGGGGTCATCTGTACCCAGCAGACGCCAGCTTACCAAAACACCAGAACCCACGTTGGACGCCACCAGACCGCGAGTCAAGTTTTCCATCTGTTTCGGAGCAGCATTCGCTGCGGAGCTCACACCCAAAATTGTTGCACCAGCCAAAAGAATCTTAAGATACTGTTTCATAAGAACACTCCTACATCAACTGTAGACAAATATATCCAAATAATGTCCACACTTCTCGTAAAAAAAGGAGACCTTATGGATAAAAAGTCCATGAAGAATCCACCCCCGTTTATTATCCCAAAAAAGCCTTTCCCGCTAAAAAGTTCTGTTCTTAGGGGAAAGGCATCAAGTTTTATCGGTTGGACACCTTTGCTTTGGAAATCATGCGTCCGTTGAACTTAACTTTCACGAAATAAACGCCCTTGGGAAGCATTTCGCCATCAGCCTTCAGCAAGGTTTCGCCCGCGGGAACATCAGCACTCATGCCATATTTCATGGTGCCGCTCATATCGTAGTAGTAAACTTCTGCGAAGCCACTTTCTGAGGTTCGAATCACGCCAGAGACTGGGTTATAGCCGACGATTCCGCGGACATTCACTACATTCTGCACAGCAGCAGGATTTTCAGGATTTTCGTCCTCGAACTTCACCTTGCCAGATTCATAATCGCGATAGAGGCAGATGTCCGCCTGATCGAAATAGAACAAGTCGACATTCGGGCCACCCAAGGCAGAAACCGCAGTAAGCTTCAAGGTATTCTTACCTTCTACAAGTTTCACCTTCACCTCAGTTTCCATCCAGTTGGTCCAGCCATCGGTAGAAGCAAATTCCACTTCACGGACATCAACCCCATTAATGGACAGCATCATGTTACGAGGATCTGCGCCACCGTTTGCAAAGCGGACGGTCACAGTCACTTCGCCAGCCTTCTTGGAATAAAGTTCCCAAACGCCATAGCTGCCAACTGCATTATCAGAATTGAAGTAACCGCTATCCAGCCAGCCGGCATTGTATTCTTCATAAACGCCCAGCATTTCATCAGGAATGGCGGCGTTCACTTCGGAAGGATAGTTGGTAGAAATCGTGGGCTTACCGCCTTCGCTGCTAGAAGATTCTTCCGGCACAAAGCTGCTAGAGGATTGGGGAATCGAGGGGTCGGTCACCACGATCTGGCCAGAAAGGGAGGCAGCATCACCGGTGCCGCCAACGGTTGTTGCGGTAAAGGCAAAAGTACCGATTTCAGTAGGAGTACCGGAGATGTAAATCTTCTTGTCAGAGGTATTCAAAGTTGCAGTCACACCCTTGGGAAGGCCTTCCACCTTCACGCCGGTGCAGTTGGCATATGCGTACGCGAAGTCCAAAATGGCGGTACCCAAAGCAACGGTCTGACGGCTGGAACCGGCACCATTCTTGGTAATAGTTGCAGCAGGCATCACCACTTCGCCAGAACTTGCAACAGTATAAATTTCCGGCTGCTTCAAGCTTTTCACCATATCCGGCAAGTAGTAGCTCACGTGAGGCGGCTGGTTGTAAGCCACATTCTGCCAAGCCACGCTAACACGGTACTGAGAATCGTGAAGCAAAGTATACAGGCGGAAGTTGGTCTTTACGGGAGTAGAGAAAATGGTCAGCAGAGAAGGGTCTGTGCTGGAACGGGCAATGAATTCTTCGCGCCAGTCGCCGAACAGATCCGCAGAAATGCAGGGATTAGCCTTGGTGGAATTGTTCAAGGTAGAACTATTCACGTTGTAGAAGCTGAAATAGCGATCGATGGTCTTGGCGGAAGAGTTCCACTTTTCGATCTTACCACCGCTGCCGTTAGAGCCCGTGTTGTCCAAAAGTTCATCCTGCAGGTCGCCGTCAAAGTAAATGCGGAAGTTCACGGAAGGCTTCTTGTCGGAAAGCAGAGCACCCTTTACAGTGCGGATTCCACCGCTGGTTCCAGACCACATTTCAAAACCGCGGTTGGTGGAATCGATATCCGCCGCAAGGCCACGGCCATTATCTACACCGTCGCCCACCTGTTCAGTTCCCCAGATGACCTTACCATCGGGGCCGCGGAATTCTTCGGAATACTTGTTCTTCTTTTCTTCGTGAACATCGTAAACTTCAAGACCAGCACGGTCCGGATCCATGTCGGAAAGATGCATGGCGTCGCCGTGACCAAATCCGGTGCGGTACAGCAAAGTGCCGTCGGACTTGAGGGCTGCAGAACCAAAGACAATTTCATCCTTGCCATCACCGTTAATGTCACCAACAGACAGGTTATGGTTACCTTCGCCATAAAGGCCCTGGCCAGAGGTGGTTGCAGAATACTGCCAACGGTTCACCAATTTTCCATCCTTAAAGTCGTAGGCGGCCACAAAAGCCTGGGTGTAATAACCGCGGCACATAATCAAACTGGGGTGTTCGCCATCCAGGTAAGCAATGGCTGCCAGCATACGGTTATCGCGGTTACCGTAATTGTCGCCGGTAATCTTACCACGGGCAGGCCAATAGTTAATAGTGTTAATTTCTGCACCGGTAGTGCCATTGAAAACGGTCAGGTATTCGTTACCGCTCATGATGGTACCGGTGGAAGTGCGATAGTCCTTGGAAGCGTCGCCGATGACCTTACCCTTGCCATCTACAGTGCCGTCGCTAGTCTTTACTGCGATTTCTGCAATGCCGTCGCCATCAAGGTCGTAGACCATGAACTGGGTGTAATGGGCACCAGCGCGAATGTTTCGACCCAAGTCAATACGCCACATCTTGCGACCATCGAACTTATAGGCGTCCAAGTAAACGTTGCCGGTGTAACCGGACTGAGAGTTATCCTTGGAATTGTTAGGATCCCACTTCAGTACAAATTCCAGTTCGCCGTCACCATCCAGATCACCCACGCTCATGTCGTTAGGGGTGTAACTGCAAGTGGTGCCGTCGGGTGTTTTCACGCCCTTAGGAACATCTACAGAAATGGTTGCATAGGGGAAGCTGAGACTGCCGGACTTGTAAGTCTTGTCATAAACAAAAGAAAGACCCTGGGCCTCGCCTTCTGCACCAGCCACAACAGGAGCCACAGTGTACTTAGAAGTTGTCTTGCCGGTAGCGTCCAGATAGTTGGTTGCCTGCGTTCCACTGATGGTGGCGATTTTTGCACCATCGCGATAAAGATTGAATTCCGTATTAGGCTTTTCTGTACCCAGAAGGCGCCAGCTGACAAGCATTCCGCCGCCAACGTTTGCAGCGACAAGGCCTCGGCTCAAATTTTCCATTTGACGAGCCGCATTTGCCTGAACGGTCAAACCAAGGCCCAAACCAAAAGCCACAACGGCTTTCACTAATCCATATCCCATAACACACTCCATTCGGGCATAGCCCTTATGTTTTACACCAAGAAGAAAACTAATCTAAAAAGGTTCCTACATCCACACCCTTCCCGATTTTACCGTAGTCCAGGGACTACGGACACCCATTTTCTTCTAATTTGGAATATACATACTTTTTATATAAAAGTCAACACTTTTGAGTTATTTTACAAAATTTTTAATTTTCAATTACAATTCACAAAATAAAAAGTCCACATTTCAAATAAAAATCCTCATTTTTTCATTTTTTAAGATACCAGGTTCACTCACCCGTCGTAGAACCACGCTTTTTTACTACATTTTGGCCCGTTATGGCAAAATGGTGGAGTAAGTTTTCTTGGGAGTGGCTGTTCGATGGTATCGCAGCCCGCTCTCCGACTTTTGTAAAAGTCATTATCGTCACCGGCAAGTCATTCTTTTACTACCACGGCATGACCCGTGCAGCTTCCCTGACCTACACCACCCTGGTGGCAGTGGTTCCCCTCCTGATTTTGCTTACATCCATATCCCTTGCCGTGGGCCTCGGCCATTTCATGTCTGATTATTTGCCCATTTTGCTGGACATGCTCAACCTGGACTGGCCCACCGAAGGCCTTATCGAGATCGTCAAGAACGCAGAACACGTTCCCATCGGCAAACTGGGATTCGTCGGCGCACTCGGCCTTTTTGTCACATTCATCCTGGCTTTCGGCAGTCTGGAAACAAACTTCAACGTGGTTTGGGAAAACAAGACCTCCAGAACCTTGCTCCGCCAGACCCAGATCTACACGCCGTTTTTGTTGATTGTGGCCGGCATCATCGGCATGTTTGCAGGATTTGTAAACCACATTCAGCAGGTTTTGAACATGATTGTGGTAGAAGGTTTGCACTTCTCCCCCGAAACATTGACAACGATCATCAACGCCTTCTGGTACACCGCCTTCCATTTTGCGGCCATCCTGTTGATTTTCCTGATGCTCCGAGCCCTGCCCGCTAGACCGAGGAAAAAGGCAAAGCTTTATACAAAGCAAAAATTGACCCTCGTATCCTTGATGTCCGCCCTTATTTCCTGGTTCGCCATCAATATTTACGTGAAAATTTTGATGTTCATCCAGACCGCCATGGTCACCCGTATGTCCATCTTCTACGGTTCTCTGGCCTTTATTCCCCTACTTTTGTTCTTGGTTTTTGGAATCTGGACAATTATATTATGTGGAAACAGCCTCGTGTGGACCATCTGTTGTTGGCCCGAGGCCAAGGAAAAGAAATGGAACTGGGAAGCAACCCTGGAGGACGTCCATGACAGCTCTATCGATGAAAAATAAGATTATCGCCGCGGCACTTCTCGTATTTGCCTGCGCAACCAGCAGCTTTGCGGAACTCCGTTCTGTACAGTTCACACCTGAGGAACAGGCCAACGAAGGTCTTAAGACCTACATCGGCTTTGGTGGTGGCAACTCCATGATTATCGACGACGGAACCATTTTCATGAACCTCCGTATCGGTATTGAATTCAACTCTTTCATTGCCGCTGGAGCCTGGTTCTCCACCATTCTCAGCGACGTTCGTAACTACTCTGCCCCGGTTCCCGAAATGATCGACTATAGCGCATTCGGTCTGCAGGCAGAAGTCACCCCCTATCGCCACAATTTCTTCTCCATTTCCATTCCGGTGAATATCGGTGGTGGTGCAGTGAACATTCTCAGAAAGGGTGACGAAGCATTCTCTTCCGAAGACTACTTCTTTGTAGTTGATGCATCCGCCCAGTTCAATTTCAAGGTGACCAAGAGACTTGAACTGTCCGTGGGTGGTGGTTACCGCGTATTCGCAGGTGTTGAAGCAAGCAACCTGGAAAGCGGCGACTTCTGCACTCCTTTCGGCGAACTGAGATTCACCTTTAAGGAATAAAGATGCAAGGGGCGCGCCCACTGCCACCCCTCAACCTCCCCCTGGATGCAAATTTCACAAGGGCGATGCCCCAAGGACGGCGGTTTATGGCAGATTTCATTTCTCTTCGCGGATGTAGGCTTCACAACCTGAAGAATGTGGACGCCCAGTTCCCGTTGGGAAAGATTACCGTCGTATGCGGTCCGTCGGGTTGCGGAAAATCCACCCTGGTCTTGGACACTTTGCATGGGGAGTCGAAACGACGTTACCTCGAAACGCTTTCTCCTTTTGCGTGCGAATTGCTGGGCGGCCGCAGAAATATTCCTCTGGATAGTGCCGAAGGTTTATCCGCTAGCTTGGCCATTGGGCCGAGCCACGGTGAAGCGCCTGCAAAAGCTTACGCCTTGAGCATTTCCGAATGCGATAGCGCATTGAGGACTCTGTTTGCAGCCTTTGCGAAGCCGGCCTGCCCTGTGTGCGGCAGTCCCATGGAATCTACCAGCAGAGAAGAAATTATCAGGCAGATCGCAAGCAGGCCGGAAGGGACGAAACTGCAGTTCTTCGCCCGAATGGACACCGGCAGCAAGGTTACAGCAAGCGGCAAGCATGTCGCAGGACAGTCTCTGGATAAGTTGTCCGCAGTCTTTCTGGCTCAAGGCTACACCCGCGCCATGGCCGACGGCGTAGTTTATTCTCTCGCAGACCTGAGGGACAACGAACGAGAAATTTGTCCCGAAGAATTTTTCATTGTGGTAGACCGCGTTATCGTTCGCGAAAATACCCGCACCCGAATTGCAGAAGCCGTCGATGGCGTTTTGCGACTCACCCATTCCGAGCTGACCTTGGACGAAAACGGGACACGAACCGTTTTCAGCACCGTGCCCTGCTGTAAGGAACATGGGGCTCCCGACATGGCCAAGGCTCTGGAAGCCGCAGACTTTTCACCCTATTCCAGAGCAGCCGCCTGTACATGCTGTGGCGGAAAGGGAATCGCCAGCGAGGATGTCGGCGATGACGAAGATTGCACCGAATGTCCGGAATGCGGCGGTCTGCGTTTGAAGAAAGAATTCCTGAACGCCACCATCGATGGAATTACTTGGGCAGAAGTTCTAAACACCCCCTTCTCCCTGCTGGACAAAAAGGTTCGCACCTTGTTCGAAAGACGCGTCAAGCAGAACCTGCTCCCCACCATGAACAGCCTGCTGGACCGCATCGAAGCCATTAACGAACTGGACATCGGTTACTTGACCGCAGGCCGTTCCGGCACTACATTGTCTGGCGGCGAAATGCAACGCCTGCGTTTGGCAAGCCTTTCTACCGGCCACCTGAACGGACTTTTGATTGCATTGGATGAACCAGCCAGCGGCCTCCACCATACGGATGTGGACGCCCTCTGGAAAGTGCTGAAAAAAGTCCAGTCACGAGGCAACACCCTAGTTTTGATCGAGCACAATCCCGGCATTATTGCAAAGGCGGATTGGATTATTGAAATGGGTCCCGGCGCCGGCGAAAAAGGTGGCGAAGTGCTGTTCATGGGCCCCGCTGCAGAAGTCTTGAAGAACCCCGCCTCCCCCACGGGAAATTGGATCAAGTATCTAAAGGGAACCCGCTCTGTCAAAAATTCGAAGGAAGAGAAGGTCGCCGGCGGACGTGGGAAAACATCTAAAACCGCACCGCAGGCAATTTCCGTCAAGGACTTCGCCCTTTTCGACATGAAATCTGTTTCCGCCGATTTCCCTCTGAAAAAGTTCAGTGTCATCACCGGCCAAAGCGGCAGCGGAAAATCCACCCTCATGTTCAAGAATCTGGCTGTCCGCGCAAAGGCAGGTGAATTCTCCTCCCTCGGCATCGACGCCCTGTCCATCCTTTCCACAGGGGATTTCCACGGTAACCGCCGCAGCACCGTTTTAAGTGCCATCAACATGGGGAACCTGCTGCGAGACCTGTTCGCAAAGCTTCCCGAAAGTAAAGTCCGTGGTTACGCAGCCGGCAAATTCGCGACCCACGCTGCAGGCGGCCGCTGCGAAAACTGCAAGGGCGAAGGCGTCATCCTGGACCCCTCCGGCTACGAGGAAACGGAATGCCCTGTGTGCCTGGGCAAGCGCTTCCGCGACGAAGTTCTTGAAATTCGATTCAAGAGCCTTTCCATCGCCGACATTCTGGACATGGAAATTGGCAACGCCTACAAGCTTTTCGCCAACATGAAACCCTTCGCCGACAAGTTGAAACCTCTAGTGGATACAGGCCTGGACTACCTGCGTTTAGGACAATCCACCGCCCACATGTCCGGCGGCGAACGCGCCCGTTTGCGACTTTCCATCGCTCTTGCCCGAGCAAAGGCACCCAATACACTTTTCTTATTTGACGAACCAGCCCGCGGCCTCCATCAGGTAGACATCCAGCACCTGCTAGAATTGATTAAGGGCCTAACCGAGGCCGAACACACCGTCATAGCCATTGAACACGCACAAGATTTCGTGAACGCAGCGGACTACGTGGTGGAATTGAGCAGATAGAAGTTAGTCCTTGAGGCAACGCAAACTTAGACCGTAGTCCTTGAAGTCGTTGTACAGGTAGGCGTCGTCGTCACTGTTGTAGAAGCTCTGGCGCCACGCGTAGTAGCTATTGAACTCAGAAGCAGACCTCAAGTAGGCGCAGCTGCCCTCAGTGTCGAAATTGCCATTGCGGCTCCTGTTACCGGCGGGGAGCACCGAGAAACCATACTTGTCGGTACCGTTACCGATCTTGCCGTTATAATCATTCCAGCCGCTGGAGGATTTCAACAACGAACCAGCGGTGCTGGAACCACCGATGTAGGTGTACAGAGTGCTGTACTCCTCGTTCGTGGGCACATGCCAGCCCTCGGGGCAAATGCCGCGGTGGGGGCTATTAGGGGTACAGGTCTTACCGTAGCCGCATTTGGTTCCTGCGTTTACGCTGAACTGGGCTGCACTGTCCATCACGGCGCTCCAGGTGTACAGGCGACCATACTTGTCGCAGTTGGAAGCCTTGTTTTCGTAGCACCAGCTGGTGGAATCGGAAGTGTAACTGCTGTAATTGTACTTCACGCCAGTGTATGCGTAGTTCAGGTTTTCCGCCATCCAGGTCTGGGTGCCAATGGTGACTGTCTTGTAAACTTGACCGTCGCGTTCATCAGTAAACTCGCCGTAGTCAATGTCAGGGTTCAGGTAGGACCAATTCGCCTTGGAACTGCTAGATCCTTCGCTATCGTTCAGGATGACTCTAGAAGACGAAGAATCATCATCATTTGACGGTCCGTTTGTAGAGCCTCCGTCACCACAGGCGGCAAGGCTCAAAGCCAGGGCAAAAGCACCAACTGCAATCGCACTAAATCCAAAATTCAACTTCATATTTTTCATAGGGTCCTCAAACCTCCCGTTTTTCAAGATTTGCTCTACGAACAAATTAAAAAATCACTTTCTCAAATATCCTGCATATTGGAACAAACTAAGGCCAAATTCCGGAAGCACAGCAATCAGGTGGTCAAAGATATCCGCCTGGATTCCTTCGTAGGTAATCCATTCTGTCTTGTTGGTAAAGGCGTAAATTTCCAGAGGCAAGCCCTCGGGGGACGGCGGCAACTGGCGGGTCATCAAGGTCATGTTCTGAGCCACATCCTCTAAGGAACGCAGGTAGGCCGTACAGTAGGCACGGAAAGTTCCGATGTTTGTGAGATGACGGCTGTTCACCATATCCAATTCACTGGGCACGGCACCTTCCCCATACTTGGCGGTAAATTCCGATGCAAGCTCAGCACGTTTTTCATCCATATACGGCTTCAGGATTTCAATCTTGGAAAGGCGTTCGATTTCATCGGGAGTCAAGAAGCGAATGCTTTGCTGGTCAATGAGCAGAGAGCGCTTGATGCGGCGACCGCCGGATTCTTCCATGCCGCGCCAGTTCTTGAAACTGTTGGT
This sequence comes from Fibrobacter sp., assembly GCA_024399015.1. GTDB lineage: Bacteria > Fibrobacterota > Fibrobacteria > Fibrobacterales > Fibrobacteraceae > Fibrobacter. Next base: position 115,610 of record JAKSIC010000002.1, read on the forward strand.
AATGAGGTCATAGGCTGGAATTACAGAAATGGTCTTGTCCCAGTTGCGGACCTTCACAGAAGTCAAAGTGATGTCGATAACCGTACCATCGGCATTGTGGCGTTCAATTTCAATCCAGTCGCCCTTGCGAAGCAAATCAGAAATATTGATCTGGATACCGGAAACCACGCCCAAAATAGAGTCGCGGAAAATCAACATCAGCACGGTAGCAGCGGCGCCCAATGCAGACAAAATAAACACAGGGCTCTTGCCAGAAACCTGGGAAACGATAACAATTGCGCACACGCAGAAAATAGCCAGTTTGATGGCCTGGAAGATTCCATGCAAAGGCTTATTCCTGGTCTTTTGGTTGTTATCGTTCAACGCCTCGATCACATCAAAAATGGAGCAGCCTACCGCAAAGCCAACCAGTGCAAACCACACGTTGGAGACTCGGGTACACAAGTCCAGAAGGGTGGATCCCGCAGGCAAAATTTCGGCAATTCCGGTACTGAATACGGCAGCCGGCATGAACTGCAACCCCCTGGAGAAAAAGTTCTTTTCTACCAGGAGGTCGTCAAACTTATTGGGAGTCTTTTCGGCAATTTTCTTGGCAATGGGATTTACCACGAAAAAACACAGTGCCATAGCCAGCACAACGATAATAAGCAATATTGCAAACTTGTAATCCATAGCCTAAAAATAAAAAAATTGCTAGATTATCGACCATGAAAAAATCAGTACCTATTACAGTGCTCACCGGTTACTTAGGAGCCGGTAAAACTACTCTCCTCAACTACGTTCTTAACAATCAGGAAGGCTATCACGTAGCTGTTATCGTCAACGACATTGGCGAAGTCAACATTGACCAGACCCTTATCGAAAAGGGTGGAAACATCACCAAGGAAGATTCCGGCAAGTTGGTTCCCCTTTCCAACGGTTGCATTTGCTGCTCCCTGAAGCAGGACATGCTGGAACAGATTGCCGAAATTCTTGAAACCGGCAAGTTCGACTACATTCTTATTGAAGCCAGCGGCATTTGCGAACCCGTACCTATCGCACAGACCATTTGCATGGCTGGATCCCAGCTCCAGAGTAAGAGCGGCGAACCTCTCCCCTGCCATCTGGACAGCGTAACCGCAGTGGTAGACGTTCTGCGTCTAGCCGACGAATTCGCTGGTGGCGAAAAGCTTCTCCAGAAGGACCTGGAAGAAACCGACATTGCAAATCTTTTGATCCAGCAGATCGAATTCTGCAACACCATCATCCTGAACAAGGTGGATAGCCTTTCCAAGAACGACTTGGAACATGTGAAGGCTGTTGTGAAGGCCCTGCAGCCCACCGCCAAGATGATCGAGACCAACTTCGGTAAGGTGGACATGAAGGAAATCCTGGACACCAAGCAGTTTGATTTCGAGAAGGTTGCTGAAGGCGCTGCCTGGGCCATCGAGCTGAACAAGATCGATGACGACCACGATGATGATGACGATGAAGACGAACATGAACATCATCATCACGACCATGACCACGAAGATCACAGCGATTGCGACCATGAACATGGCGTTTGCCACCACCATCACGACGATGATGATGACGACGACCACGATCATGAACATCACCATCACGACCACGACGATGAAGACCACAGCCACTGCGATCACGAACACGGTGTTTGCCACTGCGGTCATCATCACGACAAGGATCATCCCCATGGTGACGAATACGGCATTTCGACCTTCGTGTACGAACGTCGCCGTCCCTTCGATCGCAAGAAGTTCGAAGCATTCCTGGATGACTATCCTAACGCAATCATCCGCACCAAGGGTCTCCTGTGGTTCTCAGACGAACGTACTGAAAGCTACCTCTTCGAACAGGCTGGCAAGCAGGCAACCGCACAGAATTTCGGTCGCTGGTTTGCAGCAGAAGACAAGGCTACCCAGCAGATGATCCTTTCCCAGAATCCGGACCTCATGAAGGTTTGGGACGAAGAATACGGTGACCGTATCATTCGCCTCGTCTTCATCGGCCAGCACATGGAAAAGAATAAGATCATCGCAGTTCTCGACAGCTGCCTGGACAAGTAAAAAAAGGGCGGGGCAACCCGCCTTTTTTATTTATGAAGTATGATGTATGAAGTATGAGATTCGACGAAGTACGAATTACGAGATTTTTATAATGAATGAAGTACGAGCGTCAATTTATTTTTTTATGAAAACGAATTAAACCTGGAATTTTTATGACGAGAATCCTCTTTTTTTTGCTAGGCCTTATTTTCGTGGCCTGTTCGTCTGAAGACTCCACGACAATCACATCAATTGACATAAAAAGTAGTGACGACGAACATTCAGGATTACTTCACATCATCCCCGGCAAGGCAGTCGCGTACCTTGGTACAAAGGATTCCGAGGCGAAAGCAAATGAACGTCCTCAAATGAAGGCGACTTTTTCCTACGACTTTTACTTTGGAAAAAGCGAAGTCTCTTGCAAGGAATTTCTAGACCTTATTGATTTTGAAAACGTCAAAGATGCCGTCAAGGAAAGCTGCAAAAACGATTCCATGCCGGTAGCCGACGTAACCTATTACGACGCAGTCCTTTTTGCAAACGCCCGAAGCAAAAAAGAAAAACAGGATACAGCCTATTCCTATTCGAAGGCTTCCTTCGACAGCAAGGGACATTGTTCCGGCCTGGAAGGCTTTGCATTCCATCCTGAGGCGGATGCATATAGACTCCCCACGGAAGCGGAATGGACCTTAGTCGCCCAGCAGAACTGGAAGAAGGCTAACGGATGGACGTCCGAAAATTCCGATTACGAAGTCCACAAGATTTGTACCCAGCAATCTGCAGATAACGAAATCTGCGATTTAAAGGGAAACCTTCTGGAATGGGTCAACGATTGGCTTGGCTTCTTTAAAGACACTACCGTCAGCAATTTTGCAGGAGCTCCTGATGGTGGCGGAATTGGCGAACGCGTTTTAAAAGGCGGAAGCTATCGCAATTCAGCAAGTTCCATTCAATTATACCATCGCGGCGATACCTACACCATCACATCCGCAACAAGAAAGGAATATGTTGGATTCCGCCTTGCCTTTGGCGCTATTCCCGACCCCTCCTGGATGGATAGAAAAGGTTCTGCCAACCAAAGCCCCGTAACAACGCTGGTCAGTTCCTCTACGATGCGAAAACTAACTTCGTCATTGAAAACAAAAATCGCTTTTCGAAACGAAGAAACCGGTCGTCTCAACTTTATCGACTATACAAGCGTCACCCCCTCTGTCAAGGAAATCGCAGACAGCATCGATGCCTACCACCCAGATTTTTCGCCCAATGGTAACTACATTGCATTTTGTGATGTATTTGAAGGTTTATCCTCAAAAGCTTCTTTATACGTCTATGATTTAAGTTCAGACGAGATCATAAAATTAAATGTGGAAAGCGCTGCAATCCCCCGCTGGCTTGTGACCGACGAAGGCGATACCAGTATTGTATATGTATCCAGCGCAGAAGACAACAAGGACGAACAAACGTTCTACGAAAACGAGACCTGGATGGTTCCATTTTCAAATGGAAAATTTGGCACTCCGAAAAAACTCTTCAACGGAAACTTCCACGGCGGAATCAGCAAGGATTTAAAATTTGCCGTTACCGGTTCCCAGTACCTTCGTGCAAAAATTGGAGACAGGGACACCACCTGGTACAACGAGGAATTGGCCTGTAACGCAAGTCTTTCTAAGGATGAAAAAAAGAGAACCTTGTTCCTCGATTTTGGAGGAACATTGGATTCCGACTCCTCCAAGGCAAGTTACACCGTTCACGAAGTTCTCTTCATCTCCGACAGCACCGGCAAAGTCATTCAAAAAATTTGGGCTCCGGCAGGTTACACCTTTGACCATTCAGAATGGGCCGTTGGCGGAAACAGTGATGAATCAAACCTTATCATCGCAACTTTAGCCAACGCTGGCGGCGCACATAAGAAAATCGTTCTTATCAACCGAACTTCAGAAGAAATCACAGAAATCGTCGAAGGCAACGATCTTTGGCATCCCGCCTTGTGGTCAAAAACAAGCTCCACTCCTTCCGGAGATTTCGTTCTGAATTTAGACAGCGCAGGCATTTATTATTCTGAAAACGCACGTTTCCCTTCCTACGAACTCCGCACAAAAATGGAAACCTTCTGGAACGCCCCCGACTCCTTCAATATTGTTGCATTCGGTAGCTCCAGAACTCTTATGGGAATTGACGCCAAGGAAATGAAGCATTTCAATCTCCTCAACCTCGGCTATTCCGGAGGAGACATGTTTGGTATTCAGTACTTGTTTGAAAACTATGTACTGAACCACATGCACAACGTCAAATATCTTCTTCTGGAATCTGTTCCCGTCTTATTCTGGCGAGTCCGCGACATGGATTGGGAGGAAATCTATAGTCTAAATCCGGGATACCAGTACGACGAAAATCATAACTTCTGGAAAGATGAAGTTCCTGAAGATTTCCTTGAAGCTGTAAAAAACGGCCCCACATTCCTCTACAAGGAAAATCTTCCTTACAATGAAGATTTTCTTGGGGATTCAAAATCCTGGAGCAAGGCTGAAACCTATGCAAACATTGAAACCATGGTCTTTGCAGGAAATATCGTAGAAGAAAATTACGCCATCTACAAAGAAATTGTACAAGAAGCAAAGGCAGCAAACATAAAAGTCATCGCACTCAACTTCCCCGTCAATCCCCAATACCCCAGCACCGGAAGCTACGGTCCTTTCGGTCCGTCAACCAAGGTCGCAGAAGAAATCATTGACAGCATAAAGACACTGGACGTTACATTCATCGACGAATACAATTGGGGAAAAAACGACTACACCAACGAAATGGCTTTTGACGCCGACCACCTGAGCTACAAGGGAGCCAAGCATATGGCCAACAGGTTGGATTCCATTTTACAAACTTTGGAATAAAAATAATCTTGGCACATATTTTGCGAGATTTTTTCTAACTTTAAACCGTTAAAATTTAACGAGGTAACTATGCTTTTCAATTTCGACATGATCCAGAAGGTCTATGCCAAGATGCCGGCCCGCGTTGACGGTGCACGCAAGCTCCTTGGCCGCCCCCTCACCCTTGCAGAAAAGATTCTCTACACCCATTTGATCGACGGTGCAGAATCCAAGCAGTATGTTCGTGGTACTGATTTTGCCGAATTCCATCCGGACCGCGTGGCAATGCAGGACGCTACCGCCCAGATGGCACTTCTCCAGTTTACAACTGCTGGAAAATCCAAGGTCGCTGTTCCAAGTTCTGTACATTGCGACCACTTGATTATCGCCAAGGAAGGTGTAGAAATTGACCTTCCCAAAGCAAAGTCCGACAGTAAGGAAGTGTACGACTTCCTCCAGTCCGTTTCCGCAAAGTACGGCATTGACTGCTGGCTTCCGGGCGCAGGCATCATCCACCAGGTGGTTCTCGAAAACTACGCCTTCCCGGGTGGTATGATGATCGGTACCGACTCCCACACAGTGAACGCAGGCGGTCTCGGCATGCTGGCTATCGGTGTTGGCGGTGCAGACGCTGTGGACGCCATGGTTGGCCTCCCCTGGGAACTGAAGTACCCGAAGATGATCGGTGTGAAGCTCACCGGTAAGCTCCAGGGCTTTGCAACCGCTAAGGACATCATCCTGAAGCTGGCTGGCATCCTCACCGTTAAGGGCGGCACCAACGCTATTATTGAATACTTCGGCGAAGGCGCACGTAGCCTCTCCGCTACCGGCAAGGCAACCATCGCCAACATGGGTGCAGAAGTGGGCGCAACCTGCTCCACCTTCAGCTACGATGATTCCATGAGCCGTTACCTCAAGGTCACCGGCCGTGCAGAAGTTGCCGAAGCCGCCGACAAGATCGCTTCTTACCTCCAGGCTGACCCGGAAGTTGAAGCCGAACCGGAAAAGTACTTCGACCGCGTTGTGGAAATTGATCTTTCCACTCTCGTTCCCCACTACAATGGCCCCTTCAGCCCGGACCGCGCTTTCGCAATCACCGACATGGCAGAATCCATCAAGGCCACCGAAACAAAGCCGGAATCCAAGGACGAAGTTAGCGCAGCCCTCATCGGTTCCTGCACCAACTCCAGCTACGAAGACCTCTACATGGCAGCCAGCATGATCAAGCAGGCTCTCGCCAAGGGTCTCGGCCCGAAGTGCCCGCTGATCATCAACCCGGGTTCCGAACAGGTTCGCTACACCGCTGAACGCGATGGCCTCATCGACATCTTCAAACAGTTCGGCGCTGTGATCATGACCAACGCTTGCGGTCCTTGCATTGGCCGTTGGGACCGTGCTGGTGCCGACAAGAAGGAATTGAACACCATCGTTCACTCCTTCAACCGTAACTTTGCAAAGCGCGCTGACGGTAACCCGAACACTCACGCTTTCGTTGCATCCCCGCTGATGGCTGTGATTGCAGCTCTCTCCGGCAAGCTCACTTTCAATCCGGCTACCGACACCCTCGTCAATGGCGAAGGCAAGGCTGTGAAGTTGGATCCTCCTGAAAAGTGCGAACTTCCGGTCAACGGCTTCGAAGTGAAGGACGCCGGTTTCCAGGCTCCGGCAGAAGACGGTTCCTCCATCACCGTGACCATCAATCCGGAAAGCAAGCGCCTCCAGGCTCTGGCACCGTTCGCGGCATGGGACGGCAAGGACATCATGGGCGCTCCGATCCTCATCAAGGCCAAGGGCAAGTGCACCACCGACCATATTTCTATGGCTGGTCCGTGGCTCAACTACCGCGGTCACTTGGAAAACATTTCCAACAACATGCTCATCGGCGCTGTGAACGCTTTCAATGGCGAAACCAACAAGGTTCTCTGCCAGTGCGGCGAATACAAGGAAGTTCCGGAACTCGCTAAGGTTTACAAGAACAAGGGCATCGGCTCCATCGTTATCGGTGACGAAAACTATGGTGAAGGCTCCAGCCGCGAACACGCAGCTATGGAACCGCGATTCCTGGGCGTTAAGGCTGTGATCGTGAAGAGTTTCGCTCGTATTCACGAAACCAACCTGAAGAAGCAGGGCATGCTGGCCCTCACCTTCGCTAACCCGGCAGACTACGACAAGATTCAGGAACAGGACGTGTTCGACATTCTCGGTCTCACCGAGTTTGCTCCGGGCAAGCCGTTGACTCTCGCTATCCACCACAAGGATGGCTCTGAAGAAAAGATCCAGCTCAACCACACCTACAACGAACAGCAGTGGGCATGGTTCAAGGCCGGTTCCGCTCTGAACTTGATCAAGCTCAATAACAAGTAATTAGGAATTCGCGCGGAATCCTCCGCGCAGTTCTTGAAGAAAAAAAGTCCTGGGTCAAAACCCAGGATTTTTTTTTACTTCTTGCAGCCTTTTCCGAAGGCGTCCAATACTTTATTCACGGAAAGTTTTGAAACAGCCTTTACGTGAGCGGCTTCAGCATCGCTTCCTACACCTTGGGGCTGTTCCACAAGTTCTGTAGAGCCCGCTTTCATCGCAATGGTTCCGCGTGAAGTATAAAGGGTTCTTCCTGAATTAGGTTTGTCGGTAAAACTCAAGGTCGCAGAAAGCATCGGCAAACTAGAATCATCAGAAATTGCGATACCAGCATCCATCAAGAACACCTGCAGTGCGCCGCATTCAGCCACATCGCCAGAGCAAGTCAACTGATAAGCACAACCCGTCTTTTTCGCCTGGTAGGCAACGGTCTTGGTAAGCAAGGAAGACTGACGTACAAACTTGAAGTTCATATCCGCATGGACAATCACTTCACCGCTGGGCTTCTTCTTCATCACATCTTTCAATGAGAAAACAGCCTTACCCTTATTATTTGTTTTTGCTGTAGCCAGGTTTTTGTGGTCCTGTGTGATGGCAATGGGGAAATCCGCTATGGGGCCAACGAAATCGACAACAGTCACCACCAGGGTTTCCTTAGTCAAATTCGTTTCCATTTTCACAGAAGACAAATTGGCTGTCATGAATTCCGTAAGTTCAGCCAGGGTTGATTCCAAACGAAGGTTCTTGGGAACAGCCTGGACAAAGGACAAGTTTTCCAACAGGTCGTTATAATCACCAGCCATCTTTTCCAAAAGGACCATATCCTTTGCCACTTTGCGGTAATCACGGTCCAACATATCCAAGCGAATCACGGAATCCTTGGAATTCATCTGGATACGCATTTGTTCAATATCCACAAGAATCTTGGAAGCCAGCTGATCCAAATCCACGGTAATCGTAGACTGATACACCCCATCCTTCACAGGAGCGGCAACGATTTTTGCGCCCTTCAGCAGAACATTACTGAACACAGACTTTCTGCTTTCAAAAGTAGACTGGACATTGCCTGCAGCGTCTTCTGTGGTATGAGTTTCCATAGATGATTTCACAGCGGAACTGACCTGCATGGCAACGCCTTCCATAGCCTTCTTGTCAGCGTCTTTCTGAGAAATTTTGGACGTAGCAGTATAGGTCACCATGTTTGCAGCCACGGCCAAGGCGGGGACAAAAGCAACCAAAGCAGAAATAAATCGGGTCATCTTTTTCATTACTGAATTTCCAGGATAATCAGTTTCTTGGTAATGTTCTGCTTTCTAACCTTAGCAAGGCCATTCAGGGATTCAAAGAATTCACCATAAACCATCTGGGCGTCTTCATACTTATCCGGATCAGCGTAAATCATCAAGTCGTAAGTGTTGCGGCTCATAGAAAGAACCTGCATTTTATTAAACTTCTTACGAATCTGCGTAGAGACCATATTGGAAATTTCTTCAGCCTGGTCATCCGTGAATTCTCCAGTCAAATGGGCAACCACTTTATACTGAACACCCAATTCTAATTGTGCAGCAAGCTTGGTGCGGATCTTATTTTCCAAGCCAACGATTGCCTTCTGCATAGCCTTTTGAACAAAGGCACGCTGAGATTCGCCATCGGCCTTTGTCATTCGAACAGATTCACTTCCCAAAAGTTGGGCGGTAGAAGCTTCACTTGCATTCAAGTCAATCACGATTTCATTTTCATGAATCGTTCCGGCATAAGTAATATTGATATCAGCACCAACAGAGAGGCCTGCAGCATATGCCAAGTCTTCGTCGTTGCCAGCAATGGCGGATTGCAGTTCCACAACTTCATCAAGTTGAGCCTGGCTTTCCAAGCTGACAACATTATAATCTCTGCTGGTCAGGTAGGCGTTAATCACTTCCATAGCGGTCTTTGCCAAAGGATTAGAACGAACAACTTCGATATTGGCGTTCATCTTTCCTGTCAAAGCGGGTGCCACCAAAACTGTAGGCGCAATCTTGAAGGGAATGCGAACCAGTTCCACTGGAGTTTCTTCTTCAGATTCTGCAGGAACGGTCTTCACCGTTTCTTGTGCAGGCTGATTTCCTGCGCAGCCCACAAAGCACAAAATACCAAGTGCAACCAAGAAATTCAAAAGTTTCATTTTCTTATCCATTTTCAAAACTATAACAAATCCCGCTATTCCCTAGACAAACCATTAGACTGAACCAAACGTTGGTATTCCTGACGTTCAGAAACAATTCTGTTGCGAGCCTTTCCACCGGGGTGATTGGTAATCAAGCAGAACGCTTCATAAGTTTTTCTAGCAGAGTAATTCTTTCCATTCTTGGCAGCAACCACCACTTCGAAATCCACAATCTTGTTGCGATTGAGCTCAATGGGAAGTTCATATTCCAAGGAAGTCAAATCTCTTTCACGAATAGTCTTCACTACCCTTTTGCCACGACGGATGACAATAGAATCAATTTCCTTCAGGTTGGACTTTGCAATTCCAGCAAGATTAATCTTCATGTTGGTATTGTACTTTGTTGCCGGCGGATCAACATGGATGCGTTCATCACGTTCACCCAAATCAACGACCAAGTCATCAATGGTAGGAGGTTCTTCATAGCCTTCAGGAGGCACGTACTGGGCCACCCATCTGTAACATTCCACTTCAACATTTCCATCACTACAAGTTGCAATGAAGCGTTTCTTTCCGTAGGCGTTTATACCCCAAGAGAATTCCTTGCGGTAGAAACCATCGTCGCCAACCTTTACGCGTTCGCCCCACACGGTAACAATTGTCCCCGGAGTCACACGGGCCTGCAATGTAACGGAGGGAACATAAAGAGAATCCAAGGGACTAGACTTAAATTCAAGAGACTTCTTATAAGCTTTTTGACGTTCAGCGTAGCTATCATCAAAAGTCTTCAAGTCCATTTCAAGAGACTGAGAGGTAAGTTCTGCGATTACCGCAGTCAAAGAGTCAATCACCTTCACCAAGTATTCCGTACCAGAGGAAGCAAGATCTAACATTCTTGCATCACCGTTTTCATCCACAAGAACAGTCTGATTTTCCAACAGCATTTTCTTCTGGCCCGTTTTGCTGGAAACATCCACCTGGCCTTCCTTCAGAGAAACCACAGTCTTGTTCTTCGCAATACCTACGAAGCCTGCAGTACCACGGATAGCAGCGTTTGCGTTACCCGTCTTCATTTTATAGTAGGCATTTCTCTGCTTTTGAACATCGAAATAAACCTTACCATTTCCAATAGCGACCAGGACAATTTTAGACCCGATGGAATCCTGTTCAGATTTCAAGGTCACGTCAGAATTTTCAGAAATAACGAAAATGGAGCCTTCGTTAGCCACAAGCTTTGCTTCTGATTCAATTCTCGTTTGAACGCGGTCGTCTTCAATGACTTTTTGACCAATACGAATTTGTTTCCAAATATCGCCCTGGCCACCCGGCTGTTTCAACACGTCGCCAATAATGCTGCTGGCCGTTGTCACAAACTTGGAATCATCTACAGATTCTTCTTCACCATTTTTTTTTGCTTCGTCAGAACCGGAACCACTTTTCCCCTGGTCCTTATTTCCGTTACAGCCCGCAAGGACTAACAACAAAGTAAAAAAAACTGTAAAAATTCTCTTCATAGGTTCTCTTTTAACTCCACCCCTAAAATTTAATTAAATTTTAAGCAGACAAATGAATTTTAGGGTTTCCCTACAAGGAGAACAGGAATGAAAAAGTTGATGGCAGCACTTGCTATGGTCGCCATGATGGTCGGTTGTGCAAGCACTCCCCAAGAAAAGGCGGCAGATGCTCTCAGCGAATTGATCACCGCTAAGAACAAGTTAATTCACGAAGGTCAGCTGGCTGGTATTGGTGTAGGCATTTCTTCCGACGAAACTGTCGCTTACGACAAGGCCGATGTGAATGCTCGTGCTGACTTAGCCAAGCTCATTGATGCTGAAGTTCAGTCCTTTACCAAGAGTTTCAAGGAACAGATTACCGTCGACGGCATGGAATCTGTAGCAGAACATTTCCAGAGCACAGTCAAGACCACTGTCGACGTTCAGTTGAACGGAGCAACCATGACCAACGTCAAGGTTGAAACTGTAGAAGGCAAGTTCAAGGTTTACGGCATCGTAACCCTTAACACCACCCTCATTGAAGAATACATCAAGTCCGTTGAAGATACCGAAAATAAGCTGACCGAAGAACAGAAGCAAACCGTTCGCGAATTAGCGGTAAAGGCTTACAGCGAACTGAACTTTGAATATTCAGAAGAAACTAGCGATGTTCATTAGTGGTCGGTTCTAATCCGCGGAAGAAGGCCAAACCTTCATAATCGGATTTAAGAGCCTGAACACACTCGCCAATCATGTAAAGACTTCCCGTAATCAAAACGGGGAGTTTTTTGTTTTCGGAACTTTCGCCGTCAGCGGCAGCGCGAACGCCATCCAAGAATTCTCGGCTAAGCAAACCTTCGCTGGCCACGGACAAGTTCAAATCCCCCAGCAAGCCACGCAAATCATCCAATTCACGGAATCGCGGATAAGGCGTTTTGGTAATATGCCAGAGGCTTACGTGAGAAGCCATCAGCTTCAGCATTTCATCTACATCCTTGTCCTTGAGGGCTCCAAAGACGCAGTGGAACTTCTGACCTGGATAGTACTTGTCCAAGGATTCCACAAGGCGGCGTACCGCATGGGAATTATGGGCTCCATCCAAAATAAAATCGACTTGACCTTGGGCATTTTCCAGCTTTTGCATACGGCCCGCCCAAGAACGTTTTTCCAATGTTTTCAAAGCAAGAGCATCGTCGTAGCCAGCACCATTAGCGCAGCTACCAGCAGCAACGCTCAAGAACATCTGCGCTGCGGCCAAGGACAAGCTTGCATTTTCCACATAATGCTGACCCAAGTTAGGCAACTGAATATCGGAACGAATTTCCGGAACCACAACATTTGCATTCAAGGACTTTGCATATTCACAAGCATCTGCCAAAAGCGATTCCGACAAGCCGCCAAGAACAAAGGTCTTACCAGAAACCTTGTCCGCGGACGTACCCAGTACGCCCATTTTTTCTTTCAAAATTGCAACTTCGGTAGCACCCAAAACTTCTGTATGTTCCAAGCCAATGCTTGTCACCACGGCCACATCGCCATCAGCAACAGCAGTGCTATCCAGACGACCACCCATTCCTGCTTCAAGAACGGCAACCTGTACGCCAGAATTTGCGTAATGCAAGAACGCGACCAAAGTCAAAACTTCAAAGAAGGTGGGCTCAATTTTTGCAGCTTCCGCGCGATCCTTATTCACCAGGTCTGCAGCGTCCTTGACCTGAAGCAGATAGCGGTTCAAATCCTCTTCGCTGATGGGTTCGTCATTGACTCGAATACGTTCGCGGAGATTCACCAGATGAGGGCTGGTGTAAAGAGCGGTCTTCAAGCCATGAGCTTGCAGAACACCTGATAAATAATAGCTGGTTGAGCCCTTTCCGTTCGTGCCAACAACGTGAATTGTCTTGAACTTTTTCTGAGGATTTCCAAGGGCTTCGCAAAGAGTGCGAGTAGATTCCAAACCAGGCATCATCCCGAACATCAATCGGGAATTCAGATATTCTATACCATCATAGAGCATGTCCTATAATATAGAACATTCCTTTTCCTCAAAAATGAAGTATCTTTATTTTGAACTCGGTTTAATTTGTAAGATTAGCCGGTTAGGTTTTCTATATCATTTTTTAGATAGGTTTCTATATGCGTCGCAAGATTACGGGAGCAAAGCCCCTTTCTCTTTTTGTCCTTTTGGCAATCGCCCTTGTGGCCTTGATTGCCGAGGTCCAGGCCAAGGTAGATCCCGAAGCAAGGGCCCAGCATTACGACTACCGCGGTGCAGGCCAACAAATGCGCCGCATCTATTACGGAGACCTACAGGAAACTTTGTACTGCGGTTGCAAATACATGGACAAAAAGCATGTGGATTTTTCCACCTGCGATTACGAGCCCCGCTATAATCCCAAGCGCAAAAGTATGAAGCGAGCCGAATCCATCGAATGGGAACACATCGTCACCGCCCACAACATGGGTCACTTCCTTCCCTGCTGGAAAGAAGGCGGTCGTAAAAACTGCAGCGCCAACGATGACACGTTCAAAATTATGGAAGGGGACTTGCATAACCTCTACCCCGCCATCGGCGAAGTCAACGGAGACCGAAACAATTTTATGTACAGCCAGTGGACCAATGATCCCGAGCCCATGTACGGCAAATGCAAAACCATCGTGGACTTCAAACTGAAAAAAGCACAGCCCCGAGAAGAAGCCCGCGGAATCATCGCCAGAGTCAGTTTCTACATGGAAAAGACCTACGGCGTAAAGCTTTCCAACCAAGACCGAAAGCTATTTGAGGCTTGGGACCGCCAGTTCCCCGTCACCCCCAGAGAATGTGAACGCGACAGGCGAATTTTCAAGGTTCAGGGAGACCATAATCCCTTTGTATACGAGAAATGCAAAGAAAAGGGCTTTTAGGCCGCAACAAAGCCTGACTTCCTTAAACGTATAGATTTTTTTACTAACTTCTTAAAGTATTTGGTCAGAGGATTATTATGCGTCGTTTAACAGTATTATTAGCACTTTTTGCTTGTAGCGCTTTCGCTCAGGTGGAATTCCCCATCGGTTCTAAAGTCGTAAACGTCACTAAGGACCCTTACTTTGCAAAAGCCGATGGCAAGCATGATGACACCCAAGCCATCCAACAGGCTTTGAACGACCATCCGGATGGTGACTACATCATCTACCTTCCCCATGGTATCTACAAGATTACAGAACAGCTGACTTGGCCACAGACTGAAAAGGACGAAACCGCCACCCGTCGCACCATTTTGCAGGGTCAGAGCATCGGTGGAACCATCATCCAGCTGGCCGACAGCACCTACGGCTTCGATAACGAAGACTTCCCCAAGGCTGTACTTTACACTGGTACCGGTCCGGAACCCCGTATCCGTAATGCCATTCGCGACTTGACCCTCAGAACCGGCAAGGGCAACCCCGGTGCTATTGGTGTGCAGTTCAACGCATCCAACCAGGGTACCATCAGCAATGTCAAGATTTATTCCAACGACACCACCGGCGTCTACGGCATCGACATCAGCTTTACCGACAAGATTGGTCCTCTCCTGTTGAAGAATGTGGAAGTCCGCGGATTCAAAACTGGTATTTACACCAAGGGTGAAACCGGCTCCGTCACCATGGAACACGTGACCTTGGGTGGCCAGACCAAATACGGTCTTGAAAACGAAGATATGAACCTGGCAGTCCGCGCCCTTCGTTTCAAGGGTTCTGTACCTGCAGTCTACAACCACGGTGAATACGCCATTATGAGCCTTGTGGACGGAACTCTGGAATACGACCCGGGTAAAAAGAAGCCCTCCAAGGTTACAGCCATTATCAACGAAGGTCATTTGTTCGCCCGCTCCATGAAGATCAGCAAGTTCAATACCATGCTGAAGTCCAACAAAAAAGGCGTCATGGAAGAGCTGGTCAACAGCGAAATTATTGAATACACCACCGAAGCAAGTAAGCAGCTTTGCCATAGCCCCAAGCAGTCTATGCGCGTACCTGTGGCAGAAACCCCGAACTTCGCAGAACAGAAGGCCGGTGACTGGATTACCATCGCCGGCGACTACGGCGGAAAGGCAAACACTGGTTCCGACGACTCCAAGGCCATCCAGGAAGCCATCGATGATGGTGCAGAAACCATTTACTTCCCGCCGGGAGGCCGCTGGACCATCAACCGAGATATTTATGTCCGCAACCGTGTCCGCCGCATTCTCGGTACTGAAGCTCGAATCGACGGTAAGGGCAAGTTCATTATTGAAAAGGGTGCATTCAACGAACTCACCATCGAACGTTTCTCTGAATTCGGAAACGGCATCATCCAGAAATCTACCCGCACCATCTTGATGAAGAACATGATGGTGAAGTCTCTTGAAACCGACGAATTCGGCAAGGGCGACATCTTTATGGAAGACGTTTCTGTCGGTACCATCCAGATAAACAACCAGCGACTCTGGGGCCGTCAGGTCACCATGATCGGCGACACCAAGGGTCCGAAGATTACCAACAACGGTGGCACCATCTGGATTCTCGGTCTTACCGCTAAAAAGGGCAACACAGTCCTCCAGAACTTCAACAAGGGTTCTGCAGAACTCATCGGCGTTGAAATCGAAGCCAGCGAAAAGGCTAAGGAACGCCCCATGTTCATTAATGACAACGCAGGCATGAGCATTATGGGTCTTCGCGAAACCTTGACCCGTGGTAACCCGTTCCTGAAGGTTGTTGAAGATTCTCGTCAGGCATCTGCCATCAAGGCTCTTTTCGGAAAGCAACTTCTTCATACAGAAAACGGTGGATCCATATTGCCGCTGTTTGTGGGCTACGCCCCGAAGCAAGGCGCAAACGAAAAGCCCAACGTTTCCATCCCCAAGGAAATGATCCTTGTGCAGCCTAACCGCCTCCGTATTTCTGGCATTGTGGAAGACGACGGCCGCGGCGACGGTCTTTGCGAAGTTCCCGTCCGTTGGAAGAAGGCGCTGGGTCCGGGTAAGGCCATCTTCTCCGACACCACAGCTTACGAAACCGACGTTTCCTTTACCGCAAGCGGCCGCTATAACGTGATTCTCACCGGCGATGACGGCTACCAGACCGGAGCCGACACTGGTAAGGTCTACGTGTTCGACAAGCGTTACACCACCATGGATAACAGCGGCAACAACATCCCCAGTGGCCGTGGCGCAGCAACCTGGATTTCTGAATTTGACAACTACAGCCCCCACAGCAGCGATCCTGAATTGCATGTAGCAAACGTTCCTGAACAGGCTGGCAAAATTTATCTGAAGTTTGACCTGTCTGCTTTGCCGGGTCCGTTGTTCGACGTCGCTTTGCAGTTGAACATGCCGGATTCTATCAAGAAGCCCGTTCAGCTCAACATCTTCGGCCTCAAGGAAACTTCGAAGGATATGTTCTTCGGAGACCAGAAGCTGGGCATTGACTGGTCCGAAAATGAACTTACCTGGGAAAACGCTCCGGCAAATCTTCCTCAGGCCGGCGGTCAGTTTAACATCCGTAAGAATTCCGGTGGCGGCGTGGACACCAAGTACGCAGACTACCTGGGTATCATCACCATTAATCCCAAGTCTCCTCTCGGAGCATTCCTCCGTTCCCCCTCCCTTACTGAATTCTTTAAGCGCAAGCACGCTTCCAACCTTTACACTTTGATCCTGACCTCCGTGGACCAGGGCGAAACAATCTTGCCGTCTCCCAGCACTGGCAAGCAGTTCGCACCGTCCCTGTATGTCGGTTACTTCGACAACACCCGTTCCGTAGGCGGTGACGCCATGGACGGTGGCTACACCTTGACTAAGGTCAACGTGGACAAGTATTCCCTCGACTGCAACTTCGACTTGACCGTTGGTTACCCGCAATTCATTCAAATCGAAATTGTCAATGAATTCGGCAAGCGCATGCTCACCGTTGCAGCACGAGACCTGGACGGCGAAAAGAAGACCAACTTCAAGTTCAAGGCCAAGGCCTTCCCCACCGGAAAGTACACATTGAAGGTTATCGGCGAAGCATTCACCGCAGAACAGAAATTCTACATCCTGAACTAGGAATACAAAGATGAGCATCAAGAAACTTTTCACATTAGGTTTGTTTACGCTTAGCTTCGCAGGCCTCACCGCTTGCGACAAGGGTTCCACCAATCCTGACGATGAGGATAGCAGTTCTTCTGTAGCTTCCTTCAAGTCCAGTAGTTCCTTTAACAGCGACCGCGCTGACATTGACTACAAGGGCGAAATTGCTCTTGGCGACACCATGCGTTTGAACGTTGAATTGTTCAAGGGCGACAGTTCCAAGATGGATGAAACCGAAATCTACATCGACAGCACGGAAAACACCATTCCGCTGTACCTGGGCAAACTCGCCAAGGGAAGCCGAATCAGGGTTTTCGCAAGAACGAATAATTTTGAAAACGATCAGATCAAGGTAAGAAGCGAACAGGGCGAATACCTTCGTGCAGTAACAGCTGTACCCAAGAAGGCTCAAAGTACGGATTCCATCTTCACAAACTATTTCGTACCCAGCTTCGGTTCCGACTCTTCCAAGATTTTCAAGGATTCCAACGAGTTCGTCGTATTCGATGAAAACCACTACTACATTGAAGTTTCTGGAAACTTTACTGACGAATCGACCCTGCGCCTTAAGGCTGTTGTAGACACCGCCTACTATAACTACACCGGTGATACTAAATCTGTCTCCATGAAGATGACCGACACCATCCGTGGCGTTGTTCTTATGAACGACACTTTGGATGCAATCAGCATTGACTTCGCAGCAGCAGAAGGTTACAGCATCAACCTCAAGTCCACCGGCAAGAACATTACCAAGGTTCAGCTGACCGATGGTGACGAAGTGCTCGGTTCCTACACCAAGAATATCGACACCTTGCTCGTTCCTAACGATTCTGTAAACTGGTCCCTGAAGGTGAAGACTGAAGACGCAGCCTTCTTCTTCCTCACGGGTCCCTTCGCATTCTTTGAAGTTTCCACCAAGGCTCGTGCGCTGGAACAGGGTGAATACTTTGCAAAGCCAGACTCCATTAAGATGCCGGGCGAAGTGTTTACCCGCACCCGTCCGAAGGACGACCCAAACAAAGCTATTTACAAGTACGACCTCCGTCAGGAACAGTTCGTTTGGTTAGGCGATTTCAAGAGCGGTGATTCCATTCTTGTCGAACATAAGATTTCCAACTACGCCATTGACAAGGGCCAGGTCACCATCGAAATTCTCGACAAGAACAAGGTGAAGCAGGGTTCCGTGAGCTCTGTTTATGGTGGCTCTCTCAAGATTACAGGAGACATGCCCGAAGGTCCCTACTACCTCCACTATCTTCGTTTGAATTCGGATCCTCTCGACCAGGTGGCCGATTCCATGCGATATGTACTGCAATTGCATACGCTCTTGCAGCAAGTCGGTTCCGTGGAATCCATGGATTTCTACAACAGAGAAACAGACGCTACATTCAAGGTTGTCTCCAAGAGCCCTGGCGATACCATCCGTTTCAGCAACCTCAACTTCACCATGGAACCCAACGAAGCAAAGGGCTGGAAGGACGTCGGCTATGACGTACACTGGTACATCCCGTGCGACAACCTGAGCATCATCAACTCCTCCCCAAAGGTCTCATGTTCTGTAAATGGTACTGGAGAGCAATTAATTTCTTCTAACTACGTCATCGTGCAGAAAGAAACTATCGGCGAAACCGCCAAGCTCATTGCAGAAAGTATTGCAGACCCGTCGATGAGAGACACCTTGGATGTCATGATCATCGCAAAGTCTGCAGAAGACTAATTTCTAGAAAAAAAACGGATATTTTTAAACTTCCCAAATCTGATTGGGAAGTTTTCCTATATCACGGAAGTCCAGCTTGCCGGCGGATGTTGTAGAAACACTTACCAGGCGAGCCAGGGGCTTACCGGCACGTTCAATTACGATTTCCTCGTCCTTAAGGGCGACCTGATTCAAAAGGTTGCCAAAATTTTGACGGACTTCCATTGCAGAAACGACTTTTGCCATAGTGCCCCGAAAAATAGAAAAGAAATAGTTATATTCTCATCGTGGAAACAGAAGTAAGATCCTATACAGTCACCCAATACATGACTTCCCTCAAGAGAAAGGTGGAAGAAACCCCTGCTGTATGGGTTCGAGGCGTCATTACCCAGATTACTCAGAAGCCCAACATCATTTATTTGACTATTGCGGATTTTGAAGAGGGCAATGTAAAACCCATTTCTGTTATTAGTTTATCCTGTTTTGCAGGACGTTTTGCAGCAATCCAGGCAAAAATTGCATCCTGCGGCAAGCCCTTTGAATTAAGAGACCAACTTAAGGTCAGTTTTTTAATTAAGGCAGAAATTTACGTGCCTTATGGAAAGCTGCAGGCTCAGATTCTGGACATTGACCCCGTGTACACCGTCGGTGAGTTGGCCATGACCCGCATGGAAATTCTGCGTAAGCTGAACGCCGAAGGTCTTATTGACAAGAACAAGTCGTTGGAACTAGCCCCTGCCCCCATGCGAATCGGTTTGATTACCGGCGAGGGAACAGCAGCATTCAAAGACTTCACTACGAAGCTGGCCGAGTCCCCCTTCGCCTTCAAGGTTATGACCATCTACGCAAAAATGCAAGGCGCAGAGACCGAGGCAACAGTACTTGCAGCCCTTGAAAAACTGTCAAAGGTAGACGCCCTGGATGTGGTCTGCATCGTTCGCGGAGGCGGTTCAAAGACCGATTTGAATTTCTTTGACAGCGAGGCTCTGTGCCGCGCCGTAGCCAACTTTCCTGTTCCTGTTTTTACTGGCATCGGGCACGAAATCGACAAGAGCCTTTTGGATGAAGTGGCATACCAAAGTTGCATCACGCCTACGGATACAGCAAAACGCCTTATCGACCGCGTTGCCGAAAGCTGGAACCGTATGCAAGTCACCGCACAAAACATCGCCGTAGGAGCCAAGGACACTCTTGTTCACGAGAGCCAAGCTCTAACTAACCTCGGCGCTACCTTACAGCAAAAAGTGACCGGACGCATCCAGAATGAAAAAATGAAGTTGACCGTTTCAGGAAGCAACATGAAGCGAATGCTCCAGTACATCGTCCGTAACGAGAACGCCCGTCTGGACCGCAACATAGAAGGTCTTCATCAAGGCTCACGAAAAATTCTCGACCTGGCTAAGTCAAAATTCTCTTTGATAGAAACCAAGGTTAAGGCTGCCGACCCAGCTACCGTTTTAGCAAAGGGCTACTCCTTGACTCTCGACGCCAACGGAAAGTTTGTTCGTAATGCAAGCCAGCTAAAGTCTGGGGACAAGTTGACTACCCGCCTCCGCGACGGCGAAGTAACCTCCGTGGTGCAGTAATGTCATTGCGAGCGAAGTGACGCAAACGAAGCGGACTCTTCTATTTTTTTATTCAAAAACCGGTAGCGTATCGATTTTTTCAAATCGTTTCGTTGCAGGATCCAATTTGAAATAACGGACCGCATCCCCTAAGGAAAGCATTACATAGTTGGGCGTGAGAATTTGCAGGTACTTGTTCAACTGCTGCTGCAATGCGGGCCAGGTGTATTCTCCAGGAGCCTTGCATTCCACCAAAAGCCAAGGTTTGTCAATGGTCGCCCCTGCACGAAAATTGTGGACCATAATGTCGACGCGGTCCTCTGTTTTCGGGTCGATCGTACCCAGTGGAAACTCCACCGCGATCAAATGTTCCGGAACCTTCACCTGGTCCAGCAAATAACGAATCGTCGCCTGGCGCACATGTTCTTCGGGCGTTGCAGGAACATCCTTCTTGCGTATGGGATCGTATAAGGTATCAGAAGCCATGTCCGCAAATGTAAAAAAGGAAATCCAAAAACTTTTTATGGACATCTTGACTTTATCAAAATTCAGTAGTATATTCTTTGGCATGAACAAGATCTTTGAACAGAACATCATCGCAGCAGCGATTGCGGCAGGCGCGGCGGAAGCACGAGCCTGTGTTAAGTCGTGGGCGGCTGTTCAAGAATTGTAAAAGTCTAACCGAAACAAGTAACAAGGATTAGGCAAAAGGAATTCAAAGGGCAGTCCCGCAAGGACGGCCCTTTTTATTTTAGCCGATTTTAAACCAAAAACAACAAACAAGGGAAATTCAAAATCATTTTTTATCTATTATTAAGCGGTAAATTATTTGAATTTTCAATACGATACAGGAGTATAAAATGAGAAAGCGTTTGCTTACCGAAGGTGCCAAGGAACTGTCTTACGAAATCCGTGAGATCGTGAAGAAGGCGAACCTCCTGAAAACGCTGGGCATGCCGAAGATCCACTGGGAAAACATCGGCGACCCCATTGAAAAGAAGTGCCAGGTTCCCGAATGGATCAAGGACATCGTTGTGGACCTTTCCAAGGAAAACCGTTCCTATGGTTACTGCCCGTCCAAGGGTATGCTGGAAACCCGCGAATTCATCGTGAAGGAAACCAACAAGCTGGGCGGCGCCCAGATTACCGTTGACGACATCCTGTTCTTCAACGGCCTCGGTGATGCAATCGCCACATTGTACAGCCTCCTGTCCATGACCACCCGCATCATTGGACCTTCTCCTGCATACAGCACCCACAGCTCTGCAGAAGCAGCACATGCACACTCTGCTCCTATCACCTACAGCATGAAGCCGGAAAACCACTGGTATCCGGACCTGGAAGAACTAGAAAACAAGGTGAAGTACAATCCCTCCATCGCCGGTATCCTGATTCTGAATCCGGATAATCCCACTGGCATGGTGTACCCCCTGGAAATTTTGCAGAAGATCGTTGATATCGCCAAGCGCTACAACCTGTTCATCATCTGCGACGAAATCTACAACAAGATCACCTACAATGGAGCAAAGGCTTACGCTCTGGCCGAATACATCGGCGACGTTCCGGCTATCGCTCTGAAGGGTATTTCCAAGGAATATCCGTGGCCGGGTGCACGTTGTGGCTGGGCTGAATACTACAACCGCGACAAGGACGAACAGTTCGACGCCTTCTGCCGCGCTCTTGACAACGCCAAGATGGTTGAAGTCTGCTCCACCACACTCCCCCAGATGACCATTCCTCGCGTGCTGGGCGATCCTCGCTTCATGGAACACCGCCAGGCTTTGAACGAAAAGATTGGCCGTCGCTCCGCCATCATTAACGAAATTCTTTCCGACATTCCGGAACTGTATTTCAACCCCACCTACGGTGCATTCTACAACACCATCATCTTCCGTGAAGGTGTTTTGAACAACCACCAGAGTCTGAAGATCGACAACCCGCAGATTAAGGCCAAGGTGGAAGAATGGTGCTCCAAGACCGAAAACCTGGACTACCGTTTCGTGTACTATCTGTTGGGCGCAAAGGGTATTTGCGTGGTGCCCAGCACCAGTTTCTGCACCGACCTCAAGGGCTTCCGCGTGACGCTGCTTGAAGAAGACGAAGCAGAACTGCGTAGCGTGTTCACCACCATCCACGACGCTATTATCGAATACCTGCACAGCTGAATCAGTGGTTAGTAAACAGTGGTTAGTAAACAGTAATCACTAACCACTAGCCACCAACCACTAGCCACTAAATATGAAATCTTTCGATCTTCAGGTTAAGAACGTTTCCAAGAGCTTCGGACCTAAGTCCGTACTCAAGGGAATTGATGTTTTCATCAAGGATGGAGAATTCGTTACCTTGCTTGGTCCTTCCGGCTGCGGCAAGACTACCCTCCTCCGCATTATTGCAGGCTTCGAAAAGGCCGATGCTGGCGAAGTCATTCTCGGCGGCGAAGTCATTTCCAACAAGTCTCCGGCACACCGTCCTATTAACACGGTGTTCCAGAGCTATGCATTGTTCCCCCATCTGAGCGTCTACAACAACATCGCATTCGGTCTCAAGAGCCACAAGGTTCCCAAGGACGAAATCGAGAAGCGTGTAAACGCCATGATGGAAACCGTGAACATCACGGACTTGGCAAACGAAATGCCCGCCACCTTGAGCGGTGGTCAAAAGCAGCGTGTAGCCCTCGCCCGCGCCCTGGTGAACGAGCCGGACATCCTGCTCCTGGATGAGCCCCTCAGCGCCCTTGACGCAAACCTCCGCAAGAAATTGCAGGTGGAACTCCGCGAAGTGCAGAAGAAGACTGACACAACCTTCATTATGGTCACCCACGACCAGGACGAAGCAATTGCTGTTTCCGATCGTGTTCTCGTGATGCACAAGGGTGAAATTGTTCAGGACGGCAGTCCCGAAGATGTTTACGAACATCCGGTCAATCGTTTTGTTGCAACCTTCATCGGCGAAGCCAACATCCTTGAATGCGAAAAGGTTGCAGACGACAAAGTCGCTTGCGCTTTCGGCGAACTGGTTGTTGAGAAGAAACCTGAATGGAACGCAAACGAATCCGGCAAGTGCTGCGGCGGTGTAGCTATCCGCATGGAAGACATCCACGTTTGCACTCCCAGCGAAAGCTTTACAAACAACGTATTCGACGCACGTATTCTGGAACGTATCTTCCGCGGTGACTACTGGGAACTGATTGCAGAACTTCCCGGCGTAGGCGCCAACAAGAGTTTGCAGCTCCGCGTCATGACTGACCCCGACGAAATCTACAACGCCGGCGATCAAGTCAAGCTTTATATTGAACCGCAATACCTGCAGGTTCTGGCTGACTAATAATGTAAGCAGCCTCTAAAGGCTACTATTTTTTTTCTAAAACACAGGAGGAGAAACCTAATGCCTAAGGTTTACGAAATGTCCAATAGTACTCTTTCCAAGCACAAGGTAACCATTGCGCTCATTGCAATCGCAGTCATCGCCATTGCTGTTTTGTGGAGTTCCATCTTCGGTTACAACAACGCCACCCAGATTCTTGTAAAGCAGAGCCCGTTTGGCGAAATGTCCTGCGTGGATCACGCCGGTTTCTACTTCAAGGGTTTCGGTACCATTTACGAATACGACCGTACCAAGGACTTCTACTTCAACTCTTCTAACGAAAAGGTCCGCGGTCAGTCCTGGGAAGGTGACGACACCGATGAAGACGATATTTCCGTTACCCTTTCCCGTAACGCAAACGCAGACATCTCTGGCTACATCAAGTACCAGCTCCCCATCAACTGCGACGAACTCATCAAGATCCACATGGACCAGCGTGGCGATAAGCAGCTGAAGCATGGTCTCGTCCGTAACGCAGTTCTTTCCGCAGTTCGCAAGACCGCTCCGCTTTTCACTGCTGAAGAAGCAAAGGTGACCAAGATTGCAGAATTCCGCCGTATTGCAGAAGACCAGTTGATCTACGGCGAATACCTGACCACCACCGAAATTCGTGAAGAAAAGGTTGGTGACGATGAAGTGGATTCTACCGGCCGCGTTATCAAGAAGGCAGAAAGCCAGCAGTACACCGTGACCAAGCTCGCTCTCGATTCCAACGGACAGCGCGTACTCATCAAGGAATCCGCATTGAAGCAGTACAACATCCGTATTCTTCAGTTCGAAATTCAGAACGTGAAGCTTGATGCAAAGGCTCAGCAGCAGTTGGACATCGTGAAGGAACGTGAAATGAAGCGCGTTGCCGAACGTACCGCATCTGAAACTGCAAAGCAGCAGGCAATCACCGCCGAAGCCGAAGGTAAGGCTAAGGTCGCTAAGGAAAAGGCTGAACAGGAAGTTGTCAAGATTCGCGAAGTGACCCAGGCAGAAAAGGAACGCGACGTGGCAATCCTTAACGCTCAGAAGGAAAAGGAAGTTGCACGCCTCGCCGCAGAAAAGGCCGTGGAAGACGCAAAGCGCATCCGTGCCGAAGGTGAAGCAGAAGCTGCAGCAAACCGCGCCAAGGTTCAGGCAGGTCTTACTCCACAGGAAGCTGCAGAATGGGCTTACAAGACTAAGGTTGGTGTTGCACAGTCCCTGGCCAAGTCCAGCCACCCGCTGGTTCCAACCATCATGATGGGCGGCGACGGCAAGAACGGCAATACCGCTATGGACGCCGTTGGCCTCAAATACCTGATGGACATTACCGAAAAGTTGTCCAAATAAACCACTTTTTGCAGAAAATGAAAAATATTTTCTAAAAAAAGGTTTAAAATTCTCCCAAATTATACTACCTTTGGGCTCACCTAAGCAAGCCCAGGTAGCTCAGTGGTAGAGCACTTCCTTGGTAAGGAAGAGGTCTCGGGTCCGACTCCCGATCTGGGCTCTAGAATTTTAGGGTTATTTAAAGACTCGTCAGCATTGACGGGTCTTTTATTTTTGACCCAACTTTCTATCTTTTGTCCATGCAGACAGAAGTCTTCGAAGGTAAACTCACTACCCGCGCCCACATGCGCAAGTTCGGCGTTTTGCTGACTGGCCCCGGCATGTTGTGGCTTATCGTATTTCTGCTTTTGCCCACCATTTTCCTGATGGTTTTGGCTTTTGCCCAGCGCGGCTCCTACGGAAGCATCAACTGGGATTTTTCCATTGAAAACCTGAGACGTCTCGTAGGCTTCAGTTCCTTTGGCTGGTCTCCCGACAACCTGCTGATCCTTTGGCGCAGTTTGAAGATTGCCGTCATTACCACAGTGCTTTGCATCGCCTTCGGCCTCCCCATGGCATTCTGGATTGCAAACCACGGCAAGACCATGCGCGCATTCCTTTTTGCATTGATCATGGTGCCCAGTTGCACCAACCTGGTGATCCGTACAGCCGCCTGGATGGTCCTTCTCGGACCGGACATGTTCCCTGCAGAAATTGCAAGATTCTTCGGTCTCATAGCCGAAGGGGAATCCCTGTACCCGGGTAGTTTCGCCGTCTATATCGGCATGGTCAGTTCCATGTTGCCTTTTGCGGTTCTTCCTCTCTACACCAGCGTTGAACGTTTGGACTGGGGCATTGTGGAAGCCAGCCGCGACTTGTACGCCGGCCCCTTCCGCACTTTCTACCACGGCATCCTCTCCCAGATGATGCCGGGCATTGTGGCAAGCGTTATCCTGACTTTGGTCCCCAGCCTCGGTATGTACGTTATCAGCGACTTGCTGGGCGGTGGCAAATACATGCTTATCGGTAACCTGATCCAGCAGCAGTTCGGTTCCGCCATGGACTGGCCCTTCGGCGCCATGCTGGGTTCCGTGTTGATTATCTGCAGCGTCATCAGTCTGGTGATTTTCCAGAAGGTGGGAGGAAAGAACTTTGTCTAAGAGAAAGCTTCCCATCATCGCCGTCATTCTTTCTGTTATCGGCTTCGCCCTTCTGTACCTCCCCATGTTCCTGGTGGTGGAACAAAGCTTTAACGCCAGCAAGCACGGCCAAAGCTGGGGCGGTTTTACCCTGGATTGGTACACCGGCCTCGCCAGCAACTCCATGGTCCAGACCACCACGGTGAACACCTTGATTCTTGCCGTGGTCAGTACCATCATCGCTACCGTTCTTGGAACCCTCCTGGCCATCGGTATTCACCGTACGCCCTGGGGCAAGAAGATGCAGTATTTCTACGACATGAGCATCAACGTTCCTGTGGTGACCCCGGACATTTTGATGGCCATCGCCCTGGTTTCCGTATTCGCCCTTTTCCGCAGCTGGACCTCGTTGTTCGACCCGGGCATGCTTACCATGGTCATCGCCCACGTTACCCTTGAAACAAGCTTTGTTGTTCTGGTGGTGCAGAGCCGTTTGGTCAGCATCGGCAAGGACCAGATCGAAGCAGCCCGCGACCTTTACGCAAGCACCGCAGGTGCCTGGTTCCGCGTCATCATCCCCCAGCTTTCCACAGCAATTGTTTCCGGCGCCCTTCTGGCATTTACGCTGTCCCTGGATGACTTCATCCTCAGCTTCTTTACCAGCGGTCCAGAATCCCAGACGTTGCCTTTGTACATCTACGGCTCCCTGAAGCGCGGTGTTTCTCCCCAGATTCACGCATTGTCTTCTATCATCTTTGGCCTCACCCTCTTTGTGATGGTCCTGATGGTTCTCAAGGGTATCCGTAATGAACGTAAGCTTGCAAAGAAGAAATTAACCAACCAATAACCACCAACCTAAGGGCCTAAAAATGAAAAAGATTTTTCTTGCTCTTACTCTCCTGATCGCAGCATCCCTCTTCGTGGGCTGCAACGATGATAAGAAATCATCCTCTCAGCCGGACAAGGTCACTGTGATGATCTACAGTGAATACATTGATCCCGAAATGCTGACCGATTTCCAGATGAAGACTGGTTTCAAGCTTCAGCTTGAACTTTATGAAGCTCAGGAAGAAATGATTGGCAAGCTTCAGGCATCCGGCACCAGCCAGTACGATGTCATCATCGCAAGCGACGTGGTTATCCAGCAGATGATCCACCTGGGTCTTATCCAGCCCATCGACACAAACAAGGTTCCGAACCGTGTGAACATCGCAGACCAGTTCAAGAACCCCAGCTACGACCCCACCAACAGCTACTCCATTCCTTACCTCTGGGGTACCACCGGTATTCTTTACCGCGACGCAGCTGTTGATCCTCTCAAGGTCAGCTACAACATGCTCTTTGACGCAGCCCAGACCAAGGGTAACTTCAGCCTTCTGGAAGAAAGCCGTTCCATGCTTTCCATGGCATTGCAGGCTAAGGGCTACGACGCAAACTCTACTGACCAAAAGCAGATTAACGAAGCCGTTGAACACATTCTCAAGGCTAAGAAGGATCCTCACTTCCTTGGCTTCGACGGTTCCGTGGGCGGCAAGGACAAGGTTCTTTCCAAGATGGACTGGGCTGCAATCGTCTTCAACGGCGAAGCTATGGCCGCTATCGAAGAAGATTCCTCCCTCCAGTTTGCTATTCCGACCGAAGGTTCCTTTATGTGGGTTGACGCAATGCTCCTCAGCTCCAAGGCTCCCAACAAGGAAGGCGCCTACGCATTCATGAACTACATTCTCGATGCAAAGATCGGTGCACAGTTGGCTAAGTTCATCAACTACGCCACCCCCAACAAGGCTTCCCTGGAAGTCATCGACGAAGAATTCAAGAACAACCGCGTCATCAACCCGTCCAAGGAAGAAATCGACCGCATGGTGTTCCTGAAGGACCCGGGCGACGCAGCACGCCTCTTCGACGAAGCCTGGACCATCGTGAAGACCCGCTAATCAAGGTTTAAAAAGACTTCAAAAAAGCTCCGTATTTTGCGGGGCTTTTTTGTTTGCAGGCGCATTTCTTTGTATTTTGTTTTTGTGCGTTACTTTGCTTTGACAATTCTACTTCTATTGATGTCTGCGTGCTACACTGCGCAGACTATGACTACAGATCAGCCAAGGCCGGCCCATCACCTTCCCGACGGTCATTTTCAGAACACCGACAACAGT
The DNA here is from genome assembly GCA_024399015.1 of Fibrobacter sp. Classification (GTDB taxonomy): domain Bacteria; phylum Fibrobacterota; class Fibrobacteria; order Fibrobacterales; family Fibrobacteraceae; genus Fibrobacter. The sequence continues at coordinate 143,793 of JAKSIC010000002.1, forward strand.
TGCGAGCCTATCCGCGACACCCTGGAACCCGACGAAAATGTTCCTACGCATCGCACCCACCTGCGCCGCCTCCCCATCATCCGCGGGAACGAAAATCTTTGGGCAGACACCAGCATAAGTACCGCCACATGGATCGGCCACGCCACCTACTATTTGAAGTTAAAGAACGTAGGCATCCTCGCCGACCCCATCTTCAGTTTGCGTTCCTCGCCGGTGCAGTTCGCAGGCCCCAAGCGCGGCACCCCGCCGGGACGAGACCTGGATTCCCTCCCCCGCGTGGACTTGGTCCTCATCACCCACGACCATTACGACCATCTGGACAAGAACAGCATCATCAAGATTCACAAGCTCTGGAAGGATTGCGTTTTCGCAGTACCGCTGAAAGTCGCAGACATTCTCAAGGACTGGGGAATTCCCGAAAAGCAAATCATTGAACGAGACTGGTGGGAAACAGCCAACGTAGACGACATCAAGTTGACTTTCGTTCCCTGCCACCACCTGAGCCGAAGAGGCATTTTATCCTCCAGCAAAAACTCCACCCTCTGGGGCAGCTGGATGATCGAAAAGGATTCCAAGAAAATCTGGTTCGCAGGAGACCTGGCCATGGGCGACGGCACCTACTATAAGACCATCGCCGAAAAGTTCGCCCCGGTAGACCTGTCGCTACTTCCCATTGGAAGCTACAAGCCCTCCCGCTACACCCGCGTACACGTAAGCCCCCGTCAGGCAGCACAACTTCATCAGATAATGCAGTCCAAGCAAAGCCTGGCCATGCACTGGGGAACCTTCAGCATGGTCTACGACCGTATGGACGATCCGCCAAAGGACCTTGCAAAAGCCCGAAAGGAACTGAACATTCCCGACAGCACCTTCTACGTGCCCATGCCGGGTGAAATCTTTAAATTGTATTAAACGCCTTCGCTCTTCTTGATGGGGAGCGGTGCAAAAGGCGGTTCCAGTTCAATACTAATAGGGCAATGGTCAGAACCCATCACTCCAGTATGGATATTGGAATTCACAATGTTGGGAACAAGGCCAGCATCCACGAAAGCATAGTCCAGACGCCAACCCACGTTACGGGAACGGGCGCCAAAGCGGTTGCTCCACCAAGAGTACATATCACGGGCTTCAGGATTCAAGTGGCGGAAGCTATCTACATAGCCGTTTTCCACATACTTGTCCATCCAGGCGCGTTCAATGGGCAAAAAGCCGCTGATGTTTTCGTTTTCCTTGGGGCGGGCAATATCAATTTCCTTATGGCAGGTATTGTAGTCACCCACAGTCACCACGTGCTTGCCATTGGCCAGCCAGCGGTTGCTGTTTTCCAGGAATGCATCATAGAAACGGAGCTTGTAATCCAAGCGGTCGTCGCCGGAGCCACCATTGGGGAAATAGATGCAGTTCAGCACCCAGTCCGGGAAAACCAGCTGGATAACACGGCCTTCGTCGTCAAATTCTTCGATATCGAAGCCATAATTGACGCGGTCCGGTTCAATCTGGGTATAAATACCTACCCCGCTGTAGCCCTTTTTGCGCTTACAGGGGTTCCAGTAGACAAAATAGCCTTCGGGATTTGCGATGGAATCCGGAATCTGGTCTTCTTCGGCACGAACTTCCTGCAAGCACAGGATGTCGGGTCTGGTGGCATTGAACCACTCTTCGAAGCCCTTCTTCATGACGGATCTGAGTCCGTTGACGTTCCAGCTGTAGATATTCATTTTGTTCCCAATCTAATTTCAAGGCGAAAGATAGCTTTTTCGCCAATCATCCAAGGGAAATGTTAAAACTTTTTCACTTTATTTTAAGAAAAAAGAGCAAAATGAAATAATAAAAGTATATTTATAGCCATGAAAAACCATATTTTGTTCGCATCGAGTATCGCTTTTTTGTCTTTTTTGGCAGGTTGCGGTGGTTCCAGCAAGGCAACAGTAAGTGCCGAAAATTTGGAAATTCCCACAAATATGCCTCCCATCTGCCGCGACATCGACTTTGTCGCCCAGCCTGACATGCGAGAAATGTGCGGCGTTCGTGTAAGCCACTCCAAGGCCTATAAGAACATCCCCCAACAGCGCTATTTGATCAAGCCTGCCGAAACTTCCATCGTGAAGACCAACGGCAAACTTGAACTCCGTCTTCAAAACGCCCTGCCGTTGTACCTGACAGGTCCCATTGTCGATGAACTTCAGTTCAACCAGGACAAGCGTCTTGAAAAGATTCGTAACTCCTACGACTACCACGAAATCTACACCAAGAATTCCGGCCGTATCCGAATCTTCAAGATGGGCATTCCCACCGACGAAGGCAACATCTATAACTTCTGCTACAACATCCCCGAAAAGAAGGGTAACGCAAGAACCCGTAGCGTGGCCATGGGTAGCAAGATTGAAGAAATGTCCTGTGAAGATTTCGATCGTCTCGTAGCAGAAAACACCAAGAAGAAATAACACCTCGACCGCTTAGGAAATAAGCGCCTCGAGCCATTGATTTTCAAGCATCCTCGTTTTTTACGAGGGTGTTTTTTTTCTACATGGCAAGCAAGCTTGCTGTAGAGGCAGTTCGGCTATGTCCATAAGCAAGCTTTTGGACGCAGCACTCACTTTTTTCTACATTTTCTCCGTCATGGCAAACGAAGGCAAATTCATCCACAACGCACTGAAACAGGTTCACGTCGACACCTCCTGTTCCACCGTTTCCGGCTTTTCCATTTCTGGACTAGCCACCTACTTGCAGTTGCCCGAACTGGATTTTTGCATTGACATGGGGGAATGCCCCCTTTCCGCCACCTCCATCAACCATGTGTTCCTGACCCATGCCCACGGCGATCACGGCCGCTGCCTCATGCGTCACCACAGCCTCCGCAAAATGATGGGTGTAGAACGAGACAGCGTTTACTACATGCCGGATTTCATTTGCGAAAGCGCCAAGGCCTGGATCAAGGCCGAAGCCATATTTGAAGGTGTCGCCGAATCCAAGTTCCGCTATCCGGAAATCATTCCCGTAAGCACTGGGGAGCTGCAGTTCCTCAAGTACCGCAAGGATCTTGCCATTGAAGCTTTTGAAGTAAAGCATTCCATTCCAGCCATGGGCGGAATCCTTTATTTCTACAAGAAGAAATTGAAGGACGAGTTTCTGGACAAGACTCCCGCCGAGTTGATTGAACTTCGCAAGAACAAGGTGGAAATCACCCGCGAAGTTTACGAACCGTTGGTCAGTTTCATGGGCGACTGCCTTGGCGAAAGTCTGCTGGACAACAGCCGTGTATTCCAGTCCAAGGTTCTCATCACCGAATGCACCTTCCTGACTCCTGAAGATGAAGCGATGAGCGTCAAGAAGAGCCACACCCACATCAAGGACATCGTTCGAGCCCTCAACGAAATCGGTGACGATGTGAAGTGCGAAAAAATTATCCTGAGTCACTTCTCCATGAAGTACTCCGACAAACTGATCCGCGACATGGTGAACAAGTACGTTCCGGAAAAGTTCAAGGATAGGATCGAGATTTTAATCTAAAGGCGCGAGGCACGAGGTTCGAGGCTTGAGGCGCGAGGAAAATTATGAGCGAAGAAAAAATTGAAGTTGTTGAAGGCGAAGAAGCCGTTGAAAAGGAAGTGGTCATTCCGGAATTTTTCCGCGACCTGAAGGAAGATGAAAACGCCAAGTCTCTTTGGCATTACGTGTTCCGCACCAACGGCGACCGCAAGCCTATCGCCACCCCGGATGGTCTCCCCCACAAGCTGGACTTCGACTGGAAGGATATGTTCCCCAACCACAACGACCACATCGAAGTGGAAATCGGTTCCGGCAAGGGCAGCTTCATTGCCGACTACGCAGCCAAGCACCCGGACTACTACATCATGGGTAGTGAATGGGATTACACCTGGGCAGCATTCGCACAGCGCAAGATGAACAAGGCCGGAGTTCTGGGCAACGCCTCCATGCTTCGCGGTGACGTTTTCTATTTCCTCCGCGACTGCGTCAAGGACAACACCGTGGACGCATTCCACATGTACTTCCCGGATCCGTGGCCCAAGGAACGCCACCACAAGAACCGTTTGCTTCGCCCCGACTTCTTGGAACAGGTCGCTCGCGTGATGAAACCCGGCAAGAGAATTTTCTACTGGGGCACCGACCACAAGGAATACAACGAAGTAGCTCTGGAAGTGTTCGACAACTTCAAGGGTTGCAAGGTTTTGGTCCGCAACTCTGCTGAACCTACCGAAGGCATCATGACCGGCTTCGAAAAGAAGTACCGCAAGGAAGGCCGTCCCATTTATCGTTCCATTATCGAGTTCGAAAAATAACGCGAAGGTTAGTGTCTCCTTTTGTCATTTGAGATTTGCTAGTTTATCGTTGCTATGTTAAAGTCACTTTCTATTAACGGATTCACTCTTATTGCCCAAGCGGACATCAACTTCCGCAAGGGATTTACCGCCATTACAGGCGAGACTGGCGCTGGCAAGTCAGTATTGTTAAAGGCCCTCCGCATTGTTTGCGGCGACAAGGCCCAAGCCAGCATGGTTCGCAGTGGCGAGGAGAAAGCTGTTGTAGAAGCGACTTTCGATATCCAGAACGTCCCCAAGGTCCAGAAGATCCTGGAAGAACTGGAAATCGATTCTGATGACGAACTGGTTATCCGTCGCGAAATTCTGGAAAGCGGCAAGGGCCGCGCCCGCGTCAACGGCTCCATGGTGAACCAGGCTGATCTCCAGCGCATTGGCGAAGAACTGATCCAGATGCACGGCCAGAGCGAACAGCTTTTGCTTCGCGATACCCGTACCCACGCCCAGATGCTGGACGCCTACGCCGGTAACGGAAACTTACTTGAAGAATACGGCAAGTTGTGGACTACATGGAACGAAATCCAAAACAAGATTGCAGCCACCGAAGAACGCGCCAAAAATCTTGCAGCACAAAAAGATTTCTTGAAGTTCCAGCACGACGAACTGACCAAGGCAGCCCTTAAAGAAGGCGAAGAAGAAGAACTTGAAGACAAGGTCAGCAACGCCAGCAAGAGCGAAGCGGAACGCCGCCATCTCAGCGATATTCAAGGAATGTTGGCTGGTGAAAACGGCCTCTTGGATATGGTGCAAAGCCTCCAGGCCCGTATGCGTACTCTCGCCATCAAGTGTCCGAATTACGAAGAAGAATTCAAGGCTCTTGAAGAAGTGGCCGATCCTTTTGAAAGCATCTGTAAGGACTTGATGCGTTTGACTCCGTCTACCGCCATGAATGCGGCAGAAATCGACAGAGCCAACACCCGCATCGCCCAGATTCAAAAACTGAAGCGCAAGTACCGCACCGATGTGGCAGGCCTCATCGCCTTAACGGAACAGCGTAAGGAAGAATTGAGCAGCCTCGAGAATCTCGACGCCGACCTTGAAGAACTTTCCCGCCAGTCCACCAAGACTTTGGCCGAATTGGAAAAGGTTGCCGCCAAGCTCACGGCGGCCCGCGTCGAGGCTGCAGCCCGTTACGACAAGTCCGTCAGCAACATTTTGCACACCTTGGGTATGCCTAAGGCAGAATTCACCACCTCCATCGAAAAGCAGTCCCTCGCCCCGATTGGCGCCGACCGCATCGAATTCCTTCTGGCCCCCAACCCGGGCGAAGGTTCCAAGAGCCTTCAGAAGGCCGTGTCCGGTGGTGAACTGTCCCGCCTGCTTTTGGCCATCAAGAGCGTCATGGCAGAACTGGACAAGGTCCCCCTGCTCATATTCGATGAAGTGGATTCCGGCATCAGCGGCGAAGTTGGCAACAGCATTGGCGAAGCCCTTTGCAACCTCGGCAAGCACCATCAGATTTTGACAATCACCCACCTCCACCAGGTGGCAAGTCGCGCTCAGAACCAGTTGGCAGTCAGCAAAAAGGAAATTGAAGGCAGAACCTTCACTTCCGTAAGCGAACTGGATCACGACGGCCGCATCCAAGAAATTTCCCGCATGCTGGGTGGCGATAACGAAACCATCCGCGAACATGCAAAACAGCTTTTGGAGAATAACAAATGACAGAAGAAAAAATTTCTGATGTTAGATTACGTTCCCGCATTTGGAGCGCCCTTCGCGTCGCAGTGTTCATCTGCGTAACATGCTTCATCTGGAACGATATGCCGAAGACTGCAACCGCCTTCGTGCTCATCGCCATGGCCATGGGCTGGGTCAATCTTTACCAGCTCCGTTCCGAAGAAGTGGAAAAGCCTTATTACAGACTGTGGCTCAACGTCATTGACGGCGCACTTTCCTTCGTGGTGATGGCCAGCATCTTTATCCACGACCTCCTCAAGGAAGAATCCGCCGAAAAGCTCTTGGCTGTAGGCTGCGTATTACTTCTGGCTCGCCTCATCGCACACACCTTGTTCTCCCTGGGCGTCCTTCGCGAAGGCAAGCAGCTCCCCCGCAAGCGCCGCTGGAGCAAATTGGCCAACATTTCCATTACCATCACCATGGCAGTCTACCTCTTGAACCTGGAAGACTACCAGCAGATTTCCATGGTAACATCCATGTTGCTCATGGGCGCAAGCACAGCCGCATACGCCTACTGGTACTATCGCGACCCCGCTCACCGCAAGCCTCTTTCCATTGCAAGCCAGCTCACCATGAGCCGTATCGTCCTTACCCCCTTCTTCCTGTGGGTTTTCTTCTACGATAACGACCTGGATTACAGCAACAACAGTTTGGTATTCAAGGTTCTTTCCCTGGTCATGGTCCTTGGCTTTATGCTCACCGACTATCTGGATGGCAAGCTTGCTCGTTCCATGGGCGAAGTCAGCACCCTGGGTAAGTATTTGGACCCGTTCTCCGACAAGATTTCCAACATGACCATTTTCATGTGCTTCATCGCTACCGGTTACGCCCCGGTGTGGATGGTGGCTGTGATCTACTTCCGCGAATCCAGCGTGGAAACGCTCCGCACCTTGGCAGCAAGCGAAGGCTTGATTATGCCAGCTCGTCGCAGTGGTAAGTGGAAAACCGCATTGCAGGGCATGGGCATTGTGGGCATTTTGGCAGGCGCCATTGACCCCATCCGCCATTTCATCCCCGGTTTTGACGGAATTTGGCCCTATTTCCCGCAAACCATCATGGGCATCATCACCTTGGTGACCATCATCAGCGGCGTGGATTACTTCGTGGCAAGCAAGCACATCCTCAAGAAATTCGTCTAAAACCCTTGCCAAGATTATTATAATTAACTATATATGGGCTACCTCGACGCGGGGTGGAGCAGTTGGTAGCTCGTCGGGCTCATAACCCGAAGGTCGCAGCGTTCAAGTCCTGCCCCCGCTACTAAAAAAGAACCAGTTGCAAAACTGGTTCTTTTTTTTGTCATCCTGGAGTGGCGAAGCCACGATAGGATCCAAAAACCAACGGGTCTTTTTCTACATTTTAAGCATGTCCCGAATGACTGAATCCGAAGCTCTTGATTTGTTTTTGAACGCCCCCCTGGACGAACTTTGCGCCATAGCCAATGCCGAGAAGGAACGTCGCCACGGCAAGTCCGTTTACTGGGTGAACAACCGTCAGATTAACTACACCAATGTCTGCGTGCTGCACTGCAAATTCTGCGCATTCAGCAAGATCAAGAAGGATAGCCCCACCGCCTACGACTGGGACTACGATACCATTCGTGACAAGGCTGCATTTGCCATCGATGGCGGCGCCCGTGAACTTCATATTGTCGGCGGCCTCCATCCGGACCACCCCTTCGATTACTACATCGAAATGCTCCGCAAGCTCCGCGGCGAATTCCCCAAGGTGAACCTGAAGGCCTTTACCGCCGTGGAAATTGCCCACTTCGCCAAGCTTTCTGGCCAGACTCCCCTGCAAATTATGGAAACCCTGAAGGGCGCAGGTCTTGACGCGCTCCCCGGTGGCGGTGCCGAAATCCTCGTTCAGAGTGTCCGCGACCAGATTTGCCCGGGTAAGGAAACCGGCGAAGAATGGTTGGACGTCCATCGCGCCGCCCACAAGATCGGCATTCCCACCAACGCCACCATGCTTTTTGGACACATCGAAAAGCCGGAACACCGAATTGCCCACATGCGCATGCTTCGCGACCTGCAAGACGAAGCTCCGGGATTTTTCGCATTCATTCCGCTGGTCTACCATCCGGAACACAACGCCCTCCATAACATCGTGCCCAACATGACTTCTCAGGAAGACATTCTCCGCACCGTAGCAGTGGCTCGACTGTTCCTGGATAACTTCCCCCACATCAAGGCTTACTGGATCCAGATGGGTATTGAAACCGCCATGAAGGCTCTGCACTCCGGCGCCAGCGACTTGGACGGCACCATCATCGAAGAAAAGATTACCCACGCCGCAGGAGCCACCGTTCCCGTGGGCATGAGTCCGGAACGCATGCGTCAGCTGATTCTTGGCGAAGGCCTGGAACCTGTGGAACGCGACGCGTTATATGAACGATTCTCTTAACGAGAATTACGCGAAACTAAAAAAACTCGGGCCTTCAAGCTCGAGTTTTTCATTTTGCAATCGTCTTATAAAAGTTCCGCCATCCGCTGAACTGCTTCAGCAAACTTTGCTGGTTCTTGCAACAAACTAATGACCACCCAGCCATCTTCTTCAAAGTCAAAGAAGAAACCTGGCTGCACCAGCACATGTTTTTCCCGGAGCAAGCGAAGGGTCAGTTCTTCGTCGTCTTCGCCCAGATGGACAACAGCATACCATCCCCCAAGAACCTTGGGGCAGTACTTGCTTGGGAATGCGGAACGCAACGTTTCCCAGTTCTGTTTCAAGCGGGCGGTAACCTGCGATTCGTACTCTGCAGCGCGGGCAAGCAGCGGCGTTGCCAGAGCCTGTGCGCAGGATGAAGTACTGAGGTAGGCGTCTTCCACGAATTCCAGGGCGGCGCGTATTTCCTCGAAACGTTCACGGGGCGCGTAGAAAGCCATCCAGCCGAACTTCAGCTGAGGCGCACCCACGGCCTTGCTTAAACCGTTCAGCCAGAAGATCGGGCACTTGGGTCCATCGACGGGTGCGTAGACCACATCGTTTCCGCCACAATCAAAATAATCCGCAGCATTCTGTTCCTCATTTCTCGTACCTCGAACACTTTGACCACTTAGTGCTTCAGTACTTACGTGGTCATGATCCCCGAATGGGGACTCGAGCCTGGAACCTGGAGCCTCACTCCTCAAATACTGCCAGCTGCGTTTGACTTCGTCGCTAAATCCGTAATCGCCGAAAACTTCATCCACCACAAGAACCAAGTTATTCTCTTCGCAGAAAGCAACAATCTCTTTCCATTCAGCAAGGCTTACAATGTGTCCCGTAGGATTGTGTGGCGACACCAGCAACAGGATGCGAGAACGTTCTGGAGCAGCAAGCAAGCTGTCCGTATCAATGACAAAACGGAACTCCGCTGCCGGTTTTTGCGCACTAGCCTTATCGCCATTCACAGATGCCCTCAACTGAGCCAAAGACTTCAAGCCTCGAGCCTCGGGTCTGGAGCCTCTATCACGCACCAATTTCAAAAAGTACGGTGCACATTCCAGATGCTCCAACTGGGCCAACGTATCCAACAGCGGATATCCCGGCATGGGCGTCAGAATCACATCGCCCGGATCGCAGAACGTCTTGAAAAGAACAGAGTAGGCTTCGCTGGTACTGGCGGTGACGATCACCTGATTGGAAGTGAAGACTCCCCCACGATCCTTGTAATACAAGGAAACAGCTTCGCGAGCCTCACGCCAGCCCGACGCATCAGGAGACCAGTGTCCAAACTTTTCACGGCCAGCATCTACGGCAGAATCCAATTCCACCGGCAAACCAACTCGCACCGGAGAACTCATCGTCATATCAATGAAATCCGGGCATTCCTTTTTTGCCTTTTCCAGTTCAGCAAAAAAAGGACTTGGGGTCAAGTCCTTCGGTAAACGGTTCGACAGCTTAAACTTCGCCACGTCGGTTCACTCCTCGCAATGACACTCAGAGTTATTTCTTTCTGCTCTTGATGAACTTCACCAAGATCGTGGCGATCAAGATTCCCGCAGGAACAACAACAGCAATAGTCAAAAGGATCAGCTTCTGGAAATCGCCCATTTCCTTCAAGGATTTCTTGAAGTTCTTGAGGCGGCCAAGAAGACCTGGCTTACCTGCGGCGGCACCCTCGGCACCTTCAGCATCTACAGAATCTTCAGCCAAGTCTTCGGAACCGGCGAATGCCTTCGCGCTAGGAACCTTGCCCAGCAGATCCAAAGTCGCATTCCAAACAGGCTTGGCAAAGGCGCTGACCTTGCCAGCGTACTTGTCATACCTTTTCTTAAACGGACGTATTAACCTTCCGAACATCTTTCGTCTCTCGTCTGTAGGGCGAAGCCCGCTCTCTCGTCTATTTGTACAGCAAGTTCACACCGCCAAACAAAGCGCGCATGTTGGCCTTCAGAGTATCACTAGAAACACCGCGGCCTTCCAGTTCCTTGCCGTTAGCCTTCAGCACGATGCGGCTGAGACCGCGACCGGCCCACAGTTTATCCTTTTCGGGAACCACCACCTGGCGGTACTTGATCAGTTCCACCGGCATGCCGATTTCGCGCATGAGGATGAGGCCCGCTTCAATAGGACCTTCAGCAGTCACGGACTTGACCAGGGATTCGCCGTCCTTCTTGAAGTGGAAGATAAAGCGGCCTTCGTCGGGAATCACTTCGACGTTGTTGAAAATCAGACGGCCGTTCACATTCACGCGTTGTTCGCGGAACACGTCCAGAACGCGTTCGGCACTCATTTCGCCTTCCTTTTCGCTGTAGCTCTTGAGGATGGGCTGCAGTTCGGCGGCCTCGGCCAGGCTCAGCTTGTAGCCGAACTTGGTGATGATTTCGTACACGGCGGTACGACCACTCTGGCTAGTAAAGCTCAGAGAGTCATTCTGGTTACGGCCAATGATAGAGTAATCAATGGGGCGGTAGGCACCCTTCTTCATGTCCTTGGTCTTGCTTGCGCCATCCTGATGGATACCGCTACGATGAACGATGGCTTCGGCACCGATCAGCGGAGCGCGGCTATAAATGTTGATACCGGACCACTGGGAAATCAAGATGGCGGTTTCGTAAATCTTGTCCAGGTGCAGGCCAGTGTCCACACCAGAGTTATGCAGACCCAAAGCCACTTCATAGAAGTTGGTGTTACCACAACGTTCGCCCAAACCGTTCAGGGCAACTTCCAACTGGGTAGCACCCACAAAGAAACTTTCCACGGTAGCGGCGGTAGCCATACCCAGGTCATTGTGGCAGTGAACAGAAATGGTCACGTCCTTAGGCATTGCATCGTACACCTGCTTGATCTGGGAGATGTACAGCATGGGGCGGTAACGTTCCACAGTGTTGGGCAAGTTCAAGGTAGTTGCACCAGCTTCCACCACAGCCTTCAAAACTTCAATCACGAAGTCCATATTCTCCAGGCAGTCGCCAAAATGTTCGCAGCTGAATTCCACGTCGCCCTTGTCGCCCACCAGGGACTTGGCAAGCTTCACGCAATCCACGGCGCGGGCCTTCACCTGTTCCGGAGTCATGTGCAGCACATGTTCCATGGAGAGGGGGCTGGTAGCCAAGAAAGTATGGATACGAGGATGAGGTGCATACTGGACAGCTTCCCAGCAGCGCTGAATGTCGCTAGGTACGCAACGAGCCAAACCGGAGACCACCACCTTCTGGGCAACTTCGTCGCCTGCGGCAGCCATTTCGGCAGTGAGCTGAGCCAGTTCCTTTACAGATTCAAAATCCATTTCAGAAGAAGCGGGGAAACCCACTTCGGCACCCTGCACACCCAGCTTCAACAACTGGAGGTACACATCCTTCTTCTGGGCATTGTTCCAGGGCTTGGGCAAAGCCTGGTTTCCGTCACGCAGAGTGACATCATAAAAGAACGGTTTTCTTGCCTGGTCGGCACAATCCATCATACAGTTCATTTTTTATCTCCTGCCGGCATCCACACGCCGCAAGCCTTAATTTTACGCATCAAAGATAAAAAAATTGACCATAAAAAAAGAACCCGCATCGTTGTGGAAGCGGGCCTTTTATTGGTTAAAATCTTTGTAGCGTAGATAATAGCCTAGAACCTCGCCTCAGTATCACGAAGAGCGATGCAAAGTAGAAGTCGAAGGTCTAGAATCTTTTTCATGTTTAGGAATATACAAACAATCTTTCGAATTGGCAAGATGGATTTTCAAGCCAACAAAATTCATTTATTATCTTTAAATTCATGATCGAATCTATTCATTCCGTAATTTCCAATATCAGCAATTTTCTGTACCAGCCCTTTATCGTGCCTCTATTCTTAGTGGCAGCTGGTCTGTACTTCTCCATCCGAATGAAGTTCCCCCAGATACGCCTTTTCAAGGAAACCATTCGCGTTACCAAGGAAAAGCCTATGGAGGGCAGCGGCATTTCCTCCTTCGGAGCTTTAATGGTCTCTACCGCCTCTCGTGTAGGTACTGGCAACATTGTGGGCGTTTCCTCTGCAATTTGCTTGGGTGGTCCCGGAGCTGTTTTCTGGATGTGGCTTATCGCTATTTTTGGAGCATCTTCAGCCTTCGTTGAATCGACTCTTGCTCAGATCTACAAGCGTGAAGACTTGGTTACCGGTCATTCTTACGGTGGTCCTTCCTACTACATTCAGACAGCACTGAAATGCCGTTGGTTGGGCATTATCTTCTCCGTATTCGTTTTACTGACCTACGTCATCGGATACAACCTTCTGGCCTCCTACAACATTCAAACCTCTCTTTCCAGCTATAGTTTCTACAGCGAAGGAACAACCCCGGCAATCGTAGGCATTCTTCTTGCCATATTGTTCGCTGCCTGCGTTTTTGGTGGAGCAAAACGACTCACCAAAATCACAAGCTACTTGGTTCCCATCATGGGCGTCATCTACGTGTTGGTCGCCATCGGTGTTATTCTCTACAACTTCACCAACATCCCTTCTATGTTCGCCTTGATTTTCAAGGACGCCTTTTCCTTTGAAGCTGGAGCAGGTGGTTTCGCCGGAAGCTGCATTATGTATGGTATTAAGCGCGGTTTGTACTCTAACGAAGCAGGTATGGGATCCGCACCCAACGCCGCCGCCAGCGCCAGCGTTAGCCACCCCGTAAAGCAAGGCCTGGTCCAATCCTTCTCTGTCTTTATTGACACCTTGGTCATTTGCACCGCCACAGCACTTATGTGTCTTTCCACCGGCGTATCCCCCAACGGAGATCTTTCCGGTATTCCTTACGTTCAGGAATCCCTACGCAGCGTCCTTGGTGGCATCGGTCCTATTTTCATTACCATTTCCATTGGTCTTTTCGGATTCACCACCTTGATCGGAAACTACTACTACACCGAAGGCTGCCTCCGCTTTATTATGGCCAAGCGTCCGGGTAAAACAGTCATGACCGTTTTCAGAATCATCGCAACAATCATTGTTTTTGTGGGCGCCATTTCCAGTGCAGGTTTCGCCTGGGATTCTGCCGACTTGTGCCAGGCCTTGATGGTTGTGGTAAACATTCCCTGTATCTTGATTCTCTCCCCCATCGCTTTCAAGGCCCTTAAGAATTACACGGACCAGAGAAATGCAGGCAAGGAACCGGTCTACATCGCCAAGGAATGTGGTGTAAAACAGGATACCGATTTCTGGAATAAAGAAGAAGACTAAGCAGGGAATAATGGAACACGAATTCACCATTAGGGGCCGAATCTCCAAGGGGATTGATTTGGGCGCAAAGCTGCAATGGGTAGAGCAGGACTTTGAAAGCCTTGGTCTAAAATTCAATTCCCAGGAGCCCACAAAGTTTTCCTTGAAAAGCGAAGATGTGGACAACCAAGTATTGGAACAGGCTTGTTTGAATTTGTCTGTAATTCTCGGTTGCAAGGTCGCCATCTGCAAGGATCACGAAGTTTACGGCGTGGCCAACGTATTTAACGGCGGTTCCGATTACGAAGTGGTAGACGAAGATTGCTACTTATGGATTTACGAACGTGGCGCCCGTCTAGAATTTGAGCACACAAAATTCTTTAACGAAAAATTCATATCTTTGATGCCATGATTCTTCTTGTGGCAGAAAAACCCTCCGTAGCAAACCAGCATTACAGACCGATGCTGGAACGTTTGGAAGGTGAAAAATTCACCCAAGGAGATGGTTGCCTTATTGGCCAGAACCATTGCATCACTTGGTGCGTGGGTCACTTGATCACCTTGGCTCCCCTGGACGCCTATCCCGGATTTGAAGGCGGATGGCGTTTAAGCAACTTGCCGCTGCTTCCTGAAAAGTTCCGCCTGATGGAAATTGAAAGCACCCGAAAGCAGTTGGCCGTGGTTCGTGACATGATGAGCAAGGCGGATGTTCTGGTAAACGGAGCCGATGCCGGCCGCGAAGGTAACCTGATTTTTGATTTGATTCTGGATTACACCCCCGCCTTCCGCCAAAAGCAGGTGAAGCGCCTTTGGGTGAACAGCTATGTGGCAAAGGACCTGGACAAGGCCTGGAAAAATCTGGAAGACGCCACACAGCGTTTGAATTTAAGCTACGCCGCTCGCCTACGTCAACGTGCGGACTGGATGGTGGGCCTCAACGCCACCCGAGCCTACACACTTACCGCCGGCCGCGGCAAGATGATTTCCGTAGGTCGAGTGCAGACGCCAACCCTCAACTTGATTGTGGAACGCGACGCCATGGTGGAACAGTTCAAGGAACTGTACTACTACAGCGTGGTGGGAACCTGGAAAGGATACCAGGCTCAATTGCTACGTCCCGATCGGGACTCCAAGGAGGTCATTGCGAACCCGCAGGGTGAAGCAACCGAAGCAGGCTCTGCCAATGTTCCAAAGCAAGCTTTAAAGGTTGCTATCTTTGAGAGGGAAACTCCCGCCCAGGCCGTAGTAGACAAATGTTCCCCACCGGAAGAAGCGGTCATTACCGCCATCGATGTCCAGCAGAAAAAGCAGTTTCCGCAGAAGCCTTTCGACTTGACGGAACTGCAGAAAGAAGGCAACAAACGCTTCAAATACAGCGCCCAACAAGTGCTGGACTGCGCCCAGAACCTTTACGAAAAGAAGCTCCTCACCTACCCTCGTACGGATTCCGCCTACCTGCCCGACACCATGAAGCAGGAAGCATACGCCTTGGCTCAGCGTCTGGCCACCCCCGCCCAGCAGGGGATCATGCGTCCGGAATCGGAGAACTTCGTTTTCATCAATTCCAGCAAGGTGACGGACCACTTCGCCATTATTCCTACCGGGGAACAGCCCAATGGTCTCCCTGAAATGGAAGAGAACATCTACAACCTGGCCAAGGAACGCTTTGTCCAGGCATGGCTAAAGCCCTACGTTTGGAATGAAATGGAAATTCTATTGAGAAGTCCAGATGTCATTGCGAGCCCACAGGGCGAAGCAATCGAAGCAGGCACACCCAGCAGTTCTCAAGAAACCTTCCGTCTCAAGCTGAAGCAAAACGAAGACTTAGGTTTCCGCGCCCTCGTCAAGGAAGAAAAGAAAGCCAAGTCCAAGAAGAAGGGAGATCCCGGCTCGGAGGCCGGAATGACAGATGGAAAATCCAGCGAAGACGGCGGCAATTCCGATGACATCACCAACATCGTAGAAACCTTCCCCGACTGGAAAGCCGGCGACAAGGCTCCCTTCGACAGCATAGAACTGCAAAAGAAAAAGAAGTCCAAGCCCAAGTACTACACCGAGGCAACGCTCCTTGCCGCCATGAAGACCGCAGGCAAGCAAATCGATAACGAAGAGCTGGCCGAAGCCATGAAGGACCGCGGTCTTGGCACCCCGGCAACCCAGGCAGGCATCATCGAAACTTTGAAAAAGCGCGGTTTCATTGAAGCCCAGAAGAACAATCTGGTCAGCACCCTCCGCGGCCGCGAAGTCATCGCCTTGATGGATGAAAAAGTCAAGTCCCCGGAAATGACCGGCGAATGGGAATACAAGCTTTCCCTGGTGGAAAAAGGCAACCTGGATCCTAAAGAATTCCGCGACGGCATCGTGGAATACGTCCGCGATCTTTTCGTCCGCCTGCACGAGCAATACGGCAGCCAATTTGAGCGCGAAACCGTTACCGACGCCCTTCCCTGCCCCAAGTGCAGCCAGCCTATGGAAATTGCCCCCTGGGGATACGTCTGCAAGAACAGCGAATGCGGTTTCAAGGCCGGTCACACCATCGCCGGCCGCACCCTTAGCCACGCCGAAATGGGCAAGCTTCTCGCCACAGGTAAATCCGACTTACTCAGCGGATTCAAGAGCAAGAAGGGAACCACCTTCAGCGCCACGCTGACTCTCGCCGAAGACGGCAACATCGGATTTGAATTTAGCGACGAGCCCAAGGCTTCAACGCCCACACAATTCAAATGCCCCAAATGTGGCAAGCAGATTCTTGACTCTGGCAACCGTTTAGTTTGCGAAGGTTCCGCAGTCCCTGCAGAATCCACCCCCACTTGCGATTTCGTTTTCTACAAAACCATCGCCGGTCACATCATGAGCGACGAAGAAATGGCCGAGCTGTTCAACAACGGAACCACCGACGTCATCACCGACTTTATTACAAAGAAGGGACAAGCCTTCAGCGCCAAGGTGGTGTGGGATAACGACCACAAGGCAACTTTCGCCTTCGAAAACGATGGTCACTTCCACGGAACAGAAACCAAGTACAAGTGCCCCATTTGCAAGCACACCTTGGAAGAAAACAAGAACGCCATTTTCTGCACAGGTAAGGGCACCGACCGCGACGAACAAGGCAACCCTTGCGATTGCAAGTTCACCCTCTTCAAGACCGTCGCTGGCAAGAAACTTCGTGCAGCCGACATCAAGGCGCTCCTTACCGGCGAAAAAACAGAACTCATCAGCGGATTCAAGAGCAAGAAGGGCGACACCTTCGACGCCTTCCTGAAAATGAGTCCCGTAGGCCGCGTGGAATTTGAATTCCTCCGCAGAGACTTCCCCTGCCCCGCCTGCGGTGACCAGCTCCGTTTCTGCAGAGGCAGCGACGACCAAGGCAGAAACCTTTCCGCCTACGTTTGCCGCAATCCCCACTGCAATTACGGAATTCCCCAAGTGTTCTACCAGCGCACCTTTACCGACGCCGAAATGGAAGAACTCCTCACCAAAAAATGCACTCCCGTTCTGGAGCCATTTAAAAAGAACGACACGAAATTCCGTGCCGCCCTTGAAATCCGCGAAGGCGGAAAACTCGCCTTCAATAAATTGACCGTGGAAGTCATCGAAAAGAAGTAACGAATCGAGGCATACCCGCCTCAAAAATCAATCTTCAATTGTTTCTCCAAGAATAACACTGGCATAGGCCACAGCCACTGCGGTTGCAGCAAGCATACTGCCGGACAGCACCAGCATTCCAGCAAAAGCAGCCGGAGTGAGAGCCAGGAGCATGGGGAAAATGGCGCGGGAAACGGTACGAGAAGCATTGATAATTTGACGCATATTTGATTCCTTTTTTCTTTTTTACACTTCAAATATACGTTTTAGACAGCGACAAAAAATGTCACAAAATATTTTTGTTTTCAGGAGCATCGCGCATAAAAAAAAGCCCGCAAACATGCGGGCATTCCCTTTTCAACAGAACAACTTAGCCGAAGATCTTGTTGTAGAAATCCGGGGCGAACTTCTGGATGTAACCCACGGCAAAGATGAACAGCACGATCAGCGGTAAGATCCACTTGATATAGAAGCGGAGAGCCTTGTTCATGGGAAGCTTCATACCGTCGCCGGTATTGACTTCGTTAAAGAACTTTTCCTGACCCCAGCCGTAACGGATGTTACAGAACAGAACGAAGAACATGGAGCCCAGCGGGAGCAAGGTGTTGGAAACCAGGAAGTCTTCCAAGTCAAGCACGCAGCTGCCTTCGCCAAAGGGAGTAAAGCCTGCGAGAACGTTGAAGCCCAAGGCGCACGGGAGAGAAAGGATGATGATAGCTACGATGTTTGCAGCCACAACCTTCTTACGGGCAAAGCCCTTCAGGTCCATCCAGAAGGCAACGATGTTTTCGAACACGGCGACCAAGGTGGAAAGCGCAGCAAAGCTCAGGAACAGGAAGAAAGCAGCACCGCAAATACGACCTGCAGGCATCTGGGCGAACACGTTAGGCAAGGTGACGAACACAAGGCCCGGGCCCTGACCCGGAGCAAGGTTAAAGGCGAAGCAAGCCGGGATAATGATAAGGCCAGCGAGGAATGCCACTACGGTATCGAGAACGCAGACATTCACCGCTTCCTTGGTCAAGGAATGCTTCTTATTGATATAGCTACCAAAGATAGACATGGAGCCGATACCGATACTCAAGGTAAAGAAGGCCTGGCCCATGGCGGCAAACACCACGGCACCGATGCCCTGTTCAGCCATACGGCCAAAGTCCGGAAGGAGGTAGAACTTAAGGCCTTCAGCGGCACCCGGCAAGGTAATCACGCGAATGGCAAGAGCGATCATGATGAAGAAGAGAAGCGACATCATCCACTTGGTGATGCGTTCCACGCCCTTCTGCAAGCCGAGGGAAACGATACCGAGACCGAGGACGGTAGCCACAATCATGCCGCCCACCTGAGTGGGGGCGCTGCCCAGCATTCCACCGAAAGCGGCACCGATCTGGTCGGGAGTAGCGCTCTGGAGGTCGCCCACGAAAGCCATGCGATAGAAGTAATAGAACATCCAGCCGCTAACCGTGGTGTAGAACATCATCAGCAGGTAGTCGCCAGCGATCATGGGATACTTGGCCCAATGCCACTTGGTGCCCTGGGGCTGCAAAATATCGAAGGACTTGGCAATGCCTCGGCCGGAACCGCGACCTACAGCGAATTCAGCCATCAAGGCCGGCAAACCGAGAATCACCAGGAAGAACAAATAGACGAGAATAAAAGCGGCACCGCCATACTGACCGGTAATAAAGGGGAAACGCCAAACATTACCAATGCCAATGGCGCAACCGGCAGCAATCAGAATAAAACCTAAACGAGATGCAAAGTTTTCTCTTTCCTTCATTTCCTAGCCTCGAAGATAAGCATTGTGTGAGTGAAAGATAATAAATCCCGCCCAAGTGTCATTGCGAGCCTGCGCAGCAGGCGTGGCAATCAAAGCAACCCCACCCATTCAATTTGTCATCCCGGGCTTGACCCGGGATCTCCATTCCCTACGATTTTTATATATTTGACCGCGAAATCAGTCGTAGGATTAGAAAATGAGCGAAAATTACAAGTACGGTTTTGTGACGGATATCGAGAACGAGGCTTTTGAAAAAGGCCTTAACGAAGATGTCATCCGCCGTGCCAGCGCTCTCCGAGGCGAGCCCCAGTTCATGCTGGACTTCCGCCTAAAAGCCTACGAAAAGTTCTTGACCATGGAGCAGCCCAACTGGGGCGAACTGAATTTCGCTCCTGTGGACCTGCAGGACATCGTCTACTACTCCGCCCCCAAGAACAAGAAGTCCCACGAAAAAATCGAAGATGTGGACCCGGAACTCCTGGCCACCTTCGAAAAGCTGGGAATTCCTCTGGACGAACAGAAGCGTCTGGCCAACGTGGCCGTGGACGCCGTGTTCGACTCCGTCAGTATTTATACAAGCCACAAGAAGAAGCTCATGGAAATGGGCATTATCTTCTGCAGTATTTCCGACGCCATCAAGGAATATCCGGAACTGATCGAACAGTACCTGGGCAGCGTGGTCCCTGCAGGCGACAACTACTTTGCCGCCCTGAACAGTGCAGTCTTTGGCGATGGTAGCTTCGTCTACATTCCCGCAGGCGTCAAGTGCCCCATGGACCTGTCCACCTACTTCCGCATCAACAACAAGGAAGCTGGCCAGTTCGAACGCACCCTGATTATCGCCGACGACAACGCCGAAGTCAGCTACCTGGAAGGCTGTACCGCTCCTGAATTCAGCAGCAAGCAGCTCCATTCCGCCATCGTAGAACTGGTAGCCAACGAAAACGCCAAGATTAAGTACAGCACCGTACAGAACTGGTACGCCGGCGACCGCGAGACTGGCGCAGGTGGCGTCTACAACTTTGTGACCAAGCGCGGCAAGTGCGCCGGCAAGAACAGCCGCATCAGCTGGACTCAGGTAGAAACCGGTTCCGCCATCACCTGGAAGTACCCCAGCTGCGTTCTGGTGGGCGACAACTCCGTCGGTGAATTCTACAGCGTGGCTCTGACCAACGGCCACATGCAGGCCGATACCGGCACCAAGATGATCCACATCGGTAAGAACACTCGCAGTACGATCATTTCGAAAGGTATCAGCGCCGACAATTCCAGCAACGCCTACCGCGGCGAAGTTTCTATCCGCAAGTCTGCCACAGGCGCCCGCAACTACACCCAGTGCGACAGCATGCTTGTTGGCGACAAGAGTGCCGCCCACACCTTCCCCTACATTACGGTAGCTAACGGTACCGCCCAGACGGAACACGAAGCAACTACCAGCCGTATCAGCGAAGACCAGCTGTTCTATTTCGAGAGCCGCGGCATCAAGCGCGAAGACGCCATCCAGGCTATGGTGGGCGGTTTCTGTAAGGATGTGTTCAAGGAACTGCCCGGCGAATTCGCTACCGAAGCCCGCCAGCTGCTGACCCTGAAGCTGGAACACTCCGTAGGGTAAGACATCCTCCATGTTTTTTGTCACTAAACGTGAATTTCTCTAAGTTTAGTGACACGATTTTTACTTTGTCTGCAAAGCAGCTTTAAAAGTTTTATCACCAAATCATCTAAAAGACCTAATTAGTGACAAACAAAGAGTCTTTTTTTTATTACAACTAACAAACAACCCGCCATTTTTAATTACTTTGTTTGAAATCTCTGTCACTAAACACACATTTTCTTGGTTTTGGTGACACATTTTCGCGAAAACGACCCTTTCAAACGTTCAAATTTCAAAGACTACTCGATTTCTGTCCAGCATTTGTTATTTTAGCAGCAAAAACAGAGGTACCCAATGAACGTTCTTTTCCTTATGGCAAATGGTTTTGAAGAAACCGAATTCGTCACCCCCTTTGACTACTGGCAGCGCGGCGGGCTCAACGTAGCCTTGGCTTCCATCAGCGACAACCTGGATGTTGTAGGCGCCCACGGTCTTGCCATCAAGGCAAACGTTCTTTTGAAGGATGTGATGGCTGGAGCCGCAGCAAGCCTCGCCGACTTCGACGCAGTCTGCCTCCCCGGCGGCGGTCCCGGCGTCAAAAATCTCAAGGCATCTGCAGCCGTGGCCGAAGTTCTCAAGAACTTTGACGCCGCTGGCAAATGGATATTTGCCATCTGCGCCGCGCCCCTGGTGCTTTCCCAGGCGGGCCTCCTCAAGAACAGAACCTGCACCTGCTTCCCGGGCTGCGAAGTGGAGCTGGACTGCAAGCAGTTCCTTACCGACCGTGTGGTAGTAGACGGCAACGTCATCACAAGCCGCGGCGCAGGCACCGCCGAAGAATTTGCCTTCGAATGCCTGGCCCACGCCACTGACCGCGCCACCTCCGAAAAGATCCGCAACCAAGTCGTCGCCCGCTAATAAACCACAAGACTTGCCGCGAAAGTTCATTTCGCGGCAACCATCTTCAGCGACAGCATTTTTCTGCGGCAACCTTATTCTCTAAAAACATCTCGCAACAGCCTAGACTTCCATCAGTTCGCAACCGATACGATGGAATTCTTCGCCAATTTACATTCCCTTAAGCCACAGAGCAAAGAACCTGTCGTAAACAACATACCCCTTTGGCGTTTGCATCACATATTCCTTGTCCAGCAAATACTCCAAGGCACGATTAACGCAGCTAGCCGTTTTCAACCCACTATTCTTTACAAATTCACCGGAATTAATAGCAGAAACACAGCCCGCAAGCGCAATGGACAAAAGCAGACGATTTTGGTTAAAAGTCAAGACATTCTGCATTCGTTGATAAATATCCATCTCGGACACCATGATTTTGCGAACACACATATTGACATCGTCCAGGCAAACCACTTTTGGTGCCATCTCGTAAAGACGATTCAGCACCGCCTGCATATACCAAGTATGCCCTTCTAATCGTTCATACAAGGCATCAAAGCAGTCTCTAGGCAAATTGATCTCAGCCTTTTTCATCCAACCATTGGCAAATTCATAGTACGCCTTTTTTTCAATAGCATATAGATGAAACATTTCAGTGCTGCGGTAAAATGGATGCCCCACGGAGCTAAACATTTCGGACATCAAATGATGCTTGCTACCCGAAAAAATGAAATGAACATTCGGGCAGAACTGGACATACGAACGTAACAAAGCCTCTACAGTTTCATCACCATATTCCGAAATCTGCTGGAATTCATCAACAGCGATAAAACATTCCCTTTCTGAATTTTTCAAGTATGAAAATATATCAGACAAAGTATTCTTCGTTTCTTTAGGATGAAAATCAAGTGCCGGCTGAAGGTTACCCGTCACAGGATCAACGGACATAGTCAACTTACAACTTTTGAAAACGGAGACCGCCGCATTCAAGGCCTTCTTGCCCAAGCCGTCTAAAGTACCCAGAACAACTTTACCCAGCAAAACAACAAAATCTTCAAGAGACCTTGTTGGATAGATATCCACATAGAAACAAGCTGAATTTTTATCTCGTTTCTTAATTTCATCAAACACCCGCATAATAAGACCTGTCTTTCCCATGCGGCGAGGACTCAGCAAGGTAACATTTCGCCCATTCTTTAATGCAGAAATCAGCTGTTCCGTTTCAGAAACACGATCACAGAAATACTTTGGACCTGCGTAGCCATATACAAAAAATGGATTTACATTTTTACTCATAACTACAATATACAAAAATTACACATTTTGCGTAACGCAAAATGTGTAATTTTCATTTTAAAACCGAAAATATTACAGAAGATTCGCCATCAATATTGCAATCAACAATCATGAGTACGATGCAGTTGGCAGACCGCATTTCAATATTAATCAAAGAATTTCTTTTTTCATGACCGCCAGAAGGCTTTTACGGAACTACCGGCCTAGCCGGTAGTTTTCGGTTATACAAGAAAGCCTCCCCGAAGGGTGGCTTTTTTAGATGTTAGAAAAAGAGGTTAGCATGAAATAAATGCGATAAAAGTCTCTTTCAAGATTTTTATACAAATTACCACGCGTTAAAGTTCATTTCAACATCTCCATCAGGAACGATGAACACATTACATGTGCCTCCCCAGATGTTAACATCAAATTCATTCCAAGAACCTTTTTCGCTTGATATTGTAATACTTCCTAAAGAACCATCACACTTTTTGATGCTGATGGTGACCGGATTACTTCCAGACAAGCGTTCCAGCCTAAGTTTCACTCCATTATACTTGTACGGTATGTTGACGTAGTAACCGGTATTCTTTTCCATGTTAACATGCTGTGATGGGGCGTTATCTCTATTTTCAACAGTACCTATATTTGTTGAATTTCCTGTGTTACAACTAGAAGCGTCTGTAATGCCAGCACTTACAGTCAATGTTCCACAATTATCCCCGGTTCCAAGAACATCAATTGTCACTGAGTAATCGCCGGTGCGGGGATCGGCAATGCCGCTAAATGATGCAGTCCCATTATTTACCGAACAACTATAAGGATAACCATTAATTGTAACAAAACATTCACTACCATTGGGAGCGTTAGTCGTTGCAGAAACGTCAAACGATCCACGTGCACTTACTGTCAAAGGAGACAGGCCACATCCCGAAACGGTCACGTTTTCCACCACATTCACCTGCTTGGAGCAAATTTCCTGGGTGTAAGGCTTTGCATGACCATAGCAGAGATAGTAGTTGCCAGAGCCACTTGTAGGTTCAAACGACTGACTAATGTCACCCATAAGTGTAGCCTCCGTACCTTCAATCAACGTGCCGCTATTGCCACAACCGCCAGCATAGATTGCGTACTTCAAGTTCGCATCATATTCGCTGAGGCTAGCTTCAATCTTCGGCAAGGTACCGTTCTTCACGTATGTGGTCGGGGTTTCATCACAAGAGAAACCATCCTTAACAGTAGCCTTTTTCTTTACAGTTACATACTGCACGCAAGACTTTGTTGTTCCATTGACAGATGACTTTGCGGTAAAGGTCAACGGTTCATTTTGCATTTCGCTGTTGAATGTGATAGAGTAGCTATTCCTACCAGAGAGCGTACATGCTACCCTATCGCTAGCATTGCTGGAGTTGTGACCCGCGCCATCAAAGGAACATTCATTCGTATTATCCAAGTCAGCGGAGAAGGTCACTCGGTCTCCCTGATACACGACCAGAGGATCCGTAGAGACATTTCTGTTTACACCATTCAACTGGCAGTTGCTCAGGTTGAATGCCGACGGGCAACTAGACTGAATATTACCAATGTGGAAGAAGGTACCATAGTTGTTATCGTTTGCATCTTCTGTGTTACCCATCCAGTCGGATCGATTATAAGCAGCTGCTATTTTGGCATCAAAATTAGCTTCGTTTTCATCGTTAAGTCTCTTATACACCTTAGTCGGGTATTCCTCCATGCGAGAAGGCTTATTTTCTAACCGGTAATAAACCCTAGACACACGATCCGGCTTAAACATCACTGAATCCAAGGACATATCGACTTTAACGGAAACGCGCCTATTCACCGGAGTGTCGCCACCCTTGGCATCTCTCCACCAGATTAGGCCTCGCTGACAACAATCGTAAGCTGTATAAACCCTACTGTCGTGTGTTTTACCATTGTAAGTAACCTTCTCCATATGGTATGAGGTCGCTCCAGACTTTCTCCAAAAATCAACAAAATATCCATTCTCATCCTTAGGGTTTTCATCTCTATATCTGTCAATTACTTTAACCGGTATGGTCGCATCGTACTTAAGAGTAATGTGTTCTTCACAGTTATTTACACGATAAAAATCAGCACTATGGCAATAGCTGGACAATCCATACTTACCATTGGTTTCAGGACCAGGTGTATGACCATCCACTTCCATACCAGCCATGTAATTCACGGAATCCAAGGGTATATGGCGAGATTCACCGCCATCTGTATCCACAAACCAATATTCAATTGCAGTTGCATTATTGGGCTGCAAAATGTCGAAACTGAAGGTTGCACCATTCAAGTTCAAACGATAGGAACCCGTCACAGAATCGCGAAGCTGGATGTACTTGGTCGTTTCGCCCCAAGTCCACTTACCCGTATTGTCAATGGAAACCTTAATCAAGTCAGGATTTTTCACCGTACCTAATTCGCCCGACTTGTAAGGATGAATCAAAGTTCCAGAAGGATTATTAGTCCACCCAGTACATTCTCCATCGGCATTTCGTGCTGTACACTGAGAATTATCGCCAATCCAATATTTGCAAGTAGTACCGTCTAATTTCTTTTCTCCACACATAGTATTTGCACCCTGGTCTTGAATATAATGGAATCCACCCCCCAAATAGACATTCGTGTACATGCCCTTTTCGCTAACGCCACCATTATTTAAGCCACGATAAGAGTAAGTAGAATCAAAGCCAGAAATTTCACTACCATAGAGGTAAATATACGGGTAACCACGTCTCTGCTCATACTGGTTATCAACAAAGATGTGGTATGAATCCGTGCACATATTCTCATCGGAACCACGATCGTAGGTACTGAAGGCAGCACAAGGGGCTCGACCAACCCAGTTTTCCTTATAGTGCCTAATACCATTGGCATCTTCATAGCCCAACAAGTCCTTACATTCCATCTTTACCTGCAAGGCTCCCTTACCATAGGTTGCTACACTGCGGAATGTCCCATCCCACTTAGAACCATTAAGGTAGAAGGTGGGGGTACATTCGCATTCACCCCCATCAGGGCAGTAGTCTGTTACATAAGCCTTGGGGCGATCCTTTGTGTTGATTGCCACATAGGGATTATCGTACCCGCAGTAAATCGATGGTTCAGTGGTGGTACCTTCTTCACAGTTACCACCGCTGCGCCAGCTGACGTTATAGAACTTTACCACTGCAGAATGAACATTGAAACCCACATAACGGTGGCTTGCAGTATCATTCCTCATTGCAGTAATCGGATTATCGGGCCTAGAATAGTGGAATACTTCCGGATCTTCCAGATTAACATGATAATCACTATAAACCATATTGGCACCATCATCGCTTTCGTAGGCAAGTTCGATATCAGCATAGGGACCGTCCAAATCCACGGTGACCTGGATAGTCTTACCAACCAATTGATTGAACGGAATGTTCGTTTTTACCTTTTCCCAGGTGCAATGGCCAAGGTTATCGACACCACCCTCATTGCGGTAATATCCGTTCTCTTCACGAGCATACTTTTCACCATATATAGCAGTGGAATCTGGGTTGCCTGCAGTTTCCCATCCTGGCGACCAACCCTTAATACCAAGTTCGTAGTAAGGATGCTTTGAATAGCAGTAACCCTCAGTACAGTGACATAATTGAAGGTGGGCTGTATTGGTTGTGGTAGATGACACCACATTGCTGAATATGAGAGTATCACCTTCAGGATCGTAAGTCACATTAGAGTATTCATTATGTTTGTCTCCCGCCGGATCAATAGCCAATGTAAAGAAAGATGTAAGGTCGGAATTCGCTCGGAAAATGAGGGATGTTTTTGAACCCCAGGACTCAATACCCTCGGATCCAGTGATTTTAATGGTTTCACGCAAGGTTCCATTATAACCAGCCTGATGCTTACGAAGCATCATCTGCTGAACCTTATTTTTGCTGTTGTAAGCGTGGGTGGCGTATCCCAAATCACGATTGATAAAGGGTTTCTCGTTCCATTGAGTACTTTTGGAAGGACGCATAGGACCTCCCTTAGGCTGCTGAACACCTTGAGTCATTATCACCTTGAGCCAGGGGGACAAGGTATCATCTTGTGCATAATAGCCACCCTTAATACGAGGAGCGTCAAGAACGGGTGGATGACTATCCACTTTTTCCTCGCAGCAACGAGGGTTAGAAGTAGAACACGTATCAGGCAAACAAAAATCTTGCTTAACACCTCGATAGTGGCGATCGATAGCATTGTATTTTCCAAGTTCTCTTTCACCAGGGTCAAAGTAACTCCAAACCGAGTCTTCCTTTTCTGCCACAGAGCGCCTATCCATATAATTATGTGGATCCAGTTCACTCAATGTTTCGCCTTCCACATCGCAGTAAATACCATAATAATGGGAGTAGTTTGTTCCCGCGGTTTTCGGCGCACCATAAGCTTCTTGCACATTATAGTTTTCTTGCGTATAACGATAGAACTTATTAGAAACACACTGGTCAATACAGTATTTGGCTTGATAACCATTTTCAGCAGTAGCTGGCTCACGGCCAAAATCTCTCATGGCAACCCTAATAGGATTATGCTGAGCGCGATCCAATCTTACAAAACCACCTTCCGCAACTGAATATACCGAACCCTCTACTGCAAATTGGTTATAATCACTACCCAAGTTCGCAAACCATCCTCCATTTGACCCGTTAGTACCAGCAGCCTTATCTTTGTATGTCGTAGCATTCGATTTCACGCCGCCCAAATATGCACCAGACACTTCCCTATCACAATAAGAATAGAGATTCTTGAAGTCTTCCACAAAGCAGTAGCCCGCATTGGTGAAGTAGGCGATAATCGTCATGTTGCCTTCGGGGCGAATTGTGATTCTTCGGTTATTAATGTCAGTCAGGCTGTTATCGCTACTGGACCAATGATTGAAATTTCTACCAGTTGCACGGGCATAGTACGTTTCATCATAATAAACAGTAAACGAGCACTTTCCAGCGTTACCTGTTTTACAAGTACCCATGTAGTTGTTGTTACTATCGTAAATGGAAACATCAAAGTCTTCGTCGTCACCCTTGCCGTCGTCAGAAGGATCTCCTTTCAGGACATGAGCACTTCCCTTTAGGCCAGAAATTTTTACCGTAAGGGTATAATGACGTTTCTTAAGAGAGGCATAAGCCATCGTTACAGATCCATTGACAATCACCGGGAAATTTTCCTGGCGGACAATGCATTTCTTTTCATCAAAACCACTGGCCTTCATGTAAGCCCTAGGATTAGCCTTACCTTCGATGTCGCATTCCCAAGGACCAGTAGCTTTGTCAAAGCCGCTACCTTCGTTACACCCCTCATTTCCGTCAATGTAGGCGCCCCAACTTACACCATTTTCGCCTATAGCACTTTCATCACAGTCGGGAATCTGGGACAAGGTATCCAATACAGCAGGGAGTATGTAAGGATCGGCAGAAAGTTCACCCCTCTTCACGATACCCTTAGCAGAACCAAACATCACGAGTTCATTACTGGGGTTACCCGTTGTAAACTCATCAGAATAATCTTCATCTTCAAGCTTAAACTGAATGGATCCAGTTGCAGAGCCACAGTCATTTACAATAATATTAAACGGAGTAATCTGAGAAACACCGTCTGCTACGGTAAGTTCATATATAATTGCATCGTCGGTAACTGCTTTCTGAGACATGGAATAACCTGTTCCAGACAAGCTGGTAACAAAGTCAATAGCAGACTTGTTGCTTTGGTCATAAACCGTCAATTTCAGTTTGCCACCCTTCTGCTTGGGGATATTTATGCTAACCTGCTTGGTATTCTCCGCCTGGCAACGCTCACTATCCAGCATATAGTACAACACGTCGAAAGAGGCTAGCGATGTGGCGCCTTCGTCTACAACATACACCCAGAATTTAGATTTTTCCGAACCTTCCTCGTAAACACAGGTATGAATACCATTAACCTTGAATGGCGAGGATTCGGAGACAGTCGTTCCAGAACTTTCGCTGGAACCAACATGACACACGGCCGAACCATTACCTGGGGCGAGTCCGCCAAGATACATCACTGAATATGCCTTTTTACCATTGTGATTCAGCATACTATCAACGTTTGTATAAATAACACGAGGTATCACCACTAACGCAGGTTCCAAAGATTCTACCTTATCCTGGTCCACCACCTCATTGTTTACATACTGCGTTGCAAGGTCAATTTTCAACTGAGGAGCAAAGGGGACCCACGGCTCCGAATTTACTTCAGGTTCTTCTGTCGAAGATTCAGAACCCGATGTTGAAGAAGTGGAAGTCGAGGATCCATCGCGATTTTCCGCACAAGAAGCGCCAGCACTATAATCGCAAATCGCCCCAGCATCACTCAAAGCATCTATGATCGTTTGGTCAAATTCAAGGTTCAAGGTACTTGGCAAACTACCCAGTTTAGCGCAACTTGCAGCCTCCGCATAAACAGAGCCCTTTAGAGTTCCATTATTCTTGATATTATCAATATCGCCCTTCGTATAAATGAAGTATCCATAATTACCGGTGTCGCCTTTTTCAAGTTCAATAGCACCAGCGCCATTCTTAAGGAAAATCAAGACCGACTTGCCTTCAGTCGTCTGAGGAAGTTTCATTGTGTTAGGACGTTCTTCAAAAATGAAAATAAAATTTCCATTTAAAATACTATTTCCTGTATTTTCAAAGGCGTTGACATCATTAGGCTTAACAACCATAAATCCGCCATTTCCATACAAATCCGAGCTTTTCTTATCTGTAGCGGCGTAAATGGCATTCAATTTACCAATAGCGTCGTTGTCGCGCCATTGTGTACTTCCCCAAGTTACAATATCAGAAACAGTAACGCCCCCAGAAGCAGTAGTTACCGCATTAGCCTTGGATTCGAAATTACCAAGAGAAATCATGTCTTGTATGGTAAACTTGGAGCCAGAGCAAGTCTTTTCAGCCTTTTTATCAAAGAGGGTCATGCAATAATCTTTGGCAACGTGCTGGCATGTGTGCGAGAACGCAGCACCCACATGTTTATCATTACTGTTGGAAATAAAGCAAAGATTACTAACCCCATCCTTACATACATTTCCGTTATTTTCGCTAAAACCTTCGCCAAGATGCAAAGATGAAGACTGTCGAGAAGTTAACCAGGCTGTAGTCCCCCCTATATAACCATCGATGCTGGACCCACGCGGTATCCACACATCACCAACGGCGTTAAACGGATGATTTCTGTTAAAATTGAATTTGCCATTATCCGTCAAACAAAGTTCTTCACTGAAGATAATATCGTGGCCTCCAAGAGCATCATTAACGCGGCCATTAAACGAAGCGTTTCCACCAAAAGTAACGTTGAAGTTGCCTGCTAAATCCACATCACCTTCAAAATACGAAGTGCCTCCCACATTACCCCTAATAGTAGATTTCGTTTTGGTATCGCTTTCGCCAGCAACATAGACATCCTTAAGGTCAGTTCCGTCGTTATTCATCTCAATGTGACCACCAACGCAAGTTGTTCCACCCACAGATATGGCGCCACCACTGACAATATTCAGATTACCTGTAACAACGACATCTTCTTCAACAGAAGCTGCTTCACCGGATGCATTATAATCACCATTGATTAAAAGCGATGTTTTCTTATGGCCACCACCATTAATAGACAAGGAACCGCCAAAGTAGGAGTACTTGAACTTGGATTTTTTTGCAGTGGTTGGCGGATTGATTTGATAAAGGCCAGTCACCTTAAGAATGGCAACCTGACTATACTTAGAATTATCTCTGCCACTGCCCGTAGAAATCAACTTCAGTTTAATAGAACCACCTTCAGGCACGGCCTCGGTCGCGACCACAGTATAACTTTGGTTTCTACCGCTTGTCATGGCGGTCAGCTTGCTGCCAAGATCAACAACAACACCATTCTCACGACCATTCATGAGCTGGGTCACAAGGCCCGCGGTTTCCTCGCCATTATAGGCAAGCCATGCTCGAGCAGCATTAAGGCCAGCCTGTGAAGCCTGGTATGCCTCAGACTGTTTCAATCGAGAAGCGCTAGCGCGTTCCGCTGAATTCAACCACTTATAGACAGCCGTTGCAGCAATCGTCGCAATGGTCATGAATAAAAGAACCGTTACAAGGGCAACGCCCTTCTTTCCTTTCCAAAACATATTATTCCTCCGTTCCATTATCCGGTGTCGGAATCATTTTCTTAATACGGGTCGTTTCCTTTCCGTACTTAAGAGCCAAATTCAAATTAAAGGCTTTAACCTTTTTCTTTTCTTCTTTGTCGTTAAGGTTAAAATCAACAAAAGAATACTCAGCTTCGTCTCTTAACGTAACAGCAAACTTAGAAACAGTCAAAGATCCCTTCCAAACCAAGGGAGAGAACAGGGCTATCGTAAAGGCCAAGCACACGTCATCCGTCTGCTGAGGTACACTAAATTCCACATAGCGATTGTAGTCGTCATTCGATTCAGACGGATACACCATAAAGTCGGGAGCATACGGAATAATATTTCCGTCCGGCTTACGAAGACCAATGCTTATATGATCTGTTCCTGGTAAGAAATCTCGCATAAAGTTTGGATTGGCATTCGAAGCAAAGGCCACCAGCTGAAAAGCTATAGCATAAGTCTTATATGGTTCGAACTTAAACTTCACACACTTTTTCCAATCAAAGTCTCCACCTGTGGGATTTCCATCCAGCAAATACAATTGCGATGCAACCTTTTCACTACCCGTATTGGAAGAAAACTGAGAGAGTGCAACATTGCTGCCGCTAGCAAAAGACTCAATTCGCATAAAGCCCGAACCAGTTCTTGGAGCTAAAGCAAAACTATTCCCTAGAGCGAAATACCCCTTTGCCGGATAATAGGTTGCGGCATCAGTTTTAAAATCGGCATCTTGCAAACGACGACCAGGGGTTAGAGAAAATTCTTCCACCTTATCACTAATCAAAACTTCAAAAGACGAACCTTCGTCCTTATGAGGACAGTCCGAAGGATAACTGGTGATGGAGGTCGACTTAATTTCCAGAGACTGACATGATCTATAAAGTTTTTTTCCATCCAGCCTCCATTTAATCAGCTGGGAATATTCAGCAACACCATTTTTATCATAAACCAATTTTTTAAAACTAATCTCATCTTTCGATGCATTCAGAGCAAACGACGAATGATCCGAATTGGCGTCATCATAAAACACATCAGTTTCCAACTTGTTAGAGCCATCGGTCAAGACAAACTTCGCACCCATTTGGCTTAGATCTTCCGCAATCATCTGCGAAAGATTATCAGCCTCGGTAGTTCCCTGAAGCATGTTTTCCGTGCGAACACGGAACTTCGTACTATCGCTGAAAGCCTGACCGGCGACTATCACAATAATGCCAATAAGGCCCATATACACGAGCAATTCTATTAAAGTAAAGCCTCTTTTCATCGTACAACCCCCGATACCGAAATAGAGTGAGTTGATCCCTTATTAGTCCAAGACACATCCACTGTTGCATTTTTCGCATAGACATGCTTTACCGGGGCGTCCAGGTAGTTAGATGAACTCTCGCTTTGGAACATTACATCATCAGAAAGCGTAACAGTCACATCATAGTCAACACGAATGGTATACTCTAAAAGACCAGGCTGTCCTTTCCATTCCCTGGAACGAGATAAATTAATAGTCCTATTGGTATTGTTATTGCTCAGTGCTGCAATACCCACGGCATTAAGCGAGTCGAGGATTTCCTGTGCAACCATATTTGCACCATCACGAGCACGAATACGCCAAAGAGAATCACGGTTGCTGCTTTGCATGTGGTTCAAGGCAACGAGCATAAAGCCGAGAACCGCGGCGGCGACAAGAATTTCAGCAATTCCAAAGCCAGACTTGGAATTTTTGAAATTAGCGTTGAGAATTTTTTTGCTTTTGCACCACATAAGGCAACACCTGTTAAAGTCCTGACATACCAGAATTATCATCGCTATAGCCAGTCAAAGCCTTTACTGAATTCTCAGAGAGCCGCTTAAGTGCAGCAGCGTAATGATTGGAATTGGCATAGCGAGCGCAAATATACCCAGACGGCACCGCAGAGCCACCTATACGGGGGACAAATTCACCATTGGAATTGATAATAAGATTTACAGAACAGCCATCATTTGCTCCACAACCGTTAAATGACGGGCAAGTATTGGAAAAACTCATTGGAGCTTCTAGTTCAAACGTAAATAAGGGATCGCTGTTCACATTCTTTTTGCCTTCATCATCATCAGGAAGGCATTCACCCTTCGTCACAAGAAGCTTCTGACCAGATGCCGTAAGGCATAATGGGGTGGATAGACGTTTTGATTCACTAGCCGTTTGTTCAAGAAAAGCTGCCATATTTCGTGCTGCACCAGCAACCCTTTTGTTTTCGATAGCCTGACGAAGACTCACCACGCCCATGGACGACAAAACACCCATGATAGCCACGACCACCATAACCTCAACAAGGGTATAACCGCTTTTTTTACAGGACCTCAACATAATTTTGATTCCTTTTTTTTTTAATATAAATAAATAATAGCCGAAGTGTAAACGGAGATTTACCAAGCAGCACTTGTTTTTGCACAAAATCAACCTCGTAAAAAATCGCTCACTGCATGTTACTAAAAATTTACAAAGCTATTGTAATGGTATTCATCTCGCGTCTTATTTTCCCTCCGTTTCAGCTGAAATTCATAAAAAATCGCAAGAATTACTATATTTGGTGCCATGAATTTTAAGGACCGCATTATTCGATCTACGGGCAAGAAGGCTCCTTTCCGCCTGGTTCTTGTGGACATCACCAACACAATGAACGAAATCGGGGCAAAGCACGGAGCCCAGTCTTACTCCCTTAAATTGCTGGCTGAAACCACAATTTCGTCCATTTTTTTGAGCAGTAGCCTCAAGATGAAGGGTACTGTAAGCGTAACCGCCACCTTCGGTGGTGAAATTTCCTACGCAAAGGCAGACACTACCCCCTACATCAGCCGTAAGGAAGACGAAGAGTCCTACTACTTTGTACGCGCCATGATTCCACAGGACGACCTGCAGTCCATCAAGGGCGACGAACCGGCCCTGATTCCTCAGAACTATCAGGTGGTAAAGCTGAACGAATACGGCAAGCGCGTTCACGAGAGCGTGGTACAGGCCGTTAGCCCCTCCATGGGTCAGAATCTGGCAACCTACTTGTTCCAGTCCGAACAGATTCTTTCTGCAGTGGGCATCGAAGCCCAGTTCAACAAGCAGGACCCCAGCAAGCTGGACTATGCCGTTGGTTTTTACGTAGAAGCCTTCCCCGAAATGGAAGAGAAGGACACCACCACCTTGGAACAGGTTGTGTTGAACTTGCCCAAGTTCTCTGAAATGTACGACGCCCAGGAAAAGGGCGGCAAGACCATGGTGGACGAATTGCTTTACCAGTTCGAAGGTCCCTACGAAATTGAAGTCATCAAGGAATTTGGCGCCAAGGCATTCTGCCCTTGCAGCAAGGAACGCACCATCAGTTCTCTGGCAGCACTGCCCTTGAACGACTTGAAGGACTTGGAAAAGGAAGGCAAGGATCTT
This sequence comes from Fibrobacter sp., assembly GCA_024399015.1. Lineage (GTDB taxonomy): Bacteria > Fibrobacterota > Fibrobacteria > Fibrobacterales > Fibrobacteraceae > Fibrobacter. The sequence goes on from JAKSIC010000002.1 coordinate 178,125, forward strand.
GAAATGGTCTGCGACTTCTGCCGCAACAAGTACATCGTGACTATCGATGACTTGAGAAATTTGATTAAGGAAAGAGAATCCAAGTAAGGGTTCAAAAAAGGATTTATATGTTTACTAAGCAATGTGTCGTGACTCTGGACTTGGAAGGCGTTCTCGCTCCTGAAATCTGGATTGCTGTCGCAGAAAAGACCGGCATCGAAGACCTGCGTCTCACTACCCGCGACATCCCCGACTACGACGTTCTGATGAAGGGTCGTATCAAGATCATGGAACGTGAAGGCCTTAAGCTTTCTACCATCCAGGACGTGATCCGCAACCTGGGTCTTCTGAAGGGCGCCCGCGAATTCATGGACACTCTCCGCGACGAAGCCCAGGTGATCATTCTTTCCGACACCTTCCAGGAATTCGCCTACCCCATCATGCAGAACCTGGGCATGCCCACCATTTTCTGCCACAACCTGATTGTGGAAGACGACATGATCAAGGGTTACCACCTGCGACTGAACGACCAGAAGACCAAGGTGGTCAAGTCCCTGCAGGACCTGAACTTCAAGGTTTTCGCCAGCGGCGACTCCTTCAATGACACCGGCATGCTGAAGCAGGCCGACAAGGGTTGCTTCTTCTGCGCTCCGGATTCCATCGTGGCTCAGTTCCCCCAGCTGGATTCCACCAAGACTTACGCAGAATTGTTGGAAAAATTCCATAAGTTCCAGGACACGTTGTAAAGGAGATCCCGGGTCATCCCCGTCAAGCGAGGACAAGCGCCCGGGATGACAAGGAGTAAAATATGAAGCTTTATACAACAGACTTTATTTCTGGAAAAGAAATTGAAACCATCCAGATGGTCAAGGGCAGCATCGTGTTCAGCAAGAACGTGGTTCGCGACGTTTTTGCAGGCCTTAAGTCCATCATTGGTGGCGAACTTGCAGGCTATACCGAAATGCTGGAACAGGCCCGTCAAGAGGCAACAAACCGCATGGTTATTCAAGCCCAGAACATTGGTGCCGACGCCATTGTTTCCGTACGTTTCATGACATCTGCCGTTATGGCTGGCGCCGCAGAAATCATTGTCTACGGCACCGCGGTAAAATTCAAGAAATAAGGAGACCCCGGCTCGGAGGCCGGGGTGACATTTGGGGCAGGTCCCCGCCGTTCACAGTAAAAAAACACCTGGGCGAAAACCCAGGCGTTTTTTTTTCTAATCCAAAACCCCAAAAAGCTCTTATTTCAGAGTGGGAGTTTCCCAGTCGATCCAATCGGACTTATTCCACTTAATCTGCTCAGAATTCTTGGTGTAATCAATCTTACCAGTCTTGATTCCATCCTTACCCACCAGGAACTTGTTGATGAAGTCCTTGACTTCGTCAAACTGGCCGTTGGGCAAAGAGCAGTGGGCGTGAGCGCCTTCCTGGCTATAGGTGTAGTTTTCGCTTACTCCAAGTGCATCGAACACTTCCTTGGAAGCCTGGCCGCAGTAGTTGGAGGGAACTTCACCAAGCCATTCCTGGCCTGCGTTGTCGATAATCAGCAAGGGACGTGGAGCCACCATAGCCACAAGCATGTGCTGGTCGAAGGGCAGAGTGTTTTCGCGACCATCGTAGTTCTTGAAGGTGGTTTTCATCCAGTTGCCTTCGGAGCCTGCGCTATTCAAGCCCTGGACAAACTGCTTACCCTTCTGCTTGTTGACTTGAGCACCAACGCGCCAGAGGGAGGCGCCACCAGAGCCGGATTCCTGAGGAATAACCAGGGCGATTCGGGAGTCGAAAGCACCTGCGGCAAGGGAGCCCTTGCCCCAGCGTGAACAGCCTGTAATGCCCAGATGCTTCACATCAATGCCAGCTTCAGGGGTTTTCTCCAGAGCGTCAATCAAGCGGCTAACGCCCCAGGCCCAGGCCATGATGGTACCGGCGCTGGCATTGGATCCGTAAATGTCGTAGAACTTGCCGCTTCCACGATTACTTTCGGGAGCCACGTTATCGGGGTTAAAAATAATCTGGGCAATATCAAGACCAGTGAGCGCTCCACCTAGGCTACCACAGGTATTGCCCATAAAGCCACCGCCAAAGCCAATCATTGCAGGCTTCGGGTTATCCTTGGTTCCTGCACCACTGATGTTTACAGCAAAGGAAGCAGACTTACCCTTGTCGGTCACGGTCACCGTAAAGGTGCTTCCTGCAAGCTTGCCTTCCACCTTTTCGGGGTTACGAGGCTTGTCACCGTACATAATCTTTTCGTACATGGCGCCAATTTCTTCGCGGCGGCACTTCCATTCATCCTTGGTGGAAATTCTCGTTCCTGCGAGAGTCTTGAAGGGGTCCGGCAGCTTTGCATTGTTGATGCTGGTGGGAATTTCACCGATGGAACATTCGCTGCGGTAATCCTCCTTGAACGCAGGAGCAGCCTGGATGACTTCGGAACTGCTGGAGCTTAACACTCCCTCGCTGCTAGAACTCGCAATCACACTAGAGCTGGAAGCAGTCGCACTACTGGAAAATACGGCACTGCTAGAATTTGGAATGTCCGTAATTCCAGCCACGGAACTGCTGGACAAGCCCACATCAGCAACGTTGCTGCTAGAAGACTCATCGGCAACCCCAGCTTCAGAACTGTAGCCGAGATCGTCGTTACCAGGATTTACGGAATTATTATCGTCGCCGCAGGCGCCAAATACACCTAAAACGGCCAAGGCCGTAATGGCCATGCACTTTGTACTCTTCATTTTTAACCCAAAACAACCTCATCCCAACCATTTGAGATGGAGGTAGCATAAATATAAGTTTTCGCAGTGTTCTTCATCACATTGTCTTGTCGGATTGCGTTGTCCACAGACAACAAAGGAGTTTTGCAAAGTCCTTTCTAACGCCTTCAAGTATTCCAATTTGGAATATTTAGCCAAACGGGGAAAACCCTATTTTCTGCTTATTTTTGCCGTTTTTCCAACCAGCCATCGTTTTTTTAGATATACTTGATAACAATGGAACAGGTAACTCTTTCATCTAATCAAGCACACATTATCAATGTGCTCCTTAAGAAGAATCCCGCTCTAGACCGCGAGATTCTGTCTAAGGCTGTAGCCTTTATTGCCACTGCTCACGAAGGCCAGTACCGCAAAAGCGGCATGCCCTATACCGAGCATCCTTACGAAGTTGCGAAAATTCTTGCTGACTTGAAACAAGACCAGCCTACGGTTCTTGCAGGTCTTTTGCACGATGTTGTTGAAGATACGGAATACACCCTGGAACAGCTGTCCGAAATGTTCGGAGAAGACGTTGCCTTCATGGTGGATGCCGTTACCAAAATTACTGCGGCCCAGGAAGCCAACAAGACCGCCCAGAAGGCGGAAACCTACCGTAAGCTGATTATCGCCATGGCCAAGGATCCCCGCGTGATCATGATTAAGATCGCGGACCGTATCCACAACATGCGTACCATGCGCTACATGAAGCCGGAACGCCGTCAGGCTATCGCCCAGGAAACCCTGGACATCTATATTCCCCTGACCCATCGATTCGGTCTCTACAGGCTTAAAACTGAACTTGAAGACTTGAGCTTCAAGTACGTCAATCCGGATGAATACCAGAAGCTGGTGGACGCCCTTATTGAAAATAAGGAATCCCGAGAACAGTACATCCAGTCCGTGATCGGACCGCTTCAGTTCAAGATGGCCCTTGAAGATTTCGACTGTACCATCCAGGGCCGTACCAAGAACATTTACAGCATCCACAACAAGATGATTAGCCGAGGCTGTCAATTCGAAGACATCTTCGACATTTTCGCCATTAGAATCATTGTGGAATCCATTCCGGAATGCTACCTGGCTCTGGGTTACGTGCATAACCTCTGGACCCCACTCCAGAGCCGTTTCAAAGATTATATCGCCACTCCCAAGCCCAATTTGTACCAGAGCATCCATACTACGGTAATCGGTCCGGACAACAAGATGGTGGAAGTCCAGATCCGAACCAAGGATATGGATGTGGTGGCAGAAAAAGGTTTTGCCGCCCACTGGGCCTACAAGCTGGAAACCCAGCACGAAGGTGAAGAGCTCGCATGGCTGAACCACATGGTGAAGCTGCAGTCCGAGATTTCAGACTCCAAGGAATACCTGGATTTCTTGAAGGTGGACCTGAAGCCCCAGGGTATGACCGTGTTTACTCCCAAGGGAACTTCCATCGAGCTTCCCGACGGAGCCATCGTGCTGGACTTTGCTTTTGCGGTCCATACCGAACTGGGCCTGCACTGCATTGGCGCCCGCATCAACGATGAAGTGGTGAACCTGGACAAAGTCGTCCCCAATGGTGCGACTGTTCAGATTCTTAAGAGCCCCCACCAGGAGCCCAGCCCCGAATGGTTGGAGATGGTGAAAACCGTCAAGGCTAAGCAGGAGCTGCGTCGCTGGATCCGTTCCAGCACCATCCAGCAGGCTAAGGAACTGGGCAAGGAAATCTGGATCCGCGAACTTCACCTGCAGAAGATTGAAAAGGACAAGCGCCCCAAGGAAGAGGACATCTGCAAGTTCTTCGGCACGGCTGACATCAATGACTTCTATCAGCGCATTGGCGAAGGCGAACTGCCACTGGTAGACATCCAACGGTTCATTAGCGGTGGCCGCGACGTGACCAAGGAGTCTGCATCGCTGCGATTCTTCCCCGGCTTCAACAAGGACAAGAAACTGGACGTTCGCGACGAAATGCCGCTGCAGATTGGCGGCGAAACAAAGCTTCTCATTCACTTTGGCAAGTGCTGCGGCCCCGTGCCAGGCGACAAGATTATAGGCGTACTTCGCCCCCAGATCGGCATCGAAATCCATTGTGCCGACTGCGCCGAACTGAAGAAGTTGCCGAAGGAACAACAAGTGGCCGTGGAATGGAACGAAGAAACCAGCCATTCCTTCACCACTCACCTGACTATTGAAACTGACAACCGCAAGAACATTACTTTGGATGTACTCACGGAACTGAAGAAGGCAAATATCTTCCTGGAACGCATGACTGTAGCTAGCAAGCATTCCTCCGGCCGAATCAAGATTGTCTGCAAGGCCTTCCGTAAGGACCAGATTGAATCCGTAATGAATTGCATCAAGAACATTTCCGGAGTCCACGAGGTAGTTAAAGTATGATTTCCACTTTGCACCATAGCGACTACACCTTAAAGAACCGCGCCTTCAACTGCCGAATGCGCAATCGCTATTACGAAGAAGTCTACTATGCCTTCAGAGCCCTTTTCCCCAACGAAGTTGCCGAACGTAAGGAGCCAAACCCGGTGGCGGACGCCATCTGGTTCCAGCACCTGAGTCGCGAAATCAAGCGTTACGAGCGCCTGCTCATGACATGCCTGGAATATGCCCAGGCTGCCGTTTTTTATGGAAAAAATGGCAACGCCGCCCTCTATTCCAAGGACAAACGCTGGGGTATTCTCCAGGAAGAAATCTTCTTGGTACACTTTTTGCAAGAGTTACAATCTACAACCCGCTACGTAATCGCCCGAATTGATACTGACCAGATGCTCCAGCAGTGGAGCGGAGAAATGCAGGACATGAAGGCTAAGCCGGTGGGTTCTGGCTATGTGAACGCAATTCAGGAGAAACTGAACGAAATGAATGCCGCAACGATCGTCGAATTCAAGGACCTGCTGAAGCACGTCCTGGACCGATTCCAGATCGGCAATACTTTGTTCGGAACCGTCCAGGAACTGCAGAATTTCTATTAGGAGGCTCGAGGTTCGAGGCACGAGGTAAAGAGTTTTAATTAAGGTAATATATGTCTGAATACATTATTCTATCCATATTCCTATTCCTAGGTGCGTTCATCGCGGCGGCAGCCACGGTGGTGGGCCTATTGCTAGGCTATCGCACTAGAAAGACAAAGAACAAGATGCTTCCGTACGAATGCGGTATGGAAACATTCGGTAATGCCCGAATCCAGTTTAAGGTGGGCTACTATGTTTTCGCCCTGCTTTTCCTGGTTTTTGACGTGGAAGCCTTGTTCCTGCTCCCTGTTATGGCCAATTTCAAGGAAATTATGGCAGGAAACACCGCTCTTTCCCCCGTCATTGTGATTGTTGACTTGGTGATCTTCTTGGCGATTCTGGTTTCCGGCCTCGCCTACGCTTGGAAAAAAGGAATTCTCAAATGGGAATAATCAATTTTGCACCTAAGATCCTGGACCCCATTCCCGGCGGCAAATACGTTGTCAACGCCGTGGATTATGTGGTGAACTGGGCTAGAGCCAATTCCATTTGGCCCCTCACTTACGGTACCAGCTGCTGCGCTATCGAAATGATGAGTAGCTCCATGGCCCGTTACGACATTGCCCGCTTCGGCTCAGAAGTGTTCCGCGCCTCCCCCCGTCAGGCCGACTTGTTCATCCTGGCAGGTACCATTACGAAGCGCATGGCTCCCGCCATCCAGATGCTGTGGGAACAGATGCCCGGCCCCAAGTACGTGCTCGCCATGGGCGCCTGCACCATTAGCGGCGGCCCCTTCATTTACGACAACTACTCCGTGGTCCGCGGCGCCCAGAATATTCTGCCGGTAGACGTTTTCGTTCCTGGTTGCCCGCCCCGCCCCGAAGCATTGTTCCACGGTCTTTTGACCTTACGCGAAAAGATTTTGAAGGAAACCTGCCGCAACCCCTGGCAGGAAGGCTACCCGGAAGACGTTTCCCGCGTAGACCGCTACCGTGAAGCAGCCAAGGCCTGGGCTGAACTTGAAAAGATCAAGGACGAGGAAATGGCGGAAGCCCGCGAAAAGTTCAAGGCTGAAAACCCTGACTACAAGAGCACTTTCAAGCCTGTCCGCGTTACCAAGGAAGCATTCCCGGAAGTGGAACGCCCGGCTGCAGCAGAACTCACCGCAGGTGAACTCTCCCAGGCTGACATTTTCGGCAAGATCAAGGCTAAGTTCGAAAGTGCAACGGTGGACGAAGCAATCCTCGCTACCGCAAGTTCCGACAGCCCGGCGGAAATTACACTGGATGTAAAGGACTACTTCGCTGCTACAGAATTTGTAAAGAACGATCCGGCCCTCAAGATGGATTACCTCATCGATGTAACCGCCATCGACTACCCGGACCACTTTGAATTGATTACCCAGCTTCGCAGCATAGAACTCGGCCACAAGGTCTTCTTCTGCGTGCCGCTCCCGAAGGACGAATCCATTCCCGAGGAAAAGCGCGCCACAAGCCTGCTGGCAAAGGTTCCCAGCATCACGGCCCTGTACCCCGCCGCAAGCATCAAGGAACGGGAGGTCTACGACATGTTCGGCATCAAGTTCGAAGGTCACGACGACCTGCGCCGCATTTTCCTGGACAAGGATTTCGTCGGTTTCCCGCTGCGTAAAGATTTTACTAACCCTGAAATGATTAAGAGGCCCGTATGAGTATGACACAGCTCCCTCCGGGATTCAAAATCATCCGTGACGAAAATAGCGAAGCCTATTCCGACGAATTCTTCGTCAACATGGGCCCGCAGCACCCCAGTACACATGGTGCCCTTCGCCTTGCCATCCGCATGGACGGTGAAACCATCGTAGAACTGGTTCCCCATCACGGTTACATTCACCGCGGCATGGAAAAGCAGGCCGAGTCCATGAGCTACCTGCAGTACATTCCCATGTCCGACCGTCAGGACTACCTGACCGCCATCCAGAACAACCTAGGTGTGGTTCTCGCCTACGAAAAAGGCATGAACGTAGGCGTTCCTCTTCGTCAGGAATATATCCGCGTCATGCTGCAGGAACTTGGCCGTATTGCAAGCCACCTGGTGTTCTTCGGCTGCTTCGGCGGCGACCTGGGCGGACAAACCTGCTTGCTCTTCGGTTTCAAGGAACGTGAAATGATTCACGACATCCTGGAAGAAGTCACCGGTTCTCGCTTGACCATGAACTTCTTTAGACCGGGTGGCAGCCGTTTCGACGTGCCCGACACCTTTATTCCTCGTGTAAAGGCTTTCCTGGAACACCTGGAAACCACCATGAAGGATTACGAACGTTTCCTCAGCAAGAACGTAATCGTTCGCGAACGTAGCATCGGTATCGGCGTTCTCTCCAAGGAAGACGCCATCGCCTACGCATGCTCTGGCCCCGTGGCCCGCGCAAGCGGCGTAAACTTCGACGTTCGTCGCAACAATCCTTACAGCATTTACAGCCAGCTGGAATTTGATGTGCCTGTGACCTACAATGGTGACTGCTACGACCGCTACAATGTTCGTATCGCAGAAATCCACGAATCCATGCGCATCCTTCGCCAGTGCATTGACAAGTTCCCCGCCGAAGGTCCGTGGCGCAGCAAGGAAAAGCCCGTAAAGCTGAATCCTGGCCGCTACTACAGCGAAATCGAAACCGCCAAGGGCCTTTACGCAACCTACGTGGTGGCTGCTGCAGGCGACAAGCCTTACCGCATTCATACCCGCGGCCCCAGCTTCCCCCATATTGGCGTATTGAACAAGATGTGCCAGGGCTTGACCGTTTCGGACTTGGTGACCATCATGGCCACCCTGGACCCTGTGATCCCGGAAATTGACAGGTAGGTAATTACATGTTCGTTCCCTCCATAACAAATCCTGTTGGCGACTTTGTACGAGAATGGGTACCGAAGCTTGCAGAATATCTGCCGGCAGCAATTCAGTCCGATACCTTGAACAATATCGTTGCCTTTTTGATTAACGCCGTCATCTGCGTTATCGCAGTCTGCGTCGTGAACATCGGTTCCGCACCGATCCTCATCTACATGGAACGTAAGGTTTGCGCTCATGTGCAATGCCGCTTGGGCCCCATGCGCCTTGGTTGGCACGGTACCATCCAGACCATCGCCGACGTTCTGAAGATGCTCTTCAAGGAAGTCTACGCACCTGGTGGAGTAGACAAGTTCGTCTACTTCTTGGCTCCGCTGATTGTGCTGATTGCACCCTTCATGGTGGCAGCATTGATCCCCTTCGGCCAGAACCTGGTGGTTGCAGACATCGACATGGGCATTCCCCTGATTATCGCCATCAACGGTTTCGGCGTGCTGGGCATTTTGCTTGGCGGCTGGTCCAGTAACAACAAGTACTCCTTGCTTGGTGCTCTTCGTAGCGGCGCTCAGATGATCAGCTACGAAATCTCCTTTGCCTTGGTGCTTTTGTTCGTGGTCATGATTTCCGGATCCACCAACCTGATGACCATTACCCAGACCCAGAGCGGCACCGTCTTTGACTGGATGATTTTCAAGGTTCCCGTACTTGGCTTTATCGCCTTCATCCTGTTCTTCATTTCTTCTACTGCAGAAATGAACCGCGCACCTTTCGACATTGCCGAAGCTGAACAGGAATTGACCGGCGGTTATCATACTGAATATAACGGCACCCCGTTCGCCATGTTCTACTTGGCAGAATACATCGCATTGGTGACCAACTCCTCCCTGGCAGTGACTTGCTTCCTGGGCGGTTTCCACGCACCTTGCCTGGGCATTGCCGCAATTGACGGATACCTCACCATGATTCCGGGAGTTATCTGGTTCTTCGCCAAGGTATTCTTTATGATTTGGTGCTACATGATGGTCCGCTGGACTTTTGTCCGCCCCCGTGTAGACCAGCTGATGAGTTTTGAATGGAAATTCCTGCTGCCCCTGAACCTGCTGATGCTGGTGGCTGGCGCTGCTTATGTGGCTTTGGTAGGCTAAGGTAGAGGTATTTTATGGATCAGAAAAAGATTTCTACAAAACAGTACTTCAAGACTTACTTGAAAAAGTGCGTTACTGGCCCGTGGAGCCTTCTCTGCGGTTTGTCCGTGAGCCTCAAGTATTTCTTCAATCCGAAAAAGATTGTCACGGAACAGTATCCGGAAAATCGCAAAACCTTGAAGATGCACGAACGTTTCCGCGGCCGCCTTTCCATGGTGGAAGACGCCGAAGGTAACAACCGCTGCACCGCTTGCGGCATGTGCGAACGTAGCTGCCCCAATGGAAGCATCAACGTTCAAGCAACAAAGAACATCGCCGGCAAGAAGGTCCTGGGTCGTTACGTGTATCACTTTGCAAGTTGCACCCAGTGCGGCCTCTGCGTAGAAGCCTGCCCCTTCGGCGCCATCGAAATGGCTCCTGAATTTGAAGTGGCTACTACCGACATCAACTCGCTGGAAATGATTTTGAACAAGAAGGAGGGTCAAGGCTAATGTTCCCGGATCTTTCAAGTTTGGCAAACGTATTCCCCACAGGCGGAATCGACATTGCCTTCTACGTGGTCGCATTCGTCATGGTGGTGACAGCCATCTGCACTGTTGCGGTCAAGAACATTTTGCAGAGCGCAGTATTCCTCATTTTCTCCTTTGTAGGAACTACCGTTCTCTACTTGCTGCTCCACGCTGAATTCAACGCCCTGGCACAGATCATGGTGTACATCGGCGGCGTGGTCATCTTCGTTATCTTCACCATCTTGCTCACAAGCCATTTGGGCGAAGAAGCTTTCTCCACGAAGATTCCCCGCTACTTTGCAGCATTCGCAATTTCCATTGCATTCGTCGCCATCATGGCCAAGTGCCTGGTGCCGGTGCAGGAACTTGTAACTACCGCAGCAACAGCTCCCGAAGGATTCGCATCCTTGAAGGCATTGTCTGTTCGCCTGCTGGGCTATGGCGCCGACGGTTTCATCCTTCCCTTTGAAATCGTAAGTATCCTGCTGCTCGCAACCTTGATTGGCGCAATTACCATTGCTCGCCGCGGCAAGGAGGAAAAGTAATGACTTTGATGAATTGCCTTATCCTCTCGTTCATCCTCTTTGGCATTGGCCTTTGGGGCCTTATGCGTCGCCGTCACTTGGTGGGCATGTTGATTTCCACCGAAATCATGCTGAACGCAGCCAACATGAACTTTATCTCGTTTGCCTACTTTAGCGCAAAGGACGCTACCGCAGGTTCCGTGTTTAGCATTTTCGTCATCGCAGTGACTGCATGCGAAATGGCAGTGGCCTTGGCCATTATCGTTAGCATGTATCGTCGTCGCAAGAGCCTTGACGTAGAACAGTTGAGGGATCTCCATGATTAATGACGTCTCTATCAGCTATCTCATTTTCCTGATGCCGCTCCTCACTTTCGTGGTGAACGGCCTCTTCCTGGGCAAGCGTTCCGCCAAGGGTGCCGCAGCATTCGCCATCGTCTGCAACGGTATTGCCATGGTTTCAGCATTGCTGCTTGCCGTCAGCTACTTCACTTCCGGCTATGCCCCGCAGAAAGCGATTCTCTTTGAACTTCCCTTCTTGAAGTTCGCAGAAACCTTCGCTGCAAACATTGGCCTCCTGGTAGACCCCCTTTCCATCATGATGCTGGTGGTGGTTACCTTCATCGCGTTCCTGGTGAACATATACAGCGTAGGCTATATGCGCGGCGACCGTGCAGAAGGTCGATTCTTCGCACTGCTTTCCCTGTTCAGCTTTAGCATGCTTGGCCTTGTGGCCGCAACCAACCTTTTCCAGATGTTCATCTTCTGGGAACTGGTGGGCGTCTCCAGCTACCTGCTTATCGGTTTCTGGTACCACAAGCCTTCTGCAGTTAGTGCTTCCAAGCAGGCATTCATCCTCACCCGCTTTGCCGACAGTTTCTTCCTGCTGGGCATCGTGATCGTGAGCTTCGTGGTACAGAGCTTTGACTTCGAAAAGATCAACGCCCTTACCTTGAGTGCATTCCAGAGCCAGACTATTGATCTCGGCTTTATGGTGATGACCAAGGCAGAAGCTCTTGTTCTCGGCGGCGTCCTGATTTTCACCGGTGGCTGGGGCAAGTCTGCAATGTTCCCCATGCACATTTGGTTGCCGAATGCTATGGAAGGTCCGACCCCGGTTTCCTCCATCATTCACAGTGCCACCATGGTGGTGGCTGGCGTTTACCTGGTAGCTCGTCTGTTCCCCTTCTTCGCTCTCAGCGGAAGCACCATGAACTTGATTATGGTGGTGGGCGCATTCACTATGGTATTTGCAGCTGTTATCGCCTGCACTCAGAAGGATATTAAGCGCATTCTCGCTTACTCTACCCTTTCTCAGTTGGGTTACATGATGTTCTCCCTGGGCGCTTGCCGTATGGGTGACGTTGTGGTCACCACCGGCTGGACCGCATCTACCTACCACATTTTCACTCACGCATTCTTCAAGTGCAGCTTGTTCCTTATCGCAGGTTCCCTGATTCATCAGGTTCATACCAACGATTTGGACGCCATGGGCGGTCTCCGCAAGAAGATGCCCTTGACCTATGTCTGCGCATTGATTTCCATTCTCGCCATTTCCGGCATCCCGCCGTTCTCCGGTTTCTTCTCCAAGGACGAAATCATTCTGACGGCATTCCAGGGACACCATTACGTGGTATTCGGTTTGGCTCTCCTGACCAGCGGCCTCACCACCTTCTACATGTTCCGTCTGTTCTTCCTTGCCTTCCACGGCGCACCCCGCTCCGAAAGCGTCAAGGCCGGACACGTTCACGAAGACTTCTTTATGACTCTCCCCATTGCAATTCTTGCCGTGCCTGCTTTGGCCAGCGGTTTTGCAGCAAAGGGTCTGTTTGAAGAATTCTTTGTTCCGGGCAAGTTGAATGTTCCGCAGTTGGTTCAGTTGGCAGAAGCCCACTGGATTCCCTACGTTGCCGTAGCAATCGCAGTTGTAGCACTGCTCATCGCCTGGGTTCTTTACGCAAGCCCCAAGGCTAAGGTTGAACGCGCCCTCGACGACATCAACCGCGGCAGCGTCTACAAGGTGATTTACCACAAGTTCTATTTCGATGAAATGTACTACGCCGTGGTTCGCCAGTTCGTTATCGGCGGCATTGCTCGCGCAGCTCGTTTCATCCAGGATTACATCATCGAAGGTATCCTCGCTTTCGTCGTGTGGTTCGTACATACATTGGGCAGTCTCGTTCGTCGCGCCCAGAGCGGCAACTTGACTTTCTACCTGGGAACCCTGGTGGTCGGCGTACTGCTGTGGCGTTTCTTCGGTCAGCTTCCGTTTTAAGGATTGAGAGGTTATAAGTACTATGGATACATTACTTTTTAATCTGATTTGGCTCATCCCGCTTTTGACAGTTCTCGTCTGCGTTCCAATTCCGGGAACCAAGGCAAAACTGATCAAGGGCATTCATGCCTTCTCCGGAACTTTCGTTCTGGCTTTGGTGGGATACCTCACCTACCGAGTTTACGCTCTTTCCGGAACTCCTATTGATGACAAGGCAGCCCCGCTGTTCCTCCGATTCTTTACGGACATTCCCTGGATCAATTCCCTGAACGCACACTACATCGTTGGCGCCGACGGCCTCAACATGTTCCTGTTGCTCCTTACCGCGGTAATCGTGTGGGGCGGCATTCTCGTAAGCTGGGAAATCAAGGGAAACCAGAAGGTATTCTTCGCCTTGATCCAGATGCTTGCCACAAGCGTCTACGGCGTGTTCATGAGCATGGACTTGGTTTTGTTCTTCGTGTTCTACGAAATGGAAGCACTGTGCATGTACCTGATGATTGCCGGTTACGGTTCCGGCCGCAAGGATTACGGTGGTAAGAAACTTACCTTGACTCTCGCCTTCGGCTCCTCCATGATTTTGGCAACCCTTTTCGGCCTCTACTTCGAAAGCGGTTCTACCAGCTGGAGCCTTGTGGAACTTTCCAAGATTACCCTCCCCACAAGTTTCCAGATGTGGGCATTCCCCCTGATGTTCATGGGCTTTGCCGTTAGCTCCTCTTTGTTCCCGTTCCACTTCTGGAGCCCGGACGGTCATGCATCTGCGCCTACCGCAGTTTCTATGCTGGCAGCAGGCGTCATGATGAAGATGGGTGCATATGGGTGCCTTCGCGTCGCCATGTTCCTTATGCCGGAAGCAGCAAAGGTTTGGCTCCCCTACGTTGTGGCTCTCCTGATCTTCAACGTGGTTCTCGGCCCATTCATTGCCCTTCGCCACAAGGACCTTAAGTACATCACAGCTTACAGTTCCATCAGCCACTTGGGCCTTATCTTCCTGGGCCTCGCCGCCATCACTCCGGTGGGTCTCCGCGGCGCATCCCTCCAGATGATTTCCCACGGTTTCTTGACTGGTTTGTTCTTCGCAACCATCGGTATGATTTACGAGCGTACCCACACTCGTGACATTACCGAAATGGGCGGCATCATGCGCAAGGTACCCTTCCTTGGCGTAGGCTTCGCTATTGCAGGTTTCGCAGGCCTCGGCTTGCCGGGCTTCAGCGGATTCGTTGCAGAAAGCAACATTTTCATTGGCGCTTTCGCTCAGGATTCCACCCTCACCCGCGTCGTGACAATCCTTGCAATTCTTTCTATCACCACCACGGCAGTTTACATTCTGCAGACTGCAAACCGCATGCTCCACGGCAATATGCCCGCCAAGTACGAAACTTTGACCGATGCAAACCTTCGCGAAAAGATTGTGGTTGTGGTTCTCGTTCTCTGCTTGCTTTTGATCGGTATTTTCCCGGGTTGGATTGCAGATATGCTTGACCAGAGCATCGCTCCCATCTTTGCAAAACTTGCAGCAGCCCAAGCACCGGTGATTGGAGGTTAAAATGAGTTTTACTGTACCTAATTTCATCATCCCCGATCTCGTTCTTCTGATTCTTCCCTTCCTCGTGATCGGATGCCGCCTGGTCATCAAGAATTCCAAGTTGCCTTGGCGCTTGGCTTGCGTTGGCCTCATCGCAGTATTCGTGATGCTGAACTTCTTACCCCTAGTTGGCGGCGAAGGCAATTACTTTATCAGCAATTGGCGCGTAGACGACTTCGGCATTCTCATGCGCGAAGTGCTTACCTTGAGCGCCCTGCTGGGTCTGCTCCTGGCAAAGGACTACTTTGACCATGGCGCCGATGGCAAGCCCCAGATGAACCAGATTGCAGAATTCGCAGGAACCGTGGCATTCGCAACCTTCGGCGGTTACATTGTTGTATCCGCATGCGATTTGCTCACCTTCTTCCTGGGCCTGGAAATGGCAACCATCCCCATGTACATTCTGACCGCTTGGAACAAGAAAGACCAGATGGGTTCCGAAGCAGCCACCAAGTACATCTTGATGGGTTCTGTGGCAACCGCATTTGAATTGTTCGGTTTCAGCTACCTCTACGGTTTCGCAGGCTCTATCAGCTTCGACGTCATCCAGAGCGCCGCTGCCGCAGGAACATCTCCGCTGCTGTGGATCGCCGTGCTGTTCCTCTTCTGCGGAATCGGTTTCAAGCTGACCCTGTTCCCATTCTACACCTGGGCTCCGGACGTTTACGAAGGCGCACCGTCTCCTGTTACCGCACTTTTGGCTGTAACTTCCAAGGCAACCGCCATCGCATTCCTCGTTGTCCTGATTTACGGCCCGTTGGCTCCTGTGCAGGAACAGATTGCACCGCTGATCGCTCTTCTCGCAGGTGTTACCTTGTTCGTAGGCAACCTGGGCGCTTTGAAGCAGAGCCGTCTCCGCCGTTTCATGGCTTACAGCTCTATCGCTCAGGCTGGTTACATCATGGTTGCACTCCTCGGCCCTGCCGACACAGCAAAGACAGCCATCATCTACTACCTGTTCCTCTACACCTTGGCTAACTACCTGGCATTCTTCGTGTTCGGCGTTATTGGCCATCGTCGCGAAGAATCCTTCGATTCTCTCAGAGGTCTTTCCAAGCAGAACGTGAGCCTTGCAACCGCTTTGGCAGTAGCAATGTTCAGCTTGGCAGGTATTCCGCCTCTTGCAGGTTTCTTCGGTAAGTTCCACTTGTTCTTCAGCGGTGCATCCACTGGTCACTACGCTCTCGTGGTATTTGCCGTTCTGAACAACGTGTTGGCTCTCTACTACTACTTGCAGGTCATCAAGAGTGCCTGGGCTGACGAACCGGAAGGAGAACTTACTCCCCTCCGTATGACCAAGCGTCAGATTATCGTCACCTTCCTACTGACCGCAGCAGTGATCCTCATGGGTGTTCTCCCCCACTTGAGCAACAACATCTTCGCAGGATTCTCTCTGTAGATTTTCCCAAAAGATTCTTGATCAACGGTCCGCTTTTACGCGGGCCGTTTTTCGTACTCATTTGTAACCATATTCAGGAACGAACCCGTCCTTTGTCGCTAGCCAAAATGCTAGATTATGTATGGTAAATTTTAACCCTCCATTCAATGGAAATCATATATGAGCACTAAAGAATACCTTGCCGGCGCCAAGATGGCCGGTTCCGTCCAGAAGCTTATGACCCCGGGTCTCGCCGTGGAATTCATCCAGCCCTGGTATACCCCGCTTTCTACCACTCCGTCTACCACCGGTATCGCAGTGGGCGGCATTGGTTCCACCTTTACTGCAACTCCCGCAGGCACCACTCCGGTGATGAACGTAATGCCGGGTGTTCAGGTTCGCACCGAAAAGCCGGAAGACCTTCGCTTCAACAATTTCTTCTTCCGCGAATCCGTCATTAGCGACAAGGCTCAGCTGGTCATTTACAACTTCGCAGCATTCACCACCTACCTGGGCAAGTTCACTCTCGTGGACGCCAAGGGTGCCGCCCTCTTCACCGAAACCGACCAGAAGAAGGCCGAAGCAAAGCTGAACAAGATTCTTTCTGACAAGGAATTCCTGAAGAACAACATGGCTGCATTCGAACGCTGGCACATCCAGTGGAGCGACCGCACTGCAGCTCTCCTCGCTAAAATGTCTTTGACCAAGCCCGGCGCTAAGGTTGAAGATGTCAACCGCGCAGTAATGATCGATTTCTTCGACGGTGTTGTTGGTGAAAAGATTGCTCGTCAGGGCGCATTGACCGCAGCATGGGCAGACGATAAGACTTTCCTGGGCCAGGAAGGTTACGACGCTGCTAAGATGCAGTACACCGCACTCTATCCTGTTAGCGAAACCAAGTACGAAGGCAAGGGCGTTCAGATTACCAAGACCCAGTCCAGCTACGTGACTCCGGGTGACGAACGTCTCTCCAGCCTGCCGGTGAACGCCACCGTATTTACCTTGGAAAACACCACCAAGGAAACCCGCGAAATGACCATCGTCCAGGTTCAGGACAGCCTCTGCGGCTACTACGCCCGCAAGGACCGTCAGGGCGTGCAGGACTCCAGCTTCGTTCTGGTTCCCATGGCCAAGAATCCGAAGGCAGTCAGCTTCAGCATGGAAGCTGCCGACGGTCGTGACGTTCGCGGTATTGAATTCTACAACGAAGAACAGCAGCCCGCTAGCGACTTCAACGGCTGCATGGGTATTTCTGTTGCATGGAACAAGAAGGACAACCTGAACGTTTCCGTGAAGCCCATGTTCTACCAGGACGACGCCGCAGCTACCGTCAAGGCAGCACTCCAGAGCGGTCGCGTCAATAACACTTTCGTGAAGAACGTTTACAGCGGCCGCGAAACCATCGCCGGCGCAATCGCCGTGACCGTCGTTCTCAAGCCGAAGCAGAAGGTTTCCTTCCAGTTCAACACTGTTCTGGACTTCCCGGAAATCAAGCTCGTGAAGCTCACCAGCCAGAAGAAGTACACCGCTTTCTATCCGGAAGCTTACGGCCGCGTTGGCGCCATCCTGGACGAAGCTCTTGCAGCAGACAAGACCATGGACGCACGCCTCAAGGCATTCGAAGCCCTGGTGCCGAAGGCTAAGGTTGCAAAGATCTATAAGGCTGCAAACAAGCAGGTTGAATTCAAGAGCCTCGCTATCAATACCTTGAGCTTCCTCGCCGAAGCAACCGTTTGGGACAAGGAAGACCGCTTCCTGGTTCGTGAATGCGCAGACTATCCGTTCTTCAACTCCCTGGACGTTTACTTCTACGGCAGCTTCAGCCTGCTGGCTTTGATGCCCCGCCTCGATGGCGTTGTGATGAAGCGCTTTGGCGATGCTATTCTCGCTGTTAACGAAAACCGTCGTCGTCACCACGAATACGTGAACCTCCCCTTCGCTGATCTTCCGGATCCGAAGCTGGAAGGTCCTCGCGCAGTTCGCGGCGCCGTAATTCATGACCTCGGTAGCCCCTTCGATGCAGAACCGGATGCCTACGACTGGCACAACGTTAAGGAATGGAAGGATCTGGCTCCCAAGTACGTTTTGATGGTTCTCCGTCACTATCACAAGACCAAGGATATGCAGTGCCTCGCTGATTGCAAGGAAGCAGTCTATGCCGCCATGGAATACTTGGAAAAGATGGTCAAGGTCGGTGAAAACTTCCCGCTGACCCACGGTACCGACGATACCTTCGACAACCTCAGCTCTCACGGCATTTCCGTTTACTGCGGCTCCCTCTGGATTGCAGGCCTCCGTGCAGCTGCAAAGATTGCAGAACTCCTGGGCGATAAAGAACAGGCTGCCAAGTGGAACGAAAAGTCCGTTGCTGCCAACAAGGAATTCGACGAAGCCCTCTGGGACGAAAATGAAGGTTACTACCACTTCTTCGTTACCCCCATGGAATTGAAGGACGTTAACGTTGAAAAGTATGCCGCCCTCCGTGAAGCCGTGAAGGAATCTATCGAACTTCCGGAATGCCCGAAGGCTGGTGTCAAGGCAATCAACGCTTGGTTGAACGCTGGCGAAATTCCGTCTGACGTTGAACTTTCCAAGATGGAACTCCGTGGCCTCAAGAAGGCATGGCTCACCGCTCAGTGCAAGGAAGCATTCTCCGCTTCTTGGGACAAGAAGGTGACCAACGACTGCGACGATGTCTTCGTTGACACACTCCTCGCAGACACTTACCTCCGCATGCTGGACTTGAAGCCGATTTGCGATGCAGCAAAGGCTAAGAAGAACCTCCTGAAGGTCTTCAACACCAACTACAAGGCTAACAGCCCGCTGATCGGTGCCGCAAACCTGGTTCGCAAGGACGGTTCTCCCCTGGATGAATTCAACTTCCAGGCCCACGACGTTTGGATCGGTATTCAGTACAGCGTCATGACCGCTTGCATGATGCACGGCCTCGTGAAGGAAGCTGCCGACCTGGGCGATTCCATGACCCGTAACCTCTACGATGAAGCAAAGGTTCCGTTTGCTGCACCGGAAGGCTTTAACGGTTCTTGTCGCTTGCACCCGGCTGCACTTGTGGCCCAGTTCGGTTTGAGCGCTGCCGCAGCAGACAAGATGCACAAGGCATTGCTCGCCAAGGGCGCACTCCTTGCTGATTCCCGCATTAGCCCGAAGCTCCCGCGTAACGTGGCTGCCTTCACCAAGGCTTACGGCGCAATCGCTAAGGACGCTAAGGTCGACGCAGAAAAGCTGTTCACCCTCATGCACAGCACTGCGCTGAAGTACACCGCTGGTAAGTACTTCCGTCCTGGCATGGTGTTCGCTTTGTTGTATAAGTAAGAAGAAACCACCCGTTTTTACGGATGTTCGCTCTGCTCTATAAATAAAGCAAGCTCATTAAGGCTACGGGCGTAAGCTCACACGCAAAACGGTCCTCACTCCCCTTCGGGTCGCTCCGGATTGTTTTGCTTAGTGACTTACATCCCCTTCGCCTTATTAGGAAATTCCTTTTACTTATACCACCCGTTTTTGCGATAAATTAAGAAGCATCTGGAAACAGGTGCTTCTTCTTTTTTGTACGGCTTTTGTTTTATATGCTAAAAATTGGGTTTACTATATTTTGTTCAAACTATTTCAGTATTCGGAATTTTCCATGAACAAGTATCTAAAGATTTTTTCAGCAGCCGTTTGTTCCTCACTGGTACTTTCCTTTATGGCCTGCGGAGATGAAGAACCTAGCTTCGGCAAAGAAGTTCCCGTGGCCGAATCGGTAGAAGATCTTTCCGACTGTAACAAGAAAAACGAAGACAACATTGTTTATGTGGAAGAGGCTGGCACCGCCTATATTTGTCGCGATGGTGAATGGCACGACGTAGACGAAGATGAAAAAGTTTCATCTAGTTCCGAATACTTCTTCGACTTCGACAAATCCAGTTCCTCCTCAAAAACAGAATCTAGCTCCTCCAAAGAGATTTCTAGCAGCAGTGTCATAGAGTCCAGCTCCGACGTTGCAGAATCCAGTTCCAGTGAAGCTCCTGGCACTTCCTCCAGCGAAAATATTGAAAGTTCTTCAAGTGATATCGAATCTAGCTCTAGCGAGGAAGCTGGTCCCGTAAAACTATCCTTCGAAGACTTAGAAGGGCTCATCATCCCTTCTAACGGAGTTTTTAAAGTCACAGAAAAAACGTGTCGAATTCTTGCTGCAAACGAAAGTTTAGCTGCAGTTTTCCGCAAGCTCTATGGCACCACTGTTGATGCAAGCTTACAAAGCGCAATGGATGTTTTGATTCAAAAAAATACCGAAATACAGAATGGCGCTGAAGACGACGGCTTTATCACTATAAATCACGCTAGCGAAAATGCAAAGAAAATCGTAGCAGCCTACGAATCCGAAGGATTCAACGTGGTTCTAACGTTCGGCAACGATTCAAGCTACACCACAGACGAAAGCAAGATGGATTGCTCCCAGATTCAAGTCTTTTGCCACGGCGTTGCATACGACACTTTGCTGTACTTCTGCTCCAGTCCCAACATTATCGAACGATGCAATGGAAGTACATACAATCCAAATATTCAATTCTGCGCAAACAATATTCTTTACGAAAAATGCGGTATTTCCAGTTACAATCCCGCAACAGAATTTTGCGACACCAGAGACAACAAAATCTACAAGTATGTGAAAATCGGCGAACAAACTTGGATGGCAGAAAACTTAAACTACGATTACAACCTCGGGACCTCCTGGGAAACAAACCCTGCCGAGAACGGAAAACTTTATAGTTTTAGCTCCATTGTCAATAACACCACAAAAACGCCAGAACAATACAAAAGCGACCCTTCCGATTACCAAGGCATCTGCCCCAATGGATGGCATCTTCCAACCAAAGCAGACTGGAACTTGCTACAAACAAGTCTCATAAACAAGTATGGTAACGATAAATATCGTGAAGCCATTGTAAATGACGAAAGTCTTGGATTCCTCGCAAAGCCGACATCCCGCGTTTACGAAGGAGAATTCAGCACTAGCTATCACGATCAAACAAAAGCAGTATACCACGTGCACGGTCTATCTAGCGACGCTGTCAACCACAGTGCTATATATATTTCATACAGCAGTTCAAATAGCGACTTTGATTTTACAAGTTTGGCTTTAAGTGAAAAAGGCGGTATGGCAGTCCGCTGCATCGAGAACTCCGGCCTTTAACCTCATTTTCCCTCTAAACAAAACCCTCTGAACTTTCTATATTGCAGGTCACTATGAGCTTAAAATTTGAAACCCCGATTACTGAAGTCCCGCTGTTCCACCAGGGTAAGGTACGCGACATGTACGACCTGGGCGACAGCTTCCTGATGGTTGCTAGCGACCGTCTTTCCGCCTTTGACGTGGTTCTCCCCACCCCGATTCCGGGTAAGGGCAAGATCCTGAACCAGCTTTCTCTGTTCTGGTTCAAGCAGCTTGGCATGAAGAACCACCTGATCACCGCCGACGTGAACGAATATCCGGAAGTGCTCAAGAAGCACGCCGACTATCTCCGCGGCCGCTCCATGATCGTGAAGAAGGCTCACCGTCATTCCGTGGAATGCATCGTCCGCGGTTACATCGTGGGTTCCGGCTGGAAGGATTACCAGAAGACCGGTAAGATCTGTGGTCATGTCCTCCCCGAAAATCTTCAGCTCTGCCAGAAGCTCGAACAGCCGCTCTACACTCCCAGCACCAAGCCGGACGTAGGCCACGACGAAAACATCAGCTTCGAACAGACTTTTGACATCGTTGGCGAAAAGGTTGCAACCGACCTCAAGAACATGTCTCTGGACATCTACACCAAGGCTCGCGACTACGCCGCTTCCAAGGGTATCATCCTGGCTGACACCAAGTTCGAATTCGGTGAAATTGATGGCGAAACCATCCTCATCGACGAAGTCCTGACTCCGGACTCCAGCCGCTACTGGCCCGCAGACAAGTACGAAGTAGGCAAGAACCAGGAAAGCTTCGACAAGCAGTACATCCGTGACTGGCTGGAAACTCTGGACTGGGGCAAGTGCTACCCGGGTCCCGAAATCCCGGCAGACGTCGTGAAGAACACTCTCGACAAGTACATCGAAATCTTCGTCCGTCTCACAGGCAAGCAGCCGGAAATTTAATAGAGGATTTCCTCTAGCAAAAGAAGCTCCGTTTCACACGGAGCTTTTCTTGTTTACAAAATCGCTCATAATAAACCAGGCTCGCGCAAGCGTTCATGCGAAATTAAGGCTCGCGCAAGCGTTCATAACAAGTGCGTTTTTGCAAGTCTCTCCACGTCGTGAAGTAGCAAGGGCATTTTCTTGTTTTCCATGGTGAACATCAAGTTGTCCCCCATGATGAAACCATTCTTGCTATAAGTCCGCATTTTCAAAACAAAGCCACCCACGTAGTCCAACTCGTCCATAAGGCCAAAGTGTTCCCACACAATTTCTTTACGCGTTCGTACATTTAAGCAAAGAAAATCTGGATGAACGCACACCCCGTTCTTCATTTGCAGGGGAAACTCATATCGGAAAGGAATTTTGAGTCGACCCAATGTTTCAGCAATGATCACCTCAGATTTTGACCTCACTCGGACTCCGTTTCCAAGCACAAATTCCGAGGAATCATCTGCAAACGGCATTTTTTCATAAGGAACAGAAAGCCACTGGTTAACGAACATTTCCTCGGGCAAGAGTATTGGCGTAACAAGGCGCCGACGCTCCGGGTGAAGAGATTCGTAGAGCAAGTCAACCTTTTCGGGGGCATACCTTTTTCCCAACGACTGCAGCAGCGCAATCATTTCATGTACATTGGCAAGGAGGAGTTTTTCATACTCTTTCTGCGCAAGATCCTTCGCTAGTTGAAGGTTATCGCGTTCAATGTATACACCACGTGGTTGTTCCGAAGACGCAACATGAAAATACTGCACACAGCCATTACTCTTGCCGAGGCGCAAACGTCCCTGCGGAAAATGCTTTTGATTTTGTTTGAGGATTGCCTCGAGACTTTGCAATTCTTCAAGGCGACTTTTCAGCCGTTCTGGAAACTGGTCTACCGATAATTGAAATTTTCCCATGCGATTTCCTTGAAAATCCGTTGATATATGAATACTGGATATAAAGAAACCACCAATGATTTATCGGTGCAATGAAAATATACAAAACTAGGTTCCAGGAAGGCAAGGTTTACTAGCTAATTCTAGATTTTTGCATTTCAGCTAGTAGCTGTGTTAATTTATACGCAATATAATCAATACATTTTAGTCGATTTTACTAGCTGACAATCATTTTTTTTCTTTTCAGCTAGTAAAAGAAAAAGTCCCCGCGTTGGCGAGGGCCCCAAAACAGTTAATTTGTACAAAAAATTACTAGCTAAACATCGTTTTTTTCTAATCCAGCTAGTAATTTTCCCAAATCCGTCCAAAAGCATCAAGCAAAATAGCCTTTTGAACCACAACTAGTACAACTACTTCTTCTTGCTGAGGCGGAAGATGCCCTGCTTGTTGAATTCCGGAGAATCCTTCGGGAAGGGATTTTTTGCTTCCTGACGGAGCACGAAGGTCTCACCCTCGCCCACTTCCACTTCGGAACCGGACTTTGCAGGCACGCCATCGCCGAAGATAACATCAGCGGCAAGAAGCAATGCTTCCTGGGCATTTTCTTCTGCAGCGGAAATGCAGAGATCCGGCAAGGCAAAGCAAGCCATGCCCAAAGTATAAATCACATCTCCGTTTTCCACAAAGTTAATCCACGGATCCATGGGGTATTCGCCATCGCCGAGTTCTTCGCGGAAGCCAGGAACGCTCCAAGCAGCGCCAGACTGCTGCATATAAACACCGGAAGCGCCGGCGTTCAGCAACTTGAGAATGGCCATGTTCACCTGAGTCACGTCTTCGATGCTCTTGACTTCGCCCAAAAGGAAAAGCAGGGACTCGTGAGCATCAATGGAAGCCAAATCCTCAGCAGGAACATCCTGATGCTCCTTGAAGATATCCACCAGACCGTCCACGTGATCCTTACGAACCACATTGAACATCACGCCACAACCAGGAATCACAACGGACTTGGCATCGACGGCAATAGTTACGGTTTCAGTGACTGCGATAGGATCAGCAGCACCAACGTTCATAGGAAAAGCAAGAATAAATTGAGGCATATTTTTATCCTTCCATAACGGATTTTACTGCAGCGGCTAAGGGAGATTCCTTCGGAGGCTCAGGAATACGGACATGAGGTCTCTTTTCAACCATGGACATCAGGCTCTCCGCATTCAGTTTACGTTCGCTAATGCGATTTGCATAACAGGAACGGCTTAAATCCTTAGCAAGAACATCCTGCTCATACTGGCCCGGCGTAGGGACAAACACACACTTCGCACCAAGGTAAGCCATATCCATCACGGTACTGTACCCGCCTCGGGACACCAACCATTCGGCATTGCGGACAACATCAGCAAATTGCGCATCAGGCAAATGGGTGTAGAACTGAATATTGCCTTCAGTCCAGGTATTTACTCCAGCAGCAGGGCGCCCCTGGATAATCACATGATTACCAGGAATCTTGGCGAAAGCCTGTTTCAGCAAATGTTCAAAACGGCCTCGAGCCGGTTCCACACCAGACACCACGGCAACAAACTTGTAACGCGGCTTTGCACCCTGTTCACCGACAACGTCTCGCCCACCGGCGTAATCAAAGTTCATTTCGGAGAATCTGGACAGCGGCCCCACAAACTTCAAGGGCTTCGGGCTTCGGGCCACATGAGACATACCTCCGGCAAGTCCCGGGGCAGCCTCGTAATCCGGCACCCAGATTTCATCAAAACGCTTCATCACTGCAGCATGCCACATCTGGCCCACAGGTTCAAAGGAACTCAAGGCCTTCGGGAATGCAATACGACGCTGATGAGTCATGTAAATGGACTTCGCCGCATTTGAGAAAAATCCAAAACGGTTGTCGGACAAAATCAAATCATAGTGGAATCGTTTCTGCAATTCCTCAGCAAACCGATGTTCAAAGCGAGCTACAACATTTAAATGCACGCCATTCTTGAAAAGCCACAAGCCCATGTTGTAAGCTTTTCTCGGGTACACAATATTGTATGAAGGTGCTATACGCTGGCGAAGTTCCGGGAAAGCGCCACGCAACAAGCGGGCGTTAGACTCAACTACCGCCAGTTCCACCTGGGCGCCCTGCCGCAAGAATTCCCTTACCACGGGAATACAGCGGGTAGCGTGTCCCAAGCCCCAGTCCAATGGAGCTACAAGGACTTTCACTTAGCAGCCTCCAACCAGGCGTTGGCCCAGTCACCGTGGTCGCAGTCGCGATCCTTGCCGCCCTGATCCAAAATCAGTTCCAGTTCGCGGACACCACCAACATCAACGCTGATTGTTTCCTTCTGGGTGGAATACAGTCGGTTACTACGATAAAGATCATTGCCGTCGCCGCGAACAATGAAGTAGGCACCATCGCCACAGGCACTTTCATCATCAAGGCCGATAACAGCATGGAGTTTGTCGAAAGTTCTCGGAAGTCTGTAGGTAATTCTAGAGCTAGCGTGGGATCCGATACCGTAGCGGAAAGTTTCCTTGTCCAAGGTAATCTTGCCGTGTTCTACAGTTTCGTTCATCTGCGGCTGGCCCCAGTCCTGAACAAAGCTATGAATCTTGAAGTTGGAAAGAAGCAACACATTGGAGCCTTCCACGAACAAGTCCTTTCTCAGCATCAAGGTGTCGTTATCCGGCATAGAGCATTCGAACTCTGCCCTATTCATACCCGGCTTAATCTTTGTGGAATCCAGCAGCAAAGTATCAGAAGACTGGGAAACCAGCATTTCCTCCTGCAATTCCCCGTTGAACAGGAACTTACAGGGAATCGTTTCAGGGAAACGCTTGTTCAAGATGTACTGGTTGTCCTGCATGTCAGAAACAGTGAAATTCTGTTCGTAGTTGGAAACGCCCTTCTTTGAATTGATCTTGTAGATGGCCAAGGGATAGCCAAACATCTTGGGTTCAAGGAGCACGCGTTCATTCTTGTACTGTCCAAGAATTTCATCCACCTGGTCGGTGGTCTTGAAGCCTACCACGCGGCTCTTGCGGTTCAATTCACCGTAACCGTCCTGGCCACGCACCAGGTAAATGTTTCCGTTGGAATACTGCAGCCACTGGGCAAAGGTTTCCGTACTCCAGGACATGAAGGTCCTTTCGCTAAAGGAGGAATGACCGGAAGCCAGCATCTGCCAAGGCCTTGCATAAATGAAAATGGAATTCTTGGGATAGCTTTCCAAAGCCTTGTCCAGGTAATCTTCTTCGGCAAGGAGCTTGTTCTTGTAGTACAGCATGTTGTTGCGGTAGCTATTGCCATGGTAGACCATCAAGCCCACAGACAATACACAGGCCACCACCATAACGATATTGCCGGCGGCCTCCACCTTCATCTTGGTTGCAAACTGCAACGCATCAAAGATGCCCAAGGCCATAATCAGGGCGAACAAAGGCAGTGCCACCAAAACATAACGCTGGTTAATATCGATAGTGAACGTACCAGAGACATTCAGCAAGATCACAAAAATCTGGGCACAGAAAGTAAGGCCGAGAATCAAGCCTCGCAAGTACCTTTTCCACACAATGGCACGGACCAGGAGCCAAACCGTAGCCACCAGCATAATAACAGTGAAGCTAGTGTAGAACGGATTTTCCATGATTCCACCAAAGGCACGATCCTGCCCCAGGTTCATCATGATTTCAATATTGGTCTTCAGGTTGAACCACATGTTCTCCAGAGAATGGGCTGCATGCTCACCGCCCTGGAAATCGTAGCCACGGTAGGCTGCCATGGTATTCACAGAGGGCCAGCTCACCAGAATCACGGAAGCAACGAATGCCGGCAGACGGTAGACCTTTTCAAGGAAATACTTGTAATAGAACAGGGCGAAGGGGATAAAGGCGAAAACTGTTTCCTGACGAGTCTGTGCAAAGAATCCCAACAGAGGTACGGTCAGGAGGAAATGTTTCCAAGTCACCTTTGCCTGAGGGACAAAAGCATACCAGGCCATCAAGGCCGTAAGCAGGAAGATATAGAGAACTTCTGTGGACGCGGACCTGGCCTGCAACAAGTATATGGGCATGCCACCAAGGAATGCAACAGCCGCCAAGGCTGCGCCTTCATTTTTGAACCACTTGGACAAAGCCAGGAAGAAGAACAGCAAGCTGAAAAGGTAGAACGGATAGTTCACCAGCAAGGCTGTATCGCGGTTCGGTTCCATGAAGTTGAACACCAAGGAGTAAACAAAGCCAAGAGCCTTTCCCTTGAAATTATTCACTTCGGTTTTGCAATCCAGAACACCATCCGACCAGACACCTTCATTACAAACGCCACCAGAATGCTGGAAATACATTTGCAGGCCCATGGACTCCCAGCTGGTTTCATCACTCAGCACACGGTGGGTGTTGCTGATGTTTGCAAACATGAACACAGAGAAAATCAGGGCAATGCCTGCAAAAATGCAGAAGCCCTTTCCGCTGGGCATAAACTTTTTAATGTTGGCTGCAATAAACGGAACATTGACCACAATGCCGGCAATCAACAGAATGAAAGTCAGAAGGATCGAATAGTAACCCCAGGCAATATCCCAATGACGTGCAAAAGAAACGGAGGAGTTATTAAAGATCAAAAAGGCGAGAAGTAAAACCACCAGGGTTACGCAAGCGAGACACACATGCTTGCCGCCCAAATTCAAAGATGCCAGCCACTTTTTCATGGGTGCAAATTTAGAAAAATGAGGAGCATAGCAAAAAAGGAAACCCTTACGGGCTTCCCTTTTTGATAATCATTATCACGCCAACCGATTAGCGACGATGCTTGTTGTTAAGATCGCGTTCGTGGGGGTTGTGGTGCGGCGGCGGAGGAGGAGGTGCATAGTTGATGCGGAGATCCAAGTGTTCGTTCTGCTTGATTTCGTGAGACAGACGACCACGGTCGTAGATACGCATCTGTTCCGGGCGATGCTTACCGATGTAGAGGTCGGCATCCTTGAACGGATGATCGCAACGGAGGGTGTAGTTCAGAGAGTTGCCATCAACATCGAGGTTGCAGCAGTTGTCACGGTCGCAGAGACGCTTGTGGAGGTCACGCTTCGGCGGATAGTTGATCTTGATGGACTTGCTTTCGCGAGGATCGATGGGGTGCTGAAGACGACCGCGGGTAGAAATACGCATCTTTTCCGGACGATGATTGCCAACGTAGAGATCAGCATCCTTGAACGGATGATCGCAGCGGAGGGTGTAGTCCAGAGAACGGCCATCCACGTCAAGATTACAGCAGTTGCCACCATCGCAAAGTCTTTCGTGGACATCAGGAGGAGGAGGGGGATTATCTGCACGACGATGAACGCCGGCAAATGCCATGGTGCTGCAGACAGTTGCTGCAACAGCGAGGAATGCGAGTTGATTGATCTTCATTTGATCTCCTTTTTGTACAAATCTTGTCTAAAAATATAAATGTTTTTTTTGGACCGCGAGAACTTTTTCGTTCTTACAATCATTTAGAAGCACAACCAAAGGGTTTGGTTGCATGCAATTTAACTTTTTAGCAATATTTTTTGAAGAAGTCTTCTGCCTGTACCGGTTTGGAGTAGTAATACCCCTGAAGACTCTTGATCTTGTAATCCAAAAGAATCTGCTGCATTTCCTGGGTTTCAATACCCTCAGCGCAGACTTCAGCCTGGAAGGAGTCAGCCAATTCGGAAATGAACCGGACGGTATTCTGGTCTGAATGACTCTTTTCGATGTTCATAATGAAGCCTCGGTCGATCTTTACCGTATTCACGGAAATTTCGCGAAGGACTTCGATGGAGCAATAGCCCGTACCGAAATCATCAAGTGCAATCTTGATGCCCTTGTTTCTGAGGATGCGGAAGGTTTCCTTCAGCAAGTTGATGTCCAACAGACGGCAACGTTCGGTAATTTCCAGGCAAAGGTTTTCTGGCGGGAAACCCGTTTCGTCAAGAAGCCTAGTGACCACGTTGACGAAGTCCCCATCTTCAAGCTGGGAGTAGGACAAATTCACATTGATGACAAAGTGGGGATACTTCTCAAGCATCTTCTTTGCATCAAACATGGCACTCTTCAAAATCCACTTGCCCAGTTCAGGGAACAAGCTATCCCGTTCCAGCACATCCACAAATTGAACAGGCGGAACCACGCCGTAAGTATCATTCTTCCAGCGGATCAAGGCTTCGGCGCCTTTCAACTTTTCGGTCTTTGCATCAACAATAGGCTGATAGCACAGGAAGAAGCCACTGCAGTCATCCACAATGCTATTGCGGATAACATTGATCTTTTCGATCATGAAACGGTTATCGTCGGTAATGCGGTCCCTCAAGACATACAATTCACCATGGTGGGAATTCTTGGATTCGTAGTATGCGTACTTGAGGCATGAATAAATAGTTTCGACACTAACATCAAAGTGTTCTACACCAATCGCACCGGCATCCAAGGAAAGGACAACTCGATGGCCTTCCACATAGAAATCATGAGAGGTACGTTTCTTGATTTCCTTATACAACTGGATGAAATCGCCAATCTTAGCTTCGTGACTGATAATGGCGAACTTGGTGCCGTCCATTCGGTAGACCTTGCCGAAGTTGCCTACTTCCTCGCGAAGGATGTCGGCAACCTTCTGGAGCACGCGGTTACCAAAGGTGTAACCGTAAATTTCGTTTGTATGTGAAAAGCCGCTAACGCCCAGCAGCATAATCTGCTGTTCCTGCTTATTCCAATTATTGGCCTTTACATCGTCAAGGAAGCCATACTGGTTGCGGAAATTGGTGATTTCATCAATGTAGCCCTTCACGTCGTTATTACGGAGGGTTCCGCAGAAATATTCAGGCTTACCGTCGGCATCGTAAAGAAGAGTTCCCTGGCAAGAACAGAGAACATAGTCGCCGTCGCAGGTCTTTGCGCGATACTGAATGTCGTGGCTAGGATCTACACCGGTAATGGTGCGCATAATGGAATTGGAATAATAGTCGCGGTCTTCCGGGTGGACATGTTCTCCCCAGACGTATTCCGCATCCTGGATATATTCGTCGGGAAGACCGAAGAAATCGACAGCGCCCTTCGACCAGCGGGAAACATTGCTCTTCAGTTCGCACACATAGACGTATGCGCCAGCAGACAATGTCGTACAAGCATCAAAAGTCGAATCCAGTCGTTTTTTATCGATACAACCCATATCATGAATATATACCTAAAAGACGAACTTATCAATAACCTCGGCAATGCCCCCATGATTATTATCACATTTTGTGATGTATTTCGCACAAGATTTGGCGATTTCCGAGGCATTCGCCATGGCGACCCCTACCCCAGCGGCGGAAATCATGGGGCAATCGTTTTCCTCGTCACCACAGGCGATTGTTTCGGACAAGGGAACATTGTAAAAATCGGCCATAAAACGGACCGCATCGCCCTTGTTTGTCTTTAAATTGGAAAATTCCAGCATTTCGGGCTTGCTGAACACGTCAAAAAGCTTTCCCTCGGTGGTTTTTCGCATTTCTGCACGAAAATCCAGAAGGCTGGAATGATCCAGAGGGGTAATGACGTTCACCTTGATGGGAGAATTTGCAGAACCCTCATCGTTTGGCCTGACGACCACATTGATGGGAGCATTGGGTACCGCAGCCTGAACATTACTTTGTCCAAAGTACTCTCGAATGTCATTTACGATAAGGAAATCCATGCCCATGATGGAGCAGTAATTCTTCAGTTGTTCCGTCTCGTATTCGGAAATCACCAGGTCGCCGGCGTAAGTGTGGGCGTGAAAACCATTGCGGTGAGCCTCGTCCATAATGAACTTGGCGTCGTCTACGGAAATGTTTCGGGTAAGGATAGATTCTCCTGTACCACAATCGTAAATGAGCCCGCCGTTGAAACTGACAAGGAAGAATCCCGGCTTGAAGAAGCCATACTTTTGAGCCAACTTTTTTGCGCTATAAAGAGGGCGGCCTGTTGTAATCAGGAACTTGTGACCAGCGGAGAGCATGCGTTCAATGGCAGCCATATCCACATCCAGGATACGCTTGTCATCGGTAAGCAAGGTGCCATCAAGGTCAGAAAACAGAATCTTCATTAGAGTTGGTCAAGAAAACTTTCAGCGTCCATGTTGTCCAATTCCTTTTGCAAGGAGGCCAGCATGTCGTCGGTAATAGCAGGTTGTGCAGGGGCGACCGCGCGATTTTCCGCAACGATTCCTTCCGCACGTTCTTCGGCACGTTCTTCGGCGCGAAGCTCCGATTCTTCCACAATCTGCCTAATGGCTTTGGCAACTTCTGCCATGCCACTATCCTGCTTGGCTACAGCGTCCAAGGCACGGGTAAGGCGCTTTCTCAAGTTTGCAAATTCTTCACGATCCAGTTCAGATACTTCACCATGAAAATACATCAGCGGAGTCTTGCAGCGGGCGCAGCAAAACACCATCATATTGGACGGTTCGCCTTCGATCTGAACTTCAAAAGATGAGCCACAATGAGGGCAATCAATATGTAAATCACTCATACGCCCCTAATGTAGAAAAAAACTCATCACTTATTGGTATTATTTGCATCGGCCAACTCGACACAACTCACCGATTATTTTACATTTTCTGCGTAAAGTTTTTTCTTATATACGGATTTTTACGCTATGCTTTGTCAATGGCTTTATCATATGACCAGTATCGACCTTTTTGACGGTCGTTTGTTCCGTGCCGGTGTGGCAGCAATGCTTTCCATTATCATGGTTTTGGCTTTCATGCCCATCTATATTCGCAAGCTCCAGGCCCTGGACGCCACCAGCGATTTTGACAAAGATGGAAAGACCAAGTCTCCCCCGATCATGGGCGGCCTCCTCCTGGTGGTGGTTGTAGAAATCGTGTCCCTCCTGGTCTGCAAGATGAACGGCTACACCATCTCTACCTTGGCAGTGCTGGGCGCATTCTCCGCCGTGGGCGCCATCGACGATATCGCCAAGGTCCGCGCCAAGCGTTTGGTCAAGTTGGGTAAGCTGAAGGCTGCCGAATATATGGACAAGGCCGACGGTATTTCCAGCACCCTCCGTTTGTCCCTCTATTTTCTGTTCAGTTTGATTGTTGCCATTTTCTGCTACAAGTTCATTCCTGAACTCAAGGGCGATCTGACTGTTCCTTTCTTCCCCCACGACGTTTTCCAGATTCACCTGCCCAACTGGATCTTCGTTGGTTTCATGACCTTTGTGATTGCAGCATCTGCTAACGGAACCAACTTTACCGACGGTCTGGACAGCCTTGTTTCCGTACCTATCATGACCAGCATGATTTTCGTGGGCCTCGTGGCTTATGTTAGCGGAAACTTCATCTTTAGCCAGTACCTGAGCGTTCCGTATCTGCCGGGCTGCGACGAACTGTTCCTTATCGCCATGTCCATTGCTGGCGCATTGCTAGCCTACCTGTGGTTCAACAGTCCTCCGGCAGAAATCTACATGGGCGACGCAGGCTCTGTGGGCTTTGGCGCTGCCATCGGTATCATGTTTATCTTGGTGCAGGCAGGTCTCTTCTACCCCATCGTTTGCATTATCATCATTGCAGAAGCTTGCTCCGTGCTGTTCCAGATTCTGTGGTTCAAGATCACCAAGAAGGCTACCGGAACCGGCCGACGCATTTTCCTTTGCGCACCGTTGCACCATCATTACCAGAAGAAGTGGGAAGGCCAGTTCCCCAGCAAGCCGCTGATGAATTCCAAGATTGTGTGGAGAATGCACTTGGTGAGCATCTTTGCGCTGATCGTGAGCATGGTGATTTTCTTCGGGATTAGGTAGCCTTTGAAAAAGGTCCCAAACCACAAAGCTTTATAAGTTTTGCGGGCGGGGCCCCAGCTCGAAGTTGCGAAGGCCGCACGGGCCCCTCCCTGCACCCTCCCCATCCTTGGCCGACGCGCAAGCGGGAGAGAACTTTACTACAGGCAAGTACAGTATAAGTGATAAGTGCTGAGCCTCTGGTTAGTTCCGAGCGTGTGGAAAGAGTCGTGCAAGACAATTAAATTTTATCGTAGGTTTGTTATGCTTAGTGAAGATATGATTCAGGTTTTGAAGGATGCAGGTCAGGAAGACTTGCTGAAGCATTTGGAAGGTTTGAGTGGAGACGCTCGCGCTCGTTTGAAACGTGACATCGTGAGCCAGGACTGGAAGGAACTGAAGGCTCTCCACGCAGAAAAGTCTGCAGCAAGTTTGAGCGACAATGTTTCTTCCGACTTGAAGCCCATGCCCTTCAAGATTGCATCCGACGATCTTCGCTACGACTTCTGGAAGGAAACCGGTGAAATCCTTTTGGGCAAGGGCCAGGTGGCCGCATTCCTCGTTGCCGGCGGACAAGGTTCCCGTCTGGGCTTCGAAGGTCCCAAGGGAATGTTCGACATCGGCCTTCCCAGCCACAAGAGTTTGTTCCAGCTGCAGGCAGAACGTTTGCAGAACCTGGGCGCACAGGTTGGCCACGCCATTCCCTGGTGCATCATGACCAGCCCGCTGAACCACGAAGCTACCGTCAACTTCTTTATCGAAAACAACTTCTTCGGTATGGACCGCCAGAATGTCCGTTTCTTTGAACAGGGCACCATCTGCGCACTGACTCCCGATGGAAAGGCCGTTCTCGATGGCGAAGACCATTTGGCCCTGGTTCCCGATGGAAACGGCGGTTGCTTTAGAGCTTTGGCCCAGAGCGGTTCTCTCGCTTGGCTTATTGAACGTGGCGTGCGCTACGTGTTCCTTTACAGCGTAGATAACGCCCTCTGCCGCGTCTGCGATCCGGCCTTCATCGGGGCACTTGCCAGCGAAGGTTTCAGCATGAGTGCCTCCAAGGTTGTGCATAAGGCCAACGCCAACGAAAAGGTGGGCATCTTCGCCTTCCAGAATCGTAAGCCCGGTGTTGTGGAATACAGCGACCTTCCGGAAGAATACCGCGACATGACCAACCCCGACGGAAGCCTTACTTTCGACGGAGGCAACATTGCGATTCATCTGTTCAAGATCGAAGGCCTGCGCAAGCTGCAGACCAGCAAGCTTCCGTGGCACACCGCCCGCAAGACTGTTTGCGGCATTGAAAAGTGCTGGAAGTTTGAACAGTTCCTGTTTGACGCATTCCCGCAGTTGGGTTCCATGATGCCTTTCGGCGTCGTACGTGAAGAAGAATTCAGCCCGGTGAAGAATGCAGAAGGCAATGACAGCCCGAAGACTGCACGTAATATGATCGGTCAGCTCCACAAGGAATGGCTGAAGAAGGCCAACGTGGAAGTGAACCCCAATAAGCTTTACGAAGTCTCCCCCACCTTGAGCTACGCCGGCGAAAACCTGAACCGTCGTACTTTCGAACGAGAACTGGGCAAGAGCATTCTGGAATTCGATCCCTAACAGGTTCGAGGTTCCAGGCTCGAGGCACGAGGCTACAGACGTTTCGCGAAAAATCGTGGCAGCAGATGAAATCCGTTTTCTTAAAAATACTTTTCTTCATACTGTTACGATTGCCAAACTTCGTTTTCGCGTTCATTTTCTTTTTAGCGTATCCCATCTATAAGCATTTGCATCGGGAACGGGCCTACGGCCGCGTGGTAAAACATTTGGAAAACGCAAAGTCATACTGCGACGGAATTGGCGCAGAGTTTAGCGAATGTTTCGCCGACGATATGTTCAAGGGAATCTACTGGAATGCCATCGATTCCTACCGCGGCCTGGCAAGAATGAAAAGCGTCACCGACCGCATCGTTTTTGAAAACGAGGAAATCATTCGGGACGCCTTGCAAGGAAACGCTAAAAAGGGTATTACAGCCAGTCCCATCGCCGCCATCAGTATCCACCAAGGTTCCTTTGAATTGTTGCACCGCAGCCTCTGCCGCTACAGCAACAACGTGCATCTTGTAACAGACACATTAGGCAAAGGTTCTCTCCGCAAAGTTATTCAGGAACTGCGTAGCGACCCACACCTTACAGAATATAGCCCCGAAGAATCCCGTACTCTGATTCGCAATTTGTTCAAAGTTAAAGACGTAGCGAATGGAGAGCAGGTCAGCGGAAACGGCATCTTGGCCATGGTCTTTGATCAAGGCAAGCACACCAAGGGCAACAAGGTCAAGCTCTTTGGACAAGACTCCACACTATACTTGAGATTGCCGGAATTGGTGAACCAAATGGGCGCAGGCATTGTCACCTTCCGCACATTTACTGAAGGTGGATTGCGCGGAAAGATTGTCATCCGTTTTGAAAAATATTATCCACCCAAATACGACGCAACTATAAGCGACGCCCACAAAAATAGCGACGCCCCCTTGGTAGAGAGCATCGCTAAAGAAGTGGAAACCTGGATCGCCGAGAATCCCGCTCAATGGAGCTGGAACTACCACGGCAATTTCAAGGCCTAGTTTACCTTCACATTGAAGTATTCGATTTCCGGGTGGCTGATGTAGAGGCCGCTGACAGATGCCTGCGGGTACATAGCGCCGTTTTCAGTGAGGCTGATGCCTACGCTGTCGAAATCGATGAGCTTTGCCACGTTGAAGATTTCCTTGATGTTGGGAAGCACCGGATAGCCCACAGCCGGACGGATACCCTTCCAGTTACTGTTGGCAGCCAGCTGCTGGCTCAGATATTCCGCACCTGCTTCTGCAAGGCGGTCTGCCACAGTCTGCATCAAGAGAACATCGTAGTCGCTGCCACCCTGTTCAGCCTTCAACTTTTCAAGGCGCTTCACGAAGGCGTCGCTGACGGTAACGGCGAAGGCACCCACGATGTCGCGGAACACCTTGTCGCAAACCACAGAAGCGTAAACGCTATCAGTCTTTGCATCGGCGGGAGCCACATAGTCACAGAGGGCAAGGCAAGTACCTTCCGGATTCTGCTGACGGGCGGTGGAGACTTCCACGATGTCGTCAGCGGTGCCGGTGCGGCCCGTGTTGAAAAGGACCGTGGACTCGGTACCTGCAGCAGGATAGAAAGCCTGTACGGCGCGGAGGCTGTATTCCGGCTTGTTGAGATCGGCAAGCAACTTTTCAGCGTCGGCGCGGAGTTTCTGGCCTTCGTCGCAATCAGCCTTCACCTTCCAAGTGAAGAAGAAGTATTCCCAGCTGATGAGCGGGATAACTTTTTCCAAAGCAATAGGCGGCAACTTGCTTTCGCCAAAGAAGGGCGGCTGTACCGGACTATACTTGGACCAGTCGCAAGCAAAGCGGCGTTCCACAGGGGTCTTTTCTGCGGCGGCCATGGCGACCGCCTTTGCAGCAACCTTTCCAGATTGTTCGTCGCGGATTCTCTGCTGTTCCTTGCGGTTTTCTTCGATGGTGGCTTCGCGGGTAGCGGGATCCAAAAGCTTTGCGGCAAGGCCCGGGTTGCTGGCGGCATCACGCACATGGAACACAGGGCCATCGTAGCAAGGAGCAATCTTCACTGCAGTGTGGGTGGGAGAAGTGGTTGCGCCGCCCACGATAATAGGAATGCGAAGACCAGCTTCCTGCATGCACTTGGCCACAGTACACATTTCTTCCAGAGACGGAGTAATGAGGCCAGAGAGGCTCAAAATGTCGGCCTTATGTTCGATGGCTGCCTTCACGATTACATCTTCAGTAACCATCACGCCAAGGTCCACCATTTCAAAGCCGTTACAAGCCATGATCACAGAAACGATGTTCTTACCGATATCGTGAACGTCACCCTTTACGGTGGCAATCACAATCTTACCGCGGGATGCTGCACCGCCTTCGGACTTACCGGCTTCGATGTAGGGCTGCAAAATTTCCACAGCCTTCTTCATGGTACGAGCAGTCTTCACCACCTGCGGGAGGAACATTTCACCAGCACCAAAGCGGCGGCCCACTTCATTCATGCCATCCATCAGCGGGCCAGAAATAATATTCACCGGACTATCGCCACGGTTAATCAGTTCCATCAAATCCGGCTGGAGGGTATTGGAAGTTCCCTTCAAAAGAGCTTCCTGCAAACGCTGTTCCGGAGTGGTCTGAACAGCAGCGGCACCTGTGTCTGCACTATCGGAACCACTAGAGCCTGCGCCAACGCTTACAGCAAAAATTGCCTTGGGATCGTACTTGGCGCCAGTTTCCTTAGCCTTGGCAGCAGCAGCATTCATGCGGCTGGCGATTTCAATCAGTTCTTCGCTGGCTTCCGGATGAGTGTTCAGCAACACTTCGGTAATGGCCATGCGCAGTTCCATGGGAATGCTCTTGTAAGCCACTTCCGCAGCAGGGTTCATGATGGCCATGCCCATGCCGTTGGGAGTTGCCAAATGCAACATGGTAGAGTGCATGGCTTCGCGGAGGTAGTTGTTTCCGCGGAAAGCAAAACTCAAGTTAGAAAGACCGCCGGAAATGCGAACACCCGGCAGGTTATCAATAATCCAGCGGCAAGCGCGGATAAAGTCATGGGCGTAGGCGTTGTGTTCCGCCATGCCGGTAGCCACCGTCAAAACGTTGGGGTCGAAAATAATATCAGAAGGATCGAAGCCGCACTTCTCGGTAATCAACTTGTAGGCACGAGAAGCAATATTCACGCGGCGGTCATAATTGGTGGCCTGACCTTCTTCGTCAAAGAGCATCACGATGACAGCAGCGCCCAAACGCTTCACGGTCATGGCATGCTCGATGAAAGCTTCCTCACCCATCTTCAAAGAGATGGAGTTCACAATGCACTTACCCTGGGCGCACTTCAAACCTTCTTCAATGACTTCGAAGCGGGAGCTGTCCACCATAATGGGCACGCGG
The DNA here is from genome assembly GCA_024399015.1 of Fibrobacter sp. GTDB lineage: Bacteria > Fibrobacterota > Fibrobacteria > Fibrobacterales > Fibrobacteraceae > Fibrobacter. The sequence continues at coordinate 215,820 of JAKSIC010000002.1, forward strand.
CTAATAGCCGGATCGGAAGCCAACAAGTTGAGGAAAGTTCGCATTTCCTGCTTGGCATCCAGGAGACCGTCGTCCATGTTCACGTCGATGACCTGGGCTCCGTCTTCCACCTGCTTGCGGGCAATGTCCAAAGCTTCATCGTAATTCTTTTCGTTGATGAGGCGGAGGAACTTCTTGGAACCAGCCACGTTGCAGCGTTCGCCCACCTTCACGAAATCTCCGGCGTTGCAGTTGTCGGCACCATTGCTGGGGCGGACCTGGTTTACGAACAGCGGTTCCAAACCGGAAAGGCGAAGCAGCGGAGAAGTGGCGAAAGCGGGAGCGGGCTTGCGGCGTTCATAATCTGCGGGCAGAGCATCCAGCATCTTTCGCATGGCAGCGATATGTTCCGGAGTGGTACCGCAGCAACCACCGATCATATTCACCAGGTGTTCGTCCATGTAGGGCTGCAGTTTCTGCACCATGTCTTCGGGAGTATCATCGTAACCACCGAACTGGTTCGGAAGGCCAGCATTAGGATGGCAGCTAATAAAGCAGGGAGCCACCTTACCCATGCGGCGGAGGTAAGGCACCATACCGTCGGCACCGAGGCCGCAGTTGAGGCCGATAGACAGCGGCTTCACATGCATCACGCTGATGGCAAATGCTTCCACGGTCTGACCAGAAAGGGTACGGCCAGAGGCGTCGCTCACCGTCATGGAGAACATGACTTCCAAGGGGCGGTCGGTCTTTTCCTTCACCTTCATGTAGGCGCTGGCAGCGGCCTTGGCATTCAGCGTATCAAAAATCGTTTCGATGAGGATGGCGTCCACACCTTCCTCCACCAACACCTGAATCTGTTCCAGGTAGGCATCTTCCAATTCGTCAAAGGTAATGCTACGGCTGGCAGGATCGTTCACGTCCTCACTCATGGAGAGCATCTTGCTGGTGGGGCCCACATCACCCAAGATGTACACCTTGCGGCCATACTTTTCCATGGCTTCGGCAGCAGCCTGCTTGGCGATGGCCACGGAGGCGCGGTTCATTTCGGCGATGCGGTGTTCCTGATGGTATTCGTGCTGGCTAACGCGCTGGCTGGAGAAGGTATTGGTTGTCAAGCAGTCCACACCGGCGTCCACATAGCGGCGCTGGATATCCAGAATCACATCTCTGCGTTCAATGGAGAGCATGTCGTTGTTGGCACCCTTGATACCATAGGTCTGGATCACGGAACCCATACCACCGTCAAGGAGCAACATCTTACTTTCAAAAGCTTCGCGTAAAGTCATTTTAGGCCTTTATACTTTGTACATCCAAACATCAGCAAACTTATCGAACCGCCGGCGCTAGTCTATGCACTTATGCGTTTTTATGCATATATAGAAAATATACTCTCCCCTTTCAAGAGTAGCAAAACAGTCAAAACAGCCTAAAAAGGGCATTTTTTTGTACCTTGCACCATCTTGCGCGCAAGATTCCCCTCTGCAAAAAAAGGACGCACTTTTCTGCACAAAAAATATGCTCCCCAAAAGAAGAGGTTGTACCATCTTGCGCAAAAAATACAGCATCTGAAAAAAGCAGGTGGGCTATTCTGCGCGTAAAATACACCATCTGAAAAAAGAAGGTGGGCTATTCTGCGCGTAAAATTCACCGTCTGAAAAAAGAAGGTGGGCTATTCTGCGCGTAAAATTCACCGTCTGAAAAAAGAAGGTGGGCTATTCTGCGCAAAAGATTCACCTCCTAAAAGACGAGGATGCACCATCTTACGCAAAAAATATGACCCCTGAAAGAAGAGGATGCACAATCTTACGTAAAAAATATGACCCCTGAAAGAAGAGGACGCACCATCTTACGCAAAAAATATGACCCCTAAAAGACGAGGATGCACCATCTTACGCAAAAAATATGACCCCTGAAAGAAGAGGATGCTCCATCATACACGCAAAAATGTACACCTGCAAAAAAAGTTGCACAATCATGCACGCAAGATTGCACTAGTAGCTCAAGCCAAATCCGTAGGGATAAAGTCCTTTCTTGCCGTCACCATCATTAATGGGAATCTGCTTAGCATTCTTGGGCCAAGTGTGGGGCAATTTGCCAGAAGGCATCACGTTACCAAAGAGAACGTCTGCTACGCCGGCGCCTTCACTACCCGGAAGCCAAGCGGCCACAAAGGCATCAGACAAATTGATAAGATTTGTAATGGGCAACGGGCGACCAGAAACAAGAACGAGAACAATCTTCTTTCCGGCATCCTTCCAGGCCTTCATTTGTTCTTCATAAGCCTTGGTACTTTCAAAATGGGTTGTATGGGAACGTTCCGTGGTAAAGAGCTTATTGTCAAAATCCTTTTCACGGAAATCGCCGAACCATTCAGCATAAGGAGTTTCACCGATTACAAAGATCACGGTACCAGCACTGTCCAGATTTTCGGTACGGGCACCAACGGCAACTTGATCGATACCGCCCTGGATAGAAGTTGCACCCGGAACTTCACCGCGAGTTCCCTGCCAACCCAGAGTCCATGCGCCGCACTGAAGGCCAGTATTATCGGCATGAGATCCAGTCACAAAAACAGGAGCCGCCTTGGACAAGGGAAGAACAGACTCATTCTTCAAAAGAACAAGACTCTTCTGGACCGCTTCACGAGCCAGCAGACGATGAGCGTTGCTACCGATATTTTCTGCAACACCCACATACTTTGCCGGGCCCATGGGATTTTCAAAACGACCAGCACGGATCTTCACACGGAGAATTCGGCGGGTAGCATCCTTGATTCGTTCTTCAGAAACTTTACCCTTTTCAACCAAGGTCTTCAAAGAACTCATGAAAGCTTCGGCAGAGGACGGCACCATAGCCAAATCAATGCCCGCATTAATAGCTCGGCGTACAGCTTCTTCGCTGGAGATATTGGTCTTTTTGCCGGAATAGTCACCAGCGTTACCCGGAGTTGTGGAATGCTGAATGCCTTCCCAGTCCGCAATTACAAAACCGTCAAAACCAAGCTCCGTTTTAAGCCAGCCGGTAAGGCGCAAAGAATCCACATGCTGGTGAACACCACGGATAGTATTGAAGCTGGCCATTACACTCTGGGCACCCTGTTCCACAGCGGCAATGTAAGGCGGCAAATGAAGTTCCCGAATCTTCTTGTCGTTCACCTTCACATCACCACGGTCCCAGCCCTTGTCGGTTCCGCCATCGCCAATAAAGTGTTTGATGGTTCCCACCACACGCCATTCAGCATCAAAGTGGTCGCCCTGCATTCCACGAAGGAATGCAGAACCCAAGTCAATAGCAAGTTCAGGCTTTTCACCAAAACCTTCGTAGGTACGGCCCCAGCGTTCATCCTGGGGAACGCTCAATGCGGGAGCAAAATTGTAATCGATGTGAGCGGCCCACATTTCTTCGGCGACAGCCTTACCAATCAAGCGAACGAGAGCGGAATCGCGAGTCGCACCCAGGCCAATGTTATGAGGGAACACCGTAGCGTTAATAACGTCGGCCACACCGTGAACGTTATCCTTACCGTAGCTCACTGGAATTTTCTGAGCCCAGGCATTCTTGTAGAATTCCGCAGCATAAGCTCCACCACCCTGCAAGGCAGAGCCGCAAATGCTGTTACCGCACTTTACATTGGGAACCATGGCCTGGGTCATCTGGGCAATCATATCATCCACAGACATTCCCGCCATCAAAGAGTCAATCTGGCCTTCGATGGGATCGCGCTTCAAAATAATCTTGGCAGGATTCTTGGAATCGGCAGCGGCAGCCACAGACAAAGTTTCCGGCAAGAAACCGGTCTTGCGGACAATCAAAACCTGAGGATCGGCAACCTTGTCCTTGATAGTGAACTTACCCTTAGCATTGGAAAGGGTGCGGGCATCGGGTAAAAGATTGGGCAAGGTCTTAATGCTAACCACAGCATCCTTAATGGGTGCGCCAGATTCATTAAATACAGAACCCTGAACAGCAGCGTTGGCCATAGAGGCCAAAAACAAAGTAACAGCAGCAGAAAGGAGACGTTTTTTCTTCATACTACAAATTTAAGCAAAAACGTGTAGGATTTCATAAAAAATGCACCTAATCCAGTGTACAATTGAAAACAAAGGATTTGACAGACCTCATTTTTGGGTATATTGTATAAAAAGGTGTAATTATGGGATGTTTGAAGAATTGGGTATTTGGCGGATTAGTGTTCGCTCTTTGCGGCACGTCCTTTGCAGACATAGTCTATCAGGGAAAGCGAGTTCAAGCTTGGCCCGACGAAGCAATCACAAAGTTTGACAACTCGCGAGGCGCCTGGAAAAATTCAGGGACGACAAGCGTGATGTTTGCTCCACCAATGGAAAAAAGCCACTACTCTGCACCCAAAGGGAAAATTTACGGCCTAACCTTATTGGTCGAATTCTCCGACCAGCCTGCCCCTGTCACCAAGGAAGAAATTTCCGACTGGCTGAACAAGGAAGGTTTCAATCGTGACGGTTGTAACGGTTCTGTCCGTGATTACTATCTGGATGTCTCCAATGGCCAACTGGATTTTACCAACGAAGTCTTCGGCTGGTACCGAGCCAAGTATCCAAAGTCCTATTACGAAGGGCTGGAAGGTTACTCCGGTTCCGATGTTTTGGTCAAAGAAATTTTTGAATACTTCGATTCCCAGGTGGATTACTCCCGCTATGATAATGATAAGGACGGAATTACCGAAGCCATCAATATCGTGTACGCTGGTCCCGGTCTAACATGGGGGCAGGGACTTTGGCCTCACGCTGGCTGGTCCAACGAAATTCGCGACGGAGTTCGCCTGCAAAAGCACCAGATGACGGACATGCCGGGCAAATTTTCCATCTATGTTTTCATTCATGAAAATGGACACATGGTCTTTGGCTGGCCCGACCTTTACTGGTACGGCGACTACTGCACCATGGGCAACCGCGCAAACGACTGGAATCCGGTTGCAATCAACGACTTCTATCGAGCCGACCAGGGCTGGATTCCCTTTGTAGATGTAACTGCAGAAGACATCGGCAAGATTTCTACAACTGCAGGGGAACAATGCTACCGCTTCAAGAATCCGAACCGTCCCGACAAGGAAGGCTTGGTTTGGTCCTACGTTAAAAACGATGGACGAAACAAGGCGCTGATAGGCAGCGGCATTCTAATGCAGCACTACGACTTTTCCATCTCTGGGAATTCTGCCGCAGACAAACTGGGGCTGCGAATTGTACACGCAGATTCCAAGGGCAAGAACAGCGATCCCGAAAATGACCAGTGGCCCTCCCCCGGCAGCAGAGCCGGAGCATTCTTTAATGCTACAAATTCCTACAGTGCATTTTCAGATGCGCTCTACCCGGCAATCCGCTGGTACAGCGGTGCAGAAACTGGGCTGAAATTCACGGACGTCAGTGTTAGCGGAAACAGCCTCAGTTTCTGCCTCGGTGGCGATTGCACCGATTACAATGCAGAACCTTTCGTAGAAACCGAAATTACCCTCGCCACCGAATTGCCCATCAGCGACAGCTACGCCCCTGTGACCGTCGATTTGCAGGGAGCAAAGGTCGCCGAAGCTCTCGGAATTGCACAAAACGAAATTGCAACCAAGGCTAGTTTCTACGCCGTTGAGCCCGATGGTTACCTGAACAGCGAAACCACCGGCGAAGGCACCGGCCACTGGTTTGATTCCAAGGGCGCCGTTGCCAAGTGGAATACAAACGGCCCCAGTATCGTATTCTCCAACGTGAATCTCAACACCATGACTACCAAGGTTGGACACATGCCTAACCTGGTAAAGCCGGGTGACACCTTCACCATCAAGCAGGCTGTTGTCTACAAAAACAAGCAGGTGACATTCACAATTACCATAAAAATTCCCGTCGAAGAAACCGGCAGCGATTCTGGCGAAAATTCCGGCAAGGATTCCACGGTTGTTTCAGACTCCAGCACCACAGCCATCGCCCAGCTTCGCCACAATTCTCTGGATTTGTCCGATGCCACAATCCAGTACTTTGACATGAACGGAAACGCCCTAAAGGCTTCCCCCAAGCAGGCCGGCGTCTACCTAATGCGCGTAACAAAAAACGGAAAGGCACTGCGCCAATCCGTCATTCGAATCCGTTAATCCACCAATTCAAAGAACATTAAAAAAGGGCCGCACCAGCGACCCTTTTCAAGTTCGTAACGACAGTGCCGGCTACTTCTTGATGGCAGCCAGGAAGTCCTTGAGGCGGGCGTCCTTGGGGTTGTCGAAGATTTCGGCCGGAGTTCCATCTTCCTTGATGATGCCGTCAGCAAAGAACAGCACGCGGTTAGCCACTTCACGGGCAAAGCCCATTTCGTGAGTCACCACCAGCATAGTCATGCCGGACTGTGCAAGGTCCTTCATAATCTTCAGAACTTCGCCAACCATTTCAGGGTCCAGAGCACTGGTCGGTTCATCAAAGAGGATCGCTTCGGGGTTCATGGCGGTAGCGCGTGCAATAGCCACACGCTGCTGCTGACCACCGGAAAGCTGTGCCGGATAATGGTCGGCACGGTCAGCAAGACCCACACGTTCCAAAAGTTCCTTGGCTCGCTTTTCACCTTCAGCCTTAGTCATCATGCCCAGTTTCACAGGAGCGAACATGATATTTTCCAAGGCAGTCATGTTCTTGAACAAGTTAAACTGCTGGAACACCATTCCCACGCGGGCGCGGATGGTGGGCTTGGAAACGCCCTTTGCCAAGATGCTCTTACCGTCCAGCAAGATATCACCGCTGGTAGGCTTTTCCAGCAAATTCAGCTGACGCAGAAACGTAGACTTACCGCAACCGGAAGGTCCGATAATAGCCACCACATCACCCTTGTGGAATTCCACATTGATGTTCTTCAAAATCTGCTTGTCGCCGTAGGACTTGCAGAGGTTCTTCACTTCAATCATTACTTGCTTTTCACTCATGACATCCTCCTTAACGTTCGTTCTTCTTCAGTCTCTTTTCAAGACGGGAGACGCAAGCGGAAAGGCCTGCCACGATGATGAAGTAAACCACAGCCACAGACAATAGCGGGAACATGGCTTCGTAAGTAAGGCTACGAATAATGTCGCCACCGCGAGTCAAATCAGTCAAACCAATGTAGCCGCAAATAGAAGTTTCCTTGATGAGGGAAATAAATTCATTGGTCAAAGCCGGCAGAGAATTCTTGAATGCCTGGGGATAAACCACATGAAGCATCACAGTCTTGAACTTCAGGCCAAGGCTACGGCCTGCTTCAATCTGACCCGGATCCACAGCCTTGATGCCACCGCGGATAATTTCAGAAACGTAAGCGCCGGAGTTGATACCGAAGGCAATCACAGCCACCAGCAGCTTGTTGATATTCACGGAAGAGAATACGATGTAGTAGATGATCAACAGCTGCACCATCATAGGAGTGCCGCGGATGATGGCGAGATATGCCTTGCAGAACCAGTTGGCAATCTTGTACTTGCCGTTAAATTCGTGGTTCACGCGAACCATGGCCACCAGGAAGCCAATCAAAATACCAAGAATTGCGGCACAGAAGGCAATAATCAAAGTGTTACGGAGACCTTCGGCAATGTACTTCCAGCGGTTATCCTTGATGAAGTTCTTGTGGAACTTGTCACCGAAACTTTCCTGGGTTGCGTCCAGTTCGCCAGTGCGGACCAGAATCACCACCTTGTTGTCCACCAGCTTGTCGGTGAAGTTAATGGACTTCTTGCGTTCTTCTGTAACGGTAAAGCCAGAGAGACCAAGGTCAGCCTTGCCGGAACTTACAGCGTTAATGACGGCGTCGAATTCAATATCCTGGATTTCCAGAACGCGTCCCATCTTGTCAGCCAAGTAGTAGGCCAGTTCGATTTCAAGACCGACAATATTTTCACCTTCATGGTATTCATAGGGAGGGAACTGGGCGTTGGTAGCCAACACCAGATGTTCGCCTTCCTTCACCTTCTGAGCGTAATGATAGGAACCCTTGCCATTGATGTAAGTGTTCATCAAGGAATCGAAAATGCCGGTTTCACGCATTTCCTTCAAAGCCAGGTTGAAGGTGTCCAAGAGACCAGTACGTTCCTTGGCAATGACGCCAGCGTAGGTTTCTTCCACGAAGGCTTCTTCCAAAACGCGGAGTGTCGGGTTCTGCTTTACGAAGTAAATGGCCGGCTGGTCATCCAGAAGAACAGCATCAATCTTGCCCTGCTTCAAAGCCTGAACGGCATCGGCCAACTTGGTGTAACGTTCCACATCAATCTTTGCAGTATCGCCACCATATTCAGATGCATAAATGTCTGCCGTGTTACCAATCTGGACGCCCACCTTCTTATGACCAAGATCGCTAACCGCAAAAACCTTATTGTCCAGGTCGCTAGGCTTGATATCGCTGCGAACCATGACCACGACCTTGTTGTCCACCAGCTTGTCAGTAAAGTTAATGGACTTTTTGCGTTCTTCAGTAACGGTAAAGCCAGAGAGACCAAGGTCTGCCTTGCCGGAACTTACAGCGTTAATGACGGCGTCGAATTCAATATCCTGGATTTCCAGAACGCGTCCCATCTTGTCAGCCAAGTAGTAGGCCAGTTCGATTTCAAGACCGACAATATTTTCACCTTCATGGTATTCATAGGGAGGGAACTGGGCGTTGGTAGCCAGCACCAAATGTTCACCTTCCTTCACCTTCTGGGCATAATGGAATTCGCCGGTTCCGTTGATGTAAGTATTCATCAAGGAATCGAAAATGCCATTTTCGCGCATTTCCTTCAAAGCCAAGTTGAAGGTATCCAGGAGACCAGTACGTTCCTTGGCAATGACGCCAGCGTAGGTTTCTTCCACAAAGGCTTCTTCCAAAATGCGAAGTGTGGGATTCTGCTTTACGAAGTAAATTGCCGGCTGGTCATCCAGAAGCACAGCGTCAATTTTACCCTGTTTCAAAGCCTGAACGGCATCGGCCAACTTGGTGTAACGCTCCACCTGAATCTTGGCAGTATCGCCACCGTATTCAGAAGCATAAATGTCAGCGGTGTTGCCAATCTGGACACCCACCTTCTTATGACCAAGGTCGCTGACCTTGTGAACCTTATTTGCCAGGGCATTATCTTCGCAGCCGGTAAAGGCCAGGGCGAAAACAAGCAAGGACAGCAATGAAATCAGTTTTTTTGCCATCAAGCAGATTCCTTTAAAAACGTTATGGACGAAATATAGAATTATGAGAAAATTGCTAAATTTGTCCCCCGTAAAAACGAAAGGCATTTAGAAGATTTTATATGGCTACTGAACTTAACGAAGAAGAACGCTTCCAGCTGGAATGGATCATGAACCACCACATGGAAGACAAGGACAAGGCTCGCCTGCAGGCTGAAGAAGCCGAACTGGCCGCCCGCCCCCAGACTCGTGGCCCCCGCGGTAAGAAAATGCGCCGCAGCCCCTCCAGCTGGGAACTTCCCGTACCCGAAGATGAAATAGACCTTCACGGCTACACCTCCGAAGAGGCTGCTGCCGCTGTGGAACGCCGCATCGACGACCTCCTGATTGCTGGTTTGAGCGTTCTGCGAGTCATTCACGGTGGCGGAAACCCGGAATACGGCAATGTGAAGCACATTATCGACCGTAAGGCCCGCACCGAATGGAGCAATCGCATCGTTTTGTACAAGGTTGAACCCGACAACGCCGGCTCCAGCATCATGAAATTGGGCAAACCGGCCCCCAAGCTCAACTCCAAGGGCAAGCCAAAAGCCAAGAAATAGGCTAAAACGGCAAAAAATCGAAATTTTTCACTTTTTTGTCGCTTTCCCCTTTAAAAAGTCCAATGTTCTATCTATATTTGGACTCACAAAACGGAATATAGCTCAGTCTGGTAGAGCGCTTGCTTCGGGAGCAAGAGGTCGTGAGTTCGAATCTCGCTATTCCGATAAAAAAAAGACCACTCATAGAGTGGTCATTTTTTTATCTCTGAAAAGCTGAGATGCGCAAACTCAGGACCGTAGGTCGTGAGTTTGAATAGCCAACAAGCCGAGCGCAGCGCCGAGGAACTTGTTCATCGGCATTGCCGAGGCGACGTTGCTAACGCCCGAAGGGCGTTCATCTCGCACAACAACCCCATCTTGTTTTTCTCACGCATTTTTTATATATTCTTTTTAGACAGGGTGACAGAGCCGCCACCTGAGAAAAAAAGAAAGCTCAAAATGATGACAGGGTGGTAGAGCGACTACCTGAGATAAAAAAGAAAGCTCATTAGATGAAAACCGTTTCTTATATCATATATAAGGAACGGTTTTTTGTTTTTTCTGAAATTCAGAGGACAACGTGAAACAAAGAATCAAACCCATAATGGCTCTACTATCACCCGTTTTTTACGATCGCAACGCAAACATTCAACACACCCATGCATACAAATTTCAAGGTCCCGATTCTCAAAGAAAATCATCCGGTTTAGATTTTAGCAAGAGTGTATTGATATCCAACAACGATGAAATCGGTGCTCCAGCACATTTGATTCCTGCGGAGCGAAAAGAACTACTAAAACGATTCCATTTCATCGTAGAAAAATTTCACGCTTACATCGATGATTTTATAGAAGGATTAAACAACGAGCCTCTTCAACCTAAATACAAAATGTCTTCACTTACTTACTACAAGGAGGCTCTGTTAAATTCTAAAAAATAAATCCAAGTTTTCCTTCCCCGCTTTGGAGGAACTCATTCATGCAGTCCTTGCCAATCTGGCAGGCTTCCGGCAACGACTTGCCCAAGGCCACATTGGCAAGAATTGCTGAACTCAAAACGCATCCTGTACCGTGCTTTCCATCGCCAGGCAAACGAGGGCTGGAGAACTTGTACTCCTTACCTTCGTGAAGCAAAATGTCCACGGATTCTGCGCCTTCGCAATCAAAATACAGACTTTTAAATGTGTCTTCGCAGCAACGGCTCCGTGTACGAATTGACTTGACACAGCCTGCACTACACCTGCCTTTTTGTACAGTGACAACTTTTTTCAGTATAAGACACCGTTCAAAAATTCCGAAAAACGCTGATTGAATCACCGCCGCTTGACTATCCGCTGCGTCACGAGCCCGTGCGAAGTCTCCACCTTGACCACGTACACGCCGCGGTTCATGAAGCCCACGTCAATGGCGGCGCTCTCGAGGCCCACCCTGGCGTAAACCATGTGGCCCAGCGCATCGTAGACGAACAGGCGCTTTACATCGGCCACGTTGCCCAGGTACAACAGCGTGTTACCCGCCAAGCGCACCGAGGCATCGAGGTTCCTCATCACCAGCGGAATCGCCTTGGTGGAATCCTTTACGGTCGTATCCTTGAATGCGTCGGGATTGTAGACAAAGACCACCTTATACGTGGCGCTCTTTGTGCTGTCGGCGGAGTGGATGACAAAGTTGATGGTGTCGCTCAAGTCGTAGAACTCGTTCTGCTCGTACTCTTCGCAATAGGAGCCATGAGGACCCGCCCATGTGAACGAGGCGCGTTTCAGGTTCATCTCAAATGGCAAATCTACTTGGACAAACTTCTTTTCTTGGTCGATGGTTCCGGGTAACTTGGCAGGCCCGAACTGTATAAAGAGTCCGCGCAGCTCGGCAACCGACTTTTCGGAATTGGTCTGCATCGTAGCACTCAAGATTCTCCTTTGGTTGTCCTCGTTAGAGGCCGTTATCTTGATTTTGCTGCCGGTGTCCCAAAGGTTGTTTGACTCAAATACGGAACTATATTGCATAAATGGATTCGTACTCACAGGCACGATTCCAAAATCATCGTCATCGGAATTGACCACCTTCGCCATTGTCCGGACAGTAAACTTGAGCTTTGTATCCCCAGGCTCGGCCATGATATACGAATAGTGGCGTCCCTGGGAATGATCGTTCACATACACACCCGCAACATCGAACATGGGCCAAGCCTTTGTCTGCTTGTTGAGCGTGATGGCATAGAGCCTCTTGTCGTAGCCGTTGGTCAAAGTCACGTACATGCCAGAAGACCCTTTCAAGGCACCATAGACCGAAACAACGGAAGAATCGGAGACTTGGAAGGTGTTATCGCATTTCTTATACGAATTCATGTAGTACAACTCGCCCGTACCGCAAACAAACAATCTGGGCGCCACAGTGGAATTGTACGGGAGGTCATAAATGATGGAACCCGTATCGCTCGGGGTCTCCGGGTCATATATGGTCCTCGGATAGAAGTAACGCGACTTGAGGGTGTCTATCAAGACCATGTCGTACACAATATTCTCGGGTTCAACGCCGTTGAACTTAAACTTGTAATAATGGACAGGTTTCTGGTTCTCCGCGGTTAATTGCAGCACAGTATTTTCAAGGTCCAAGGCTGTCTTGGATAGATTCACGCTATCCATCTCCTCACCTTTGTAATACCATTTTAGTGTAGCACGTTGCGACGGCAAGAAGCCCACAATGGTCTCGTCCATATTCCAGCGCCCATACATTTTGGTCTTGATGGAGTCCGGCGTCCACTTGTACAGGTCGATTAGCACGATACCCGTATCCCCGTCTTCTTTGGGGTGCGTCACCTTTGTCCCTTCGCTGCAAAGGACGCCCTGCTTGGCCAAAACAGACGGAGTCAGTTGTTCGACTGGAGGGTCCGAATATGTTTTTTTGGCCGTAACAATGTCCGGCTTGGAGCAAAAACCGACGAAACTAGAAGCATAGGCGTTGGTATCGCCCGGCAGTTTCGCGATAGAGAGCACGATTGTCTGCGTTTCGGTGCCCGACTTGGCGGTGAACGTGTAGGTGACAGGACCTTCGGTAAAGTCCTGGGCTGTAGACGGGCTCACGCTCCCGAAGTAGCCGCTAAAGGAGGGGACGATGCTGTCGAGCCGTGCCTTGAAGGGAATCGAAAGCGAGATGCTGTCGCCGGATTTCTTGTAATCGGACATGTTCGGCACGGTCGCACCGGCAACAAGGATTTCGCTCCGCATGCCGATGAAGACGGAATTGAGGGTCACGGTGCATTCGCTTGCGGAGGATGTCTGGGCCTGGAGCGCAATCTTGGTAAAGGCATCGCACTGAACATCGACTTCCTGCCCGCTCTTGAACGAGCCAATCTCGTACCAGGGATCGGTCGGGTAAAATTCATTATAGCCGTATGCGGCGATATTGTTGCCATCACCGCAATTGCTGGTGTAGCTTACCACAAGTTTCTGGTAACCCGCATCGCATTCAGGAGGCGGCACGACAATCGCCGGCGAGAACTTGTCGCCCTTGATGGTCGTCTTCAATGCGCCGTTGTTCTTGATCCACGAAGACCACGAGGTCTGATCGGACTCAAGTTTTTCGTTGGATATCGTGTAGCCGTTACGCTCCACAAAGTCGACGACAATGGCTGCAAAGGCAGAAGTCGCCATGAAAGAGAGTGCCATGACTGCAGAAAGGTGGCGCATAAGGATCCTCCGCGGATTTGTAAAAAAAAAGAAACAATTCCGCAGGATAATTTATAATATTTCGTTCAATTGCGTATATGTTTTTTTAGGCCCGCCCCCAATAAGCGTGCAAAAAAGATATTTTTGCATCGCAGCTTTGGTACCACGCAAACACTTATCCAGCAGAGCTATAATTGCCTTGACCTTGCAAGCAAGCGTCTAAAAGAGGTCGTCCCACTGAGACCAAGCGTAGTAGTAGGAGTCGTCCTTAGCGCGCATCACGGTGAAGTCGCCGCCGTAGATACGGACGATGTCTTCTTCACCGGTGAATTCCCAGTAGGTACCCAGGGAGTCGGAATCGAAGCCAACGAGAGTGAAGTTTTCTTCGATGATGCCCTTGTCATCTTCGTCGCCGAAGTATGCACCAACAGTGTAAATGTCGCCTTCGACGTTGGTCAGGGTGACGGTAGGAGCGTCAACCTTCTTGACGGGAATTTCTTTGCAGTCATAGAAAGTGCCGTCGTCTGCAGTTGCGCCTTCGTAGATTTCGCAGTAGGTCAGATACTTGTATGCGTAGGTTGCATCATCCGGTCTGGTTTCGTATCCTTCGAAGGTTGCGCAAAGTTCGTCCAGAACCTTGGTCATGGCGGTGTTGTTCATGATGTGGTCGAACTTTTCGTTGGTGATGGAGACGATGGTCTTGCCTTCCACGTCGCACTTGGAGAAAGCATCTTCTTCGTTGATCATTTCATCGCAGACGCTCTGGACAAATTCTTCGCTGCGGCCGAAGGGGAGCTTGATTTCGAGAATAGTTTCGGTAATCTGCTTTTCCTGGAGCTGGTTAACGGTCACTGCGATGGTACCGAAACCGCTGATGCTTGCGTCCAGGTAGCCGTTGAGACCTGCGTTTTCGGACTTGGTGTCGCAGTAGGTCTTTGTGGAACTCGTCACCTGGTCAATACGGCTGGTGTAGGCGTAGCTGTCGGAACTTTCAACAGGACCGCGGTCATTGTTGGAGTTTTCTTCGTCATCGGCATCAACGGAACATGCTGTCACGGCGAACGTGGCCACAGCGGCAAGAAGCAAAATGTTCTTAATCTTCATAGGGCTCCCCTTCAAAAAAGTCTTGCGTATTACGATGCAATAATATAATTAAAGCTCTGCTAGGCGTAAACGTGCGCTTAGCACATAAAATGCTATTCGCGTAATGCGCCTTCGCTGTATTATTGGCGTTTTCCGACGACCTCGTTTAAAAATCGGTAGATTGTGAAGAAAAATCGACATTATTTTTACAGTAATTTCACAGCTTTGGCACCACGCAAAACGTAGTGAAAGTTTTGTCAATCTCGCTACTTCCATTCCATTTTAAGTTCGCGTTTATGAACAGCACAATCCGTCAAATATGAATCCATTAAAGTTTGATACGGAATCCCATTCTTTTCCGACAGAGCCTTAAAATATTCAATTGTTGAAGCATTCAACCGAATGGTAATCTGTTTCTTCAATGCAGAAGCATACGGATTTCGCACACCCTTCATTTTTTCAAAGTCATACTCTTTTTTCATAATCCATCCTCTTTGCGAGCATTCCAATAATACCGGAACTCCTTTTTTGTCGCTTTTCTTGCACTGATAATTCGATTAACGACAATCTCGTCCTGAACAATCCGTTCTGTATAAACCACAACCAAAGTTCGTAACTATTTTCATCCCATTCAAATTCTATCTCCATAGAACCTCACAGGATGTAACTACAATATAATTATATTTAAAAATAAAAACAACATCCCTATTTTCGGGCATACCATATTTTTGTTGAATATTTTCCACAGAAAAAAAATCCTATGGAACGCATTTCCTAAATCACAATGACCCAGGTCCTTGTCGAGGGATATACAAAAAAAGGGTGGATTATCCACCCTAACATAATATACTAAGTTCCTATTGAGAAAAGCAAGAACTACTTCACAAATCCAAGTCTTCCTTCCCCGCTTTGGAGGAACTCATTCATGTAGTCCTTGCCAATCTGGCAGGCTTCCGGCAGCGATTTGCCCAAGGCAACATTGGCAAGAATTGCAGAACTCAAAACGCATCCTGTACCGTGCTTCCCAACGCCAGGCAAACGAGGGCTGGAGAACTTGTACTCCTTACCTTCGTGAAGCAAAATGTCCACGGATTCTTCGCCTTCGCAATGGCCACCCTTCTTCAAAATGGAGCAATCCTTCCCCATCTGAATTTCGCCGGCAGCCTGAGCCTTTTCCAAACCCAGGAATTCATATTCCACGGCATTGGGCGTTACAAGATCAATCATTTTCATCACAGGAAGGAACTCGCTGGCGTCACGCATAAAATGGAAACCAGCGCTTGCGCTTGCAATGGGATCCCAGATGATAAATGCATCCGGAGACTTAGCCCTAACGAATTCCACAATGCGTCGAAGAATCTTGGCCTTTTCCACCAGGCCAATCTTCACATACTTAAAAGTATGCTTTTTGAAAAGGGTTTCCAACTGAGCTTCGATGCGTTCCCAAATCACCCAACCCGGGGCAACGAATTCATCTTCGTTCTGTTCCGTGAGGGCGGTGCAAACAGCCTGGCCATAAACACCAAAGTGAGCCATGGTCTTGATGTCGGAAATAAACCCGGCGCCAGCGCTACCATCAAAACCAGCAATCGTCAAAGCATAAATCATATCAGCCATACTAAACCTGTGGGCTAGAAATTAAACCATATAGAAACCAATCAATACACCCGTAAAGATACAAATCAAAGCCACCGCCGGAAGGATAGGCCTACGCATGGCCTTTGCCCCAAGGAAATACGCAAGGCAGCCCTTGGTAATGGTGTTAGCCAAGCTGGCAAACAAAAGGGCGAGAACCAAGGTCCGGTTATCCAGGGAGGACTTCAGAGCCATATCAATCAAGGAGAATGCCACCGCATCCATTTCAGCGGAACCGCCCAGGAAGCTGCAGGCGATCAAGGCTCCAGAACCCAGATACACACGGGCCGCGTTAGCCAGGAACATGACCACCGTAAAGATAAAGCCGAACTTGATGGCGGGCAGCAAGTGGAACGGGTTGTTGAATTCCGCAGATTTAGCCTTGTGTTCACGACCATCCTTAATCTTCAGGTACAAGGCATAGCCTAAGCCAGGAATCACAGGCACCAACAGCGGCACTGCAAGCACGCTGGCCAAGCGGGACATCAGCACAATGCAAATCAAATACAGGCGAATATACATCACCGTCCAGCCAAGGACAATGCCCAAGGTAAAGTTGTTGGCGTAATCCTCGTTCTCGCGACTGCGGGCCGCAAGGTTCAAGGTCAGGGCCGTACTGCTGGCGAGGCCACCCAGCAAGCCGGTAAGCCAAATGCCTTTGCCAGGGCCCACAATCTTAATCAGCACATAGCCCACGAAACCGATGCCCGAAATAAAGACAACGAAAAGCCAGATAGTGTGTGGATTCAAGATTTCAAGACCGGGAGGACCGTAAGCCTGGTTCGGCAAGAACGGAAGCACCAATCCGGAAATCACAGCAAACTTCACCGTAGCCAAGATATCTTCTCGAGAAAGTTTCTTTGCAAAATCGTGAAGCTGTTGCTTTACCGTGAGAACCCACAGAATCACAATCATGATAACGCAGGATTCCAAAAGCTTACCGTGCCAGCAAAGACCACCCAGCAGGTAAACCACCACAAGGGCCACGCTAGTCGTAATTCCCATAACCTCAGCATTAACAGACTGAGCTCGTAAATGGGACGCCATCAGCAACAAGCCCAAAACCACAAAGCCGGAAACGAAAGGTGCGGTGCCACCCATCAAAGCGGACAAATAAGCCGCCATGGCACCACCCAAGCCAACAAGAGTAAAAGTACGAACACCAGCCGGATGCCTATCCGACTGATCACAGTAAGTATGCTCGCGCTGCATGCCGATAATCAGGCCAATGCCAATGGCTGCAACCAAACGATATAAGACACTGAACTCTATCATGATTTTTAATCTATACTCTTTTTCACAAAAAAGAAAAGGGCAGCTTTACGCCACCCTTTTTAAATCACACGAAATCCAGATTGCCGGCTGTTACTTTCGAACAAGTTTAGACTTGGATTCCTTTTTCATAGTGTACATGCGTTCGTCGGCGGCACGGTAAACATCCTTGGCCTTGCCTTCGCTAAATTCATTACGGAGGGCAACACCGTAGGAAGCTTCCAGTTCCACAGGCAAATCCTTGGAATACTGCTTTGCCAGAGCATCCATGCGTTCCTTGACCACATGCATTTCAGTCAGGTGAGATTCGCGGATGATGACCACAAATTCGTCGCCACCCATACGGACCGCGGTACCAATTCCGGCCACAGAATCCCTAAGCACATCGGCAAAGCGGCAAATTAAGCGGTCGCCATTGGTGTGTCCGTGAGAATCGTTCACCACCTTCAAGCCATTCATGTCAATGCTAATGATAGCGTAATTTCCGTCTTCCTGGTCGAGAACATCAAAAATCTGTTCACACTTGGTGCGGTTGAACAGGCCAGTCAAAACATCCTTGTAGGCCAATTCCGCAAGAACATCCTTTTCCGCCTTGGCGGCAACCGCCTCGAAAGCGTAGACAATGTAGGCAATAATAAGGCAGAGGATAAACAGCAAGGCGCCCCAGGGAGTCCAGGTCATACTCATAAAATCGTTGCTGAACAAGAACTTGTGCTGCAACTGGAATCGAACCACGTCAAGCATGCCCACGATAAAGAAGATTACAATACCCAAGGCAAAAATCTTTTCGGAGGTTCCCATCTTTCTGTTGTAGACCAAGCCCGTTCCCAAGGTATACACCGCAAGGAAGCAAACGAACACATGGAACACCGTGAGGAAGTGCATCATGAGCGCAATATTCATGAGATGCAAAACCGAGGTGACCACGACAAACAAAATGGAAATCACCGTCACAATCCTTAAGACCATCCATTTCTTGGGACTGAGCTTTCCCTTGTGCATATCCTGCAAAAGCAACAGGAAGGGAATGGGAATCATGTAAAGGCAGAGGTACTCCATGAAGCTTGTGGTGACAAAGTCCAAAGAACAAACCTGGACCACCTTGGAATAGCACATGCTCCACACACCCACCAAAAGGGACAAGGCGCCAATCAAGACAAATCGGTAGAAGGTCTTGCTGAAAGCATTTGCCACAAGTCCAAAAATGATTCCAAGGAAACCAAGCACCACAAGGAAGATGCCGATGTACAAGGAATAAGCGTGGCGGGCCATGTAGTCGGTATAGGCCACTTCCGTGGAAAGCATTTCAAATGTGGAGACTCGGTCCACAGGCTGACGGAATCCGCCATAGAAAGTCACGTTCAAAACTTTTCCGTTAACCGTATAGGGAACCGGCACAGAGAAAACTCCAGAGCCAATATAGCGATGCTGCATCAGGCGGTCATAACCGTACATAAACACAGTCCAGTCTTCAATCTGGACCCTGACTGCAGCATGGTGGGCTTTGATGCGGAACATGTAAGGCGGGCGGCCCTTAAAGACAAATCTCTTGGAGAAGATGATGGAGTCCATGTAGCCCAGGGGGCCTTCGGGGAACTTGTAGACATCGATGGACTGGTCTTCGTAGACATGGCCATTCTGGGTCACGGTCCAGCCCTCGTCCATTCGCTGGATGTTGTTATCAATACCGCCGGCGCGGAAATGGTCGAACATAAAGACCATCACCATGGCAACACCAACAGCAACCATGGTCCACAGAATATGTCCGCGTTTAATCTTCTTCAAAAGCTTCAGCATAGACTACTCTCTTTCCCATACTTGGAAGGCCGTCGGGAAATCGTTCTTTTCGTCGGCGGGAAAAAGTTCTTCGCTTACCATGCGCCAGCCTTCTCCCCAGTCCGGGAAGAACACGTCGCCATCCACATTGGCAAGGACTTTCGTAACATAAAGTTTTTTCACCAGAGGCATGGCAATCTTATAAATTGCGGCGCCTCCAATGATAAAGCATTCCGTTTCGCCTGCGGCGGCAGATGCTTCCAGGGCGCTTTCCAGGGAACCGCAAACAACGCAACCGGGCGCTTCGAAGGAAGCGTTACGGGTCAGAACATAGTTCACGCGGTTAGGCAACGGGCGTCCGATGTCGTCGTAGTTCTTTCGACCCAGGACAATGGAATGACCTGTGGTAATAGCCTTGAAACGCTTGAGATCTGCAGAAAGATGCCAGGGCAAATGGCCGTCGCGACCAATCACATTATTTTCAGAAACTGCGACAATAGCGGAAATAAGCATAGGAAACTATTTATTAATTATGAAGTATGAATTATGAGATTTAATAATCGCGGCGAAGCCGCCTAACTAATTCTCGTAATTTGTAATTTATAATTCGTAATTAAACAGCGATGGGAGCCTTGATGGTCGGATAAGGATCGTAGTCCACCAGTTCAAAGTCCTCGAACTTGAATTCAAACAGGTCCTTTACGTCCGGATTGATCTTCATGGTGGGAAGCTTTCGGGGCGTGCGGGTCAACTGTTCCTTCACCTGTTCAAAGTGGTTGGAGTACAGGTGGGTGTCGCCCAAGGTGTGGATGAACTCGCCCGGTTCGTAATCGCAGACCTGGGCAAGCATCATGGTCAAAAGCGCATAGGAAGCAATGTTGAACGGAACCCCCAGGAAAGTGTCTGCGCTACGCTGGTACAGCTGGCAGGAAAGCTTGCGCTTGCCGGAGGCGCCAACGCCGCCCACGTAGAACTGGAACAGGCAGTGGCAGGGCGGGAGCGCCATCTTGTCCACTTCGGAAACATTCCAGGCGCACACCAGGTGACGGCGGGAGTCCGGATTATTCTTGAGGCTGTTCACCAAGTTCTGGATCTGGTCGATGTGGCCACCATCAGGGGTGGGCCAGCTACGCCACTGGTGACCGTAGACCGGGCCCAGTTCGCCGTTTTCATCGGCCCATTCGTCCCAGATTGTCACCTTGTTATCGTGGAGGTACTTGATGTTGGTGTCGCCCTTCAGGAACCACAGAAGCTCGTGAATAATGGAGCGCAAGTGCAGTTTCTTGGTAGTCAGGCAGGGAAAGCCCTTGGACAAGTCATAGCGGTACTGGCGGCCAAAAACAGAGCGGGTGCCGGTGCCGGTACGGTCGGAACGGTCCACGCCGTTTTCCATAATGTCCTTAAGCAAATCCAGATACTGTTGCATTATGCCTCCTCATCGGCTGCTGCAGATTCTGCAGGGGCAAAGGGGAAAAGTTCTACACGTTTGTAGGTCTTTGCATTCTCAACTTCCCTTTCTCTAAGAAGGGCGTTAAGAGCACTCAAAATCAAATCCTGAGTATGGCGGGGCACGGGCTTCTTGCCGAGGCGAGCCTTCTGCACCATCTTGTGATTCAGGTGGGCAGAATCCATTTCAACCACATCATGGTTGGTGGCACCAATTTCAGTCAAAATCTCATCAAGTTTTGTCATACAAAATAAAGATAAAACAAAAAAAGCCCCGGGATAGTTCCCGAGGCTAAATTTTGGTTGTTTTACCGATTACTCACCGACGAAATTGCTTTCGCACTTGGTACCATCGTTGTCTGCACTTGCAAAGTGCATTTCAATACGGCGGTTCATTTCACGACCATCTTCAGTGCTATTGTCGTCAACCGGGCAGCTGGAGCCCAAACCAATAGCCTTGATGCGCTTCTTGTTCACGCCAGCCTTGGTGAGAGCCTTCATCACTTCCTTAGCGCGGTTTTCAGAAAGTTTCTGGTTGGAAGCTTCCTTACCAACGTTATCGGTATGACCCTGGATAACAATCTGGAGTTCCTTGTACTCGTCGGTATTCAGCTTCTTGGCAACGTTCTTGAGGATCAACTTAGCGTTGGATTCCAAGGTAGCCTTGCCAGACTTGAAGGTTACGCCATCAAGCTTTTCAATACCCTTCTTCGGGCAGCCATGACCATCGTCACCAGCCACATCCGGGCAGCGGTCGATGCCAGAGCACTGATCAGCAAACTGCTTGGTAAGCTTCTTGGTGGTCACCCATTCAGAGCAAACGCCATCGTGGTCAGCATCCGGTTCATCGTCAGACGGGCAACCGTTGTTCCAATCCGGACCCGGTTCGTCTTCGCAGCGGTCGTAGCCGGAGCATTCATCAGCAAACTTGTCCAGCAACTTCTGCTTGGTCACCCACGGAGAGCAGAGGCCATCTTCATCCGGGTCCGGAGACTGAGCCGGGCAACCCTTGTTCCAATCCGGGCCAGCTTCGTCTTCACACTTGTCGGTACCCTTACATACATCCTTGAACTTGGCGCTCAAGCCCTTCTTGGAAACCCACGGAGAGCAGAGACCGTCACCATCCGGGTCGGGCTGGTCGTCAGACGGACAACCCTTGTTCCAATCCGGACCGGCTTCGTCTTCGCACATGTCCTTGCCCTTACATACATCAGCAAACTTGCTCAACAAGTTCTGCTTGGTAACCCACTGAGAGCAGAGGCCATCCTTATCCGGGTCGGGGTCGTCCACAGGGCAGCCCTTATTCCAGGCCGGACCAGCTTCAGTTTCACACTTGTCGATACCCTTACAGATTTCAGCAAACTGCTTCTGCATCTTCTTTTCAGTTACCCACGGAGCGCAAAGGCTGTCACCGTCAATATCCGGATTGTCCATGGGGCAACCGTTGGCAAACTGTTCACCAGCTTCAGTGGGGCACTTGTCGATGCCGGTGCAGATATCGTCATACTGTTCCTGCATACCCTTTTCGGTAACCCATGCATCGCAGACGCCGTCACCATCGGTGTCCGGCATACCCAGCGGGCAGCCTTCGTTAGAGGCAGGACCATGTTCGGTCGGGCACTTGTCAATAGCCTTACAAGACTTGTCGATGAACCATTCGTTAGCGATAGTTTCATCTTCTGCAGCCTTTTCGAAGTAGTAACCCATCTTCTTTTCGGCAACCCACGGATCGCAAAGGCCGTCGCCGTCAACATCCGGATCGTCCCACGGACAACCCTTGTTGGCCTTGGTACCAGCTTCACCCGGGCACATGTCGTAGCCCTGGCACTGATCGCTGTACTGATCCATCACACCTTCGTCGGTAACCCACGGAGAGCACATACCGTCGTTATCCGGGTCAGGAAGTTTACCCGGGCAACCATTGAACTTAGGATCACCAGCCTGTGCCGGGCATTCATCGATACCCTTACAGATCTTCTTGAACTTCTTCAGCATCTTCTTCTGAGCAACCCAAGGATCGCAGACGCCATCCTTATCCGGGTCCGGATCGGCAAGTTCGCAACCATCATCACCTTCACCCGGTTCGTTGGGGCACTTGTCTACGCCTTCGCAGATTTCAGCATATTCGTCTTCAAAGCCCTTTTCATAGACCCAGGCATCGCAAACGCCGTCTTCGTCGGAGTCCGGATTACCCAACGGGCAACCGCGGTTCAAACGATGACCATAATCATCCGGGCAGTCGTCTTCGTTATCCTTGACGCCATCACCATCGCGGTCCTGCGGCAGCAAGAATCCGCTCCAAGTGATACCGCCGTAAATCGGCAGATCCTTAGACTTGAAAATCTTCGGGAAAGCACTGTTTGCCCAACCATAGCTTGCACCCATATGGATATCCAAGCCAACAGGCAGGTGGAAAACCAAGGCTCCATGAACCTTGTTTCCATAAGCGAAGCTCTTTTCTTCTTCACCAGTATCTGCGTTGGGTGTTTTTACAGTCTGAATATCCATACGATATTCAGCAAAAACAGACATAAAGTCAAAGAAGTACATTTCCAAGGCGCCACTACCATAATAGCTCATGGTATTTGCACTAAGTGCATAGTTCAAACCGCCGTTAACATGGATAAGGAACGGAACGTCATGGCTCTTGTCAAAGTCCAAAGTAAGAGCCGCACCACCATCAATGACCAAAGCGTCAAAACTGGAACCCGTAGCAGAACCATACAAGGCGAGATCGGCCGGCTGGTCATCAGGTAACGGAAGGCGGAACTTCACATTACCACGAGGAGTCCAGTAATTGTAATTCGACTGGGATTCAGATTCTGTAGTAACCTTTGTATAATCGTAGGTTATCGGGAGAGTAAGGCCAATATCAAAATAATCGCCCAAACCGACAGCAAAACCAACTTCAGGCTTTGCACCACGATAAATGGCGACATCATCGTAGCCACCAATACCCAAATCAGCCAAAGCGGAAAACACCAACTTGGAATGTCCCAAAGCCTGGGCGGACTGTGTTTCATTCACACCGACCATTCCGTGCTTGTTAATTGTCTGAGGATGCACTGCAAAGGCAGATGCTGCCAAGGCAAGTGCAAGTCCTGCTGCTATTTTTTTCATAGCGACTCCTTATGAGGGGAACTCACCAAACCTAACTCTTCCCCTGATTTATTTTCAAGAAATATAGTTTCCCGTAAACTTTTCATTATAATGTTTTTCCAAAAATGTCGGGATATAGCCTGCAAATGCTGGTAAAACCCATTTTCCCTATAATTATATGGTCCAAAACGGGAATCTGTATAATTTTTCCAGCCGCACACAAGACCTTTGTAATGCCGATATCCTCGGGACTAGGCATTGTCGCCCCCGATGGATGGTTGTGAGCAAAGATTACAGACACGGCCCGATCCTCAATAGCCTTGGCAAAAGCCTCTCGGGGATGCACAGGAGTCTGATTCACAAGACCCGTGGTAAGTTCATGAACCTTTATAACAAGGTTGGCAGAATTCAATGTCACCAGGACTAAATGTTCCTGTTCCTCATACTTCATATAAGACAGCCTAGAAACCAAATCTTCAGGGGCATTGACCGGCACAGCCTTGTCACTTAATATATAACGACCCGACAATTCCAGGCAGGCAAGGATCTGGGAGGCCTTAACCTTCCCCAAACCGCGGATTTTTCGAAGACTTTCCAACGAGGGGATGGATGTTTCGGCGGAAAGGAAGTCAGAAAGCCGTCTTGCCAATTCAAAAACATCGCAGTTTTGGCATCCACTACCCAAAATCAGGGCCAAAAGTTCCTCGTTACTCATAGATTCTGCCCCATAGCACTCAATTTTTTCTCTAGGCAGCAGTTTTTTAGGGACAACCGGGTAATCCTTTCGTTCTTTTTCAGCGTTCATACAGGTCCTTTTGTTGAAAGTTTCTACCCTATACACGAATTTTTCCAGAAATCAGACACGTTTTTTCAAAAAATTTTTATCAAAAGCCAAAACTTTCGTGAAAAAATTCACTTTTCTTCATAAAAAGACCTTTACCTATAGCCATTTTGAGTTCAACAGACTATATTTTCGGCATAAAATTTTAAAGTAAAACCATCCGAAAAGGAAATTTTATGGCAAATAAAACCTTAAGCGGTGC
>JAKSIC010000020.1 GCA_024399015.1 Fibrobacter sp.
CGCGCCGAACTTGTTCAGGCATGACCGAGGCGACAGAGGCGAGCGCCGCAGACGCCGCTCTTAATTGCAGCGAAATTAAAAGAGAAAGGCCGCGGATTTCCGCGGTCTTTTTATTTGCAAACAGCAACGCACAGGAACGCCTTCGCCTCCCCCACAGATTCGTCAACATCACAGAGATGCACGATACGAGACTGTTCCAAAATCAGCGGAGTTTCCAGCACAGAACGACGGACAGCACCCTCAAAGAAGGTTCCACCCGCACACTTGAACAGCGCCTCCTTACGGCACCACAAGCGGAAAAATTCCGTAACAGCACGATTCTCATCTAAATCTTTCAAGTGGGAAACTTCTTCTGCACTATAAAAGCGTTCTGCAATCCGCATCCGGTTCGGCTTGTGCATTTCAAAATCCACCCCAACGTGGACACCTTTATCAGCATAAGCCAGCACGCAAACATCCCCAGAATGAGTCCAGTTCACGTCAAAATCCAAAACAGGAATCTCAGGCCTAGGATGCTCCTCGGTTTGCACAATATCGTTCAAAGCAAGTCTACGACCGGAAACATCGGATAGCACGGCCAAAATAACTTCACGATGGTTTACGCCAGTCTTGTCAAAGGAAACCAAGTGAACACTCCCGAGAGGAGTTTCCACAATGAAGCGCTTTAAAATCGGCAAGTTTTCCATCTTGTTCAAAGATAATTTCTAGTTTAGGGGTATGCTCAAACTCAGCCGCAAAACTTCCCTTAAGAATGGTCCGATTCCAGGAAACGGCCGTTTTTTCGCTGCACTTGCCACAGGAGCCCTAGCATTCACATTGGCAGGTTGTGGGGATATCAATAATAGTTGGGAAGTCAAGGGCGGAGGCTACTTCAAATACTCCATCAACGGCAGCGAGAAGTACACCATTGAGCTGGACCGCGAAGATTGCGAACCAACCCAGTACAACCGTCATTACTTCACTTTCAAGACCCAGCTGGTTAAGAGCAACCGTGGAGACCAGTTCGCCGTCATGGTTAACAATCCCTCCACCAGCGGAAAAATAAAGCCTGTTTCCGAGGCTAGCATCAACGGCAAATTCCAGAACGTCACCTGGATGCTCCAGAATTTTTCCACGGAGGCTCCACTGGTCGGAGACAGCAGCTACGTCCATTTTGACGAAATCATCCCAGATTCCCTATGGACAGCCAATATTGAACTGTATTTCAAGGATTGCAGAAACGACGAATGCGACGATGACCTCCCCCCGGTACACGTCAGCGGAAGATTCCGCTACTGGGTAGCCGAGGAGGACAGATAAGGCTTAAGTCGTCCAATTCCCCCATTTCCCCCGAAGTCCACATTTTTCTTGATAAAATCCCTTGACAGTACCCCAAAAACTTTCTATCATTGGGCTACCCTAACGGGATTAACCATTCGGTCGATTAGCTCAGTTGGTTAGAGCGCTACCTTGACATGGTAGAGGTCACAGATTCGAGTTCTGTATCGACCACTGAAAAAAGCCTCGCGAAAGCGGGGCTTTTTTTATTCCATATCGCAAAATTTTCTCTCTCAATAAAAAAAGGCCCTAGACCCACAAAGTGAAATCCAAGGCCTGTAAAGTCCAGGTCGGCAGATTATTTACGGATTCACAACCTGCTTACGGACTACTTCCTCGTAATTGACGACTTCCTCTACAAAAGGATTCGGCTTGATCTTGTAAACAACCGCAGTACCGAAGTACTTGCAGGTATACTTATCCTTCTCCTTTTTCTCGGACATCGAGATGTCAACCAAACTGTGGTACCCCGAAGTTGGAGTTACAATCGCAGAAAAGAAGTGAACTTCATTGCAGCGATTTTCGGTTGCATAGGATACCGGAGTCAAGGAAACAACGGTCAAGTCGTTGTTCACATCCAGGTACTTCGGAATCGGATACAGATTTTCCGTAACGATTTCAGGAGTCGACGCAGTCTTGGTTACAGGGCGCGGCTTTGCCTTCGGCTTGGGTTTCGGCTTTGGCTTTGGTTTCGGTTCTGGAGCCGGCTCATCGTACACGACCGGGGTAAATTCCGCAGTGGCACAACCAACAAATGTTGCCGCAAACAAGGCACAAACGAATAGAGCGATATACTTTTTCATGTTACCTTCCCTCCTTAATTATCACAGCAGCAAGCCATACAGCAGCCTCTCGAGGTCGGCTGTTTTGCCACAGGAACGGGGACAATGATGGTATCAGGCTTTGGAGCCGGAACCTTAATGATTTCAACAATATGTCAATAATGCCATGATAGCCAGATGTTTCATTAGCCATATTGACCAGGAAATCCACCGCATAGCAGTGACCTTCGGTTCTATAGGTTACCGGTGTTATGCTTTCCAATTCAAGGAAGGTGGAATCACCCGCATAAAACTTTTTGACAGGGTCTTTTCCTCGTGCAGAGAATGAAGTGGCCCTATTGTTGCGAAGGCCATAATTTTCAGAATTCACATTAGAATCCGGGACTACACTAAAAGCCAAGCCCATCGGTGACATTCTTCTGGTAGAGATCCAAAATGTCGCACTTGCCTTCACCCTTATAAGTAACAGGGCCCCACTTCACGACCTGAAATTCGTTAAAGTTTTCAAGATTTTTTGGAACAGGCAAGGAATCCTTGGGCTGTTCAATTGGAGCTGACTAAGCAAAGACCGCCGAGGTCCAAGCTAGAGCAAGAAATGCCATTTGTTTGAAAAACGTTATTTTATTCATAATCCTAACGTAAATAAAAACAAATCGTATTTCTCAAAAAATCACAGGATCATTATTCCAAAAAAGAACAGGTCATTGGCGCCACGAAAAAAAGAACGCTCCATTTCTGGAGCGTCCTCAATCTTTTCAGATTATTCCGCTAAAATTACTTAGCTTCAGCAGCCGGGGCAGCTTCAACCGGAGCAACCTGTTCTACAGCCGGAACTGCGGGAACGGAGTCAACGACAACGTTTGCAGCGGAGTCTGCAGAGAGGGCGACGGTGCTGTCAACAACAGCAGCCGGAGCTTCAGCAGCGGCAGCAGGAGCCGGTGCTTCAACAGCAGCAGGAGCAGCAACAGCTTCTTCAGCCTTCGGAGCCGGAGTACCAAAGAAGTGGATGTTTGCCAAGAGGATCATCATGCCCCAGGAGAGCACGAGACCGACGAGACCCATCACAACGCCAGTGATTGCCATACCCTTGGTATCGGTGTAACCGGTAGCGTGGGCGAGAGCGTTAGGCGGAGTGGAGATCGGCATGGACATACCGAGGGAAGAAGCGAAGGCGACAGAAACCAGGAGAGCGGTAACGCCACCGAGGCCAACGAGGTTGTCCTGGCAAGCAATGCCAACTGCGCAAAGAATCGGAACGAGAAGAGTTGCAGTAGAGGTATGGCTCATGAAGTTAGCCATGAACAAGCAGATGATACCGCAACCGACCATGAGAGCAACCGGAGACCAGCTTGCAAACGGAATGGTCTTGATCAAGTGAGCGGCAAGACCGGTAGCGTTGAGGCCAACACCGAGAGCAAAGCCACCAGCAACGAGCCACAGAACGTCCCAGCTCATTTCGTTCAAGTCCTTCTTGGTGATAACACCAGTCAGGGCGAACACAGCCATAGGAATCATAGCAATAGCGTTATCGTTGATACCGTGAACACCCTTACCGGTGACCCACAGGAGAACGCAGAGAACGAAAGTGATGTAAACGATGATTGCCTTGGGGCTGGTATCGAACTTGCCGGCACCTTCAATGTTCAAAACCATCTGCTTCATCTTGATGGGGTAAATCTTCATGAGGAGAACCCATGCAATCACCATGAGGATGATAACGTACGGAACACCGAAAGCCATCCACTGACCGAAGGAAACCGGGTTTGCAGCCAGGTCGCCGCGAGCGATAGCGTCGTTCAAAGCACCAAGAGCGATAGCGTTGGGAGGAGTGCCGATCGGGGTACCCATACCACCGATGTTTGCACCAAGAGGAATAGCGAGAGCGAATGCTGCTTTACCGCGGTCGTCTTCGTCGAAGAGCTTCAGCACCGGAGCGAGGATAGCGAGCATCATAGCTGCGGTAGCGGTGTTGCTCATGAACATGGAGAACACGGCGGTGATGAGCATGAGGCCGAGAAGCACGAACTTCGGATTCTTACCGAAGGGCTTCAGGAGCACGCGAGCCAGGTTCAAGTCCAGCTTGTACTTGGTAGCTGCAGCAGCCAGGAAGAAACCACCCAGGAACAGCATGATAATCGGGTTAGCAAAAGTAGCCATCACAGACTTGTGGCTAATCATGGTAACACCGTCAACGCGGAACGGAGAGAGGGCGGAGTCAGACATGGTGATGATCATGAGAACGATCACCAACATGGAAGTGGACCAAATCGGGAACGGTTGGAGAATCCAGAAAAGAGCAGCCATGACGAACACGCCAATGACGCGGATTTCCAGCGGGTTCAGGACGCCCATGGGACTTGCGGCGTCGAAACCGAGGGATTCGTACGGCAAGTAGAGAGCAACGATTGCGAGAATCGATGCGATAACGAATTTGATGAATTTAGCCTTTGTCATAGTGCGCCCAAATTTAGAATAAAAGGGTACCTATGGCAATGTTTTTATTTGTGATTGATAATTGAAAGCCGGTGATTGATAACTTTTCGCAATAAATAGCCCAAAATAATCATTTTTCAGTAATCAATCACTTTTTGTTATCAATCTATAAGAATTTATTATCAGTCATCCGTCATCGCTCGCGGACTCTCGTACTTCATAATTCGTAATAAAAAAAGCCCCCGCAAAGGAGGACTTTTCTCAATTTTTATCCGAAAAAAGCAATTTTCAGCTATTTAATGGATTTATTTTACCAGAATCTTGCGGTTAGCCTGCTGACTTGCCACACGAACACGAAGCATATAGAGGCCGGACTTGGGTGCCTCCAAGGTTACGGCATTGGCACCGGCGGCAGCCCTTGCGGCATGAGAGGAAATCACCTTGCCGTCCATACCCAGCACATCCACCACCACGCGGGCGCCAGCCAGATTTTCCGTAGCGGTAAAGCCGACATTCAGCTTGTTGCCAGCCTGAGCCATACGGAGGCCATTTACTGCAGTGACCAAATAGAGTTTTTCCGTAGTCACACGAACCTTAGCCGAAGTTCCCTTAGCCTTAAGAGCCACTTGGAGGGTGTCCCCAGCCATAAGTTCCGAAGTCTTACCGTCCATGGTCACATACAGATGATAGCCAAAGGCGGCAATACCGTCCAGGCCTTCGAAATAAAGCTCGCCCTTACGATCGGAAGAGGCGCTCAGCACCACATCCCATTCCAGGTCGGCAGCATCCTTGGAAGATGCGGGAGCCACCTTCACAGACTTTGCCAAGAACTTCTTGCCATTCTTGATGGAGAAATTCACCTGGTCCCCCATGCCTGCGGGCGGTTCGTAACCTTCATGTTCCTCGCCCATACCCAATACGTTCCAGTAATCCTGATGACCGCGACCATCTGCGAGGACAGCATTGATTGTCCAGTTTTCAGCATTCTTGGCCTTAGCCAAGGTTCGCTTCTTGTGGTTTGCGCCCGTAGCAAAGACCGGCTTGCCACTCAAAGTAACGGTATCAGATTTTTCCACATGAACCCAGGCGGCCCTGAAACCTCCCAGCACGTTCTCGCAGTCAGTGTAGTTGGAAATGCGCTCATCCCAGCAGGACATGTCAAGAGAATCCGGGACAGCGATATCCCAGCTGTGGGGATTGCTTACAAGGTTCCAGCCGTCGTAGCCGTTGACCAAGTTCCAAACCACATCGTACACACTATCTACATAGGATGTATTGATTTTCAGAGAGCGACCTTCCAGAGAGCTATACCAATAACCTCTATTGGCAACCAAGTCTTCACCAGGAATGAAACGAATGTAGCGCCAGAATTCACCGACATCGGCTTCGTCATTCCACCAATAGAAAATCTGGTCGTCATCCTTGCCCACGCTCTTCATGTCAACGGCCTTAAGATTAACCATCATCCACTTATCCTTACCGGCAGGGATTTCGGAGGAAACTACGACATGAGATGTAAAGGTTGCCACGGAATCCCATGCATCTCGTAATTCTCCACGAACAACATAGCTGCCAGGGCGAAGAATGAACGTAGTATCCAAGACAAAGGGCGTTTCAACAATTGCGGTGTCAATAGCCTTCGGGAATTTAAGTTCATTGCCAAGATTATCCGTAAAGGAAATCTTCAACGTTGCATCACGACCTGCAGCAAACTTGGTTGTAGAAACCTTCAAGCGAGCCGCATATCCAGAAGAAATCACTGCGGTGTCAACAAATGCAAGAGATGAAGTATCCACCATTTCAAAAACACCCTCTAGCACACTCCATCTTAAATCAGACGGCAAGGAATCCCCGTCCTTCACATGAATCGAAGTGAAATCAACATCAAGATTCGAAAAATCTGACACGCGGGAACTATCATAACTAAGCGTCATGTATTCCGGAGCCTTGAACCCAGCCTTGGCTTCAAATTGCAGAATTCGTTTGCGAGTAATTGCAATTTCCACAGGATCATTTAGCGGAAGGAGCATTGACTTGCTCTTTCCCAAATAACGAATTGTTGTATCAAGAATCTCAGCTCTTTTATCAATGTCCAGGATTATCACTTCACCACCCAAAACATTCATTACAGTCCGGGTAAAGGTTCCTTCAACATTAGCTCCAGACCACTTGACGTTATCTTCTTCAGAAAGCTTTTCTTCGGCGCAATACGCTGCGGGAGCCCAGATGGGGTAAAGCGTTGAGAAACCAGGAGTCAAAGCTTCTTCGGCTAGGGCCACATTGAAAAATTCGTTAAGACCAAATTTCAAGGTGGAATCATTCAACTTCATGTTCCCAGACTTCCAACCCACCGCACAACCGTCATTTCGGTACAAGTCTCGCACCAGTTCGCTTTCACAGCCTCTTTGATGGTCCGCACAATATTCCAGGGTGTCACCCCAAACATAAACCTTATCATTAAACCACATCTTTGAGGAAACCACACCGGTAGTATCATCCAACATGAAGGAAATCAAATAACGGTTCATTTTTGCATACGGCTTGGGAACGAAGATAATTCCCGCCAAGTTCATTCTTGCGTCGACATCTTTAAAGAAACCCGCAAATAAACTATCCAAAGAAACAATACCCGAAGAATCCATGGACACAGACCAGCGAACAATAGAATATCGATCCATGGCATTACGAATCTCGTCTGGACGACCAATGTAGGAGGGCACGGAATCAAAACTCAAGAAATCAACGTCCAAGGAATCCGCGCATTTGCTCAGGTTTCTATATCCATTAAGACTGTTAGTGCACTTGAACAAATCGCCCTGATCAAACGGATGAGCGTTCACGTCTACAAACCAAACATCCATTTCCATAGGCTTGGATGCGCTATACCCCGGTGCAATGTCGAACTTATACAGGGAACCCCATGCGATAGACCCATCAAACTCCCATTCCTGATTTCTCCTTTCTATTTCGCGTTTGGATTTACCTGTATACCCAAAGACTGAAACTTCAATGTTGGTGGAATCCCCGTTGCCAGCAACTTGGATCCGCAATTCACGACTAGACTCCCTGTAAATCAAGGTTAAATCAGCAGAGTCTTTACAGTCAGGTCGTACTTCAAAGCTTGCATGCAGAATATTGGCAAAGTTCAAATTTTCAATACTGATATTGTCAATGCTCGGATTCAACGAATCCCCGGAAGCATCCTCGCAAGAGATTTTTATACCATCCAAATCCAGCACACTATACGAATCCCCGGCCATCTTGAAAATTCTAGGAACAAGCCTGGAATCATCATAGTAACTTATCGAATCCACCCTTGCCGGAGAATAAACGTACGTAGAGGAATCCGGAATATCTACTACTACTCCCCTCTCCATCAACTTATAAAAAACTTTGATCTTGACATCATTTACAACATCATACACATACTCATCTTTTTCAGCAGATGTGTAAGCTTTGCTCGCGTTAAGAACCGAACCTACTTGATCGAGCCGCAAGGCATAACCATTCTTTACCACATCTTTTTCATAGGCCTGAACAAATTCAACTGGAATTTTGCCATCCCTATCGGTCAATACTAAATACCACGGACTTTTCGGATCCTGATTATAATACGGCTTAAGATTCGTAAACTTACCCAGCAAGGAATCGGCCGTCTCCGCGGATCCAGAATTCGTAAGCATTTCAATATTTAAAGCAATTTTGTTCAGTGTGCGTATGTTGGTCACATGGGGAAGACCATTATTGGAAGAATCCGTTTCCCAAAAGACATTTAAACCCGTTGACGAGCCATAATGGCCTATTTCATACGCAAACAAACGGGACCTCATATCCTTGTCACTAAGGATCGGGTTCCCCGATGCATTCACGTCAACAGTATTATTCATAAGGAAACCGGTTGCATAAGCCAAATCCGTATTGGGTTTCATCTCACCAACAGAGTTCCTGTAGTTATGATTCCAAGAAAACAGACTAACGTCTTCTCCGTTAACATACCCTGCAGGATATACAACATTAGCATCCGCTGTTCCATAATGATAGTTTCCTCTAATGCGGCCTTCATCATCAGTGTCACCTTCTTTGTGATACAAAGCTCCTACAAGATAACCACAATAAAGAGGGGGATTGGCTTCGGAAAGATTGGCGACTTTTATGCTTCCAATGGAACTTGTTCCAAAAATGCCAACAGACTTTCCCAAAGCAGAAATCAATCCCCAGGCACCGCCGACGGCGCTAGGATTACCGCTTATAGCGCCAGCAACAGGATTATCAGTAACCTTTGTCGCATTAACACTTATCCCGCCGACAACAGAATTACCATATGCTTTCGGAAAAGCCCCATTTTGGTCAACCGTCGCATAGCCAACTAAACCACCTACATTCACATGAACCATTTCCTTGGCAGTCAATTTCACAACGTTCAAAGAGTCTGCATTCACAGCTGTAACTGAAGTATGAGGGGTCACGTGATTGTTTACCAGAAAAGACTCCCTGGAAGAAATATTGAAATGTCCCAAAAGGCCACCAGCATAGACATTTTGCGTATACGGCATGCTAATTTGAACCGCAACATTATTCCTCATAGCGGACATAGAGCTTTCGGTAAAGTTGAGATAGCCAGCCAAGCCTCCCACATAGACGGAGCTGCCTTCGTAGACATCTTTCGCCGTTCCTGTAAGTTCAACATTTTCCAGCACATTATTTTCAAAACGGACATTTTCTGCGTGAGCCACAATACCTGCCACATAATTAGAAATGGCGGCATTTGTTACGCTATTAAGCACAACTTTGGAATTTTTCACTGTAACGTGCGATACGGATCCTTTATCAATGGAATCAGCAACTACGGCACCCATGCTACGTGGTCCCATAATGTTATCATTGTCCACAACGATATAGGCATTTTCAAACACAACATCGCGAATACTTGCATCATCTAAATTCTTAAAGAAACCCGCATAGTGATCTGCCTGTTGACAGAAATTCTTGATGCTGTGGTTCTTTCCGTCAAAATAAAAATGATCGACCGTTTTTGAGT
This sequence comes from Fibrobacter sp., assembly GCA_024399015.1. Lineage (GTDB taxonomy): Bacteria > Fibrobacterota > Fibrobacteria > Fibrobacterales > Fibrobacteraceae > Fibrobacter. The sequence continues at coordinate 9,571 of JAKSIC010000020.1, forward strand.
ACGATTTGTATTCATCCTTACATGTGCCTTTGGTTTCATCATAACCTGAAAATTCCAAATCCGACAACAAGGTCAAATGAATTGAATTTTTCACAACTTGACTAGAAATAAATTCAATAACAGAATTCCAATCCGTACTATTTTCTTTCGCGACAACACTTTTGCCGCTTGGAATGGAATCATGCAACATTCCCGTTCCATAGTTTACGCTACAAAAAAGATCGTAATTCCAGTCAGCACCATCATCAACCATGCTTGGATTATCTTCGTAGCATTCCAGCCAGAACTGCTTTTCATCTGCTGCAAAAACTGATGCCGCCAGCATTATCAAGAAACTGGTTACAAATGAGATCTTCTTCATAAGATGCTCCAATCAAAACTTCTCCATACATAGCGAATTTAGATAATTGTAAGAAAATTTTAAAGTGTCAATTTTCGTTTACACAGCCGATTTCAGTGAGGTTTTCTGCTCTTAAAACGCTAATTTGGCTGGAATTTTCCATACAAAGAAGACCCCCGCGATTTCTCGCGGGAGCCGTCATCTTGAGGAGTCAAATTTCGGTTTACTTCACCAGGACCTTGGCGGAACTCATCTGGGAACCAACCTTCAGCTGCACGAAGTACACACCAGCCTTCGGGGCGGCAAGATTGACGGAGTTGCTGCCAGCACTTGCGGAGAAGTTGCCGGAGGCAACTACCTTGCCCTTCACGTCAACCAAGGCGTAGCGGGATGCTGCACCAGCCAGATCGCCAGTAGTTTCGAACTGCATCTGGAGTCCATCGGCAACCTTGACCGCATGGAAACCGCTGATCTGGCTTGCCACAGCAACAGCCTTCGGGGCGGAAGCCACGCGGACGCCAACCTGCTTGGAAGATCTGGAGAGAGCAACCTTCACAGATTCACCCGGCTTGACTTCGGAGGTAACGCCGTCTACAGTGACATAGAGATGGAGGCCTGCATTCTGGAGTTCTTCAAGACCTTCGAAGGAAAGCTTGCCAGCACGATTGCCGCTTGCATTCACATTCAAAGTCCATTCGTATTCGTCAGCCACGGTCTTCACAGACTTTGCCAAGGCGGTCTTGTTTTCATTCACAAAGAGTCTTACGTAGTCACCCATGCTGGTCGGCGGTTCTGCCAAGGTTTCAGCAGTAGCACCGGCACCGATAACATTCCAGGAATCGTCCATGCCCTGTTCATCGTTGAGTGTTACCAGCAAGGACCAGTTCTTGGAAGAAGCCTTGCGCAGAGCAGACTTGCGGAGAGCGGCAATCTTTTCTACGGTTGTCATCTTTTCAGAGGAAACCTTTTCAAAATACGGCTTTGCCTCAACTTCCCACACGATAGAATTGGACTTCTTGACTTCCACATGAGCCCAGACAGCTTCGTAGGCGCCAATCTTTGTAGTCGGATCATAACCGCTACCATTCGGCTTCTTGGACCAGAAGGTAACCTTGCTGCCGTCATTGGTCTTGCCGTTTTCCAGGGAAATATCCCAGCCATACGGGTTTGCAACCAGGTTCCAGCCGCTATAGGCACTATCCAGAGCCCAAGAAATCTTGCCGCTTTCTCCGGAATAGGAGATGTCGAACACCAAAGAATCTCCATTGGGGGAACCGAACCAGTAACCACGAGTGGAATCTACATCGCCACCCTTATAAGCGCGATACTGCCAGTAGTCACCAATCGGATTACTTTCATCCCAATAGAAGAAGAAGTTGTTCTTGAGGACTTCATCCATATTGGACTTGATTGCAGCCACAGAAATCATCTTCCAGCTGTTCTTCACTGTTCTGAGCATGGGAGAAATCACCAGTTTATCATCAGCAGCAACAGTCTTCTTTTCCTTAGAACCGCTGACAACAGTGACGTTAACCTTGTAATCACCAACGCGATTCAAGATGAGGCTCCATTCATCAGTAACAGATTCCTTACCAGTGTATTCGAAGGTAGAATCAGCAACAACGCTATCACCATCGACAATGCTTACGGTAATCTTGGAAACAGCTTCCGGGTCCAGATTGTCTGCACCGAAGGAAACCTTTACAGCAGAAAGGCCAGACTTTTCAAATTCAACCTTCTGGACAATCACAGTATCGAGAGCTTCGCTAGAGGAACCCTCAGCGTCCGTATAGATAGCGGTAATTTCAGCATTACCAGAAACAACTGTGGGGGCAGGAGACCACTTAAGGAATTTCTTTCCATCCATTTCCGGAGCTGTCGGATAAGAAATGGAATCGTCCTTATGCAGAGAATCGGTTTTAATTACATCACCATTTTCATGCATGAATGTAATGGTGTACACCTTCTTAGAAGCCTCGTAGGTCGGCTTAAAGACATTGCCTGCATATTCATCAGATTCAGCGCTAGTCCAACCGGTAGATTTATATTCATAAATGCCGTTAGGATCAACCTTTTCAGGAACAGCGATATCCCTACGAGCTTCACCGCGCTTTACAGTGTCTGCATCGTAGAAAGAACCATCTTCGTTAAGGTAGGTGTAGATATCTACCATTACTTCATAGACAGCAACAATTTCCAAATCCTTGGTTACAAATTCAAGGGAGGTGGAATCGTTCCAGCCTACAAAGTTATAGCCGGTAGAATCCATATCGACATTCTTAAGGGTCGGGAAAGGAACCTTGGTTCCATAAGCAACAGACATGGGACCAGAAACAATCTCACCGTTTTCTCCAGCAGACCTCTTGAATACGACCTTGTACTTATTCGGAGAGTACTTGGCGTAAAGATTCAAGTCGGCGGTAATCTGGGTTGTGAAATCAAAAACTGCAGTATCCTTGCCAACAATAGTTTGCCAGCCGGAGCAGTGAGTGCTGTCAGTAGGTTCGATTGCAAGAGTATCATAGGCGGCAACGGTTCCATCAGAACGGCTACAAGCTGAATAAGCCAGAGAAAGATCCTTATCAAAGAAGTTCACTGTAAAGGATCCGACTGCACAACCCGTGGCTTCACCTTCCACGTAAGGCAGGCCGTTGTTGGTTACATCCAAGCGAACCCAACCCTGGTTAGCCAAGGCCGTATAAGGTTCCTTCAAGAACTTGGTAAAGTTGTCTGTTTTCATTTCAGCGGCAAGCTTGGTGCCGTTAAACTGAACCGGATCCAGGTCCTCTGCGTCACCGTTTCGCACGGTATAGGACACATTGACGCTAGTCTTCCAGCCTTCAGAAACATCGCCACCCTTGTAAAGTTCTCCGGCAGGCTTAGTGACGGAAGCATCGTTTTCACCATAATGGTAATTGGAAGTCAAGGTGCAACCGACACCAAAGGTAGCAGAGCCCATAATGAAGCCAACCTTCTTGTGTGCGGCGTTAGCATCAACCAAAATATCACCATTTACGAAGGTTCTGGTGACACGGCTATAAATTGCATCGGAAGCATAAAGTCCACCAGCAAGACCACCCACAATCAAGGTATCACCGGCAAAATCACCAGAAACATTGATGGAGCCTTTAACGCCTATAAGATCCATGCTCTGGAACTGGCTGCAGAAGCCACATACACCACCCACAGAGGATACAAGCATCGGGCTAAAGGGCTTTGCAGTAGAATTCGTTTTGTAATCAATCACCTTGTCATTTTCGACCTTGACACTGGAGAAGGAAATCAAGTGACCATTTCCCTGGAAGCTTGCACCACGCTGAAGCATACCGCCAACAATACCACCAATGATTGTGGTATTCAAGCTATCCTCTACAGAAATGGAACCTGTGAAATTATCCTTGACGATTTCCAGGGGAAGGGTTGAAATCGCCGTATTCACAAAACCTGCAATACCACCAACCATAAGAGTATCGTACACCACGGAGCCATTAGACACCAAATTGTTATCAGCAGCGGTCTTCATGTTCATGGCAATGTTCATAGAGGCGGTGTTGCCAGCAAAACCACCTTCCTTTTCAGAAAGGCAAGCTGCGCCAACAATACCACCCACAAAGGATTGCACATGCAGACCAGCCACATCCTTTGCAGAGGCCTTAGCAGTAATAGAACCTGAGGTGGTCACATTAGTAATGGAGAGTGCGTCATCTGGATTACCAGAACCATTACGGCAGGCGCCTTCGCCACCATATCCCATAATGCCGCCTGCATAGTAATAGTAGTTTCCGGCTGCAGTCAAGGAATCAGAAATGTTTGCATTGACAGAGCCCTTGTCCACAACAACGGACATCCCAGCCATAAGGGAATCGTAACCCACAAGGCCACCCAAAGCAATGATACGTTCATTATCATTTGCCGCAGAAACCTTAGCAGAGGAAATGTCACCATTGAAATAGACATTGCTCATGCTGAAATTACCCGGTACGGGAGAATTGTTTTCGCGGTAGGCTGCCATAGCACCAAAGAGACCGCCCATGGAACTACCGCCAGAAATGGAAGAAGATTCCTTCACGTCAGAAACGGAGGTTTCAGTGCAACCCCACATATTGCAGAAACCAGCAGTAATTTTTTTACCGATAGCCACATCGGAAATGGATTCACCTACGGTGCTATACAAACCTGCAATACCACCTACTGCAGAATTATGACCTTCAGCCAAGTCCTTGACGGTAACAGAAGCGGACACGTTACTCAGGGATGCGTCGCCCGGATTTTCGGAACGGAGAATCACACCCACAAGGCCGCCAAGGAATGCGCTATGGGCGGAGACCTGTTCAAACACCTTGGAACCGGCATAGCCTGTAGTAATCGCAACGTTATTGGAAACAGAAATCTTGTTGTGGTTGTTAAAAGTCTTCAGGGTAGAAGTCTTAAGAAGACCAACAACAGCACCAGCAATGGGGCCCTGGATATCCACGTCATTCAAGGTAATGGTCTCAATGGTGGACAAGTTGGAAATGCCAGCCACGGCACCCATGGGATAATAGTCGGCACCATCGTTGCTGCCGCCTACAGCCATACGAACCTTTTCCAATTTCAGGTTGAGGATATTGGTCGCATCGATTTTTTCGAAGAGGCCCATGGCATTGGTCATCGGTTCATTGGACACGAAACAAAGATTTCTCACGGCCTTGCCGTTACCGTCAATGGATACACCATCAAGCACCGGCAACGCAACATGGTTCACGTCGCAAGATCCAGCAGCGGTTTTTGTGGTAAATTCACCAAGATCGATGTCTGTAGAAAAAGTCAACGAAGGTTTGCTTTCTCCAGCATTAACCTTGTGTTCCACCCATTTGCTCTGCAACAGGTTATACAAATTCTGGGGAGTATCCTTCACAGAACCAATACATGTTCCTTCACCATATACCTTGGTGAGTTCGCAGCCAGTCTTATCTTGGTGCAGGTACAACTGATAACCCGTAACTTTCGCGGTACCACCTGGGCCCGCTAAACTGGTAATCTTCGATTCAGCCAGGTTGTAGTATGCAGTTCCGTTGGCAGCAAAGGCCATGCCGCAGCTGAGCAGCATAGCAATCTTAACAAAAAGCTGTCGTGTAATCATAAGAACCTCTAAATTTCCAATTTTTTACATATTAAAGATATTCACTTTTAAGGGATTTTTAACGTGATTTGGCGCAAAAACGGGGGTCTTGTGATATTCAACAAACTAATAATCGCGGTTCAAAAGACCTTTTTTCAACGAAAAACGGGAAAATTAAGTCAAACACGTTGGCGGAATAGGTAATTCTTTGATATTCAAAGAGTTACAGACACGGACTTTGAAAAGCCCCACTTGTGAAATACATCACAACAACATAATCAGCACGGTTGCATATTCCAAATTGGAGTATTATATTTTAGGTACAAAATTAATTTTTCTCAAGGAGTTAAACAATGTTCAAGAAAATCCTTTTGGCAGCTGCTGTTCTCGTTTCTGCCGCTTCCGCAATCGAATTCGGCCCCCACGTTGGCGGCAACATAACCACCATGTACGGTGACGACGCAGAACACGCTACTGCAGGTGTTGGTTTCAACGCAGGTCTTGCAGCAAAGCTCGCATTCAAGGACTCCCCGATTTCTATCACACCGGAAGTTTTGATCGACATGCGTAACTCTGGTAGCGACATTGACGACGACTACTCCTTGACCGAATGGGCTTTGGATATCCCCGTCATGATCCGTTGCGAACTCCTCGGCCTCTTCTACATCGAAGCTGGTCCGTCCTTCAACTTCAACCTGTCCTCCAGCTCCGAAACCAAGGTTCTCAAGAACACCGTCACTACCGACTACGATAGCGATGTTCTCAACACCTTCGAATTCGGTCTGAACTTCGGTATCGGTACCAACATCATCTCCATGCTGGATATCGACTTCCGCGTGAACATGGCTCTCACCGACTTCTGGGCAGAACAGAAGGTCGCTGGCAAGACCATTCAGAACGACGCTTCCAGCCTCCAGTTCGCTCTCGGCGTTTCCGTTTGGCTGTTCTAATAGCTTAGTCTAGCTAAAGTTTAAAAAGCCTGTCGCACAAGCGGCGGGCTTTTTTGTTGAAAAGGACCGCGGCAAAACCAGACCCGTTTTTGTAAAGATAAAATGAATTGAAAAAAGCCCGCGGATTATTAAATTAAAGGCAAAATCTCAAACATTCTCAAGGAGTTTTGGATGTTCAAGAAAATCGCCCTGGCACTCGTACTGATTGCCACCGCAAGCTTCGCAACCTGGGACTACTACCCCATTCCCAAGGAAGGTGTAGGCTCTGTTGAAGCCGGTTTCTACTATGACAAGGACCATGACTGGTCACAAATGGGTCTGGAAATGGGCGTCCGAGTCTTCTTTATGAAGAAATTTGAACTTTCCTTACAAGGCTGGGGCTATCAGTTCTGGAACGAACGTGACTGCTACAAGTGCATCAACGGTGGTGATGGCGTCCGCGACCTTACCATTGGTGGCCGATTTGAAGTGGCCCCCATGATTACCGCCTTCCTGGACTTGAACCTCCCCACCGGTAGAACCGAATGGGACGACCACGGCGATGTAACACACCCCCCTTCCAGAAATGAATTTTCCTTCTACCTGGGTGCTCAATTCTCTGCCGACACCAAGGTTCCGGGATTCAAGATTGGCTCCGAAGCAGGTTTGCTTTGGGCATTTGAACATGACCACTTTGATCGCGGTCTGGAAGCCCATATGGGTTTCGAAGCTGGCTATACCATTCCGGGAATCGGGCTCACCCCCTACGCCGGTTTCCAGTTCAAGCTCCGTATATTTGAAAGTGAATGGGACGACTACCATGGCCACGATTATGGCTATGATGACAATGGTTCCACCCAATTCAACTTGTGGTTCGGCGGCTCCTTCGACATCACCAAGAACATCTCCGCCAAGATGCAGCTCACCTATCGTCACGAACGTTACAGAGGCCACGACCATTACAACGATTACTACGATTATTGGTATCTCATGATGGACGGTAACGCCTGGGGCATCTACCTGGGCGCAGCTCTCAATTTCTAAAAAAAACGCCACTGAACGGCATTTTTAAGGCGCAACTAAAAAAAGTTGCGTCTTTTTTTGTTTTTAGAAATACACTTTTGTACTTTGGGACAAACCAGTTAGGAGGATTATTATGATTAAGAAGGTTTTTGCAACCTTAGTTTTTGTCGCTTCTGCAAGTTTCGCCCAATGGGACATTTACCCTGTCCCAGAGGATACGAAGGGAGGAGTGAGGCTCAATTCCGAAGCATCCATTTCTTATTCGATCCACGGAAAACACATTTCAACAACGGAACACACAACAAGCTACTCCGCCGATTTCCGATATATCTTCTTGAATTCATTGGAACTATCCATCATGAATCTCGGCATAAATTCCTCGGAGTACAAAGAATTTTATGGACCGGACGTAGAATTCTATATCAACGATCCCAGTTTAGGAATCCGCTATCAATTCACGCCGACTATGTCTGTATTTGCAAACACCAACCTGCCCATTTCTCCCATATCTTCATTTGAGCATAATTGGGAAGCCAACCTAGGCGTGCAATTCGGTAAAGTCTACGAGCATCCAAGCACAATCTCGAAATTTGGTACAGAAGCAGCACTTTCCTTTGGATACGATCATTTCGGTTTAGACCTCACAGGTGAAGTCGCCTTCAACATCATCAACAAAGGACTTGACTTGCTATTGGGCGCCCACCTAGGTGCAGCTTATTTCGATAGGGATTGGGTCAACAAACACGAATTATACACAGATATTGATGTTGGTTTCGAGACCAAGTTCAGCAAGAACGTCGGATTCACAGGCAAGATTTCCGCAAACCTGAAGAACCTGGACGTTGACCGTGGACTGAAAACAAAGGCAAGTCTTTCCGCATTTTTCAACTTCTAACGGAGATCCCTGCCCTTCGGCCGGGATGACAGGTTAGGAAAAAAGGCGCCACTTTCATAGTGACGCCTTTTTCTTTAAGTTCGCACGCTTTATCCTTTCCGCTTTATCCTTTAACCTTTATCCTTTCCGCTATTTAACGTCGTAGGCAGGGATGGGCATGGTTTCACCAGCCTTCATGGCCTTGTCAAGCGCAGCGGACTTGACCGGATCCACCCACCAGTAAACGGGGATGGCGTCTTCGCGGTTGAAGTTGTCCAGCACCTTCTCGGGCATGCCGTAACGGTTCCAGTAGAGAATGCGATGATGGTCGCACTGCCACATGAGAACGTAAGGAACAATTTCAGAAAGTCGGTTATCCAGGGCCTTCAGGATTTCGTTACGCTTGGCCAGGTCGAATTCAGTTTTCTGCAAGTTAATGAGGCTATCCACCACAGGGTCCTGCAGACCGCTCAAGTTGTTGGTCCCCTTCTGCATTGCGGTAGAAGAATGCCAGCTGGCTTCGGGATCACGGAGTCGGCCCGCGCCCCAGTTCACCCAGTAAAGGTCAAAGTCCGCATCGTCCAAACGCTTACGCAAAGTACTCTGGCTCATCTGTTCGATGGTTGCCACCACACCAATCTTCTTCAGGTCTTCCTGGAAAAGAGTCAGGTGACGCAGGTCTTCGCTGCTGGTAATGAAGTTGATGGCAAACTGCTTTCCATCCTTTTCAAGAACGCCCTGACCATTCACCTTGTAACCCGCTTCTGCAAAGAGGGCGCGGGCGCTGTCCGGATTGAACTTGTACATGGTTGCCGTGGGGTTGGCATTGTTGGGCCACAGGTCCGGATAGTAGCTGTTCTGCAGGAAGTACTGACCGTACATGTACTTCTCGTTCATAGCCTCACGATTCAGCATAAAGTTCAGGGCGCGACGGACGCGAACATCCTGATACTCGGGCTTACGCAAGTTGATTGCCATGCCCTGGAAACCGATAGGTTCCTTATTGAAGATGCGCTGCTTTACAGCCCAGCCCTTCTGCACGGCGTCGAAGTCGGTCTGCTTCATCCAGATGCTGCTGGTATAGATAGCGTAGGCATTGAAGTCCTGCTTCTTGAAAGCTTCCAGAGCCTTGGTCTGGTCGTTCATGAAACGGTAGCGGATCTTCTGGAAGTTGTACTTACCGTGGTTCCAGTTTTTCTTGAAGCCCCACCAGTCGGCACGGCGGGCCAGTTCCACATAGCGGTCTTCGCGGAAGGTCTTGATAATGTACGGACCAGAAACCACCGGGAAATCGTAACGGATCTGGTTGAAGTCCTTGCCCAGCCAGGCATGCTTGGGGAATGCCAGCATGCCGGCGGCTTCCCAGAAGTTACCCCAATGGATTTCCTTGGCAGTCATCTTGATGGTCAAGCTGTCCACAATTTCGGGGCGGTCGAAACGAGAGAGACCCACCTTGAAAATGGGAGTCAGGTTCTTCTCGTCCATGATCACGTCGTAGTAGTACTGCACGTCTTCGGCGGTGATGGACTTGCCGTCGCTCCACTTGGCGCGAGGGTCTACGTGGAAGGTAAAGGTCTTGCCGTCTTCGCCTACGCTCCAGCTGTCTGCCAAGACACCAACTTCCTTGTCTTCGGTGGAGTGGAGAGAGACCAGCGGTTCGAACATCATGCCCATCAGTTCTGCGGAGAAGCTGTTGTAGTCTTCCCACATGTTGAAGGACTTGGGCATGGCGGAACCCCAAAGGGTAATGCTTCCGCAGGCGCGGGCGTCCTTGCCTGCCACCGGGTCGAACTCACCCGTAGCTTCAGGATCCTGAGGGATGACGGGGCAATCAGCTTCGGAAACCGGAGCAGCGGACTTTCCCGAGGCGCCAGACTTACCAGACTTTTCGTTACAAGCAGAAAGGCCAAAGGCGAGAGAAGCCACTGCCGCAATAGTCAAAATGTTCTTATAGATTTTCATATTCTTCTCAGAGAGATCCCGGCTCGGAGGCCGGGATGACAGTTAAATGAAGCCGGGATGACAAATTAGGTTACGGCAGTCCAACGTGGCGGTTCTGTTTCTTGGGTTTGGAATCTGCAGCGGGCTTATTCGCTTCCGCTTCAGCAGCTTCGGCCTTCAGTACTTCAAGGGCCTGGCGGGCAGCGTCCTGTTCAGCCTTCTTCTTGTTGGGGCCGGAACCTTGGGCGTAGGTCTTGCCATTCACACGGACTTCCGTGGTAAAAATTTTCTGATGTTCCGGGCCCTCTTCACCGATGAGTATGTATTCGGGAACAGTGCGCAAAACACCCTGGGCATACTCCAGGAGCGCGCTCTTGTGATTCACGAATTCCGCGGCACTGATGATTTCGGGAATGCGGGGGAAATGGAACTTATTCAAGATGGTTCGGACTTCTTCCAACCCGCCATCCAGGTACACGGCACCAAGCACAGCTTCGTAGGCATCAGCAAGGATCGTTTCCATGCCGCGGCCTCCCATATTGGCTTCCGCCTTGCCCACCTTGACGTATTCGCTCAAGCTCCACGCCTCGGAAGACTGGGCACATGCGTGGCCCGAAACGATAGCGCTCTTGCGCTTAGAAAGTTCACCTTCCGGATCGTCGGGGAACATCTTGTAGAGGTATTCCGTAGTCAACATGTTCAGCACGGAATCACCCAGGAACTCCAGGCGTTCGTTATTACTTTCGTAGGGCATGTCCTTGCCCATGAGGAATGAACGGTGAACCAGAGCATGAGCCAGCAGTTCCGGATCCTTGAACTGATACCCGAGCTTCGCCTCAAGCCCGTCACCGGACTTCTGGCGAAACCAGAGTTTTAAAACCTTGTGCAACAGATTGTTTTTTTCCAATTTGATCTCCTATGTGAATTACGGACAACTCCGTAGGGATTTGTTTAAAGGTAAAATAAAACGGTCCCGGCTTAACACCAGGGACCGCTTTAAATTCCTTAGAATCAGGAAAGGCTAAAAATTAAGCCTTCTTGGATTCGATGAAAGCGACGACGTCAGAAACCTTCTGGAACTTTTCTGCATCGCTGTCGAGGATTTCGACTTCGAATTCGTCTTCGAGAGCCATAACGAGTTCGACGCGGTCGAGGGAGTCAGCACCGAGGTCGTTACCGAATTCGGATTCCGGCTTCACATCTTCAGCCTTAACTTCGAGCTTGGCAACGATAACGTCGACAACCTTCTTAAAAATTTCTTCGTTCATTTTATTCTCCATTGTTTTGGATTTAGGTGTTTAGTTAAAATCTAGTAAAAAAATACTAAGCGTTCAAGCCCCCGTCAACGCCCAAAACCTGTCCGGTAATGTAGGAAGCGTCGTCGGAAGCCAAGAAAGCAACAGCCTTGGCCACGTCTGCAGGATCGCCAATGCGCTGCAGGGGGATAGAGGCGGCGTACTTTTCCTTGGTAGCGTCGTCCATCTTGGCAGTCATGTCGGTACCGATGAAGCCAGGGGCAACCGCATTCACGGTAATGCCGCGGGAAGCGAATTCCATGGCGTTGGACTTGGTCATACCGATAACGCCAGCCTTGGCACCGGCATAGTTGGCCTGGCCTGCCTGACCGCGAATAGCGTTGATGCTGGTAATGTTGATAATGCGACCGGCACGCTTACCCATCATGGTACGGGCAACTGCACGGGTGCAAAGGAACACGGAACGGAGGTTGGTCTGGATGACTGCGTCGAAGTCTTCGTCCTTCATGCGCATCAAGAGACCGTCGCGGGTAATGCCAGCGTTATTCACCAGAATATCTACGGTACCCATGTCGGTAATGATCTGCTTGAACACGTTCTGAACAGTTTCGGAGTTGCCCACGTCGCAAGCATAGCTCTTGACCGAGACCCCAAGTTCGGCGCTCAACTGGTTAGCCAAGTCTTCCTTGACGGAAGTGGAAAGGATGGCAACGTCTGCACCTTCGCGTGCAAGTTCAGTTGCAATGGCGAGACCGATACCACGGGAAGCACCAGTAACGATGGCTTTCTTACCTGTAAGTTTACCCATTTGATAGTTCCTTTTTAAAAAAGTTGTGAGTAACGAGCCTTGAGCGATGAGTTTTTATAATCGCGCCTTCGGCGCCACACATTAACTCAATGCTCATAACTCATAGCTGATAGCTATTAGCCCTTCAGGGCTGCAAATGCTTCGATGGTTTCTACCGGAGTGACCTTCACGTCGCGGCTGATCTTGCGCATGAGGCCCATGAGAACCTTGCCGGAACCCACTTCAACACCCTGGGTAACACCAAGGGAGATAGCCTTGTTCATGCAGTCGTTCCAGCGGACCGGGGACACCAGCTGGCGGACCAGCAGGTCTGCAATTTCCTTGCCGGAGGTGACAGGTTCAGCGATCACGTTAGCGATAACCGGCTTAGCCACATCGTTGAAGGTGGTCTTTGCAATAGCTTCTGCAAGACCCGGCTGAGCGAACTGCATCAGCGGAGAGTGGAAGGCGCCAGACACAGCCAGAGGAATAGCCTTGATACCGGCGGCACCGCAATCGGCCACCAGCTTGTTCACGCCTTCGACGGCGCCGGATACGACGATCTGGCCCGGGCAGTTGATGTTTGCGGGAACCACGACGCCAGCATCCTTCACGGATTCGCAGAGTTCCAAAATTTTGGATTCTTCCTGACCCATGATAGCGGCCATGGCACCGGGGTTCTTGGAACCGGCGGAAGCCATCAGTTCGCCGCGGGTGCGAACCAGACGAAGACCGTCGGCAAAGCTGAAACCACCGGCGGCGTAGATGGCGGAGTATTCACCCAGAGAATGACCTGCAACGTAGTCAAATTCAAAACCTTCAGACTTGAGAAGTTCCATGACCATGGCGGACACGGTGAAGAGAGCCGGCTGAGTATTGTCGGTGCTCTTGAGAACGTCTTCCGGACCTTCGGCCATGAGCTTGGACAGGGAGAAGCCCAGGATTTCGTCGGCTTCCTGCATGATCTTCTTGGCAGGTTCGAAAGTAGAAGCGAGGGTCTGGCCCATACCGACGTACTGTGCGCCCTGGCCAGGGAAAAGAAGAATAGTCTTGGACATTGTTATTTCCTTAGTGTAAACAACGACTTGTAATATACGTCACAAAATTACAAAAATCATACCGCAAACAGGAGGGTCAAGTTCAAATTCAATGATATAAAAAGATGTCTAAAGACTTACGCCGCGCAAAAGCTAACTCTTTGAGCGTCAAAGAGTTAAGAACAAGAACCAGGTTGCTTGCCACCCGGACTTAACCAAGCAGGGCAAATGAATCAGGGCAAGGTCAATGTGGACATTGCAGAACGATTGGTCAAAAGTTTTTATCTTTTTTCTGGGAATAAATTAGGAGAACATATGAAAAATTCTTTTCCGAGTGTCATTCTGAGCGTAGCGAAGAATCTAGCGATGTTGTCTATCGCAGCAGTCATGTTCGTGGCCTGCGGAGGCGATAATGGCTCCAGCGCCAAGGACGACGAAATTGACAGCTCTTCCTCAGGCGTCATTCTGAGCGATAGCGAAGAATCCAGTTCCTCCGTTGTGAAGTCCTCTTCCAGCGCCAAGGAATCCTCTTCCTCCAGCGAAGCCAAGAGCAGCAGCTCTTCCAGCGTCATCCTGAGCTCATCGAGCGAAGGATCCAGTAGCTCGGCTAAGAGCAGCTCCTCTGTTGCTTCTAGCTCTAGCGCAAAGTCCTCTTCCAGCACAGCAAAGAGCAGTTCTTCTATTGCTTCTAGTTCCAGTGCTAAGTCTTCCTCCAGCTCTGTGAAGATTTCCAGCAGCAGCTCGTACGTGCCGTTTGATCATGCAAAATTCTTGTCAAAAGCAAAGTATGAAGACGGCGTGTACAAGCAGTTTACTGATGAACGTACTGGCCGTAGCTACTACTATATCACCATTACAGGTAGGGATACCAGTTACAAGGCTAATTCTGTGACCGTCATGGCCGAAAACCTGAATATTGGTGAAATGGTCCGCGGAAGAACAAACCAGGAAGATGATTCCAAGATTGAACGTTATTGTTATGATAACGACACCACCAATTGCGATAAGTATGGCGGTCTTTACCAGTGGGCAGAAATGATGGCTTTGCCTAGCCGCTGCAATACGGAAAGTTGCGCCGATTTGATTCAGGAAAATCATCAGGGCATTTGCCCTGAGGGCTGGCGTTTGCTGACCTATAACGATATGTACACCATAGTCCATGCAGATGGAAATGAGGATGGTATCAAAGGTGTTCGCTCTGTTCCTTTTGGAGGCTTTAATACTACAGGATATTCCTTGGTTGGTGCTGGGTATTTGTGGAACAATCGATTTGAAGATGTAAATGCAATTACATATTGGTATTATCCTGAAGAAGGTATTCCTACTAGGGGTAAAGTATCCTCCACGAGTAATACAGGAACTAGTTTCCAACTAAGTGCTGTAGATAAAACAAACGGTCTTTCCGTCCGTTGTGTAATGGTGGAGTAACACCAATCTCCTAAACAATTCTCCCCAAAAAAGATTCTCGGGAACCCTCATGGTGAGGGCTCCCATTCCCAAGTTTAACATCACGATACGCAAAAGGCGTATCGAGGGTAAAATTGAATTTGTAAAAAAAGACAGGATTGTAGTCCTGTCTTTTTTCGTTCGTCACTGGATTCTTCGCCTACGGCTCAGAATGACGTGGGTAATCTTAAGCCTGAGGAGCTTCCGCTGCTGCTGCGTCGTCCTTGATTTCAGACAAACGAGCGTTCACAGCCTTAGCCACGCCGAGGCGGGCGTACTTGGCAGCAACCTCCACAGCCTTTTCGATAGCCAGAGCGTCGGAACGGCCGTGAGCGATAATGCCAGTACCATTGAGGCCGAGGAGCAGAGCGCCACCAGTCATGCGGTAGTCCCACATATTGTCGAACTTGCGGCCAGCTTCGGAATCGATGTTGCCGAACATCTTGTGGTGCATTTCGTAGAAGCCTTCGATCATCTTGAGGATGACGTTGCCGGTAAAGCCGGAGGTAACAGCCACGTCGGCCTTACCCATGATCAGGTCTTCACCTTCGATGTTGCCGATGAAGTTTACGGGAGCGTTCTTCAGGAGCTGGTAGGCTTCCTGGCAAACTGCGGGGCCCTTGTGTTCTTCTTCGCCCATGTTCACAAGGCCAACCTTCGGCTTTTCGCGACCGAAGTAGGTTTCGGCAAATGCGGAACCGGCGATAGCAAAGTCAACGAGAACAGATGCGCGTTCGTCTACGTTTGCACCAGCGTCAACGAGGACGATGGGCTTTTCGGCGGTGGGGATCACGCAACCGATAGGCGGACGACCAAACTTTTCGGTGGTCTTGCCCAAAAGCATGAGGCAGCTGGCCATCATGGCACCGGAGTTACCGGCACTGACGGAAGCATCCACCATACCCTTCTTCTGAAGAGCAACGCAAGTCACCAGACCGGAGTTGGGCTTCTTCTTGAGGACCATGACAGGATGTTCATCCATGGCAACAGGCTCAGGTGCATCGACCACAGAAATACCGTTGCCGGTATAACCGCGCTTTGCAAGACCAGCCTTGACCTCGGCCTCAGGTCCGCACAAAACGATATGAAGATCGGCATCCTTATTGGCAGCGCTGATGGCACCGTCAATCACAACTTCGGGAGCGAAATCGCCACCAAGAGCATCCAGAGCAACTTTAACCATGTTGAAACTCCTTATACATCAAAATCTTTGACTATTAAAGTCTTTAGGTACAAAAAAAGGCAAGCTCCGGGTATACCGGAACTTACCTTAATATACACTAAAAATTAGGCTTCGGCCTTCATGTCGATAACTTCGACACCATTGTAGAAACCGCAAACCGGGCACACGCGGTGCGGGCGCTTCACGGAACCGCAATGATCGCAAGTAGCCATAGCGGGCACTTCCATCTTCCAGTGGGTACGACGCTTGTCACGACGAGCGGTGGAAGTTTTTCTTTTAGGTACTGCCATTTTTAACTCCTGTTTTCCATTTTGCTCTTAAGAGCTTTGAGTTTTTCCCAGCGGGGATCCAAGGGCTTTTCGCCATCGGCATCCTCTTCTGGCTTGTTGTTTGTTACAAAGATAAAATCTTCGTCGGGATTTTTCACGGGTGCTTGCGGTTCTTGCAGTATAATTAGCTCACGAACGCACTCGGAAACGTCAACGAAGTACTGCCCCTGGGGGATCTTGAACGCGTAGACATCGACGTCTTCGTCATCCAGTTCCTGTTTTTGCACCTGAGTACGTTCAACTTCGACCACGATTTCAGTGGAGAAGGGTCGGTCGAACGGTTCCAAAGTGCGGGAGCAGGTCAGCGTTTGCACGCCGGAGATCGTACCAGTCACAAGCCACTTGTTGTCGCCTTCGGGGCTAACCAGCACCTGAGCTACCAGATCGCCCTTTAGGTGCAGTTCGTCGAAGATTTCAGGGGCATCGGCATGGGACCAGACCACCTGGCGGTCTTCGGGTTCAGTCAGTGTTTGTGCAATATCGAATCTCAAAGTGGCTCAAATTTAGTAAAAACCCGTTTTTGAGTCAATATAGGTCCATAATGTTCATAGATTTAGGTCACTATGTGTGAAAATCGGACAAATTTCAAGGAATCGGGCAAGGGCTGCGCAGACAAGAATCGCGCGGACTGGTGGAAGAAGACCATCGCCTACGAAATCTACCCCAGCAGTTTCCAGGATTCCAACGGCGACGGCATCGGCGACTTGAACGGAATCGCAAGCCGACTACCCTACCTGGAGACCCTTGGCGTGGGAGCCCTGTGGCTCACCCCGGTGTACGCCTCCCCCATGGTGGACAACGGCTACGACGTTTCCGATTTTTACGACATCAACCCTATTTTCGGCACCATGGCGGACATGGACCGTCTGATTCAGGAAGGGGACCGCCACGGAATCAAGATCGTCATGGACCTGGTTTTCAACCACACTTCCGACCAGTGCAAATGGTTCCTGGAATCCAGGAGCAGCCGCGAAAACGAGAAAAGCGACTGGTACATTTGGCGGGACCCCCGCATGGTCAAGGATGAAGCCTTCGGCGAACTGCGCAGGATGCCGCCCAACAACTGGCGTGGAATTTTCGGAGGCTCGGTGTGGGAGTGGTGCGAAGAGCGCCAGCAGTACTATATGCACACGTTTGCAACCGCACAGCCGGACTTGAACTGGGAATGTGCCGAGGTTCGTCGGGCCCTTTACGATATCGCCAACTTCTGGATTGAGAAGGGCGTTGGCGGGTTCAGGATTGACGCCATCCCCTACATCAAGAAACCTCAGGACTTCGGGGATGGCGTGCCGGACGCGGGTGACGGTCTCGCTAGCGTCCACACCATGACCGTCAACACCGACGGCATTCTCGACTTCCTTTACGAATTCAAGAAGAACGTTACCGAAGGCAAGAACGTCTTTACCGTAGCGGAAGCCAACGGTGTAGGCCCAGAAGATTTGAAGTACTGGGTCGGCGAACAAGGCGCCTTCGATATGTTATTTGAATTCGGTCACCTCCACGACGTGGAACTATGGTGCAAGCCTGGCCCCTTCGGCATCATAGATTTCAAGAAAGCCCTTACAGCAAGCCAGAAGGCTACGGCCACCAACGGCTGGTATCCTGTATTCTTCGAGAACCACGACAAACCCCGCTGCATCAACAACTACTTCTCCCCCGCCGCAGATTCCGTACTCGCAGCAAAAGCCATCGGCACCTTGATGTTCACTCTGCGCGGAACGCCCTTCATTTTCGAAGGACAGGAACTGGGCATGACCAACGTGAAGTGGAGCTCCATCGATACTTACAACGAAGTCAATTCCAAGGCTCAGTACAAGTTCGCGCTGGAAGAAGGTTTCTCTCCGGCGCAGGCACTGGAATTCGTCCACCTGTTCAGCCGCGACAACGCACGCACTCCCATGCAATGGAACGCAGAAGCAAACGCAGGCTTTACCACAGGCAAGCCCTGGCTTCCCGTCAATGAGAACTTCACAAACATCAATGCGGAAAGCGAAAACAACAATGACGCATCTGTATTAAGTTGGTACAAAAAACTCATCCAGTTGAGAGCCGAAAAATCTTCTCTCACGGAAGGTCGTTTCGAAGCCTTGATTCCGGACCATCCACAGATTTTTGCATACAAGCGAATCAGTGAAAAAGAATCCTGGACAATTCTCGTCAATATGTCTGAAGCCGGGGCGAAGTTCGACATATCCTTAATCCAGGGTTCCGAACTTCAAATATCCAGCATCGAGAGTTGCTCGCCGGCGAAAAAATCACGAGCCTCCGAAGGAGCGTTATTGCCCCTAGAAGCCGTAATTCTCAAGTCTGTTTAGATAAAGTTACACACTTTCAAAAACCTCCTGAATTTATCCCAGGGGTTTCCGGAATGCCTTAAGAAATAAGGTAATTTTGGCTCATTGGTGTTTGGTCCAAACGGAGATACCTATGAATTTTAAAAAGCTTTTTATGGCAGGCCTTGCATGCTTCGGTCTCGCTGCAACAGATTCCTTTGCAGCACTGAGCACCGATGACTACGTTGAAGCGGCCTGGATGACCACCCGTTTTTACGGTGCACAGCGTTCTGGCGAAGGTCCCAACTGGCTCGCTTTCGGCACAAACTACACTACCAGTTTCACAAAGGACAACTACCAGGGCAAGGATGTTTCCGGCGGTTGGTTCGACTGCGGCGACCACGTGATGTACGGTCAGTCCCAGGGTTTCTCTTCCTACGTTCTCGCACTGTCCTACGCAGAATTCACCGAAGGTTTCTACGACCTTTACACCGGTGACTATTCCGACTACAAGGCTGCAAACGACTACACCCGCAAGAGCGGCAAGCCCAACAAGATCCGCGACCTTTTGGAAGAACTTCGCTACGAAGCGGACTTCTGGGTAAAGGCAGCCATCAGCTCCAGCGCATTCGTCACTGTAAAGGGCGACGGCAACGCAGACCACACCAAGTGGGTGACCCCGGGTAAGATGAGCACCCTCGGTTCTGGAGAAGGCGGTCAGTCTCGATCCATTACCGGTAACGCAAACGACAGCTTTACTCCGGGCATGGCTGCAGCAATGCTGGCTGTAATGGCCCGTGTGGACCCCGACAAGTCCAACCAAACCAAGTACTTGGCTGCAGCAAAGAACGCTTATGCTTACTCCAAGAGTCATAGCGGTATCACCAACTCCGCAGGTTTCTACGAATCCAGCTGGTGGGGCGGCAGAACTACAGACGGCGTGTTCCTTGCCGCATTGGAACTCTACCGTACAACCAAGGACAACACCTATAAGTCCGATGCTGAAAAGTATTTCGACAAGATCGAATTCGCCAAGGGTTCCGACACTCGTCTGAACTACGCAAACGCGGTTCCTCTTTCCGCAGTGATGGGTCAGTGGGTTCTTGACCTGCAGCCGGGCGGATCCTACCGTGACGCGCTGTACCTCCTGGACCATATCTATTCTGATTACGAAAAGAACTCCAACGGAATCTTCATGCGTGAAACCGGCGGTGGCGGAAGCTTCTCCGTACGTACCCCGTCTGGTGGCGCATTCCTTTACGCTCTTTACGCAAAGCTTTCTGGCGATACTGACTACGATTCTGCCATCGAAAAGAACGTTGCCTACTTGCTGGGTGACAACAACAACAAGAAGTCCTATGTGGTTGGCTTTACCCGCAACAGCGCCAAGGCTCCCACCGCTCCGCACCATCGTGGCTACTACGCAAACGAAAACCCGGACATGGACGTGAACTCCGGCTTCAACGTTCCTGAAAAGAACAAGTTGCTGGGCGGCATGATTGCAGGCGCATTCAGCGACGGCAACCACAGCGGTGACAAGTCCCAGTGGAACGTGAACGAAGTCTGCGTTGACTTGAACGCTCCCATGGTTGGCGCTCTCGGCTACATCCTGAGCAAGAAGGCTCCGAAGACCGATGTGGACCTCGGCATCAAGGAAGCAGAAAAGCCGGCCGATACCACCAAGAAGGATACTACCACTGGTATCATTTCGGAAATTGCAATGAACAGCGCATTCTCCATGAACCAGAGCGGTATGGACCTGTCCATCGTTAATGCAAAGAACGAAGGCTTCAAGGTTCAGGTGTTCGACATGCTTGGCAACAAGGTCCAGGAAGTGATCAGCACTGGCAACAGCGCTAACTTCACCTTGCAGGCCAAGGGCGTTCTCCACGTGAAGGTTACCTCTGGCCTCGCCCAGAAGGTCTACACCGTGAAGGCTCTGTAATAAGAACTTCTTACATATGTATTAGGAGACCCGACCACGCCGGCCGGGTCCTTTTTTTTGGTAAACATTTGTGCAGTTTGATTTGAAAATCCAGTGCATTTTTGACGGCCACGGTTTTTGCGACTCGGAAACTTGAACTACATTTGCAGCGGAAAATGTTTTTTGACGTCGTTACATATATAGTCATAGCTCTGCTATCGATTACCGGCCTGTTCTACTTCGGGCTGGTTCTCCGCTTTTTCTTTGTACTGGGAAAAGTGCGTGCAGGCAATAGCGATGTCTCCCCCGCACCCAAGGTAAGTATCCTCATTGCCGCCCGAAACGAAGCCGAAGGCATCCGAGCCTGCCTCGACTCCGTCATGGCACAGGACTACGCCGGTTTCTGGGAAGTCTGGGTAGCCGACGACCGCAGTGACGACGACACCCCAAAAATCCTTGCTGAATATGCGGAACGCTATCCCGAAAAATTCCACGTGCTCACCATCAAGGAAATCCCCGAAGGAGTGAGCCCGAAAAAGCATGCCCTCAGCCGCATGATTGAAGTTTGCGATGGCGACATCCTCTGCCTTACCGACGCAGACTGCATTGTAAAGCCCACCTGGATTTCGGGAACTGTACGCGAATTTGAGCCGGGCATTGAAATGGTGGCTGGCCACTCCTACATTCCCACCACCCCGGGCAAGGAAAGCGCCCTGATTTTCCTCCAGGCAGTGGAAACCATGATTTACCGCGTGGCAGGCACCGCAGGCATCGCTATGCACCTGCCCCTTACCAGCACCGGCAACAACCTTTCCTACCGCAAGACTTTCTTCAAGAACGTAAACGGTTTTGACAATGTCATCAAGCTGCAGAGCGGTGATGACGACCTGCTGATGCAAAAACTTGCCAAGGAACGCCCCTGGGCAATGCGCTACTGCATTACCGAGGAAACCTTTGTGACCACCAGCGGAAAAGACACTTTGAAGGGACTGTGGGAACAGCGCAAGCGCTGGGCCTCCACCACAATCCACTACACCCCGAAAATCGTGTTCGTCTTGTCCATGATTTTCCTGTTCCTTGCCATGCAGTGTATCGCAGCCATCCTTTCTCCCTTCAGTTTTGAAATTTTCATGGCCACAGCCATTGTCTTCGCACTCAAGTGCGTAGGCGACTTCGTTTTAATAGTCCGCGGGCTCAAGGTGTTCAAACAGCCGCACCTCCTCAAGTGGTGCATTCCTGTAGAATTCCTCATTGCCCCCTTCACCGTGTTGGCCGTCATTTTTGGCCTGCTCGGCAAATTCAAATGGAAATAACAGATGGCAACAACTAAGGCAACGACAACAAAGTCTAAGACCACCACTGCAAAGGCAACAAAGACTGCAACCAAGACCGCAGCCAAGGCTACCAAGAAAGCCGCCAAGCCCGCTGTTGAAGGCAAGACCCTCATTATCGCCGAAAAGCCCAGCGTCGCCCTGGACCTTGTGAAGGTTCTCGGTCAGAAGTCCTTTACCAAGGGTAACGGAGTCTATGAAAGCGACACCACCATCGTGAGCCACGCCATCGGCCACCTGGTTGAAATCGCCGATCCCAAGGAAATCGATGAACGCTACAAGAAATGGGAAATGAGCACTCTTCCCATGTTGCCGGAAAAGTTCCCCTTGTCCGCAAACCCGCAGACCAAGGCCCAGCTTTCCATCTTGAGCAAGCTGATCAAGCGCAAGGACGTGACCACCATCGTGAACGCATGCGATGCCGGCCGCGAAGGTGAACTGATTTTCTTCTACATCCTGGACTACGTGCTGAAGGGCAAGTTCACGGGCAAG
Source organism: Fibrobacter sp. (assembly GCA_024399015.1). GTDB lineage: Bacteria > Fibrobacterota > Fibrobacteria > Fibrobacterales > Fibrobacteraceae > Fibrobacter. The sequence continues at coordinate 31,837 of JAKSIC010000020.1, forward strand.
ACCATCAAGCGCCTGTGGATGCAGAGTATGACCCCTGCCGCCATCCAGGAAGCATTTGACAATATGCGCGACGGCGCCGACATGGAAAACCTGAAGGCAGCAGCCCTTTGCCGAAGCGAAGCCGACTGGCTCATCGGCATGAACGGTAGCCGAGGCCTTACCGCCTACAATAGCTCCATGGGCGGTTTCCAGATTACCCCCTGCGGCCGTGTGCAAACCCCGACCCTCGCCATTATCGTGAACCGCGAAGAAGAACGCCACCAGTTCGTTCCCAAGAAGTTCTGGACGGTGGAAGCGGAATTCGACAACGAAGGCAGCACCTACGCCGGTAAGTGGTTTACCACCGAAGGCGACAGCAAGCAGAAGCAGATTTTTGACGAAAAGCGTGTTCAGGACATCCTCAAGAAGGTGAAGGGCAAAGCCGGCACCATCCAGGAGACCACCGCTCCCAGTTTTCAGAAGTGCGGTCCGTTGTACGACCTGACCACCCTTCAGCGTGAAGCCAACAACCGTTTCGGCTTTAGCGCAAAGACCACCCTTTCTATCGCCCAGGCCCTGTACGAACGCCACAAGGCAACCACCTATCCGCGTACCGACAGCAAGTGCCTCCCCGAAGACTACGTGGGCACCGTAAAGTCCACCATGGGCAAGATTACCGGCAGCCTCAGCACCTTCGCCCAGGCAGCCCTCAACAACAACTGGATCGTCAAGACTCCCAAGGTCTTTGACAACTCCAAGATTTCGGACCACTTTGCCATTATCCCCACCGGCGTCATGCCCACGGATTTGACCGAAGCGGAACAGAAAATCTTCACCATGATCTGCCAGCGCTTTATCGCCGTGTTCTATCCGCCTGCAAAGTACCTGAACACCACCCGCGTCACCACCGTGGAAAAGGAAACCTTCCTCACCGAAGGCAAGATTTTGGTGGAACCCGGTTTCAAGGCTGTTTACGGCAAGGATTCCGATGATGAATCCAACATCCCGCAGCTGAAGGGCGACAAGGCCAAGAACGTGGAAATCGAAGCCAAGGAAGACTTCACCAAGCCTCCTGCACACTACACCGAAAGCACCCTTCTTTCCATGATGGAAAGCGCCGGTAAGCTGGTGGAAGAGGGCGAACTCCGCGACGCCATGAAGGAACGTGGCCTTGGAACTCCGGCAACCCGTGCAGCCATTATTGAAAAACTGGTCACCGACAAGTACGTGGTCCGCGACGGCAAGGACATGATTCCCACCGCCAAGGCATTCGACCTCATCAAGGTTCTGAAGGCCATGGACATCGAAGCCCTCACCAGCCCGGAACTGACTGGCGAATGGGAATACAAGATGGAGCAGATCGAAAAGGGTAAGGAAACCCGCGAAAGCTTCATGAATGGCATCGTGGAAATGACCAAGACCATGGTGAAGAACATCAAGGGCTTCAAGGAAGAAAGTACTACCGGCGAAGCAAGCTTCAGCCCGGTGAACGGCAAGAAGGTCATGGAAACCGTTAGCCGTTACACCACCGAAGACGGCATCGTGATCCGCAAGATGATTGGCGGTAAGCGTCTTTCTGATGAAGAAATCGTTGAGCTATTGACCAACAGAAAGATCGGTCCTCTCGCAGGTTTCCGCAGCAAGAAGGGTGCAGAATTCTCTGCAGTGGTCATCATCAACGACCAGAACAAGATTGAATTTGTCTTTGACGACAACCGCGAAGGCGCCGAAGTAGAATTGGGCGAACAGGTTGGCGTGTCCCCGCTGGATGGAGCACCGGTGTTCGAAACTTTGACCGGCTACGTCAGCGATTCCTATGTGAAGAAGGAACCCAGCGGCCTGCAGTTGCCGAAGATTCTTTTGGGCAAGGAAATTCCCCTGGACGCCATCAAGACCATGCTTTCCGGCGTGGGCGTGAAGACTGAACTCATCAGAGGATTCCGCAGCAACAAGACTCACCGCACCTTCGACGCATTCCTCTATGTGGACAAGAGCGGCAAGCTGAAGTTCGATTTCCCACCTCGCGAATTCAAGCCGAGACGCTGGGGCGCCAAGAAGCCCGCCGCAAAGAGCAGTGCCGAAGATTACGTGCCTTAGGAGGTTCGAGGCTCCAGGTGCCAGGCTCGAGGTTCGTGGCCTAAGGCCAGGACTCGGGTTAAAGTGACGGATGGTTGGGAGGCCACAAGAAATCACTGACTAGCGAAAGGTTTGATGTTTAGGTTTAGGTTTACAAGCGCTTTTTTTACCGCACTGACTTTGTTCAGTGTGGTTTTTGCGCAGGAACTCACCGACCTATCCTCCTTGGAAAACGCCATCGCAGAAGTAAAGCCAGACAATGGAAGCGATGTTTCTGCAGAGATTGCAGCAGAATCAGCAACTGAGCCAGCCGCGACAGCAGCCGAATGCGACGTTTCTCAGAATCCGTATAATCTTCCCTGCGAACTGATGCCCCTCTGGGAAAAGCTGAGCATCAAGCAGAAGGCCGCCCAGATGGTGATGGTCTACATGACTCCCGCAGATTTCATGATCAAGAATGAATTCGGCGGATATCTCGTCATGAAGAACCACCTCAAGAAACTGGACAACTTCCAGGAAAATTTGAAGACCGTCAATAGCACCATGGAAATTCCGCCTATTGTGGCCGTAGACCAGGAAGGCGGTTTAGTCAATCGAGTTTCCGCAATCAATCCCAAATGGGAACGCACACCTAGCGCAAAATCTATGCGCAAGATGACCAACGAGAAGGTGGAAAACATCGGCCGTAAAATCGGAGCCGCCATGAAGGAAGTTGGCATCAACGTGAACCTGGCTCCCGTTCTTGACCCGTCAAAAGATAGCCGAGGCAAGAATTCCTTTATGGAAGAATCCGACCGTTCCTGGGGTCCGGACACCACCAATGCAAACAAAGTAAGGTCCTTTGTGGACGGCATGCGTCAAAGCGGAATCGTCTGCGTTTCGAAGCATTTCCCTGGTTACGATTCCTGGACCAACAGCGACCATCAAATCGCCATCAGCGCAACCCCGAAGGCAAAGATCCAAAAGAACGTTGAATTTTTTAGGGCTCTGTCCAACGACATTCCCATCACCATGATGAGCAGCGTTCGATTCGTTCGCATTTCCAACAGGCCGGCAGTTTTTGAGCCGAAGATTGTGCAGATGGCCCGCGATATGTCTCCAGAGACAGTGATTCTTACAGACGACCTTTGGGGAGTTTCCTTACGTGCATGGGTCAGCGGAACCGAGCGCGTAAAGGGAAAGAACTATCCCGCCAAGGATTTCAAGAAACTGGTTCTTACAGCACTTACCGCAGGAAACGATATGTTCATGATTACCTTCCCCAGGAAGGCGGTAGATATGGTGAACATCCTGACGAATTTATCCAAACAGAGCAGCAAATACAAGCAGCGCATTGAAGAATCCGCTGCACGTATTTTGAAGATGAAACATAAAGCCGGATTATTATGACGCAAAGGGGCTGTCGCCCCTTGCATCATTAAAACATCACTAAGGTTTCCGCTTTGGTAATGTTCTTCACTTCTTTCTGGATTTTTTCTGCACCCGCTTTTTGCAGGGCAAGCTTCAACAGTTCCGCCGCGGCCAAGGCGTCGTCCAGTGCACGATGGTGATTGAAGTCGGGCAACTCGAGAGACATGATCAAGTTATGCAGACTGTAGCTGGGAAGCCCCGGGAAAAAGCGGCGGGAAAGTTTCACTGTACAAAGCCGCGGCGGGTCGTACTTAATAGCACAGCGTTTCAACTCCGCGCGTATAAATCTGCTATCAAACTGAACATTGTGCGCAACGAAAATTCTTCCCTTCAGAAGTTCCGCCACCTCCTCGGCAACAGCACTAAACTGCGGCTTTCCGTGCACCATTTCATCATTGATGCCTGTGAGATTTTGAATAAATTCAGGAATGGGCAGACCAGGATCCACAAGAGTCTGGTAAGTCTTTACCACTTCAAAATCATCCAACAAAACAATTCCGATCTCGATAATTCGACCGAGCTCGGCCTTTCCCCCTGTCGTTTCTAGATCAACAACAGCAAACTTCATTACTTTACCGGAATATCAAATTCCAAAGTCTGGCGACCAGTTTCGCTCACAACTTTAGCTTTCATGACCTTTGCTTTGGGGCGTGCATAAATGGGAACAACCATCAAGTTGGAGACACCGCGATCTTCACTTGCCGTGGCCTGATCGTCACTAGACTTCTGGGTGAAAATCGGATTCTTGCCAGTATCGTAAATAGAGTAAATCAACTCGCGGACAAAGCCTTTCTTAATCTGGCTCGTGGGAACCTGGAAATAAACGACGCCGCCCTTGGGAACCTTGCGAAGGCTATCCTTGATTTCTTCTTCAGTAGCAAAGTCAGCTTCCATGGCCATGCGCACATCTTTCTTGATGCGGTCAACACTTTCGTACTTGATGGAAATTTCGTACTTGGCATCTTCGGGAATTGCAGTGGGGCGCACATCACGAATCTTGGCATTGTTCTGGTAGTATTCCCAACGGCCGTTGTCATGAAGAATCACTGTGGAACCATTGGAGGTGGTAGCGATGATATCGTCGGCAAAGGAACAAGCCATCAGAAGAGAGACAAGACAAATTATTCTTTTAAGCATAAACACTTCCCATTTTATCTTTCACAAATATAGCCTTTATTATCGCAACATATCGCAAATTTCGGGGCCGATAACGCCGTGCTGAATAGTTGTCATCAAAAGCAATTGTTCCAAGTCTTCTGCAGGATCCTTGACGCCAGAGAAGGGGAAACCTACCATACATTTTGCAGATTCCTGAAGCAGGCGTTCACCCAAGGCAGCATGGAGAGCAAGGCTTGTATCGATGTACTTCAAGTGGGTGGGTTCTTCAAGCATAAAATTCAGGGTCGCCTTCTTATTCAACACGCGGGTGGCAGGAACCATTTCGCCGAATTCATCTTCCACACCCATATTGGCCACAACAACCTGCGGGTTTTCAAGAATTGCAGAAACCGCAGCGAGGCTCAACGCATTTTTTACACCGGTTGCCGTGACCACGTAATCCGCAGAGGAAACCGCTAGAGAAACAGCGGCATCATTGTTGCAATCCACAATCTGCACATCATTGTTTTCCAGCACATGGCAAAAATCAGAACCTGTATTTCTACGACGGAAGTCCGTAACAGTGCAAACGCTCATGCCACGGTGAACACCTTGTAAAGCAATACCGCAGCCCACTTTTCCACTGCCGAACACCACAAGATTCTTGCCTTCATAACCAAGGGCATTAAACCCCAACTGATCCAATGCACGGAAACAACCTTCACCTGTACCTAGAGTGGTTTCAATTCTTTTCACGATCCCACTATCAGCGACATAAACCGGATACGGGGATTTTTCGTAGAACTGCACTCCGGAGCGGGTCAATTCCACAAACCCCACATGAGGGTTGCAAAAACTGAACTGTCCTGCGCAATCAAGAATCAAGTCAAAATCATCTTCAACTTTTCCACTTTTGACGTTTTCATCGCTAATCACAGGAATTCCCTTTTCCTGTAACATGGATACGATAGCCGGATCACAGGGCATAGATGCACCAGCATTACCCACGGCACGACCTACCACTAGTTCCGCACCACCAGCAATCAACGCACGGTACTGAACCAAGGTATTTCTAAAAATTGGAGTTGCAACAAGAACTTTCAAATCTTCAAAAGGACGGGTTCGTACCCATTCATCAGAAAGTCTGGCCAGGGCCGGATATTCACGGGGCTCATAAGCATCGCCGATAATTTCATCAAAAAGCATAGGGCAAAATTAGCAAATCTCAAATAAAGTTTTGTACATTTATTCCCATGAGGTTAGGAATAGCAATTTTTCTTTTCATCGTTTCGCAGGTCTTTGCAAACGCTTCCGGGTCAATGGTCGTTATCGCGGACTCCATGACCAAGGCGTTCGCTCTGGATTCCTCATTGTTAAAGGCCGCCGAAAGCGGCGAAGTCAGCGCTTTCAGAAAAGCGTTCAATCCCGTTCGCGATAGCCTGATCAACTACTATGCGCTAAACCCGAGCGCACCTCTCGATACCACGCAACAGGAAGTTCTGCTCTACTGGTCCTGCCAAGGAAACTTGGGTTGCTACCGTAACCCCATCGGAAACGGATTTTTCATTGCTCGCAATCAGTTCAGCCCCTTTGATGAAAACCTCCATCCTTTCGGCCAAATGATGGAGGCCCTGCCCCAAGAATTCATGGCTGTCTATACTCAACGAAAGCAGAATATTGATGCAGCCGTTGCAGCACTTGAACCGCCAATGCGTCGTAGGGTTCAATACCTGCTAAAGCAGCTTCAATTAGAAGTCGACCAAGGTTCCCTTTCCAAGCAAGAACGCAAAGCTCTTGCATCTGAAATGGACAACATTATGGACTCCATCCAAACGGACTTGGGCATATATGCAAGAGCCCCACGACAAGCGTCCATTAGAATGTTTACCGTCGACGCATTTTTCTTCTACGCAAAATCCACTCTTCCCGGCACCTTCGGCAACATCAATTTTTTAGGAGGTGGAGCATCTGTTACAGCCTGCCTTTTCTTTGGCGATATCGGCATGGGCTTTGAAGTTGGCGGAGCAACCAACCATGGCGAAGATCTCCGTTACGACGGCCTTTACCATAAGGGCGGAAAAAGTACTAGCGGAGTTCATCCGTACCTTCTATATGGTTACCCCATCTTTGACAACGTTGACCACAAGTTCTCTGCCACGCTGAAAGTTGGATATTACGACGGACACTCTGGAGATGATTCTGTGCCCGTGGAAAAAGATTCCCGCACCGTGTATATGTACACGCCGGGTCTTCGCTATGAATTTTCCTACGGTCATCCCGTCAGCCAGGGCGAAAGAGGGCTAGGCGGCGATGCAATCGGCCTTAACCTTAGCATGGGTCTAGAAGCAAACATGCACTACGCCGATGTTGTGGGTGTTAAAGCTTATATTGGTGTCGGTCTCGGCCTTTTTGACTAAATACTTTTCTATTTTTGCACCCGTTCGCAGCGCATGTCGCGCTCAGGTTCCGCATCCCGCGGCACCTCAACTTAACCGGAGGCTCAAATGGCACTTCAATTCTACAACACCGCATCACGCAAGAAAGAACTGTTCACACTTCCTGAAGGCGTTCCCGCCGTGCGTATGTACTGTTGTGGCCCCACGGTGTACCATTTCGCCCACATCGGCAACCTCCGTACCTACATTTTCGAAGACTTCCTGGTCCGCACCCTGAACTACTACGGCTACAAGGTCAACCACATCGTGAACATCACCGACGTGGGCCACCTCACCAGCGACGCCGACTCCGGTGATGACAAAATGGAAAAGGGTGCAGCACGCGAAGGCAAGTCCGTCTGGGACATCGCCAAGTTCTACACCGACGCCTTCATGGCCGACTGGCATCGTCTGAACATTCAGGAACCCACCCGCTGGACTCCTGCAACTCAGCACATCCAGGAACAGATTGACCTGGTGAAGACCCTCGAAGAAAAGGGCTTTACCTACCGTACTTCCGACGGCATCTACTTCGATAGCCTGAAGTTCCCCCGCTATGCCGACTTCGCCCGCCTTGACGTGGAAAACCTCCGCAAGGGTAGCCGTATCGACATGGGCGAAAAGCGCAACGCTACTGACTTCGCACTCTGGAAGTTCAGCCCCAAGGACAAGAAGCGCGCCATGGAATGGGATTCCCCCTGGGGCGTAGGCTTCCCGGGCTGGCATATCGAATGCTCCGCCATGGCTATGAAGTACAATGGTCCGACTCTCGACATTCACTGCGGTGGTTCTGACCATATCCGCGTGCACCACACCAACGAAATTGCACAGAGCGAATGCGCCAATGGCGTTCAGTTCAGCCGTTTCTGGATGCACGGTGAATTCCTCCGTACCGCCAGCGAAGAAAAGCTTGAAGACGGCACCACCCAGCAGACCTTCGGCAAGATGAGTAAGTCCAGCGGCGAATTCCTCACCGTCACCCTGCTCATGGACCGCGGCTACAATCCGCTGGACTACCGTTACTTCGCATTGGGCAGCCACTACCGTAACTACCTGAACTTCACCTGGGACGCTCTCACCGGCGCCAAGGAAGCTTTCAAGAGCCTTCACAAGAAGACCGACCCGCTGATCGGCAAGGCTACCGAAATCAAGAGCGATGCTGCCAAGGCCTTCCAGGAAGAATTCAAGACCGCTATCGGCGACGACCTGAACATGCCCCGCGCCCTGGGTATTCTCAATACCATGCTGAAGTCCGACATTGACGACGGCGAAAAGGCTGCTCTCGTTCTCGACATGGATAAGATCTTCGGCCTGAAGCTGGACGAACCCCGTCAGGACTACAAGAAGAAGGCTGACGAAGGTGCCGCTGGCATTGACGTCGCCAAGGTGGAAGAACTGCTGGCCGCCCGTAAGGAAGCACGCGCCAACAAGAACTGGGCAGAAAGCGACCGCATCCGCGACGAACTTGCCGCCATGAATATCGTGATCAAGGACAGCAAGGAAGGCACCACCTGGAGCGTTAAGGAATAGAGGTTCCAGGCACGAGGCTCGAGGTACGAGGTCCGAGCATCGTCCAGCTGTCATTGCGAGGGTGCGTAGCACCCGTGTCATCCTGAGCATACCCCCGCGTCATCCTGAGCATAGCTATACGTCACTTGGAGCTTCGCTCCTTAGTGAAAGTTATCCACTTTGTGGAGAAGGATCTAGCAATTCAAAGTCCCCGACACTTTTGTGCCGGGGATTTTTTTGAGCATTTCAAAAAAAATAACTCTTTATTTTTCACGATTTAACACAATGTTCATACGTTTATTCTTTATTTTTAAGGAATATTACAACATAACTTTACAAAATTTGCTAGATTTTTCCAAGGAGGTTCACCATGGTCCAATACAACCCTTTTACCGACGAAGCAGTGCTTACCGAATTCGGCAAGCGCATCGCAAGCTTTAGACTAAACAACAACTGGACCCAGGCCGACTTGGCAAACAAGGCGGGAGTCAGTAAGAGCACCGTGGAGCATCTCGAAAAAGGGCAATCCACCCAGCTGTTGAACTTGGTAAAAATTCTCCGAGCACTCGATCTTTTGCAGCAATTCGTAAACCTGGTACCCGAACAGGGGCCAAGCCCCATGGAACTTCTGATGCAATCCCGCAACCTGCAAAAGATCAAACGCAAACGAGCATCCAAAGCCCGGGGCGATTCCTCTGGCACTTTACAAAACGCCAAGAACGCAGCCACCAGCAGCGCAACAAACGCAACTGCCACAGCAAACATCGCCGCCGAGCCCAAGGCCGGCTGGGTGTGGGACGAAGACAAGTAAACAGGTTTAGGAGGGGACATGATCGCCGTCGAAGTCAAGCTCTGGGGCACAACCATTGGCGCCCTTTCCATGGAGGAGGGCGACACCGCCGCACGTTTCGAATACGCACCGAGTTTCATCGGCGCAGGGATTGAACCATCCCCCATTTCCATGCCGGTCACCTCCAAAATCTACTCCTTCCCTCTTCTGCCCAACACATTCAAGGGTCTGCCTGGGCTTTTCGTAGATTCCATTCCCGACAAGTTCGGTAACAAGCTTATCGATTCCTGGCTCATAAGGCAGGGTCGGGACCCGCAATCATTTACCCCGCTGGAGCGCCTCTGCTATACAGGCAACCGCGGCATGGGCGCATTGGAATTCATCCCCACCGTAGGCCCCACTGCCACAGAAAACGACATCCTCGACGTAGAAGCCCTTCGTGACTTCGCCGCAGACATTCTGAACCAGCGAAAGAATTTCAAGGCGGCAACAACCTTCAAAAACAAGAAGAAGCAGAACACCTTCGAGCAGATTCTGCGAGTGGGCACTTCCGCAGGGGGCGCCAGGGCAAAAGTCCTAATCGCGCTGGACGAATCCACAGGAGAAATACGTTCTGGACAGGTAGCCAATAGCGAAAATTTTACCTACTGGCTTTTAAAGCTGGACGACGTCCAGAACAATAGCGACAAGGAAAAGGCGGACCTTCAGGGCTACGGCCCCATCGAATACACTTACTACCAGATGGCGCTAGCCGCAGGCATCCAGATGTCGGAAAGCCACTTGCTAGAAAACGCAGGTCACAGGCACTTTATGACAAGGCGATTCGACCGCCTTGCCGGTGGCAAGAAACTGCATTACCAGTCCCTCACGGCCCTCGCCCACTACGATTTTAACGCCGCCGGTGCCAACAGCTACGAGCAGGCCATTACCGTCATCAAGCAGCTGGGCCTGGGCTACGATTCCCTTGAGGAATTTTTCCGAAGGGCAGTTTTCAACATCTGCGCCCGCAACCAGGACGATCACGCAAAGAACATCGGGTTCCTCATGAACAAGCAAGGTGAATGGAGCCTCGCCCCCGCCTTTGACATGACCTACGCCTACAACCCAGGCGGCCTCTGGACAGGCACGCACCAGCTCACCTTCAACGGCAAGCGAGACAACTTCGTCCTAGACGATTTCAGGGCAGTGGCAAAGTTCGCAGGCCTCAAGCAGGGCCGCTACAAAAAAATCCTCGCAGAAGTCCAGAGCGCAGTCGCCCAATGGCCCAAACTGGCAAAGAAAAACGAAGTCCATTCCGAATACACCAAAGCCATCAAGGCCGTCCATCGGAAGTTTTAACATTTTTTGGCAAAAAAAATTGCCCAATCAAAATTTTGGAAGGGCAAAAACATTGTCGCCCTACAAGCGACCTCGCTGCCACACGACTTTTATAAAATAAGCTCGTCAAATTCAACAAAGGCGAGTCATGGAAAGAATCGTTCTCAACATCCCCCACGCAGTCCCCTGCACAAACTTTTCTGATTGGACAAATCCCGAAAACATCAAGGCAGAACATGACAAATGGACCGACTGGTTCACAGACATCGTTTTCGCCCCGAACGTCTCCACACTCAGAGAAACCCTTGGCGAAGCTAACACAAGCCGCGTCATCCCAGTCTTCGCCAAGCTATCTCGCTTCGATCTCGACCTTGAAAGATTAATCGGCGACCCCATGGAAAATTACGGACAAGGAATCATCTACACCAAGTCAAAGAACGGACTTTCAGAGCGTACCCTCCCCATAGAAGAAACCGTACGACGCACACTTTTATTCGTTGAACACCATGCAAAACTATCCACACTTTTGCAACCCGAAAACGCCATTCTCATAGATTGTCATAGTTGTCCCAACGATTTTTCGGAAGCAGGCAACGCTGCAGGCGAACCCGTTGACGTTTGCCTTGGATTCAATGACGATTCCACCCGTCCAAGCGATGAAATCATTGAACTCGCCCGACGAACCTTTACCGACGCGGGTTACAGCGTTGGAATTAACACACCATACAGCAATTCCCTCATCGCTCACCCCAATCGTCCAAGCCTAATGATCGAACTGAACAAAAGAATCTACATGAACGAAAAAACGCTTGAGATAAACCCAAGCGCAGACAAAGTAAATAGAGTTTTGAATGAGTTGTACGGGGAAATATTACGGACGTAAAAAACTCCGGCACTATCGCACCGGAGCTTTTGGATTATTTCTTTCTTCGTTTTTTCTTTGATACATCAATGGAATCTCGAATCGTATTACAGCAGACCCGCCATTTCGTCCACTTGTAATCAGGATGATCTTCCTTCTTTACCGTTGCGGAGTCATTGACCCATCGAATACATTCATCTTCATCAACGGGTCCATGGCACGGCCCTGTCGGACGCTGTTTTAGAAGTTCGTGAACTTCCAAAGAATCCATACCAAGAATCGTTGTCTTAGAATTTTCAAACGAATTTGAGGTTCATGATTCAATCTTTTTTTGATAATGTACTTTCCAAGAGACGTTTGTCCCAACCAATCTGTAGTTTCCATATATTCGTTCAAATCGTTTAGATCATCTACATAATTACGCAAAATTTTGCGTTGTTTTGACAGCAACCCAGGATTTTCATGATGGGCTGCATCAAAAAAAATTGCTTGTTTCGCACTTGTTACCGCATGATGGTCTTTTTCATGACGACCAACATCTTGGATGCTGTTCAACGGAAGCAATCTCACCGCCAGCGCAAACGATTTGGAATGGAACAACAAGAAACAGTCCTTGCCGAAGGTCTAAAAATCTGGCAAGCCTACTTCAAGCAAACCTTCAATCATAAAATTCGTGACGAGTACAAGCTCAACCGCTCCGATGTGGGTTGATATCAAATACGAATGGCACTCAAAGCACAAAACGACACAGGAATTTCCATCCCCATAAACTTTTCCAACTTCGAATCAGCCTACAAAACCCTCACCGAAAAGCTCCGTCCCAAAGTCTACGAATACGGCTTCTTGAAATAAGTAGTCTTTAATAACCCGATCGGGGATCTAGCCATAAAAAAACGCTCGGAATTTTTGTTCCGGGCGGTTTTTGTCAGCCTAGGCTGCTGGTTTTTGCTGTTCTAGGAAAATTAGCGATTACCGAACATACTTTCGTAGAATTCTGCAATCCAATTCGAAGAACAAACATTTTTCTTTTCGACTCCGTCAATTTCTTCGGTTTTACACATGCCAAAAGTACTCTTATGATTTGCGACGCAGAAATCATTAAAACAGGAATCGTTCTCAAAAGAATCGCCATTCAGAATTTTTGTTAACTCAGAATCACTTTTTCTGTACACTCTGTAAAATTTGCCAAATTCAAGCTTCGGCGAGCCAGACCTGGACAATCGAACTGTATCCGCATTCCCCTGCAAGAAAAAGACGATTTGTATTTCTTCCACGAAATCGCCCAGATTATCACATAAGGATCCCACCGCACAATAGTCAATCACGCGACGCTCATATCCCTCTAATGAAGATTCCTTGACGCAATATTCTCCATCACAGAAAACATTGCGTTCAAGATGTTCTCCTTTGGATTTTGGGGAGGAACATATCAGCTCTCCTTTCAAAAAATACCGCACGCTATCAACAGATGCGTCAAGCAATGTGCTCACGGTAATCGAAGAATCGTTCTCTGTGCATACCCTTCCTGACTCTTCGACATAGCATGCAGACATCACCAGAAGAAAAAAGCAAACAACAATTTTTTTCATCGCGAAATCCTATGAACGTTGATTCGTTCTAAATATCTTAGGTTCAAACATAGCTATTACAGATGCGCTTTCCAGTGTAACAATTCAAATAGTTAATGCAAGACCTGAGAGGATTCAGAAGTTGCAAAAAATTCCAAAGGGAAAACCGCTCGGAGAAATCCCGGGCGGTTTCGTGTATCGATGGGAGAAAAATAGAATCACCTGTACATATAAACTAGCCCGTTGGGGAACTTCAGCTCCTTCATTCCGTTAGTCTGAACCTGGGCAACAGACTTTACAGCGCCTCCATAGAGAATGGCGTTGCCTTGGTGTTGGGGCTTGAACGCAGCCACATCAGAACCATAGAAACTGGTATTGTTATAGGTAACCGTTGCGCACTCCGGAATATCCGTGGAGTAGTTACCGAAGGCCAGGAGCACGCCGCCGGTAATTTCGTAGCCAAGGTCCGTATCGATCAAGCCGCCGGCCATATTGGAGGAACATCCGCCGCTACCGCCACCGCCGCCGAAACCGCCGCCCCAGCCACCGAAGCCGCCGCCCCAGCCACCCATGCCGCCTCCACCGAAGCCGCCCATGCTTTCGTAGCTTTCGCCAGTGATTTCGAGAATCAACACGCCGCCAGTCTGCTTGGCAGAGCCATTGGCATCCAGCACATCGATCATGTTGCCCTTGGCACTGATGTAATGGTGGCCACCACTAATGACAATGTGACCGCTGGATTCGCTGAAGGAAGAAAAACCACCCGCATTGGGATCCTTGGGGCCGCCTGCAGCATTCCAGCCGTCGTCGGTAGCGAAGGTCGAAGTAACGCCGCCCTCGGCAAAAATCCTGTAGGCTTCCAGACCTTCGGAAGCCGTAACCACGTTGATGGTGGAACCACTCAAATACAAAGCGGAATCCGCATGGATGCCATCGCCCTTGGAACTGACGGTCACTTCACCACCATTCATATGGATTGCATAATTTGCATGCAGGGCATCGTCTTCTGCATCCACCTTGACGGTACCGTCTTCCACATAGACAAGACTGTCGGCAACAATTCCCTTGCCTGTAGCAGTAACGGTGATATTACCACCGGAAATCTCCAGTTCTTCCTTGGCCTTGATACCGTTATCCTTAGAAACCACGGTGATGTCGCCATTCTTGATCTTGAGATCGTTACTGCAATGGATGCCGTTCTTGAAGTTTCCCTTCACAGTCAACTTTCCGGCGCCCTTGATGTTCAAATCGTCCTTGGAGTAAATGGCAGCCTTGGCCGTATCCAGTTTGCCCGTCATCTTTTCGAACAAATGATCACCATAACCGTCTTCCACCACATTGACCGTACCCTTTACCAAGTGAAGCACCGTTTTGTCGGCGTTCTTTACCAGGATGGGGGAATTCTGGCTTTTCAAAGTGGCGTTATAAAGATAGATGCCCGTGTTGCCTTCGTTATCCACACCGGGAGTATTCACCACCAACTGAAAATCGGAAGATTCACCAGTCACATAATAAGCGCCAGGGCATGTAATGGTAGCACTCTTTTGAGCCACCGTCACGCAACCATTGTTATTCTCTACAGTAGCCGATGTGCCAGCAAGCTTCAAAAGAATTTCGCCACCGGTCAAGGTCCTTGAATCTTCCAAGTCATTTTCATCATCAGCTGGAACTGTATTACCGGGAACCGTGCCAGGATTTATATCACCCGGGTTTTCGTCGCCCGGATTGGTATTACCCGGATTTTGCGGATTTGGATTTTGCATTCCAGGATCACTTGCGCCAGGAATCTGGGTACCCGGATTTTCACCGCTGCCCAAATCGCCACCAGGAATTTCCGTACCAGGATTTTCACCTTCCGGCAGACCACTAAGATTTTCAAAATTAGGGGAAGAAGGATCATTAGGTTCCGTAACCGAACCACCTTCGGAACAGGCCACAACGCACAAGGCGGCAGATGCAGCCAGCAGCTTTATCTTTTCTAATCTCATAAACACTCCAATGGCCTTTAATATATATTCTCCGCCTTAAAACCGATTTAATTTTAAACAGACGTTTTGAAAACGTTGTAATTTTAAAGAAATTTTGGCAAATACAAAACTATTTTTTACACATTCGCAATTAAATTTTGACCTATCTTAAATAAAAAGCGCCCCGACACGCAAGTGCCGGGGATCATTTTTTCAGCGTTTTAGCTTAGAAACTGTAACCGAAGCCTACACCGCCTTGAGGTGTCGATACCACGCCAAAACCACCTTCCGATTTGTAAGTATCAATGGCAGATCTCCTCTTGCCATTCGCAAAATATTCAATAAGGTATCCAACAGCGGCGGCACCAAGACCAATGCAGAACATCACGTCGCGTCCATTATCAAAAATGCCCTCTCCTTTCGCAAACAAGCCATAGCCCAGAGCATAGCCCATAAACGCACCACCCGTGACAGCAAAAGCATAAGCAGTATAACCTAAAATTGTCGCAGTACCCGCCTTGTCAGCGGCGTCATCATTAGAGGAAATGACGTCTTTTACATCGTCCCACGTTGCAGGAGATCCCCCAATAAAATAATCGTCTGTAAAAAAGCCTTCGTCGTACGAGACGTCACCTTTTGCAGAGGAATCATCATTCTGGCCAAAGCTGAAAGAAATTGCGGCCAAGATAAGGGCAAAAATAATTCTGGTTTTCATTTGTTCTCCTTTTTCCCAAAACCAAAGTAAAGGTACAAAATTCCAGACAAAAAAATGCCGGAAGCATAAACTTCCGACATTTCGTTTTCAATTTCTTGAACAACTGGCGCAGTTCAGTGTCTGTGCAACACAAACCGCGCAACCTTAATTAACCGTTGTACTTCTTGAGGATCACGATACCGTTGTGACCGCCAAAGCCCAGAGAAGCAGAAGCGGCAACGTCCACGTTCATGGAAACACCCTTGTTCGGGGTGTAATCCAAGTCGCATTCCGGATCCGGATTTTCCAGGTTGATGGTTGCCGGAACGAAGGAATCGCGAATTGCCAAAGTACTAATGAGGGCTTCGCAGACGCCAGCAGCGCCAACGCAGTGACCAGTCATGCTCTTGGTGCTGGAAACCTTAATCTTACGAGCGTGATCGCCCAGAGCAAGCTTCAGCATAGCAGTTTCGGTAACATCGTTCAAGTGAGTGGAAGTACCGTGGGCATTGTAGTAGTCAATGTCGGTAGGTTCAATGCCAGCGTCCTTGATAGCGCGGAGCATAGCCTTGGCGCAGCCACTTCCATCCGGTTTGGGGCTGGTGATGTGGTATGCGTCAGCAGAAGCGCCGTAGCCGGCAAGTTCTGCGTAAATCTTTGCACCGCGGGCCTTGGCATGTTCCAATTCTTCAAGAATCATCACAGCGCCACCTTCACCCATGATAAAGCCGGAACGGTCCTTGTCGAAGGGGCGGCTAGCCTTTTCGGGGCAGTCGTTGAACTTGTCGGTAAGGGCATGCATGCCAGCGAAGGCCTTGATGGAATAGTCGGTCACGCCACTTTCGGAACCACCAGCAAGGCAGATGTCCAAGCGGCCAGAACGGACAGCGTCCAAAGCAACGCCGAGAGCGTCGGTACCAGAAGCGCAAGCAGTTGCGATGGTCCATGCACAACCGGTAATGCCCAGGTTGATGGAAACGTTTGCTGCACCTTCGTTAGGAATAAGTTCAGCCATGGCGAGAGGAGAAACACGACGCTTGCCGCCAGCCACATACTGATTGAAGGTGGAGTCGGTGACGTCAATACCGCCGAGACCGCAACCAGCAATAACGCCAGTGGTGTCTGCATGAAGGTCGTCTTCGCCCAGGTTTGCGTCTGCCACAGCTTCCTTGGAAGCAGCCAGCAGGAACTGGGTGAAGCGAGCCATGCGGCGGGCTTCCTTAGGATCGATGCCGTGTTCTTCGGGCTTGAAGTCCTTGACTTCGGCAGCAATCTTTACCGGGCAATCGGTGGCATCGAACAAGGTGATGGGGCCAATGCCGCACTTTTCGTGCTGGATGCCATCCCACAGTTCCTTAACGTTCTTGCCAAGGGGTGTCACAGCACCCATACCGGTAATTACAACTCTACGTTTTGTCATATTTTTTCTCGTTATATGTTTTGATAAAATATAGAAATTCCGGAGAACCTACAACTTAAAAACATCAGTTTCGAAAATGGAATTAAGTCGGTGCCGCTCTACGTCGCATTTTAGACAAGCATAAATTACTCGTAACGAGAACAAATATAGCTTGATTTTATAAAGAATTGAACAAATCAAGGTCGTTCCGTTTATCGCTGCGACCCTTTAAACTTTGTGAAAGTATCGTAAATTACAAAGCCTTGATTTCCTCGGGGGAGAGGCCTGTACGCTTAGAAATGATTTCGAGAGGAATGCCGTCATCGCGGAAGCCCTTAGCCAGTTCCTTGTTCTTGGCTTCGGCACCTTTCTTTTCGCGGATGTTGAGTTCCTGTTCCAGAGTCATATAAGCCTTCTTTGCTGCGGGATCCTTGCGGTACTTTTCAACCAGTTCGTGAATGCGCTCCATCTTCTTGGATTCGCATTTCTTGGTAGCGAAATACTGCATGTATTCGCGGGTCGCCTCGTCCTTGATGTTAGCGTACTTGTTAAATATATAGAAATTTTTGTAACAAAGGTCATTCAACAGTATTTCGTGGTCGCTTTCGTCACGGTTCTGGAACCTGTAAATGGACTTTCCCTTATGGAAGATGTCGTCCGGGCAGATGAACAGGATGTACTGTTCCTGGAGTTCCTCGTAGTCACCACCCTTTGCCAAAGCATCCAAGTCGCACATGCCCTGGTAATAACGAGCCCGCTTCGGAAGTTCTCCCGTGTTTTCCACTTGCATCTCGATATCGAACTGCCTTCCCGCATTTGCCTTGCCGTCGGCACTAGGAATTTCCTCCCGCGCAAGCACGTCAAAACGAACGCTCTTGTGGAATGGATCCTCCTGCGTTGTAGCTTCGGTGACAACCGTGATTTTCTCGATGGAAATCTTAAGGACATCCTGCAGAAAATCCTTGGCCACATCCACGTTGCTGAACACTTTAACGAACATAAAGTTGTCGGTGATGTCCACTCCCAACGAACCCATTTTTTGCAAAAAAGTTTAAATTTTACAATTGAAAAAAACAACAAGTCCCACTTTTGGAATAGTGTTCCGACAGCGACAGGGGCACTTTCCCACTTTATTTTGTCAGAACTGTGACACTTCTGTGATAAATGGCGGTTGCCTACCGTTTGCAAAAACTTAGCGCATAACCTTTAACAATTAATACGAAAAAAGAGTATATTTAAAACGTCAGATTAATGAATATGGCTTGCGGAAAACCCTCTATTAAAAAATCTACAAGTCCAATATTGCACCGAAAATTTGTGCAGAACCAAGTCCAACAAGAATGCTTCCAACGTCGGGGAATGCTCCCGCAGATAATACCAATACATCAATTCCAGATTTGAGATAGAAAATGTTTCCACTAATTTCTTTTTTGATTTTATTATCCGTAATAATTTATGCTATAAAAACAAAACATATAGGTTATGGAGGGGGACATTTTACATGGGATGATTCCCCAGAAATGTTCTTATTTATGCTAGGTGTTTACGGAATAGCTTTAATCATATCTATAATTCTTTTGGTTAGAAGTTTTATTCAATTTTTTGGACTATAGCGTTATCTTTAACAAGAGAGTATCCCAACAGTCTTTCGATTAAGTCCCTCAAAATTTCCTATGATTGGAGAGGAATGCCGGTGGAGTTCAGGATGGAAACTAGATCAGGAAACGTGCTTGAGAATACGCGTAGTTGCAGTAGGGGCGATAGCCTTATGCTGACCATGGCTTACGACGGCACCGGCAGACGTGTTTCCAAGACCCGCTACAGCAAGGCTTGCGTTTCCGACGAGGCCGATGGCGTGTATGCCGCTGACTGGGAACGGGAACTCGTGACCCACTACACCGGCATCGGCACCGAAGTTCGTGAAAGCTACCGCGAAGGCACTCCCAGCGAAACAAAGGTTGTTGTCAATATGCCGCAGGGCCTCGGCCGCTACGGCGTGGAAGATGCCGAAAAGCCGTCTTCCGGCAACGCCACCTTCGAATGGTACCTCAAGAACCATCTGGGCTCCACCATGCTGGTGTACGGCACCCAGGGTTCCTCAAACGCAGACGTTGCTGACCTCGGTGAAGTGAAGAAAGCTTATGACTACCGCTCCTTCGGCGAACAGATTGATCTGATCGCTGACGCAGGCGACAAGGTGACCGAGAATTTCACCGGCAAGGAAAAAGATGACGAGACCGAGCTGAACTACTTCGGCGCAAGATACCTGGATCCGATGTTGGGTTTATGGATCAGTGTGGATCCCAAGAGACAGTTTGCAAGTCCGTATTTGTACGTGGGGAATGGGATGAACCCTGTGAACGGGGTGGACCCGGATGGGAATTCAGTTTCAAAAACGGCTGTAAAAGCAGCTAAAGGTTACGGCACTGTTGCTGGATTTGCTGGAATCGTAAATACTGCAAAGTGTTTTGCTGAGCTATCGCCTAATGGAGAGGCCGCACAGAGAATTCAAAAAAATACTGAAGATAGGCTTGATTATTACGAACAAGGAGGAATGGATGAAGACGGGAATCCGTTGGAACCACCTCAAGGTGGAAATAGCGCGTATAATGAATATGGAAAAAAACTCGTTGAATGCATAGCTCAAGGTTGGGATACATTTATAAGCTTTTTGAATCCTTCAAGGGGATTAAGTGCTATTAAAGATGCATTACTAACGGATCCTGGCGATGTTCTTGAAACGGGAAATCTAGCTGTCGAAAAGGGGGATCAGATACTCGAAAACTTCACGACTGATAATAACGAATAAGACGTTTGCTGGCTTTATTTTATGGGAACTGTGCAATGAAAGTAAAAAACTTTTTTTTCTTGTTAATAGTGATATTATGTTGTTCTTTTCTGTTCTCGCTACATGAATATTTTTCGGTAGGAAAAGAATTTGTATTTGCACAAATGAGGCAAGAGTACATCGTTCCCACAGAATGTAAATCATATTTGCCCAGTAGTGTGTTTTTTTACGGAAAAAATCATTTCCCGACGGAATATTTGAGTTTCGTGATGAAACAAAAATCTAAAGGGGGCTCTTTCATATACTTGCTAAATCAGAATTCAAGAAATGCAATGCAAAGAACTCAAACATTACCAGGAGAAACAAATCTGAATGATTTTGTAGTTTCCAAAGTTTTCGACTCAGCTTTTCAAGATTCTGTGACGCTATGGTGTAAGGGGAAAATTGGAGAAGAAGTTTGTTTCTTCGCAACCTCAAAATATTCCGGGCAAGCTCCAGATTTTGCTGTTCGTATTGATTCGGTAACGTACTTTTTGAAATGCTTTATGCGCTAAGGATTTTTATGAAACAGCTAATTAAATTCTTGTTATGCGTTCTTACCATTGTCTGTTTTAGATTTGTCATTTTTGCGTGGTGCTATAAAACCTTTGAAGATGTTTTCCCGGATGAAAGTACGTTTTATGCATATGGTCTAGATTTTTTTTGTATGAATATTCCGTTTTGGTTCCTGATCGTATTAGTCTATTTTAAATGGGCTAGGAAGCATGTTAATGCTGTTCTGCTGTGCTCATATGTACCTGAGATCGTTGGTGTTGTCTTGTGCCTACGAATGATATGCTTGTGCTTGCATAAGTTTTACTTTTCTGATATGTTGATTTTTATTTGTATCCCATCAATTATGACTGCAGTTATGTCTTACCTTTTTGCGCGGTATATTATAAAGAAATTTATTGCGGAACATGGCTTGATTTAATAAGAGGGAAAATTAATAACAAATCCCTCAAAATTTCCTGTGATTGGATAGGGATGTATAACCCAAACGCCGTACGGTTTATTCCGTATGGCGTTTTCCGTTTGTACAATTTTTTAGGGGTGTTGTTTTTACAGAGCCTTGATTTCCTCGGGGGTGAGGCCAGAATACACAACAATTTTATCTAAAGAAACTCCATCGGCAAGCATCGCCTTTGCCATTTCCTTGCAGGCTTCTTCACGGCCTTCTTCCCGACCTTCTTCACGGCCTTCGCGACGGGCTGTTCCGATGCGGGTGCTGATTTCTGCTTCAGTGACCATACCTGTTGCAACCTCCGTGATAAAGTTCTTCTCCATGGCGCTCACCATCATGCGGCGGTATACATCGGCAATGACGGGGTCCTTCGTCTTGGGCGCGTCCTTGGCCGAGGCCATCCTGGTGAAAAGTTCCAGCCATTCCGTCTCGGTGGTGTTCAGGTTCAATACCTTCGCGTCCACCTTGCTCAAGTCAAGCAAAATATATCTTTTTTTCGCATAGACCGGCAAGGCTTCAGGATTACCCAGGCTGGAAAAACGGAACAATCCCAGCTCCTCGCGGTAGCTTTCGCAAAAGTCCACAGGAAAGTTGCAGATCCATACGCAGTAGGTGCTGGGCATCAGATAGGGATGATCTTCCTTCTCTGTCTCGGTACGCTGGCTATCGAAATGGATTTTAGATTCAATGGAAAGCTGGTCTGCGTAAAGTTCCACACGGTCCGCGAAATCCTCGTGGGAAGCCCGCTGCATCTCCAGGTCAATAAACTCATTGTTGTTCAGCTTGGCGTGAACGTCGAAACGGACCTCCTCCTTGTCAATTGCCGAGGTGAGCGTCGATGCAGGCTTCTTGCGTTCGATGCTCACGATCTTCCGCTCCTCGGGCATATGCATGACCGCGTTCAGAAAATGGATCAGAGTCACGTCCTTTGAAAAGATTTCCTTGAAGACCTTATCCCTTGTGGGGTCCAGGAACGTGTGCTGCCTAATGATTTCAATCTGTTTCTTAACTTTTTCCTCAAAAGTCGCCATAATGTTCTCCCGACGGGAACGCCCCCGCGATGGCGCAGGGCCGCTTCGCCCTACATACTATAACACGCAGGAAATTTCTTGGCGAACGTGCTTTTTATGAAAAAAAAATGTTTGCGTGATGTACGTTTAGAAACAAAATTTCCTATGATTGGAGAGGTATGCCGGTGGAATTTAGGATGGAAACGAGTGCAGCACGCGCGAAGGTTGTCGTAAAAAGCTTGCAAGGCGAGTTCAGCGCTTTGCGCCAGAACCATTTGGGTTCCACCATGCTGGTGTACGGCACCCAGGGTTCCTCAAACGCAGACGTTGCTGACCTCGGTGAAGTGAAGAAAGCTTATGACTACCGCTCATTCGGCGAACAGATTGATCTGATCGCTGACGCAGGCGACAAGGTGACCGAGAATTTCACCGGCAAGGAGAAAGACGACGAGACCGAGCTGAACTACTTCGGCGCAAGATATCTTGACCCCATGCTCGGATTGTGGATTTCAGTGGATCCGGCTCGTCAGTTTAGCAGTCCGTATCTGTATGCCGGGAATGGCTCTCTTTGTGGGGTCTTATGCAGTAGCTACCAAGACTGGCGCAGCCGAAAAGATTTGTCTGAGGAAGATTTGCATATGCCGGATGATCTAAAGGTTGACGAGCAGGATTAGCTTGCGTTTAATTTCAGGGTCCTCTATGAGTAAAAAAATCATTTTTAACAAAAAGCATCACCTACTCACTTTGTGTTTTTTTGTAATGCTTATACTTTCTGTGTATGGCTTTTTCAAGTTGATTATGCAAAATGACAAAAATCTTTATGTCAGTATGTCATCGCTAATGGAAGAACTTTCCTATCCTTCAGAATGTTTGAATTTTTTGCCAAAGAATGTGTTTTTTTTATCAGGAACAGATTCCGTTGGCTTGTTCATTCAAAATTTACATAAAAATGATGGTGGGCAAATTTTGACTTTGATTCCTGATTTTTCTAAATACGAATTGAATAAAAAAAATGTAAAAATCATTCAAAAGGATCAGAAACGATTGGAAATGTTTAAGGCAGATGAGCATCATTCTGTTTTTTGCTCAGAAGACGAAGATTCTTGTTTTATTATGAAAAATGCCTTGGACCTTGATAAAAATCTGTTGGAAGACTATTGGTCTGGCCTTTGGTTTCTGTCCCAAAAAACGGATTCCCTTAAATTATTTTTTTATTGCGTGAACAGGTAGTTATGAAAAAAGCTGTAGTTCTTTCGATTGATATAATCTTAAATATGTCTGTCAAATTCATTTTGTTTTCTGGCGCAATTGGTTTTTTATCAAAATTTGGTTGGTCAATGCCTTCCCAAATTTTTACGTTTTTTCTGCTTAGCGAATTATTGTGTTTGTTGCCAATTACTTTATTAAAGAAAAGATTGCGTAAAAAGAATGTTTTGGCATGTTCCCTCTTGTCGTATGTATTTGATGCGCTAATATATTTCCTTGTAGTAGGATCTGTATATATGAGACAAGGCTTCTTATTTGATCAGGGAGTTTTGTTGTTGTCTTTTTTCATTATTTTACTTGGATCAATATGCTTATGGAGGTAGTGTCAAGGGTTTTTCGCAAAAATAGTTTGTTCCAATATCAGATTTAGGC
>JAKSIC010000021.1 GCA_024399015.1 Fibrobacter sp.
CGGTGGGTAACGTGATTGCTGCCGCCCGCGCAGAAAAGCTCATGGTCCTTTCCGCTAAGGGCAACGTGCTCCGTATGCTTCCGCCGCTGAACGTTAGCGAAGCCGAATGCGTCGAAGCTCTCGTCAAGCTGGATAAGGCATTCGCAGTAGCTTGCGCTAAGTAAGTCGCAAGACCTAACCATTAAAAAAGACCTTGGTTTTAGCCAAGGTCTTTTTTTTCAAAGATCGGATTGAGCCAGCTTCGATTGCCACGCCCTTTCGGGCTCGCAATGACATGCTGTTTTAGTCCTTCTTCTTCTTGGGCTTCAAGGCGCTCCATACCATGTAGCCGACGAACAGCACGCCGAGCACCACGAGACCCAGGGAAAGTTCGTGGCTGTATTGCTGGATGATGTCCTGCTGACCGTGGGCAACGTAACCGAGGACGGCAAGGATGATGTTCCATGTGATGGCGCCGATGGCGGTGAATACGGTAAAGGGCAGAAGCTTCATTCCTGCGATACCTGCGGGAATGGAAATCAGCTGACGGATCACGGGGATGAATCGACCCACCAAGGTGGAGATGGCGCCGTGGTCGCGGAAGAACTGTTCTGCCTTGGCCACCTTTTCTCCATCCAGCAGGAAGAAGTGGCCTACGCGGCTGTCTGCGAACTTGTAGATGATGGGGCGGCCCAGGAACTTTGCCAGGTAGTAGTTGATGAATGCGCCCAGCAATGCGCCGATGGTGGCGGCAACAACCAGCAAGGCTATGTTCAGACCGGAATCCGGCTGCAAAGCCTTGTAGGCGGCAGGAGGCACAACCAATTCAGACGGGAAAGGAATAAAGGAACTTTCCACGGTCATCAGGAGGGCAACGGTGCCGTAGTTGAGATGGGCGTTGTACCAGTCAATAATAAGGTCGTAGATCATAATGGGCCAAATATAGAAAAGTGCAACCGATGGTCGGCTGCACTTTCAATTTGCTTTTGCCAAAGGCTTATTGCCAAGGCTTATTTCTTTTTCTTCTTAGCGGGCTTCTTTGCTGCTTTCTTTGCCTTCTTGGCGGGCTTCTTTGCAGCCTTCTTGCCTTTCTTCTTGGTAGGAGCAGGTTCTTCTACTTCCTCTTCTTCCGGTTCTTCGGCAGGGTCCTCGTAAGTCGGCTGTTCCGGTTCCGGGTCGGTGTTGTAGGTTTCGCCAGTCTGGTATTCAATAATGGAGGTTTCCTGCTGAGATTCGTTGAGTGCTGCGCGGGCTTCGTCAACGTACTTTCCGTTGGGGAAACGCTTCAAGTAAATTTCGTAGTCCTTCTTGCGGTTGCCAGCCTTGACCAGTTCGAAAATTCCAGCTTCGGCTTCGTCGCGGAATGCTCCGTTGGGATTGTCGTTCAGGTAGGAGAGGTAGGCCTTGAAGGTGTTCTGTGCCTGGATGGCGCGGAACTTGTCGTATTCGCCAAGGGACTTTAGTTTGTTCTCAACTTCAGCACGACGCGGAGAATCCGGATAGTACTGGAGGAACATTTCGAGCATTTCCGGATCGTTGGATGCCATGACCTGGTCGAAACGAGAATCTTCCTGGCGGACTTGGTATTCCTTCAATTCAACCTTACCGCTATCCAAGGTTGCATAGAGCTGTTCCTTGGTAGCCAAGTCTGCCGGGTGACAGAAGGCCAGGTAGCTTTCCAAAACGTCGGCGAACTGGGTGCGGGTGTAGGCTTCGCTCATATCAGGCAGCTGGCCGTCTTCGTCGAGGTAGAAGCGGTAGTCGCGTTCGATAGCCATGCAGTCCCAGTCGGACAAGGTGTCCTTGACTTCGCTGTTCTCGCGGAGTACGGCGTCACGGTCGTGGAGGGCAAAACGCATCTTACGGTCGCGGCGGCTTTCACGGCCAAAGTCAAGAGATACTTCGAGGCCGATGCGTACAGGCCACTTGT
Source organism: Fibrobacter sp. (assembly GCA_024399015.1). Classification (GTDB taxonomy): domain Bacteria; phylum Fibrobacterota; class Fibrobacteria; order Fibrobacterales; family Fibrobacteraceae; genus Fibrobacter. Next base: position 1,910 of record JAKSIC010000021.1, read on the forward strand.
ATTCGATCTTGTCGAAGGTCAAACCGGAATAGGGGGACGGAGTTCCCGGACCGTCTTTTTTACGAGCCTTGATGTCTTCATAGGACATGAATTCCTTGCGGACATTCAAGCCAACCTTGAGGTCCACATCCTGGAACACTTCGGTGATGCGATATTCCAAAGCGCCAGAAACGAAGGCGGTGTAGGTAAAGTCGGTGTACTGTTCGATGTTGCCACTATAGTCATCATAGAAAGAGAAGAAGTGGAAACCGAAGCCACCCAAGGCTCTGAAGTCAAGACCACCCACCAGGTTTACGGAGAAACCGGCTACTACGGACGGAGCATATGCCATAAAGCTCAGCTCTTCTCCGTCACGAGTTTGTGTTCCGGTGTCGTACTCGTACTTTGCGTTATCCACAATAGTACCGAACTGTATGGAGTTTACTTCCAAACCTAACCAGATGGTAAAGGGAATGTCGGCCTTCCATGCGGGAGTGATCAGAGGTGACCAAAGGTAACCCACAGACAGCGGAACTGTGAACAGGTCCTCGTTGATGTCGTCCATGATGATTCTGTCGTCATGAACGGCGCCCTTGAAATTCAAAAAAGCAGGTTCTGCCTGGAGGTACAACTGCTGGCGCCAATTCGAACGTTCGTAATCGGCGGCCTGGGTAGTTGCAGCGGCAGCTAAAAGAGACAATGTAAGTAATAGTCTACGCATCAGTGTAAATTTAGATTTTCTTTTTTGAAAGTGTAATCTACAATTTTCTTAAAGGGTCTGTTTTTGTGCCTTTTTCGCTATCTTTTTTTAGAAGGTTAGAGTAAAACCGACTCCCAAAATTATGAGACCTGCTCCAATCAAGGATCCTCCGATAGCCATTTTCTGCTTACCCTTGTCCACAAGATCGTGGTTTTCCTTGATTTTTTGCTGGTAGTGTTCGCCACCGGATGTTGCAGGTCTACTTAGCTCTTGCTTGATTTTTTCAGCATCGTCATAGTTTTTGCTTGCAAGGTAAGTGAAGATTCCTCCAACAAGAATAGGCCCGATAGAAGATCCAAGAAAGGCTTTCCCGATTTTGTGAATCTTGTTCTTTTTGATCCATTCTTCCTGGGCGTGGAGTTCGTCAATGTTAGTAATGGGCTGGAGCTCTACATTGATATCTGTCAGGTCTGTTGGCGGCACGAATGTGGTAATGGTTGTGTCGCGGTAACCTTCCTTGCGAAGTTGCACGGTTACCATACCCGGTTCGAAAATGGGGAACTTGTTAGGCGTTTTTCCAATAGACTTTGACTTGATTGTAACAGAATCGGAACCGGCAAAGATCTGCGCATTACTCGGTGTTGTCATAATGCGAAGTTCGGGACGCATTTGCTTCAGCTTCAGGGAAATCTTGGTTGTGTCAAAGGGAATGGGGTTTACGACATGACGCGCTCCCCAAAGCTGCTGGTTTACGTTCCAGTAGGCGTAAAGAGTGACCTTGCCGGAATCCTGTGTTGCGAAGGTACAAGGAGATCTGCAAATTTCGCCTTGTGTGGCGGTGGCGATGGTTACTCCTTCCGGATCAGTTTCCACATGAATGTAACTCTTTTTCTGCTTGGGCTTGGGAACTTCTTTTCCCTGCAGTTGCAAGGCGAAGTTCTTTAGCTTGTTGTTGGACATAGCGTCACTAAATGCTGTCATTGTAGACAAATTCATTTGAATGGTATTGACGTCTTTCTGAGTTGAATCGTTAAAGACGTGATGTGCCATTTGGATGGAAATGGAGTCGGAGGATTTTGCTGCGACAATACTTCCCATGTAAGCGGATGATGCGCCGTAATGACTCAACGAATCTTTGATGCAAGCAGTTTCTCGACAAAAACCGAAATCTGTACGTTTTGCAAAGATTACGGGAATGCCGGCTTCTTGCAACAAACGTATAAGGACTGAGTTCATTTGGCTTGCAAGAATGGAGTCGATGGAACGGCGTTCCAGTGCGACAAATACATGCTTGCCATCAACATTGTTAAGAATGGTTTCTACGACGGGTTCACTGTTTTCGTTTACGGATACGGAATCGGTTGCGGAGGAATCCTGGAGAGCTACAGTAGAGTCCGCTGCGGTAGAATCACTTACGACGGGGGCGTTCAGCAAATCGTTGCCGTTGTCGTCAACGATGCTCTTGAAACGATTTTTTGCAATCTTGATAACAGTGAAGTTGCCCTTGATCATTCCGCCAAGGCTTACGGTATCCTGCTGGATTCCGAGGAACTGAGCAATCTGTTTCGCCCCGGAAACCAGTTCCACATTGGCGCGTACGCCTTGGAGATTTTCGGCGTGAAGCGCTATGGCGAAGAGGATGATTGTGAGTAAGATCTTTTTCATACGCAACCTAGAATTGTAAGATGACGCCAACTGCGAGGAGTGACGCGCCTAAACTTATCCCGACGTTAACAAAGGTTTTTCCGATGTCTGCATTATCACGGTGTTGTTCAAATTCCTTTTGAATTTCGTTGATTTTTTTGACATCAGCCAACGGGGAATTTTCCATTTTCTTTTTAGCGTCGTTTGCTTTGTTAATCTGATAGTAGGTGATGCCTCCCGAGATTGCACTCACGGCAAAGGGGATGAACGACCCGAAGATCATCTTTTTTCCGAAGTTTCGGTTGTGACGCTTTTTAACGATTTTTTCCTGTTCCTCTTGTATGGTCTTGTCGTAATTTGGACGAAGGGAGACAATGAGGTAGGATGTATCCTTGGCAGAGAGCTTGACCCTGATGGTTGTATCTGCAAATTCCGGTTTGAACAGGGAAATTAAGATTTCGTTGTCCTGAGAGTTTTCGCTTGTGACGGTAATAAACTCAGGAGATGTTGCCTGAGGATTTTTTACATGATTCGGGTGCAATTGGTTGATGTAAATATCGGCGTAGCTTGGAATTGTCGATACGTGTAGAACCTTTGTCGGTTCAGAATTTTCCTGTTCCTGACCCAAAGCTAGACATACGAGGCAAACGAGAAATAGCAAGATTTTTTTCATCTTAATTATCCTCGCTTTTGAACGGGCCTGTCACAAAGAGATAATTGTTTTCTCTTGTCAGTTTCCAGTCTACATTGGGGAGGTTGTTGCCTGCATAGTCCTGTCCGTAAATATGCAAGGTGCATTCCGACTTACAGCTGGTATGAAAGAAAATACCTGGCGTCATGTTGTCGTGGGCGATGGTGTCCTTGTCGATGACAGTCGTAATTGTATTTGCGTTCATGCCTGAACCATCATCGTAAATGTAAAAGCCGATTCCTTCACCATAGTTGTAGCGTTCGTTTGCTGGTGCGGCCTGTGGTGGGGTGATGTCGTTGAAAATCATTCGATCCAAGTTGAGGGCCGTATTTTCCGGAACGTCAAAAATTACGGAATCTGCCTTGTATTCTTTTCTGTTAAGGGATCTCAGAATGATTTTTAAGTTAGACTGAGGTGCAATTCTCTTTATGTAATTGTTGCTGGAGCCAAGAAGTGTGTCCACTTCCAGGGTGTCTCCGTTTGCTGCAACCAGCGTGGCTTCAGCGTAGATGTATTCTTTGCTGCGGTAGTTGTTGAATGTATAGGGAAGATTGATCTTAGATAAAGGGCTGTTGATTTTTGTTGAAAAGGCGACGATGTCAGTGGAATCGGAGTTGGTTTCCTGGAAATTACTGGAGACCTCAAGCTTGACTCCCCAGTAGTAAGTAACGGAGGTCTCGATGGCTATGGCAGGATCTACCAGTCTTCCGCTCATTGCGACGTCGTCAAAGCAATCAACTTCGGCTATGGGCGATTTCCAAACTTTGTCCCAGTCTGTGCTGAAATAGACTTTACAAGTAGCAGTTTCCCATTCGTCGATTCCAGAGGTTGTCCACTTGAGTGGTAATGTCTGTGAATTTTCCGGGTCAACCTGGTTGTAGCCGTCAAACGGGAAGTCGATACTGATTTTGTTTGGCGTGTTGACGAAAAATTCGAACTTAGTGTGGGTTGTGTCGTCCAGGTAGTCTACAAGGGTTAAGGAGCCGTATTTGTGGCCGGTAGTTTTAAGGGTGTATCTAAAATACGGAAGGTTGAATGTCTCGCCATCGATTTCCCAAGTGATACTCTTGTAGAAAGGAATGATGTCGTCGCCAAAATACTGGTTGTTGTCTAGGATGACCCCGGCGTACATTTTGACGCTTTGGTTCTGTTCCACGTAGATGTATTCCTGTACCGGAATGTTGCCCAGGTTGCCTGCATACCTATCGGGAACCGCCATGACGAAGGCGCGCATTGTCGTCGTATTTGATGCAAGATAGTCATCGCCGCAGGAGCTAAGAACGAATCCAAGGAACAAGCTTGCAAGAAGAGTTGCAGTAAAGAAAATCTTATTCACCGAACACCTCCGGAAGAGTGGTTGCCGGCGTTATATAGAGATTTTTCTGATTCTTGTTTCCGCTTTGGTCGTAGGCGGAAATGGTGAGAATCTTGTACGTCCAGGACGTTTTCAATTCTGGAATATAAACAAGCAGAGTGTCGTTGGACAAGGTGAAATCCGGAATGCTTTGGGCTTCAAGTTGAATCTTTATACGAGTATCAACAATTTTGCCGCCCTTGTCCGTCAACAAGATTTTCAGCGTGTCTGCGAATGCGACGGTATCGCTTCCGTCGAGTGCGGAAATTCGAGGCGGGGTCGTATCTTTTAGCAAAATGGAGTCCAGTGTGAGAATAGTGTTTCCGGAGATGGAGAACTCTTTTGTGACGCTGGGAAAATCGTATTGATCTTTGATTGATGCAGTCAACTTGTATTTCCCGTCAACAAGGGGCTTTATTGCGTAGGACTGATTCTTAGCATTGCTGCGAATTTCTTCGTACACAATCTCGTTGGCAACATTTTTTAGGACGACGTGAACTGGTAACTCGTTGTCTGTAGATGTGTGGGAAATGAAAGCGAATACGGCATTTTCTCCGTCAACGCCTTGGGTGTTGAAGTTCCCGCACAGTGAATTTTCGGAAACTTGACCAAGTTCATTTTGCAGGGATACTTCCCACTCGTAATGGGAAAGGGGGTCGAGTCCTTTGTAATATGTGAAATTTGCTTCCTTGAGGATTGTGTCCACAAGAATTTTAGGATGTTCGTAATAACCCTTGGCTTCTCTCAGTTGGAAGCGATGTGCTATTTCCCACATGTTGTCGGGATCGCGGGCGTTCCAGGCAAAGCGGACGAAGTCGCTTGGTTGGACGTTCTGCATTCCTCTGGCAGGGATGAATGTAGTGCTATCAAGTATCGGAGAGGAGGCTATGTATAAATGAACCGTATCCTTAAGGGTGTCGCCAAAAAAGTCTACGAACACGAAATTGATCTGATGCCTGCCGGGTTGATAGAGGGCACGCCTAAAATTGTATTCATAGGAGAATGCGTTGCCATCTATTGTCCAGAAGTAGTCCTGGCTGCGGATCGATTTGGACGGGAACACGGTGGATAAGAAAATAAGGGAGTCGCCGGGCTTTACGGTATCGGCTTTTGCCATTGTGGAAATGGAATCCATGGTATGGGCAACAAAGGCCTGGATACGGACATAATCCGTGTTCTCGGGTTCGTTGAACACGACATCGTCTGCACTGGTGCAACCGCAAAGGGTGGCGAAGAAAAGTGCGGACACTACGTAGAGCAGGATTGCGAAACGCTTGATCATTCGGTCGCCTCCTGAGAATTCACTATCCAGAAATTGACCCAGGATGTTGTGTCGGACACTCCGTAGGAATCGGTCACGATTACTCGGAAAGTATGTTTGCCAGCGTCGAAGCCCGATTGGTAAACTTTGGTGAAATCGCCAACGTTGTAACTGATACTGTCGATTTGCAATACATGGGTCAGTTTATCATCGCGGGAATCGTGTGACGTCCACTGGAACAGGATAGGTGAGTCCTTTGCTGCATTGATGGAATCACCTTCTGTCGGAATTGTAACATCTCCCAGAGTTGGGGCGGAATTACTGAATGTTGTAAATGAAACGGACTTGGAGTTGTTTTCCTTATCTACAACGGTTAGCTTACAGGGAATGACGCTGTTGCCGGGCAACACAGGGTAAAACTGGCCTTCTCTCAACAGCTTGTCTTCGCTACTGTACCAGTAGAATTCAAGATCCCTTTCCAGGGATTTGGGGGTGACAATGGCGGCAAGTGTTGCTGAATCGGCAGGATCAATTTTCAGATAAGTGGAATCCACGGAATCGTACTGATAAACATGGACATTGATGGATTCAATTCTGTTTGATGAGTCCGGAGCGTCGGGAATATCGAGGCATGCAACAAGGAGGCAACCTAGGGCAAGGGCTGTGCCTAGGTATAAAAGATGAAAAATCCTTGTTCTTCCAAAACTCACAATGGTAAATCTACTATATTCAGAGGCATGAGTCAGGAAAACTTTGAATATAAAAACGCTATGGAGCGCCTAGAAAACATTTTGGAACGCATTGATAATTCCGAAATGGAGATTGACGAGCTTGCTGGACAGGTTCAGGAAGCTACAGAGCTACTCCGTACCTGCAGACAGATTTTGTTGAAGACCGAAAAGAACGTTCAGGAAGCCTTGGCCAGCCTGGATGGCGAAGTTGAAGGATAGTTGACTTTGGATACGCTAGTTCCTGCCCTCGAGGTGGAAAATCTGACGGTAAAGTTCCCCATCCGTGGGGGTGTTCTTGGTAAGGTCAAGAACTATTTTACCGCTGTTGATAACGTATCCTTTACGCTGCCCCAGGGTAAGATTCTTTCCATCGTGGGCGAATCTGGCTGTGGAAAGTCCACTCTGGTAAAGTCTCTGGTTGGCCTTGTTCAGGCTGATTTTGGCTCATACAAGTTGCTGGGCGAAAATGTGAATTTTAAGAATGGGGCTGCGGTTCGAAGGGTCCGCGACCTGGTTCAGATGATTTTCCAGGATCCCTTCAGTAGCCTGAATCCTCGACAGACGGTTGCGGAAATTTTGACGGCGCCCGTGGTGGCCCGCGGTTTATCCTTTGACGACGCTAGAACGAGGGCGCAGAAGCTGCTGGACCGCGTTTCTATTCCGGCAGGGGCGCTTGATAAGTTCCCCCACGAATTTTCCGGCGGACAGCGCCAGCGCCTGTGTATTGCACGAAGCCTTATGGTGGAGCCTAAGGTTCTTTTGTGCGACGAAGTGACTAGTGCACTGGATGTTTCCGTGCAGGCACAGATTCTGCACCTGCTGGATGACTTGCGTAATGAACTTGGAATTAGCCTTCTGTTTATTAGCCACGATATGCAGGTGGTGCGCGCCTTGAGCGACGATGTGCTAGTAATGTACTTTGGCAAGGTGGTGGAACGTGGCGAGGCGGACAAGGTTCTTGTAAATCCGCAGCACGAATATACCCAGAAACTTTTGGCAAGTGTTCCTACCATTAAGCGATAACTGATTTTTTATTGACTGATTTTTTAGATGGCAGACTTCCGCAGAAATTTCAAGGACAAGAGAGGCTTTAAGGTTCACGGCCCCGCTCGTGGCAATGGATCTGCCCGTGGAGCGAAAGGCGCAGATGAATCCCGCATTGTTGAACTGCGCATCGACAAGATGGTGCAGGGTGGCGAAGGTATGGGACGCTTGTCCGATGGCCGCGTGTGCTTTGTGGCTGGAGCCCTCCCGGGGGAACTTTGCAAGGTCCTTCTGACATTCCAGAAGAAGGACTTTACCCGCGGGCGCGTACTTGAAGTTGTGGAAGCAAGCCCTGACCGTGTGAAACCCAAGTGCCCGCTGTATGGTCGCTGCGGAGGCTGTTCCTTGCAGCATCTGGAATCCTCCAAGCAGGCAGAATACTTGGCCCAGGTGGAACGTGAAAATTTCAAGCGCTTGGCTCATGCGGAATTGCCGGCAGACTTCAAGGTACATACGGGAAATCCCTGGAACTATCGCAATCGCGCCCGCGTGGTGTTCTGCGGTAATCGCGAAGACGGAGCCCGCTTTGGCTTTCGTGAACAGGAATCCAACCATGCAGTCACTTTTGAAAATTGCCCTGTTCTGACCAAGGGACTGAACGAATTTTTGAAAGGTCCGGCCAAGAATTTAAAGGCTCGTGAACTGAATATTTTCGACAACGGAAACGGTCAGGTCAGCTACTATTACGATGGCATGCCTGCTGCAGAATTCCAGAAGAATGCGGTAAGCGTTGTGGAAATCGGCGGCAAGAAAATCGAGTCCGATGCCTCCGTGTTTTTCCAAAGCAATTTGGGCTTGCTGCCGGAATTGGTGTGCGCTGTACGCAATGCCGTGGATGAGGGTATCAGAAGTGGCGAAGCCAGTGATGAATGGCTCATCGACTTGTTCAGCGGAGTGGGCTTCTTTGCCGCACTTCTCCAGGACAAGTTTAAACGCGTTACCACGGTGGAACGAGACGATGGTTGCCTAAAGCATGCCAAAGTTAATTTGTCTGGAAATGCAGAAAATGTTTCAGCTCCCGCTGAAGACTGGCTTGCAGAAAACGTGGTGGATATTCCGGCCACTTTGATTGTGGACCCGCCCCGTACAGGCCTTCCTCCCACAGCTTTGGAAGCTATTGCCAAAAGCTCTGTGAAAAAATTGATTTACGTTTCCTGCGACCCCGTTACACTTGCCCGTGATTTCGCAAAATTGAGGGAATTCGGGTTTACAATGAAGTCTGCAGAAGCCTTTGCCTTCTATCCGCAGACCCCTCACATGGAAATGCTGGCTATCCTTTCCCGATAGTTTTTGTTAAATTGATTAGCATGATGAAAAAATTGCTAATCGCTCTTGTCCTTTGTGTGATGCTACCTATTGCAGCGTCTGCAAAAAGTTCTAGTTCTGGCCAGTCCGGTAGTTCCTCCAAGAAAATGGGTGTAGGTGGCTGGATTCAGGCTGGTAATCCTGGTGAACATGCCGGTCTTGACTTTATGATGCGTATGGGCAATGATATCACCTTGGATATCTACGGCCATTTGTATCTCAGTGATGATGACAATTCCTTTGGTGCATATATCGGTTACTACTGGAATTTCTACCTGAACAATCCCAAGGAATTGGGCCGTATGGGCTTCTACGTTGGTCCCACAGCTGGTCTCGGCTTGTGGGATGAAGAATATTGGGTCGACCGTTACGACCATAATGATCGTTACTGGTGGCGCGATGAATTCGGCTTTGCCATTCGTGCCGGCGCAACTGGCGGTTTCCAGTGGGAATTCCCGGTAATTCCTTTGCAGCTTTATTTTGAATTGAGCCCTGTAATCGAATTCCGCTATTATAGCTGGGAAGACGATCATGACTTGAAAAATGGAAAACATGACTACTATGAAGATGATGATGTGGAATGGAAGTTTCCGGACTTCTATTTCCGCGTAGGTCTTCGCTTCTGGTTCTAATTCGAGGTTTATATGAAGAAGTTTATTCTTGCTGCTACTGTAGCTCTTTGCGGTTTTATTGCCGGCTGTATGTCCGAGGAACCTTCTATTTCCTGTGGCCGCGACTGGAATCCCACTGCTCGTGTGGTTGTTGATACTACCAGCGAATTTGACTTGGCTGACCAGATGATTGTTCAGTTCAAGTATGGTCGTAACTTTGACTTTGCAAAGTTAAAGACCGCTTTCTACGAAGGTACCTTAGCTAACAAGGGCAAGGAAATCTGGTCCCGCGAAATTCCCGTGACCGATAAGATGGATTCCTACACCCTGCAGGGAAAATCAAAGCACGGTGGTCTCATGACTGCCCGTGAACTTAGCCGCCAGAAGCAGCCGGGTTCTGTGGTTGTAGAATTCAGTGCTGACGGCAATGTCATTGCTCAGAAAGAAATCACCTTGGTCAAGACTCGATAATTTATGAATCTCAAAAGTTTATTTGGCCTTTGTGCCGCATTTGCTCTTTGCGCCTGTAATGATTCCGATGTGACGGTAAGCTATGATTTGAAGGCTCCTGTAGATGTTGAAATCTGCGTGCAGAGCTTTATCGCCACCTATGATATGGAAGGCGAAGAACGTATGGGAACCATTACCAAGACGTTCGGTGTTTTGAATTACTCCAAGGCTGGCGATACCATCAAGGTCAATCGTAAGTACAGCATTGACGCCTCCCAGGGTTATCTGAAGAACTTCATGCCTTCGGAATTGGCCTGGCGTGTGGAAGAAGTCAATATGTCCGCCGTTGACCGCAATGTCCTCAGCATTGAGGGTCTTAACGAAGGTTATGATTCCTTGGTGAACAAGATTCCTATGCCCAAGCGCTGGCGTGACCAGTTGCTGAATCCGGACTATAAGCCTCATTTGGCCCGTGCAGAAAAGCATCGTTGGGAAATGGACCACCTGATTAAGGGAACCGTTCCTGAACGCGCTGACATTACCCAGCTGCTCAAGGACCAGGGCCGTTTGAATTTCGCCTTGATTCAGGTAGACTCTGTGGTGACCAAGGGCTTCCAGCATCTGGATAAGAGAAACTGCCTTTGGTACAACGTGTACTTGCACGAAAAGGAAAGTTTCCCCTATTATATCTGGGAACAGCACGTCAACAGCAAGATCATTCCTGAAAAGTACATGGCTTATAACACTGGTCTTTCTGCAGAATACTCCACGGAATTCGGTATCGCTATCGATGTTGATTCTGGTATTCCTTGCCAGGAACGTGAAGTGAAGAAGGGCGTTCACACCATGGTGAACCCGACCACAAAGGACACCGTGACCTTCAATAGCCATATCCTTTTGGAACGTCTCTTTACCGTCAAGAAACCTGGTGAAAACGAAGAGTAGTTCATGAAGTTCCCTGTTGCACTTGCTTGTTTGGCTGGCTTTGCCTTGATGGGTTGTACGAACCATCCGTCTGCTCAACAGACTTTGGTGGACGATCGTCACCTTGTCTACGAGGAAACTTACAAGGCTTACGCCAAGGCTGAAGAAGAATATTTGAATCTGCTGTTCAACATCGAGCGTATGCCCGAAGAAGAAGAACTGTGGATTATGAAGCGCGATAAGATGCTTGAGTTGATGCAACTTAAGGAATTGATGCTGAATGCCCGTGCAGAACTGGATGAAGCAATGCGCCAGTGGGAAATGCACATGAGCGATATCCAGGCGGAAATGAAAAGCGCAAAGATTGTGAAGTTCAATCCGAACTTTACGGGTGATGCCGCTCGCAGGACTAGTCCTGGACAATTGCTTCCCGGCGAAATCAACAAGAAATAAAAAATGGGGCTTCAAGCCCCTTTTTTTTTACTCATGGTGCCGATTCCTGGCTATTGCCATGTGTTATTGCCAACGCCCCAAGGCGAGAGTCGCGAACAAACGAAGTTTGTTCATGACCGAGCCGATGGTGTTGAAATAATACGTGGCCTACTGCCACGTATTATTAAAGCCCATTCCAATGGCGAAGCGGATTCGTGTGGGTGATACGCAGTCCGGCAGCACCGGAATATCGATGGGCTTTACCTTATGGCCACCACTAAGGTCCTTTTCTTCGCCAATGCGGCTGAGGCCTCTAGCAAAGGTCAAGGAAATGTCCAAAGGAACGCTGTAGAAGATCTTGTTGCTCATGCGGAAGCTTAAGCCTACGCTGCGGTCCCAGAATCGATGGTCTGTCCATTTGTCCGTATCGATCCAGTCTCCATTCCATGCGGCGCCGATCTGTGCGAACAGGTCGAAGTAGAAACTGCGGGTACTGAAGATCCAGGCGTGCTTGCGCCAGTCGTCGTAAATGGGGAAGAGGTAATGGACTTCCGCCATGGCGGTCCTTGTTCCTGACAAGGTGTAGTCTTCGGAGCTTCGGAGGTAGGGGTAGCCTTCCAGGAACAAAGCCTTGTTGTAGTAGGAATCTAGAGTGTCCTTTGTTCTGCTGCTCCAGTTGACGATGCCGCTGATTTTTCCTCCTGCGGCGAGACGGGCTCCAGTCCATGGGCTCTGCAGGCTTCCGTAAAGGTTCAGACCGATTTCATGGATGTCGAATTTCTTGTAGTTGGGCTCGACCTTTCCGCTGCTTGTGACAGTAAAGCTTTCGGCGAAGGTTCCGGGACGGTAGAGGTTGTTGTTGGAATACTGGTAATAGAGCAAGGCTCCGTTGCCAGAACCGCTAATGTCGTTTTCGGCATGTTCGCCGTAGAGTCCCAAGGCCGCCATGGCTACAATCTGCTTTTGATATGTCCAGCTGAAGTAGTCTTCGTACAAGTTGAAGTCGGACCAGTTGTAACCACCGGCGATTTGCAATGTGTCGATGGACTTGAAAATGCTGTAGCCAGCGTTAGCCACGATGGACTGGGTGGAAACGGCATAGTTGTTGATGCCAAGACTGTCTCCACCATGGGCTTGGACATCTTCGTAACGGACTGTGTCCTTGCTGGTGTAGTTGGCGTAGGAGTAGGAAAGTCCCAAGTCTAAAGGTGTACTGCGGTTTTCCCAGGCTGCAAAGAATTCCTTTTCAACGGCGGGGAAGAATCCGTCGACATGTTCAAAGAGTCCTTTGCCCAGTTCAAGAAGCAAACCCAGTTGAACTGTATTCTTTTTCAGGGGGTCGCTGAGGACCACTGCAAGGCCTGCTTTCACCTTCAGTTGACCATCACCAAAGACGGTAAGATCTGGTGCGCTTTCTGCAAGAGCTAGCATGGGGATGAACAAAGGTACGTTGGGAATAGGCTTGTAGTTCTGTTCGACACCGGCAAATTCCAGTTCCGGTAGATCCAGCTGTTTTTCAATGCGCTTCAGCGGAGTTCCCTTCAGCACGATTTCCTTGGTGCCTTCTGTTGTGGTAATGGTGCGTACAGTGTCCTGCACCTTGATGACGCTATCACGGGTGGCGACCGCTGGAATGGAAACGCAGTCTTTTGTAATGAACAGGGCGCTGTCGATGGCTGCGGAATCTGTGGTATCCGCGAAGAGTGTCTTTTTTTCTGTATTGCAGTCCTGCCAGGTGGTGTCTGCAATCTGGATGATGCTGTCACGTTCAGTAACAGAAATGGTGGTGTCTGCCTTTGCCGGCATAAAGGTGCTGTAGGCCAACTTGTAGAGGGAGAAACCATCCTTGTCGTAGTTGGTGTAGTAGATGGTATCCTTGTTCAGTACGGGAGTGAACGCTCCGCCAACTACGTTGGTGAGGGGGTGTTCTGCTCCAGAATTCAGGCTCTTTTCAATCAGGTTGAAAATGCCATTGCGGTTGCTAGCGAAAATAATCTTGTCGTCATCAATCCAGTTGACGTCGCGTTCGTCGTATTCGGTGTTGCTTACAACCTTGAAGTTCTTGCCGTCGGAGTCGATGACTGCAATGCCGCGAACCTTGTTGTCGAAGAAACCGAAGGCGATACGTTTTCCATCGGGGCTGAATTTCGGGCTATAGATGTTGTAGTAGGTGTACTGGGAGTCCGGAACGAAAATGTCCACGGGGTCTTCAGAAATATAACCCTTGATGTTCTTGGGGTAGGGAACCTTGCTCAGACTGAATCGGGTGCTGAAGGGTTCGCGGCGAACGAAGGCGACTGTGGTTCCCTGCTTGTCGATGGCGGGGTAGACTGCATCTACCAGGTAGGTGAGCGTAATCTGGTTCTTGTTGGTGTCGCTTACTGCAATGTCAAAGTGGGCGTGTCCGTCCTTGTCGCGGTTCTGGTAGCTGATGTAGGCCAGCACAGGACCTTGTTCCGGATCTTCGTAAACGTCGATGCCCTTGTCGAACCAGGGTTTCTTCGCCTTGAATCCGCACTTGGCGTAATCGCCGATGTTGATGGTGGTTGTGCTGTCTTCATCGGAGGTTTCGATGATGGCGTCTCCTATTTCCACTTTTGCGGAGTCTACCTTTGCGCTATCCAAAGCCGCGACGGAACTATCCTTCGAACCTTTATCCTTTCCGCTTTCCGCTTTATCCTCTACACTGTCGGCCTTGACGGTGTCAGCTTCCAACGGCATCTTGAAAACGCTTCCGTCGAACCAGGGGCCGCCAAAGTTGGAAATGCCATAAATGTGCTTGCCTGCGACAACAGGGAAATCCTGCCAGAATGCGTTTTCAGTAAGCTTGATACCTTCTACAAGTTCTCCAAGGGAATCCTTCTGGGCCTTGTACTGTTCGGTGATCTCCTTTTTCCAGTTGTTGTACAGTTCCTGTTCGCTGATGCCCAGAACTTCCTTGATGGCTCCGTCCAAAGTCATTCTATTGAACTTTGCCAGGTTGTTCCAGATTTTCGGAACAGCGTCTTCACCGTAGTGCTTGTCAATGTACAAGACCAAGGAGAAACCTTGGGTGTAGGGACCAAGTTCTGCGAACAGGGAATTGTCCGAGAAGTCGTGCATATATTCCAGAGAAAGCAGACTGTCGTTCAAGGCTGCCGTGCGGAGCAACATGTCGCGGTGGGTGTCCCAACCATCAAAACCCATACGGCTAGATTCGTACTGGGCAGTACCTTCGGCGAGCCACAGGGGCTGCAAGGTGAAAGGGATTAACGACATGAAGTCGTTGGTAATGCGTTCGTTGTAATAGTCGGAATAGCTGAATTGAATGCCGTAAATGTTGGGGCGAACTTTGCTTCCGCTTTCGATACTGACCAGGTGGCTGAATTCGTGGGTTACCACGTCGGCGAGCCAGCCATGGCTACTGCGAATTTTAAAATCCCAGTTGGTAAGCCAGAGATTCAATGCATTTTCACTGGGAACGGCACTGCCGTTACTGTAGAGGGCATTGCTCAAGGTGACGTTGACTCGGCTTGGTAAATTCTTGTGATAACGGCTAACGACGCTATCGTAAACGGCTTCTGCGTAGACGGAAACTTTAGATGCGTGGCTGGAATATTCTGCAGGGTAGAAGAATTGAAAACGTTCGGATCCGGCGGTTTTCCATTTGATATCGCTTTGATTACCGTAAAAACCTCCGGCAACAGCAAGAGAACACACCGCAGAAGCGGATACCACAAAAAAAGTCTTCAAAAATCTAAAAGCACGCATCAAGTACAATCTACAAAAAAGCCGCCCCCTTGATGGGAGCGGCTTCTTTAATTAAAAGCGGAAAGCTTTGATTTACTTAGCTTCGAGGCCCATGGCTTCTGCCAAACCGTCGTAGAGCTTGCCATCTTTGTTGATGACAGAGAATCCACCGGTGTAGCCCCAGTGAGTCCAAGGAATCTGCAAGGTATCGCAGATTTCTGCCATAGCCTTGTAGTAGTTCAGAACGGATTCAGCATCAGATTTGTCGCGGAGTGCGCCAAATTCGTTGATGATCACCGGAACTTTATTTGTAACAGCCCAGTTCTTTGCCTTGAGCACAGACTGGAGAATAGCTTCCTTGCTACCGGTCTTGTAGTACTGCTTGATGGCGCCGAGAACCTTGCTCTTGTTGCCGGCATTAACACCGAAGTCAGCAGAGTATTCGGACCATTTTGTGGTATCGTAGGGGAACGGAATGTTCTTGACTGCAGCGTAGTCTGTCCAGGAACCGCCCTGATGGGTGAATACGAAGGGTTCGTAGGTGTGGATTACGTAGATGATGTTGTCATCAGTGAACGGAGTGCGCTTGGCAAGGAGGGTGATGGAGTACCACTGGGCATCACCGAAGAGGATGGTGTGCTTCTTGTCAACTTCGCGGATGGCGTCAATCATGGCCTGTGCTGCGACAGTCCACTGGTCTGCAGTCACCTTGCCTGCGCTCATGTCCGGTTCGTTGAGGAGTTCGAAGAAGATGTCTTCACGTTCGCTCGTTGCGTAGTGTTCTGCAACATGCTTCCAGACACCGGCCATCATCTTGATATAGACAGAGTCCTTTGCGGAGGTGACATTGTAGCTGTTGTCGTATTCGTGGTAGTCAATCACGAAGGACATGTTGTTTTCCTTGGTCCACTTGTCGAAGGAATCGAGAACCAGGAACAAGGTGTCGTCATCGAAAGAGAGTTCGGTTGCCTTGCCAGCAAGGAAATCCTTCTTGTTGGTTACATAGAGGTCCAGGTCGATGGGCAAACGAATGCTCTTGAAACCATTTTCGGCGAGCAGCTTGATATCCTTTTCGCCGAATTCAAAAGTACCATCAAACTTGCCGTCAGCTTCTTCAAGCCAGTTGGTAAAGTTGACGCCCTTGTTCAGGTACTTCATTGCCTTTTCCTGCAACGGGTTGTCAATGGCAATGTCGCCAATAGTGACTGCAGGAATGGAGGGTGCGTTTATGGTCAAGTCTGCAACGTCTGCGGGCAGAGCATCTTCATCAAGGAATGCAAAGTTGTCGATAATCAAGGAGCCTGAGGTTACCTTTGTGCCACCCTTGATGTGGAAACTGATCTGGTTGATGTTTTCCTTGTTGAAGGGGACGTATACGCCCCAACCTTCCTGAGCCAAGTCGCGGAACTTGATATCGACGCACTTCCATGCGGCAGTAGATGCTGTCATTTGTGTGCCGTGAACGTCGTAGTCGGTCACGTCGGATGTTTCTACGCGAACGGAATGTTTTGCTCCCTTATAGCAGTAGTGGATACCGCCAATCTTGGAGAAGTCTTCTGCGCTGATAGCAACGCCCAGGGCAACATAAGGATCGTATGCGTATTCGCCCTTGTCCAAGGTGTAGGTTACCTGGAAGCCGTAATTGGAGTTGTAGCCGCCCTTAACAGCAACGGGGTAGCCTTCTTCGCCGATTGCGGTTTCGATGACAGAAGCGCCACCGTTGGGCTGGTCGTCGTAAGTGAACCAACCATTACCCTGTGCGGTTTCGCCATCGCCGTCTTCAAAGTCGTCGATCAGGATGCCCTTAGGGGTAAACGGTTCAACAACGATAGGTTCGGTACTGGTAGAGTCTCCGCCGACAGTAGGGTCGTCGCCACCGGTGGGATCGGTAACTGTGGAATCGCCGCCGGTAGGATTGTCGGGGAGGATAGGGGTGTCTTCGGGGATGGTGATTTTTTTGTCATCATCGCTGCTGCAGGCACTTGCGAAAAGTGCGAAGGTGGCTACAGCAGAAAGTGCGAGTAGGGATTTCTTATTCATACGGCCTTTCCTTTGTTTTCCACAAAATAAACTTTAAATTTTGCAAAAATGCTAGCTTTTTTGCTGAAATCACCAAGAGAGTGTTGTCTGTATCACAATGTGGTGACGCAAATTGTTGCGAAAATGACGCTGAAACTACTATATTAATGATATTCCATGAATTTTTACTCAGAAACCTACCATGAATCGGTAAAGTACGCAGCGAAAGCCGTTGCGGACCCTATTGTGCTACAATGGGAAAAACAGAAGGCGGCGGATCGCCGTTACTCTGGCTGTAACCGAATTGATGTCCGTGCAGAGGATGTGCCTGGTTTTGGTTACGTTTCTGGAGATGATATTAAGCCTGTGGGCGTTTATGTGGTTCTGAGAGGCCGCAGTTTGCCCGATGGGATTTATGCTTATGATGCTGCTGGTCGTAGCAATGCGCCGAATACCGCGGGCCAGTTGGTGAAAATTGGCGGCAAGGATGAAATGAAATCCTTGGCAGCGGCTTTCCCGGATAAGGATTTTGTCTGCGACACTCCGGTGCTGTACATTTTTACTGGAATTTTGGAACGCGCTGTTTGGCGTTTTAAGGAATCGGCCTATTCCCAGGTGCAGCGTGATGTGGGCGCCTGCGTGGGTAGTATATTGCTGAATGCAAAACGCAAGGGTGCGAAAGTTTTCCCTCTGGGTGGTTTTGTAGATGACGATGTGGCGGTGGCCTTGAAGTTGCCCTCTACAGAAGTTCCGCTGGCTTGCTTGGCGGTGTTTCCGGAGTATAGCGAAGTTGCCTACGACTCGGTGGATGATGGTGTGGGCGAATCGGCCTATTCCAACCGAAGCGAAATGGATATGGTGGCTTCGGCGGATCGATATGCTGCCCGCTTTATGCACCAGAACCGTGCAGAAACCATTGAAGATTTAAGCAAGTGCATTCGTGTGCGTCGCTTGGTTTCCCAGGCACTGCCCGGCGATGAATTCCCCCTGACTCCTGCGAAGTATTCTGGCGACAGCTACCTTAGTGCGTTGCCCGACTTGGAACAGGTGGCCGCAAAAAACGTGCCCTTCAGAAAGATCAGCATGGACCTGGATGATTTTTCCAGTATGCTTCGCTGGCTGGAACTGGGCCCGATCAATTTGTTCGGCGCAGGACTTTTGAAAATCTGGATTGTGACTTTTGATGTGATGTTTGTGTACCCTGGTGTGTACCGCTATGTGCCTGTACGCAAGTCCATCTACATGCAGTCCGGCCAGGTGATGATGAAGAAACTTATGAAGTGCCATGCCGCTCCCGAAAGTGTGGAGAATTCGGCCTTTGCGGTGGTGCTTACTGCCGACTTGAACGAAGCCTGCAACCTGCTGGGCGAACGCGCCTACCGCTACCTGAATTTGAATGCGGGCTATATTCTGCAATCGCTGAACTTGTCTGGACGAATCCTGAACAAGACGGTACGCGATCAACATTTCTTCTATGAAGATGACCTGAAGAAACTCTGCAACATTCCCGAAGAGGAATCCGTAATTTCCGAAATCCTTGTGGGGAAGTAGGTCTTTATGTTTAATAATTTCCTGAGCATTTTTGGGGATGTAGTGGCGACAGCGGCTGTTTTGGTAATTGCCTTGGTCCTAACCATTCCGCCATTGCTTGGATTTTTATTTTCCTTTGTTAATTCCCGAACTCGTTTCAAAAAACTTGGGGCCATTCTTTGGATTATTCTGATGATTCCTATTTTGGGAATCTCTATCTTGGCAATCTGGAATGGATATGCACATATTTGGGGCGACAATTGGCGTGATGATATTTATCGATTCTTTTTTATTGCTGGTGTTCCTTTGTTTTTGTGTGCAAGCTGGTTTGGCCGTTTTTTTTATCGAAAGAAAAAGACTTGTTGGCTTGTATTCCCTGTAATATTCGCTTTTGAAGTTGTATTGGCGTCCTTGATGTTTTGGGCCGTGGAAGCGAAACCTCTCAATGCCTATCAAGATCACTTTCTTTCAAAAGAAGATATTGAAAAGTCGGAAGGCTATGACTTTGACTTCAAAACCTTGCGTGGGTCTAACTATGAAACGGCTGTCCTAAGAATTAGGGGAAGAGGGGACTCTGTATACTATCGAATATATTACTATTTGTGTCCTTTTGCTCTAGACAATGCTAGTATGAATGTATATGTATTAGATAATGGTGTGTTGAGTGCAAATTTTATAAAACCTCTGAAAAAAAACGTAACACCCTGGACTTTGCTGGATAAAGAAAAATCTTCAATTGCAATTAAGTTGAGAAACGCTATAATGGCGTATGAAAATGAAATGACGATAAAAAAAATGGATAACCATGGTCCAGTCGTCTCGCTTAAGATGGATGATTTCAAAAAAGGGATTCATCGATCGATGAATTTTTTCATAGAGAATCTTTCAATATTTCCTGAGGCAAACGCCATAAGTGAAATGGAAGAAAGCCTTTGGCCTCCTCGAGAAACCCTTACGAATTATTCTGATGAGCAAGCCGAGAAAGCCTGTAGAGATAGCCAAAATTTTACTGGTGAATTAGGCGATTAATTGCAACAGCAACGGAGCGACGACGGCGGTGAAGATGCCGGCGATGCCGATGGCCAGGGAACTCATGGCGCCTTGGGTTTCACCGATTTCCATGGCACGGGTAGTGCCTAGTGCGTGGCTAGCTGTACCGATGGCAATACCCTGTGCCACCTTGTGCTTAATGCGGAAGAACTTGCAAACCACAGAAGCAGTGACGGCTCCAGTAATTCCCGTAATCACAATGGAAATAATGGTAATGCTGGGAATGCCGCCAATCTGTTCGGAAACTACGGAGCCCATGGGAATGGTGATGGACTTTGGAACCAAGGAAAGCATCAAGGTTTCGCTAAGGCCTACCAATTTAGAGGTTGCCACCACACAACAAATGGAGGTGAGGCTACCGACGGCGATGCCTGCCAAAATCGGGAGCCAGTGCTTTTTGAGGTTGCCCAGCTGCCTGTACAAGGGAACGGCCAAAACCACAGTGGCGGGGCCAAGCATGACGGAAACGTAGTCGCC
This sequence comes from Fibrobacter sp., assembly GCA_024399015.1. Taxonomy (GTDB): domain Bacteria; phylum Fibrobacterota; class Fibrobacteria; order Fibrobacterales; family Fibrobacteraceae; genus Fibrobacter. The sequence continues at coordinate 21,841 of JAKSIC010000021.1, forward strand.
GCCAATCTTGTAACTGTCGTAGCTGATTCCCGTAATCATCAGGAATCCCACAATGAGAATGAGGCCGATGAGCAGCGGGTTCAAGATGGAGTACTTGAATTTCTTGTTCAGAGCCACGCCCACTTCGAAGGCGGCCAAGGTCAGGAAAATTCCGAACAGGGGCGAGTTGATGATGGTGTTCATTTCTTCCCCCTAGTGGATTGTTTCATTTCGTCATCTTCAAGTTGTTCGATGTTCAGACGCTTTTCTTGATGGCCAATGAGAAACTGCGTGGTAAGGCCGGTGGCTGCCAAGCTGATGAGCGTCAGTACGATGCAAAGAAGGAGTAGGGTGGGCCACAGGCTGAGAATGTCGTCGCCAACGGTCATAATGGCGATGCTTGGCGGCAAGAAGAAAAGTGCCAGATGGTTCAAGAAGAAACTGGAAACGCCGGAAATCTGCTCCGGTTTAAGAATTTTAGTACAAAGTAATATAAGGAGCAGAACCATGCCGAGAATGTTGCCCGGGATAGGGATGCCAACCACTCGGTTCAGAAATTCGCCTGCCAGGCAAATGGCAAAAATCACGGCAATTTGAAGAGGTATTCTCATAGCGGCCCAAATATAAAAGTTATTGGTTAAAGGAACAAGGGTAAAAGAGAAATATGGTGATGTTGCCGCGGTTATATTTGCTAGCGGCTAAGGGCTCTTGCCTGATAATCCTGCTTTAATTGCTATATTCCTACATATGAAAATCGTATTTATGGGTACGCCGGAATTCGCGGCATGTTTTTTGAAGCACTTGAAGGAAAGTGACTTTGCAGAAGTTGTTGGTGTTGTAACTCAGCCGGACCGTCCCGCAGGACGCGGCCGCGTGCTGACTCCTCCGCCGGTAAAGAGCCTGGCCTTGGAATATGGCCTGCCGGTGTTGCAGCCTGTGGACTTGAAGGCTCCGGAATTTGAAGAAGAACTCCGCGCCTTTGGTGCAGATCTTTTTGTGGTGGTGGCTTACTCCATTCTGCCCAAGAACATTCTTGGTGTTGCCAAGTTCGGTGCCGTAAACGTTCACGGCAGTATGTTGCCTAAGTACCGTGGTGCCGCTCCTGTGCAGCGCGCCATTGCCGACGGCCTGCCTGCTACTGGCGTTACCGTTTTCCGTCTGGATGAAAAGATGGACCACGGCCCCATCCTTGCTCAGCGTGTGATTCCTATTGACCATCAGGATACTACCGCTTCTCTCCTGGAAAAGATGGTAACTCCGGGCTGCGACGCCTTGGACGATGCAATCAACCAGTTGATTACCGGTACTGAAAAGGATTTGACTCAGGATCATGCCCAGGCTTCTGGCGCTCCCAAGCTGAAGAAGGAAGAAGGCCTCATCGACTTCAATCTTCCGGCCAAGGTGATTCATGACCGCATCCGCGCTTTCAACCCGTGGCCCGGTGGCTATGGAAAATTGGGCGGCCGCATGGTCTACCTCCGCGTTACAGACACTCCCGCAAACGGCCCCAGCCTCGCTCCTGGTGCAGTTGCCTTCAAGGACAAGCGCTTCTATGTAGGCACTGGCGAAGGTCTCCTGGAAGTGATTGAAATTCAGGCCGAAGGCAAGAAGCCTATGCCGGTAGCTGACTTTATGCGTGGCATCCAGAATCACGAGGGACTTGCCTTCGGCAATTAGCAATTGGTTGTTTCATGCAGAACGAAGTCAAGGATCAGCTTAAGGAACGCCGTGAAGCCTACCGTGTCTTGATGCAGTGGGTTGATGAAGGCGCGTTTATCAAGGACAGCGGACTTTCTCCCTTTGCCATGGAAATTGCATTGGGCGTGTGCCGTCGCCATCTTTATCTGGATTATTTTGTCAAGACGTTGACGAAGAAGAAACCTTTGCTGGAACTCCAGATGATTATCGAGATGGGCTTGTTCCAGATGTTCTTTATGAGCGTCCCGGATTACGCCGCTGTTAGCACCAGCGCAAATCTCGCGAAGTTACTTGGCTTTGGTGATGGTGCAGCCCGCCTGGTGAATGGCGTACTTGGTGCAGCAAAGAAGAACGGTCTTCCGCAAATGCCCCCGCAGCGTGTGCGCCGAGTTTCCATTGAAAACTCCGTGCCCGAATGGATTGTGCGTCGTTGGTTTGACGTGTACGGCGGCGACACTGCAGAACTTCTCGCAAAGAAGACTTTGGAACGTCCTACGGAATGGCTCCGCGTGAATCTGCAGAAAACTTCTGCACCGAAGCTTGCACAAAAGCTTGGTTTTGAAGGTGCATCCATTCTTTACGATCGTTACGTCCAGGTTCCTGCCGACGCAAAGCTGAAACCGATTCTCGAATCCGAATCTTTTGCAAAGGGCGAATTCAGCCTGCAGAATCCTTCCGCCTACGAAGTGGTAAAGCTTCTGGATTTGAAGCCCGGCCTGAAGGTTTGGGATGCTTGTGCTGCTCCTGGTGGCAAGTCCGCCCTCATGGCGGAAATGGACCCTGGCCTCTGCATTCTCGCCAGCGATGTTTCTGATTTCCGTATGGACAAGATGCAGGACTTGGCTAACCGTCTTGGTCTTGAAAATATCAGCACTGCTTGCATCGATGTGCTTTCCCTTACGGAAGGCAACGGAATGGAATTTATTGCCCGAGGCTTGAACTTGTCTCCGGGTGCTCTGGTGGATCGCATTCTTTTGGATGTGCCCTGTAGCAACATGGGCGTGATTGCACGCCGCCCCGAAGCCGTTTACCGCCTGACCAATCAGTCTCTGAAGGAATTGGCTGACTTGCAGTACCGCCTGCTGGAATCTGCTGCCACCGTTCTTGCTGAAAAGGGCATTATCGTGTATGCCACTTGCTCTCCGGATCCAGTGGAAACAACCCAGGTTATTTCCAAGTTCCTCAAGGCCCATCCGAATTTTGCAAAGGCGGGCGACGCCGTGCTTCCCGGTAACAAGGATTCCCGTTTTGACGGCTTCTTTGCCCAGGCCTTGATTCGTAACGCATAAGCAGGTTTCTATGAATAAGTTGAAAGTTCTGCTGTTAGCTTTGTCTGTGTTTGCGGCGACCCTGTTTGCACAGAACACTGCTGCGGATTCTGTAACTGTAAAACAGTCTACAGAAAAAAATCCCGCAGATTATGCCTTCTCCCACTTCGCAGTTTCTATCGAAGGTGGCGAGATTTATCCCTTTGGTGATTTAATTGATGCCGTTGAAAACACCCTTTATGGTGGTGCTGGTATCCGCTATGCCTATTGGGAAAATGCCGACGGCTTCATGACTTTCAATTACTCGTATTTCAAGCCGGTTGCTAAAACGAAGCTAAATGGTGTGAATCAGTTCTCAGGCAAGGTTGGCCTGGATTGGAAACTGAAATATATTAGCCCTCTTATTTTGGGTGCAGGCTTTACCTGTAACTTTACCCGTGCCGAAATCAAGGAAGGTGAAAAGTTGAATTTTGGTTCCGACCTTGGTGGAACTCTTGGCGATAACGAAACTGAGTTTGGCTGGTTTGTTAGACTTAACATGCCTATATGGAATATTGATAAGTATCGAGTGGGCTTGAACGCTGTTTGGGAAGAACTTTGGACTTTGCCTAAGCGCTCTGATATGCTTACCGTTGGCTTGTACATTGAAAGGAGGATCTGGTAATGAAAAAATCCTTCTTGACTCTTGCCTTGGCTGCGTTCCTGACCGTACCGGCTTTTGCATCCGTTGATGCTGAAGTGGAAGGCATGGAATACGAAGTTCGCGGTGATGGAACTTTCCTTATTGGTGGCCCTACTTACGCCTTTGACAGAATTCTCGGTGCCGGTGGAACTTTCTCTGAAAGCGAATTGTGGACTCCCGCAAAATTACGTGACCGTCTGTTGTTCAACCGTATGTCGGGTACGCCGTCGTGGACTCCCTTGGCACCCTCTGTTTGGTTGAAAACTGGCAACGAACTGGGCGACTTGATTTACCAGAACTTGCTTCCCAGCGACAAGGCTTATCCGGCCAACAGAACTCCGTTCTTGGAAATCGGTGTAACGACTCCGTCCTATAAGGGCTTCTGGGTTACGGCACGTTTGTTCCAGGATGACCATTTCTCTGAAAAGATGTACTCCTACAGAGTGGGCATGGTGGATAATAGCTTTGCCCACTTCGGTGAAAACTATCCCTTGTTCAGTACAGCTTACGCAGGCTTTGGATACACCAACTCCATGGTGAACGCCTCTGTTATTGCTGGTGAGGAATACTTGTGGACATATACCGCAACTGCCCGCTGGATACCGACCCATTTTAAGCCCCGTATTGAAGCTCGTGCAGATGTGAAAAATGTTTCCGTGACCCTCGCTTACGAAGATGCGGAATATATGAACAAGTCTAAGAAGGAACGTGGCTCCCGTCAGGAAGTAAACGGTTCTATTTACTACCAATGCGATGAGGCTTGCAAACAAGGTAAACTTCAAATTTCTGCAGGCCTTGCTTTCCGCGGCGTCAGCGATTCTGGAACTGTATATACGGAACTTGAAGAAGACCGATCTTTCTGGCCTTTTGTCGAATTGCGCTATCAGCCGTTAAAACGTTTGACCGCTGATGTGATGTTCGGAATCAATGAGCGTGACTGGCTTGTTCAGGATAGCGTGCAGTTTGATATTCCTACTCCTAAAACCATGGGCGTCACCGTTGGCGTGAAGAATATTTCTGGAACACGTTTGAATCCGTTGGCTGACACCAAGGAATTCCTAGGCGACCGAACCATCGACTTGACGGCTGATGGTCAGATGACCCTTGTTCAGGGTTATGCCGTATTTAATGATACTGTTGCAAGCTTGAACTATGGTGGTAAGGGTAGCTTCTGGGCAGAATACGGAGCCGAAACATTTGACGTGGATGGCTTTGTAGACGAGAATTCCTACTTCTTCCGCTATGGAAATGTGGACCGAATTGATTCCTGGATCAAGGGTGTTACTGCTGAAATTTGGCTGAACGCTTGGTATCAGGATATGTTCAAGTTCAACGCTATGGTTGGCTTTGAAAGAATTAGTGGCTTGGCCAAGAAGCTGGAAGTTACGCCTGCGGAATATTTTGTTGCCTTTACTGGCGACTGGTTGATTAACAAGACCTTTAGAATTTCTCATTCTGTGAAGTATCGCAGCGATGCAAGATGGAACTTGCGTAGCATTGATCCGCTTGTTGTGAAAGGCGACTGGTATTGGGACGTGACCTTTGAACAGAATTTCCCGAAGTATGGAATTACTTTTGCAGGAACCTTACTCCATGTTCTCGCGAACGAAGTGGTTGAAGTTCCCAATGGTAGTCACGACCGCTTAAGATTTGTCTGTACCGCTCGAAAGAGTTTCTAAGGCTTTTAAGCTGAAACTGTTGGCGAAGGTCTCTGTGGCCTTCGCTTTTTCTATCCACTGAATTTCTTGTTTTGCGGCCTTTCCTGTTTGAAGGAGGCCGGCGTTGGATTGTGCTGCTTTGGCTGTTTTGTTCAAGATGATATGTAGAACGTCGCAAGAAATTTTGTGAACAGTAATGCCGTGGCGGAATGAACCGATTTTTTCGATGGTTGAAATGTCATCGGCGTTGATCAAATTTTCTGCTTGCTGGGGAAGGCCTATAGCGGCGCTTTTCGCTGTCTCAAAATGGGGGAGGGCGAACTGGTTGCTGAAAAATTTTTGACCGCCATGAACGGCGAGGATTTTATGATCCTTGCTTTCTACGATGAGAACGGTGCCGTGCCAATCTTTTTGAATGTGCTTTTTTGCTGGCGGAAATTGACTGGTGGTGCCTGCGGCGAATGCTTTACACCTCTCTTTGAGAGGGCAGTTGGCACATTCCGGATTCTTGATTTTGCAAACGGTGCGGCCTAATTCCATCAGGGCCTCGTTGTGCATGTAAGCCTTGGGGGAGTCCGCCACTTCCTTGGCGTAGTTCCAGTAGGTGGCGGCTGCGTTTGCATTTTCTGTGGGGAGAAAATCCAGCGCGTAGAAACGGGCGAAAATACGGACCAGGTTCCCGTCGAGAATCGCTTCTTGCTTGTGGTAAGCGAGGCTGAGAATTGCGCCTGCAGTATATGCACCAATGCCGGGAAGGGCTTCCAGTTCCTTGCGGGTGGCGGGCATGGGGGGCGTTTTTTGTGAGGTCGTCGCAGCACTTGCCGTGGCGTTTGCGGACTCCGCTACAATCTTCGCCGTCTTCAGAATGTTGCGGGCGCGGCTATAATATCCAAGCCCCTGCCAGTATTTAAAGACTTCTTCCTCGGTGGCTTTCGCAAGAGTAGAAACATCGGGAAAACGTTCCATCCAACGGATAAAGTATTCGCGTACGGTAGAAACCTGGGTTTGTTGCAGCATGGTTTCACTGATCCATACGGCATAAGGATCTCGGGGCGCGTCTAAATCAAGAGGACGCCACGGAAGTTTCGCGGCGTTCTTTGAAAACCAGTTGCGGAGTTTCTTTAATTCTTGCGAATCCATCTATGACTGGAGCCTCGAACCTGGAACCTCGAACCTCGTGCCTATACCTTGTAGTATTCCTTTGCGACTTTTCGGAAATATTCGAACTGGGACTTGCTGGAATTTTCCAGAGTGTAGCGAGTACTTCGGATCTGGCAATCCTTACGCATCTGTTCGTAGGCTTCTGCATTTTCCAGCTTCATCTTGCGGCAATCTTCCAGAGCCTGCAGCCACTTTTCTTCGTCGATGGGAAGAATCATGCCGTGCTTTTCGCTATCCACGATATTGCGGGGGCCGCCGTAGTTGCTGACGATGGCGGGAGTGCCTGTAGACATGGCTTCCACCACCACGTTGCCGAAGGTGTCCGTAGTGCTGGGGAACAGGAAAAAGTCGGAGTCGGCGTAGAGACCGGCCAAGTTGTCACCACCTTGTTCGCCAGCGAAATTCACGCTGTCCTTCACGTCGCTCTTGGCAAATTCAGCCTTGATTTCGTCCAGGTACCAGCCGTAGCCAACATACATCAATTCTACGTCGTTATGCTTAGCTGCAAATTTCTTCCAGACACGGTTCAGGAATTCCAGATTCTTTTCCTTGGAAATTCGTCCAATGAAGGAGAAACGTACTGGGCGCTGTTCGCGGGTGCAACCGAACTTTTCCCAAGTGCCTTGCCCACGCATCGATGCCTGGAAACGTTCCAGGGGGAGGCCGCGGGGCATCAAGCGTACTTGATTTTCCGGCACCTTCAGTTCATTAATGAGGGCGTTGGAATAGTCGTCGCAAGGGCTGATTACCGGACGAGCCATCCAGTAGAAAATCTGCATCAGTTTAAGCACGTAGAAGTGCATCCACTTGGCCTTCACCAGAGTTCTTGTGTACTGGGGAACATCGGTGCGGTAATGACTCATGACCTTGATGCCTGCGATCTTTCCGCAGAGTGCGATAAGCCATGCGCCAGGACTGGGGGTTTCAAGTTCGATGATGTCTACGGGATAACGCTTCAGCAAACGGAGCACCGGGCTTACGCGGGGGATGGCCAGTTCGCTGTTGGCGTAACCCAGCTGTTCCATGCTGAACATGCGGGGCAGCAAAATGCAGTAGCCGTTTTCCACAACACCGCAGGGACGGGTGTTGAATGCGCTTCCCATGAGGCCTGCCTTCAAGCCGTGGGCGCGCATGTAGGGAATCACGTTGCGAAGGTTGTTTGCAATGCCGTTGGTTTCGTCCAGATTGTCAGAGTAGTAAAGGACGCTAATGTCGTTAGGGTCCTTAGCCAAACGAGCCTTGCGTTCCTTCTTCAGGTAGGAACGGAGCTTCAGCAACTTCGGGATGTTGATGAGGGCGGAACCGAAAACAATAGGCGGAATCCAGCAGGTACGAATGTTTCCTGGAGGCTTGTGCTTGATGCCAAAACTTTTGCGGAAAGTGCTGGTGACTGTACGGCCAAAAATACCCGGACGGGTGTCCAGCTGATCGGTGGCCTTAAGCTTGGTTGAATTTGACGCAGTCATCGTACTTCACTCCTTTGCCACCGAAAAGGTCCAATGCACTTCCGATGGTGAGGTCAATCTTTCCGTTAGAAATTTCGTTGCAATGTACCAAGTCTTCCAGGGACTTGGCGCCGCCTGCATAAGTTACAGGAATGGGGCTGTTGTCCGCAAGGAAACGAATCAAGTCATCGTCCATACCTTGCTGCTTGCCTTCCACGTCTGCAGCGTGAATCAAAAATTCATCGCAGCTTTCTGCCAGATCGGCCAGCGTTTCCTTTGTAATCTGAATATCAATCAATGTCTGCCAGCGATTGGTAGCGATGTTCCAGGTGGGCTTGCCATCGGCATCGACACCGGTGCGCTTGCAACTTAAATCAAGAACCAGGTGTTCCTTGCCTACAACTTTAACAAGTGCGGCGAGACGTTCGCGGTCCAGCTTTCCATCCGGGAAAATCCAGCTGGTCACAATCACATGGCTTGCACCAGCATCCATATATTCCTTGGCGTTTGACCCATTGATGCCACCGCCAATCTGCAGTCCGTTAGGGTAGGCAGCAAGGGCTGCCTTTGCTGCGGCTTCGTTGCCCTTGCCCAGCATAATCACGTGTCCGCCGGTAATGCGGTCTTTCTTGTACAGTTCAGCGAACCATGCGGGAGAACGGTCCGTTTCAAAATTAGTCTTGAGGCCTGCACCGCTATCCGAAAGGGAACTGCCTACAATCTGCTTGACTTTTCCATCATGCAGGTCAATGCATGGACGAAATTTTGTCATTACTTAACTCCAGTAATAGTCCAGTCGATTTTCTTTCCGTGACTACCATCGCTGCGACCTCTGTAGAAGAAGATTTCGCCGCCAGTTGCCAACTTGATGGCCTGTCTTGCCACCCAGCTATCGATCTTGTCTAAAAAACTTGCCTTCTGATAAGGCTTTGCCACGTTGAACTTAAGGGCTGGAACAGATTCATCGTTCCAGGAAATGTTCAGGTCGCTCTTGGGGAAACCCTTTCCGTTGTAGGATTTTTCGCCATCTTCAACACCTTTTGGGAAAACCACTTTGTAGCCTTCGCCAGCGTTGTAGAGAGCGTAACCAGCATACTTGCCATCAGTGGTAATGATGGTGCGACCTGCGAAAATCGGGTTGCGTGCATTGGTCGAGAAATTGATGACGCGGGAGGCAATGTCTGTAGCCTGTACAGTTTGCCAAACCTGGTCCATGTAGGCGTAGCCCTTCACAGTCAAAGTGTCGTCGTTGTAGGCGATTCTGCCAGAAACTCGACCATAGGGAATGTGAATGTACTGACCAAACTTTTCCTTGCCAATGGTCCAGATACCGTCACCAGGAACCTTGCCCTGTTCGGCGGAATCAAAGGTCAAATCCAGGAAGAACTTGGCGTCCTTTTCCGCAGAGAAATAGACGTGATGACCCTTGCCCGGTTTGCCTTCCATCTTGTATTCGCCCTTGATATCCAAGGTTGCCTTGGCCTTGTCGGCCACGAGACGTTCGGGAGGATACTGACGGCCTATGGTGTAGCTCTTGCCCTTGAAATTCCAGAAGGACATTTCGCATGCCACCTTCTTGCCGGAATTAGGAACATAGAGGGTGGAGTAGCCTACAAAGGCTCGGGTTCCGTTGTCGAATACGAATTGGTAGTTCCAGTTTTCGTTGAATTCCTTGGCGGAATTCGGGTGAGGCATGAAGTCGTTTACTGTGGTACTGCGGACATCTCCCTTGGGGGCGGAAACATCTGCGGCAAACGCCGTGCCTACGAAAGCAAGGACTGCCAGAATAGATATGTTGATGTTCTTGATCATCCTCTTAATCTACGAAATTTTAAAGTCTCAGATCTTTGCCCATACCCATCTTCAATTCGATGCGGCGGCGCAGAACCATTTCGTTGAACAAGTCGGTAAGGCTGTCTTCCATGCTGATCATGGGCTTCCAACCGGTATCCATAACCTTTGTGGGATCGCCGATAAGCAGAGGAATTTCGTTGCGGCGTTCGTAACCCGGATCAAAACGGAAGTCCACATTTACATCGGCGATGTCCACCATCATTTCCACAACTTCGCGGATGGTGTAGGACTTACCGCAGCAAATGTTGTACACTTCGCCGGATTCTGCCTGGTTCAAAAGCTGGATCATGCCGCGGGCCACGTCACGGACGTCTACGATATCGCGGCTCACGTCGAGGCTACCGGAGTAGATGACCGGTTCGGTGCCGTAGTGCTTGATCTTCACCAGCTGATAAGCGATGGAGGGAATCACAAAGCGACGGCTGTGGTGGGGACCAGTAAAGTAGAAGGGGCGGACGAATACCACGTGCAAGCCATGTGCGTTACGGAACTGGTTGCCCAATAGTTCCATGCATGCCTTTGATGTTGCATAGGGTGTCATGGGGTTGGGTTGGTCAGATTCCTTGTGAAGATAAGTCAGGTTGCGCTCGGTTCGACCGTAGATTTCACTGGAGCTCAGGAGCATCACCTTTGCCTTGGGGCAAACCTGGCGTACGGCTTCCAAAAGGTTCTGTGTACCCAGTAGGTTGATGTTCAAAGTTTCGTAAGGCTTCTTGTAGCTGATGCCCACAGAGGACTGGCTTGCCAAATGATAGATGTGGGTGGGGCTCACCTGCTGGAGCATTTCCAACACGTCCTTGAAATTCAACAGGTCTCCGTTCAAGTACTGAACGCCGTCAACCTTTTGCCAGGGCTGGGGTTGTTCATCACTGAAGCTGTAAAGGTCGTGAGAAGTACCTTTCAGACTGGAGAGAATATGGAACCCTAATGCGCCCGTACCACCGGTAACTAGAATACTCATATAAACCTCTTACTTAATAGCCTTCCAAGATTCTGCAACAATGTTCTTGTCGATGTTGCAAACCTTTTCTACCGCACCAATCTTGGTGGGGAGAATATAAACTCGTGTGCCCTTTTCGGCCTTTTTGTCCACGGCCATGGCGTCCCATGCGGCTTCCACATCGATGTCGTAGGTCTTGGGGAATCCAAGGTCGTCCAGCAACTTGTTTTGACGGGCTTCTGCTTCTGCAGTCATCTTGTTCAGGAGAACTGCGGCGCGGGCAGCCACACGCATACCGAGAGAAACGGCGATGCCGTGGGTGAACATTTCGTAGTGGGTCAGGTTTTCGATAGCGTGACCGAAAGTATGACCGTAGTTCAAAATAGCGCGAAGTCCTGCTTCCTTTTCGTCGATGCCTACCACTTCTGCCTTGATGGCGCAGCTGCGGTAGATCAGGTGCTTGAGGACTTCCAGGTCGTGGTTCTTGATTTGTTCCACGTGTTCTTCCATGTAGCGGAAGAATTTTTCATCATAGATCACGCCGTACTTCACGATTTCGGCGAGGCCGGCCAGGTATTCGGTTTCAGGCAAGGTGCTGAGAACGTCTACATCCACCACCACAGCGTGAGGCTGGTAGAAGGCGCCGATCATGTTCTTGCCTTCGGGGTGGTTCACTGCAACCTTTCCGCCCACGGAACTGTCCACCATGGAAAGGAGGGTGGTGGGGAACTGGATGAAGGGAATGCCGCGCTGGTAGGTGGCGGCACCAAAGCCAGCCATGTCGCCAACGACACCGCCGCTGAACTGCAGGAGGCAGCTCTTGCGGGTGTAGCCACGGTGAAGCATGAAACTGTAAAGCTGGTTCAAGTTGTGCAAGGTCTTGTTGCGTTCGCCTGCCTGGAACTTGAAGATGGGGCAACGACCGGCCTGGTTCTTCAATTCGAACAAGGTGCGGTTCTGCGCCTTTGCAATGTTGGTGTCGGTACAGACCAGGAATTCATGACTGGGGGAGAGCTTGAGGCATTCAAGCAAGGAACCCACATGCTGGATGATGTTCTTGCCGATAAAGATGGGATACTTGCCACCGCTGCTGGGGAGAACGTCAAGAGCGTGGTTTTCCCAGAACTTGAGGATGTGCAAGATCTTTTCGATAACGTGGTCTTCGGAAAATTCGTTGGAACTTTCTACGCTGAAGTCTGCGTTAGCGTAGTTGGGTTCGCGGTCCTTCAGCATCTGCTTGATCTTTGCGAGGCGTTCTTCGTCGCTGAGATTTGCGAGAAGCGGGCGGGTGTTCTTGCGACCGATGCGTTCGGAAAGAACTTCGGGCTTTGCCCAGAGGCGGATGATGGTGCCGTTTTCGCGGATGACCTTCAGGTTTGCGGGCTGGGTGAGGGCGCCACCGCCAAGGGAGACGATGTGGGGCTCGGCCTTGGCCGCAAACTCGGCCACAACTTCACGCTCCATTTCGCGGAACTTGGTTTCGCCATCCTGTTCGAAAATTTCGCTGATGGTCTTGCCTGCGCGTTCAACGATAACTGCGTCGGTATCCACATAGGGGCGGTTCAAACGTTCTGCAAGGGCGCGGCCGGTGCGGGACTTTCCGCTGGCCATGAAACCTGTGAAAAAGATGTGCTTATTCATAATTAACCTTGCATTCCTTTGCGCATAATAGCGGCGAGTTCGTCGTTAGTCTTGTTCTTGGTTTCGACCGGGAACCATTTGCGGAAACTTTCAATTCCCTGGTGCACCAGCATTCCTTCGCCGGTGACAATCTTGCAACTCTTGGCTTCCGCCATCTGCAGAAGCTTGGTCATGCGGGGAGTGTACACGATGTCGCATACGGCCTGGCCAGCAGTCAGGTCAGCTTCAGTCAGCGGAGATTCATCTACGTTGGGAGTCATACCCACGGAGGTGGCGTTGATGATCAACTTGATCTTCGGGGAAACCTTTGCGAATTCAGCGAAAGTGACCACCTGGACGGTGGGAGCCTTTCCTGCGAAAGCCTTGTTCAATCCGTCTGCCAGTGCCTGACCTTTTTCCTTGGTGCGGCATACAATGGTCAGCTCGTTGTTACGTTCCGCCAAAGTGAACGCGATAGCCTTGGCTGCACCGCCGTTACCCAGCAGGGCCACGGAGGTATTTTCGGGATGAACCCCGAATTCTTCCAGGTTGCGGATACATCCGTAGGGGTCGGTTGTGGTGCCACAAAGAGTGCCGCCCACAATACCGTCCTTCCAGTAAAGGGTGTTCACGCTGTCGGTGAACTTTGAAATGTCAGAAAGCTCGTCTACCAGTTCCATGACCGGGGTCTTGTAAGGAATGGTGACATTTGCTCCGCGGTACTTGAGAACCCTGAAACCCTTGATGGCGTCGGCCAGGTTTTCGGGCTCCGGAGCGTGGGGGTGATACACCGCATTAATACCCAAAGCCTCAAAAAGGGCGTTGTGCATCAAAGGCGATTTACTATGTCCAATAGGATTACCGAAAATACAGAGAGATTCGGTTTTTCCATTAATATTTAGCTGGCTCAAAAAAACCTCTTTTTTTACAATATAAAGATATAATAAAAACGGGGGTTGTGATACTAAAAATGCGCTGAAAAGCCTATCTTGCCGTATCCCTTGGTTTTTATTAAATTTGGCGCCCTATGAATCCGAATGGCGCTATTATTGTTCAAAGTAACATGGAAATTATGGTGGAGGTTGATGCCCCCACTTACGAAGCAGCACGTGATGCAATTGCCCCCTTTACCGAACTGGTGAAGAGTCCGGAACACTTGCACACTTACAAGATCAGCCACCTGAGTTTGTGGAACGCTGCCGCAACTGGCCTCAGAGCCAAGGAAGTTCTTGAACGTCTCGATAGCCAGAGCCGCTATCCTATTCCGCAGACGGTGATTACCGAAGTGGAAGACTACATGTCCCGCTATGGCTTGCTGCGCCTCAAAAAAGATGGTGATCGTTTGCTCATCGAATCCGATGACAAGTTTATGTTCACGGAAATCTGCAAGCTCCGCGAAGTAGAACCTTTCGTTCTTGAATTCATCGACGACACCCACGCCATAGTGGACCCGGAACGTCGTGGCCACTTGAAGATGGCTCTCACTAACGCAGGCTTCCCGGTGGAAGACTTGGCCGGTTATACCGTAGGCGATCCGCTGCCCATCAAGCTCCGCGACACCATGCTCAACGGCAAGGAATTTAAGCTCCGCGACTACCAGAAGGAAGCTGCCCAGGTGTTCTATGCCAGTGGTTCTGAAAAGGGCGGTTCCGGCGTAATCGTGTTGCCTTGCGGTTCCGGTAAGACGGTGATCGGCATTGCCACCATGGCTTTGGTACAAACTAAGACATTGATTCTTACCCCGAACATTTCCGCTTCCCGCCAGTGGATTCGTGAAATTTGCGACAAGACTGACTTGACTCCCGACATGGTGAAGGAATACTCCGGCGAAGTCAAGGAAATCGGCCCAGTTACCGTGGCTACCTACCAGATTTTGACTCAGCGCAAACGCGCCAAGAAGTCTGAAAATCCGAACGAGACTTTGTCTGAAATCGACCTGGAGGAAGGTACAGAAGAACAGGTCAAGAAGGAACTTTCCAACTTCCCGCTGTTCAGCCAGCAGAAGTGGGGCCTGATGATTTACGACGAAGTCCATTTGCTTCCGGCTCCGGTGTTCCGCCTGAGTACCGAAATGCAGGCTACCCGTCGCTTGGGCCTTACTGCCACCTTGGTTCGTGAAGACCACAAGGAAACAGAAGTGTTCAGCTTGATTGGCCCGAAGAAGTACGACATTCCTTGGCGTATTCTCGAAGCTCAGGGCTGGATCGCAACTGCCGACTGTAACGAAATCCGTATTCCCATGGAATCGGAAATGAAGATGAAGTACGCCTTGGCTCCTGTCCGCGACAAGATTACCTTGGCCAGCACCAATCCTGAAAAGACCGACATTGTCCAGCGTTTGCTCAAGTACTACGACAAGCCGGATGACCGTGTGCTGATTATCGGTCAGTATATTGAACAGTTGGAAAACCTTTCCAAGGTTTTGGACATTCCGCTGATTACCGGTAAGACTCCCAACAAGGAACGTGACAAACTTTATGCCGCCTTCCGAGATGGTAGCCAGAAGAATCTCATGGTCTCCAAGGTGGGTAACTTTGCTATCGACCTTCCGGATGCAAACGTGCTGATCCAGATTTCCGGTACCTTCGGTAGCCGTCAGGAAGAAGCACAGCGTCTTGGTCGTGTGCTTCGCCCGAAGCAGGACGGCGGTGCTGCCCACTTCTACAGTATCGTGACCCAGGATTCCAAGGAACAGGAATTTGCCATGAACCGTCAGCTTTTCTTGACCGAACAGGGCTATGCTTACAAGATCATCAAGCGCGGCGACTGGGATATTCTGGCTAGAACTCCTGAAGAACTGGCGGCAAGACAGTAATTTTCGAAAAATTGATGAAAATCAAAAAAGGCCCGGAGAAATCCGAGCCTTTTTTCGAGCCACCCAGCAGACTTGAACTGCCGACCTGCTGATTACGAATCAGCTGCTCTACCAGCTGAGCTAGAGTGGCGTAGTGGGTGCAAAGGTAGTAATGAGAGGGGTGTTTGTCAAGACGGACTGACAACCCCCGTTTTTTTTGCTATGATTGGGACACAAAAATTTTAATATGGACATTTAACATGGCTAACGAATCCAATAACAACAATTCTGAAATGAAGGCATTTTTTGTTGCACACGGCTCCAAGGTCGTTGCAGCTCTGGTAGTTGTCATTGCCATCGTGGTGGGCGTGGTTCAGTACCGCGATTACCAGAAGGCTGCTGCTGCAGAACAGGCTGAACTCCTGGGCCAGGGAATGACCTTCCTCTATGCTGGTGAAAAGGAAAATGCTTTGGCTGAATTCGAATCCAAGATCAACTCTGGTAAGTTGAGTGGTGTTGGTCTCGCTAAGGCTGCTCTCTATGCTGGCAACATCAAGTATGAAGCTGGCGACTTTGACGCCGCTGCAGTCCTCTTCCAGAAGTCCTTGGACAATGCAGGTTCTGTTGCCCTGGTTCGTTCCGCTGCAATGCACGGTCTTGCCGCTGTGAAGATGGAAAAGGGCGACTACTCCGCTGCTGCCGGTCTGCTTGAAAAGTTCGTTGCTGAATTTGCAAAGCGCACTGGTGACAAGGAAGACCGCTACCAGAAGGACGAACCGATGGATGAAGTTCCGTCTGTTGCCGACGCCATGTGGAAGCTCACTCTCGTCTATCAGCAGCTCGGCGCTAACGACAAGGCTAAGAAGACTGCTGAACGTCTCCTTGAAGTCTACGGCGACAACCAGTCCGTGGCTGACAAGGCTAAGAAGTTCCTGGCTGCTCTCTAAACCGCGCTAGTCGTTCGTTTGTAGAGAACCTCCGGTCACTAGCGCTATGCTCGGGACTGGAGGGCGAACTTGAAGGACGATTCTAGAATTTGAAATGCTCCGTGAAAACGGAGCGTTTTTTGTTTTTGGCGTAAAGCTCAGGAAAAGGAGCGCGTACTAGTAAACGCGTCGGCGAAGTCGGTGGTGCGCGACTGCTGCGACTATTTGCGTGGGTTTACTGCAGCGGAGGTCAATGCGAACTTGCCTGTGGCAGTGATGCATTCTGCACGAAGGTAGGCGAAGTCTTCAAAGTCCACGGTGATGTCTACCTCGGGACGGGCGGCCACCTGGCTTGCCAGGTGCAGCTCTTCCCTTGGAGCGAGCTTGCCGTTTAACAAACGGCGCCGCCCGTAAACCTTCACGTACCTGAACCCGCCTCCGAAGTCATCGCTACTGCGGGCATGGAACGCCACCGCCCCTTCGGGGCGGCCTTCTGCAGAGTCCGCTACTCGTTCCCACCAGAGGGCAGGACCTTCGGTGATGTAGCAGTTGTCTCCTGCGAATGCTTGCTGCACAACATCGCGGGTCAGCGGCGTTTCAACAGAGGTCAGCTGCGCGGTTATATTTGCAACTTGTGCGGTACCATCTGCAATCTGCGCGGTTCTATCCGCGGTCTCCAGCGGTTCAGGCAACTTCACCACGGTCCTCACGTTTCCGAAAACGTGGTGGCGGTTATGCTTCAACGTAATCAGCGGAAGATCCACTGCGGTGGTGTCGTTCAAGTCTCCGTGGGCGTCGTTACCGCCGATGGGCAACACGTAGTTTTCCTTGCCCAGTTCCTGAATCCACCATTCGCGACCAAGTTTGAAACCTTCGTCTCGTAAGCCGTTCCAGAACTGAATTCCGCGGATTGGGTGCTTTGATGCTGCGTGCAAATCTTTGCCTTCCCAGTAGCCGCGTCGGAAAATGAATTTTTCCAGCAGACCCATTTGCTGGTGCGGGTGTGCCGCAAAACAATGGGCTTCCGTCATCTGCAAAATCTTTTCAATCTTGAAGGTAGGCTTGTTGTCCAGCCAGTTTCTTCCGCAGTCGCCTAGGCCCGGCAAGTATCCCTCCGGTCCAAGAACTGTCACATGAACATTCTCGCCCTTTGCATTTCCTGCAGAAACTTCTTCGCCAGCGATCAACAGCGGCATGGCCTCGGCGCGGCTTTCATTCTCTGCGCGGTCCAGAGCTTCGTTCAACGCCTTTACTTCTTCACGCAAAGCGTTGAACCTCGGCAGAGGTGATTCCGCTTCCTTGGTGTAGTCTTCAGTCGTGTAGGCGAAATCGTAAGCGTGGTCCGTGCAGCTGACAAAGTCAAGTCCGATAGCCTTTGCTGCCTGCTGGAAAACAGCGGGGGACGCTCCATGTTCTACGTGGTCTGCGGAATAGTGTGTGTGACAATGCATTTCGCCAGCAACAAATCCCGGAGCCTTGGGCGGCTGGGCGGCGAGTACATGGATTTTTAAAGGCGCTGGTTCCAAACCCGGAAAATTCCAACGGCTGAAAATTCTCTTTTTTTTCTTGCCCTTGATTTCCCGTGTTGCCTTGATTTTACAACGTATTTCGTAACGACCCGGTTTCAGGTCTCCAATTTCTACAGGATAAAATGCGAATTGTTCCTTGGCTCCGATTCCCAGTGGCACGACTTTCGTAGGGCCGCAAACTTCACCGGAGGTTTTCCCTGCGGCATTGTTTTCGCAGATTTCGATTTCTATGGAATCGATTGTTGTGGGGAATCTGTGGGCGTCTCGCACCACAATCCACAGCGTAGGCTTTACGCCCGGTACAAATTGAAACGGTGCGTCTACCAGAATTTCAGGCCAGGGTCTGTAAAGCAATGACCAAGGTAGTTTGAACTTGAAGTGGGTCTCTGCGTAGTGCAGCTTTTCTCCCGGCAAGAGGCTCATTATTCCTCCGGCTTCGCGGCGGGCTCAGTTGCGGCGGGCTCAGTTGCGGCAGACTCTGCTGCAGTACTTGCGGCGGGATCTGCAACAGTACTTGCAGTAGGTTCTGCTGCGGTCTTTGCGGTTGCTTCTTCCGCGCCTTTTTCTTCAGACTTTGTTACTGTGTTGTCTGCAGCAGTTTCAGCGCCTTTCTCTGCGGATTTTGCAGCCTTCTTGGCTTCAACCATATCCTTGGGAGTACGCTTTCTTTCGGAAGAAGTTTTCTTTTCTTTTTCCTTCTCTTCCTCTTCCATAATTTTCTTGTCGTTCCACAGGCCGAAACTTACGCGGAACTGCATCTGCAATCCGCCTACATTCCATTTTGCCTTTTCTTCAGGGCCGTCGGGAACGATGTCGGAGAATTTCTTGTTGGATTCTACCGAGATAGAACTGAAGCCCACGTCTCCGTAGATGTTGAATCCCTTCCAGCTGGCTACAAGATAGCCGAGGCTGATGCCGAAGCCTGCACCGGTGATAGGCGTTTTTGCTTCTAGCATTCCCCAGGTGGTATAAATTTCCGTGCCCGGTAAAACCCAGTACCAGCGCGCAGCGATGCTGAACAGACTGGAGTTAGACAATGACATGAAATTCTTGGGAATTGCCAGTCTGTATTCCAAAAACAGCGGGACACCCTGAATGGTGTAGCTGTAATTGTGGGCTCGGTTCTTACGGTCAGTCAGCACCACGGATTCGTTGTCGTAGATAAATCCAATGCCTGCACTGATGAAGTGGTCGCGTAAGACTTGGTATTGCAAACCTGCAGAAACGGGAAAGCAGAAATTCACCTTCTGGAAATCCTGTTTTGCAACATTCAAGGATTCACTTTCGGTGACAGCACTTTCCCTAAAGCTTTGGTAGATGGTATCGACGGCGTTCTGGAAATACTTTCGGTTTTCGAAGTCAAGAAAGGATACAGAAGGCTGTACGAAAATAGATAGCTTTGACCTGTCGTGCTCTACGCGGTCCTCTGCTGCAGAAACGCTAAGCGGCAAGCTTACGATTGCAACGGCGATACAGGCGAGAACTTTGCGAAACGACAGCATGGATACTCCGCAAGATTAGTTTTGCAGATCCTTTTCTTCTTTCTGGATGCGCTTCTTTTCGGAATCTTTCTTCAAACGCTTTTCGTAGGCCTGTTCAGACTTTTCAATATTCTTTTCGACCTTCTGGATTTGCTTCAGAATTTCCTTGTCGTCTTCCTTGGCTTCGCTCTTTGCGATGGCCAAATAGCTCTTTGCAGATTCAAACTGGTCCAAGTCATTGTATGCCTGGGCAATCATGAACAAGGATTCGGTGTGACGCTTGGAGGTGGGGTAGGTTTCAAGGAATTCCTTGAAGTAGATCACTGCTGCCTGGGGCTTGTCCATACGGAGGTAAAGCCTTGCCGTCTGGAATTCCTTTTCGGCTCTACGTTCCACCAAAAGACCATAGTAATAGTTGATGGAGTCGCGGAGGGGAGAATCCGGATGGTTGGAAAGGTAGCGTTCAAAATCCTTCATGGCGATGGTTGTATTTGCTTCGTCACGGGCGACGCGGTATTCCATGTTGAAGGAGGAAATTGCCTTGCGGAATTCAGCGGTTTCTACAAAAGGAGAACCGGGGAAGTTGATGATGAAGCTGCCGTATTCACCACGAGCTTCAATCCAATCTTCCTGATTGAAATAGCTTTCTGCCAAAAGGAACTGGGTTTGTTCTAGGTAACCTGTACCTGCGCAGGTTGCGAGAATTTCTTCCAATTTTTCCACGGTGCGGCCGTACTTGCCTTTCTTGTACAAGTCTTCTGCAAATTCGTAACGGGCCTTGCACCATTCCGTGAACTTCATCTTTTCCTGTGGCTTAGAGGCGCAACCAGAGAGGATTGCGACAAACAGGGAAAAGGTGAGCAACAGGGGTATCTTTTTGGTCAACTTCATTTTTTTTCTTTTGTTAATTCTTACTTTTACATTCGTAAAGTAGAAAAAATTGTCTGTTTAGAAAAATGATTTTAGTCCGCTACGTATTGAAAGAGCTAATTGCCCCGTTTCTCGCGGCCCTTTTTGGCATTACCTTTCTCTTTGTAGTGGATTTTTTGGTGAAAATTCTGGATAATGTGTTGTCCAAGGGTTTGCCCACTTCTACCGTCCTTGAAATCTTTGTGCTGAACCTGGCTTGGATGCTTTCCCTGTCCATTCCCATGGCGGTTCTTGTTGCTAGCCTCATGGCTTTTGGCCGCCTGTCCGGTGATCAGGAAATTACGGCTTGCAAGGCTGCGGGTGTTTCGCCCCTTTCCTTGATGCGCCCGGTGCTGATTGTTTCCATGTTGATTACAGTTCTTATGGTTGTATTCAACAACTGGGTTCTTCCGGAAGCAAACCATCGTTCCGTAGAATTGATGAGTGCAGTCTCCCGCAAGAAGCCTCATGCATTCATAGATGCGGGCCGTCTCATTACGCAGTTCCCGGATGTTCAGCTTTGGGTGAACAGAATTGATCCAAGCTCTGGAACACTGTACGGCATTCAGATTTTTGAAATGGAAAAGAAGGGCTCCCCGCGAATCGTTTACGCGGACAGTGCTTCCATGGAATATGCCGATAACGGAGCCACTTTGATGCTCCGCCTTCGCAGTGGAGAAAACCACATGATCGATGCGGACAATCCGGAAAACTATTTCCGCATCCGTTTCTTCTCCCAGGATCTGGCTATGAAGAATGTGGATGACCGTCTTGAACGTCGTAGCCGCAATTACCGTAGCGACCGCGAAATGACAATCGAGATGATGCAGGAAGTGGTAGAGGACGCCGAGAAAAAGTATGAGGAATACAAGGTCGCCGCTATCGAAAAGCGTCTGAATACCTTGGTTGCTTTACGCGCGAATGTGGCTGGAGATACGGTGGTACCCGAAAATCTTGAGGGAACGCCTATGTTGGATTCTGTCCAGCGCCGCAGGTCTTTGCAGAAAATTCGCATCCAGGAAATTTCCGCACTTCGTACTACGGAGCGTTTCTATGGCCGTATGGAGGCCGAGGAAAAGCGTCAGGCACAGTACACTGTTGAAATTCAGAAGAAGTTCAGTACCGCCTTTGCCTGCTTCATTTTCATCTTGATTGGAGCTCCTCTGGGAATCATGGCTCGCAAGGGTGGTATCGGCACAGGTATTCTTTATAGCCTTGCGTTCTTTGTGATTTACTGGATTTGCCTTATTGGCGGTGAAAACCTGGCAGACCGCTTGCTGGTGAGCCCGTACTTGGCCATGTGGGCGTCCAATATTATCATCGGCATCTTTGGAATTTTCATAACCATTGCCATGGTGCGAGACAAGTTCTCCGGTGATTCCAAGTTCTTTAGGGCCATTCGTGCTGTCAAGGGTTTCTTTGGCCGAGTCTTCAAACGTGTCACCAAGAGGTTCGGATGAAATTCACCAGATATCTAATCTGGAACTTCTTGAAGATGTTCCTCATTGTCTTGCTTGGCGCGATCTTTATGTTCGTGGTCATTGACTTTGTTGGTAATATCAAGACCTGGTTGGCTCGCGATGTGAAGGATGCTGTAGATTATTACATCTGCTACCTTCCTTACATGATTTACCTGATCACTCCGGTGGCTTTGTTTATCGGTGTCTTGGCTTCCGTGGGTAACATGGCCCGCCATCTGGAAATGTCCGCCATGCAGAGCTCCGGACAGAGTCCTCTTAAAACGTTGTTACCAATTTTCTTCTTTGGAGTTCTTGTTTCCTTGGGCTCCTACGAAATGAGCGAACTGTGGCTTCCTGATGCAAACCACAAACGTTTGGAAATCATGGAAACCAACGCCCAGAAAAAGAAGAACCCCCGTGTCAAGGAAAAACAGGACTTTACCTTCATTGAAAATGAAAAGGCCAGCTGGTTTTTCAGGTACTACTCTGGCAAAAGCAAGGTCGGCCGTGACGTGGTTTTGCTGATTCGTGAACAGGGCCGCCTAACAGAACGTTATGATGCAAAACTGGTTCGCTGGATGACGGTCAACGATAGTACGGGTGAAGGCTGCTGGCAGTTTGAAAGAGGCCACCACCGCGTTTTCCAGAGGGATGGCTCCGTGAACGCCTTCCGTATTCATCAGGAAAAGGCTTGCGGCAAGGTTTCCACCCAGCCGGATGACCTTATTAATGAACGTCAGGTTTCCGATGAAATGGACTCCAAGATGGTGATGAAGCGTATCGAGGTCCTGAAACGTTCCGGTGAAGATTCCAAGCTTATGGAAACGGCTCTGCACTTTAAACGCTCCGCCCACTGGATGAATTTGATTGTCCTCTTGATTGGTGCCGCACTTTGTCATAGGTATAGCCGTTCTGGGGGCCTTTCTCAGAAGTTCGGCATTGGCCTTTTGATTGTTTTTAGCTATTATATTCTTGAACGTATCGGATTAAAAATGGGTGAGAACGGGGCGTTAACTCCATTTTGGGCGGCTTGGATAAGTCACTTCATATATGGGGGCGTTGCAACAGTGATGTTGTATCGTTCTTTCCGCTTGTAAAACAGGTCAGTGGGATTGTATGACTGTTTCTGAACTTTTGTTTGTCGTGTCAGGCTTACTTTTGGGCCTCGCATTCCAGGGCGGAATGCTTCTGTTCCTGATACCTTTTGCCATCGTGGCTTTTGTGCTGGGTTGGCTGAATCGTCCCCGTTTGGCTGGTCCCAATAGCCAGCAGTCCACCGCATCCTTGCCGATTATCTCTATGGGCAAGCGCAATACCAGCACTGTTCCGCTGGTTTCCCCGGATCTTCGTTCTGAATTCCGCAACGAAACTGGCCGCTTCAATGAACCTGAGGCAGCTCTCAAGGTGAGCCAGATCTGGGCTCGAGCAAACGCCGACATTAATGAAGGCATGCGCAACATGATGCGTGCCATGAAGATTGTTGTTCCTCATGTGAACTCGGTCATTGTCTTTACCCAGCTTGATAGCCCTAAGGATTGGGGTGTCAGAAATGTGATTAACGATAAGGAAGATTCTGTAAATCCGGGAACCCGTATTTCTGAAAATAGCGGCCTGATTAGTCAGCTCTTCCGTCCGAACGTAAACCGCATCTTGGAAGGTGACTTGACCAGCAGCAAGAGCCTTCTGTACTATATCGATTCCGTTCCTGTGAAGTCCGTGGTGGCAGTACCTATCATGAATTACAATGGTGTCCGTGTTGGCGCCTTGGTCATGGATTCTGTCTACCCGAACGCATTCAACGATCAAATTGCCCAGGCTTTGCGTTTCATCGCAGGTAGCATTAGTATGCTTGATTGCAAGGGCTTCTTCTCTGCCCAGAAGCACATTGCGCTGCAGCAGTACAGTGGCCTCTATAACTACCAGCGTAAGTTCTTCCAGACCATGACGGTGAAGGACATCTACAAGCAGATTATCAACTACGTCCAGGATAACGTTTCCTACGACCGCTTGACCATTCTCGCCATGAACAAGGTGAAGGAAGGTTCCGGCCGCGTGGTTTACTGCGATGGTATCGACGCTGAACAGTTCTCTGAAAAGAGATTCACCCTTTCTGACAAGGGTATCTTCGTCCTGGCTCTTATGCGTAACCGTCCTGTGGAACGTAGCTTCTCCCAGGGATTCAACGACTACGTGCCTCGACTGAATGACAATGAAAAGCGTAACTTGAATTTGCGTCAGCTGTTCGTGATGCCGATTGCAACCCAGCCGGATTCTACTGAAGCTGATATCGCAATCTGCTTGGAAAGCGCTAAGCCTGTTCCGTACACCGACCACGAAAAGGAATTGCTCAAGGCATTTGCCGGTGTTGCTGGCTTTGCATACGATCGTGCCCGCAAGTTTGAACATGGCCGCGACCTCGCTATGCGTGACGGTCTTACCGGTCTTATCAACCATCGTACTCTTCACGAAAGCCTCCGTACCGAAAAGATTCGTGCAGATCGCAAGAAGTACAATATCGGCGTGCTGATGATGGACATCGACCACTTCAAGCACGTGAACGATACTTATGGCCATCCCATTGGTGACGTGGTGATCAAGGGCATTGCAGATACCATTAGTGGTGAAATCCGCAAGGAAATCGACATTGTCGCTCGCTATGGTGGTGAAGAATTTGTGGTGGGACTTATCGAGACTACTGCAGAAGGCATGGTTGAAACTGCTGAACGTATCCGCAAGGCTGTGCAGAAACTGGTCTTCGACGTTAAGCAGGCTGAACCGCTTCGCGTTACCGTAAGTATCGGTGCGTTCCTGGTGACTCCGGATTTCCACGACATGAAGAAGGCTGTGAACAACGCCGACCAGGCTCTCTACCGTGCCAAGGAAGGCGGACGTAATCAGGTGATTCGCTTCGAGGAAGAAACTTCCGAACCGGCGGCTCCCGAAAATTCTGCTACTTAGCTTTTGAAATTACGGAGCCCGGACATTGCTGTTGCGGGCTCTTTTTTATAGGTACCTATGTTTACTGTTATTGACTGGATTGTCCTTGTTGCTTACCTGCTGGTATCTTTGTTTATCGGCCTGTGGGTTTCCCGCGGAAACAAAAACCTTAAGGAATACATGCTGGGCGGTGGATCCATGCCTTGGGTTGCCGTGGGCATCAGCCTGATTGCTACTTCTGTCAGTGCCACCACGTTCCTGGGGGCGCCTGCGGATGTGTATGGCGACAACATGACTTTCCTTATGTTCCAGATTGGCGCTTTCCTCAGCATCTTTGTGGTGGGTTTCGTATTCATCCCCAGGTTCCGTAATGCGGGCATCAACAGCGCCTACGAACTTTTCGAGGTGAGGTATTCCCGAGGCGTAAGGCGACTGGCTGCGGTTTTCTACTGCTTGCACTTGTTGCTCCGTACGGGTATTCTTCTTTATGCGCCGTCCCTTGTGCTGGCTCAAATCCTGCATGTGGACCTGCGTTATGCCATCATCGTTTCTGCGGCGGTCGCCATTTTCTACACATGGTTTGGTGGAATCAAGGCGGTGATCTGGACCGACGTGATGCAGTTTATCGTGTTCTTCGGCGGTGGCGCCCTTGTCCTGATTCTGATTGCCAATTCCGTAGGCGGCTTCGGTGAAATGGCTGCCATGGCGTCCGAAGCGGGCAAGACCAAATGGTGGGACGCTTCCTTTGACATTTCCAACGCCCGTACCTTGATTTCTGCAGGCTTCGCTTATGCCATTCTGGAAATCGCGATCCGCGGTTGTGACCAGCAGTTTGTGCAGCGCTACCTGAGCTGCAAGGATGTGAAGGCAGCCAACCGTTCCAGCGTGCTTTCCATGGTCTTGGGCGTCATCGTTTCCATTCTCTTCTACTGGGTGGGCGCCGCTCTCTACGTTTACTACCAGATGGCAAAGGCAGCACCTCTTCCCGAAGGAATCGGCCAGAACGATGTGTTCCCCCACTTCATTGTGAACGGACTTCCTGTTGGCATTACCGGCTTGATCGTCGCCGCTATTTGCGCCGCTGCCATGAGCTCTCTTTCTGGCGCCATCAACTCCCTTAGCAACACCATGGAAAAGGATATTCTCGGCTTCAAGGAAGACGAAGGCATGGGGGGCCTCAAGCGTGCAAAGTTGTGGACTGTGTTCTGGGGTGTCCTTGGTGTATTTGGCGCCTTGTTCGCAGCAACTCAGCAGGGAAGTCTCTTGAAGAACGCCCTGTTCTTTACAGGTCTTTTCACCGGCCCGCTCCTCGGCATGTTCCTCTTGGCCTTCTTTATCAAGAATGTTCGCCCTTGGGCTGTGGTGGTTTCTGTTCTTTGCGGTATGGGTAGCCTTGTGCTGGTGCAGGGAATTCCCGTGTTCAGCGTGCCTGCTGTTCTTGGAGGAATCTTTAGCTGGCCCTGGATGCCGTTTATCAGCATGTCCACCACCATTATCGTGGCGGTTTTGATTTCCTTGGTTACAAAACTTGTTTCCAAGAAATAAAATAAGTAGGTTTATGGGAGTGGAGTTGGTTCGATTTTAATTGGAGTATTTATGAAAAAGAAATTTGTTCTGTCCGCATTGCTGGTTGCCTCTCTCAACCTTGTTGGTTGTGACTGCTGCAATCGTACCCAGGCCTCTGCTAATTCCGCAGACGTTGGCTTGGTTCCCAAGGTAGAATTGACCGGACACAAGTCCCAGAAGTTTGAAGCTAATCAGTTCATCTCCAACTTCTCCATTGAACTTCGCGATGCCGATAAGGATGGCGCTTACAATAAGCTCGCTGAACGTCGCACCAAGATTTTCGATGTGGTGAAGTCCTTGGACATTTCTGAATCCAACATTGAACAGAACAGCGTTTCCCTGACCAAGGAATGGTCCTATGACAAGGGTACCCGCAATTTGGTTGGTTATGTGGCTACCCAGAATTTTGTGGTGAAGCTTGATTCCCGTAAGGATGCGGCTCTGCTGTCTCAGTTGTTGTCTGCTGAACCGGATATTGAAATTTATCCCACTCAGGCAACTTTGAAGAATCAGGATTCCCTTCAGGGCATCATTATCGAAGCTGCCGTCAAGGACGGTATGAACAAGGCTTCCCATTATGCAGCAGGTGCTGGCCGCACTTTGGGTAAGATCCTCTACATCGGTAGTGAAGGTGAGGGCGTCTTTGCCATGGGCGGTGCTCGCCGTAAAGGTGTGATGCTTGCTGCCATGAACAGCGTCGATGTCCTTGCAGCCGATGTATCCTCCATCGCGGACTCTGTAGAAATCAGTGCCAACGTTCGCCTTTGGGTGGAATTGAAGTAGCTATAAAACCCCTAAATTTTTGTCAAGTGACGGGCATCACATGCCCGTTTTTTGTTGTTGATAAGTCGAAATGGGGTGTGTTTTTCGACTAAAATTCGCTAAGTTCTTATTAAATAAAGAGTTAGCGAAAAGTATGCTTTTAAACTTTAGGTCATAAATTTATGACGCTTTTTGTAAGATGTTGATAAGTTTTTGTAAAGCAATGTAAATGTGGAAAAAAAATTAGGAATTTTGAAAAAATTACCCCTAAATAATGGTCTTTTTATTATCTTGTAGTCCATATCTTGTGTCTAGGGTTTGGAGGAAAGCACAAGATATAGTGGAATTGAAGAAATTGAACTAAATTCGCCGGATTCGGTAAAAAGTCGCGTTTTTATCGGCTGGCGAGCCAAAAAATCTAGGATTGGTGATGATCTTTACTGTGAAGAAACGTGACGGCCGTGAGATGCCGTTCAACATCGAAAAGATTTCCGATGCCATTGTAAAAGCTTTCCGTGCCTCCGGTGAACTTGAAGAACAGATCAAGGCTTCTCAGAGCCAGCTCGACCTCCTGGGTGGCGAAGATGTTCTTAGCAGCACCGCCCTCAAAGTTGCAGCTTATGCAGTAGGTCGCCTCGAAGCAGAAGGCAAGACCAAGCCCGAAATTGAAGATATTCAGGATGCTGTTGAAAAGGCTTTGACCGAAGCCGGCTACGGCGACACCGCCAAGAGCTACATCCTTTATCGTGCAGAACGTACCCGTGTTCGTGAAGTGAACACCCGCCTTATGCACACCCTCCGCGACATTACTTTCAGTTCCGCAAAGGAATCTGACCTCAAGCGCGAAAACGCAAATATCGATGGCGACACCGCCATGGGCACCATGCTCAAGTACGGTTCCGAATCCGCAAAGCATTTCTACACCATGATGATGCTGAAGCCGGAACACAGCCGCGCTCATTCCGAAGGCGATATCCATATTCATGACTTGGACTTCTACGCCCTCACCATGACCTGCTGCCAGATCGACTTGATCAAGCTTTTCAAGAACGGCTTCAACACCGGTCACGGCCATCTCCGTGAACCGAAGGACATCCGCAGCTACGCAGCTCTCGCTGCAATTGCTATCCAGTCCAACCAGAACGATCAGCACGGTGGCCAGGCTGTTCCTAACTTCGACTATGCCATGGCCGACGGCGTTCGCATCACTTACCGCAAGGCTTACCTGAATAACATGGTGAAGGCCTTGATTCTTCTCACCGGTAAGGAAGAAGAAGAACTCCGCCCCGTCGTCAAGAAGCTTCACGATGAAATGGCTGAAATGGGTATGGTTGCAACTCTCGTTCCCAACGAAAAGTTCGTCCAGACCGAAGCCCGCGAACTTTCCAAGACTTTCTCTGTGGAAGTGGTTATGGGCGCTCAGAAGTTTGCTGAAAAGCAGGCTTACGAAGAAACCGATAAGGCTACCTTCCAGGCAATGGAAGCCTTCGTTCACAACCTGAACTCTATGCACAGCCGCGCCGGTGCCCAGACTCCGTTCTCCAGCATCAACTATGGTATGTGCACCGATCCCGAAGCCCGCATGGTAATCCGCAACTTGCTCCTTACCACAGAAGAAGGCTTGGGTGGTGGCGAAACCGCAATCTTCCCGATTCAGATTCTCCGCGTGAAGGCTGGTGTGAACCTGAACCCGGGCGATCCCAACTACGATTTGTTCAAGCTGGCTTGCCGCGTTTCCGCAAAGCGCTTGTTCCCCAACTTCAGCTTCATGGATGCACCGTACAATGCCGCTTACTACAAGCCGGGCCGTCCTGAAACTGAAATCGCCTACATGGGCTGCCGTACCCGCGTTATTGGTAACTCCGCTCGCCCCGACCACGAAATCACTTTCGGTCGCGGTAACTTGAGCTTCACTTCCATTAACCTGCCCCGCATCGCTCTCAAGATGAAGTCCCTTGACCTGTTCTACAAGGAACTGGACCGTATGTTGGCTCTCGTTCGCGATCAGTTGCTGGAACGTATGGAAGTCCAGAGCCGTAAGCGTGTGAAGAACTTCCCCTTCCTCATGGGTCAGGGCATTTGGATTGGTTCCGAAAAGCTTGGCTGGAATGACGAAGTTCGCGAAGTCCTTAAGGATGGTACCCTTTCCATCGGTTTCATCGGCCTTGCTGAAACGCTGGTGGCTCTCACCGGTAAGCATCATGGCGAATCCGAATCTTCTCAGCGCCTGGGCCTGGAAATCATCCAGCACATGCGCGACTTCTGCGACAGCGAATCCAAGCGCCTCGGTGTGAACATTACCTTGTTCGCAACTCCGGCAGAAGGCCTTTCCGGTCGCTTCCTCCGTATGGACAAGAAGAAGTTCGGCATTATCCCGGGCGTTACCGACCGCGATTACTATACCAACTCTTTCCATGTTCCGGTCTACTACAAGATTTCCGCATTCAAGAAGATCGAACTGGAAGCTCCGTACCACGCACTCACCAACGCTGGCCATATCAGCTACATCGAAATGGATGGTGACCCGACTCAGAACCTGGACGCATTCGAAAAGATCGTTCGCTTCATGGCCAAGTCCGGCATCGGCTATGGCTCCATCAACCATCCGGTTGACCGTGACCCGGTCTGCGGTTTCGTTGGCGTGATTAACGATGTGTGCCCCCGCTGCGGCCGTAAGGAAGGTCATTCCATTGACCCGCAGAAGATCGAGGAACTCCGCAAGAAGTTCCCGGGCATGCCTGCCTTCCTGGGCATCCGCTAATCCTGTGTGCGTAGTTGGAAAAAATTTTTTCTCAGTATAAAGTAAACATTAAGGAGTATATAATGTCTGATAAGGAAAAGTCCCAGTACGGCGAAGGCGTTGGTTTCGAACGCATCCGTCGCATCACTGGTTACCTGGTTGGTACAGTGGACCGTTTCAACAACGCAAAGCTTGCTGAAGTGAACGACCGCGTCAAGCACGGTTACGACAGCGAAAACTAATTTGTTGAATTAAAAATCTGTTGACGCATAGATGAACCGAGATCGCGAATTCGAAGAAGACGCCCTTTGCGAGGGAGAATTTCCTGCAGCGGAAGGTCTCGAATCTATGCGCCTGCGAATAGCGGGTGTAGAGCCGGAATCCTTTGTGGACGGCCCGGGCATCCGCTTTTCTATTTTCACCCAGGGCTGCTCCCATCATTGCCCCGGGTGCCATAATCCCCAGACCCACGACTTTAACGGCGGTCACTTCGTTTCTCTCAAGGAACTTCTTGAAATGATCGAGGAAAACCCGCTGCTGGATGGTGTCACCCTTAGCGGCGGCGACCCCATGTTCCAGGCGGCAACCTTGGTTCCCCTGGCTCGCGAGATCAAGGAACGTGGAATGAATCTGGTCATCTTCACAGGGTTCACCTTCGAACGCCTCATGGCCATGAAGGATGAAAAGCCTGAGATGCTGGAACTGCTGAGTTTTGCGGATATCCTGGTGGATGGTCCTTTCGTTATGGCACAGCGTTGCCTGGACCTGAAGTTCCGCGGTTCCAAGAACCAGCGTATTATCGATGTCCAGGAAAGCCTGACCCAGGGTCGCGTCGTTCTCCACCAGATTCAGCTGGAGGAGCAGGAACAGCGTCCGGATTTATTTGAATAATTTTGAAACGACTTGATCCCGGAAATCGTCAAGTCTCTCGAAGCTTTGATTTTCCCGAATTGTCCGGTAGCTGTTGTAAATTTCAATCAGGTCGCTTTTTAGTTGCTGCTCGGTGTAGGTGGAGTCTTCTGCCGACTTGATGGCCTGTTCCCAAAGCTGTCTGGAAACTTTGTAGCTGGTCGTGTCTCCCAGGGAGATTCCGAAGTTGTCCATGCGCTGTATCGCCGAGAGCAGGGCCACATGGGGTGCCGGGCTAAAAATCGCAGCAGTCACGTGGGCGGAAAATTCGATATCAAGGTTTAGCGTCAACTCGGGATGTTCAATGCCATCCACTTGATGTTTCGCCTCGTGAATGACGGTCTCCATTTCCTGGGCGTACTTGATATACTCTCTTGACTTACCGCCGAACTCCTTTTCCAGGAGCTTGAAATAGATTTCGTTGGCCTTAAATATATCGAACTTGGGTAAACCGATTAGCCGCCA
>JAKSIC010000022.1 GCA_024399015.1 Fibrobacter sp.
TTGCAATACGACTCACTTTCCCGCAGGAGCAGGATTGTCACTTTTGCAATACGACCCACTTTCCCGCAGGAGCAGGATTGTCACTTTTGCAATACGACTCACTTTCCCGCAGGAGCAGGATTGTCACTTTTGCAACACGAAAAACTTACGCATTTCTTACACGCTAAATGTTCGTAAATCGTTGAGTATTTAGGACTTACGTGTATCATTTCGGGAAAATTATACTAGATTTGCCCCCATGGGCGAATTACGCACTCCAGCAAAGGTCAAAATCATCGTCGGCATCCTGGCAAAGGACGCCGAAGCTGTTGAGGCTGTGCGCGCCACCCTGAAAAACCGCTTTGGGGAAGAAGACTTGAACCTCCCCCCGTTCCCCTTCACATTCACCAACTACTACATCGACGAGATCGGTGCCGCCCCCGTGCGAGCCTTTTTCAGCTACGAGACCCTGGTGGACCGTGAGGAAATCGTGGATATCAAGCTCTGGACCAACGACGTGGAACTTTCCATCGCCGAAGCCGCGGGCACCCCGGGACTACGCCCCGTGAACCTGGATCCGGGCTACATGACCTTGGGACAGTTCTTCTTGGCAACCACCAAGGACCAGCGCCAGCGCGTGTACATGCAGCGGGGCATCTTTGTGGAACCCACCCTGTATTTCCAGGACGGACATTTCCACGCCTTCGACTGGACCTACCGAGATTACCAAAGCGAGCCCTACATCAAGTACTTGGAACAAGTCCGGGCAAGACTCGCCTACCAACATTCAACAGGACGCCCTTACAGACTTAGGTCTCCCAAACCCCAAAGCCCCGTAAGTGCAACCTCAAACCTCAACGCACCGTAGGTGCGGCCTCACTGCTATCTATGAAAGCCGGAATTTTCACTGTTTTACTTCTTTGCTGTTCCAACGTCTTTATGACATTTGCCTGGTACGGCAACCTGAAGCTGAAGGAAATGCACATCAGCACCGACTGGCCCCTGATCCTCGTGATTCTTGCCAGCTGGGGCTTGGCACTTCTGGAATACTGCTTCATGATTCCCGCCAACTCCATCGGCAGCCGCATCAACGGCGGACCCTTCAGCCTGATGCAGCTGAAGATTATCCAGGAAGCAATTTCTCTCACCGTCTTTACCGCCATTGCCGTAACGGTTTTTCACACCGAGACCTTGCAGTGGAACCACATCGTGGCCTTCATCTGCATTATCGCCGCGGTATTCTTTGCATTCCTGAAGTAGGTTATTCAATTTCGCATGAGTTTGTTTGGGCAAAATAAATGGAGGTTCGTCCTCGCAGCCATTGTTGCAGCACTGTTGTGTTGCAGCAGTCCTGTGTTTGCCGCAAGCAGCTCTACCGCAAAGTCAAAGCCCGCCAAGGAAAAAACAGTAAAGGAAAAGCCGGCCAAGGACACCAAGGCCGACAAGAAAAAAGCGGAGTCCAAGAAGGCTGAAACGAAAAAGCCGGAATCCAAGAAGGCTGACGACAAGAAGAAAGAAACTAAAAAGGCCGAGCCCAAGAAGACCGAGAAAAAGGTTCAAGACAAAAAGAAGCCGGCAAAAAAAGGCAAGTCAAAGGCAAAGGTTAATTACGACGATACCGCATCGGATGAAATTGACGTAGAGGACGTGGCACCGGCACAAACAGACGACACCGCAACAGAAGCCGCCCCCGCAGATTCCACTCCCAAGAAAGTTACCATCCAGTCCGACGACCCCAAGGCATTCACCAAGGCCCTGCTTTACGAAAAAGAAGGGGTCCAGGTGGAGATCGTTGATGCCAAAGCCGCCAAGAAGGAAATTCCCAAGATCGGTTTTGACAAGGGCGACTACTTCGACTTTTCCACCATGCTTGTTCCTGTGACCCACGAATCCCGCTTGGGCTCCCCCTACGGAATCCGCGACCACCGTCTGCACCGCGGCGTGGACATTCACGTGGAGAAGGGAGAACCAATGCTTGCCGCCTACCCCGGAAAGGTGGTGGTGTCCAAGTACAACAAGGGCGGATACGGCCATTACGTTGTTGTGGAACACGAAGGCGGGTTACAGACTTTGTATGGACACCTGGCGGAACGCGCAGTCCGTGTAGGCGACATTGTTTTCCCTGGCGATATCGTTGGCCTTGCCGGCAACACCGGCAAATCCTCCGGCGCCCACCTGCATTTTGAAATCCGCTACAAGGACATCAACATCAACCCGGCCTCTGTAGTAAACTTCCCCAAGTGGGAACTTCAGCCCGGCGTAGAACGCATGTCCAAGAAAAAGATTGTCTCCGCCCACTATAACATGCAGAACAAACTAAAGAAAGAAAATCTCTACATTGTAAAGGCCGGCGACACCCTTAAGGACGTGGCCAACTACTTCTACATTTCCGAAGACGCCGTCTGCAGAATCAACGGATTGAAAAAAGACCAACCCTTGCGAGTTGGTCAAAGATTAAAAGGAAGTAAATAGTTTTTACAGCGCCAGGAAGGCTGCCTTCAGTTCGCGGGTGGCGGCTTCGGGATCCGCAGCCTTCTGGATGGCGGACACGGCGCAAATTCCCTTGATGCCGGAACCAGCCAGAACATGGATGTTGTCCTTGTTCAACCCGCCGATGGCATTCACGGGAATAGGAACTGCCTTTACGATTTCCTTCAAGGTATCCACGCTGGTGAGGATGGTGACCACCTTGGTGGTGGTGGGATAAATGGCACCGACACCGCAGTAGTCCGCGCCCTGTTCGTAGGCTTCCAGAGCCTGGGGCACCGTCTTTGTGGTAGCGCCAATAATCTTATCCGGTCCCATGAGCTTGCGGGCTGTAGAAACCGGCATATCGGTCTGGCCCACATGGACACCTTCGGCACCGATGGCGAGAGCAACGTCCACACGGTCATCGATAATCAGGGGCACGTTGTAACGGCTGGTGATTTCGTGGACACTTGCGGCAAGTTCCATATACTCGCGGGTAGACTTGTTCTTTTCGCGAAGCTGGATGATGGTGGCGCCACCCTTGCAGGCAGCCTCCACAGAAGGCAGGAACTTTTCAGCAGGAACGGTAGAACTATCGGTGATAAAGTAAAGTGTGGTATCGAGCATAGAATATAATTATGATTTATGAATTATAAATTATAAAACAAAGCTAGGCGCCGAAGGCGCGATTATGAATTTAATACTTCATACATCATACTTCATAATTGTCGTTAGACAAACAGGTAGTCGTTGAGTACGGGCTGGAGGCCTTCGTCGCTGATGTCCTTGTACATGGTGTTGAAACTGCGGGCATCGTTGATTTCGAATTGTTCATCGCCGCCGGCACTTTCATCCACTTCGGAATTCTTCGAAACCTGACCGTCGTCCTTCTTGTACTTTTCTTCGTGGTCGCCCACTCCGGTAGAAACGCCTGCGGAAACCTTGGTGGCGGCAATCTTTACAATGCCGTTACGGAATTCCTTGGATTCGCGGCTGGAGACGGTAATACCAACGAAGGGCATAAAGATACGGTAGGCGCAAAGCACCTGGCACAATTCCTTTTCGTGAACGTCCAGAGGATTGATCTTGTCGTTATTCACGATGGGACGGAGGCGCGGGCAGGACAGGCTCATTTCAGCATGGGGGTACTTCTTCTGCAGATAGAACACGTGAAGTGCGCTGGCCAAGGCATCCTTGCGGAAGTCGGAAAGGCCAAGCAAAGCGGAGAAACCGCAGCCGCGCATGCCACCCATGAGGGCGCGTTCCTGGGAATCAAAACGGTACGGATAAATACGCTTGTGGCCCAGCAAATGAAGTTGTTCGTAACGAACCTTGTCGTAGGTTTCCTGGAACACCGTCACATAGTCTACCCCGCATTCGTGGAGGTACTTGTATTCGTCGGTGTTCATGGGGTAAACTTCGACACCCACCATGCGGAAGTACTTGTGGGCGATTTTGCAGGCTTCGCCGATGTATTCCACACTGCTTTTTGCGCGGGATTCACCGGTAAGGATCAGCACTTCTTCCATGCCGCTGTCGGCGATGACCTTCATCTCGTGCTCGATCTGCTCCATGGAGAGCTGCATGCGTTTGATTTTATTGTAGCAGTTGAAGCCGCAATAGACGCAGTAATTTTCGCAGTAGTTGGCAATGTACAGCGGAGTAAAGAAATAGACTGTATTGCCAAAGTGCTTGCTGGTTTCCAGCTTTGCCTTCTGGGCCATCTTTTCCAAGTAGGGAACGGCAGCCGGGGAAAGGAGGGCCTTGAAATCTTCCACAGTACAAGTGTGATGGTCCAATGCAGCCAGCACATCACGGGCCGTGTACTTACTGAAGTCTACGGAATCCACATGGCTCATCACCTTGCCATAAATGTCGGACTGGATGACTTCCATGCCCTTCATGTATTCCATGTGGTTGGAACGGGCAGAAGGATCAGTCTCGATGCGGTGCTTGCGTTCCAAGGCCTCCGGCGACAAAGTGTCGGAATCAATAAAATAACGTTCGTCGTGATATTCTTTTTCAGACATAACTTCGCCTAATTATAAGCTTGACTTTAGCGGGAATTTTTCTGGATAAAAAATTGAATCATAAGAAATATCTTCATCAAGGCCTTCCCAACGAATGCCAAATAATCCTAAGGAATAATTTCTTAAAACAGATTGATCTGCATTTTTCAAACGAGCGAAATCACAAAAACGAATTTTTGCAGTCATGCCGTTTTCTGCAAAAAATTCCATGCAATCATTATGCATTTCAACGTTCTTTATGTCAGCTCTTTTTAGTTCCAAAATACTTTACCCATTCATATTCAAAAATAGTCTTATTTTCTTCAACAATCGATTCTGCCAGTTTTAAATCTTTGGGTTTCAATCCTTCGTTTTCTTTTAGTGTAACCACACCATTCTTTATTTCAAACTTCGCTTGCCCGTCCCCATTTTCAACATGGATATGAACAGGTTCATGTTCTAAAGAATAAAAGAAAAAACGTAAACCAAAAATTGTTAGTAAAGTAGGCATAGCTAAACTCCTTTTTATCAGAGAATTGCAAAAACTATGCCACAGTCAAAACCTTCCTTTTTTCAAAAAAAATAAGACATTCGTACTTTATTCAAGTGATTAATCACTGATTAAAAAAAAATGATTAATCACCGTTTAGTCGCGGAGGAATCCTGTAAGGGGATCGCTGGCGGCGGCACCACGAACAAGGACGCGGCCCATGCCGGAGAGGTAAGCGTTGCGGCCAGCTTCGATGGCGGACTTGAAGGCAGCAGCCATGCGGGGCAAATCGCCAGCAGTAGCGAGAGCCGTATTGGCCATCACGGCGGCAGCGCCCATTTCCATAGCTTCGCAAGCCTGGGACGGTTTACCGATACCGGCGTCCACGATAATGGGAAGTTCAATTTCGTCGATAAGAATCTGGATGAAATCCTTGGCGGAAAGGCCGCGGTTGGAGCCGATGGGAGCCGCCAAAGGCATTACAGCTGCAGCACCTGCGTTCACCAAGTCGCGGGCCACGTTCAGGTCGGCGTGCATGTAAGGCAGCACCACAAAGCCTTCCTTAGCAAGGATTTCGGTTGCCTTGATGGTTTCGTAATTGTCCGGCAGCAGGTACTTGGAGTCGCGCATGATTTCGATCTTCACGAAATCACCGCAGCCCAGTTCGCGAGCAAGGCGTGCAATGCGAACCGCTTCGTCGGCGTTGCGGGCGCCAGAAGTATTGGGCAACAATGTTGCACTCTTGGGAATGTAATCCAGAATGTTTTCGTGTTCCTTGGTATTGGCACGGCGAACGGCGCAGGTAATGATTTCTGCACCGGCGTACTGCACGGCAGCTTCAATCAGCTTCAAGGAGTACTTGCCAGAACCAAGAATAAAGCGGGAGTTGAACTCATGACCGCCAAGAACCAGTTTATCGTTTTCCATCATTCTTCCATTCCGCATATCAAGCGGATTACAGTTAATGCCTGATGGGCGGCGCAAGCCATTACTCGCGGGGCCAGCAAGCCAAAACACTTGTCTACGTCATTGACGCCGTCACCACAAAGGTAGAAACGTTTTGTAACGCGGCGGGTCTTAATATCGTTTGCAGAGCCAAAACCAGCCATTCCGCTGGCAGCCACCAGGTACTTCTGCTTTTCTGCGGGCTGTCCCCCATTGAACTCCAAAACCATGTTGGTGAGCAGCGCCTTGGCCTCGGCATCGTCAAAGGCTTCGCAAACCACGTCAGCCTCCCCCACCAGGGAAATTGCATTATCCTCCCCGATGCGTGCCACATGTGTTTCTATTTCCAGATAGGGCGCAATTTCCTTGAGGTTCGAAGCCAAAGCTTCGGCCTTGGGCAATCCCACCTGATTGGCCTTGTACTGCTGACGTTGCAAATTGGTAATATCCACACAGTCGAAATCGATGAGGATCAACTTGCCCACACCGGCGCGTGCCAGATTCACGGCAATATTGGACCCCAGGCCACCGCAGCCACAAATAGCCACCGTAGCCTTTTCCAATTTGGAAACAACTTCCTCCCCCTGCTTTTTCACCAGGGCTTCACGAAGTTCAACCTGTGAGGGGATCATTAGCCGCCACCTACGAAGCTGACCACTTCGACGGAGTCGCCATCCTTCAGCAAGGTTTCTGCGTACTTTGCCTTAGGAACAATATCTTCGTTTAATTCTACAGCGATACGCTTGCAGTCATAATTTGTAGTCGCCAAATAGTCCGCTACGGATTTACCAGCAAACACGGTTCCATCGGCTTCGATGTCAATGCCATTGACTTTAATCATGACCCAAAATTAAAAAATCTTGATAGCCTCGGCAACAGAGCAAATCAGGACTTATGCCTGTACCCGCTCAATGCCAGCAGAATCAATGCCGGAGTGTAGAAGTACCACACAAAATTGTTGGCGACGGTGGCCACAATTTCTTGAGTACTATGATCAGGGCCAGTAGCAAGGGAAATGCCCACGCAGGCATCGCAGCAGAAGAACAAGATCATACCACGTTTAATATCCTTGGCGTTTTCCGCCGGGAAATAGCCTTTCTTCGGAGCCTGCCAAGCCACCACCACAGAGCAAATCAAGAAGGTCGCATAGGTGCCCACAATGGGAATGGTGGGGCTTTCGAAAATACCGAACAGGTGAAGTGCGTTGCAAATGAACATGACCACGAAGGGGATGCAAATGATCCAAGGAACGCTATTGTCGGTATCGCTTATACGGGAGTGTCTAAAAATAAAAAGAGCCTGCACCACCATAAAGAAACAAATGCCTAACAAGGTGTAGTCGGAACTATGCTCAAAAAGGCTTGTGGCGTTATGCAAAATCTTTAGGCAGAAATCCGCACACAACGCCATAATGAACCCCGCCTGCAAAAAGCGTTTGTCCCGTTTGCAAAGGGCGGATTTGCCGATAATTAGGGCTACAATCGTAACGATGGTTGTAACAGCAAACTTGGCGTAATTCTGAAAATGGCTAGAATCCACAAGGCATTGCTCCACGGCTCCGCACTTGTAAAAAACGTACCAGTCGCGAATAAAAAATGCAACCGCAAGGATACCTACGATTGTCAATGCTAAAACAACTTTTGTTCTCTTTTCCATGTCCATATAATAAATAAAATCCCTCGGAATGACCAAGGGATTTTTATAAAAATTTTTGATATGTTCTAGAAGAACACCTTCACAATGAGGCTACCCACAATGGTAGAAACAATGACGCTGGTAAGGCCCGGCAGCATGAAGCTGTGATTCAGCAGGTACTTACCGATCACCGTGGTGCCGGAACGGTCAAAGTTCACCGTTGCAATGTCAGACGGGTAGTTGGGAATGAAGAAATAGCCGTAGACACTGGGAAGCACGCCCAGAAGCACAGCGCCTTCGATACCCAGACTGTAAGCCAGCGGAAGCATGGCCACCACTACGGCGCCTTGGGAGTTGATTAGCACAGACACCGCAAAGAATGCAAAGGCAATTGCCCAAGGATAATGCTGCACAATATCCTTCAGGCCGCCCTGCATCACATCCATGTAATTGGCGAAATAGGTATCGGCAAGCCAGGCAATACCGTAAATGGCAACTACAGCCACCATGCCAGACTGCCAAACTGCCCCTGCCACAGCCTTCTTGGGCTGAGCCTTGCAGAAAATAATCATGAAGGCGGCCGCAGAAATCATCACAATCTGGATGATGATGTTCATGCCGATAGGCTTCACCTGGGCGACGCCATCTACAATCTTACCTGTAGGAACAACAGGGCGAATATCGTGCCCCGCAATCTGGAACAAAGAGAACATCACAATCACAGCAAGGGCTGCAAGGAAGATGTACACGGAGCGCTTTGCTTCCTTGGAGACCTTCATGTCCAGCACAGAGGCGGTGTTACCGTACATGTATTCGCGCTGCTGCGGGTCCTTCAGCTTTGCCTGGAACACAGGGTCCTTCTCCAGATCGAGACCGCGCTTGTAGCTGACGCCGGCGGCAGCCATCAGGCCACAAAGGCAAGCGGGAATGGTCACCGCAATCACCTGCAGGTTGTTGATTTCAAAACCATTGGCATTGGAAATCACCACGAAGGACGCCACCGCAGCCGCAATGGGAGAACAGGTAATGCCCACCTGGGAAGCGACGGAGGCAACAGCACAGGGACGCTCCGGACGGATGCCCTTCTTCAGGGAAATGTCGCAGATAATGGGCATCAAGGTGTAAACCACATGGCCCGTGCCCACAAGAACCGTAAGGAAGAAAGTGCAAAGCGGAGCCAGGAAAATAATCTGGTTGGGGTGCTTACGCAAAAGCCTTTCAGCAATCTGAATCAGCCAATCCATACCGCCGGCAGCCTGCATAATGCCAGCGCAGGTCACAGCGGCAATGATGATGTAGATAACATCGGTAGGCGGCTTACCCGGAGCCATGCCAAAGCCAAGCACCAGAATGGCAAGGCCGATACCGGAAATTGCCCCCAAGGCAAGACTGCCGTAACGTGAACCCACGTAAAGGGCAGCAAGCACAATCAACAGCTGAATAATCATCACAGCAGTCATAAGAACTCCTTTTTAAGGAAATCTATCTCAAGATTTTTCAAAAGGGAAATTTTCATAAAAAATTATGATGATTTTTTAGATACAACAAAAGCGTTTCTAATTCTAGGAGTCGGTTCAGAAAACTTCTTTCAGCACTTGTTAACGATTTGGTTAACTAATGATGGCGTTTATCCGCTAAAATCAATGATATTAGTTAACACTTTGGTTAACAAGCAAAAAAAAATAAATACCATAAGGGGCGAAACCCCTTCCTTCGTCTAATTGTGAGCAAAAAGGACCTGTCTTATCGACTGGTCTCTATTAGTTTTTGCGTAAGCCATTATAGCGAAAAAGACCAGTCTTGCGACAGGTCTTTTTCTAAGGAGAGTTTTAGGGAGGGCGTAGCCCTTCCTAATCTGATTAGGTGTTTGCGTCAACCCATTCAGCGTTCTTCTTGCAAGCTTCGATAGACTTTTCGAAAGCTGCCATTTCAGCGTCGTTCATCTTCACTTCGAAGATCTTTTCGACACCGTTTGCGCCGATCACGCAGGGAACGCCGCAGTAGAGGCCCTTGCCCTTACCCTGGTATTCGTCGTTGAGCTTAACAGCGCAGGTAAGAACGCTCTTCTTGTCGAGGAGGTAAGCTTCTGCCATCTTGATAGCGGAAGTTGCCGGGCTGTAGAAAGCGGAGCCGCGAACGAGGAGAGAAACGATTTCGCCACCAGCGTTAGCAGTACGAGCAGCAAGTTCGTCGAACTTTTCCTTGCTCATGAGCTGCGGCAGAGGAATGCCACCGACGGAAACGCAGTCATAGAGGGAAACCATGGTGTCACCGTGGCCGCCCATAACGATTGCCTTAACGTCTTCAGCAGAAACGCCCAGTTCCATAGCAACGAAGCAAGCGAGACGAGAAGAGTCGAGAACGCCAGCCATACCGATCACCTTGGAGGAATCGAAGCCGGTAACCTTCTGCATGTTGTACACCATTGCGTCCAGCGGGTTGGTGATAACGATAACGAATGCGTTCGGAGCGAGTTCCTTGATCTTGAGACCAACGTCCTTGATGACGCCGCAGTTGATGCCAAGAAGGTCATCACGGCTCATGCCCGGCTTACGGGGAACACCAGCGGTAACGATAACGACGTCTGCGCCAGCGATGTCGTCGTAGTTGGTGGAACCGGAGAGGTTGCAGGAAGTGCCCATAACGGAGCGACCTTCCATAATGTCGAGGGCCTTACCCTTCGGCATACCTTCAGTCATCGGAATATCGATGAGGACCACGTCACCCAGCTGCTTCTGAGCGAGGACGAGAGCCATAGTACCACCAATCTGACCAGCACCAACGAGTGCAATCTTCTTTCTTGCCATGATTTTACCTTCCTTAATAAGGTGTTGAAAAATTTACGCCCTAAATATAGC
This sequence comes from Fibrobacter sp., assembly GCA_024399015.1. Classification (GTDB taxonomy): domain Bacteria; phylum Fibrobacterota; class Fibrobacteria; order Fibrobacterales; family Fibrobacteraceae; genus Fibrobacter. Next base: position 10,386 of record JAKSIC010000022.1, read on the forward strand.
ACATTTAGACGAAACTGAAAAGGGGGCAAACTGCCCCTGGAGGCTCAATTTACTCATTCTTGACGCATCGAATAGAGTAGCCATACGTCTTATACTCTTCTGTATCAAGAATTACGTCCGAATAATGAGAAAAATACATAGTCTTGGCTGTAGTCGTAGAGACATCTTCATCCAGCCAGAAATACGCACGCTCGCCCTTGTTTTTAAAATCTGATGAACTGGAATAATACCCTATGGGGAAAACGCCAAAGCCCCAGCGGTCCTTGCCACTTTCGACGCCTGCATAATAGGTCCATCCATAGGAGGACTTCAGGAGAGATGGCGTTGAACCATATTCCGAGAAACCACTCACAAAACCAAGAAGGGTTTTGAACTCATCCAGACTCGGCAAATGCCAACCAGAAGGGCAAGCACCCTTATACGGGCGTTTTATTTTACAACGACTCACCCCACAAATCGCTTCTGCAGTATCCAAAGCCTGCGCCCAGGTGTAAAGCTTTCCGTAAGAACTGTACTTGATAGAATCGTTATCGTAGAATTTTCCATCTCCGTACGCAAGGTTTTCCGCCATCCACACCTGGTCTCCCATGGTAACGAATTTATAGGCTCTGCCATCACGCTTGTCTATAAAGCACGTATTCTTGTCGGCCCAGAAGGCCTTAGCCTCAAACCACTTGGTCGAGGAAGCCAATCGATTGGTGGAATAGGACGCACGAATAGTTTCCTTATCCTTCACAAAGACTTTCTTCTCGAAGTTTTCTTCTCTTACAACCTCGGGATCCTTCGTGAATTCAACGTAACCGATACGTTCCGTGCCATCTCCACCAGGAATAGTATACATGTCAACCAACACGCCATAAAAATCTGATTCTGACGAAACCCGAATAGTCACCGCATCGTTTTCGGTAAGGCTCTCATCCACCAGTTTCAAGACGGCCTTGTCAGTAACATCCATATACAGGGAATCACCGAAAGATACCGTTGCGTAAAGAGCAAATCCAGCCTTGGCCATATCCTTTGATACAGTCCCTAACGTTGCGTCTTTATACTGGATAAGAATGGTGTCCTTTTCATCGATGGCCAGAACACCATCATTCTTGAGGCCATTCATAAGGAATTCTCCATAGAAGTAATCCTTATATCTGTAAGCAACAGCGCGGATTTCATCGCCTTTTACCTTACTGGAGATCGTCACCTCTACGGAGTCCTTACCGCAACCTTCGTCATAGACATAGAAATGTCCCTTGGAGGCCTGGTTATACCGATCCGCATCAAACTCCACACGGCTATCGGCATTTTTCTTCCAGTAGACAGTTACGTTTTCAAATGTCTTTTTTTCATCTTTAAAGGTATATCGCACATCAACTGTCAAAATTTTCGCAGGATCAGAATAGAAGTAGTTATCGTGATTCTTACCTTCATTCACAATAAAGAAACTTCCTTTATAAAGGCCACCTGCACCAGCAAGCTTGAGATGGGCGTCATAGGTACCGAAGCCGCCCTCATTTTCTGTATAATGACATTCATAGCCGTCGTTATAGCACAAAATCATAGAAACCTGTATGGAATCCCCTTCGGCATTCTTATCGTTAACGGTAACAACCACTTCGGCGCTGTCCCCGTAATACCAAGGTTTATCCAGGGAGATAAAGTCTCGTTCATTCCTGGAAGCCAGGATAAAGGCTACATTGCGTTTAATGACTCTTTCAGGGTTTTCATCCTTGTAGCTGACTACCACGTTATCCCCATCCTGCACCTTGATTGCCTGAGCGACAGAACTCTTTTCTGTGAAGAACAGCGTGGTATAGTAGTAACCATCCCTGAGTTTTGCTGTCAGGACAATACCCTTAGAATCAGAGGTACTGGTTACCGAAACTTCAACGGTATCCTTTTTAGTCAGGATATCGTTATCGCTAATACGGATGAGCAGGGAATCGGAATAGCTCCAGACAGTGTCCTTGATTTCTACAGCAACGGCTGTATTGAAATCGATTGAAGCGGAGGTGCCGCCGGCCGTACCGGAAATGCCGTTTTCGCCGTTCTTGATGGTGCCTACCAGTTCATCGCCACAGTAAATCTTGATGCCGGAACCATCGGAGAGCATTTCCCCTGTGCAGCTGGAGCCGTCGACGCCGTCTTTTCCATCGACGCCATCCTTGCCATTGTCGCCATCCTTACCATCACTTCCGTCTTTACCATCTTCGGGATCATACACAGGGATTTCGCCAACACCATAAGCCTGCCACTTGCCATCAAGGCAGAACATCAGTTCCCCGGTGCTGGTCACATAGGACATGGCTCCTTCATTGGACTTTTTACAGGAACCCAGGTTTTCTCGGGTCGAAACAACTGAAAGCGCAGTTTCGTTTTTTGCGCTGGCGGAATCGTCGTCGCCACAAGCAACAAACAGCAAGGCGAGACCAAGGACCAAACCTTCAATAGACTTTTTCAACATTTGATTTCCCCTGATAAATTATCGAACGTAAAAATAGAAAGTTTTTTGTAAGTTTTTGGGGCTGTCTGAAAAATCCTATATTTGGGCGCGAAAATGGAAATCGGGACCGTAGCAATACTTTTGGCATTCTGCTGTATGGGAAGCTTCATCCAGAGGGTGAGCGGTTTCGGCTTTGGCATCTTCGTGATGACCATGCTCCCCTACCTTCTGCCCAGCTACGGCGAAGCCACCGCCCTTTCCGGAATGCTGGCTGGTTCCATGTCCCTGATTGTGGCCATCCGCATGCGCCGCTACATTGTGTGGCGTGAGGTGTTGCCGATTCTTTGCACCTTTACGGTGGTGAGTCTGGGAGCCATTTTTGCAGTCACATCCTTCGATGAGATGTTCCTGAAGCACATTTTGGGCGGAATTCTCATTGCCGTCAGTATTTACTTCTTTTTTATCAGCGAACGGGTAAAGCTAAAGCCCACTATTCCTGCGCAGGTTGGGCTGGGAATCGTTTCAGGCCTTATGGGCGGGCTGTTCGCCATGCAGGGGCCACCAGCTGTTCTTTATTTTCTGGCATCCTCCGAAACCAAGGAAAAGTACATCGCCCAGACCCAGACCTACTTTGTTCTGGGGAATATGATGATGACCTTGTTCCGTTTTAGAGCGGGGTTTGTTACAGCCGACGTGGGAACGGCTTACGCCTATGGATTAATCGCCGTGACCATCGGGGCGTTTATTGGCGGGAAGGTATCTAAGCGCATTCCGCTGAAGGTCCTGCGTAAAATCGTGTACGTGTACATGGCCATCAGCGGCGTCGTAGCGCTCTGTGCGTAATTTTCATGCCACCGGCCGGCCTTTTACTAGCTAATGCCAAGTTTTTTCAAATCAGCTAGTAAAAAATTAATTTGTACACAATATATTTAAAAAAAAATCAACGAAAATTACTAGCTAAAACCAAATTTTTCCATTTTAGCTAGTAGCCTTTTATCAGACAAAGTTCCGCCTGCAGGAAAGCAATGCATTTTTTACTAGCTAAAACTCATTTTTCTTTCTACAGCTAGTAAAATCACCTTACAAAGGCGCTAAAATCAGCCAAAAGTTTTATTTTTTTGTTTATGAGAGCTTTAATTCTTTCTGATATTCATGGTTCTGCAATCGCAGCACGACAGGCACTGACCTTCTTCGAAAAGTTCCACTGCGACAAGATTTTCCTGCTGGGAGACACCCTCTACCACGGCCCCCGTAATCCACTTCCTGCGGGGCACGGTCCTATGGGCGTCGTAGAAGCGCTCACGCCTTACAAGGACAAGATCATCGCCGCCCGCGGCAACTGCGACGCCGACGTGGACCTGATGATGCTGGATTTCCCTATTGAGAACGAATACGCCTTGGTTGAAGACACCATCGTGAACGCCGCGGGCGAGCAGAGAGTCGTCCGCATGTTCCTAAGTCACGGCCACATCTTTATGCCGGAATGCTTCCCCGCCAACGCACTTTCCCAGCTGGAACCCGGCGACGCCAACGATCGTCCCATCGACGCCTACCTTTACGGCCACACCCACATTTTCCAGCTGCAGAAAAACTTCAAAGGCGTGCTCATGGTGAATCCCGGATCCACCAGCCTGCCCAAGGGCGGCAACCCGCCTACCTTCGGTTTCTATGACAACGGCAAGTTCAGCATCCACCATCTTGAAACCGGCGAAGAACTGGCCTCTGCAAGCCTAGTTTAGCGCAATTCACTATTTTGACTTTTAAGCAAACGATTATATATTAAAGCTATGCATTATACACCTTATCGCGATTTATTGCTTAAAGTTTTCCCGAACTACCTGAAGGTTCGTAAGCTTCCGTTGAACGGCGGCATGAGCTGCCCCAACCTGGATGGAACCAAGAGCTACTCTGGCTGCAGCTACTGCAACAACCGCAGTTTCAGCCCGGTGTACGACTTGGCAAAGGTCAGCATCCAGGAACAGCTGGACGAATTCGTTCCCAAGCTTCGCGACAAGTATCCTAACGCAGGTATCCTCGCCTACTTGCAGCCTTACACCAACACCCACGCTCCCTTGGAACACCTGATGGGCATCATTAACCCCATCATCAGGCACAAGGAAATCGCAGGGCTTGCCATCGGCACCCGCCCGGACTGTCTTGAAAGCGACAAGGTGGCCTACCTTGGCGAAGTCAACCAGGAAAAGCCGGTGATTGTGGAAATCGGTTTGCAAACCGCCAACGACATGACCTTGGCAGCCATCAACCGCCGCCACACTCTGGCAGAATTCGAAGATGCCGTAAAACGTTGCCAGTCCGTAGGCCTCACCGTCACCACACACGTGATCGTAGGCCTCCCCGGCGAAACCATGGATGATTTCAAGCGCACCGCCCAGGTGGTCCGCGACCTGAATCTGGCCGCCGTCAAAATTCACCCGCTGCACATTGTGACAGGCACCGCCATGGCCCAGGACTTTATCGCAGGCGAATTCAAGCTTTTGGAATTTGAGCAATACTGCGAAGCCGTCGCCGAAATGATCAAGATTATCGGCACGGAAACTGCCATCGAACGCTTCAGCGGTGAAAGCCCCAGCGACATGCTCATCGCGCCCAACTGGTGCGGCGAGCGAGACAAGATTATCGCCACCGTGGAAGAACTTCTCAGCAAGGCCTAAGTCGCAACTTCCAAAACGCGATTCATGACTAAAAATTAAATGCTCTGCAACCGCAGAGCATTCTTCTTATCTTCTCGTAAGGATTACTTGTGCACCAACGGAATACCCAAATTGGTTTTTTAACACACCATCCTTATAATCGTCGTACCCACCGCCACTGAATTCGAGATTGGATATTTTTAAAGTTCCCTTTGCAACGGCTGCTAAACTCATCCGTCGAGAAATTGGCCAAGACTCGCCTAATTTAACGGTGAAGTTATACATCTTGTCGTTACTATTTCTTCCACTTTTATAAAGGAACGTATATCCAAATTCGCCACCCCATAAAAAGCCTTGTTTCATAGCATCGTTTTCAACAAGGTAACGCTGCACACCCAAGTGGATATTCAACTCAAAATTATTTGCAGATATGTCGGGATAGTCTAAATCTCTATACTCCCATGTTCCAGGCGCAAACAAGAAAGACAAACCTATATACCAATCTTGCTTTTGGTTTTTGGTTCCACCGTAATCAAAAGAAATATCTAATTGCGGTGCTTTGAAATACATGGCTTTATAGCCTTCAAATTCGTGGGCTTTTACAAACAAGTAAGAAATGCCCGCAGAACCTTGATAGAAATAAGGTTTTAAAGTTGTATCCTTAGCTTTTTCAATCGCTCTTTTGATTTCCCAAGCCCGTTCCCGTTCTTCAACAGTTTCAACCGTTTCGTAGCGAATAGCCATGGCAGCCTGCGACAAAAACGCCACAAGAATCAAGATAAATTTCATCATATTGTTCACAGATTATCTTCTGGTAAGGGTCAACAAGAAACCCAAAGAAACGCCATCCAAGTCAGTCATTTCATCGTTATAGTAATAACCGTCTTCGTCATAAGATTCAAAGGAAATATATCCCTTCAAGCCAAGACTAAAGCGAGAGGAAATATCCCAGACGTGGCCAAATTCAATCTTGTAGTTCACAGGATCGTCGTTCACGACATAGTAGCTGAAGTAATCCTCTCCATCGACGGATAAGTTGCCAATGCCCATTTCAAATCCAAAGAAAAGGCCCCTAAGTTCAGGATCGTCTCTGAACGGGAAAATTCTCATACCCCAATGGAGGTTGAAGGCATCGAATTCAAAATTCTGAAGTTTTTCTCGATAGCCATCGTAAGCCAGATGACCAGTTCCGCCAGAGAAATCCAAACCGGCATAAAGGGCCCACCACCTCTTAAAATTAAAGCCGAGATTTCCGCTTAAAAAGAAACCTTCGCCAGCAAAAGAAGTTCCCTGGACCAGATCATCGACCTTCATATATCCGTCCACTTCCTGGGCGACCACACCTGTGGCAATTTCCCAGAAGCAGGTGTTTTCAGCTAAAAGTTCTTCGGAAACAGGCGAAACGGATTTTGGTGAATCTTCCTCTTCTTCATAATAGCCGTCGTTTTCGTAGTAAAACTTGTCAAAAACGCCAGCAAGCGCAACTTGCGAAAAGCCAGTCAAAGCCAATACTGTAGCTAAAAACGTCTTTTTCATGGAACCCCCTTTTTTTAGCTATCTGTTTTCCGCCTAAAACTTACAAAAATATGACATAACAAGCCAAGCTTTCTAAAAAAAAACTCCTTTTTTCTTGGAAAAGTATTTTTATCAACTAAAAGTTTAAATAGAATTTCCGCCGTGTTTTTATATTTGGTTCGTATAATTTTAAGACCATTCGTTTCAAAGGAATGTTATATGGCAAAGACTTCTACTAAGGCTGCCGCAAAGACCGCAGCAAAGAAAGATTCTAAGAAGGGTACACAGACCAACATGTGGACCGGCCGTTTCGCTAGCGGTATGGCTCAGTCCATGGTGGACCTCTCCTTCAGCCTTCACTTCGACTCTGAACTTATCGAAGAAGATATCGAAGGCAGCATCGGTCACGGCAAGGGCCTGGTAGAATCCGGCGTCTTGACCAAGGCTGAATACAAGAAGATTTGCGACGGTCTCAAGACCATTCTGGACGATTACCATGCAGGCAAGAACCTGTGGCAGCCTTCCGACGAAGACATTCACATGGCTGTGGAACGCGTGCTTACCGAACGCATCGGCGCTCTGGGCAAGAAGATCCACACCGGCCGTAGCCGCAATGACCAGGTCTGCACCGACTTCAAGCTTTACATGCGTCACCGCGCCGCAGAAATCCGCGCTCTTGAAATTGAATTGATGGAAGTGGTCCTAGACCTTTCCAAGAAGTACTTCGGCAAGCTGATGCCGGGCTACACCCACCTGCAGCAGGCACAGCCCATCTACTTCAGCCATTACCTCATGAGCATGTTCTTCGCAGTGAGCCGCGACGTGAAGCGTCTGGACAACTTCCTGGAACTCCACTCTCAGCTGCCTCTTGGTAGCGGCGCTATGGCTGGTTCCGCATTCCCCTACCAGCGCGCTCTAGTGGCTGCAGAACTTGGTTTCAAGGACGTGAGCCCCAACTCCATCGACGCCGTGAGCCACCGCGACATGATGCTGGAATTCAACGCCGACCTCGCCATCATCGCCAACACCATGAGCCGTTACGCCGAAGATTTCGTGAACTGGAGCACCAGCGAATTCGGTTTCCTCACCTTGCACGACGCCTTCAGCAGCGGATCCTCCATGATGCCCCAGAAGAAGAATCCGGACTCCATGGAACTGATCCGCGGCAAGTCTGGCCGCATGCTGGGTAACTTCAGCGCCATGTACACTCTGGTGAAGGGCGCACCGCTTTCCTACAGCCGCGACCTGCAGGAAGACAAGGAACCGGTATTCGACAGCGTTCACAACGTGAAGGTCATCCTCCGCGTCATGAAGGAAGCTCTGGAATCTGCACGCTTCAACTTCGACAAGATGGAAGCAAAGATGTTGCCGGCCCTGTTGGCAACTGACCTGGCAGACCTTCTGGTGGAAGCTGGCGTTCCCTTCCGCGATGCTCACCACGTTGTGGGTAGCCTGGTTGGCGAAGCCGCTCGCAGCGGTAAGGAATTCACCGACCTGTCCGACGAAGCTTGGGCAGCCGCTGGCGTTCCCGATGTGCAGAAGATGAAGAAGACCCTGACTTTCGAATACAGCGTTGGTCGCCGTAACATCGAAGGCGGTACCGGTCCTAAGTCTGTAAAGCAACAGTTCGTAAAGGCCGACGCTCTTCTGAAGAAGTTTAAGAAGGCATAATCTAGTAGTCGCGGGTTCTACAGCCCGCCTACCCTATAAAAGAAACCGCAGCCATTAGGGTTGCGGTTTTATTTTTTTATGGACTTTCGTAATCGTTTTCTTTTAGGACTTCCGTCATTTGATCATAGAGCTTTTCCACCTCGGACGTATCTTTTCCTTCTTTTTTCATTTGATGGATTTTCAAAGCTCGATCAAAATGTTCATCCATATTGTCATCAGCTTCAAACGGATGCTTATCCAAAGATTCCACTGATTCTTTCAGTGTATAAAAGCGCAACTTATAATGAACAGGAATTAACAGGAAAACCCAATAGCCTACACTAAACAAAACCCAGTATACAAAGTCTATTGTTTTCCATTTAAAAGAAATGCCATCAAGACCGAAAAAAAACATGCCAAAGCAAAAGGGTAATGTTGCTAACCAAACTTTATACTTAAAGGATTCGTCTTCATACCGTCTTTTTGTTAAAAACCAACTCAAGACAACAGGAAATAAAGTCAAGAAAAGCCAGACAACTTCAGACCAATCCATCAACTTCTTACTCCCCACCTAGAATCTATTTCTTGTCTTGGGGTACGAGGCGTTCCACAATGCGGAACAGGTCGTTATAGATCTCCAGGAAGTCTTCAATCCAAATGGGGTCACGCTCGCCCACCACATGGAAGGTTTCTTCCAGAGTATGGCGTGCATTATAGGGACCCACCAAGGTACCTTCGGGCTGGGTAAAGCCACCCTGCTGGTATGCGGTTACTGCAGCCTGGCGGGCACGATAACTACGGCGGAGTCGAGCAATCAAGGCGCCACGCAAAGAAAGCAATTCTTCGTGGGCGGCAATGGCGTTACCATCCTTGACCCAGGATTCAACCACATTCAAGCGACGGAGAATGGTATCCCTTTCGGTGTTGGGAATAAGCATTCGCTTATCGGCAAGAGTCTTCTTGATCTGTTCAGAAATTCCACCCAGGATTTGTTCGTTCCAGAACACCATGGGATTTTCTGCAAAGCGGCTAGAATCGTCGGCCTTAGGCGTGTGAGTTGCAATCCAGCGATCAAGTTTATCAGCCACCATGCCAGCTTCGGGCAAGCGGTCCACAGCCACATATTCGCCGGCGCGGTTCAGCAGGTTGTCCGCATAGACCATACGCCAGTGCGGCAGCTTTCCGGTCTTACGGATAGCGTCGATATTCTGGCGAAGATTTTCTAAACGTTCCTGCATTTATTTCTTTTCCATCATCTGGAGCGGAGTCACACCGATTTCCACACGACGATTCAAGCGGCGGTGTTCTTCACTGTCGTTGGGATACTTGGGCTGATGTTCGCCAAAGCCTGCGGCAAAGAGACGTTCCGGCGGGAAGCCTTCCTTAATCAAGGTCTTCACCACGTTCACAGCACGTTCGGTAGAAAGATTCCAGTTGGTATAGGTCTTGGACTTCACCGGAGTATCGTCGGTAAAGCCGCTGACCATGATCACATCGGTAGAATCCAGAGCTTCCAGGAGGCCCTTGCTAATGCCCTTGATGACGCCCACACCTTCGTTGGTCAAGTCGGCACCGTTGATGGGGAAAAGGAAACTGGCCTGGATCTGGATCTTACCATCTTCCAAGGCGATAAGGCCCGCTTCAATGGAAGTCTGCAAGCTCTTGGAAAGGAGCGCATTGCGTTCTGCGGCAATCTTTCGCATTTCTTCCTGGCAGCTCAACACTTCTTCTTCGGTACGGGTAAGGTCTTCGGCCTTCTGTTCCTTGAGGGTGGCCATGGCGACAAACGCCAAGATGAACAAAGACACCAATGCGATGCCAAGGTCCGTGTAGGCCATCCAAGGATTGTTGTTTTCGTCCTTGCGGAACCGCATGGATTATCCCTCCACCTTTTCTGCGGAAGCGGACGGAGCCATGGCGGCACCGCGCTGAGTCTGTTCCAGGACTTCCAGGAGGATTTCCTGAGTCTTGACAGCGTTTTCCATAAGCACTTCGCTGGCGCGTTCGTGGAAGGCTTCCAGAGACTGGTTGAGGTGTTCCACAAAGTTTTCTTCTTCTTCGTGTTCAGCAGTATCGCCGCTGAGCTTTTCAAGAATGGTTTCCAGACCGGCGCGAAGCATTTCAAGGTTAGCGCTAAGTTCGGACTGGTTCACGCGCATAAGTTCTGCGGTTTCCACGATGTTTCCGCCAAGAGCGTCGGTAGCTTCCTTTTCCTTGACCACGCGGTTGTCGATGCTTTCAGTGAGAGCCTTCTGGGCTTCAAGCAGCACTGCGGAAGTTTCGGAAAGCTTCTGGAAGGCAGCCAGAATATCGTTGGAAAGAGTTCCAAGCTTTTCGGACACGGAAGCAGAAAGTTCCGCAGAGCCAGCCTGAGCCTTTTCTGCAACCTGAAGAGCCACATTCTTGAGAGTTTCCAGACCTTCGCGCTGGGCATCCACATTGGCAGTAGTCTTTTCTTCGAGACGCTGCATAAATTCGTTCCACTGAACATTGGACTGCTTGACCTGATCGGCAACAGAAGCACCGATGGTTTCGGTAGTGCCGGACATTGCTGCAGCGGAAGCAGAAGCAACACCATCAAGGCCAGCCTTCACATCGGAAGCAACCTTAGCCAAGGCATTTTCCACATTGCCGGAAACGCCCTGCAGGCCTTCCTTCACGCCGCCAGCGATATCGCCGAGGCCAGCGTTCAATGCAGAAGACAAACCGTTCAGCTTGTCGTCCAACTTTGCCGGGATGGATTCCACAGAAGTAGACAAAGCCTTCACGCTCTGTTCCATAGGAGCAAAGGCGCCATTAAGAGAAGAGCTGACGGAATCACCAAGATTCTGGACAGCACCGTTCATGCCGCTCACCACAGTTGCGAGAGAATCGCTGAAGGACTTTGTGGTGTTGGACATTTCAGCAGAAATCTTTGCGGTAGCGGAAGTGAGTTCCTCGCCCACCATAGCAACAACGCCGCTGAGGCCTTCCTGCACAGCGGAAGCAACCTTTGCCAAGTTTTCTTCGACGGAATCAAAGAGGCGACCAAGTTCATCCTTGCTCTGTTCCACTTCGTCGTCAGAACCCTGGAGGATCAAGGTCAATGCATCAAGGCGAGCCATGAAACCGTTAAGGCTAGCATTCAGCAAAGTACGGCTGGCATTCAAAATCAAGGCAGCAAACAAACCGCAAAGAGAAGTTCCGAAGATTCCCTTCATGCCCTGGAAGAGAAGCTGGATGGTATCAAGAGTACCCTGTGTGGTAGAGTTGTCAATGGCGCCACCGGCTGTTGCAACGGAATACATCAAACCGAAGAAGGTACCCATGAGGCCCAGAAGAATCACGGTGCTACCGGCGCTGCGGGGAACGGAGATTCCCACGTTGCTGTTCAACACTTCGTAAGCGATGGGAGAATCCAGGCGGATCTTCTTGGAAACCAGCTGGCGGGCAAGAGCGATACGCTTTGCAACCACACCGTCACCAGACACGCTAAAGGAACCGCGGCTTTCGCAAGCATCAAGAACTTCAGTTTCTTGAGAGATCTGCTTCAACTTCTTGAGAGCCACCACCTGTTCAATCAAGAACACGGCGAAGATGGCGCACAGAATCACCCAGCCGAAAAGCGGAGCACCAAAGTAGCAAGCACCGGCTACGAGAACCGCAAAGCCTGCGATGGTGAGCAACAAAGTGGTCGTGAAAGCATTTTTCATTTTATACCTGTTTTATTTTAGGCCTTATGGTCGGCCGTGGTTTCAAACAAATTCAACTGACCGCGAGAGAACCCGCGGAGGAACAAAGCCCACTTGCTCTGGTACCATTCAATAATCTGAATGGTAAGACCGCGGGCATAATCACAAAAATCATCTGTAAAGGCCAGGAAGCCGTTTTCGTATGCGTAGTGAGGATTCCAGTAACGGCCTACATTGCGGGCGCAGCTAGCTGCGGTGCTGTAATAGCGAGCCGGGCTCTTTGTTGCAAAGGCGGCTGCAAAGCGCTTCTTGGCCAAGGCGTTCAAGGAACTGCGGAGAGACACAATCATGGCGTTCTCCTTATCGCGCAAGGAGGCTTCCAGACTGGGGAGCAACTTGGACACGGCGTCCACAGCACTTTCGGAGTGCCAGTACTTGCAAAGCTTTTCCTGCAGCTGCATGACGCGGCCGTGCATTCTCACAAACAGAGGTTCCGCATCGCTGACCAGCAAATGGATAGTTGCGGAATAGAAGGCGTTGATATCCTGCTTGCTGTTCTTCACGTTAAGAAGCCAGCCCTTTTCCTCGTCGTGCTGCATGAACTCGCCGCCTTCCAGGAGCAGGCGCATCACTTCTTCCGTGGAGAAACGTTGCATCCACTTGGCGCGGAATTCGTCGTACAACTTGTTGGCGTCGGCGATGATCTGAGGGAAGCTGGCGTCGGCAAGTTTCCACGCCGTTTCGCTATAGGAAATCAATTCCGAAGAGCCCACATTCACAGAGGGGTCATTCAACATGGCGTCCAGATGTTCGTAAAGAACAATGGACCAGGTGACCATCATGGACTGGGACAAGTTCGCAACCATGGACGACCTGTTAGGGCGCACCGAGAGACGGACACTGTTGCCCGTCATCTTACGAATGGATCTGCGAAAATTCTCTTGCACCAAAACCTCTTAGAAAGCTGTTTCGATTCGCTGCCACACGTTACGTGTGACGCGCTTACCGCTCTTGGCCATGTCTTCAGATTCCTTGCGGATATCTGCTTCAAGATTGTTCTTGATCAAGCTCTGGTCTCCGTCAAACTTGCCACCAGCTTCCAGATACAAGCCATACACATTGTTGGAAATCTTTGTATCTGCAGAAAGTACGTGGCCTGCACGAACAGAAAGAGCAAAGCGGTTGCGAACGAATTCGCAACGGGACAAGAAAATTTCAGGAACGTCGTCCACCCAAAGTCCATAGTAGTTGTTCACGAACTTCACGTTTTCGAAAATACCCTTGGAACGGAAAACCGTATTGCGGAATGCGTTTTCCACCACCAGGTGCTTGATTTCAAAAGGACGGTTGGAAGAAACAAAATGGAGGCCATTCCAGCTACCGCTGGAGTCGGCACTGCGGAAAACAATGGGCTTTACTTCAGAACCAACAATCTTTACGGTACCGCGAAGCATCAACTTTGCATATTCGCCCATAAGTACCGTAACACCAGGTTCAACCACCAAGGTATCATTTGCAGAAAAGACCATACCCTGTTCCAGGATATACGGGCTATCCGCTTCGACAAGTTTAACCTTGCCGTTTTCAATTGCCGGGAACGGCAACTCACCAGCCACTGCAGAACCTACAGCGACCAGGGCGGCCATGGCAATGATGCTACGAATTTTAGCGAGCATTAAATTTCACCTTTCAACTTAATCTTCTGGATCACGTGCATATCAGGAATGACATTGTCGGCAACGATATCGTTTACGCTGAGGTCGCCGGTAATTTCCATAGAGACGTTGGAAATCACGCCGTGGGTCATATCGAACAAGATGGTACCGGTACCAACGATGAAGCCCTTGCTTTCCATACGGAGGTCGGAAGACGGGTCGCCAGCTTCCTTGTACTTGATGTTCATACCGATCTTGGCCATCTGCACTCCATCGTGTGCGTACTGGTCCTGCAGGGTGAAGGACTTGTAGACCACGGTATTACCGCCGTTACCCGGAATTTCAACGGAACGTTCCCAGGTTTCGCCCAAGGCAACGCCCTTACCCGGAAGGATGGGCTGAATCTTCAAGAACAGGCGAACAAGGTCCAGGGCCTCGGTACCCATCATGACGGAATCTTCCATCACAGGATCACTGACCACACCATCCTTGGCCATCTTGAACTGGAAATGTTCGGTGGACATGTAACGTTCCATACTGCGGAATTCTTCCACGGAACGTTTGTCAGACTTGTAGTCCACAGAGTCGATCTTCATTTCGAACTTGGCTGTGCCATTGTCGTATGCGGTCAGCAAATTATTGGTGGCACGCACAAAAAGACGAGTATTCATTGCTTCGGGAGTACCGGACACGGTATCCATCGGCAAAATGGCATTCATGGAAGATTCGAGGGAATAGGTCTGGGAAGGAACGTTCTGGGTATTAAAGGCGAGAACGTAGTCATTTCCTTCGCAGGCACACAAAACTAAAAGAGCAGCAGAGCTGGCGCAAAATTTAAAGAAATTCATGGTGTGAATAATAGAAAAAAGAACCCGTCGATTCAGCGAATCAAAACGGGTTTTACACCATATCGGCACCATATTTCAACTAGGTCTGGGGCGGTTTTGCACCGCTGTCACCTTTTTCCAAACGCATCTGTTGGAAAAAGCGTTTCAGAAGTCCAACACACTCTTCGGCAAAGATTCCACCAGTGACAGGAACCGTCCTTTTCAAGGCGTTTCCGGTAATGACATCGATGGTGGTTCCGCAACCGCCGAAGCGCGTATCCCTGGAGCCGTAGACCACGCGATCCACACGGCTATTGAGAATAGCGCCGGCACACATGGGGCAAGGTTCCAGCGTTACATACAAAGTACAACCGTCCAGACGCCAGTTGTTTAGGGCGGAGGCGGCGGTACCGATGGCGAGAATTTCCGCATGGGCGGTGGCATCCTTCAGCATTTCAATCTGGTTGTGTCCGCGGCCAATAACCACGCCGTCTTTTACGATGACGCAACCGATGGGGATTTCCTTTTCCTCAAAGGCCTTTTCTGCTTCACGAATAGCCATGCGCATAAAGCGCTGGTCCTCCTCGGCTAGGAGACGGGCAGCAATTTCCAGTTGGAATTCTTCAGAGTTAATTTCAGCCATGGGTCAAAAATACAAAAATCTTACGTACAACCAAACTTTGAACCTTTTACCGAACCTGTAAAAATACTATATTGCGCCTCGCAAATAAGTTGTGTTTTACGACAAGAATCAACGAGGTAATTTTATGCATGATTCAGCTGAACTGAACCAGGCCGCAGAAAAGGAACTGGAACGCCTTGCAGCCCTTCCCACCATCACCCTGAAGGACAAGCTGTCCATTCAGCCTCAGGAAGCCGCAGAGCTGGACCCCATTGAACGTCGCCCCACCATGGCAGAAACCTGCCTTGGTCTCACCGAAGCTCAGGCCAAGGTCGAAGCAAATCGTTGCATGAAGTGTAAGAAGCCGTTCTGCACTGCCGCATGCCCCATCGGAATGCCCATTCCTCAGTACCTCGAAAAGGTTGCCGCAGGCGACTTCCAGGGTGCAATCGACATCATCCGTGGCACTTCCTTGATTCCCTCCATCTGCAGCCGCGTCTGCCCCCACGAAAGACAGTGCCAGTCCAACTGCGCCATGGGCAAGAGCCTCAAGGACCCGAAGAAGGGTCTTCAGCTGGGCCTCATGGAACGTTTCGTTGCAGACTACGAACGTTTGAATCTCGGTGGCAAGAAGGTTCCTGAAGTCGCACCCGCAACCGGCAAGAAGATTGCCGTGATCGGTTCCGGTCCAGCAGGCCTCAGCGCCGCCATCGACCTCCGCTCCAAGGGTCACGAAGTGGTGATTTTCGAAAGCCAGCCCAAGCTTGGCGGCGTGCTCCGCTATGGCATTCCTGAATTCCGCCTCCCCAAGGAAATCCTGGACTACGAAATTTCCATCGTCGAAAAGATGGGCATTGAATGCCGCACCGGCATCCGCGTCTTCAAGGACGTGACCATCGACTACCTCTGGAAGCAGGGCTTCGACGCAGTGTTCGTCGGTATCGGTGCAGCAATCCCCATGAAGCTCGGCATTCCGGGCGAAGATCTTCAGGGCGTCTACACTGCTGAAGAATACCTCCGCAAGGGCAACCTGGGCGAAGAAATGTACTCCGGCAAGCACGTCATCGTCGCTGGCGGTGGCAACGTCGCCATGGACGCAGCCCGCATGGCATTCCGCCTGGGTGCAGAATCCGTCCGTATCGTTTACCGCAGAACCATGAACGAAATGCCCGCCTGCAAGGCCGAACTGAAGGAAGTTCTGGACGAAGGCGTCAAGGTCATGGAACTCCACACTCCGGAAGCATTCATCGCCGACGAAGAAGGCAAGATCTGCATGGCAAAGCTCGGCATGTTCGAACTTGGAGAACTTGACGAAAACGGCCGTCCCCGCCCCATCCGCGTGAAGGGCGACGGTGCTACCATCGTCTGCGACACCGCAGTGATCGCCATCGGCAGTAAGGTCTCCCCTGTTGCAGCAGAAGGCATCCCGGGTCTCGAAACCAACAAGAACGGCACCATCGTGGTGAAGGACGCTTCCACTGGCGAAACTACAGTTGAGAATGTCTACACCGCAGGCGACTCCATGCACGGCCCGCTTACCGTCGTAATGGCAATGAAGACCGGCCGCCAGGCTGCTACAGCAATCCACAAAAAGCTTATGGGCATCGTGGACGAACCTGCCGCAGCCCCCCAAGCTTAATCAAGAGCCGCACAAAAATTAAAAGCGCCGAGGCATCAAGCCCCGGCGTTTTTTCATCTATTTTATTCCATAAAAAAAGTCCCAATCGCTTGGGACTTTTTGAATTTCTAGACCGAGGTCGTCAGATTAAAGCTTGACGGAATCTCTGGTAACGAACTTCTTGATCTTCTTGTCACCAATCCAGAGCTTCTTGTGGGTCTGGATATCGATGAGTTCCATATCAACCTGGTAGAAGATTACAGCCTGGCCGCCTTCCTGATCCACAATGGTGCTGATGGTGCCCATGAGCATCCAGTCTGCACCTTCTTCCTGACCATAGGACTTGACTGTTTCATCGCTGGCATAGCCCTGCTGGTCGGCAACTTCCTGACGGAGTTCAGCACTCTGCTGTGCGTTAGCCACAAATTCAACTTCGCCGGAGTTCACGAGAACCCGTTCGATATCCTTGGTAAAGGTGCCTACGCTAATATGTTCATGGCTCTTGTTATGGATCTTGCCGACCACCACAGTCGGAGTCTTGCCCATGTTCTGCATAACGGCAGTAATCTTCGGACTAGTAAGGCAGCTACGAATCATTTCGTCAGCAACAATACGGGAATCGGTATCGTTCCACTTGCCGGAGAGGTCCGTGGTAGAATTTTCATCGATACGGACAACGGTCTTACCGCCATTGCTGCAAGCAACAAAGAAAAGGCAGCAACCGATTGCTAAAGCAGAAAGAATCTTACGCATTAAATTTCTCCTTATAGTTGTTTGTCTTCAATTGTAGAAATTATCAAACCACTTGTAAAAAAAGCAAATCCTGAAAACAAAAAAAACACCCCGTTTCCGAGGTGCTTTCAAAATTCCAAAAGATTGTGCTTACTTTGCACCGAACTTTTCAGAGGCCTTCTTCACGTTCGGGTCCTTCTGAGCGTCCTTGATCTTCTGCTTGATGCCGTCTTCGATGTGCTTCTTGAGCTTTGCAGCGAGAGCCGGGAAACGATCTTCGAGGGAATCACTAAACACAGCGGGCTTCTTGGCTACGGGAGCCTTAGCACCAAACTTGCCACCCTTCGGGCCACGCTTGTTAAACGGACGCTTGCCACCCTTCTTTGCGGGAGCTTTCTTTTCGGACTTGGCTTCCTGAGGCTTAACTTCAGTCTTAACTTCTTCTGCCTTTACTTCTTCTTTAACTTCTTCTGCCATAATATACCTCTTTGGAAAAATGTGAATTTTTTGTCGGCGCAAAGATAATAAAATCTAACATTACTGTCTATGAGCGGTTCTCCAACCAGTGGGCCAAAACCGTAATATCGGCAGGACGAACCCCAGGAATACGGCTTGCCTGACCTAAAGTCAGGGGTTTTTGGGCATTTAGACGCTGGCGGCTTTCTATACTGATGGCGGTAATCTGCATATAATCCAGGTCCGGTGAAAGCTTTACAGCCTCCATCTTCTTCTGGTCATCGATTTCCCTGGCCTGACGGTCAAAGAAACCGGCATAGATTTCTTCGGCGTACATATACCACTGGTCGCGGCGGGTCAGCTGCAGTTCGGGCACCGTTTCTGCAGGAAGAGACTCCTTGAAGAACACCTCCGGGTCGATACCCGGACGGCGGAGAACATTAATCCAGCGGGTTCGTTCCGTAGCAAGAGCCTGTCCGCCAGCCTCAAGAACCTTGTTAGCCTCTTCCGGAGTTGCAGAAACTTCCGCAAAACGGGTCTTGGCATCGGCCATCTGCTGTTGGCGGCGTTTCCAGTCCGCATAATCCGCGTCGGAAATCATGCCAATCTGGTGAGCCTTTTCCTTGAGACGGGCTTCCGCATTGTCGCTGCGGAGGAACAAGCGGTATTCTGCACGGCTGGTGAACATACGGTACGGCTCATCCAGAAGAACGTTGACCAGGTCATCCACCATGACGCCCAAGTAACTTTCGGAACGGCCAAGAATCAGGGGAGCCTCCCCCTTCACCTTCAGGGCTGCATTAATGCCCGCCATAAGACCCTGACCAGCAGCTTCTTCATAACCGCTGGTACCGCAAACCTGTCCAGCAAAGTACAAGCCCGGAACATTCTTGCATTCGAAGGTGGGATAAAGCTGGGTTGCGTCCACGGAATCATATTCCACTGCGTAACCAATCTGGAGGACTCGGGCACGGGTCAAACCAGGGATGGTACGGATTGCTGCCAACTGGATATCAGCGGGCAAGCTACTGCTGAAGCCGTTGATGTAAACGCGACCAATGTCCGCCTGTTCCGGTTCAAGGAACAGCTGATGGCCATCGCGATCGCCGAAACGGTTAATCTTGTCTTCGATACTGGGGCAGTAACGAGGGCCCTTGCCGTGGATTCGACCACTGAACATGGGGCTGTCCTTAAAGCCGCTACGCAAAATATCGTGAGTCTTGATATTGGTGCGGGTAATCCAGCAAACACAATCGTTACGGACAAACTTGTTCTGCTGATCACCCCAGAAATAATCGGCATCAAAACCAGGAACCGTATTATCCAGATGGCGGTCGCTCATGGGCCACGGAACATCATCGCCACGCTGAACTTCGCATTCATTGAAATCAATGGAATCCGGGTCAAGGCGGCTAGGTGTACCTGTCTTAAGGCGGCGCAACTGCACACCTTCACGAGCCAGGCATTCAGACAGTTTATCGGAACTGGGCTCACCTACTCGGCCACCAATACTTGTATCCAAGCCAGTAAACATCTTGGACGCAAGGAATGTTCCGCTAGTCACCACAATGGACTTGGTGACATAGCGGTCGCCATTCAAAAGGGTCAATTCAAGACGACCATCAAGCATACGTTCAAAGCTTGCAAGTTCGCCCTGAATCACAGAAAGTCCCGGAAGAGACGTAATCACTTCGCGGGCAACTTCGCTGTAATACTTCATGTCGCATTGAGCGCGAGGACCCCAAACTGCGGGACCCTTACTCATGTTCAACATACGGAACTGAATGCCGGCCTTATCGGTCAAAAGGCCCATCAAACCGCCCAGCGCATCAATGTCGCGAACAATCTGGCCCTTGGCCACACCGCCCACAGCAGGGTTACAAGACATACGACCAATGGCATTGATATCCATGGTCAGCATTGCCGTTTTCACACCCAGCTTCCAGGCAGCATGAGTTGCTTCGATACCGGCATGACCGCCACCGATAACAACTACATCATATTCCGCAAGAATCGCACTCATAAAACACTCAAACAGACGACAGTTTCAAAAACAAGGCGCGCCATCATCGAGGAGGCGCGCCTAAAGATTCATTTATTACTTAGCGGCAGCCGGGGCTTCTTCAGTCTTCGGCGGTTCCGGATTCCAAACAACATTCTGGCCATTCAGCACAATCTGGATGTCAAGCTTCATAGCTTCCTTGTCGTTTTCGAATGCGGCATACTGCTTGTAAGTACCATCCGGGTTCACAACGTAAACCTTGGGAACGTAGCCATCGCTGTAGAGTTCACCGAACTGGCGGGTTTCATCCCAAACAACATTGATGGTTTCATCCCACTTTGCGTTGTCCATGAACTTACGGATGCCAGACTTGTTGTTTCCACCGCTAGCAACAGCAACAGTGGTCAAGCCGTCCTTGGCAAAAGCCTTGGCAATTTCAAGAATCTGCGGAGCAGCATGGGCGCAATGGCCACAAGTTGCAGAGAAGTAGAACATGAGGAGCTTCTTGCCAGCAAATGCAGACAGATCTTCAGCCTTCATGGTGATGCCAGTAGCCTTCACCTTGAAGTTCATGAGCTTCGGCATACCGTTTGCCAAGGTATCACCTCTGAGGCCAGCGATATCTTCCTGGAGCTTCTTCTGTTCTTCTTCGAACTTCTTGGCAGCTGCTTCACGCTTTTCCTGCATCTTCTGCTGGAAGCGCTGACCGAGAGCGGTCAAGGAATCCTGTGGGAGCTGCATTACGAAGTTGGAATCCAAAAGCTTAGCTTCGGCATCCTTCACACCGAGGATGAAGTAGTCTTCATCGAAAGAAGTTTCAAACTGATTGCCGACAGAGATGAGCTGAGAGCTGAACTGCAAACCGATCAAGTAAGAGAACTTGACGATATCTGCAGATTCTGCAGTCACGGTAACTGCTGCACCGGTGGACTTTGGAGCCGGAGTAATGGTCCAAGTCTTCATCACGGAATCCATGTAGGCACCGTACTTAGCACCGTCTCCACCAAAGGAAGCCTGAGTTGCGCTGTCCGGGCGAGCGGATTCAAAGCGGTCACGAGCCATCTTGGTGTAGCTTGCGCCAACAGCCTGAAGCTGATCAGAAGTAAGAGGAAGCTTGAAGCTTGTGTCCTTGGTAGTCTTGGCGTTATCACGGATAGCCTGAACAACTACATCGAGATGAAGGCGTTCACCAATCTGGCGAGGAATGCCGTCCAGATTCTGAGTACCGAACTGAGCACCAAGCATATAAGCAAACTTCTGATCGTCGGTGGACTGAGCATTAATAGCAGCCTGCTTCGGAGCAGAATCTAGCTGGCTACAAGCAGCAAAAGCAAGTGCTGCAGCAGCAAGAGCAATCTTATTCTTCTTCATTTGTAATCTCCTAATTTCAATAAAACTTATTCAGCGAAGTAAGCCTGAGCCTTGGCAACAACTTCTTCGACCTTGACCATGGAGAATTCCTTTTCATTACGGAACTTCCATTCCACTTCGCCGTTAGCAAGACCCTTCTTGCCGATAGCGATACGGACCGGAGAACCCCACAGGTCGGCATCCTTGAACTTAACGCCCGGACGTTCGTCACGGTCGTCAACGAGGACGTCGATGCCTGCAGCTTCAAGTTCCTTTTCGAACTTTTCAGCAAGTTCAATAAGTTCCGGTTCCTTACCGATGGGAACGATTTCCACCTGGAACGGAGCGATGGACTTGGGCCAAATCGGGCCAAAGTCATCGTGGCTATTTTCAACAACGGAAGCCATCAAGCGGCCGATACCGATACCGTAGCAACCCATGATGGCGGGAGCGGAAGTCTTTTCGGCAGTGAGGTACTTGGCACCCATGGATTCAGAGAACTTGGTGCCCAGCTTGAAGATGTTACCCAGTTCGATACCGCGGGTTTCAGAAAGGTCTTCACCGCAGTTGGGGCACTTGCAGCCGCCCTGAGCTTCGGCGATGTCGGCCACTTCGAATGCCGGGAAGTCGCGCTTGGGGGTGCAGTGCATGAGGTGGTAGTTTTCTTCGTTTGCGCCCATCACGAGATCGCAAGCGTCGGCGAGAGCTTCATCCACGATGATGCGGGTGTCGTGGGCGCCGATGGGGCTAGCAAAGCCCGGCACCATGCCGCAGGACTTGATGAGAGCGTCATCTGCCGGATAAAGTTCCTTGGCCTTCAGCAGGTTGTGGAGCTTGATTTCGGAAACGTCCAGGTTGCCCGGAACCATAACGGTAATGAGTTTGCCTTCGAAGTCGAAGAACACGCACTTGGCGGTAGACTTCGGGTCGATCTTCAGGAATGCGCTCAGTTCTTCGATAGACGGGCAGTGCGGGGTTTCAACCTTTTCGGGCATAGCGTTTGCATCGCCCTTGTAGGTTTCGCGAGTGAACTTTGCAATTTCGCGATTGGCCTGGTAGCCGCACTTCTTACAGAGGATCAGGTAGTCTTCGCCGTTGGGAGTGTCCAGCATGAATTCGTGGGCAATCTTACCGCCCATAATGCCGGTATCGCTCTGCACAACCACCGGTTCAATACCGACGCGGCGGTAAATGCGGAGGTATGCATCATATTCTTCTTGGTAATGCTTGTCCAAGTCTTCCTGAGAAGAGTGGAAGCTGTAGGCGTCCTTCATGAGGAATTCGCGAACGCGGATCAAGCCGCCGCGGGCACGAGCTTCGTCACGGTACTTGGTCTTGAACTGGTACAGCATGAACGGAAGCTGCTTATAGCTGTTCAGAACGTAGCGAGCCATATCGGTCATGGCTTCTTCGTGTGTCATGGCGAGGACCATGTTGTGGTTATTACGGTCCTTGAAGCGGAGGAGTTCTTCGCCGATAGCCTGGTAACGGCCAGATTCGCTCCAAAGATCTGCGGTCTGGACCACAGGCAGGTCCACTTCGATACCGCCAATCTTGTTCATTTCTTCACGAACGATGTTGGTGATCTTCTGGATCACGCGGTAGCCGATAGGCATCATGGAGTAGATACCGGTAGAAACAGGCTTGATATAGCCGCCACGCATCAAAAAGATGTGGCTGGGCATGGTAGCGTCGCTGGGCGTTTCGCGGAGCGTGACATAGAAGTACTTAGAGAGTTTCATGATATTCCTTTAATCCAGTGGATTATAAGACAAATTTACGGGCTACAAATTAGCAATTTTACAACAGCCTTTTTTACCGAAGGTGCTGTTTTTCAGCCCCTTTTTTGTATTTTTCAACACATGGAATTTGTTGACAACCTTCGCGCTAAACCTGCTGTTCAGAAAATAGAGAAATTTATCCCGGCCGTAGCCTTTCTAGGCGGTTTTGCCTGGGATTCAATTACATTGGGCATGTCCATCAACGACTCCGACCTGGCCTTTCTGGTGGCCTACTATATCGGGGCACTGATTTTCATTGTACTCCTGTCGGCTCGCATCGTGCAAGTCGCGGAGGAACCTGTCGAGCCTCAAAAAAAATTTATCGCCCGTAACGCCATAGCCGCACGCAACAAGTTACTGGACCGCGAATGGAGCGACGTGTGGAAAGCCCGTTTCACCTGGGTTTTGCAATTCCTCTTCGGAGGCATGTTCAGCGCCCTGGTGGTCTGCTACTTCAAGAGCAGCGGTTCCCTGGCATCCTTCATACTCGTGCTTTGCCTGGCGGCCCTTTTGGTGGGTAATGAATTCCTCCAGAAGCGTTACGAAAGTTTCGCATTGAACCTGGCGCTATTCTGCCTCCTGGGCACCATGGTGTTAAACTTCACCATTCCTTACTTTGTTCATGGTATCGGTTTCAGATGGTTCTTCCTCAGCACTGTGGTTTCCCTGGGAATCTGTTTCCTGGTATGGAAAATCGCACGTCGACCCAAGCGCATGATGGTGGTTCCTGTTTTGATCAGCATCCTTTTGACCGTGGCTTACTTGATGAACTGGGTTCCGCCAGTACCTCTTGTTCTCAAGCAGCAGATGGTCTGCCAGAACTTTGACAAAAAGAACTATTCCTGCGACGTAGACTACCCCACTATTTTCCAAAGGTTGAACCTCGAAGCCCCTACGGTACACAGGGTAGACGGCAACGAAGTCTACTTCCTCTCCTCCGTCTTTGCACCGGCAAAACTTAAGGCAGGCCTTGAATTCCGCTGGTACTACCAGGATCCCACTACCGGCAAGTACAAGCTTACAGACAAAATATCGTCCGGACGTATGGTAATGAACGGCGGCCGTGAATCTGGCTTCAGAATCTACTCCAACAAGCGAAACGTTCCTCCCGGAAAATACCGTGTGGAAACCGCCTACAAGAACGGCGCCGTCGTAGGAGCCAGCGCCTTTGAAGTCCTGGAAGGCATGCCCGTGAAGGGTTTCGTCCGAGACTCCCTAAGATAAGTACATTTTCCGCAAAGCCCGCGCCAGAGTTCCGCCCAGGTTTTCTAAATTATTTATCATGAAGAAAATTAAGACCGCAACTCTCCAAGGAAAGTGGACTGGTGATACCAAGTCCAACAATGAATGGTACAAGGCCGAAGCTCTCAAGCTCAAGGGCCAGGGAATCGACATTCTCGTTCTCCCGGAAATGTTCCACACGCCCTACTTCCCGTTTGAAGAAAACGCAGACTTCTTTGACATGGCCATCGAAAAGGACGACGTCATCGTGAAGGAATGGCAAGACATTGCTCGCGAGTTAGGTGCGGTCGTCGTTTTCCCCTTCTTTGAAAAGCGCGCCCGCGGAATCTACCACAACTCCGCCTTCGTCTTTGAACGTGACGGAAGCATTGCAGGTCTCTACCGCAAGAGCCACATTCCCGATGATCCCGCTTTCTACGAAAAGTATTACTTCATCCCCGGCGACACCGGTTTTGAGCCCATCAAGACCTCCGCAGGCAAGCTCGGCGTTCTGATTTGCTGGGATCAGTGGTTCCCGGAAGCAGCCCGCATTATGAGCCTGAAGGGTGCAGACCTTTTGATCTACCCCACCGCAATCGGCTGGATGAAATCTGAACCTGCAGAACTTTACCCCCGTCAGCAGGATAGCTGGACCACCGTCATGCGGGGCCACGCAATCGCCAACCGCACCTTCGTTCTGAGTGCAAACCGTATCGGTACCGAAGGGGAGCTGACCTTCTGGGGCACAAGTTTTGTGGCTGCACCTGACGGCTACCTCATCAAGAAATGCGACACTGATTTCCTGGGCGCATCCATTGTTGAAATTGACCTGGGTGAAACGGAATTCAATCGCCGCTGGTGGCCGCACTTCCGCGACCGCCGCGTAGACCTTTACGGCGACATCTTGAAAGTTTGGTGCGACTAGGCTTCGCCAATTACTATTTACGAATTATGAATTACGAAATTAATTAGGCGCCTATACAAAACTTGAAACTTTGTTTCTTAGTTGCTGTTATCCACTTTGTGGAATTGGCGCGATTATATGTCTCATAATTCATACTTCATAACTCATAATTAAACCTGGTGTTTTTTATGGCAACATCTATTCGTTATCCCGCAGAATGGGAAGAACAGGAAGCCACTTGGCTGGCCTTCCCCCACAATAAGAAGAACTGGTACGGCGAACGTGGTGTAAACATTCGCAAGTTCTACATTAACCTCATCCGCACCATCAGCGAATTCCAGCCGGTGAACGTCCTAGTTCCTAGCAAGAATTTCCTGACCTTCGAAGAAAAGTTCGCCATTGCAGACCGCCCCTTCCCGGTGAGCGTCATCTTTATCAAGACCAACGACATCTGGATTCGTGACTACGGTCCGTTCTTTTTGAAGAAGGGCGACAAGACTGTGATTTCCCAGACTCAGTTCAACGCCTGGGGCGCCAAGTTCCCGCCGTGGAACTACGATGACAAGATTCCTGAAACCATCGCCGACGCTTTCGGCTACAAGATGGACAAGAGCGTTCCCTATATCTTTGAAGGCGGCGCTATTGAAGTGAATGGTGACGGTCTCGGCATTACCACTCTGGATTGCCTTATCGGCAAGAACCGTAACGCAGACAAGGATCTTTCCAAGGTCATCAAGGCTATCTGCAACGCATTCGGCCTCAGATCTTTGCTGGTCCTCCCCCACGGTCTCCACGGCGATCACACTGACGGCCATATCGATAACGTAGCCCGTTTCGTTGCCAAGGATCGCGTGGTCATGTGTTTCGAAGATTCCAAGAAGAGTCCCAACACACCCATCCTCGCCGAAGCAAAGTTCCTCATCGAAGAATTCATGAAGGTTCACTACGGCAAGAAGGCCAAGGTGGACACCTTGCCTCTCCCGCCCCAGCGTGTTCTTGACGACGGACAGATTCTCCCTGCAAGCTACATGAACTACATCCACGCCAACGGCGCTCTCATCTTCCCCAAGTACAAGAGCCCCAAGGACGCCATCGCCCAGAAGTACTTCGAAAGCGTGTTCCCCAAACTGAAGGTCATCGGCATCGATTGCCGAACCGTGATTGAGGAAGGCGGAAGCCTGCATTGCATGAGCAAGCACGAAAGCAAATAAAAAAAGACCTCTCGAAAGAGAGGCTTTTTTTTATAAACGTTTGCGAAAATTCTTCGTCGCAGTCTTAAATCCGACTAGGAAACCTTACCCTTGTTTTCACGCATCTTGGTATGGATGGTATTGATGAACCCGTCAACACCATACACCCGCAAGTCCTGCTGGGCGGAACCGATGGCCACGGCCAATTCGTAAGGAGCATTGGACTTGGTATTGAATTTTTCCAGACAGATTTCAATAGCCTGAATGCAGGAATTCATTTCAGCAATATTCTGTGTCTTGAGCAACACGATGAATTCGTCGCCAGAATAACGGAGAGGAACGCCCACGTCGCCCATGGACTTCTGCAAAACCTTGGCCAAGTTTTTCAGGGCTTCATCGCCAATGGCGTGACCAAACCTTTCGTTAATAACCTTAAGGCCTTTCATATTCAACATCAAGGCATTGATTACGGAGTCTCGGCCCTGGGCCACGGATTTCAAATGATGGTCCAGATAAATTCGATTGAACAAACCTGTCAAGCCATCCTTGAAAATCAGGTCGTTCTGCAAGGTGGTCAGCACACCGGCCATGGAAATAGCAAGGCTTGCGGCTATAGTGGAAACTCCGTAGAACATGGTCTGGGCGAAGGTACCAATCATCAACGGGAACAGGTAAACTCCAATGGGGAAAATTCTCAGCACGCCATTCTTGGATTTCTTCCAGAGGTAAACAACGATGCTATCCAAGGTAATCAAGTAATCCACACTGGTGTAAATCCAGTAGCCTCCATAACGATGGTAAAGGTTTTCTTCACTGATACTGAAAATGAACGGGTAGAACAAATTGACAACAATACCCACAAGGCCCAAGCCCACCACGGCCAAAAGAAAATTCAAATGTCCCTTGGAAATGCCTCCGCAAGCATACTTGGTCAAGAAGAACAGCCATAAGAAAGCGCAAAGCAAGTTGGAAACATAAAGCCAGCTGTCGCCGGCAATAGCCAAAATCCTGAGAGCGGAATTGTTGATTCCGTCAATGGCAAAAAGGAACGGGTCAATGGCACAGCAAACCATAGTGAGGATGACCATGGCAAGCAGGGCTCTATTTTCAATGGTTCTGGAGCGCAGCAGCCAACGATTGCCAGCCAAGAGCACGGCAACCAGCACTACGCCAAACCCATCTGCAATAAAAATGCTTGTCAAAGAACTTTCCATATCATCCGCCAATATATTTGTAATTAATATAAATTCCAGTACTCACTAAAACAAATCTGGATAAACAAATCCCCGCCATTTATGTGTTAATAGCGGGGATTTTCGTGTAAATTACTTGTTTTCCAAAAGTTTCTGGACGCTCTGGGCGAACTTTTCCAGACTGGGGTCGCGGGCGCCCATCAGAAGGATGGTATCACCGGCCTTGGCGTCGGCGACCATGGCCTTGGCGCATTCATCACGATTTTCGATGTAGCGGGCATCGGAGCCAAGGGCCACCAGGTCGTTGGCCAGATCGCCTGCGGAGATGTCACGAGTAACCGTTCCACCAGCGTAGTAGATTTCGCTGAAGTACATGGTGTCGGCGGAGCGTTCCCCTTCAGCACCGCGCAGAGCCTTGTTGATGAATTCAACCAGATCGTTACGCAAGAAGCGAGTAGGTCCAAATCCATGGGGCTGGAACCAGGCAAGAACGCGGCCCTTTGTAAAGCCCTGGGCGCTCTTGATGCTGGCGGAAATCTTTGCGGGATTGTGGGCGAAGTCATCTACCAAGGTAACGCCATTGAAGATTCCCAGAATCTGATGACGGCGGAACACGCCCGGGAAGGAGCTGAGGGCGTCGGCGCAGGTGCGGAGGGAAACGCCGGCCTGAAGCGCCGCTGCGGTTGCAGCCAGGGCATTTTCCATATTGTGGCGGCCAGGCAGCGGCACAGTAAACTTCACCAGTTCGTTATTATGGCGGCAGCGGAAAATAATGCTCGGGCCATCGGTGCGGAAATCAATGCCCTGGACGCCAACGTAGCTCTCAGTGCCGAAGTCGTTGTGACGATCCTGACTGAAAGGCTTTGCCAGCGGGTGAGCGTCATTCACAATCAAAGTCTTACCGTTATTCAAAATGTTGTCGCGGAACTTGCCGAAAATTTCCTGCAGCTCGCTCATTTCCTTATGGTCCTTGTCCACGTTCAAAATGAGGCCCACTTCAGGTTCGTAGCGGACCAGAGTTCCATCGCTTTCGTCAGCTTCAACTACCAGCCATTCGCCAGCGCCGCTGACAGCGTTACCAATCTTGCCTTCCTTCTGCAGGTTCACAAGACCAGCGCCAGTCATTACAGAAGGCTGCAAACCGGCGTACTGCAAAATGTGATAAATCATGGCGGTAACGGTAGACTTACCGCTGGTGCCGCTGACCGCAATGGTCTTAGCTTCCTTGGAAATCTTGGCAAGCATTTCGCTGCGGTGCATTACGGCAACACCAAGTTCCTTGGCACGCTTCAAGTCCGGATTGGAATCTTCGATAGCCGTACTCACCACCACCGCAGACAAGTCGGCGGAAATACCGGAGCCGTCCTGGGCGAAGCACTTGATGCCGCATTCTTCCAGCTGTTCCATAACGCGAGGCTTTTCGCAGTTGCCTGCAAGATATTCACCAAACTGACGATCAGAACCGCGAACTTCTACACCGCGGCCCACCAAGTACTGGCCAATGGCACTCATGCCAACACCAGCAACACCGATAAAAAAGTAAGAGTTCATAATTCAAAATATAGACAAATACAATTTTTAAAATAGGTACGACACCGAAGTCGAAGCTATATACAACCGATTTCCCAATTTCATTCCATTCACCACAGAAACCCCTACACTAGCCTGAATCTGTTTATGATACGTATAAGTCATGCCAAAATAATTGGTGAAAAAACTTGGAAAAGACATCGATATTTCATAATTAGAATCAAAATAGGATTTCAAGAACCAGGGAAATGAGACAGAAGGTGCGTAAGTCAAGGCGAAAGATCCAATGAACAAACTTGCGTAAGCCCCCGCGCCAACCCTAAAGGAAAAATAGCGATCTTTCGTCCATTCAATTTCATCTGAAGGTTCTTCGCTTGGCCCCATAAACATTGTTCCATCGTAATATTTCTCGTTTTCGAAAGAAGCATAATTGAAATCAGCCCCCCAAAACAAGGATGCCCCAACTTCACCTACAGAGCCATTCACCCCAACCGACGCTTTTCCATATGGCATTGGATCCAACCCAAAGCCAAAGGAAGTATACATCAGCTCTTTTTTGAAGATCCATTCTAAATCAAAAGCTACAGGAAATGACGTAAAGACATAATTAATATCCGCTCTCACTTTTGGTAGATGATCATCCTGATTTCGCTCATTCCAAACATCCCACAGTCTGGTCTCTTGATTTCTAGGATCACGAATTTCAAGATGCGCTCGTCGCTTGTTTGAATTCGAATCCATATTGAACTCAGCACCACGAATTACAGGAGCATTGGAAACGTCAAAGTCCCCCTGCAAAATATTCATTGTACGACCAACACATCCGCTAAGGACAAAAGCAACCAAAGCGAGTATCAGATTTTTTCGTCCAAGCATTTCTTTGCCTACAACAAATCAGGATCGATGGTGGGTTCGTAACCGGGTTCTACGAAGTCTTCCTTGGCAATTCCCTTCTTGCGGGCGGCCTTCATCTGCTTGATAAGCTTGCGTTCGGCAGCCTTGGCCTTACGGGCGGCGGCACGTTCCTTGCGTTCAGCAAAACGTTGGGCACGAGTCTTACGTTCCTTGTAGGGAGCAGCCTCTTCCGGAGTGATTGCGAGAATTTCGTCACTTTCGTATTCGTCCTCGTAGTCGTCACCGTCATCATAGAAACGCATTTCCGGATCCAGTTCATGGAAGGCTTCTTCGGAATCGCTGAAGTTCGGAGCGTCTTCGGGGCATTCCTTCTTCAACAGTTTCAGAACCTTGTCGAAGGGCTTTTCCAGTGGAACCTTGAACTTCATCTTCTTTCCCGTGGTGGGGTGAATCAGTTCAATTTTCACAGCCTGCAAAAGTTGTGCGGGCGCGATTTCCAAAACCTTCTCTGCGTATTCGCGCATCAAGGGAGACACTCGGTTAATGCAGCCTTCACGACCATCGTACAAAGGATCGCCCACCACCGGGTGGCCCATGTAGCGGCTATGAACACGGATCTGGTGAGTACGGCCAGATTCCAACTGCAGTTCCAGCAAAGTGGCGAAGTTAAAGAACTTCTTAGCCGTGTAATGAGTACGGCTTTCCTTGCCGCCGTTCACCACAGCCATTTTCAAACGGTTCTTCGGGTTACGACCGATGGGCGCATCAATAGTACCTTCCAAGTCACGAACGTGGCCCCACACCAGAGCGTTGTAAGTACGGTGCAGAGTGCGGGTTTCCAGCTGATGAGCCAAGTGACGGTGTGCGTTATCGTTCTTTGCCACCACCATCAAACCCGGAGTATCCTTGTCCAGACGATGGACAATACCCGGACGGAGAGCGCCGTTCACCGTAGAAAGATTTTCCTTGAAGTGGTACAGTAAGCCGTTAGCCAAGGTACCATCCTTCACGCCATTACCCGGATGAACCACCAGGTTGCGAGGCTTGTTAATCACCACAATGTCATCATCTTCGTAAACGATGTCCAGGGGGATTTCCTGGGGTTCCAAGGTACTTGCTTCCTTTTCGGGAATTTCACCACAGACAACCACCATGCCAGTTTCCACGCGGAAGTTCTTGGGAGTTGCAACCCCGCCCACCTTCACCTCGCCGGCAGCGATCATCTTCTGCACATCGGTGCGGGACACATTTTCCAAAACGCCAACAAGGAACTTGTCGATACGTTCACCATTCTTCTTTTCGTCTACAAGATAATTCATAATAGCTTCGAGGTCGCTTCGCTCTGAGTTTTGAGCTCGGTCGTTCCACTTCCTTTGAGGTTATTTTGTTTCTGCGTCTTTCGCTTCCTTGGCGGCTTTTGCTGCAGCCTCTTCTTCCTTGATCTGCTTATGCAGTTTCTTCAAGATCACAGGAGAAAGGATTACAAGAGCAACGCCCACAGTGACAAAGGAATCCGCCACATTGAAGGTAGGGAATCGCGTCATGATAAAGTCAGGAAAATCGCAATCAATAAAATCCACCACCATCTGCAGGCGCATGCGGTCAATAAAGTTACCGATGGCGCCGCCAAAAATCATCACAATGCCAAGGCGGCTCAAGTAATCACGTTTATCGACGCTCTTGTAGAACCAGAACAGCACCACTGCTGCCACAATGGAAATCAGCAGGAAGAAAACCCATGCCGGCAAGAACGGCATCAGATCCTGGGGGCGGCTACTGAATGCAGCACCCTTATTGAACACCAACTGGAAACGAATCCAATCACCAATGACATTCACCACTTCGTGATTGGGAGCACCAGAATCGTTGGTAAAACGAGTCAAGGCCCAAAGCTTCGTGAGCTGGTCGGAAACAATGCTGATGACAATAACAATAATGTGAAACGGGATCTTATTATAGAACTTCATTAGGGGCGAACCTCTTCAAACTTTTCGTCAATCCACTTGTCGCTGTAGAAATGAGCCATGGTAGATTTCACAATTTTCTTCACGGTGTCGCGGGAAATCTTCACCTTCTTGTCGCTTGCGAAAATGGAGGAACCGTCGCCGATAAGCTTCATGTTCTCGGCAGCCATGAACAGCGGCCACAGGCAGAACAGGCGGGTGCGCATCTTAACATTCGGAACAAGCTTGGTGTAAGCAATTGCATCGGCCAAGTGATTCCAAGTCTTCTGCACCAGTTCGTTCATCACAGCGGCGCGACGCTTATCAAAGTCGGCGCGTTCAGCAGAACCTTCCGCAGGCAATTCTTCCGCAGACTTGAACATGTCATAGGAATGTTCAAAACCGTGGCGTCTGCAAATTTCTTCGGGAATAAAGCACACGCGGCGTTCAGAATCTTCGCGGCAGTCCTTCACGATATTTGCCACCTGGAGGGCCAGACCGAAGCTCACATCAAGCTTCTGCATTTCAGCCTTGCGGGCTGCACCGATAAAGCAAGTGTCTGCAGCAAAAAGGTGAGTCAAAAGCTTGCCCACGATGCCAGCCACATAGTAGCAGTATTCGTCCAAGTCTGCCACCGATTCAAGAGTGAACCAGCCACTGCTCAATGCCGTTTCCTGACGGAGAGCAAACTTCGCCATGCCGCCGCACATTTCAACCGTCACGTCACGAACGGGAGCCGCGTACACCTCCGGCAGTTCCTTCAACAGCGGAACCACCACATGGGTG
The DNA here is from genome assembly GCA_024399015.1 of Fibrobacter sp. GTDB lineage: Bacteria > Fibrobacterota > Fibrobacteria > Fibrobacterales > Fibrobacteraceae > Fibrobacter. The sequence continues at coordinate 42,972 of JAKSIC010000022.1, forward strand.
TGCAAGCACAAATTCATGTAAGGATGTTCGGACTTGCGCCAGCTTTCGGGCAGGGAATTTTCAAAGGCTTCCACCGCCTCGTCGCGGAGTTCCGCCGTCCTGAAAATTTCAGCAAACTTATCCAGAATCACTTCCTTCTCAGAAGCCTTCATATCCGGATCGTCTTCCACCGTATCTGCAATTCGCAGATACAAGTAGGCGAGCAAAATGCTCTTGTGCAGTTTACCCTTCAGCACGTTGATGTTAAGCGCAAAAGTTCTAGAGACCTGAAGCAAAATCTCTTCAGCATAAGTCCAAGCCTTCTTGCCTTCGAGAACTGCCTCGCCCATCCCAACCTGGTCCAAAATATTAGCCATACATTGTCTCCGCATAAATGTCGGGTGGAATCTTCTTTGTCTTGGCCATGGCATTCACGTACTTCCACAGGCGACCGTGGGCTTCGGCATTTTTCAAGTTCTTTGCAAAATACCAAACGGTCCTGTTTTGAATGTCGGCTTCATTACGGAAGTTTCCCTTGATATCGGATTCGTAACGAACCTTACGGTAAGCTAAAAAATAGGCGGAACGGTACAAGGCGGCGGTTTTCTTCTTCGCCACGCTGCTCAGCACCAAGGTCAAAACCAGGAACAGGGGAATTTCGGCTAGAGCGTATTCCAAAGGCAGAACGTTCCACTTATTGAAAGCCCAGATGGAAGGCAAAACGGAAGAAACGGCCACGATCAGGGACAAAACCACGTCGCCAACAAGCCAATATCCCTTGGATTTGGGAATAAACACCCATTTTTGACCTTTTTTGAGCAATTTTTTTAGGTAAGTGGGATAAGAAACCCTATAGAACCAAAAAAACAAGCCTATCCAAAATAAAACTGGAACCCAAAACCAGTAATCCAAACTTGCGAAAATATCCATATAGGCCAAATTTAGAAAAAACGTAAAAGGCCACTTATCAACAATTTGATTTTAACCCCCTAATTGCCCCTAATGAGCTAAAATCGGCAATTTTGAACAAATGTCCTTTTTTAACCCATTGATATTCAACTAGTTACGAAGAATGTAAACTTTTCTTTTACACAAACTTTTAACCCTTTTGGAACAAACTTATCAACAATTAAGCTAAATTTTCTATATTTGGTAGCCTAATTGTTGATAGACTTAGTGATGCCACTTCGTTGGCAAGGATGTGAAGATGCAAGTTGAATGGGAAAGATGCTTAAACTACCTCCGCGGTATGCTGTCCGACACGGTTTTCAAGACCTACTTCGCACAGACCAAACTGGTTAGTCAGACCACCGGTCATGCCGTTATTTCCATTCCCTCCGGACTGGACGCTTCCGTCTATACCGCCTACAAGGCTTTGATCAACTTGGCTTGGAAGGAAGTCACCCACGACGATTCCGCCATGGAATTCGAATTCCAGCCTCAGCAGGAAGTTGTTGTTCAGCAGGCTTCCTCCCAGAACACCTTCAAGGATTTTGTCAAGCCCAGCGTTCCCCTTTCCGGCAGTTTCCGTTTCGAAAACTTCGTGCCCGGCGACAAGGCTCAGCTGGCATTCAACGCAGCTCTCGCAGTAGCTCGCAATCCCGATGGAACTCAGTACAACCCGCTGTTCATCTACGGTTCTTCCGGCCTCGGCAAGACCCATTTGCTCCAGGCTATCGGTAACTACATCCTGGAAGAAGACCCTACCAAGCGCGTTTGCTATTTGACTTCCGAAGACTTTTCCCAGCAGTACATGAAGTGCCTGCGCGAACAGCGCATCACCGAAATGAGCGACTTCTACCGTAACGAAGTTGATATCTTGCTGGTGGACGATATTCAGAACTGGACTGGCAAGAACGAAACCCAGAACGAATTCTTCCTGATCTTTAACGCATTGCATCAGGCTGGCAAGCAGATCGTGCTTACCTCCGACGCTCCCGCCGCCGAAGTCAAGAACCTTTCCGACCGTCTCGTCAGCCGTTTCGCTTGGGGCCTTACCGTCGACATTCAGCCGCCTGACGTTGAAACCCGTGAAGCCATTCTCCACAAGAAGGCCGAAGAACGTCACCTGGAAATCAGCGACGAAGTTCTGCACTACTTGGCAGAAAGCATCGCAAGCAACGTCCGTTGCTTGGAAAGCGCAATCATCAAGCTGACTTTGCAGTCCAGCCTCATGAGCCACGATATCGACATGAGCATCGCCCAGAAGGTCGTTGCAGAAATTGCTCCGACCCTCCGCCGCCGCGTAAGCCTGGACGCTGTGCTCCACACCGTTTCCAAGCACTACGAAGTGCCCGAAGCAAAGCTTATCGAATCCGGCCGTGGCACCAAGGAAATTTCCAAGGCTCGTCAGGTCGCCATGTACCTCATGCGCGAATGCTCCCCCATCAGCCTTCAGAGCATCGGCTCCCGCTTCGGCGGTAAGGACCACTCCACCGTGGTTCACGCCATCAAGAGCATCAAGAAGGAAATGGAAACTGACCCGAGCTTTGCACGTTTGATCGAAAGCTTGAAGAATTCAATCCACGATTAAAAATCTTGGATAGAATTATCCTTTGTAATTTTCAATGCGGGGAGGGGGCCCGTACTCGAAGTTACGAAGGCCGTCAGCCCTCTCGCCCTACGCCCCTCCCCCGCCCGGCCACGTGCAAGCAGGTAAGAACATTTTTTTTGAGGGATTATAAAATTCTACGAAAAAAAGCGAGGTTTTAACCTCGCTTTTCTTTTTTGATTTTTTGCGGCAGACACCGCGGCGAATTGAATCGCAGTAGACTTAGTCGTCCCAGTCGTCAACAGGGCGACGTGCAGGAGCCTTTGCGGCGGATGCTGCGGGAGTAGAAGCGCCAGCAGGATTTGCTGCAGCGGAATCAGCAGCGGCAGCAACCTTTTCGCGGCACTTTGCAATCACAGCAGCCATAGAATCAGCCGGAGCGGCAGGGTCTGCGGGAGCCACTACAGGTGCAGCAGCGTTGGCAGAGTCAGCAGCGATAGTAGCCAGCAAGGAATCGCAGTTCGGTTCAGGCGGCTTAATCGCATCTTCAGCCTTAACAGCAATCTTTTCCATAGAATCGGCTACGGCTTCGGCGCGCTTCAAATCTGCCTGAGCCTGAGCCACAGCTTCCTTAGCCTGCTGAACCTTAGACTTAGCAAGTTCTGCGGCAGCGCGAGCCTTCTTTGCAATAACATGGGGGTCTGCATTGATGGAATCCTGGATCGGGTCGGAGCAAACCAGGTTGACATCACCCTTCTTGCCATTGTAGCATTCCATCTTGCCATGGAACTTACCCATCTTGTAGGTACCCCACTGCTTCTTCTTCAAACGTTCAGTGTAGCAAACCAAAGAATTAGGCTTCCATTCGTAGCAAGTATCCTTCACAGACCAGAAAGTGATAAGACCATTGGGCAAGCCTTCGTGGAAAACACCACCGAAGTCACCAAAGTCCACAAAGCCTTCCAAGTTGCCAGCGTTGAAAGTCAGGTTGACCTTTTTTTTCTTGAAGGGGTTGTTAATAATGGTTCTGCCGAAAAGTTCACCGCGCTTCACAGGCATGTCTGCCATAACAAAGCCACTTTCGCTGAACATACGTGCGGTACCGTTAGCAAAACCCTGCTTGTAGGGAACTTCAAGATGCTTGAAGTAGTATTCCTTCTGGCCAGCGGGAACGCGGTCAAAAACACTGGACTTGTAGAAGTAGGCATTGCCTTCGCGCATACCATTCTTGTAGTTTGCAGTCCAAAGAACCTTACCCCACTTGTCATCCTGACGGGCAGGATAAGAAGGATCGTTCATGTAGCCCACTTCTTCGCCCTGCATAAGGCCTTCGGCGTCCACATGGCGAACGTTTTCGATATAACCGTTAAAAGCAAAACCAGTCAAGACGCCGTTATCAAGGCAGCGGATATCGCTATAGTCGGTAAAACGAAGTTCTGCTTCGGGGAGCAATTTCTTGGGCAGTCCAGAAATGCGGAACACGGTTGCGTCCTTCTTCTTCGGAGCCCAGGGGCGTTCGTGCACGTTCAGGAAGCAAGTCACATCCTTGGCGCGGTCGCTACGCTGGTTGAAATATTCACCGAACGGAGTCATTTCCCAGCCTTCGTCAAATCCAAGAGGAACTGCGTCAGCCATGGGGTGACCATCGACAAAATCAGAGAGAGACATGGTTGCCTGGCGGATATTATCCGTGCACTGCTCCATGGCACTGCCCTGCATGCAAGATCCATTAGGACACGGCAACACGTGAGGTCTTGGAACTCCGAACACCTTCGTGATAGGGCCGTTATCTACAGCCTTGAAGCAGCCGCAAATTGCATCGTTGTCGGTAGCTTCCAATCTTGCTTTTTCGGAAGGAACCAAGCGGGAGGCCTTTTCAAGCCAGCAGTCAAAATATTCACGCTTACCCGATTCAGCAGCAAAAGAGGTTACTGCCAAAAGGGAAACCAGGGCAAACTTTTTAAAACTAAAATTCATATACGTTGAATTTACATTTATAACGTGGGACTGTCTTCTAATTTATCTTTACAAAGGGCGATTTTTGCGGTCAGCATAGGAACAACATCCAACTTACGGCTCAGACGACGTTCACAATAAACTATTCCCGGGCGAACAGAGGTTCCAAAAGCGGATTCCGCGAGTGTTTGGGCGCCATTATAGAGGATGTAGGAATGTTCCATAAAGCCCACACGGCAAAATGAAATTCCCCTTACCTGACTTTTCATCACCGCAAGCATTCTATCCAGGAAATTTTCAATGGATTCCGGATGATCCCAGTCCATACTTCCCAAGCGGAACTTCACTCCCCCGATATCATAATCCTTGGCATCGGCATTAAAAATTTCCAGGTCCGTCATACCGTCAAAATTCTTTGCCGCCTCGGACATTCCCTTGTAGATTTTTTGAATTTCAGCAAACTTTTCATCGTAAGCTTTCTTTTCCGTTTCAGCAAGAAAACGAACAAGTTCACTATATATTTTTCGATCAACCTCAGTACAAGTCACCTTAACCAAGTTCAAGGTGTCCGTCAAAATACCCGCCAAAAGAATCTTGGCTACAGCCGACGTAATTTTCACACCAAGTTCGCAATAGCTGGTATATACGATGCTGCAGGTGGAACCCACAGGCATATATTTCGCATAAAGTAATTTCGACTCAGTTATATCGCCAATTCCGTGGTGATCTACAACCTGGAGAATTCGGGCATCACGGGCGCCATCCACCGCCTGGGCATAATCAGAATGGTCCACGAGAATCAGGCGAGCATCCTCCCCCACGGACGTCAAAACTTCAGGTAATTCAAAGCCAAAAGTTTTTGCAGCAAAAACAGTCTCCTTATTGGCAGGGCCAGCAATTTTCACAACCGCATTATAACCCAGTTCACGCATCAGGTGGGCATACGCCATAGCAGCCATAACCGAATCCCCGTCAGGATTCTTGTGGCCGATAACAATTGCCGGGCAACCATCATTTAAACGAGCCGAGCCCCAGTCCAGCGCCGCAATAGCTTCGCGATACAAATTTATGTTGTTCATTCATGGAAAAAATAACAACACTTTGTTCGCCGTTACCGCTCCAACTTTCAAAAATTTATGGTATTTTTGTTTTTAGGAGGAGATAATGTCTCGTTTTTTATTTTTGGCAGCCGCTTTTGCAATGCTGCTTACCGCATGTGGCGAATCATCTAACGCAACAAAACCCAATCAAGATGATTCTGATGAAATTTCTTCCAGCAGCTTGGAAGAAACTAGTTCTTCTTCCGCAAAAGAAGTCGTCGCCGACACCAATAGCGTCGTGAAAGAAGACAGCAGGTATTCTTCCAGCGTTTTCAATTCCAGTTCCAGCGAAGAGCCGAGCGAAACAAGTTCCAGCGACATAAGCGAAATTGAATCTTCCAGCAGCGAAGTAGAAGAACCTGCATCCTCCAGCTCCGAAGAAGCCGAGCCTACCCTCAGCGAAGCATGCTTGGAAATGCGTAGCACCCAGGACAAGTTCATTCCTTTGGAAGATGTCTTCGACTGCGTTCTGCCTAAAGAAAAAGTGGTTTTCGTCATCCGTCATGGCGAACGCGACAAGAATGCCGACGGCACCACCGGTGATTTGAACAGACACGGAAAATCCCAGTCTACCTACCTCGGAAAACAAATCGCCCCCAAGAGCTCTGAAGAATTCTACTACATCAGTACCAAGACCTACCGCACCCTCAACACCGACGTTTACATCTCCAAGGGAAAGGGCGAAACATTCCTGGACAGCGCCACGGTTTTCGGAAACGACAGCAGTTACCACTTTGTTAAAGACGAAGACTTCACAGAAAAATGGTTCGTCAAAAATTCAGGTAGCGGCGATTGCAAGGGCGTTACAAGCTGGGCTCGTTTCACCATGTTCGCCTACGACACCACAGCCTGTCCCAACGACTTCTACAATGTCGACGCAAAGTCCATCGAATTCATCGACACCCATTTCATGTACGAAGACATTCCGAACGTCACCGTTGCAGCAACCCACGATAAATTCATCGCGCCGTTCCTCATTTCTCTGACAAATCGCAAAATCGGTCTAGAAGCCCACGAGTACGTTAAGAAGAATGGTTACGACAACGACTGGAACCAGGGCGTTTTCAAGCACTGGCCCAACTACCTTGCCGGCGTTGCAATCATCGTGAATGAAAATAACGAAAGAGCATTCGTTCCCGTCAAGGGCCTAAAGACAGGCTACCTGGGAGAACACTGCCCCAACAACGAAAAGGAAGACGACCTGTACACTTGCAGAATGTGGGAAAAAGACGTAAAATAGCAAGTCAAAGATTTCGCATTAGAAAAGGCCACGACGATTAAGTCGTGGTCTTTCTCATTCTTGAAACTTCTTTCAAGTACGCACTGTTTTCTTGAAATCAGCGAGGGTGAACGCAGGTTTTATTAACCCGTCGAACGACTCGAGCGATTAAAGAAGGTGAGCGCGGAGTTCTTCGCCGCTCTGTTCGCTCAAGTATGCAGGAGGAACATCGAGAACAGTGAAGCAACCGGTCTTGCCTTCAGCCTTCATGCGGAGAGCTGCACGAGCAAATGCGATGACTGCTGCAGTGGTGAATTCCGGGTTGGAGTCCAGCTTGAGGCTGTATTCGATCACGTGAGTGTGTTCGTTGTTCATGCCGGTCTTGCCAGTACGGATCACGAAACCACCGTGAGCGAGACCGCTGTGGTTTGCATTGAATTCTTCTTCGCTGATGAAGTTTACGGTAGTGTCGTATTCATCGAAGTAGTTCTTCATGGTCTTGATTTCGTTTTCGACGTATGCTGCATCAGCACCTTCTTCAAGAACCACGTAGCAGAGACGAGTGTGCTTCTGACGGGTGGTGAGTTCCGGCATAGAACCGCTACGGACAGCTTCGAGAGCTTCGGTCACCGGGCAGGTGTACTGCTTAGCATTCTTCACACCCTTGATGCGGCGGACAGCGTCAGAGTGACCCTGAGAAACGCCCTTGCCCCAGAAGGTATAGTCCTTGCCATCAGGGAGGATTGCGTTTGCATAGACGCGATTCAGGGAGAACATACCCGGATCCCAACCGACGGAGATCATGGCGATCTTGCCAGCAGCCTTTGCAGCAGCGTCAACGTTAGCGAAGTGGGTCGGAATGTTTGCGTGGGTGTCGAAAGTATCGATCACGTTGAACTTTGCAGCCATTTCCGGAGTCATCT
>JAKSIC010000023.1 GCA_024399015.1 Fibrobacter sp.
GAATGACTGATTTGCTTTACGAAAAGCAGGGCTCCTACCTGCAGGGCAAGGAGGATGGAGTACTACAGGGAAAGCAGGAACAGGCTGTTGAGTCTGCCGAGGCGTTTCTTCGTGACGGAGACCCTGTCGATCGTGTTGCTCGAGTCCTTAAGCTCCCTCTTGAAACGGTTCAGGCCATCTCCGACAGAATTGCAAAGGAAGCTTAGAAACGTAGAAAACACCGCTTTCGGGCGGTGTTTTTTCTATAAAATGTGACGGAAATCACTTTGACGAAAACTTACAAAAAACTATCTTTTGCATCGAAATTTTTACTAGGAATAGACAAAATATGAAAAAGATTTTTGCTCTTACCTTCGCCGCCGCCATGGCATGTGCAACAAGCGCGATTGCTGCAGAATCTACTTGTACCGATGCGGAGAAAAACTATGGTCCTATTACCATAAAAAAGGATGGTAATGGTAGGTGCGTTGCTATAATCGATGCTGACGGCGATCATCGTAACGATCCTGTTGTTATCGAAGAACCCGAAGTTGTTGATTCCATCTATTATTTTAGATCCAATTCGGCATCCGGCACAAATCAGACGATTGTTTTACCGTTTGATGTGCCTAGCGGTTGTTTCTTTGATAGTGAAACTGATTTTTATAACATCACCAAAATTGGTCAGGATTCCCAAACGAAAAACTGGCGTGCTTTGTTGGGTAAAGCAATTTCTGTGAAATCTGAAGGACTTGAGGCCAATAAACCCTATGTAATTCGTTTTAAAAATCCGGAAAACAGCAACACTCCAAGACATTTTAGACTTGGTAGTAATAATGGAAAGTGTCAATTCACTTTTAGTACAGTCAATGGTGCTGACACCAGCTTGATCCCTGCGGATACATCCACTGGGTTGAGCGAGGGTTGGACTCTCAAGGGCGTCTATTCAAAGAAAACATGGGCTGATGCGGCTAGCCGAAAAGGAGTCTATGGATTTGCTGGAACGACGAATGGAGCTTCTGTTGGTGAATTTAAGAAAGCTGGCGAAAATGCATCTGTTCCGTCGCTTCGCGCATATTTGGTTTATGGAAATAATACCAAGGCATTAGCGAAGTCTGCTGCCGCAACGCTTTCTTCAAATGAGGAATTAGATGTCTTGCCCATGTCTATGGAAGTCCTCGTGGAGGGCGAATGCTTTACTGAAGGTGATGGCATTTTTGAGGTCAAGATGGTGAACGGCAAGAAAACCGCTTGTATCGATGGCCAGTCTGATGCTCGCTTGCAGACTCTTAGCATCCCTGAAGATGTTGAAGTTGACTCCGTTGTGTATAATAGGAAGTTTAAACAAGGTGTTCTTTCAACAGTGATGTTCCCCTTTGGTGGTAAAATTCATAGTGTTTTTTATGGAGCTGGATTCTTTAGAATTGCTGATGTTCAGTATGTGTACGGGGAATGGACTGTTCTTGCTTGGCAGGTGGGTGAAAGTGCTGGTGAAAGTTTAGTTGCGAATACCCCTTATATAATCAATCCGTATGAGGCTTCACAGCTTATTGATGGTGAGTATCTTCCGTTTTGTGTAGGTATTGCCAATTCCTGTGCAACATTGAATACAACAACGGGAAATAAGACTACGACAATAGGATCATGGTCCCTGCGCGGTACTTATGAAAAATTGGAATACGGAAATGCTCCGTTTACAGGTAGTGCCTACGGCTTTGCTGTAGATGGAAATTCAAGTGGTGTTGTAGCAGGTAAATTTGTGAAGGCAAAAACTGGTGCGAGTGTTCCTCCAATGCGTGCGTATCTGAAGTATGTTGGACCGGCACTGAAAACTATGGCGAATGCCTCTATTGAAGAGGATTTCCCTGAAACTCTTCGTCTGATGCTTCTGACTAGCGACGGCAATCCTATGGGACTTGGTCGAATGAACACGCTCACTGGCGAAATCAAGATGGATGACAACGCTTGGTTCGACATGAAGGGCCGCAAGATGAACCACAAGCCCACCGTCAAGGGCACCTACTACAACAAGGGTCAAAAGGTTATTATTAAGTAAGGGGACTATGAAAATGATTAAGAAAGAATACGAAGCTCCGAAGATGGACATTGTTGATTTGAAGATGGAAGCTCCCTTGCTTGGCGCTTCTGACGGTCCCGAAGGCGTTACCGAATACGATGACGAATTCGGCTGCAACTACAATCCGGAAATGGATCGTAAGGCATAATAAAACTGGATGAGTAGTTCTCTGTACAAAGTTGCGGGTCACGTTTTCTCGATCGCATTCGAGAACGAGGCTCTGGCTGCGGAAATGCTTCCGCTGATGGGGAACTACGAACCGTTTCAGGTGGAGGCTGGCGACGCTGGCCTTGACCATACATTCGATTTGAAGGTCGTCGCAGATGCACTGGGCTCTGCAGGCGGCCTTTTTGATTACGTGGTGGAGACCAGTCAGGAAGACGAAGGTCAGACCATCGTTTGCGGGCACACTTTCGACGGCAAGGCTGTTTTCGATTTCAAGTTCGGCGACAAGCCTGCGGGCCTGCTGATCTGCTCCAATGAATACCGCCAGGCGGAACTTCACTTGTGCGCAACCTTCCGCAAGGCTGGCCTGGATAACGCCCTGATGGTGCTTTACGCCTTGGCTACGGCTCGTTTGAATACGGTGCTGTTCCATGCCGCGGTGGTGAGCAAGGATGGCAAAGGCTACATGTTCCTGGGCAAGAGCGGAACCGGCAAGAGTACCCACGCACGCCTATGGCTCAACAACATCGCCGAAACGGAACTGGTGAACGACGACAATCCCGTGGTCCGCATCCAGGCCGATGGCGCCTGTGTTTACGGCTCTCCCTGGAGCGGAAAGACTCCCTGCTACAAGAATTTGTCCATGCCTCTGGGCGGTGTCGTTTTGCTGAGTCAGGCTCCCCACAACAAGATTGCCCGCCTGGGTGGCCTGCAGTCTTACGCTGCCATCGTCCCCAGCATTTCCGGCAAGCGCTGGGACGCATCCATTGCCGATGGCCTCCACGATACGGAAAACAAGATGGCCCAGACCGTTCCTACCTATTACTTGGAATGTCTGCCCGACGCAGCCGCCGCTGAACTCTGCTGCAAGACCGTCAAGGCTTAAGTTTCCGCGCTGTAAAAATCTCCGCGACTTTAAATCATCGCGCTGTTTTCGCGATTCGCTAATCTCAAACAAAAATTTTTGTGTATTTTCGATGTATGACCTTCCTGCTTGTTGTCATATACGTCGCCTTTATCGGCCTGGGTCTCCCGGATACCATTCTGGGGGCGGCTTGGCCCTTGATGCAGGAAGACTTGAATGCGCCTCTTTCGGCGGCGGGGCTCCTCTCCATAATCGTTAGCATCGGAACTATCATTTCCAGCCTGATTACGCCAACGTTGATCCGCAAACTGGGCACGGGCAAACTGGTGGCCTTTAGCATTTGCTGTACGGCCGCAGCGACGGCAGGTTACGGCTTTGCGACGGAATTCTGGATGATGTGTCTCTGGGCAATTCCCATGGGCCTTGGTGCAGGTGCAATCGACGTGGCCTTGAATAATTTTGCGGCCATCCATCTGGAATCGAAACACACCAACTGGTTGCACGCTAGCTGGGGAATCGGGGCATGTCTTGGTCCTGCGATTTTGTCTGCATCTGTTTTTGTGGGGGCAGGCTGGCGCGGTGCCTACGAACTGAATGCGGTGCTGCTTGGGGCCATCGTGTTGATGATGCTTGCGGCGCTGCCTCTGTGGAAACGTTATGAAACTCCGAAATCCCGCGACGAAAACAGACGTATTTCCGCCTCGGACAAGGATATTTCCCTGCGTGCGGCTCTCCGCGTTCCCGGGATGAAGCTTTCCTTCTTGACCTTCTTCTTTTATTCTGCGTTGGAAATTTCCACCAGCCTTTGGTGCGGCACCTATTTGGTTGCCCGCGGATTTTCCCCAGAGATTGGGGCGCTGGCTGTTTCCCTGATGTTCGCCTCCGTGATGATCGGTCGCGTACTCAGCGGTTTCTTTGCCATCAAGTTTACGGATATGCGCCTGGTTCACGCAGGCATCGCCATTGTGATTGCGGGCTGCTTTGCTCTGGTGTTGCCGTTGCCCTTGTGGTTTACTCCCGTGTGCATTTGCCTGCTGGGTCTGGGTTGCGCACCTGTTTATCCTTCCTTGATCCATGCCACGCCGGCCCGCTTTGGCGAAGAACTTTCTGGCCGCGCCATCGGTATTCAGATGGCTGGCTCCTACGTGGGTGCGGTGCTGATGCCCCCAGCCTTCGGTTTTATTGCGTCCAAATTCTCTGTAATGTTGTGGCCTGTGGCCTTGGCCATTTTTGTGGATTGCCTTTTGGCCTGCGTTTGGCTGTTGGATTACGTGACCCGCAAAAAACTAAACAACGCTTTCGCTGCGGAACGCATCATGGACGTATTGCATCAAGTGTCTACAATGAATGCCGCCCGCAACCGCCTTCGCAAGGAACGCCGCCGCGCCCGCCGAAAAGCAAAGCTTGCGCAACAGCAGAAGGCCCGTCGTAAAACCCGTTAGAAACGGAAAATTTCTACATTTGAATTATGGCAAAGAAAAAACATTCCTGGAAATCTCCCGCTCTGGCACAGAGCAACCGTAGCAAAGAAGATAAGCTTCGCGATACCTTGATGCAGATTGTAAGCGGCGAGAGCCGTTTGCTGAATCGTCCGGATGACTTGTACGAAGCAATCGCTAACGGCATCGACGATATTGAAAACTTCAAGAATCCCAAGGATCAGCTTGAACTTTTGGCATGGACTCTCCGTGCTGATTTCTGCTCCTTCAAGGTGGACGACGAAGAAAAGGAATACTGGGACAACCTGTTCTATGATGCAGGTACTTTCTTTGTAGAACTTGCTATTCAGTACGAAGACAAGGATTACGTGGCCGACTTGATTCACGACTTGGCTGTGCGTCACGTGGGCGGTGAAGGCCGTTCCGTGGTGTTCCTCAGCTTGGGTGAAATCATGCCGCCGGAACGTTCCTCCAAGTTGCTGAACGAACTCCTGTCTCAGGAAGACCAGTTCGCTCTTGAAAACCGCGAAGACGTGCTGGACGCTATTTGCGATATGGCCGATTCCATCAACGATTCTGCCAACTACGCCAAGGCCGCCTTGCTGAAGGATCCGGACAAGAGTAACGCAACCATCATCGACATTGCAAATGCCTACTTCATGGCTGGCGACCTGGTGCTTGCCAAGCAGTGGATGAACGACGTTAAGAATCCGGGCAACGAAGACGAAGAAGCCTTTATGGATTTGCAGGCAGCCATTGCCGACAAGGAAGGCCGCAAGTCTGATTGTCTGAAGATTGCTCGCCAGCTTTACGAAACTTATCCGAAGATTATCAACCTGGGCCGCTTGGTTTCTGTGTTGCCCGAAGGCGAAGCAGACCAGGTTCTCAAGGAACACGAAAAGTTCCGCTGTGGTTCTACCGCAAGCCTGGAATTCATGCAGTTGCTGGCTGCTCTCAAGCGTTACGAACAACTTTCTGGTTATGTGACCCGTTTTGAAAACGACCTCACCACCATGGATGCCGACGAATTGACGGACTTGGCTGACAGTCTTGAGAAGGATGGCCAGAAGGAACTTGCCCAGCACATTCGTGACTGGACCGTTGAAGAACCGGAAGAAGCGGAAGCCTTCGACGACAAGGACTAATTATTCCAACAGCATTTCCTGAGGAATGGCGCCTTCTATCACAAGAAGGCGTCTTTTCATATCCAGCCCCAGCCCAAAGCCTACGAGGGCTCCTGCTTTACCAATAACGCGATGGCAGGGGAGAATCAAGGGGATTGGATTCACGTGGAGCGCGCCACCTACGGCTCGGGTGGCCTTGGGGCTGCCCACCATTTCTGCAATTTCCTTGTAGGAACGTGTTTCGCCGAAGGGAATTTCCTTCAGGGCCTCCCATACCTTAATCTGAAATTCCGTTCCGTATAGTTTGTACGGAATAGAAAATGACTTTCGCTTGCCGGCCAGATATTCGTTCAGCTGCAGTACGGCCTTGCGGTAGGCGCGGCTGACGGTGGGAGGCAAGTTGGCTTCGACATCGGCCACTGCGTAGGTACAGGCCTGTACTGCGCTGGGGCGAACGTCGCTATTGTCTTCGGTAGAATAATTCAGACAGCAGAGTTTTGATTTTTCAAAGACGAAAGTCCACTGGCCCCACAAGTTGCGGTGCCTGATTGTAGTGAACTGTTCGCCAGAAAAATCCATAGGTTTGAACCTCTGCGAAGGCGACTTTTTATCGCAGCGGGAATTCCTTGAATTCCTTCACGCCGAATTCCTGACGCAGGTAGTCCCAGCGAACCAGACGGTTCTTCCAGTAGTACTTGCGGTACAGGCGGCGAGCCACGCGGCTTGTAAGTTCGTACGGAATGGTATGGTGGTCGTCTGCAACGCTTTCCATGGAAATACGGAAGTCAAGTTCGCCGTTCACCACGTCAACAGTTTCGCCAACCTGAACGTCGGGAATATGGCTCACGTCCACCATGGTGGCGTCCATGCAGACGCGTCCCAGAATGGGGCAGAGCTGACCGCGGATAAAGACGAAGCCCTTGTTGTATTCGCCGCGGAGGTAGCCGTCGCCGTAACCGATAGCGATGGTTGCGATGCGGGTGGGCTGCTGTGCCATCCAGTAACCGCCGTAGCTAACTGTTTCGCCCGGCTTCACATCGTGAATATGACGGATGGTAGACTTGATCTTCATGACAGGCTTGATGGGCCACGGTGCTGGAGTTGCGCCCATGGGGTTGTAGCCGTACAAGGCAAGGCCCGGACGCACCATGTCGAAATGGCTTTCGGGGTGGGTGAGGGTGCCTGCAGAACTGGAGCAGTGGCAGATTTCCGGACGGAGACCTTCTGCTTCAAGAACGTCTACCAGGCGTGCGAAACGCTGGATCTGAATTTCAGTCTTCGGGTTGCCCGGCATGTCGGCGGTTGCCAAGTGAGTGAACATGCCTTCGAACTTCAGGTTCTTCAAGCTGAGTGCGGCGCGAATATTGTTGAAGTCTTCCGCGTCAAAGCCGTAACGGTTCATGCCGGAATCGATCTTCAGGTGAGCCTTGCAAGTGCAGTTGTTGTCGCGGAGGAACTGGTCGAATGCCATTGCGGTACGAATATCGGTAATGGCTGCGGTCAGCTGGAATTCAACGAAGTAGGCGAAGTCTGCAGGAGTGCAGGGGCCAAGCACCAGGATAGGCAAGTCCATGCCGTACTGGCGGAGGATCATACCTTCGCTAATGTGGGCCACGCCAAGGTAGTCTGCACCGCCGAACTTTGCGGCAAAGGAGCAGGCCAGGCTGCCGTGTCCGTAGGAGTCGGCCTTCACCGGCAAGAGAATCTTGGTGTTGGCGGGAATCTGGCTGCGGATAAATTGAATATTGTTGCAAAGGGCGTCGAGGTTGATTTCAATCCAGTTGGGGCGCGCAATCTTATTTAAATCGGGAGGGGTAGATAAAAGCTTCATGATGCGAGAAATATAAATATCTACCCACTTTTTGGTTCAGTACATACGAAAAAGGGGCTTGAAAAGCCACCTATTTTGAGCAAACTCACAGAAACGCCTACTCTAAATCGGAATAGAATAACTTGCGATAATTTTTAAGGCTCTTTTGTAAACATTGAAAATAAAATGTTGTTCTAAAATTTTTTATCCAGCCCAGTAACCACGCGTGTTTTGTTGTGTTACTTTGTTCTAAACTAAGTTTACAAATTTATTGATAAAGTTTTGTTTACTGATCACGACGTTCCTCATGAAATTTTTGTTTGTAGTTTCAAGTTGATCAAGGAAGATTATTGCTCTTGTGCCGAAATAAGGAGCGGTAACAGAACAGAATCCTAAACGAAAAATCTTGGTCAAAAGTTGATCGCGTCTGAAACACAGCAACACGAATCAACTTGGTTGTCTTCTCTCGAATATTGAAAAGTTAGCGCTGGGATTTGCCTCTGCAAAAGCCCATCTCTAATTGTTGCACCCAAAGAAACAGCTCTTGGGACAAGCTCTTGACTTTAAGGGCTGTTGCTTCCCTATTACCCTGATTACAAACAAACTCTTTTTCCCTCGCAAGAGGGGAGGATGGATAAAATCATGAAAAACACAAAACAACCCGCAAGGGAAAACAAAAAGGAAAAGCTGGATCCGATTGTAGCTATGCTGCTTCCGGAATCCGATAAGAAGATGGGCGCTGTGGCTAGTGCCTCTCTCCTTGTCGCACTGTTGCTGTGCTTCTGGGCAACCACGTATGAAGTTCTTATTGATGAAGATATTTTTGAGAAAACTCCTCAAATGGATATAACGACCACCATGAACATCATTGAAAAAAAGGAGGAAAAAAAGGTCGAGCCCAAGGAAAAACCGAAACCGAAGCAGACAGTTCCGAGTCGCCGCCCAGGCAGCGGAGCTAAACAGTCGGGTCGGGGAAATCCGAGGGCTGCGGAAACTCGAGGCGTGTTGAAAATACTTACCGCACAAACCAACAATGCCGCGAATTCCGTCTACACTCTCATGAACGATAAAAAGTTCGCTCACGATATTGACAAGGTCATCAAGAATACCAATGGCCTTCAGGTAACTGGTAAGACAAGCATTACTTCCCGTAGGGGCGTGGTTGACGCCGGCTTCAACGAGGCTATCGCCTCAGGTGGAAGTGGTGGAATTGCTAATGGTTTGGCTGGCTTGATGAATGGTGCTGGTGCTATCTCTACGAAAGCTATCGGCAAGTTGACTCCTCCTAGGCCGAATGAAATTGATATGGGTACTGGAAATTCGTCCCGTTCTGCATCGGATATTATGAAGGTTGTTCGTCAGCGTACGCCAGGTTTGCGTCACATCTATAATTCTCATCTTAAGAAAAATCCGGGATTCCAGGGAAAGGTGACCTTATCGTTTACCATTTCTCCTGGTGGTGAAGTGATTACCATTGCCATCGTTTCGTCAACCACAGGCTACGCTGAATTCGATAATGAAGTCAAGAAGGCTGTGTCTCGTTGGACGTTCAGTAAGGTGAAATCCGGTAATACCACCGTAACGATCCCGTTCACGTTCTCTGAATAAAAAAGACGTAGTTAGGGTAATGGGGTTTTTGGATTTTATTTGGTTTATGGATTGATAAATTTTTTGCCGGCGGCTTTTTGCTGTCGGCTTTTTTATATTTGTGCTTATGAAAGATCCTCGTATTACAAAGCTTGCTGAAAACTTGATCAACAATGCCATTGCCCTGAAGGCTGGCGAAAATATCTTGATTGAAACCACCGACACTCCCGATGAACTGACCACGGAATTACTGAAGGCAGTTGCAAAGGCTGGTGGTAACGCTTACGTCCATAACTACAGCGGCCGTGTCCGTCGCGAACAGATCAAGTCTGCTTCCGAAGAACAGATGAAGATTTCTGCAGACCTGGCTATGGCTGAAATGCAGAAGATGCTGTGCTACATTTCCATTCGCGCTGCGGAAAACGCCATGGAAAACTGCGATATTCCTGGTCCGCAGATGAAGAAGTACCGCCTTGCAAACCAGGCAGTGCTGGACTACCGCGTGAATAAGACTCGTTGGTGCGTGCTCCGCTGGCCCAATCCGTCCATGGCTCAGGCCGCCAAGATGAGCACCGAGGCATTTGAGGACTTCTACTTTGAAGCTTGCCTTGCCGATTATCCCCGTATGGCGAAGGCTGCGCAGAATCTGGTGAACCTGATGAACCGTACCGACAAGGTGCGCCTGGTTTCCCAGGGTACCGACCTGACTTTCAGCATCAAGGGCATTGGCGCAGTGCCGTGCTGCGGCAACATGAATATTCCCGATGGTGAAGTCTACACAGCTCCAGTTCGTAACAGCGTAAATGGCGTTATCCAGTACAATACGCCGTCCCTTTACGATGGCAAGCAGTTCGGTAATGTGCGCCTGGAATTCAAGGACGGCGCTATCGTGAACGCCTCCTGCGAAACAGGCTCCAACGAGGCTCTGAATGCCTTGTTCAATACGGATGAAGGTGCCCGCTATGTGGGCGAATTCGCAATCGGTTTCAATCCCTATGTGAACTCCGCAATGTGCGACATTCTTTTCGACGAAAAGATCGCGGGCTCCATTCACTTTACCCCGGGCCGCTGCTACGAAGACGCGCCTAACGGAAACGTTTCTGCAATCCATTGGGACCTGGTTCTCATCATGCGTCCGGAATACGGTGGCGGCGAAATCTGGTTCGACGATGTTCTCATCCGCAAGGACGGCAAGTTCGTCATTGATGAGCTTAAGTGCCTGAACCCCGAAGAACTGGCATAGTTTATCCATAACCGTCGCATTACTGCGTTGTTCGTCCCCTCACGTATGACAAATACGCTACGGGGACTCACGCCTTGTCCTGCTCGGTTCTGAATAAACTATAGATGTTGAAAAAAGCGAAAATCCCGCTGAAATGCGGGATTTTTTGTTTGAGGGCAATCTCCCGTGTTTAAATGCGCATAAAATTTTTTGGACGGGCAATCTCCCGCGTTTAAATGTGCATAAAATTTTTTGGACGCACAATCTCCCGTGGGGAATCGTGTGTCAAGTATTTTAGACGACAAAAAAACGGCCCGACTTGAATCGGGTCGTTTTTTAATTGAGGCGCAGAGAGTTTCTGCGCTGCAATATTACAGCAACTCAGCGATCTGGACGGCGTTGAGGGCTGCGCCCTTACGGATCTGGTCGCCGGTGAGCCACAGGGTGTTGCCGCAATCGTCGGCAAGGTCCTTACGGATACGGCCAACGTAGACATCGTCCTTGCCAGCGCTTTCCAGCGGCATGGGGTAGATGTAGTTCTGCGGATCGTCCTTGAGGGTAACGCCCGGAGCGTTCTTGAGAGCAGCGCGGATTTCTTCAACGGAAACCGGCTTTTCAGTTTCGAACCAAACAGATTCAGAGTGAGAACGGAGGGAGCTAACGCGTACGCAAGTAGCACTGGTGCGAACATCGGAGTGCATGATCTTGCGGGTTTCGTTGTACATCTTCATTTCTTCCTTGGTGTAGTCATTTTCAGTCATCTTGTCGATCTGCGGAATGACGTTGTAAGCCAACTGGAAGGGGAACTTGCTGATGTGAGTGGTAGAACCGGTTTCGAGAATATCCTTGTACTGCTGCTGGAGTTCTTCCATAGCAACTGCACCTGCACCACTTGCGCTCTGGTAAGAGGAGATGCGGATCTTCTTGATGTGGGAAATCTTTTCGATGGGGTTCAGAACGACAACCATCATGATGGTGGTGCAGTTCGGGTTAGCGATGATGCCGCAACCGCCGTTTTCAGCCTTGTGGAGCGGAATGTCGCAGGCGTTCACTTCGGGAACGACCAGCGGAACGTTGTCCATCATACGGAAGTAGCTGGTGTTGTCCACAACGACAGCGCCGTGTTCAACAGCGATGGGAGCGAATTCCTTAGACACTGCTGCGCCTGCGGAAGAGAGAACCAGGTCGACGCCCTTGAATGCGTCTGCGCAAGTGAGTTCAACCTTGAGCTTTTCGCCCTTGAAGGAGTATTCACGGCCTACGCTACGTTCAGAAGCGAGGAGCTTGAGGTTCTGGAGAGGGAAGTTGCGCTGTTCGAGGATCTTGAGGAGTTCCTGACCCACGGCGCCGGTAGCACCCATGATAGCTACGTTACGAATCATAGTTGTGTGATCCTTAGTTTTCGTTCTCAACATTCTGTTGAGGTTGGTTGTTTGATTTTAAATTCTCGATGTCGTTCCAGAAACGGGACAGTGCGGCGTTCATCTGGGCAATCTGGTTACGTGCCTGCTTGTACTGTTTCAGCTGGTCTTCGGGGTTTTCCTGAAGGGTGTAGTTGTACAGGGAGTAGGCTGCCAGGCGAACGTTCTCGCTGGCTTGGATAAGTTCGGAGTGAGCTTCTGCTGCGCTATGGGGGTGATAGAGACCCATCACCTTCTTGTTCAGGGCAGTGGCGCTGTTGTTGATTGCCAAGGCCTGGCTGCTGCGAGCTTCGCGTTCAGACTCGGAAATGTTTGCTGCCAACGGTTCGAACTCGTCGATGGAAGTCATGATGTCGCGCATGCGGCCGATGACTGTTTCTGCGCTAGCAGTGTATTCCTTGAGTCGTTCGGGAGAGTTTTCGTCCTTGCCGCTAACCTGGTTGGGAGACTTGCTCTTCTTCTTGTCATACAGGATCTTGCCGCCTTCGCCATTTTCGAAGGACTTGATGTAGTCCTGGTACTGGGCGTTCTGCATTGCAAGTTCGTAGGGGGTGTATTCGGCCACCGGAATGAACGTGGGGCGGTCCCAGTAGGCGATGCCCAGGAAACCTGCCAGCATGAACACGGAGAGGAAGATGTTGCCGGTCTTGGTGGCTCTGTCCTCGCTGCGAATAGCGTAGATGATTCCGAGGAAGAACAGGCTTGCGAAGGTGAGCAACAAGCCGCCATCACAGTTGTAGGTGATGTAGGTGTTCTTTGCGAAGTAGAAAACGCAATCCATTGCTACAATGACGATGGAAAGAAGAACGCCAATGAGCTTCTGGGTGCGAGTGTAGGCCGCTGCCGACTGGAGAATCGCCGTAAAGGTGATTCCAAGAGGCAGCACCATCATCAATGCAATATCTGCGACTTGTTGATTCATCGGTTATAACAGATCGTTAGAACGGAAGGTCTTCGTCGCCTTCGGGCATAGGTGCGTCGTATGCCGGAGCGCTAGACTGGCTGTAGCCGTTGGACTGGTTGAAGTTGCTGCTCTGGTTGAAACCGCCGCTCTGGAAGCTGCCGCCATTCTGGTTGCGCGGAGTCAGGAGCTGGAAGGTATCCATGTTGACGTCGGTGCTGTAACGCTTCTGACCGTTCTGGTCGGTCCAGCTACGGTTGGTGAGGGAACCTTCCACATAGAGGGACATGCCCTTGTGGATGCCCAGCTGTTCGAACACGTCGGCGGTCTTGCCCCAACCAACAATGTTGTGCCAGTCGGTCTGTTCCTTCATTTCACCGTTGTTGTCCTTGTAGCGACGAGAAGTTGCCAAGGAGAAGGTTACGCGCTTGCGGCCGTTGGGGCTTGCGCTGATGACCGGATCCTTACCGAGGTTACCAATGAGCATCACTTTGTTTAAATATGCCATAATTCAATTATCCTATTTTTAATTTTTATTACTGCACGAAAGATAAAAAAAATGAATGTCACTTTTGTGTCAAATCTCAACCCAAAGGGATTTTACACGTAAAAAACAAAATTTCCGGGATAATTAAACTATTTTTCTGTCGTAAAAACAAAATGTTTAATTTTCGGGCCTCGAACCTCGAACCTCGTGCCTCGAACCTCGAACCTGGAACCTCACTCATGGTTACACTAGCTTTATCAAATTTCGAAAAGACTTTCCCCGCCGCACTCCGTGGCAAGCGCCTTGGCGCAGTTCTCCATCCGGCTTCTGTCTGTGCAGACCTGAGCTACACTCTGGATCTCCTGAAGTCCTACGATGGCAAGTTGTTTAAGTTGTCTGCACTGTTCGGCCCTCAGCACGGTATCAAGGGCCATACCCAGGACAACATGATTGAGTGGGAAGGCTACACCGATCCCGAAATGGGTATTCCTGTTTATAGTTTGTACGGAGAACACCGCGAACCTACTCCGGAAATGCTTTCCCATGTGGACGCTCTCCTGGTGGACTTGCAGGACGTGGGCGCCCGTTACTACACCTTCATCTGGACTCTTTACCTGTGCATGAAGGCTTGCGAAAAGCTGGGCATTCCCGTTGTGGTTGTGGATCGTCCGAACCCAATTAACTGTGTGGACGAAGAAGGCCCTGTTTTGGATCTGAACTATACAAGCTTTGTTGGTCTCCACAGCATCCGTACCCGTCATGCCAAGACCATTGGCGAACTGGCGGAACAGTTCAAGGCTGAATGCTTCCCCAAGTGTGAGCTTTACGTGATGCACATGGAAGGCTATGACAAAAAGATGTGGTACGATCAGACTGGTCTCCCGTGGATTTTGCCCAGCCCCAACATGCCCACCTTGGATACCGCAATCGTCTATCCGGGTATGTGTCTGTTCGAAGCTACCAATGTGAGCGAAGGCCGCGGCACCACTCGTCCCTTTGAAATTTTCGGTGCTCCGTTTATCGATGCCGTGAAGCTTTGCAAGTACATGAACGGCCTCAAGCTGCCGGGCGTCTACTTCCGCGAAAACTACTTCCAGCCCACCTTCCACAAGGGTGCTGGCCAGATCTGCGGCGGCGCCCAGATTCACGTTCTGGATCGCGACAAGTTCCGCAGTTTCGACATGGCCATAAAGCTTCTGCAGTACATCTTCAACGAATATCCCAATGATTTCGCCTGGAAGCAGCCCCCCTACGAATACGAATTCCACAAGCTGCCCATCGATATTCTGTTGGGTAACGGAACCTTCCGCAAGGAATTTATCGAAAACTCGATTTAATTTTGAAAACGAGATTTGATAAGGCGCGTCGGGTAATTCCCGACGTTTTTTTGTGTGCGTTAATTCACAGATTGTTTGGTGGGGAAGTCTCTTTTGGCTTGGTTTTGTTATAAATGATTGATAATACTGAAGAGGCGGCTGCTGATGCTACAGAAACTGAGGAAGTAGCTTCTGCCGAAGAGACTTCTGAAGAAACTGTAGAAGCGGAAGAAGATTCCGACGACGAAGATTTTGAACCCATGCGCTTTGGCTTCCATGCTGGCCTGGCTTCCAATGTGTCTGTCATCAGCACACGCGGAAATGCAACTTTGGATCTTGGTTTAGGTTTTGCCTATTTCTTCACCCCGAATATTGGTGTCGTAACTGGAGCAGATCTTGGCATTGGATACGCTCAGTACAAGATTCCCGGCTATCTCTATGCATATGGCTATTATGAATCGAATGTCCGTTCAGTCGTCTTTAGCGTGGATGTTCCGGTGAAGGTCCGTTATGCCATCAACAGTGATTTCTGGGTTGAAGCAGGAACTGGCCTGTATGTGTCTGTGTATGGTTACACTCATTCGTCTAACGACTTCAATTCTCAGGATACCTATAGATCCACGATTAGTGCTGGAGTCCGTAATTATACCATTGGCGGTGGCATGAATCTTGGTAGCATAGGCCTTGGAGCTGAAGTGGGCTATGTTAGCGGTGGCTGGTCTCTTGGCGTAAATCTCTACACTGGTCTGTAATTCATTATCGAATTTGGTGTAAAAGAAAAACGCTCGGGCGAATGCCCGGACGTTTTTTAATTGCGATTTGCCGCGGTTTTAAAGAACCGCGACGAGTCTCAAAATGAACTACTTGAGGAAGTTCATATACGGAAGCTTTGCTGCAAGTTCCTGCACCTTGTCGGCATTAGCCTGGAGAGCGGAACGTGCGTTCCAGGAACCGTCCAGGAACTGACCGCGAGGACCATCAGCCAGAGTGAGGGCGATGGTTTCGTCACCCAGCTTCAGGGTGCGAGCGTCGGTGCTGGTTTCCAGTTCCTTGGAAGGATTAGCTTCGATCCAAGCGAGAATCTTGTCTGCAGTAGCGTGGTCTACCTTGAAGCAGGGAACGCCAAGAGCAACGCAGTTACCGAAGAAGATTTCGGAATAGCTTTCAGCGATGATGGCCTTGATGCCCCAGCGCTTCAGAGCCTGAGGAGCGTGTTCACGGCTGGAACCGCAACCGAAGTTCTGGTTGGAAACCAGGATGGTGCCGTTCTTGTAGGCCGGATCACGGAAGGGGTGAACCTTGCCCTGGGCTTCGAGACCTGCGATATCGTCTGCGAAAGCGTTTGCGCCAAGACCTTCGAAGGTCACGCACTTGAGGAAGCGAGCCGGAATGATACGGTCGGTATCGATGTCGTTACCGCGAACAGGAACGCCGGAACCTTTAACGATGTCAATAGAATTCATTTTTAAATCTCCTTGTTCCTATTACTTGATGTACTTGCGGACGTCGGTGACCTTGCCTTCGATGGCTGCAGCAGCAACCATGGCGGGGCTCATCAAAATGGTACGGCCAGTGGGGGAGCCCTGACGGCCCTTGAAGTTACGGTTGCTGGAGGAGGCGCTGACCTGGCGACCCTTCAGCTTATCCGGATTCATGGCGAGGCAGAGGGAGCAGCCAGCTTCGCGCCATTCTGCACCTGCTTCCTTAAAGATCTTGTCGAGGCCGAGAGCTTCTGCTTCCACCTTGATCTTCATGGAGCCCGGAACGACCCACATCTTGACGGTGTCGGCAACCTTGTGGCCCTTGATGATTTCTGCAGCAGCCTGAAGGTCGGACAAGCGACCGTTGGTGCAGGAACCGACGAAAGCGATGTCGATGGGGGTGCCGATCATCTTGCCACCTTCTTCCCAGCCCATGTATTCATAAGCTTCGGAGATGACCTTCTTTTCGGAGCCTTCGAATTCAGAAATCTTCGGCATGTTGTCGTTGAGCTGGATTGCCTGAGCCGGAGTGATACCCCAGGTCACCATGGGTTCCAGGTTGTCGCAGTTGATTTCGATTTCGTCATCGAACTGAGCGTCGGCGTCGGTAGCCACGGACTTCCAGTAAGCGACAGCTTCATCCCACTTGTCTGCCTTGGGAGCGTAGGGCTTGCCCTTCAGGAATTCGAAGGTCTTTTCGTCGGGGTTGCAGTAACCAACGCGTGCACCGCCTTCGATAGCCATGTTACAGATGGTCATACGGCCTTCCATGCTCATGGCTTCGATAACCGGGCCTGCAAATTCGTAAGCGTAGCCAACGCCACCGTTCACGCCAAGCTTTGCGATGTAGGCGAGGGCGACATCCTTAGCGGTAACGCCCGGCTTCAGCTTGCCGGTGAAGTTGATGCGGCGGGTCTTCAGCGGGCTCATAGCGAGAGTCTGGGTAGCGAGAACGTCTGCCACCTGGCTGGTACCGATACCGAATGCGATTGCACCGAAAGCGCCGTGGGTTGCAGTGTGGGAGTCACCGCAAGCGACGGTCATACCCGGCTGGGTAACGCCTTCTTCCGGGCCAACAATGTGAATCACGCCCTGTTCGCAGGTCTTGGGGCCAAAGAACTTGATGCCGTTGGATTCGGTATTCTTTTCAATATGGGAGAACATTTCTTCGGAAATGCCATCCTGAAGAGGACGGTTACGTTCCGGGAAAGTGGTCGGAATGATGTGGTCAACGGTAGCGAAGGTACGTTCCGGGAACAGAACCTTGGTGCCTTCTTCACGAAGAGAAGCGAAAGCCTGGGGGCTGGTCACTTCGTGGCAGAGGTGGAGACCGATGAAAAGCTGGCACTGGCCGCTGGGAAGCTTAGCAACAGTGTGGCTTTCGAAAATTTTCTGGTATAATGATTTTCCCATAGTGTGTCTCGTTTGTTTGCGAGTCCGCGCAAGGCAGGCTCATTTTAAAATTTGCGGTTGAAATATAGCAATTTTGGGATAATTCGTTCCTAGAACGTTCTCTTAAACGCGTTGTGTGCGTTACATCAAATTGCTTACAAGTGTATACAGCTTTTGCTTGAAAATCCTGAAAAACCTTTATATTATATATATATTGGCTAAAAAACAAGGAAAAATCATGAAGTATTCCCACATCCTTTTGGCTACAATGGTCTCCTCTTTTGGTTTGATGGCATGTTCCGATGACAAGCCTTCCAATCCGAATGGTGGTGACAATCCTGGTTTCTATAGCAGTTCCTCCGTATTTGGTGGCGGTTCTGTTATTAACCCGGTACCGGGCTCTAGCTCGGCAGTTGTGCTTCCTCCCGATGAAGATATTACCCAGAAGCCCATTTCTGGCGAAGAAAAGAAGCCCGATGGCACTGAATCTGTAACTTCTCAGGCATTCAACCTCAAGGGTGTTGCCGAAGGCCCCTTCAAGAGTGGTGCAAAGGTTAGCGTGGCATCTGTTGCCGCAGGCACCATGCTGGAAACTCCGGGCGCAGGTTCCGGTACCGTCAGCAACAATTTGGGCGCATATTCTGTTCAGGGCACCTTGACTTCCGCTATCGCAAGCATTACTGTCAGCGGAAGTTACCTTGACTACACCATGGACGAAGCAAAGACTTCTTCCGGCCTCAAGCTTATGACCGACCTTCGCAATCGCAAGACTGCCAATGTCAACTTCCTGACTCATTTGGAATACGAACGTGTCAAGAACCTTGTGACTACTTCTGGCCTTAGCTTTACCGCTGCAAAGGCTCGTGCAGAAAAGGAAGTTCTCGCGGCTCTCGGTTTCAAGGCCGACTCCACCTTGTTCGAAGATATTTCCCTCTATGACAGAAGCTCTGCCGGTGAAAACCTCCTGGCTATTACCACCATCTTGCTGAACGAACATTCTGCATCTGAAGTGGAAGCATTCCTCTCTGCAATTTCTGCAGATATTGCTCTGGATGGTAAGTGGGACGACGATGTTCTTCGCGCAGGCTTGGCTGATTTGTCCTACAACATGGACATCGGTTATCCGACTTCCGTTCTTTCCTACCTCAACAACAACGTTGACCTAGAATACTTCAAGGGCTCTGTAAGCCGTTTCTGGGCTGCCCAGTACAACTTGGGTAGCTGCAGCGCCGCTAATGAAGGCGAAATGAAGAACAACGGCAATATCAACAGCATTAACGTAGACAAGACCTTCATTTGCCAGGACTCCTCATGGCAGGAAGCAACTCCGGCTCAGGTAGCAAACATCTACGCAACCGCTTTGTTCGGCGCTTGCAACGACGCTATGCTTGGTACCATGAAGGAAAGCAATGGCGTTACCTATCTCTGTAAGGGCACGGCCTGGAAGGTTGCCGATGCAGACGATATGAAGAGTGCTGAAATCGCCGCCACCAATGGTGCCTGCAACGCTGCAAATATCGGTAAGGTTGCTTCTAGCGGCGGTAGCTATTACATGTGCCTCTCCGGAACCTGGCAGAAGCTGACCGCAACCCCGATTGACTACTCCAAGGGCCGCGCCATGAACAAGAAGCTCGGTCGTGGTTTGAACTTCGGTAACTCCTGGGATTCTCCGGGTGATGGTGATGGTGCTTGGAGCAACCCCATTAGCGATGGCGACTTTGCCGCTGTTGCAAAGCAGGGCTTCAATTCCGTGCGTATTCCGGTCCGTTGGTACACCGGTATGAGCAACAAGCTTAATGGTGTGAAGGCTGACGTTCAGTTGGCTATCAACGCTGGCCTTACCGTGATTGTCAACAGCCATCATAACGAACCGGTTTACGAAGCTGCAAAGAATGGTAACTTGAACAGCAAGCTGAACGACTTCAAGAACGAATGGAAGCAGATTGCTCAGACTTTCGACTCCTTCCCGGATGACGCCGTCGTGTTCGAAATCTTCAACGAACCCCACGATATGACCCAGGATCAGGTGAACCAGATCATGACTGCTGGTTATGAAGCTATCCGTTCCGTATCCAAGGGCAAGACCATTATGTTCGAATCCAATGGTTATGCAAAGTTCGCTATGATTCCTAAGCTGAATCTTCCGAAGGATGGCAACATCATTGTGACTGGCCATTACTACGAACCCTACACCTTCTCTCATCAGGGTCACGGCTACGACTGTAACGGCAATGCAAACGATGGTATCAGCGCAATGCCGGGCCACTTCGCAAGCTACTTCGAAGAAATCGCCAAGGCATACCCGGATATCAACGGCGGCACCGTTCCCATGAACATGGGTGAATTCGGTGTTGCAAACAAGGGTAGCTGCTCCGCTGTTTCCGATACCAAGCGTGATGCATGGACCGACGCTGTCCTTGCCCAGGCTGAAAAGTACGGCATGAGCTGGCATTACTGGTGCTACAAGAACTGCGGTGGCTTCGAAGCTTCCAATGGTAGCAGCTGGTATGGCAACATGCTCAACGTCTTCAAGAAGTACATGAAGTAATTCTTTAAGGCAAGAAATTGAAAGGCCGCAGAGAATATCTGCGGTCTTTTTTTTGTAGTCGTAGGGGCGGCATTGATTTGTTATTTACAGTCACCGTACGGGTGGTGCTTGCGCAAATAAAAAGGCCTGCGTTTTGGACGCAGGCTTTTATTCTTGATTTTAAGAAGGATTAGTACTTTTCGATTTCGGTATCGAACTGGTACTTTTCCTTGTAGTAGGAAAGCATGTCGCTGGGGCCGGAGAACGATGCTGCACGGACTGCTTCGCGAACGTTAGGATCCTGTCGGGACATTTCAAGAATCTTTTCGTCGATGACCTTGAACATAAGGGTGTTTGCAGCCATGGCAACGTGATTCTGGTTGAAGTTCAGACCGTAACGGCGTTCCAGCATCTGGAACAGTTCAGCCTGGCAATTGGTCTCAGGAGGATTCTTCTTTGCGACAGGCATGTAGCAGTTGTCGATGTATTCCTGCTTGAGTTCTACGATGGTGCTGTCAATGGCGGGAATGCTCTTGCCCGGTTCGTGGCTTGCCAATTCAGACTTGGGGGTGACGATTCCGGAGCATCCGGTGAGAAGGGTTGCGGTCATGGTTGCGAACGCCAAAACACTAAACTTCATTTACTTTTCCTTTTGATTAACCCGTTATTGACCAAATCCCTAATTCCGTGTACAAAGTTATTTAATTGTTGTTTTCTTGGCGAGATTTAGAACGTAACATTTCGCTTACAAAGCGCTTAAATTAAGTAAATTTTCGCTTTTTACAGGGTGTTTTGCGAGTTTACGTGAGGGGTGTCACAACGAAAAAATGTTGTGAAAAAAACAACGCTACGGGCTGCTTGGCTTGAACATATAGAACCACTGAATCGGGTCTATTACGTTGTACTTGACGTTGCCAATTCTCTTGGTTCCTTTTTTGTCGATAAGACCAGTAACCACGTGGGCGTGAGGGCCGGTGGTATGGCCTGTGGTGCCTACAGTTGCAATGGGATCGCCAGCCATGACTTCCTGGCCGTCGAGGTAAAGAAGTTTGTCGCAGTGCATAAACAAGATGACGTCCTTTTCGCGGACGAGACCGATGATAACGCCACCGCGTTCGTCGCGGCTTGTCCAGGCCTTTGCTGCAAAGGGTGCGAGAATGCGGGCGCCTTGGCGGCTTGCAAGGTCAATGCCGTTGTGCTGACGGTCTACGGATGTTGCGTTGGCGTGGTAGAATTCAGTAAGGTAGCTTACGCTGTCGGAAACAATGGATGTCCAGTATTTCCAAGCCGCGCCGATGGAGTCTGCGGCTGTCTTCTGGAAAAAGTCCGGACGGGAGAACTTGAGTACGGTTCCTTCGGGAGGAATGTTGAAGTTTTCCTTTTTCCAGGAACTCTGTTCGTATCCGTTTTCTTCGAGAGTGACGTCCACATACTGGCGGATCATGCGTTCGTTGGTAATGAGGGCGTTGAATCGTCCAATGGCGTAACGAGCGATACGTTGTACGCTTTCCTTGCCGTCGAAGGTGTATTCGAAGGATGGGGCCACAGCGATCTTGTCGCGTTCGTGGCTACGGTCGCGGAGGTTTGAAATGCCTGGATCCACCTTCGTTACAAAGAAGAAGGGGAGGGCAATCGCAACCAAAAGAAACAGGGGGAAAGCTTTTCGGAAAACCTTGGAAATTCCGTCGAGAGGATTCTTCTTGAGGATGCCGATCTTGTGGAGGCTTTCCACGATTCTTGCAAACTCCTTGGGATCCTTATGCCAATCGCACTTGCGGATTTCCTTGTAGAAGGATTCGCTTTTCGCAACAGCCTTTGCCGCCCGCGGGAAACGCTTCTTGTTTGGTGCCGTGGGCAGTAGCCAGAGTACAGGCGCCTTTTGCAGGCTGGGTGCATCCTGAAGGTAGATGGAGGCGTCTTCGACGCTGTCTCCGTCTACAATGAGCAAGCGGGCGGCAAGCATAATGCGTGACGCTTCTTCCTCGGTAATTTCAGTAGGCAGGATGCCGATAACTTGGGGCGCAGCCTTCTTGATGAGTTGCAGGTTGTGGTAGAAATTTCTGAACTGGTCGTCATTCTGGGGGAGAACTCTGGCGCCCGTAATAATCCAGTTGGAATCGGATGCAGCGAACTTGTCAATTGCATCCTTTTCTAACAAATTATCGAACAGGTAAT
Source organism: Fibrobacter sp. (assembly GCA_024399015.1). Taxonomy (GTDB): domain Bacteria; phylum Fibrobacterota; class Fibrobacteria; order Fibrobacterales; family Fibrobacteraceae; genus Fibrobacter. Next base: position 21,969 of record JAKSIC010000023.1, read on the forward strand.
CCGTGGTGAATTCTGCATTTCCCTTAAAATGATTTTTTCCGGAGAAGTCCACAATAACAAAACGTGCGCCGACGTTCATCGCCAGCGCAAAGTTTTGCAAGGTCTCCAGAGGAATATCCGATTCGCCGGGGAAGGCGAAAAGGGTTAGACCGCCTTGCTTGAACAAGTAGTCCAGAACCTTTTTCTGCATCTACTGTGCCGCAGTTAGATTAGGCCTTCTGGGTGCCGCGGGGGTAGGTGAAGCCTGCAGGAGGAGCTGCAACGAACTTGTCGATCTGCAGGTAGAGTTCTTCTGCAGAAGCGGACGGGTTGAAGTAGATTTCCTGGTTGCGGTTCTGGGTGCGGCCCTTGAGGGGTTCGCTACGGCGAGAACGGCTTACGACACCGAGGGGGAGCACTTCCAAAAGCGGAAGCAGGTTGAAATAGCGGAACAAGCTGAAGTTCTTCTGCCAGGTGGAACGTTCTGCCAGAACAGCGAAGGTACCGTCGAAGATTGCCTTGGACTGGAGAAGTTCATCAGAAGTCATGGTGACCAGTTCGTGATTGGTGGGGAAGTTGTTCACGAAGTTGACCATGTCGCCCTTGAGATAGTTGGCGTCGCAGAGGAAAACAAATTTCATTTCTATACCCGTTTTTGAGATTTTTTTGTTGTTTTTCAAAGATAATTCATTTTTTAGGGCTTGTCAGTGATTTTTGGGGTCTGGAAAGGGGTGGGTTGACCAAAAAATGCAGATTTTGCAAAAAATTTACATTACTTTTTTATGATGCACGTAACTCATTGACTATCAACGACTTACGAGATTTTAATAAAAATTTTTGGAAACAAAGTGGCGTTTTTTGTAGTAAAAACGCAAGTTTTTGTAAAAAATGTGATTTAAATCATTATATTTGAGCCTATAAAACACGCAGAACCACTAGCGTGCTTTGATGATTTTTAAAGCAAAAGTGGATAGATGTATTTATGGGAGATCATAAATGAAACGTAAAAATTGGTCTGTAACGGCACTCCTTGCTTCTGCAGGGTTGTTGGCTTCCTGGGGTATCGCTCAGGAAGCCTCCGATGTTCCTGCCGTTGAAAACGAAGCACCGTCCGTCAATGGTATTCCGGGAGAATCCATCGACGAAGGCGGCAAGTTTGCACCGATCAAGCTGGACAAGTATGTGACCGACGACGCGGACAAGCCTGCTCAGTTGAAGTGGTCTGTTTCTGGTAACAAGAAACTCAAGGTGACCATTTCTCCGGATCGTATCGCAACCATCGAAACTCCGGACAAGTACTGGAACGGTAACGAAGACATTACCTTCGCAGCTACTGACACCAAGGGTGCCATCGGTTCTGAAACCGTGAACTTCAATGTGGAGTCCGTGAACAATCCGCCGGTGGTGGCTCAGATTCCTGACCAGACTATCGACGAAGGTAAGCAGTTCACCAAGATCCGCTTGGATGACTTCGTTACTGACCCCGATCATCCCAAGAACCAGATGCTCTGGGAATTCGACATCCAACCGGTGGGCAAGGATCAGGCCGAAGGCGACCTGAACGTTGAAATCGACCCGAACCGCGTTGCTACTGTCGTTATCCCCGACACCAACTGGTACGGTACCGCTAAGATCAAGTTCACCGCTACCGATGGTGAATACGCTAGCGACTCCAAGACCGCGCTCTTCACCGTGAAGTCCATCAACGATGCTCCGGTTCTCCAGAAGATCCCGAACCAGACCATCGAGGAAAAGAGCGAATTCGAATCCATCAGCCTTACCGACTACGTTAGCGACGTTGACGACGATCCGGCAAAGATCAAGTGGACCGTCGAAGGCGGCAAGGACCTGAAGATCGACATCGACAAGTACGGTACCGCAAACATCAAGATTCCTAACGAATACTGGAACGGTTCTGAAACCTTTACCTTCACAGCTACCGACCCGGCCGGCGCTTCCGTAAGCACCAAGGCTACCTTCACCGTGAAGTCCATCAACGACCCGCCGGAATTTGTACAGGATGTTCCTGAACAGACCATCGACGAAAAGCAGTCCTTCAAGCCCATTGAACTGGACAAGCTGGTCAAGGATCCGGACCACTCTTTCGAACAACTTAAGTGGACTGTTTCCGGCAACAAGGACCTGAAGGTTGCCTTCAGTGGCAAGACCGCCAACATCCAGATTCCGAACAAGCTCTGGAACGGTTACGAATCCTTGAAGTTCAAGGTTTGCGACCCGGCTGGCGCATGCGCTGAATCCGAAAACACCTTCACCGTAAATTCCGTCAATGATAAACCGGAATTCGTGAAGGCAATTCCGAACCAGAACATCGACGAAAAGAAGCAGTTCGCCAAGATCCGTCTCGACGAATTCGTGAAGGATGCCGACCACAAGAATTCCGAACTCTCCTGGGAAGCCGATGTGAAGCACCAGGGTAAGGAACCGGAATCCGGTACCCTCAACGTGAATATCGACGAATCCCATGTGGCTTCCATCGAAATTCCGGATACCTACTGGAACGGTACTGCAGTGGTGACCTTCACCTGCACCGACCCGGATGGCGCTTCCATTAAGCAGGATGTGACTTTGTCTGTAAAGTCCATCAACGACCTCCCGGTATTTACCAAGATTCCTGATCAGACCATCGAAGAAAAGAACGAACTTTCTTCTATCGTTCTCGACGAATACCTGACCGACGCCGACCACGATATCTCCAAGCTCAAGGTTGAAATTACCGGCAACAAGGATATCAAGGTTAACTTGAACCAGAAGACTCGCGAAGTTTCCTTCAAGACTCCGAGCGAACTCTGGAACGGTTCTGAAACTCTGACCTTTACCGCTACCGACCCGGAAGGTGGCGTTGCCAAGACTCAGATGAAGCTCACCGTGAAGTCCATCAACGATCCTCCCGTTATGAAGGACATCCCGGAACAGAACATCAAGGAAAAGGAACAGTTCAAGACTGTTGAACTGGACAAGTATGTTGAAGACCTGGACCACGATAAGGCTAAGCTGAAGTGGACCGTCACTGGTAACCGTGAACTCAAGGTCACCATCGACGCTAACCGTGTCATGAAGATTGTGCCGCCGTCTCCGCAGTGGAACGGTTCCGAAACCCTCACCATCAAGGTGACCGACCCGGAAGGCGCAACCGACGAACGTTCTGTTTCCTACACTGTTGAATCCGTGAACGATGTTCCGGAATTCGTCAAGCAGGTTGCACCGCAGACTATTAAGGAAAAGGCTCAGTTCCAGCCCATCAAGCTCGGCGAAATGGTTCGCGACCTCGACCACAAGCTCAGCGATCTCACCTTCTCTGTTGACGTCAAGTCTACCGTCAAGGGCAAGGAAGCTGGCCTCAATGTTGAAATCGACGCTCAGCAGGTTGCTAAGATCATCATCCCGGACAAACTCTGGAATGGTGCTGACGAAATCACCTTTACTGTAACTGACCCGGATGGCGCTAAGGCTACCTCTAAGGCTCTCTTCACCGTTCAGTCTGTGAACGATGTCCCGACCCTCAAGAAGATTCCGGACCAGATGATTGATGAAAAGCAGGAATTTGCTTCCGTCAACCTGGCTGAACTCGCTGCTGACGCAGACCACGCTTTCAAGGATTTGAAGTGGACTGTTACCGGCAACAAGGATTTGAAGATTGATATTTCTAAGGATGGCGTTGCTACCATCAAGACCCCGAACAAGCTCTGGAACGGTTCCGAAAAGGTTATCTTCACTGTAACCGACCCGGAAGGCGCAAATGCTAAGTCTGAAGCCGTGTTCACCGTGAAGTCCATTAACGATGCTCCGGTCATGAAGGACATCGCTAACCAGACCATCAAGGAAAAGGGTGAATTCAAGACCATTAGCCTGAATGACTTCGTTTCCGATGAAGACCACGACAAGAAGAACTTGAAGTGGACCGTTTCCGGCAACAAGGAACTCAAGGTTGTTATCGACGCTAACAAGGTCGCTACCATCTCCACTCCCAACAAGTACTGGAATGGTACCGAATCCATCACCTTCACCGTCACTGACCCGGAAGGTGCTTCTGACAAGCGTACCGTGACCTTCACTGTTGAATCTGTGAACGACCTGCCTGAATTCGTCAAGCCCATCAAGGACCAGACCATCCAGGAAAAGCGTGAATTTGCAATCATCAACCTCAACGACATCGTTAAGGACCCGGATCACAAGGGCGAAGTTCTCTCCTGGTCCTTCGACGTGAAGCCGGCTAAGGGTGCTCCGAAGAACTACACTCCGCAGCTCTCCGTGAAGGTTGACGACCAGCGTATGGCTAAGATCGTTATTCCGGACAAGTACTGGAACGGTGCTGAACAGATCACCTTCAAGGTGGAAGACCCGGATGGTGGCAAGGCTACCTGCACCGCTCTCTTCACCGTGCAGTCTGTGAACGATGCTCCGGTTATCGGCCAGATCAAGGAACAGACCATCGAAGAAAAGCAGGAATTTGCTTCCTTCAACCTGGCTGAACTTGTTAAGGATCCGGACCACGCATTCGACAAGCTCAAGATTGAAGTTTCCGGCAACAAGGATCTCAAGGTTGACATTGCCAAGAACGGCGAAGTTACCATCAAGACCCCGAACAAGCTCTGGAACGGTTCTGAAAAGCTGACCTTCACCGTCACTGACCCGGAAGGCGCTTCTGCAAAGGCTATGGCTGCATTTACCGTGAAGTCCATCAACGACGTTCCGGTGATGAAGGATATCGCTAACCAGACCATCAAGGAAAAGGGTTCCTTCAAGTCCTTCAACCTGGATGAATTCGTTGAAGACCTTGACCACCCGAAGAACAAGCTGAAGTGGAAGATCGAAGGCGCCAAGGAACTCAAGGTTGCCATGGACGCAAGCCACAACGTTTCCATTTCTCAGCCGAACCAGTACTGGCATGGTTCTGAAACTATCAAGTTCACCGTTACCGACCCGGAAGGTGCTTCTGATAGCCGTACCGTTACCTACACTGTTGAATCTGTGAATGACGCTCCTGTATTCGTACGCGAAATCAAGGAACAGTCCATCGACGAAAAGAAGGAATTCGCAAAGATCAAGCTGGACGACCTGGTCAACGACCCGGACCACAAGAAGTCTGATCTCTCCTGGACCTTCGATGTGAAGCCCGTGAAGGTGGGCGCTGCTGCTCCGGCTAAGGGCAAGAAGAATGCCAAGGCTGAAGAAGCTCCGGCTGGCGAAACTCTCGCTGTCAAGGTTGAAAAGGGTGAAGGTGGCGCACGTATCGCTGTCATCGCAATCCCCAACAAGTTCTGGAACGGTGCCGCAGACATTACCTTCACCGTATCTGACGTGGAAGGCGCAACTGCAAAGAAGACTGTCCGCTACGAAGTTCGTTCTGTGAACGATGCTCCGAAGATTTCCGACAAGGCTCCGAAGGGTGAAACCATCCGTGAAGGTGGCCGCTTCAAGACTATCGACCTCACTTCTCTCGCTTCCGACCCGGATCACAAGACTTCTCAGTTGAAGTGGAGTGTTTCTGGCAACAAGCAGCTGAAGGTTGACCTCCGTAAGGATAACACTGTGATCGTCTCTGTCCCGAACGACCAGTGGAACGGTAAGGAACTCATTACCTTCACCGTCACCGACCCGGAAGGCGCTACTGCAAACCACAAGATGATGTTCGAAGTGACCCGCGTGAACGACGCTCCGGTCCTCGTGAAGAAGATTCCTGACCAGAAGATCAAGGAAAAGGAACTCTTCAAGCAGATCAAGCTTGACGAATTCGTGAAGGATCCGGATAACAAGCCCAGCGAACTCATCTGGACCGTTTCTGGTAACAAGAAGCTGAAGGCTGAAATTTCTCCGAGCCACGTACTCACCGTTACCGCTCCGGATAAGTACTTCTGGTGCGCTCCGGAATCCATGGTTCTCATGGTGAAGGACCCGGAAGGTCTCGCAACCTCTCAGATCGTTACCTTCGAAATCACTTCTGTGAACGACGCTCCGCTGATGAAGGATATTCCTGACCAGCGCATCAAGGAAAAGGGCCAGTTCAAGGAAATCGACCTGAACAAGTTCGTGAAGGACCCGGACCACAAGCTTGAAGAACTCTCTTGGGATATCAAGGTTGAAAAGGTTTCTGCCGCTCCGGCTCCTGCTCCGAAGAAGGCTGCTAAGAAGCCTGCCAAGGGCAAGAAGGGTGCCAAGGTTGAAGAAGAAGCTCCGGCACCGGAACCTGCTGACGAATTCCAGGTGGAAGTTGATAGCAAGAACATTGCTCGCATCAAGCTCCCGAACAAGTACTGGAATGGCGAACGTAAGGTTACCTTCGCTGTGAAGGACCCGGAAGGTGCTGGCAACTCCAGAAGCGCAGTGTTCACTGTTGAATCTGTGAACGACGCTCCGGAATTCAAGCCTGTTCCTATCCAGTCTATCGAAGAAAAGAAGCAGTTTGCTCCTATCGATCTCGCTAAGTTCGTCTCTGATCCGGACCACAAGTTCGAACAGCTCAAGTTCGAAGTTTCCGCTGGCCGCGCTCTCAAGGCTACCATCAATGCCAAGAAGCAGTTGATCGTTACCACTCCGGACAAGTACTGGTTCGGTACCGAAAAGATCAAGGTCGACGTTTATGACCCGGAAGAAGCTAAGGCTTCTCAGCAGATTACCTTCGAAGTGACCCCGGTTAACGATCCTCCTGTCATCGGTAAGATCGCTGGTCAGAAGATCAAGGAAAAGGAAAAGTTCCAGGTTGTTGACCTGTCCAAGGCTGCAACTGACCCGGATAACAAGCCCAATGAACTCAAGTGGACTATTACCGGCAATAAGGAACTGAAGGTTGATATCAAGGGTTCTCGTGCCCAGATCCTCACTCCGAACCCCAACTGGTTCGGTAAGGAAACCTTGACCTTCACTGTTAAGGATATCGCTGGTGCATCTGCATCCACTACCGCTACCTTCGAAGTTACTCCGGTGAACGACGCTCCGACCCTCAAGCCGGTACAGCCGTTCGTTATCGAAGAAAAGAAGACCTTCGCTCCGGTTGACTTCTCCAAGTTCGTAAGCGACCCGGATAACAAGCTGGAAGAACTCGTTTGGACTCTGGACAACGAAACTCCGGCTTCCAAGGCTTCTAAGAACGCTCCTGCGAAGAAGGGTAAGAAGGGCAAGGCTGCTCCTGCTGCCGGCCCGGCTGTAAAGCATGAACTCCGCTTCGATATCAACGAAAAGGGTGTTCTCACTGTTGAAATTCCGGACAAGTACTGGAACGGTTCCGAAACTGTTACCGTGAACGTATTTGACCCGGCTGGCGAAAAGGCTTCTGTGGATGTGAAGTTCACCGTTAAGCCGGTTAATGACCGCCCGATTGTGAAGGAAATTCCTGGCCAGGAAACTTTGGAAGGCAAGTCCTTCAAGCCTATCAAGCTTGACCAGTATGTCACTGACCCGGATAACAAACCCCACGAAATCAAGTGGAAGGTCACCGGCGCCAAGTTCCTCGCTGTTGAAATTTCCGCTGGCCGTGAAGCAGTAATCCGTCCGAAGAAGGCTGACTGGTTCGGCGAAGAAACTCTCGTCTTCACCGCTTCTGACCCGGCTGGTGCAATGGACAAGTCCATGGCTAAGTTCGTTGTCAAGCACGTGAACGCAGCTCCGATCATGCGCGACATTCCGGACTACACCATCAAGGAAGATGACAAGGGTGGCGTTATCGCTGCTATCAAGCTCGACCAGTATGCACGTGATAAGGACCATCGCTTCGACGAATTGAAGTGGACCTTCACTGGCAACAAGTACCTCGTTGTCAAGCACGACAAGGCCAAGAAGATGGCTTACGTTATGCAGCCGCACGAAAACTGGAACGGCAAGCCGGAACGTATCACCTTCACCGTGACCGACCCGGATGGCGCTTCTGCTAACAAGTCCGCTCTCTTCACTGTGATCGCTGTGAACGACGCTCCGACCGCTAAGTCTCAGACCTACATGACCCAGGAAGGCGAAACCCTCAAGGTTCCGGCATCTGAAGGTCTCATGTCCGGTGTGAACGATCCGGATGGCGAAAAGCCGGTATCCGTACAGCTGGTCCAGAAGCCGCGCAACGGTAAGATGACCCTGAACGAAAAGGATGGTTCCTTCACTTACCAGCCGAACAAGGGCTTCTCTGGCCTCGATGAATTCACCTTCAAGGTGAAGGATCCGGGTGGACTCTACTCTCAGGTAACCACTGCCGAAATCAACGTGTCCTTCAAGATGAATGACCTCCGCGGCGGCAAGAAGCCTGAAGCTAAGAAGGAAGAACCCAAGGAAGAACCGAAGGCCGCTGGCAAGAAGGGTAAGAAGGGTAAGAAGCGCTAATCCTTAGCGACCCTTTCTCCTGAAAGATTAAAAGTCCTGTCTGCAGAAATGCAGGCGGGACTTTTTGTTTTGTAGGTCGTGAGGAAAACTGCTGCCGAGTTTCTAGAGCCGCGGGGGAGGTGGATTGGAGTTGCGCGGCTTTCTTGTTTGTGCGGAAAAAAAAGCCCCGCCGGATGGCGGAGCTTCTTTAAATTTTGATTGCGTCGCAGTTTCGCTGCGCGGTCACAATTATCGCTTCTTGTTAGCCTTGGACTTGGATTCGTACCATTCATCGAAGGTGATAGAACGGTCGAGGACTCCATCCGGTGTAAGTTCAAGAACGCGGTTTGCAACGGTCTGTGCAAATTCGTGGTCCTGAGTACAGAAGATGATCGGACCCTGGAATGCGGTCAAGCCGTTGTTCAGGGCGGTAATGGCTTCCAAGTCAAGGTGAGCGGTTGGTTCGTCCAACAGCAAGCAGTTTGCGTTGGAAAGCATCATCTTGGAGAGCATGCAGCGGACCTTTTCACCACCGGAAAGAACGTTACAGCTCTTGAGGGCTTCTTCGCCGGTGAAGAGCATACGGCCAAGGAATCCGCGGATGAAGGTTTCGTCCTGTTCCTTACTGTACTGACGGAGCCAGTCAACCAGGGAAAGTTCGCTCTGGAAGTAGGCGTCGTTGTTCTTCGGGAAGTAGTTCTGGGTAATGGTGTTGCCCCACTTGACTACGCCTTCAGCGGTCGGAATTTCTCCAGCAATCATCTGGAAGAAAGCTGTCTTGAGAGTGCCGTATTCACCAACGAGGGCAACCTTGTCGCCGTTGTTCAGGTTGAAGTTGAGACCCTTGCAGATGATGCCGTCACCGCCATCGATGTCCATGTTCTTGACTTCAAGAACAATCTTACCCGGTTCGCGGTCCATCTTGAAGTTGACCCAGGGGAACTTACGGCTGGAGGCCGGCATTTCTTCCACGGTCATCTTGTCGAGGAGTTTCTTACGGGAGGTGGCCTGCTTAGCCTTTGCTGCGTTGGATGCGAAGCGGCGGATAAAGGCCTTCAATTCTTCGATCTTTTCTTCTGCACGGCGGTTCTGGTCCTTACGCTGCTTCTGGGCAAGCTGGCTAGCTGCGTACCAGAATTCGTAGTTACCACCGTAGATGTTGATCTTACCGTAGTCGATATCGCAAGTGTGGGTACAAACTGCGTTGAGGAAGTGACGGTCATGGCTCACCACGATCACCACGTTTTCAAAACGTTCCAGATAGTCTTCCAGCCAGGCGACGGTATCCAAGTCCAAGTGGTTGGTCGGTTCGTCGAGCAGCAAAATGTCCGGGTTGCCAAACAGGGCCTGTGCCAAAAGCACGCGGATCTTCTGGTTGCCATCCAGGTCTGCCATGAGGCTGTAGTGGAATTCTTCAGGAATGCCAAGGCCCTTCAAGAGGACTGCGGCGCTGGAGTCGGCTTCGTAACCGCCGATTTCGCCGAAGCGTTCTTCCACCTTGATGGCTTCTTCGCCCTGTGCATCGGTCATTTCGGGGAGTGCGTAGAGTTCTTCGCGCTTCTTGCCCAGTTCGTAAAGTTCCGGGTAGCCCATCATGACGGTTTCGAGAACTGTGTTCTGTTCGTAGGCGAAGTGGTCCTGCTTAAGGACGGCGATGCGTTCGCCCGGGTTCTTGGTGACTTCACCAGTATTGGGTTCAAGTTCACCGCTCAAAATCTTGAGGAAGGTTGATTTGCCGGCGCCGTTGGCACCGATAACACCATAGCAGTTGCCGGGCTTGAAGGAAAGGTTCACTTCCTTGAAAAGCACGCGGCTACCATATTGAAGACTTACATTAGATACATTCAGCATAGATATTCGTAATTAGTGTTGGTTAGCCTTTTCCAGTTCGCGGGCGTTGATGATGAGCATCTGCAAACGGTTTTCGATGTTTGCAAAGCTGGTATCCGGATCGTAGTCCAGAGACAGCACCTGGATATGGGGGCAACGTTCCTTCACAGCCTTGGTCAAGCCACGGCCAGAAATATGGTTGGCCAAGCAAGCGAAGGGCTGGAGGATGATATGGCTGTTGATGCCGTGCTGAGAGTTGTACAGGATTTCACCCGGGATCAGCCAGCCTTCGCCAGTGTTGTAGGACGGGTCGATAATGTCGCCCACCATGTTCACCAGTTCATAGCAGTCTGCGTGGTGTTCGTACAGCTTGAAGTGTTCTTCCATTTCTCTACGAGCAACGTTGATAGCATGGGTGTAAACCTTAGCGGTTGCACCACCGATAACGCGGTCTTCGATGGGGTTAGCGGAGAAACCACGACGAATCTTTTCGGCACGGACAACTTCGTCCACGCGGAAGAAGTCGGTCATACCCGGCAGGTAGACTTCCATGCCGTTGTTCATCAGGTATTCTTCGATGTAGCCGTTTGCGCTGGGGTGGTAGTTCATGAGAATTTCACCAAGCACAGCGACGCGAGGCTTGCGGATACCCTTCTTACGGTCTTCAGTAATTTCGACAGTGTTGAAGGCTTCGATGGCATCGCGGAACAGGTTGATCACAGCCTTGGGGTTTGCCAGTTCAAGCTTGGAGAGAACGGCAACGCGTTCCATGATTCGCGGCATCCATTCGTCATAAACCTTCTGGGTGTCGCCCTTGTTCACTTCGTAGGGGCGAAGTGCGCGGTACATGGTTTCAAGGCCATCCATGGTGACGAGACCCCACAGCATGTGGAGACGGAAGTCCAGACCCAGGATGAAGCCCGGGTGCATGTTCTTGTTGTCGGAACCTGTGGTAATGATGGATACGTTGGGATAGCCGGCTTCGTCCAGAGCCTTACGGGCGAGAACGGCGTACTGCACTGCACGGCAGTTTTCGCAGTTCTTTGCAAGACCGATGGAGATTTCTTCCTGCTTTGCTTCAGGATGCTGTTCCAACCAGAGGAGGTTTTCACCGATGTTCACCTGGCAGGGGAAGCAGATGTCGTTATGGACGAACTTCTTGCCCAGTTCGATAGCGCGCTTGTCTGCAACGGGGAGCGGAGAAGCCTTGTAACCCTTGGCACGCATGTAGGCGGCGGCGAGCACGCTGAATGCGGGGGAGAGGTTCGGAACCAGGATGGTGCGCTTTGCCTTGTCATCCTTGGTGAACGGGGTGGTAAAGAGCGGTTCGTTGGATTCGGGCTTTTCGGGCAGGTTGGCTGCGCGACGAGCCTTCACGGTTTCGATAAAGCTCTTGATACGGATGCCCACCGGACCACGTGCGTCACCTTCGTCCAGCTTGAGCATCAGCATTTCCTTGTTGGAATCGCGGTGCATCATGCGCATCATTTCGTCGGTCAAGATGGAGTCATGGCCGCAACCGAAGCTCACGATCTGAGCGAGTTCCACGTTGGGGTCCTTGGCTGCAATCATGGTGGCGCCAATCATGCGGAGGTGGAAGGTGTTCTTGATTTCCACACGGGTGGAGTTCGGAACATCCTGGTCGTAAACGCCCGGGAGAGATTCGGTGGTGAGCACCGGAATGCCCATGGCGGTAAAGTGGCTTGCAATGTTATGGTTGATCAGCGGGTCAACGTGATATGGACGACCTGCGATCACCACGGCGAAGCTGTTCTTTGCACGGACGTCGTCCAGAATCTTCTGACCTTCTTCCAGCAAAGTGGTGCGGTAGTTGTTGAGGGCCTTTTCGCCTTCGTCAACAGCCTTGTTGATGAGCTTCTTGTCGAGGCCCCAGTGTTCGCTGAACCAGTCGATGGTCTGGGAACGACGGAGCTTTGCATTGAACCAGTGGAACACGGGCTGATCCATGGGTACGCCGTAGTTGCGTTCCGGATCATCGGTGTTCTTACAAACGTTGGGGTAACCCTGGACCACCGGGCAAACGGCGGTAGCGTTAAACTTGGTGTGGTCACTGGGAACGGCTACCATCATGGGGAAGAAGATGCGGTCCACCTTCTTGTCGATGAGGCTGAGGACGTGGCCATGGACAAGCTTTGCAGGGAAGCAGACGGTGTCAGAGGGCACGCTGTGGAGGCCGGCTTCGAACATCTTGTAGTCGGAGCTGCGGCTGACGACAACAGTGTAACCGAGGCTGGTGAAGAATGCCTTCCAGAAGGGGAGGCTGGCCCAGAATTCGAGAGCGCGAGGAATACCGATGGTCTTCGGGGTACCGTCTGCGTTCTTCAGCGGTTCCACCAACTTGGCCGGAGCGTAGTCCTTGACCAGGAGCTGGTTGGTGCGCTTGATCATGTCGGGCACAGACATCATCTTCTTGTTGATTTCTGCAATGAGTGCCTTGGTCTTCGGATCGTTGGGGTCGGCGGTGACTTCACCACGTTCGCAACGGTTACCGGTGACGAAGCTCTGGCCGTCGCTAAAGGTAACGATGGTACGAGAGCAATGGTTGGTGCAGTACTGGCAGAGCTGACCCGGCTGGTTGTGCCAGCTGAAGGTCTTCATTGCTTCGAGGCCGATAAAGCTGGACTTCAGTTCCGGATTGGTCTTGCGCTTTTCTTCCATGAACTTCTTGGTGAGAAGAGCGATACCGATGGCGCCCATTTCACCCGGACGTTCCGGACGGATGGGCTTGAGGCCAGTGTACTGTTCAAAGGCGCGGAGCACAGCGTTGTTCTTGAAGGTACCGCCCTGCACAACCACCTTCTTACCGAGGGTGTTGAGGTTACGGATACGGATCACCTTGGTGAACACGTTGTTAATGATAGAACGGCAGATACCTGCGATAATATCTTCGGGCTGCTTACCATCACGCTGTTCGGTGATGATGGAGCTGTTCATGAACACGGTGCAGCGGGAACCCAGCTGAGAGGGGCTCTTGGCGTTGAATGCCATTTCTGCAATCTTTTCCATGGGAATACCCAGGGAACGTGCGTAGGTTTCGATGAACGAACCGCAACCGGAGGAGCAGGCTTCGTTAAGGATAATGCCGGTAACCACGCCGTCCTGGACGGAGATTGCCTTCATGTCCTGACCACCGATGTCCAAGATGAAGGATACGTCCGGGCAGAGACGCTGGGCAGCGTTTGCGTGGGCAACGGTTTCAACAGTGTGGTAGTCGGCGTGGACAGCCTTAGCGAAGAGCTGTTCACCGTAACCGGTGGTACCCACACCCAAAATGTTCAGCTTGCAGCCGTATTCTTCGTAGCGGTCGATGAGTTCGTTCATGGCGCGCTTGAGCACGGCCAGCGGTTCACCGTCGTTACTTGCGTAGAAGCCGTCTACGATGTTATCCTGTTCGTCCATGAGAACGAACTTGGTGGTGGTGGAACCAGCGTCGATACCGAGGTAGACGTTGAGCTCGCTACCGGAGGCGGGCTGCGGGTAGTGGTTGCTTGCCATCTTGTGGTCTGCAAGGAACTGCTGGTATTCAGCGTCGTTCTTGAAGAACAGGTCGGCGGCAGCCTTGGCCTTGTGTTCGGCCTGGCGGACTTCGTTAAAGTGAACCAAGGCGTCCAGAGAGCCTTCTTCGCGGTAGAAGCATTCCTGGTCGGCAAACATGGAGCCGAGGGAAAGGGCTGCACCCATAGCTACGAGAACTTCAGAATGTTCAGGAACGATGGCCTGTTCGTCACTAATGCCGAGACGTTCCTTAAAGGCGCGCACGAGTGTGGGGTTGAAGGTCAGCGGGCCACCTTCAAAAATGACCGGCGGCTTGATTTCCATACCCTGGGCAAGACCACCGATGGTCTGCTTGGCGATGGCGTGGAAGCTGGAAAGTGCGATATCTTCCTTGGCGATACCGTTGTTCAGCATGGGCTGAATGTCGGTCTTGGCGAACACGCCGCAACGTCCGGAGATTTCGTAGACCTTCTGGCCGCGCTTTGCGAAACCTTCGAAGGCTTCGGTCTTGATACGGAGGAGTTCTGCCACCTGGTCAATGAAAGCACCAGTACCGCCGGCGCAGACACCGTTCATACGCATGTCGCTGGCGATAAGCTTACCGGTTGTGGGATCCTTTTCGAAGAACACCACCTTGGCGTCCTGGCCACCCAGTTCAATGGCTACTCGAGTGTCGGGGAAGGTTGCGCGAACGGCGAGAGCGTTGGCAACCACTTCCTGCACGAAAAATGCGTGGGTAGCTTCTGCGAAAGGCTGACCGCCACTACCGCAGAATGCGACTCTAAAATTCTTGCCCGGGAAAAGGCCGTGTGCTTCACGGAGCACTTCGTGGACCTTCTGGGCCTGCATAGCGTTGTGACGCTGATACGTGTAGTGCAAAAGCTTGGAGGTTTCCGGTTCGACGACGGCAATCTTCACAGTGGTAGAGCCAACGTCAACACCAACCCATAAATCATTCTTTGTATTACTCATAGTGCGGGCAAAAATAGCAAAAAATGTAAATAGAGTGGTGCATTTTATCGCCTAAAATGGGGGTTTCTTCTTATATTTGCGGGCATGAACTACTTAGCCCTTGATTATGGTGAACACCGCGTCGGTGTCGCTTTTGCCGATTCTGAACTGAAATTCGCCTTTGCACGCGAGACCATCGACCAGAAAATTACGAACCTCTGGGTCCGTCTCGACGAATTGGTCAAGGTGAACAAGGTGGACGCCTTCGTGGTAGGAATGCCCTACCATCCCGATGGCCGTGCCAACGGCAAGAACGTGGTGGTGGAGAAGTTCATTTTGGATCTTAAGGAACGTTTCCCGGGCCTACCCGTTTACACCCAGGACGAATCCTATTCAAGTGTGCAGGCTCAGGCCTGTACATCCCATTTCAGCAAGAAGAAAAAGCAGAAGAATAAGGCCGTCATCGACCAACTTGCCGCACAAATTATTTTGCAGAGATGGCTTGACGAAAACTAAAAACCGATCAAGAATTGCGGTTTGACAAAGAAGCCTTTTGACGTTGTTCCAAAGGCTGAAGAGTAGCCGATACTGTCTGAATCGTCCCAAAGTATAGCTTGATTATTGACTTTGTCACCCCAGTATTGGTAACCAAGGTCAGCTCCTATGGTAAAAAGGAAATTATGGAAATTCATTGCGATTCCAACGCCGATTGAACCCACAAATCCAACGTCGAACTTGCTGTAGGATTTGTCTTCTTCGATGTAATTGACGTTTTCAATAGATAAGGATGGACCAAGAAAACCTTCTACGAATAGGGATGTGTTTCCATGAGGGGTGTATCGATGCCTGGCTTTTGCCTTTGTAATATCTACGGGTTTTTGAGAAATGTTTAAGTAGTATCGATAACCCATGGGCAATGCCATCGTTGACTTGAAACCGTTCCATTGAGGGGCGCTCATGAAACCTGCGTCGCCAAACATCATTACGGCTGCATAATTAACAAGAATGGATCCGTTTTTCCAATTTTCCTTTTCAAATGTGTAGTCTATGAAAAGTGCCTTTAGTGCGATAAGGATAATGTCGGCTGCAATCGCGGGGTTGAGCCAACTTGTGAAAGTCGGGGGAATATCCTCTGGATAGACGAAATCTCTGGTGATTCGTCTTTGGAATTCCTCTTCAGTTTCTTCTCGTTCGGGGAGTTTTTCTTTATTCTTGAAAAAGTCACTGTTTACCTCAAGGACAACGTTTCCGCCGTTGGAGGTGTCGATGAACACGGTGTCTCTTAAGGCAGGAAGGTAGACGGTGTCGGTGATGTGCTCCTGCACATAAATTGTGTCTACAAGATTTACTTGCGCGATGGTGTTTTCCGCTTCGTTTGCGAAGAGCATGGCGGGCAAGGCAAGGGTAATGAACATAATTGAAAAATGCATTTTCTTTAAGCTCATAGAATCCCCACACTAACGTTTATTTTGGTGTCAAGTTGGATGCCTCGAGTGATGTAGAATCCATGCCCCTTTAAGATTTCATCATTAAAAGTGGGAACGTAATTGTATGCCAAACCTCCCAAAAGAGCTAATCCCATTCGGTCGCCTCTTCTTAATAGACCGAAGTGTGCAAAAGCCTGCGCACCATGATGGATCTTGTGTTCGGAATGAGGTCTGTCGTTGATGTAGTTGGTGTTGTCCCAGCTGTTGTCGTAGTTGGATTTTCTTTGGACGTAATGGGTTCCAAATTCAATGAACTTTGTAGCTGCTGTTGGACGGAAACAGTAACGGTAGGCGAATCCAAATGTAATTTGGCTAATGTCTCCGGAATAAATGGAATTGAATGTGTCCGAGTAGCCGGTACTGTCGGGATATTTCTTTGCGTAAGCGAAACCCAGTAGGAGAGAATGCTTTAGGGTGAAGGGTATCTCAAGGGCTATGTCTACGGCAGGGTGATCGAGTGTTGAAACGAGTAAGCTGATAGCATCAACTTGCAAAATGAACGAGTTCTTGTGGAGGCTGGAGTCGTTCTTTGGTATATAACGTGAAACCGCAGCCTGCTCATTGGAGGTGATTGCCATGCTGCTGTCACGAGTCTCCGGTGAATTATTCGGAATTCTCTTGCTGTCATTGACATAGATCGTGTCGATGATGGGTGCTGGCTGAATATAGACTGTGTCGCGATAAATTTGTTTAATAATAACTGTGTCACGGAATGCTGAACCCGTTGAACTTGCGACAGCCGCATCCTCTTGACCGAATGCTGCGACACAGAGCCAAAGAAAAAATAGAAAACCTAACCTCATAGGGAAAAAATAAGAAAAAAACGTAAGTGTGGACTACGTCGTGATTTAATCAGGGGTCGAATCTGGAAAAAGGGCCGCACTTTCACCGGAGCGGTCCTTCTACATCTCGGTTCCTTGCATTGCAGGGGCTGATGGTGATCGGGCAAAAGCTGGCTATATAGCTTTGGTACGACCTTTTCAAAATTACAATGCCTTGATTACAGCAGTTCCTGAACCCAATTGGGCAATATCTCGGCGTACTGCTTATACAAGGCTCCGTCAACCATTCTGCAAATCAGCTTAGGCAACTGATTGTCGACGGAATTGTCGTAGATGTAAGCTCTGTCTACTATGGAGATTGCGACGGCAGCATTCGCTAGTGACTTGTAGTAGCGGGTCACGATTTTAGAAATAGGGACTTCGTGGCCGCCTGTGAGGAAACGGTTTGTTACACGAAGAACGTTAATTGACGGCTTTTCTGTGCATACAAAGAAAAATCGTATGAAGAATCCTGCGTCTTTTGCCTTGCGTATGAATTCAAGCTTCTCGTCTGAGGAAAAAACGGTCTCAAAGACGAAGTTTTTCTTTTCTTCAAGGCATTTGTAGCGAAGTTCGGTAGAATGCTGAGCTGCTTTTAGCACTGCTTCGGGGGAATTCCAGTTTCCGAACATTTCTTGGGCGATGTTGTCCGGGTTGATATAGACGCTATCGGCTGCCCATTCATTTTCCAGCAACTGAATGGTCGTAGTAGTCTTTCCGGAACCGTTTGGACCGGCAACAATGCATAGTGTCGGTTTCTTTTCGCTCATAGCAAACCAAGACGTAATTTTTTCTGGGCGATATTTGAAGCGACTTCTGCACGCATACGATCCATAGCCTCTTCTGCCTTGCGGGAGGATTCACGTGCTGCTGCACCGACCTTTTCCATAAGGGCTTCCAGCATTTCGTCGGAAGGCTCCTCCATGGATGATAGCCTGTATTTTTTCAGTTCTTCATCTGCCATGTCTGTAAATATATGAAAAAATGTGATGAGTTAATACGTCGTTTTGTCCAAACCCCTAAAAATTTCCTATGATTGGAGAGGTATGCCGGTGGAATTCAGGATGGAAACAAAGGCTGATGAAGAGCTTCAACCTACGCGTAGTTGCAGTAGGGGCGATAGCCTTATGCTGGCCATGGCTTACGACGGCACCGGCAGGCGCGTTTCCAAGACCCGCTACCGTAAGGTTTGCGTTTCCGACAAGGCTGATGGCGTATATGATGCCGACTGGGAACGTGAACTCGTCACCCACTACACCGGCATCGGCACCGAAGTTCGTGAAAACTATCGTGACGGCAGCCTCCAAAATGCCCGCGTGGTCGTAAATATGCCCCAGGGCCTGGGCCGTTACATGCCCGAGGACGCCTCGGCACCAGTAGTGCCATCGACGACTCTCGACGAAAATGGAAAGCCGACCGACTGGAGCGTATTCAATCCTAAATTCGAATGGTACCTCAAGAACCACCTCGGCTCCACCATGCTGGTGTACGGCACCCAGAGTACCTCAAACGCAGACGTTGCTGACCTCGGTGAAGTGAAGAAAGCTTATGACTACCGCTCCTTCGGCGAACAAGTAGATTTGGCAGTCCCTGCCGAAAAAGTCACAGAGAATTTCACCGGCAAGGAGAAGGACGACGAAACCGACTTGAACTACTTCGGCGCAAGATATCTCGACCCGATGATTGGAATGTGGACAAGCGTGGATCCGGCAAGGCAGTTTGCAAGTCCGTATTTGTACGTCGGAAATGGATATAATCCGGTGAATGTGATTGACCCGGATGGGAATGAAACATATGTTACTGTTGATGAAAACGGCTTGATTGCTAACATGACATTTTGCGCAAATGAAGATAATCATGTCTATTTCAATTTTGCTGACGGCAGTAGTTTTACGACTTTAGAACCCGATGTTGATAGTTATTTCTATTCAACGGATAAAGATGGCTTCTACAACATTTTATTCACAACGTTGGATTTGGGAATGGAAAAAAATGCTAAAGAAATGATGAACAATGTGAGCATTTTCCGTCCCATGCAATGGGGCTCTGGTGGTGATTATGACTTTAAATATCAATACTATAAAACCAAAGATAAAAGCGTTTATACAGTTGGTGTTCTAAACGGGGTTGCAATGACCGCACGAGACGCTGGCAATGCACTTTGGGGTGGCTATGTAACATTTCTTCCTTATAATTTGATGATTAGAGCTTCCGATTGGGCCGCCGGTGGTAGCGAAGATTATCAAAGTTCCTCAATGCAATTGTGGGGCTATGAGAATGCTTTTGGGAAAAATTATCATTAAATATATCTTGATTATATGATGAAAATGAGAAAACATCTTTTTATTTTAGGTTTTATTCTATTTGTATTTTTGGTTGTTTTACATATCATTATTGATTTAAATAAATTGAATCAGAACAACCATTATTCACGTCAATTGAAGAATCACGATGATAGTGCAGACTGCGTGTTGGAAAATTTCAATATTTATAAAATTTTTTCAATAGAACCTATAAGCCTTTGGGAGTATTTTGTTGACGGGAAAAGAACGGAAATGATTTTTGGTAGCATTCGGTATGAAAACGTGAAGGAAAATGGAAATCTAATTTCGTTTAGTTTTCCAGAAAATAGCGACACTCCGTTTTTTGTTATAGCAAATACATCAGACACCTTGGTTATCTGGTACAAACATTCCGAATTGAACGTGATTAGTGTTGAAAATAAATTAATGAACCGTCCTGTTGTGTTGAAACAAATGGAATATGGCGGCCCGCTAGAATATAATGTTCCTGATTTCCTTTGTCATTAGTTATCTCTGAAAATTGATTATGAATTTGGAAAAACTTTTTTTGCTATCGTTCACAGATTGAAACTTTATTTCTAACAAATCTAAGTCCCTCTAAATTTCTATGATTAAAGGTGTATGAACTATTTCGGTGCAAGATATCTGGATCCAATGCTCGGAATGTGGATTTCTGTAGACCCCAAGAGACAATTCGCAAGCCCGTATCTGTATGCGGGGAATGGTGTGAATCCTGTGAATGGGGTTGATGGTGATGGGGAAAAAATTGTATCTACAAATTCTGCAAATAATAAAAAAATAGCAGATGCCATGAATAAGATAGCCTCTGATCAAGTGACTTTTTACTTTGATAAAAATAATGAATTAAAGTTCTCTTATAATGAACAATTTGATGGTAAAGGCTCAATAACCTATGCTAAGACCCTGGCTGTATTAGCATCTATTCCTCAAGCGACTTTTAGTATCTCGATTGATCCATCTAACAAAGAAATATTTAAAAGAGGTCATGGAAAAACTGATGCTAACGGAAATGTAATTTTAGATGGAGCTGACCATGTGACTATGGGTGCGAACGGATTACCAATATATCAAAGTTTTGCCGAAATTTTAATGCACGAAATAGTTTCTCATGTAGCTCCTATGATAGAAGCTGTTGATATAACTCCTAATTCAACGCACGCAATTGATGATGGCAATCTTATAAGACAGGAAATTGGACTGCCGTTAAGGCAGGAAAATAATTCAGGTTATCATGAAGAATAAAATTTTGTTAATTTCGATTTTATTTATGAGTTCAATTTCATTCGCAAAAAATGAAAGTGACATTAAGATTACTGTAGATTGTGTCGAAAATGATTCGCTTAAAATATCTATATCTAATCATGGAGATATGACAACATGTTTCCATGTCCCTGATGAAGTTGATTCTTTTTATGACAAAAACGTTGTTCGTTTTATTCCGAAATTTGAAAATAATTTAGCTCATATGGAAGGTCGCCCTTTTTCAATAGAATGCTTAAGTCCATATAATAAAAATGCATTGGAACAGGAGTATAAACGAAGTTATATTGTAAAAAATGTATTTGACAAAAATATCGCAAACATTCGAGGTTTTTATTTTTCTGTTGGATTATTTGAAAAGTTTAAATTTTTAAAGATACCTGGCCAAAAAGATTATAAAGAACAAGTTAACTTTTTGACAAAAAACAACACATGGTTTGTTCGTCCATGTCGAAGTACAAAATGACATGTGTAATTGTGGACTAAATGATCGTCTTACAACAAAAACTTATCTGGGTTCTTGTTTTACTAAAGATAACTTGGCTTCGGGCAGGTATGAGAATCTTTATGGGCCGGAGAAAAGTGGTAAGACTTCCATTATGCAAACTGTAGATTTTCTTATTAAGAATGCAGATGTTGCTCCTGAAATGAATCAGGAGGCAAAATGAAAAATATTGTAGTTGTTCTTTTTTTGCTTATTGCCACATGTGCTTTTTGTAAAAATCGTAATTTAGAGTGTTCAACATTTTCAAAGAACTCAATAGTAGTTTCTGATGTTGCAATACAGTCTTTAAGCAAGAATGTTGATGACTCTCTTTATGCAAGATGGATTAACGGAGATTTTATTAAAAATCTTTTGTTTTATTGTTCATGTGCTTGTGAAGAAAAGTATGAATTCCCTTCAAATCATAATCATGAATTTACTTGGGGACTTCATTATTGTGGAGCTTCTGATTCAGAAATTGTTTTACCGGCTAAGCAGGTGTTCACGAAACTAAAGAAAAATGAAGAACTATATCTTATGATAGAACATCTAAAAGATGAAATAGACAAATACGATAGCATATTGTGCGATTCTCTTAAATTTTTGGAAAATGATTTTTAAACTGTAGTCCTTAACCGCAACTTCAACAAAAAGATATGCCTGAGCCATGGCAGATGCAGCATTAACTGTGGGCAACTTGATCGAGGAACGCTCCAAATCCCTGAAAATTTCCTATGATTGGAGAGGAGTGCCGGTGGAATTTAGGATGGAAACAAAGGCTGGTAAAGAGCTTCAACCTACGCGTAGTTGCAGTAGGGACAGCGTCAGGGTGCTGATGGCCTACGACGGCGTGTATGCCGCCGACTGGGAACGTGAACTCGTTACCCACTACACAGGCATCGGCACCGAGGTCCGCGAAAGCTACCGTAACAACGCCCTGGAAAAAACAAAGGTCGTGGTAAACATGCCCCAGGGCCTGGGCCGCTACGGCGTGGAAGATGCGGCAAACCCTGACATGGGATTTGGCGCGGGGTATATCCCCAGCACAAAGTTCGAATGGTACCTCAAAAACCACCTGGGCTCCACCATGCTGGTGTACGGCACGGGCTCCGACGCCGGCGCAAACGGCGTGAAGGCCGCCTACGACTACCGCGCCACCGTGGTGGCCATGCGCACTAAGCAACAAGTTGCTAAGTGCTGTCCGCCCTTCGGTGAACAGGTTTCCCTCATGGAACCCACCGACAAGGTGACCGAGAATTTCACCGGAAAAGAACGTGATGACGAAACTCAGTTGAGTAACCATGGCGCAAGAATGCTTGACCCGATGCTGGGAATATGGATATCCGTTGACCCAAAGAGATTCTTCCCGAGTCCTTATTTGTACATGGGCAACGGGTATAACCCGATTAGATTTGCGGATTTGAATGGAGAAAGACCTGGTGATCATTTTGATACACCAAATCAAGCTGCGGAAGATTGTCTAAAGTATTATTCATCAATGTCTAACAAAAAGGATGTGGAGTATTTTGTTTTTGTATGGAAACTAAATGACGGAAAATATGCAACAAATACTAAAATGTTTGAAGGTTCTGTTGATGCATTTGGCGAAGAACAGATTCTTAGCGCAGCACAAAAAAATCTTCCTATGGATTTTGATTATGTTGTTGCCGGAGCCCATTTACATGGGGGTGTGAATCAGGAATACGATTCGGAAAGGTTTAGTGAAGCAGATTATTCAAACTTTGTTAAACCTTTGAGTATTGATCTATATCTTATGACTCCTGAAGAGTCGTTTCAACGTATGGATGTAGATGGAAATGTCGAGTTTCTTAAAGAAATGCCGGAGATTGATGTGAAATGAAAACCTTATTTTTGATTTTGTGTATCAATATTTGCGTGTTTGCTAATAGAAATGCTTTTTTGCCGATAACAAAAATACATGTAGAATCTACGGCGAATGATTCAATGGCTTTTGATTTAAATTTTGATAAAGGTTTTAAGGCTGTAAATGCATCTATTTATGCTTTTAACAAACAATATTCTTTATCAAAAGAAGAACTTCAAGTATTTGACCAATTGCCTTTGGTTAACTATTGTGTTTTCGAAACAGCATCGTCGAACCTCTCTTTGGAATTTTCACAAAAGCTAAATTCATGTATAAAAAAACAGAACAATTGTTCCTCTTTAAAAACAGGGACGTCTTCATCAAAAAAAATTCTTTACATAAAATGTGGGAACGGAAATGAAGATGCCGTATACATGCAATTTGATTCAAATGGAAAATTTGATATAGAACATTAAATTGTTAGTACGGATGATTTTAAAAAGAGGTCTTGGCTTACCTGTTTAATGCCGACATCAGATTTTTGGAACATGGCTTAATTTAATAAGAAGGTAATCGAAAATAAGCCCAAATGTAAGCTTCCCCATAATTAGGACTGTTTATGAAAAAACAGGTCGCTCCATTTTCGGGGCAACCTTAAATTCTTTGAAGAAGAATTCTTGTTTATAAAGCCTTGATTTCCTCGGGGGTGAGGCCTGTGCGTTTCCGATGCGGGTGCTGGTTTCTGTTGGTGATTCTTTGGGAATTTATTGACATATCTTTCAAAATGTTGTATCTTGTTTGCCGTTATGACCGCTGAATGTATTTCACAAGACTTGGATTATCGTAAGATGCATCTTGCTGTCGCAGCAATTGAAAATGCCGCTATCAAGCTAGGTACTGATTCTTCCGAGCTGTTTGTGCGTCTGCAAAAATACGGTATCGTAAAAAACGGTTTATTGGAATTTTACGATGAATTGCATACGCAGAGTCTTGACTGGGTTACCGATTTTGTCATTGAATCCCTGCGAAATAGGGAGGCTCAAGGCATATGATTCTGTTCCATGGGTCGGATAAAATCGTAGAAAAACCGATGGCCAATTATGGACGCAACAAAGTCGACTTTGGCCAAGGATTTTATCTTACAAGTCTGCGCGAACAGGCTGCGAAGTGGGCTAAGATTATAGCCTTCAAAAATGGCGTTGGAAAGGCCTATGTCAGTGAATATAATCTTGATGACAGTCGATTATCCTCGTTGGGGTCTCGCTACAAGAAATTCATCGCTTACGACATTGAGTGGCTTGATTATGTGATTGATTGCCGTAATGGTGGCAATCTGCAAAATCAGTATGATGTTATTGAAGGTGGCGTGGCTAACGATAATGTTATTGATACTGTCGAAAACTATGAAAACGGTATAATAACTGCGGAGCAGGCTCTTGGACAGTTGCAATACAAAAAGGTGAATCATCAGATTTGCATTCGCTCTCAGGATGTGTTAGATAAACTGTTGCAGTTTGTTCGTGGGGAGGAGGTCTAGTTATGCAGAACGGAGTCCTTTGGCGTAAGGAAGCCAGGCTTGTGAAAAAACTGGCCGAGGCGAAGCATGTCGATTGCATGTCCGCCTTATCGATGTTTTTTGCATCCAAAACACACAAGCTGCTTCTGCAACCGGAAACTGGCTTGCAGCTCAAGAGCGATGGCTACATTCTCGAAGACCTTCTTAGCGAACTTAAGTAAGCTTCAACCTACGCGTGGTTGTAGCAGGGACAGCGTAAGGCTGCTGATGGCATACGACGGTTCCGGCAGGCGTGTTTCCAAGACCCGCTACAGCAAGGCTTGCGTTTCCGACGAGGCCGATGGCGTGTATGCCGCTGACTGGGAACGTGAACTCGTGACCCACTACACAGGCATCGGCACCGAAGTTCGTGAAAACTATCGTGACGGCAGCCTCCAAAATGCCCGCGTGGTCGTAAAAAGCTTGCAAGGCGAGCGTCGCAAAAACAAGTTTACTTGTTTTTATGACCGAGCCGCAGCAGCTTACGCCGAAGGCGTTCATATGCCGCAGGGCCTGGGCCGCTACGGCGTGGAAGATGCCGAAAAGCCGTCTTCCGGCAACGCCACCTTCGAATGGTACCTCAAGAACCACCTCGGCTCCACCATGCTGGTGTACGGCACCCAGAGTACCTCAAACGCAGACGTTGCTGACCTCGGTGAAGTGAAGAAAGCTTATGACTACCGCTCCTTCGGCGAACAGATTGATCTGATCGCTGACGCAGGCGACAAGGTGACCGAGAATTTCACCGGGATAAGGCTTCGAGGCGAGTGCTGCGAACATGCTTGCATGTTCATTGCCGAGCCGATGGGCCTTGGCGCGAAGCGCAAGGAGAAAGACGACGAGACCGAGCTGAACTACTTCGGCGCAAGATATCTTGACCCCATGCTCGGATTGTGGATTTCAGTGGATCCGGCAAGGCAACATTTCTCTCCGTATACATATGGAAGTAATAATCCCGTGATGCGAATTGATCCTGATGGAAATGCTGATTTGAGATTTGCAGTGGTTTATAATAAGAATCAAGATGGCGAAGCTTTGCCTCCTACATTAAGATCAGAAATAGAAGATCGTCTTAATCAAGGATTAGACCCCAAATATGATACATATCAGATAAAATATTTTGAATCAGGTGCGGAAGCCGCAGATGTTAATAATTTTATAAATGGTGGAACTTATGGTGCGTTGGCTATACATGGAGAATATGATGGAGACTATTATTATCTTCATGATGGAGCCGGAACTGAATTTGATCCAGATAATTTAAAATTCAATGTCAAAACACTTTTTGGATCTTGTTATTCGGAACAATATCTTAATGATCGTTCTGACAAGAATTTAGTAGCTCCAAATTATCTTCCAACAGGGCAAACTCGGTCTTTTGTTGAATCCATTAATTTTTTAATTAATAATTCGGATACGAACAGAATGAATGAATCTGGATATGACATTAATTTTACAGGTCAGTGATGATGAAAGTTTTCCTATTTGTATGTATCTGTATTACTGATGTGATTGCGCAAACGTACGTTTACAATGCTTATGAAAGAAGTTATGTAGATGATAGAGACGGAACAACGTACAATACTGTTGATACAGATTCTTCTAAGTGGTTTGTTGAAGATCTTCGCTATATACCGGAATCTACTTTTGGGGCATATATGCTCAATGGAGAGCTATATTGTGAATCTACTTTTAAGTCTAAACAAACTGCGGTTGATGTTTTTTCAAAAAAATTAAATGAAAAATGTCGTAAGGTTTATTACAAATGGGATTTGGCAATGAAATCATGTCCTCAAGGTTGGCATCTGGCGAAGACTCAGGAATGGATGGAACTGTCTGTCTTTCTAAAAAAGAATCCCTTCTTGCATAAAGTATTTTTTCAAGACAAGCCTAATTATTTCGTTACTTACAATTATGGAAAAGGAGAATATGTAATTTACGACCATATGTCAATGTGGTGGAATGCTGATTTGGATAAAAATTGGAAAAAAAATACAAGAGCTAATGTAACTCATTTTCAAAAGAATGAAATTGTAATAAAGGAAAATACGCAATTTGGGGGAAGATTTTGGACTCGTAATTCTACCAAATCATGGACTCTTTTGCCCGTTCGATGTGTTGAAAATAAAATGGGGATAGATTATTCTACCGCTATTCCCAAAATTGATACATCTTCATCAATTAAATATGGACATGGCTTGAAAACAAAAACAAATGAGGAACCAAAATTAAGATTAGATCAACTGATGTAGCTGTTGTGGTTGTTTTTGATGCTTATAACCCATTTTATCGCTCCACAATTCAGCTTCCGAGATTGTTGTACACTACAACACGTCCTCTTTTCAGTTGATAACGTATTTTGTCTTTCGCAAATTCCTCTAAGAGAGGTAAAAAATAGTGTAATCCCTCCGAAAAATAAAGGGAAACAAACGTAGAAACATAAATCAGGGTCGCGCCTTCAATGGTGCGGCCTTTTAAAATTACAAGAATGTCTTTGGGGTTACAGAGCCTTGATTTCCTCAGGGGATAGACCTGTTTGTTGGGCAATGACTTCTAAAGAAATTCCTGCATCGCGGAAGCCCTTAGCCAGAATCTTTCTTTCTTCAGCGCGTGTTCTCTTTTCGCGGATGTTGAGTTCCTGTTCCAGAGTCATATAAGCCTTCTTTGCTGCGGGATCCTTGCGGTACTTTTCAACCAGTTCGTGAATGCGCTCCATCTTCTTGGATTCGCATTTCTTGGTAGCGAAATACTGCATGTATTCGCGGGTCGCCTCGTCCTTGATGTTAGCGTACTTGTTAAATATATAGAAATTTTTGTAACAAAGGTCATTCAACAGTATTTCGTGGTCGCTTTCGTCACGGTTCTGGAACCTGTAAATGAACCTTCTCTAAAAATCTAGGTACGACAAATAATGGTGCAGCATCGTACGTGTAGGATTGTGGTTTTCCAAAAGTTTGTGCAGCATCGTACGTGTAGGATTGTGGTTTTCCAAAAGTTTGTGCAGCATCGTA
>JAKSIC010000024.1 GCA_024399015.1 Fibrobacter sp.
AAAGGAATGAGCCCGGTTGGGTACCGGACTCATTACGCAGTTTTATCCTAACTTTCAACTGTCCAACTTTTTGGGGTCAGTTCAAAGCCAGGGGGCTTTTTTTGTGCAAAGAGAGGCTTGGTAAGAACGTTGGCAGAGTGAAAGAAAAAGCCCCGCAAGAACGTGTCTGCGAGGCTGCGGGGAAGAGAGCGGAACCCTTAGTCAATGGGTTGGCCGATGAGGGCGAAGGGCTCGGCTGCGGTAATTTTCACGCGGAGTCGTTCGCCCGGACGGTATAGGGTGGCGGATGCTTCAGCATCGCCGTTTAGAATCGTGCTGGAGGGTGCGCCAGATTCGTTATTTAGGACTGCGCTGACGCTTGTGTCGGGTACGGCGATGGCGACGGGGCGGTAGGCGTCGTTTCGGGCGATGAGGGTGCCCTTACGGTAGCCTTGCTTCTCGATGGTCACCTGCTCTGTCTGCCCGATCCAGCGGGAATTGTTTTCTGCGGCGATCTGCTGGAAGGCGGCGGCTAGTTCTGCGGAACGCTTGTGTTTGATCTCGTCGGGAACGACGTCGGTGAGGCGGCTGGCGGGTGTGCCAGGGCGGGAAACGAAGCGGGTGATGTTACAGACGGTGGGGCGGGTTTCGCGGAGAACCTTGAGGGTGTCTGCGAAGTCCTGCTCCGTTTCTCCGGGGAAGCCGACGATAAGGTCCGTGCTGAGGGTAAATAGCGGGAATCGCTTGTTGAATTCCGCGGCAAGCTTGATATAGTCCTGGACGGAGTGCCTGCGGTTCATGGCCTGCAATACGCGTTCGCTGCCGCTTTGAACCGGCAGGTGGATGAACTTGTACACGCGATCGTCCTGGAAGCATTCCATGAGGGCCTCGCTGTACTGCATCATGTGGCGGGGGTTGCCCATGCCGAGGCGCATGCGGTAATCTCCTGGAACATCTACAAGAATCTTCTGGACAAGCTCGGCAAGGTTCCGGGGCGCTTTTCCGGAGACGTTGGCGCTGTCAGTAATGTTTTCAAAATCAAAGCCGTAGCACCCGCAATCCTGCCCAGTAAGCTGGATTTCGTGGCAACCGTCCTGTACGAGCTGGCGGACCTGCTCCACGATGGATCCTGCAGAAAAACTACGGAGACGTCCCTTAACCAGCCGGGTGGAACAGTAGGCGCAGGTGTCGAGACAGCCTTCCTCGATATTCACGATACCGACTAGGGGAGCCTCACGAAGTACGGAGGATTTTGTGGCATCCCGAAGGACAGTGCTTGTTATTGCCGGTTCTGCATTGAATTGGATGGCTGGTTCTGCGGCGAGTTGGGGTGTGCCCTTGGATAGTTCCGTCAGGCTTGTGAAAATGATATTGGTATCAATCTTCGCCGCTTCTTCACGAAGGTCCTTGGGGGCGCATCCCGTGACGTAAATAGCGGCCTCGGGTGCTGCGTCTCTAGCTTGTCTCAAGAGCTTGATGGCGCTGGCATTGCCCTTTACCGTACAGACGTTTAAGATGTACGCGTCCGGCAGAACTCCATCCAAGCCGAACATCACGTCATACTTATTCTGCAGTAGTCGGGCAATTTTTTCGCCCTCGCCGAAATTGGCGGCGCAGCCTTGGCTGATGACTTTGAGAATGGGCTTGGACATAAGTTTGCTTTGCTAGTTGACGAATGTTAGCGGGTGTACTTTTCCAAGGTGATGCCCGGATAGTAGTGGGTCAGGATTTCCTGGAAGCTTTGTCCTGCTAGGGCTCTCGCGCGGACGCCCATCTGGCACATGCCTACGCCGTGGCCGAATCCGGAACCCTTCACCACCCATTCCTGCTTTTCGTGCTTGACGCTGAAGAGGGAGGAGGGGAGGATTGAATTTGCTTTCTTGAAAAGCCAGCGGGTTTTATCGGTAAGCACATCGAAATGTCCCTTGTCGGTTTCTACGCGAAGGGTAAGTATGCGACCGCTGATCAAAGTATCGATGACAGAAATGTTTTTGACCTTCTTGAAGTCGGCTCCAGTTCCGCTGGAGAACTTTGCCTTGGCTTCCTTGGCATTCTTCTTGAACAGGTCAACAATTTCTTTGTCTGTAAAACGCTTCTCCCACTTCATGTAGCTAGACTCATCGCACCAGGGACTGCCATTGGGTCGCAGGTCCGGCTTGCATTGCAGGTAGGGAAGGTTGGGACGATTCCAGGTTGCCAGCGTTTCTGTCTTGCCGCCACATGTGGAATGGTAGTAGGCGATGATGAATTCGCCGTTGTAGGTCATGACCACGCCTGCGGTAGCCTTGACTGCCGCGTCTGTCAGCGGGGTGGCGCCTTCAAGGCCCTTGTAGACCTGGTCCTTCACGTCGGCGTAGACATCGAAACCCAAGGCTTCGCGGCTGTTGAAATGCTTGTAGGCGTAGGTGCGTGCGGCGATTGCCTGGGCCTTCAACGCTTCGATGCGGGAGGCGTCCAGCTTGCCGATTTCGTAGGGCACGGAACCGCGTAAGTAGTCTTCCACGTCGACGGCATTGATTGCGTCGACTTTGCCATTGGTTGCGCGGAGCAGTACGGAGCCCGGATAGCAGGCGCGCTTTAAGGATTTCTGGTCCTGGGCTACGGCGATGCAACTGCCGTCTTCGTTCTGGAATTCGCGGGATTCCATTTCCATGGACTTGCCGCCGGCCTGCAATTTAACGTGGGAGCCTGTTGCGGTTACCTTGATTTCTTCGCCGTTGAACATCAGGTAAAGTTCCTTGACGCCAACGAAAATTCCCACGCGGATGGGACGGTTCAAATCCTGAGGAATGGCCCTGTTTTGCAAACCCTGTGGCGCAGCAACTTCTACTTCTTCTGATGTGGACGCCGCTTCGATAGGGGCGAAGTTTTCCATGAACAAGGAATCCTCGCTTGCGGAGTCTACGACAGGTTGAGCAACAGGTGTTGCGTTCGTAGGAGCTACCGGAACGAACTTGACCACTTCCGCCTTGGCCACGTCATCGGGCAAGTCAAAGTCATCTGCAGATGCAGAAACAGCCTGCGACTCTGCAAATGCAAAGTGCGTCAGGCTGTAAAAGAGAATGGAGAGGAATGTCCACCGGAACTTCAATGGATATCCCTGCCCTAAATTAGCGCTTGCCCTTGAGCTTGGCCTGGGAATCCTTGGCCATCTTCTTCAACTTGGACTGGTTCATCATGCGGTCAGAAGTAGAGATCTTGTCCACGAACAGGTCGCCGTTCAGGTGATCGGTTTCGTGCTGGATGCAGCGGCCAAAGAGACCGTCGCAATCGTGGATTTCCTGTGCTTCGCCGTTGATGTCGAAGAAACGTACGCAGACCTTGCTCGGACGCAGTACGTTGCAGAAAATGTCGGGAACAGAGAGGCAGCCTTCATCGTATTCAACGATTTCTGCATCAGGTTCAGCTTCCCATTCCGGGTTGAACATGATGTAAGGGCGAGGTTCCTCTTCTCCGGGGATAGCGGTGTCGATCACCACAAGACGGATGTTCTTGCCAATCTGAGGAGCGGCAAGGCCGCAACCCGGGGCGTCGTACATGGTTTCAAGCATGTCGCGGGCCAGTTGACGGAGTTCCGGGGTAATTTCGGTAATGGGTTCGCACTTCTTGCGCAGAACCGGGTCGCCGTAAATTCGGATGGGGAGGATTGCCATAACTTATGTACCTTGGATTACTTCTTTTCTTCGGTCTTTTCTGCCGGCTTTGCTTCTGCGTTGAGAACGCGGAGGATTGCTGCCTTTTCGAAGTCGATGAGGGTGGTAGAACCGGTACGAACAGTGACGGTGGTAGAGGTTTCGTCGATGTTGGTCACAATGCCGATGATACCAGCGGTGGTCATCACCTTGTCACCCTTCTTGAGGCCCTTGCGCATTTCTTCCTGAAGCTTTCTTTCCTTGCTCTGCGGGCGGATGAAGAAGAACCACATCACGACGAACATGAGGATCAGCGGAAGGAAACCACCCAAAGCGCTGGGCTGCTGTTC
Source organism: Fibrobacter sp. (assembly GCA_024399015.1). GTDB lineage: Bacteria > Fibrobacterota > Fibrobacteria > Fibrobacterales > Fibrobacteraceae > Fibrobacter. The sequence goes on from JAKSIC010000024.1 coordinate 3,962, forward strand.
TGCTGCTGCATCCTGAGCAAAAGCTGCAACGGAAGCGAGGGAGATGAGAAGTGCGGAAAGTTTCATTTGAATAACCTTTATGTAAGGGGTTTAATAATTACGGAAATAAAATAGTAAAAACCGCGGAACGATTAGACCAGCTTCTTGTCCAATTGCGGGAATATGCGGTTCAATTCCAGCATATCCATGATCTTCTCGAAATCACAGTAGAAGAAACCGATGGATTCCAGAGGGATGGTGGGATCGCCGAAGTCCACGGGAATGGAGGGCTTGATGAGGCCGCGCTGAACCAAGGGCTGGATGGTGAGCATGGTGACGGTCATACCGTGCATTGCCTTTTTGGCGGTAGCCTTGATGGTGTCGGTGGTGACGACGCAAACACCGTTGTTCAGCGGCTCGTGGCTTTCCTGTACGGCCTTCATGATGGCGGTAAGGATCATCTGTTCCGTCATGGAAAGAATGTTGGGAGAAACCTTCTTCTTAGTAGCACGGTACTGGATTGTCTCGTACAGAAGCCCGATGACGCGGGGGCTATCTACAAAGATTTCGTCGCCGTGAACCTTGAGTACATCTAGGCCTTCCAATGCGGACAGAAGTTCCTGGATGTCTTCCTTTCCCAAGTTCACCAGGATGTTGATTTCCTTGATGATTTCCTGCAGGGAAATCTTTTGGTTGGAATTGTTTTCCAGATGGGATTTCAGCAAGTACAGAAGAGTGGGCAAGGCCATGACGCGGCTGTTCTTCTGGTTTGCTTCTTCGGCAATATGGTAACGTCCGGTGAGGAATGTCAAAATGGAGCGGAGCCAGCTTGGTTCTTCGTCCAGGATATTCTTCAAGGCAACGTGAGGAATTTCCTGGATTGCAGCGTCTTCCATGACCTGGATAGTTTCATCGCAAGGCGTACCCTCGATTAAGCTGAATTCCCCAATCAGGGAGCCGGGACCGTAGTTGTTAACCTTGCTTGTGTGGGTAGAAGATCCCTTGAGGAGACCGTCCTTTACGATGTAGAGGGCGTCCTTGGAATCTCCTTCCTTGCAGAGGAATTGACCTTCGGAAAGATTCATTATACGACCCCCCGAATGTTGGTCTCGTAGCGCAGGGCTTTCAAGAAGTATGTTACTTTGTTTGTATCGACAGCGAAGTTGTCTTCATCTACGGGCTTGAACCAACCCAACTTGACCAGGTGAATCCATTCTGTTACATCGGCCTTGGGGTCGTTCTGCTTTATGAAGGCAAGCCACCCCGGACCATCCTTCTTGACGCCAGCGTCCATGGTGGACAGAAACACCAGAACCTTTTTCTGGTAAAGCGTCAGCTTGTAGGGTGCGAAGGTTTCGCACTTCTCCACAGAAGTCAGGTAGTCGATGAAAATTTTCAGGAGGAACGGGTCGGGGATTTTGCAAATCGCACGGCCGTCGATTTTCGTAAGCTGCAGCAGGTGCCTGCGGATGAGGGACTTGAAATCCTCTTGCACGGAGTCGCTGGGGATGCGTGTAAGCCAGGCGTATTCCTGGATCATCTCGGTAAGGGACAGCGGAGTCTTTGCTGGCTTGTGGCTGCAGTACTCTGCCAAGCTCTTTAAAGTGTTCTGCACGTTGGACTGGCGGGCTGCATACTTCAGCTTACGGGTCTTTGCAGAAAGGGTCTTGATAACGGCAAGAAGCCATACCGGCAGACGATGCAGTTCGGATTCCATGCACTCTTCGTTGACGATGGTGATGGTGGAATCCTTGGTAGCCACAAGTTCGTGATGGAAAGGCTCACGCTCCAAGAGGGCGGCCACACCTACGAGGTCACCTGGATGCATGGTGAAAACAATTTCGTTGTGATTGTCTTTGTTGCGAGCTGCCAGTTCCCCGTCGTTCAGGATGACGATACTCCGTTCGTCGCTATCCGGAGTATAAACAACAAATCCCGCCTTCACGTGAATACGATTGGGCGGGATTATATGTTGCCGGGAATCCACCGTTTTCATGGTCGGACTACCGATAGCAGTAAAGATTACTGACGTTCGTCGATACGAGCAGCCTTACCGCGGAGGTCGCGCATGTAGTAAATGCGAGACTGACGAACCTTACCCGGGCGATCCAGGAGGATGTTAGCGATACGCGGAGAGTTGACCGGGAAGATACGTTCAACAGCAACGCCGTTGGACATCTTACGAACGGTGATGGTCTTGGAAATGCCAGAGTTCTTGACCTGGATGACAACGCCCTTGAACGGCTGGATACGTTCCTTGGTGCCTTCAATAACCTTGACGTTAACGGTGACGGTGTCGCCAGCGCGGAATTCCGGAAGGTCGGTCTTCACGTTTTCATTCTGGATTGCTTCGATATTCAGGGACATAATGTACCTCGTTAATTATTTGATGCCAAATTTAGTATCTCTTTCGAGATTTTTAAAGATGTCTGGGCGCCTTTCTGCCGTTCTTTTTAACGATTCTTGACGCCTCCAGGCTGCAATGTTCTTGTGATGGCCCGATAAAAGCACATCTGGAACCTTTTTTCCTTCAAAAACTTCCGGACGGGTGTAGACCGGCCATCCTAGTACGCCCTGGGCAAAGGAGTCGGTATCACCGGATTCTCGGTTGCCGAGTGCGCCGTCGATAAGGCGGACCACTGCGTCTGTTACCAGCATGGCGGGCAATTCACCACCACTGACAACGAAGTCGCCTATGGAAATTTCCAAATCCACTTCGGACTGGCGGATGCGGTCGTCGATACCCTTGTAGTGCCCGCATACCAGCACCAGGTGACTTTCGTGGGAAAGTTCCTCTGCCAGTTTGTGGGTGAAAGGCACGCCGTCTGCAGTCAAATAGATGACCTTGCCGCCGTCTTCCTTGACGCCCGTACTGCGAATAGCTTTAGCCAGAGGTTCCGGTCGGATGACCATACCCGGCTCGCCGCCGTAGGGAACGTCGTCTACCTGACCGTAGTCATTGATTGCGAAGTCTCGCAGGTAGACTGTGTTGAATTCCATAAGCCCCTTATTCTGAGCCCTTCCCATGATAGAAGACTTCATGGGGGTGAACATTTCAGGAAAAATGGTGATACAATCTATCTTCATTTTTCCCCCGGGCACATACTCTTGAGGTAGTCTGCGCCGCAGGTAATGCTCTCGCCTTCTTCGTCGATTTCCAAGATGCAGTCGTCGACCCAGGGGGCTAGAATAGGTTGAGCGGAAAACTCTTTCTGGTACTCCAGATCAAACTTGATCTGGAAGGCATAGACGGAGGGGAGTTCTTGAACCTCAATGACCTCTCCAACATCACGGCCGTCTTCCAGTTTGACACGGAATCCAGCCAGGTCGTCAATGTAGTACTCGCCCTCGGGGGCAGGCAGGCGTTCAGATTCAGGAATCATGATGTCGCCATTGACAAAGTGGGTGATGGACTCTGGTGTGTCGTACCCCTTGAATTTAAGCAGCCACAAGTTGTTTGCCAGCCTGGAATCTTCCACCGTCAGTTTAACCAGTTCGCTATTGGTCTTTTTTAGCATCACATCCGTAAGCTTCTCGTGACGGGTGAGGTCGTGAGTCAGAGGCATCGCCTTGATGTAGCCTTTTACGCCATGAGTGCGCATGAGCTGACATACGGTGATATACTCTTCTTGTGCTTCGGATTCAGACATTAAAGACGTGGGTGGGAATCTGACTACAGTAAACTAAAAAGCGGATACTGTATATGGAAGGTGGTTGCAAAGGGGTTTTGGAACCTTGCGATTCCTTTGAAAAAAGCCTCGTGCAGGGTTACTGCGCGAGACTCATTCAAAAAGCTTGGATTAAGCTTCTGCCGGTGCTTCAGCAGCTTCAGCCGGAGCTTCTGCAGCAGCTGCAGCTTCTGCTTCAGCAGCAGCCTTGGCAGCCTTTTCAGCTTCGATCTTGGCGAGAGCCTTAGGACCGAGCTTTGCCTTCTTAGCCTTAGCAGCCTTCGGAGTGGCAACCTTACCTTCAATGGAACGGCCAGCCTTAGCTTCGTGGAAGAGTTCCATGATGCCAGCCTGCTTGAGGAGGCTACGGACGGTGTCAGACGGCTGAGCGCCAGTCATGAGCCACTTGAGAGCCTTTTCCTGATCGAACTTGATTTCAGGATTCTTGGTGTTCGGGTTGTAGAAACCGACCTGTTCGATAAAGCTATCGTCGCGTGCCTTACGGCTGTCGATAACGACTACGCGGTAGATCGGGTTGTGACGCTTACCAAAGCGGGAAAGACGGATTGCGGTTGCCATTTTTGACCTCTTTTTTTGCCTCTTTTGAGGCTGTTTAAATGTATCCCGGAAACCGGGCTTATTCTGTTTTGATGCCAAATATAACAATTAAATCTTGTCTGTAAAGGACGGCAATGTAAAATTTTTCCGTTCTTTACATACAAAGTAATAAACGAAAAGTGCGGAAATTGCGTAAAAATGGCGAAATTCGCGTAAAAACAGCGATTTTTAAGGGGCTAGGTGTGAAAGATCAAACTGCTGTCATGGGGGCGTAGGACACTTTTGATGTTGTTTTTTATTGAAATCTTGAAGAACAACGGCCTAGTTCAGAAAAATTTAAGCTTTTTTTGCTACCTTGTTCAAAAAATGTAAGGAGAACGAATGAAAAACTGTTTTTTGGCAATGTTGGCTGCCGTCGGTATGGTGATGGTTGGTTGCGGTGGCGATTCTGGCAGTGGAAATTCTGGAGAACATAACGATACAATTTCAAACGATGTACAGAAACTTCCCAATGGCGAGGAAGTTGTTTGTGACGACAAAATGGAAGGGGCTGTTGTTAAAACAGCTGACGATGGCTATTATAAGTGCGCAAATGGTGATTGGGTAAAAATCAGCAAAAGCGAAGCTCTAAAAGCAGATTTTATCCTTGGTGTCACGGATGATAAGGATGTAAGAAGTTCTTCGTCTATAGAAAAAGAGCCCGTGTCCTCCGATTCGAAGCCTGTAGAAAGTTCTGATAGCGAAAAACGCGAAGAAAGCTCTAGCAGCAACGAACGTGTTGAAAGTTCTTCTAGCGCAATGACTACGCTTTATGTATGCTTGGACGGGACATTTGTAGCAAACATGGAGAATTGTCCGTCAGAGTCTTCTTCCAGCGTTGAGAGTAGCTCCTCCTCCAGTGTCCTAAGTGATAACGAAGAATCAAGCAGCATAAAGGACGGCAGCGAATATGATGAAATAACCAATACCCTCAAGGACCTCCGCGATGGTAAGACCTACAAGACCGTAGCCATTGGCTCCCGTGTCTGGATGGCAGAAAACCTGAACTACGACTATAATGAAGGTTCAGCCTTGAGTTTCTGTTATGCATTCCTGAATAGAAAATGTGCTGAAGTCGGTCGCTTGTATCAGTGGGCTGCAGCCATGGACTCTGCAGCGGTGTTCAGTGACGCGGGCAAGGGCTGTGGTTACGGTGTGGAATGTAATTCTAGTGAATTTGTGCGAGGCGTTTGCCCTGATGGCTGGCGCTTGCCCAGAAGGGTTGAATTTGAAAATCTAAAAGCAATTGCCAAACAATACGCTGGGCAGGAACATCCTGCAGGATTTGTGCTGAAATTAAAAGATGCTGGCAATGATTCCCTTGGTTTTGGATCAATCCCTACAGGCTGTTATAAAGGAGGAGCTTTTCAAGGAGATGATAGGGATGCGTATTACTGGTCTTCTACGAAGTCTGACAAGTATCGGTCTAGCTATATGTACTTGGGTATCGATGATGCTAACTATGGTGTGACGAACAACTATAAGCACTTGGGCTTTGCAATTCGCTGTGTCAAGAGCTCCGATGATGATGTCGTAATTTACTCGTCCAGTTCTGTAGTGTCTTCGTCTAGTATTGAGAGCTGTTCTTCTGCCGAAAGTTCCTCCTCAAGTGCCATTCAGAGCTCTTCTTCCAGTGTCATCCCGGGCTCCTCTTCCAGTGTCATCCCGGGCACTGACCCGGGATCTAGCAGCTCTGTCGCAAGTTCCAGCTCTGTGTCTTCTAGTTCCGCTGAGTCTTCGTCCAGTGTTGAAAGCAGTTCCTCCGAGGAAATAACGCCTACTCTCTACAAAACACAATGCCCTGCGGGCAAAATCTGTACCTATGCTCCCACGGAACAGCTGAATCCGAAAATAACTTATGGAGAACTTCTGGATACTCGTGATTATCAGGTGTACAAGACTGTGACTATTGGAAAACAGATCTGGATGGCTCAGAACCTGAATTACAAACCGGGCAATGCTTCGTCTTGGTGTTATGGAAATTCTACAGAGAATTGCGATAAGTATGGTCGATTGTACACATGGGACGCTGCCATGAACGATAGATATTGCGCCTATGGCTTGTCCTGTAGACCCTCTGGGAAAGTACGTGGCATTTGTCCGGATGGCTGGCATTTGCCTAGCTTTAATGAATTCATCACTTTGGTTACTCCTATGACGAGTGAAATAGACTATTATGATGATGACGAAACTGGGAAGTATTATGATGCCGGTATGATGCTCAAGTCCCAAACAGGGTGGAAAGCAAGCTGTTGTGGTTCCTATTATTCAAAAAGTTCTAATGAATCTGGTTTTTCGGCGCTCCCTGGCGGTGGCTATAACGGAAATCGTGATTTTGCAGATGTAGAAACAACTGCTTATTTCTGGTCTGCTAGTGAAGAAGAGGAACGTATTGCATATGGCATGGAGTTGACTAAAGATTTTTATACAGTTTATTTGAGCGTTTTCACAAAAAGTCATGTTGCATCCGTTCGCTGCGTTAAAGACTAATCATCTCCAACATTTTTTAGGAATTAGAATTATGAAAAAGTTCAGTAGTTTGCTGTTTGTTGCATTAGCATCTTTGGTAATGGCAAGTGGTGTATTTGCTCAGGCTACACCCAAAATCTCAAAGTATATATTGCTTAGGTCTAAAGAGCAGAAAACTTACACTGTTGCTGAAGAGGTTGAGAAAAAAACTGATAATGGTAGGTCTGTGACTTATCACTATGTTGAGAAACCCGTTTATGAAGAAATTTTCTTTAAATGGATTATGTCCTATACTGAAGAAGCCAAATCTTTCCTGAACAATAAATATTTGCAGGAAGATCTGGTGTGGTACATGTCCGACACTCACAAGCATAACGATTCTCTTATAGTACAGGTTCTCAACCAAATAAAAGGAGCCAAAACTGTTGATGAGGCCTTGGACAAACTGTGCAAGATAGATGGCTATAATGCATTTGTTATGGATGAGGATTCGTTTAATGCCGAGGCTTGGCGCAATTCGGACAATAGGAAAGTATATGCAACCAAAGATGTGAAAATCTCTGTGACAAATGGCATCGTAAAAGTTGAAATAGCCAATGGCTGGGGTATAGGCAGTTCCAATTTTTCTGAACTTTATGATTTTGAATCGGGAAAAAGAATACAACCATCTGATTTGCTATCAAACATCCATCTGCCGGACAACGGGGATGAACGTTCTAAAACAGTGGTGAAGATAAAAAGTATTCAAAAAGACAAAATTGTTTATGAAGCCACTTATGTGGTTGAACGTCGCGATGAATTTAATTTTAAGAAAGATGATTCTCTGCTAACCGACTATGCAAAATCTTTGATGGCCAAAGACAAAGGCTATACCAAATCTATAGAGAAAAATGCTTTTGGTGATAAGATTCAAAAATACCATTTTGAGGGTGTTAACGGCGGTTATAAGAGGATTGACGTCATGATTCCGTTGGAACTGAAAGGTTGTGCTAACACAAAGAATATTCGGAATCGCATGCTTGACGTGATGTTTGGACGTCACGTTGGTGACATGGATGCTTTGGTTGCCGAAGGTGTCGGAAAATGGGTCCCAGAAGATGGTTATGGAAGTGGAAAAGAAATGCTGTTGAAAGTTGGCGATGGTCTGGTTTCCTTTGGTTTCGAAGACCAGTCCGCGAGCAACAATTCAAAAAATGTCTTTATTGTTTTCGATAAGAAGACTGGCAAAGAAATTTCTGCGAAAGAACTCATAAAGGATAAGGACGGATTCATGAAGTTCGTCAATTCTCATAACCTTTATATGGCGGGCTATCTTGTTGATACCACGAAAATAGAAGAACAGTCGAAAAAATTTGGCCCTGAATTCAAAAGCTATCTGCGCCATTCCGGTGGCATGTGGCCTTTCCCAGGACTGGAAGAATTTCCGACCTCCTGGTGGTTTGCGTTCAACAAGATGGACGAAATTGTACCTGTGGAATTCAATACATCTAAATCCAGAATATTCCTGGATTATGCCGACATCAAAAAGTACATAAATCCCAAGTACCTTAAAGTGATGGAAAGTGCGGTGAAACCGTTTATGAAAGAATACGGCTCTTTGACCGATGCAAGAGATAAACAAACTTACAAGACTATAATCATAGGCTCTCAGACCTGGATGGCCGAGAACTTGAACTACAACTATAACAAGGGATCTGCCAAGAGCTTCTGCTACAATAATGACGAACATAACTGCAACAAATATGGTCGCCTTTACCAGTGGTCCGCTGCTATGGATTCTGCTGCAGTATTCAGCGATGCTGGCAAAGGTTGTGGCTCTGGTAAGAAATGCAGCCCCAGCGGGACTGTTCGGGGTGTATGTCCCGAGGGCTGGCACCTGCCTAACAAGGCTGAACTTGAGAAAATAAAAACTCTTGCAGAGCATAATGCTAAGAATGAGGCTGCCGGCGCAGTGTTGAAGTCGAAGGACGTTGGTGGCTCGAATGAACTTGGCTTCGCTGCATTGCCTGCGGGCTGGTTTCAAGGATCAACTGGTGAATTCCGTGCTGTGCAGAAGGATGCCTACTATTGGTCTATTACGGAATTTGATGAGGAAAAAGCAGCCTATATGTATTTGGGTTACAGCGACGGCAACTATGGTATAACCAATAACTATAAGAATATTGGTTTCTCTGTTCGCTGCGTGAAGGACTAAAATAATTTAGACCATAAACAAGAAACCCCGCTTGCGCGGGGCTTTCTTTTTTTTAAGCATAACGAGCGTTAAGCTCGCGGCATTCACCTTAGCGTTTACTTTTTCTTTTTCTTTTTATTCTTATCCTTGGGCGGGGTGTAGTTAGAGCCCACGGGGTTGCCGCCGTTCTGTTTCTTGGCGAAGTCGCCCACCTTCTTGAACATTTCCTTCATGGTTTCGTACTGCTTGAGCACTGCGTTCACGCGACCGATTTCGGTGCCGGAACCCTTAGCCACGCGGTCCTTGCGGCTGCCGTTCAAAATGCTGGGGTTCTTGCGTTCCTTGGGGGTCATGGAGCTGAGCACAGCTTCCACGTAGACCAGTTCCTTTTCGTCGATCTGGTCGATGGGGAGCTTGTTCAAGCCAGGAATCAGGCTGATGATGCTCTTGATGCTGCCCAGCTTCTTGATGGTGCGCAGCTGGTTCAAGAAGTCGTTCAGGTCGAAGGTGTTGTTCAGGATCTTCTTCTTAAGGTCCTTGGCGTCCTTTTCGTCGATGACCTGCTGAGCCTTTTCCACCAGGGAGACCACGTCGCCCATGCCGAGGATTCGGCTGGCCATACGGTCGGGGTGGAACAGGTCGATTTCGTTCAGCTTTTCGCCAACGCCGATAAAGCAGATGGGAACGCCGGTCATCTTCTTGATGGAGAGTGCAGCACCGCCGCGGGTGTCGCCATCCATCTTGGAAAGGCAGACGCCGGTGAACTTCAGACGCTGCCAGAAGGTTTCGGCAACGTTCACTGCTTCCTGACCGATCATGGCGTCGGCAACGAAGAGCACTTCATCTGGATGGACGGCTTCCTGAGCCTGTTCCAGTTCCTGCATCAGTTCTTCGTCGATCTGCAAGCGGCCTGCGGTATCGTAGATTACCAGGTCAAAGCCGTTGTCCTTGGCGTACTGGTAACCGTGCTTGATGATTTCAACAGGATTGCCCTGGCCTTCGTCGTAGACGGGAATGCCGATGGACTTACCCAGCACCTGCAACTGCTTGATTGCTGCCGGACGGTAAACGTCGGCTGCCACCAGCAGGGGCTTGCGCTTCTTCTTGGTGCGCATCCAGAGGGAAATCTTGCCTGCAAAAGTAGTCTTACCGGAACCCTGGAGACCCACCATCATGATGCCCACGGGAGCGGGGGCGTTCAGGTTGATTTCCTTAGTTTCGCCACCCATGACGTTTACGAGTTCGTCGTGGATGATCTTCACAATCTGCTGACCCGGGGTCACGGAAGTGAGGACTTCGGAGCCTAGAGCCTTTTCCTTGACGGCCTTGACGAAGTCGCGGGTCACGTTGAAGTTAACGTCGGCTTCCAGGAAGGCGCGACGGACTTCACGGAGGGATTCCGCAACGTTTTCTTCGGTAAGTTTGCCCTGCCCACGCAGGTTCTTAAGGGTATTTTCTAGAGAATCAGTCAGCTGTGAAAACATAGTGGGGGCAAATATAGTAAAAAGGGAAGAGGATAAAGGTTAAAGGGGGTAGGGGATGGGGGAGAAGGGAGTGTTTTGAAATATCGTGACAATTTTCACTAAATGAATCCCAAAAATGGTGAAATTCTGCAAAATACTTGACGTTGTTGTTTTTTTTGGGGTTACATTTGTGGTGTGCGAATATAAAGATGAGGTTTGTATGGCTTATCAAATTGAATGCGTTGTTCAAGAAGTATTAGGTGTTGGAATAGAAAATGACGAAATAAGAATTTATGTGGTGAAATTTATTTAAGAAGACGGAGAAAATATGAATATTGAAATTAGTGTAAAAAAAATTCTGATGATTATAGGTGTGTTGGTCGTATGCTCCATTGCAGGATCTCTTAAGGATTCACGCGATGGTAAGACATACAAGACCGTGCAAATTGGCAACCAAGTCTGGATGGCCGAGAATTTGAATTATCAGACCAGCGAGAGCTTCTGCTACGATAACAAGGAAGGCAATTGCAAAAAATACGGTCGCCTGTACACCTGGGATGATGCGAAAAAAGCATGCCCTGCGGGCTGGCGCTTGCCCAGCGTGGTGGATTTTAAAACGCTCTTGGCCGCTATGGGAACCTCTGGTGAAGAAAGATCCCAAAATCTACGCGCAGGAACTTGGAATAATGGATCGGATATGTTCGGCTTTTCCGCTCTCCCTGCTGGCAACTACTACAGCAGCAACAAGAAGTTCAGCAATGTGGGCTACAGCACCTACTTTTGGACTTCTACGGAGGACAATAGCTACGACGCCTACAGCCTGGACGTCTACGACGACAGCGCGAATGTCACCTACGACGGCAAGTACGGCGGAAACTCGGTGCGTTGTCTCCAGAACTGAAGCAAGGCGAGTGCCTCGCTAGAACGCTTGCGTTCTGGCATGGTCGAGCCGCAGCGAAGTGGCGTGTGAACGCCACTCTAACAAGGCATCCATCGAAGGTGGATGGCCTAGCCATGGCCTAGCGAAGCAAGGCCTTGAAACAAAACCCCAGGGTATTTTCAACCCCTGGGGCATTTTTTTATCCATGCCTCCTCCCACATGTCATCCCGGGCTTGAGAGTCGCAAAAGGAGATCTTTGGCCTGAAAATGTCCAAATTACGGGAAAAGTGATGCTTTTTGATTAGTTTTTCCCGTAATTTTATAGACAAACTATCGCAAAAGTCGGGCTGAAATTGAAAAACAGCTCTGTTCGGCCACTTTTTACCGGCATTTTCATTGTTTTGGCATCACTTTTGGCCATGTTGCCATGGAAAAATTAGCCCTAACCACAAAAATATCACAAACAACCTAATAAATTACGGGAAACTGGTCTCTAAAAAAGCAGTTTTTCCCGTAAATCAGCCCTATTTTTGAAAATTATCCTCCGGGGGCGCCAGGATTTCAAAAAATTTCATTTTCAGGGGCGCATTCCAAGCGAAAAAAACGTGTATATATCTGACTAGGAGAACTTGCGCCTAGTCTCGTCTGGCAATATCGCCTGCTGCACTAAAAAACATGCTTATGGGAAATGAAAAACGCAATCGCGACCATGATGGTTTCTTGAAATACGTTTACTCGGTACCCGAAAATGTACACTCGTTTTTCAATATCGCCTCAAAGACAAACTTAAGCCTTGCTGCAATGCTTTCGGAAGTGGACCTTACCACTCTTGAAGAAATCCCAGAGGCCTACAACGAGGTGCAGGAGCGTGGCGAAGCGGATGTCGCATTTAAGGTCAAGTCGAACTCTGGTGAAGAAGTATTCTTCGACATCCCGCTTTCGCAGGTCCTTGAACTTCAGCAGGAACTTCAGAACGCATCTTTGTAAATCGATCCTGCCGTATAGTTTCTGAATTCACTTGATACAGTCGTAAACGTTTTTTGAATTGCTGAAGGCTTATTCAGCGCTATAATATTTATATTCTTGGTGTAAAAACCGATTTGAATAGGAATATTTATGCACAAATCCTTGAAAACTGCCCTTTGGGCTCTGTCGATGTTGGCTTTGGCAAATTGCGCCTCCAGCGAAAATGCCGCTCCCGCTGTTATTTCTACTGCAGGTGGCCCTGCCAGCATGGCTGTGGCATCGGCCAATGCGGCAAGTGTTCCGCCCACCAGTTGCAGCCCCGATGAATTTGAAGAAATCGGTGGCGCCAACAAGATGACCAACGGCGACATGGAATATGGCGATGGTGGTTGGTATCTGTGGATCAAGGAAGATGGTCGCAAGACTGCCAAGGTGGAAAGCAAGATTGGCGTTCCGGGCATTGGCGTAAACTGCACCAACGGCGCCCAGGTCATTGTGACGGAATTGCCGGATCCTTGGTGGGGCTTGCAGCTCCAACCGCCTAAGTTCCTTGCGGACTCCTCCTATTACACCTTGTCCTTCGTGGCAAGGGGCAACATGGCTATGAACGCCGTGGTCCAGGGTGGCCCCGATACGGAATACAAGCAGAAGGAAAGTGCTTCCTACGCCTTGACTCCGGAATGGCAGACTTACTCCATGACCTTCCTTGCCGACCAGAAGGGTTACGGCCTGAACAACGTTACTTTCCAGATCGGTATCCAGAAGGGTTGGATGCAGATTGACAATGTGTCCATCGAAAAGCAGGGCGATTTGGACACCACTTGGTATGCTGAAGCAGATTCCCGCATTGCAGAAGTCCGCCAGACTGATTTCGAAGTGAAGGCAAACCCGGGCGAAGAAGTTTCCGTGAAGCTTGTCCGTCATGATTTCCCCTTCGGTACCGCTCTCGCATTCTACGGTCCGGACAAGGACAGCACCGAAAAGTGGTACAAGGAAGCTGCCAAGAAGTATTTCTGGCACGGCGTCACTGAAAACCAGTTCAAGTGGCCGGAATACGAACGTAAGGAAGGCAAGCCTCTCCGCGAAGAAATGGATCGCTACGTGAAGTTCGCTCAGGAAAACGGCTGGTCTCTCCGTGGTCACGCTCTGTACTGGGCTCATCAGGGTTACGGCTTCGACAAACATTTCTCCAACCCCAATAAGGCTAGCCAGTGCGAAGACTTCGGCAAGAAGCTGAAGGCTCGCATCAATCGCGACCTGAAGGAATACAAGGGCAAGATTGTGGAATACGATGTGTGGAACGAACCGATCCACGAAATGTACACCACCAACCTTTGCGGAATCAACTATCTGGATAGCGCCTTCATCTGGGCTCACGAGGCCGATCCTGAAGCAGTCCTCTACATCAACGACTACCAGGTGGTTGCCGCCGGTGAAACCGACCGCTACATCAGCCTTATCAAGGGCATGCTGGACCGTAAGGTTCCTGTGATGGGCATTGGCGTGCAGTGCCACTTCGGTACTCGTCCCGTGGTTCCCGCCCTGATTCGCGAACGTTTGGATAAGCTGGCTGCCTTGGGTCTCCCCATCAAGGTGACTGAACTTGACTTTGGCGCCTGGGACAAGGGCCTCACCATCTCCGAAGAAGAACAGGCTAGCGAATACGAAAAGGTGCTTCGTACCTTGTTCAGCCATCCTGCTGTAAATGGTATCGTCATGTGGGGCTTCTGGGATAACCGCCACTGGGTACAGCGCGGCGGTATCATTCGTGCCGACGGTTCTGAAAAGCCTGCCGCCACCAAGATTTACGACTTGTGGCACAAGGTTTGGACCACCGAAGCTACTGCAACTGCTGACGAAAACGGCGTTGCAAAGTTCCGTGGTTTCAAGGGTAAATATCAGGTTACAATCGGTGGTAAAACTTCTGAAACCTACGTGAAGTAAAAGCTGTCAATTGTAAAATTATTTTACTGTGATTTAAGTCCGTCTCCATAGCGAGACGGGCTTTTTTTATTGACTTGATAGGAACAAAAAAATATATTCACAACGGATTTATCCTTTGTATACAAAAGGACTGTTTGGTTTATGAAGAGAATTTGTTTTTCTGCGTTTTTCGCCGGCGCCTTGTTGGTGGCTTGTTCTGGAACAACCGAGCCGGAAGATAAGATAATTGTAGATGAAAATGGCAACGAAATTCCCGAGTCTGCACTTGATGAAATTTTGGTAACAGACTGGGTTGCTGAAGCTGCCAAGGAAGATGGCCCCACTAAGAAGGTCTTGCCTAAGGTGACTCTGCCGCCTGCAGGTTTTTATAAGTCCGTCGATATTGCTGTACCGACTCCGACTGTTGAGGGCGGGGTGGTGCGTTGTACTTTTGATGGCGAAGAACCGACATTGTCCTCTGAGTTGTTTACCGAACCTATGACAATTAAGTCTTCCACGGTAATTCGTTGTACGGAATTTGTTGCGGATACTGCTGCTGCCAAATCCACAGAAACATATCTCATTGATGAGTCTGTTTCTATGCCGGTGGTTGCCGTGACGGTGCCTGACTGGTATTATACGGGTTATCTCAAGTTGGACCGTTGTGAGAATCCGCCCTGCAAAGATGCTCCCTATTGGCAGGATACGGCGGTTGCGGCCCATGTGGAGTATTTTCCTAATGGTAGTGCTTCCTTGTCCAAGGCTTTCGAAATTGATGCGGAAGCGTCTATCATGGGTGGCTATAGCAAGGATCAAAAGAAAAAGTCTGTTTCCATCAACATGAAGAAGAAACTTCAGAAGGGACATTTCAGATACCCGTTGTTCGAAACTCGCGCGTACCAGAAAAAGTTTAAGGGATTTATTCTTCGTAATAACGGTAACCGCTTCGTTAGTGACTATATTGAAGATCCCATGGCCACAAGTCTTCTGGAAGGAACCAATGTGGATTATCAGCGTTCTCGCCAGGTGGTGGTTTTCTATAACGGTCACTACTATGGCATCCATGATATGCGTGAAAAGCTGAACGAACATTTTGTAGAAACCAACTATGGTATTGATGCCGAGGCTGTAGACTTTATTAAGCACATAAACAAGTCTGTTGAAGCTAGTGGAGGCTCTGCTGATGATTACATTGACTTGCTGAATTATGTGGCTTCTAACGATTTGTCCGGCGAAAATAATGAAGCCTATAAGAATATTAAGACCCGATTGAATGTAGCCAGCCTGGTTGACTACTTTGCTGCGCAGATTTACTACCACAATGGAGACTGGCCCAATAACAACGTTCGAGCATGGCGTTCCGGAACCCAGAAGTGGAAATTTGTTGCCTATGATATAGACCATGGCTTTGATTGGATGTGGGGCGTTGATGAGGGCGCTTTCAATCAAGAAACGAACATGTTTACATGGATAAAGCAAGGTGGTCATAGTGGCTGTATGAATTCCGATAGTCCTCTTTGTTTTCATAACTTGTATGTGAACTTGATGAAGAATCCTGAGTTCAAGAGAACATTCATTAATAGAGCGTCTGTTATCTATTCGAACTATGTGAATTCCGAAAAGGTTACCGCTGCTGCAGAACGTATTGTGGCCACAATTCCTGAAGCAGAGTCGGAAAGAGATATGAAAAAGTTTGACCGTTCCAAACTTTGGTACAAGAATTCCTGTGGCAAGGGCTTCTCCGTTACTGGAAGTTGCCTTAAGGAATGGGCATCGGAAAGAGATCCGAAGGTCCGTGCTGAATTTAAAAAGGAATTTGGCTTAAGCGACGACGTTACGGTTGGCTTCTCCTGGGCTGGCAATGGCAAGATTCTTTTGGATGGTAATCCTCTTCCGGAAAATAACTATGTCGGTACATTCTTTGGTGGAAACCTCATGGAGCTGACTGCTTACGGTGAAGGTAAGTTCCTGGGTTGGGAAGATGGTTCTACCGAAAATCCACGTCTGATCATGCCGGTAAGTGGAACGGTTTATACTGCCGTGTTTGAATAAGGTTTGAAGACAAATTAGTACAAAGGTCTGTTGCGGTTGCCGCGACGGACCTTTTCTTTTGGGGTGAAATTTTCTATTTTGCGGCTCGCAAGGAAGGGAGACGAATGTTAGGAAAGGTCATCGGATTTTTTAAGCCTGTAAAGTTCAAGAAGAACGGGGACATCCACGATGTTTTGGTGGTTGCCCTTCCCATGCTTTTGTCCATGTCCTTCGACACGCTCATGACCTTCGTTGACCGATTGTTCCTGAGTAAGCTTGGACCTGCCGAAATGAATGCTAGCTTGGGGGCCGGCGGCATGAACATGGTACTTACTACGTTCTTTACCGGCATGATCAGCTATACCACTGCCATGGTGGCTCAACGTTTTGGAGCCGGCAAGAAGAACGAGTGCGCCAGCGTATTTATGCAGGCGGTGTACCTTTCCATCGTTTGTGTGCCTCTGCTTTACTTGACCATCCCGCTGGGACACTTGATCTTTGACCATCAGGGTGTGGCGCCCGACCAGCTGGTGCATCAGAAGACCTACTTCAACATCTTGATGTTCGGTGGGGTAGTTACCCTTATTCGAAATGCGGCGCCCTGCTTCTTTAGCGGTATCGGCGAAACTAAGATTATTATGAAGGCAGCCTTCGTGGGCATGCTGGTGAACATTGTCTGCAACTACTTCCTGATTTTTGGTGTGGGACCGTTCCCTCGTTTTGGTGTGGCTGGCGCCGCCTACGGAACCGTTATCGGAAACATTGTTTCTACCGCCATGCTCTTTATTGTCTATTTCAGCAAGAAGAACCACTGTCGTTTTGCAACCCGCAGCAACCTGAAGGTGAACTTTGAACAAGTCAAGGAATTGCTGAAGCGCGGTCTCCCTTCAGGCGTGGAAATGTTCCTGAACATGGCTGCGTTCCAACTTTTGATTCTCATCTTCCATGGTCTTGGTCCCGAAATGGCCACGGCCGCTTCCGTGATGTTCAACTGGGACATGGTGGCTTACGTTCCCCTGATGGGCCTTGAAGTGGCGTCTACCAGCCTGGTTGGAAGGTATGTGGGGGCGAAGCAGGCTGCAGCGGCTACACGATCTACACGATCCGGACTTAAGGTGGGCTGGGCCTATTCCTTGATGATCGGTGTGCTGCTGGTTTTCCTGCCTGGCGTTTTGACGGATATTTTCAGGCCTGAAGCAACGGCTTCCGCCGAGGCTTTGGCCATTTTTGAGGCGGCCCGCCCCATGAGCATTTTCATGTTGCGATTCGCCACTATCTACATCTTTGTGGAAGTATTACTGGTAATCTACTGCGGAGCTCTGCGTGGTGCCGGCGATACGGTCTGGGTCATGATTGCCTGTGGCATTATGAACTGGTTCAATACTGTCGCCCTCTATGTAGCAACGCATATTTTTAACGTTCCGGGTCACTATGCCTGGATTATTGTGGTGGGGGTTTACGGAACCGCTCCGCTGATTTTCTGGCGCCGTTGGAAGAACGGCAAGTGGCGCCGCCACGTGCTGGACGCCGAGTAATCGGCTTTTGAAAAATGAATAAAAAAAGAAAAACGCCCTTTTGACGGGGCGTTTCTTTTTTGAAAGTCTTTGTTTTTACGGAAGAGCCTTGGCAATCTTTGCGGCCAGCTCTGCATTATTCAAGCGCAAGTGTTTTTGTGCTTCCACGCTTTCGGCGCCCATCTGGTTCTTGACGCTTTTCAGCAGGTAAGGCGTGATGGCCTTGCCCTTGATGTCGTCCCACACGGCTTCCTTCACGGCCTTCTCGATGGCGCGGTTCATTTCGCTTGCGTTCACGGCGTACTGTTCGGGAATGGGGTTGGTGACCAGAAGGCCGCCTTCCAGGTTCAGGGCCATCTTGGCTTCGAAGGCCTTGGCGATGGTTTCCACGTCGTCGGCGCGGTAGTCTACGTTGAAGTCGCTTTCTCGGGCCATGTAGGCGGGCAGTTTGTCGGTGCCGTAGCCAATGACAGGAATGCTCTTGGTTTCAAGATATTCCAGGGTCAGACCCAAATCCAGGATGGACTTGGCTCCGGAACAGACGCAGACCACGTTGCTTACGGCTAGCTCTTCCAGGTCGGCGGAGATGTCCATGGATGTTTCTGCACCGCGGTGCACGCCACCGATTCCGCCTCCGGCAACCACCTTGATTCCCACCAGGTCTGCAATAAGCATGGTGGCGGCGATGGTCATGATGGCGTCCTTCTTCTGGGCGATGAGCATGGGAATGTCTCGGCGGGAAGCCTTGATCAGCTTGCCTTGCTTCTTGGCGAATTCCTCGATTTCTTCATCGGAAAGGCCAACCTTGATACGGCCGTCCTTGATGACGATGTGGGCGGGAATGGCTCCCAGTTCGCGAACCCTGTTGGCCAGGGTCTGGATGGTGTCACGATTCTCGGGGTAGGGGATTCCGTCAAATGCACCGGCTGATTCCAGGGCGACGATTGCTGAACCGTCTTCAAGGGCTTTACGGGCGTCTGGTTCGAAATCGATGTATTTAAGCATAAAAATCTCCTTTTTTTCGCATTTCAAAGATAGCAAAAATGCCGTATCGCTTGCCTTTTCCTATATTTACGCTCGTTAAAACTTTAATACTACTCAAAAGAGGTTCAATATCATGGGTATGAATTACTTCAATACACTTCCGCTGCGTCGTCAGCTCGAAGAACTTGGCCACTGCCGTTTCATGGAAGCATCTGAATTTGCCAATGGCACCGATGCTCTCAAGGGCAAGAAGATTGTTTTCGTTGGTTGCGGTGCTCAGGGCCTTCATCAGGGTCTCTGCCTCCGTGCTAGCGGTCTCGACGTTTCCTACGCTCTCCGTAAGGAAGCTATCGAAACCAAGCGCAAGTCCTACTTGAACGCTACCGAAAACGGCTTCACCGTTGGTACTTTTGAAGAACTCATCCCGCAGGCTGACCTGGTTTGCAACCTCACACCGGATAAGCAGCACCACAATGTGATCCCCACTCTCATGCCGCTCATGAAGAAGGGGGCAGCTCTCTCCTACAGCCATGGCTTCAACATCGTTGAAGAAGGCCAGGAAATCCGTAAGGACATCACCGTTATCATGGTCGCTCCGAAGGGTCCGGGTTCCGAAGTTTGGACCGAATACCAGCGCGGTTTCGGTATGCCGAGCCTCATCGCCGTTCATCCGGACAATGACCCGGAAGGCAAGGGCTGGGACTATGCTAAGGCTTACGCAGTTGGCCTCCATGCAAACCGTCCGGGCGTTCTGGAAAGCGCATTCGTTGCAGAAGTGAAGTCTGACCTTATGGGCGAACAGACCATCCTCTGCGGTATGCTCCAGACCGGTACAATTCTCTGCTACGACAAGATGGTCAAGGAATTCGGTGTAGAACCGGCATACGCAGTCAAGCTCATCCAGTACGGCTGGGAAACCATTTGCGAAGCCCTGAAGCACGGCGGCATCACCAATATGATGGACCGTCTCTCCAACCCGGCTAAGATTCGCGCAACCGAACTTGCTGAAAAGATGAAGAAGATCATGCGTCCTCTCTATCAGCAGCATCAGGACAACATTATCTCCGGTAAGTTCTCCAGCACCATGATGGAAGACTGGGAAGCTGGCGATAAGGACCTCCTGGCATGGCGCGCTGCTACTGGCGAACTGGAATTCGAAAAGGTTGCTGCTACCGATAAGGCTATCAGCGAACAGGAATACTTCGACCGCGCAACTCTCATGGTCGCTATGATCAAGGCTGGCGTGGAACTGGCATTCGAAACCATGTGCTCCGTCGGCATCAAGCCCATGAGCGCTTACTACGAATCTCTCCACGAAACTCCGCTCATCGCAAACCTCATTGCTCGTAAGAAGCTCTACGAAATGAACCGCGTTATCTCCGATACCGCTGAATACGGTTGCTACCTCTTCGCAAACGCTTGCGTACCTCTCCTCAAGGATTTCATGAAGGAAATCACCAAGGAAGATATCGGCGCTGTTTATGGCGAAGGCAAGACCACTGCTGTTGATAACGAACAGCTCATCAAGGTCAACGCTAACATCCGTAAGCACCCGGTTGAAGAAATCGGTGCATGGCTCCGTGCTCGCATGACCGGTATGTCTGAAGCTCTCAAGGGCGCAGACGTCGCTATCTATCACTAAGTTTAACGCTTAGTTGAAAGCTTTAAAAGGTCGGTTCCCTAGGGAATCGGCCTTTTTTGTTTGCTTCTCTCAACCCGTCTTCCAACTTGGAATATAGTTGTGTACACTAATTGTATAGAAAATGGAAAAAGGCCCTCCAATTAATATATGTTACTAGAGTGTAAGGATAATTGGGTGGTTTTATGGTAGACTTCCAACAAATTGCTGAATCATTTGAACCCGCGATTGTGAATCGTGAGTTCTCTGTGTATTTCCAGCCACAGTACAATCACTCCACTGGAGCTTTGATTGGTTCTGAAGCCCTGGTCCGTTGGATTTCTCCCAAGTACGGATTTATTTCCCCGGCCGATTTTATTCCCGCTCTTGAAGAGATGGGCGTTATTCCTACTCTGGACTTGTACGTTTTTGAAGAAGTTTGCAGGTTCCTCCGCAAGTGCATTGATGAGGGGAAGTCCCTTGCCCGCATTTCGGTGAACATGTCCCGCAACGACATCCTTTGTGAAGACTACATCGAACGTCTTGAAAAACTTCGCGTAAAGTATGATGTCCCCACAAAGTTGATTCATGTAGAATTGACGGAAACTGCCGCCGTTGCAGGTCCTAACGTTGTTATTAACGCCATCAGAAAGCTCCATGACCTGGGCTATACCGTGGAAATGGATGATTTCGGCAGTGGCTACTCCTCCTTGAATGTGCTGAAGGATATTGATTTTGACGTCCTGAAGCTGGATCTGAAATTTATTGGCGGCGCCATTGGCAGTGAACGTGGTGGGACTATCTTGAGTTCTGTTGTCCGTATGGCCAAGTGGCTCAAGCTTCCTGTGATTGCCGAAGGTGTGGAAACCATTGAACAGGCTGACTTCCTGAAGAGTGTGGGATGTGACTACATTCAGGGCTACCTTTATTCCAAGCCTATTCCTGCGCCTGAATACGAAAAGTTGTTGAGTGGTAAGACCATTGGCTCCATCGTTCCCCAGATGAATATCGACCAGTTTGTGGATGCTGGCAAGTTCTGGAATCCGGCTTCCATGGAAACCTTGATCTTCAGTAATTTTGTGGGCGCAGCTTCCATTGTCGAAGTCAGCAATGATTTTGAATCCCTGGATATTCTTCGCGTGAACCAGAAGTACGTTCGGGAACTGGGAATGAATTTGTCCGAAAGCGAAATCATTTCCTTCAAGCCCTACGATACATTGGAAGGCGAATCCAAGAGGATTTACAGGGAAACCCTTAGGAAGGTTGTGGCCACCCGCGAAGAACAGGAATGTGAAACCTGGCGCATCATCAAGTCCGAATGCTGTGGCACGGAACGCATCTGCATCCGCAGTTCTATCCAGATTATTGGCGAAAGCAAGGTCAGCCGCTTGTTCTATGTGATGGTCCGAAACATCACCGTAGAAAAGAACGCCCTTGAAACCATGCGGGATAGCGAACGTCGTTTTAAGGCCGCTAGCGAACAGGCTAACATTTACTACTGGGAATACTCGATTGCCACGAAGGAAATGCGTCCCTGTTTCCGCTGCCAGCGTGACTTGGGCTTGCCGCCCCTTGTCCGTAACTACCCGGAACCTTTGATCGAGAATGGAACCTTCCCGGAAGATTTTGCGGATATGTACCGTGACATCATGCACCAGATCAATGGGGGAGCCAAGCGTCTGGAAGCGATTATTCCTTTGACCAAGGAAAGGGTCCCTTACCATGTCCGTTACACCACGGAATTCGATGAAAACGGTAACCCGATCAAGGCTTACGGATCAGCCACCAAGGTGGTGGACAAGTGATTTTTCATAACGTGTAAAACGCCTTTTCCCATAGGCACAATCTTTTACGGATTGTGTCTTTTTTTCATATCCGACCCTAGGGGAGGGGACACCATTTTTTTATTTTTTGTCCGATAAATTTTTCGTACATGAGGCGAGTATGTTCAAAGTTGGTTTTGATAACGACGCGTACCTGAGAACGCAGTCCGAGAAGATTGCCGAACGTATTGCAAAGTTCGGCGGAAAGCTTTACCTTGAATTCGGCGGCAAGCTGTTTGACGACCACCACGCAAGCCGCGTTTTGCCGGGCTTCGCACCGGACTCCAAGATCCGCATGCTTGAAAAGCTGAAGGACAAGGCTGAAGTCATTATTGCTGTTAACGCAAACGATATCGAAAAGAACAAGGTCCGTGGTGACCTTGGCATTACCTACGATCAGGACGTTCTCCGCTTGATCGACGCCTTCCGCGGCTACGGCCTCTACGTGAGCAGCGTTGTGCTGACTCGTTGGCAGGACCAGCCCAGTGCTCTTGCTTACCAGAAGAAGCTTGAAGGCCTCGGCCTCAAGGTCTATCGTCATTACCCCATTGCAGGCTACCCGAACAACATTCCTCTGGTAGTGAGCGACGACGGTTACGGCAAGAATCAGTTTGTGGAAACTACCCGCGAACTGGTTGTGGTTACCGCTCCGGGTCCGGGAAGTGGAAAGATGGCTGTGTGCCTTTCCCAGATTTATCACGAAAATACCCGCGGCGTCAAGGCCGGCTATGCTAAGTTCGAAACCTTCCCGATTTGGAACATTCCTCTGAAGCACCCGGTGAACCTGGCTTACGAAGCCGCCACTGCAGACTTGAACGATGTGAACATGATCGACCCGTTCCATCTGGAAGCCTACGGCAAGACCACCATCAACTACAACCGCGACGTTGAAGTGTTCCCGGTTCTGAATGCATTGTTCACTCGCATCCTTGGCGAATCTCCGTACAAGAGCCCCACCGACATGGGCGTGAATATGGCTGGCAACTGCATCGTTGATGACGAAGCTGTTAGCGAAGCTGCAAAGCAGGAAATTATCCGCCGCTACTTCAACACCCTTTGCGACGTCCGTAAGGGCAACGCTGACAAGGACCAGGTTTACAAGCAGCAGCTCGTGATGGAACAGGCTCACATCAGCGTTGAAGACCGCCCGGTTGTTGCCGCAGCAGTCAAGCGCTCTGAAGAAACCAATGGTCCTGCAGTTGCTATTGAATTGCAGGATGGCGCAATCATCGCTGCAAAGACGTCCTCTTTGCTGGGCGCATCCTCCGCAATGCTCCTGGATGCTCTCAAGCACTTGGCTGGCATTCCGGATGAAGTCCGCTTGCTGTCTCCCATGGTCATTGAACCGATTCAGAACTTGAAGACCAAGCAGCTGGGCCATACCAATCCCCGTCTCCACATGGACGAAGTGCTGGTTGCTCTCTCTGTCTGCGCTCTCACCGATTACAACGCAAAGATCGCTCTGGAAAAGCTTCCGGAACTCCGTCATTGCGATGTTCACTCCAGCGTGATCCTGTCCCAGGTTGACGTGGGCGTGTTCCGCCGTCTCGGTGTGAACTTGACTTCTGAACCCAACTATCAGACCAGCAAGTTGTATCACACTTAAAAGCTTCGGCTTACCGTCGCACTACGGCGTTAAAAAAGACTGGCTTTAAAGCCGGTCTTTTTTTTTGTTTTTCAAAGCTTCTTAAGTAAGATTGATTACTTCTTGGAAGATTTCGGCGGATGGGCAGCAATCTTCTTTACGCCCTTTGCCTTGTCTGCTGCCTTGGCAGCCTTTTCGGCTTCGAGAGCTTCCTTTTCAGCAGCTTCGAATGCAGCCTGCATGTCTTCAAGTGCGCCAACCGGATCTTCTTCGATGATTTCGGAAGCTTCATCGACCATTTCGGCGAATTCGTCGTACCAGTCTGCGAAGATTTCGATTTCGAGGTGGTCAACACCCGGAACAGTCAGACGGACGCCGCAGCTTTCGCCAACGCGGTCCATGAACTTAGCCATTTCCGGCTTCAGGAGGGTCAGGTCGAGACCGTCCAGGTCTTCCGGTTCCAGCCAGATGCCGTCTTCGTCATCTTCTTCAACCTTGGCCTTCTTGGACTTCTTGTCTTCCTTGCAACCGCACTTGCAGTCGTCACCGCAGCAGCAACAGCAGCTGGGATCTGCGCCGTTCATGGCGAGGTATTCTTCGTCATCGATGCCGCTGTCATAGTAGAATTCGTCGTCTTCGAGGTAGAGGGTTTCAACAAAGATGCTCTTTGCACCGAGGGACTTTGCTGCAACAATGAATTCCTTGAGGTCGCCACCGAAATAGCGGGTAGCTTCCACTTCTTCGTTCAAGGTCTGAACGGGGATGGGGAGGAGCTTCTGCTTGCTGATGTAAGCGCAGACTTCGTCATAGACGGACTTCTGAACCTTTGCGTTCTTTGCCATGGTAAATCTCCTTGGAATAGTGGTTAGTATGCAGTGGTTAGTATGCAGTGGTTAGTAAACAGGAATTAGTATGTAGTGGTTTGTAAACAATGGTTAGTAAACAAGAATTGTGGGAGAAGATTTTCTCTATACCACTAACCACTAGCCACTAATCACTTATTAAACGTGATACTTCTTGAGGCTTTCTGCCTTTTCGTTGATGAGCTTCATGATGCGTTCAACGGCTTCTTCACCGCGGGCGGTGTCCTTGACGCTGGTCATGGGCTGGAACAACGGGCTGTTGAACAAGGTGCCCAAAGGAATGGGGTTCTTGCGGCAGAAGGTAATTTCGACGTAGTCGCGAGCTGCGGCCTGCAGATCCTTGGCCTTGGAAGCGTCGCCTGCTGCGTAAGCCTTGTACAGGTCAGAGAAAATCTTTGCTGCTTCCGGAATGTTGCCGGTTGCAGTGATGAGGCCCTGGCCACCCATTTCGAGCATGTCGATGAAGAAACCGTCTTCGCCGGAAAGAACTGCGAAGTCGTTGTTCTTGGTTTCCTTGATGACGCGGAGAGTGTCTTCGTGGAACTTTTCACCGATGCGGAAATCCACTGCCTGCTTAAGACCGATGATGTTCTTGTCCTGAGACAGGGAGATGAGGGTGTCGGGGTGAACGTAGCTGGCGGTGCGGCCCGGAACGTTATAGATAATGATCTTGGCGCCAGTTTCTTCGCTCAAGGTCTTGAAATGCTTTTCGATGCCTTCCTGGGACGGGTTGTTGTAGTAACCGGTCACGCAGAGCATGGGAACTTCAGCAATCTTCAGGATTTCCTGAATCATTTCCACAGATTCACGGGTGCAGTTGGAACCTGCGCCTGCGATGACAGGAACGCGACCATCAACGTAGTCCAAGGTGAACTTGATGATGTCGAGGTGCTGTCTGTGAGTGACGGTTGCGCTCTGACCGGTGGTGCCAACCGGGAGAATGCCGGAGACGCCAGAGGCGATAAGGTCGTCAATCATCTTTTCCATCTTCTTGTAGTCGATGGAGTTGTTGAGGTTCTTGGGATCATCGTTCATCAGCGGGGTGAACAATGCGGGAAAAACACCAGTAAGTTGAGAAGCTTTAGTAATTTGCATGCCTTAAAAATAGCTAAAAAAAGCCGAAAAGAACGAATTTACCATTAATATTGCCACTTTTTTGACCCCAATGGAAGGGTCTCTTACCGAAAAAATGAAAATTTATTTAGAACAAAGTAACGAAAAGGAGGGAAACCTTTGTTTGCGATAAGGAAAAAAACGGATTTAAGGTTTGATAGTGTTTCGGAATTTTTACTAGATTAGAGCCGTTAAAACTTTAAAATAGGAACCCTTATGGAAAACATTACTCAGATTTGGAAGAAAATCCAGTCCCCCGAATTCAACCCCGCTACCGACATGGGCCTTGTTGAACAGGTCAAGCAGGTGGCTCTCACCTCCCAGGAACCGGCTAAGGTTAGCTTCGGTACCTCTGGCTGGCGTGGCGAAATCGGTTCTGAATTCACCCTCCGTAATCTGCAGGTTGTTGGCGCAGCCATCGTTCGCCTCTACAAGGAAGCCGACGCTGCTATGTTCGAAGCTCTCGGCGTGAAGGACTTCGCTGACCTCCAGAAGCGTGGCGTGGTCGTCGGCCACGACAACCGTCTCCTCGGTCATGAATTCTGCGAAGCTGTGGCTGACCAGTTTGCCAAGGCTGGCGTTAAGGTTTACTACGGCAATGAAATGCCGACCCCGGAATTCTCCGCATGTATCGAAATGCTTGGTGCAGCTTGCTCCATCAACATGACCCCGAGCCACAACCCGAGCCACTACAACGGCATCAAGTTCAACCCGGCTGACGGCGGTCCTGCAGGTCCGGAAATCACCAACGTCATCACCAAGCTTTCCAACGAAATGATGGCTACCTGGAAGTTTGAACCGGTATCCAAGGTTGACTGGGAAATCATCGACTCCTTGAAGATCTACAAGGAATTCCTCATCAAGCAGGGCACCATCAAGTTCGACCGTATCAAGGACTTCATCAAGAAGGGCCGCCTCACTCTCGTCTGCGACCACGTTCACGGTTCTACCCGTCGTCGTCCGGCTGCTCTCCTCGACAATCCGGAATGCCTCATCACTCTCCGTAACGAAGATGATAGCCTCTTCGGCGGTATCGCACCGGAACCGTCTTCCAAGAACTTGGAAAAGGTCCGCAAGGTTCTCGACGAAAGCCAGAGCTGGTTCCGTCTTGGCGCAATCTTCGACCCGGATGGTGACCGTATCCGCTTCTACGATGGTTCCCGCGAAATCGACATGAACCAGTTCGGCGCAATCGCTTTCCACTACATGGCTACCTGGCGCAAGGAACAGGGCGTGGTTGCCAAGTCCGTTGCTACCTCCAACTTCGTGAACATCATTGCTGAAAAGCTTGGCGTTCCTGTCATGGAAACTCCGGTTGGCTTCAAGAACTTCCGCCCCTGGCTCAGCCGTACCGCTAAGGACAAGGCTCTCGTTGCCTTCGAAGAATCCGATGGTATCTCTGGCCTCAACAACACCTTGGAAAAGGACGCTCAGTTCGGCCTCCTCATCGCTCTTGAAATCATGGCTCAGACTGGCAAGAACCTGGGCGAATACCTGGATGCCCTCTACGAAGAATATGGCCGCTTCTACCCGAGCCGTGCTGGCTTCGAAGTGGACAAGTCCCTCGTTGGTGCTCCGCTCATCGCCAAGGTGAACGCTGTTGCCGAAGCTGCTAAGGTCGGTGCTAAGGTCATGGTCGGCTCTACCGAAAAGACTGTCAAGCAGCTCTTGACTTTGGATGGCGTAAAGATTATTTTCGAAGACGACTCCTGGATGCTGGTCCGCCCGTCCGGTACCGAACCCAAGGTTCGTATCTACACCGAATGCCGCAATCCGGATGAAAAGGACCCGATGTTTGAAGCAGCCAAGGCCCTGTTCTACAAGAACTAAACCTTGGTGTGTTTTGGGTTAGACTTCGACGTCACTGTTGAATTGTTTGAAAGGAAGTAATTATGAGAAAATTACTCGCATTTCTTTTCCTGGCCTTTGCCGTAGTTTGCTCGGCCCAGACCTTGAAGCCTGAGTTCCAGGCTTTCTCTGGCGCCTTGCTCAAACTTAAGAAGGCTGACAAGGGATTCCATAAGTTCCAGCTTACCGTGGACGTGGCTCCGTGGGCTTTCCAGGCAACTGGTGAAGTCATGGCTCCCGGTGGTGACCCGGATCTTCTGATCACTGGTCTCTTCGACGGTGAACTCTATGCGGTTCTTGCGTACGTTCCGTCTACTGCAGCCGGCTCCGATGGTGAGGAATACCAGGTTGGCTTCTTCGACATGATGCTTTATTTCGAAGAAGAACCGACCCGCATTCGTAACCTGAAGTTCAAGCTGTTGCCTCCGGCAAACGACGAATGGGCCAAGGGCATCCTGAAGGACGCTTTGGAATCCGGCTCTCTCCTGGGTAACGTCTGGGGTGGCAAGTTCGAAAAGGACATTGCCCGTGCTTCTGCTAACCCCATGGACAAGAGGAAGCTGGAAAATCTCCAGAAGAAGAAAAAGAAACTTCCTGAAGACGACGGCACCATTGCTCCTAAGAAGCGTCGCGTAGAGGCAGAAGAGGAACCTGTGGAAGAAGTCAAGTCCAAGAAGAAAAAGAAGAAGTCCGAAGACGAAGAAGAATCTTCTGTTTCCAAAAAGAAAAAGAAGAAGAAAGCCGTAGAAGAGGACGCTGAAGACGAAGCACCCAAGAAGAAGAAAAAGAAGAAAAAAAAACTTGAAGATCCGTGCGACGACCCTGATCTTTCCGCAAAGGAAAAGCGCCGTTGCAGGATGAACAAGTAAGTTTCTTCCTTCGCCTGACAAAAAATTTTTTAAATTTCCATCGAAACTTTTGAACCTATAGAGGTAAATTATGTCCGGTCACTCCAAATGGGCCACCACCAAACGTAAGAAAGCTAAGACTGACGTTGCCCGTGCTAAGGCATGGAACAAGTTGATTAAGGAAATTTCTATCGCTGCTAAGCTCGGCGGCGGCAACCCGGACGCAAACCCGCGTCTCCGTGCTGCAATCATCAAGTCCAAGTCTCAGTCTCTTCCCACCAAGAATATCGAAAGTGCTATTGCCAAGGGTACTGGCGCTAACGGTGGCGCAGACGTTACCGAACCGCTGTACGAAGGCCGCGGCCCTGCAGGCATTGCCATCATGGTGCAGTGCATGACTGACAACAAGGTCCGTACCGTTGCTGAAATCCGTAACATCTTCAATAAGAACGGCGGCGCCATGGGCGAAACCGGTTCCGTTACTTGGGCATTCACCTACAAGGGCATGATCGTTATCGATGCTGAAAAGTATCCTGAAGACCAGGTCATGGACCTCGTTCTCGAAGCTGGCGCAGAAGACATGAGCACCGAAGACGGCGTTCACGAAATCTCCACCTCTCCGGAAGCTTTCGACGCTGTTACCCGTGCTCTCGAAGGTGCTAACATCGAAATGATGAGTGCAGAAATCACCTACGTTGCAAACGATCCCGTCAAGCTCGGCCACGACGACGCTGTGAAGCTCCTCAAGCTCATCGACAAGTTCGAAGATCACGACGACGTTCAGGACGTTTACCACAACGCTGAAATCGCCGAAGAAGACATGGACGCTGAGTAGTCTCTAACTCCATAGAAGATTAAAAGAGCCTCTGGTGATGAACCGGTGCTTTTTGTATATTATGGATGTGGCTGAGCTTGTATTCGTACTTTTGTTTCTGATTAGTTTATTTTGGGGCCTTGTCATTAGCCCCATTTCCCTTGCTTTAAAAAAGTATATGGATTTTGTGAAACGGTCCCAGACGGCGCTTTGGGAAAAGTTCCGTTATGTCATCTCTTATCCTGTTGTACTAGTGCTTTTTATGTTAGCCTGTTATGTTCCGCTGATCTTGGATGGAATTGCGGAAGATTTGAATCTGCCCATGCCCAAGGATTCCTGGCACTTGCTGGGCTACTTTATAGGATTCCTGGTCTATTTGTTTCTTAAACGGAAGACCATTATATCTTTTTTCAAGGACGAACGTCAGAAGGAGAGTACTCACGATACGCCCAGCGAATTGGCTGTAGAAATTATCGAAGTTGGTTGGCGTTGTAGAAAATGCGGGACGCCCTACCCATATCCTTACGATCGAGCGTCACCGATGTATGGAAGCCCTCTGTTTGTATGCCCCAAGTGTGGATTGGAACAGGCGGATTATCGTCGTTTGGAACCTGCTTTGGACCGTCGATTTGGAAACTGGAATGTTCGTCAAATTTCCATAAAAGTGAATATTGTTTCTTTTATACTTTCTGTGGTGTTGATTGCGATGACTTTGAACATGCCTAATTCCTACGGAAAAACTTGTGCTCTTGTGCTGCTTTACGTGGGGACTGTATTTGTTGCAAGCGTGATTGTAACAGTTGAAAGCCTGTTAAAGAAAAAGCCCGACTTTATCAAGAAGTCGGAGCTTCGGTTGCAGAATAAGGATTATGTGGCGCAACTTCGTAAATATGGCATCGAGATTCCGCGCAAAATCTAGCGCCCTTTAACCTTTCTCCTTTAAACTATAGGCTTATCTACCCAAGGTTTCGCGGTAGTTGTGAACGGCGTTCTTGTAGTTTGCTACAGCCTTGGAAATGCGCTGGGCGATATCTTCCTGGCCCTTTGCTGTCATCATGTAGGCTTCGTCGTCGGGATTGCTGATAAACCCGATTTCGTATAGGACTGCGGGCATAAGCGCACCTACCAGCACCATGAAGCCCGCACCGCCTACGCCACCGGCTTGCTTACGAATCTTGCCGCCGTCGTTGCTCTTTAGCAATTCTTCTGTAAACATGTAGCTGTTCTGCTTGTATTTTTCCAGGCGAGCTTCCAGCTTAAACCACTCGATGGGGGAGAGTTCCTCCTTGGCGTTCTTTTCGCCATAGAGGGTGGCCACCTTGTTTTCGCGGCGGGCGATGGCCTTATCCTCTTCGCTTTCGGGAGCGCGGAGAACGTAGATGTGGTATCCCTTGACCTGTTTTTTCTGTTCGGGCTTTCCGTCAATGGCGTTACAGTGGAGGCTAATAAACAAATCCCCATCCCAACCGTTTGCCAGATTGGCCCGTTGTCCCAGTTCAATGAAAACATCCTTGTCGCGGGTCATCTTGACCTTAAAGCCTTCCTTCTCCAGCTCCTTTTTCAGGAGTTTGCCCACGGCAAGAACGATGTCCTTTTCCTGGGCTTTTGCTCCGAGTGCTCCGGAGTCCTTTCCGCCATGACCGGGGTCGATGACTACGGTTTTGACTTCGCGAGTTCCCGCGGTTTCGTTCTTGGGGGTTGAAACTGTTTTTGCGGTTGTGGAACTGCTGGAGTTCTTTGTCACACTAGTGCTACTGGCTGGAGCCACTGCCGCTTTGACCAACAATTTTTTTGTGTCTGCAGAGTCAATCCAGATGTGGTTGTCTCGAAACTCCGGGGCTGATTTCAGCGGGATGGATTTCCCGTCGGCATAGACGTAGGGGAGACCTATGGCGAACTTGATGGTGTCGCGATCCGCAATGAGTGAGAATGTTTTTTGTACGGGGTACCAGTGGAAGGATGCATTCTTGCTTTTGGCAAAAACTTCCACGTCTATCTTGCCGGCAGTTGTTGCAACGTTCTTATTTGCGGAGACCGTGTTTTTGTTTGTTGAGGAAGACGCTGCGGGTGCGGCCCAGAGGGTCGTTGCCACAAGGCTAAAAACTGCAAGCATTTTCCCGAGAAACTTCATTACTTATGTGCCTTGGCTGCTCTTGCCATTTCCATCTTGGCGTCACGCTCCATGATGGACTGTCGCTTGTCATGCTGGTCCTTGCCGCGGCAGATGCCCACTTCCAGTTTAGCTCTGCGGTTCTTGAAGTAGAGCTTCAGCGGAATAATGGTACAGCCCTTTAGTTCCTTGGCCTTACGCATTTTTGCAATTTCGTGCTTGTGTGCTAGGAGCTTTCTCTTGCGGGCAGGGAAATGATTGAATCGATTGGCAAAAAGGTATTCGTCAATGTGTGCCCCAACCATCCAGATTTCGTCCTTGTCCGGATCAATGTCTATCCAGGCTTCTCCGATGGTGCATTTACCATCGCGTATGGACTTGACTTCAGAACCAATGAGCATGATGCCCACCTCGAAGGTCTCGTCCACGAAATAGAGGTGGTTGGCCTTTCTATTCTGGATGACTGGTGTTGCCTGTTCTTTCTTAGCCATTGACGGTTAAACCTTATTTCTTCTTTGCTGCCGGCTTGCGAGTCGCGGGCTTCTTTGCGGCGGACTTTGTTCCAGCCTTTGCGGAAGCCTTGCCTGCGGACTTTGCTGCAGTTGCAGCCTTGCGGGCTGCCTTTGCCTTGGTCTTGTCTGCAGCCTTGGGTGTCTTGGATTCAACAAGCTTCTTGGATTCCCAACCCACCTTCTTTTTCTGAACGTGAGGAACAGCTGCGTCCAATGCTTCCTGAAGTTCCTGGCAGCCTTCGCCAGTGAAAGCGGAGGTGACAATGACCTTTTCGCCGTTTTCCTTGAACTGCTTGATAGCTGCATCAATGCCCAGGTCGCTCTTGTTCAGCGCAATGACGTAGGGCTTCTGTGCAAGCTTCGGATGGAATGCTGCAAGTTCACCCTTGAGGACAGCAAACTGTTCGTAGGCGTTGTCCATGAAACCGTCGATTACGAACAAAAGAGTGTGGGTACGTTCGATGTGCTTCAGGAACTGATGGCCCAGACCCTTACCTTCGCTGGCGCCTTCCAGAAGACCCGGAATATCTGCCACCACAAAGCTATGGCCGTGCATCTGCACAATGCCAAGTACCGGTTCGAGCGTGGTAAAGGGATAGTCGCCAACTTTCGGGCGGCCGCTGGAAATCTTGTTCACCAGGCTGGACTTGCCTGCGTTGGGGAAGCCCACCAGACCAACGTCTGCCATGAGCTTAAGTTCCAGGGAGAGAACGCGCTTTTCGCCTGCTTCGCCGGGGAGGCACTTGCGAGGAGCCTGGTTGGACGGCGTTGCGAAATGCTGGTTGCCCATACCGCCCTTGCCGCCGCGTGCTGCGATCCAGCGTTGGCCGTCTTCGGTAAGGTCTGCAAGAATACGGCCTTCTTCGTCCTTCACGATGGTGCCGCGGGGAACGCCGACGACGAGGTCGTCTGCAGAAGCGCCGGTGCAACGCTTGGCACCGCCGGGCTGGCCGTTCTGAGCCTTGTAGACACGGGTGTTGCCCATGTCCAGCAGGGTAGAATACTGTTCGTTGACTTGGAGGATAACGTGACCGCCACGGCCGCCGTCACCGCCATCGGGGCCGCCCAGGGGTACAAACTTTTCTCGGTGGAAACTGCAGATGCCGTCGCCGCCTTTGCCGGAGCGTACTTCGATTGATTTTTCGTCTAAAAACATAATTCTCCCGTGGATTGGGTGAGGTTGTGATTACAGGCCCAGGGCTTCGTCGAGACCCAGGGCGATGTTCATGTTCTGGATGGCGGCGCCGCTTGCGCCCTTGCCCAGATTGTCGATAATGGTTGTAACCTGCATAACGGTTTCGTTGCCGAACACCTGGATGCAAGCGTTGTTGGTGCCGTTGCAAATGGTGGGGTTCAAGCGACCGTTAACAAGTGCCGGGGAAACAGCGGGAGCTGCTTCGTAAGGCATGACGGATACAAAGTTGGAACCTTCGTAATGCTTTGCCAGAACTTCGGTAAGTTCTTCCGGAGTGACCTTCTTGGTCAGCTGGTTTGCAAAGATGGCGGCAGTCACAGCCATGCCCTTGTAGTAGGGGCCAAGTACCGGGTTGAAGAACGGAGTGTTTTCCAGTTCGCAGTACTTCTTCATTTCAGGAAGGTGCTTGTGAGCGAGAGCCAATGCGTAAGGTGCCGGTGCCATGATGGCGAGGGATTCGCCGGGCTTGTGGCCGAGGGCTGCTTCCTCTTCATATTCGGCAATGAGCTTCTTGCCACCGCCGGAGTAACCGGTGAGGCTGTAGGCTGCAACGTTTGCGGATTTCGGGAGGAGACCGCTTGCGATCAGCGGGTGAACTCCCAGAATGAAACCGGTGGCGTGGCAGCCGGGATTTGCAATGCGCTTTGCCTTGCTGATTGCTTCACGCTGTGCCGCGGAAAGTTCAGGCATCCCGTAGGTCCAGTCGGGATTGACGCGGTGAGCGGTAGATGCATCGATGATGCAGGTGTTGGGATTGGTGCAGAGGGCTGCGCTTTCTACAGCTGCAGCATCCGGCAGACACAGGAAGGTCACGTCGGATTCGTTGATCAATCTCTGACGTTCGTTCACATCCTTACGGAGTTCCGGATCGATGCGGAGAACTTCAACATCAGTACGCTTTGCAAGGCGGTCATAAATCTGAAGACCGGTGGTACCTGCTTCGCCATCAACAAAAATCTTGAACATTGCAATATTCCTTCGAAAAAGTGGCTAGTGAACAGTAAACAGTGGTTTGTTTAAATAGTCGTGGCTGCGCCACTTGATATAAGCGCTTTGCACGCACTAATCACTAACCACTAGTCACTAATCACTTAAATTACTTGCCAGCGCCGCAGCACTTCTTGTACTTCTTGCCGGAACCGCACGGGCACGGATCGTTACGACCCACATCCGGTTCGGTCTTCTTCACGGTTTCCTGCTTCACAGCACGGCCATCGTAGAAGAACCAAGCACCGCCGACCTTGTGGAATTCGCCAAGTTCGTGGTGGTTGCGGGTAACGTTGCCCTGCTTGAAGCGGGCGATGAATTCGACCCAGCCGATGTTCTTTTCTTCTTCGGTCTTGGTCTGCTTGATTTCAATGCCGAGCCATTCGGACTGCTTGCTCCATGCTTCTACGCTGGGTTCGTCAAAGTCGTCACGCTGGGTAGCTTCGAGAGATTCCTTGAGCCACTTGATTTCGTGCTTGACGTAAGCGGTGTAGCGAGAACGCATCAAAGCTTCGGGAGAAGCTGCAAGAGCAGTCTGCTTGATGATAGGTTCGCAGCATTCGCAATATTCCTTACCGGAACCGCAGGGACATAAATCAGCCATAATTACCTCGTTAAAAAAGGGGTGAAATTTATTCAAGGAAAAGATAGAAATTAGACGAGAGAGGCGAGACGGGAGACGAGAGAAATGGGCTGGAATTAGACGAGAGAGGGGAAATGAAAGAAAGGATGAAGAATGTGGATAATGGTGGCGTTCCCACGACCTCTTCTCTTATACTTCGTAAAAAAAAGACGAAAGGTTTTATCCTCTCGTCTTTCGTCTGTAGGCTCGAAGAGCCGTTCTTTCGTCTAAATTACAAGCACTTCTTGAGGAGCCAGAATTCTTCCTTGCCGACCCGGTTCGGGAGGCTGCCTACAGCCGGAATGCGATCCACGATATCGAACACGCCGTCCAGACGAGCCATGAGTTCGCCTTCGCTGGTGCAGTGGGGAGGACCCTGAAGAGTCTTGCCGTTCATCAGCGGATACATGAGGGAAATCAAAAGGCCGTCGTCCTTCAGCATCTTGTAGCAGACTTCAAAGTATTCATCGCGGCGGCCCGGATGAATAGCGGTGAAGGTGCAGTAGTCATAGACGATATCGAACTGCTGGCCGCCGCGCTTTGCATCCTTCGGGGAAAGGGTGAAAAGGTCCAAATCCAAGGAACGGAGGTTCTTGTGCTTGCGGCTCAAATGGTCCAGTTCATCAACTGCGGTAGGTGCAAAATCAACTGCCAAAACGTCGTGACCGCGGAGGGCCCATGCTTCGGCATCGTAACCAAAGCCAGCGCCGGGAACGAGGACGGAGCCAGTTGCGGGGCAGGCGGGATTCTTGAAGAATTCCAACAAGGCGGGTGTTGCCTTCTTGGTGTTCCAGTAGTCCTTACCTTCGGCGTAGAGGTTGTCCCAGAAATCCGGGAGGTTCTGTGTTAACATAAGTTATTCCTTTTCTCTTCTAATTGGACTTCGGGGTTGCATCGGGGAGGCTGTGGCCACGTTCGAATGCTTCCTGGTTGTCTCTGTTCTTCTTGTAAGCGAGCTGGCCGCAGGCGGCAAGAATGTCTCGGCCGCGGGCGGTACGAATCGTGATCTGGATCTGTGCTGCACGGACTGCGGCGAGGAAGGTGTCCACTTCGTCGGGGGTGGGTGCATGCAAGTTGGGATCGTCACCATCGTTCAGGATGATAGCGTTCACCTTCACGCGGCGAGGTGCGCAAATGCGGATAAGTTCCTTGGCAGCCTTGGGGGTGCAGGTGATGTTCTGGATCAGAACGAATTCGAAAGTCACATAGTTGTCGGTACGACGGATGTATTCGTCAACCGCTTCCAAAAGTTTTTCGATGGGCCAGATGTTGTTCACCGGCATGACGGAAGAACGATACTCGTTGTTGGTGCTGTTGAGGCTGATGGCCAGGCAGCAGGGAGTATTGCGATCCACAAGTTCCTTGATACGGGGAACCACGCCGGAGGTGCTGACTGTCATGCGCTTGGCGCCCATGTTGAACAACTTCTGGTTATGCAACGTGCAGCAGACACGGTGTACGTTTTCGATGTTGTTCAGGGGTTCACCCATGCCCATGAAAATGATGTTGGTGACCTGAGCGACGTTGCCGTCTTCTGCGAGAATACCCGCATCCTTCAGGTACCAGTTTACGTTCAAAATTTCTTCAAGAATTTCGCCGGCTTCCAGGTTGCGGAAGAAACCCATCTTTGCAGTACGGCAGAAGGCGCAGTTCATGGCGCAGCCCACCTGGGTGGACACGCAAACAGAAAAACGACCGTTGGCCGGAATCATGACAGTTTCGATGTGGTAACCGTCGTGGGTTTCAAAAAGCCACTTGACGGTACCATCCACAGAGACCATGTGCTGGTCTTCCTTGAGGGAGCGCAGTTCAAACTGCTTTGCCATCTTTTCGCGGAGAGCGGGCGAAATGTTCACCATTTCGTCGTAGGAACGGACCTGCTGACAAAAGAGCCATTTTTGAATTTGGTCGGCTCTAAAGGGCTTTTCATTAACGTCTCTCAGCCAAGCCTTGAGCTCGTCTGTAGTCAGTGTTTTGATGTTGCGCGGCCATTCCATAGGTCGCAAAGATAGTAAAAAATAACCTTTTTGTTAAGGGCGGTCTTTGTCCTTGGGCGGACGGGTGTTTTTTGTATAAGTTTGCGCGCCCGTTGGAGGTTCGGCCGCCATATTTGTGGGATTTTCCAACTTTGCTTCCCAAATTACATACAAACGGTCCACTTCCTGGAACAACTCTGTCAGGGACATTCCCACGGCTGTGGCGAAGTTGCCGATGGAGGAAATGGACGGATTTCGCTTTCCGCTTTCCACCATGGAAATGAACTGCCTTGTCGTGTTTGCGATGAGTGACAGGTTTTCCTGCGACAGTCCTTTTTGCTGACGATGAGAAATGAAAACTTGTCTGATGACTTCTTTTAGAATTTCCTCGTTGTATTTCATGTGATCCCCCTTTTTTGCCCCACACCCAAATTGGAAGGACCCAATTTTAATTAATCATGAGAGAAAAGCGTGCAAACAACTGTTTGCAAAATTTGGGAACTTGTACGAAATAAATTTTTTATAATGATTTTGAAATCTTGTTTTCCCTAGGGTAAACATCGGAAACAAAAAAACCACGATGTTTCCATCGTGGTTTTTTCTGCGGGTGCCAGGACTCGAACCTGGAGCCTTTTGGTTCGTAGCCAAACGCTCTATCCAGTTGGGCTACATCCGCTTGTTTTGTGTGCCCAAATATAGTTTTCCCTAAAGAATTGTCAAGGGTAATTGAAGAAAAAAGTTGATTTTTTTTTAGAAGTCTAAAATAGGCCCTTTTTTGACCCTTTTCCGGACCATAGGGGAGATAGGAGGCTCCCTTATATTAGCTATCTTTGGCCCAACGAATTTTTTTACAGTGTTATAGAGATGAACAAGATAAAATCCGTATTGATGCCTGTCCTTATGGAACTGAAAAGCTGGGTGACCAACAAGAAGGTTCTGATTTGGCTTGGTATTATGATGATCCCTGTTATTGCTGCTTTTGTCGCAGCAGTGGTCGTCTATAATCATTATGCTCCGGAATTGCCGTCCCTTTCCCAGCTGGAACAGATTAATCCGAAGCTGGTGACCAAGATTAACGACATGAACGGCGAAATCGCCCACGAATACTTCGTGGAACGTCGTGAATGGACTCCCATCGATTCCATCCCGGAAAATGCGATCCATGCCGTGATGGCAACTGAAGACCGCGTGTTCTTCAGCCACTGGGGCATGAACGTCTGGGCCATTCCGTCTGCAATCCTGGAAAGTGTCACCTCCGGCAAGAAGCTTCGTGGTGCTTCCACCTTGACCCAGCAGCTGACCAAGCTCCTGTTCCTTACTCCGGAGCGTTCCATCGCTCGTAAGATCAAGGAAATGATGACGGCTATCCGCATTGAACAGACCTACACCAAGAAGGAAATTCTTGAATTCTATATGAATGAAGTGTACCTGTCTGGCGGTAACTATGGTTTCCAGGCCGCAGGTAAGTTCTACTTTGGCCGCCCCCTGGATAGCTTGACCATTCCTGAATACGCTGTTCTCGCCGGTATGCTCCAGCGTCCGGAAGCTTACCGCCCGGACCGTCATCCCAAGGCTTCCAAGGAACGTCGTAATACAGTTCTTTACGCCATGCGCGACGCTGGCTACATCACCAACGACGAATACCACCAGTACATCGAAACACCGATTGTCCTTGCAAAGAAGGAAGTCAATAACGATGCTGGCCTGTACTTCTACGAAGAAATCCGTAAGTACATGGAAAAGAAGTATGGTGAAAACTCCTTGTATGCTGATGGCGTGACCATCAACAGTACCATCGATCCGTACATTCAGGCTTACGCAGATAGCGTGGCCCGCGTCCAGGTGGAAAAGGTCCGCCGCCGCGTGAAGTACCGTACTACCCGCCGTCTGCAGCTCACCAAGAAGTACGACATGCCGGAAGACAGTATTGTCGCTCACTTCGATAGCGTGTACACCCTCTTCAAGAAGGAATACCTTGCCGCAGATACCAGCGCTAACCTCAACAAGCGCCGCTATCCGGATAGTATCCGTTACCACCACGCTGAAGTGGCTGCTATCTTGATTGAAAACGAAACCGGTGCAATCCGTGCCATGGTGGGTGGAAGCGACTGGAACCAGTCCCGCTGGAATCGTGCAGTGCAGTCCTTGCGTCAGCCGGGTTCTTCCTTCAAGCCCATTGTCTATTCTACTGCAATGGACAATGGTGCAAGCCCCTGTGACTCTGTGAACGACTCCCCGGTGACCATTCCCGACCCGGATGACAAGAACCCCAACAAGGTTTGGCGTCCGGCAAACTTCGAACATGACTTCGAAGGTATGATGACTCTCCGTCGCGCTCTCTATCGTTCCAAGAACCTGCCTGCAATTCTTACCGCACAGAAGTACGGTCTGAACAACGTGGTGAACTACGCCCGCAAGTTCGGTATCGTTCGCGCTCCGTTGATGGCTGTGCCTAGCTTGGCTCTTGGTTCCGTGGGTGCAACCCTCATGGAAATGACTTCCGCCTATACTGTGTTCCCCAACGGCGGTAACAGAATTGAACCTTACATGATTGAATCCATCGTGGATAAGCATGGCGAAGTGATTGAACGTAACTCCAAGGTCGAACACGAAGTTCTCCGTCCGGCTTCCGCCTACTTGATGGTGGACATCATGAAGGACGTGAACGTTCGCGGTACTGCAGCTCGCGTTTGGGCTGGCGGCTTTACTCACCCCAGTGGCGGTAAGACTGGTACCACCAACGACTATACGGACTGCTGGTACATCGGTTACACCAAGCAGTACACCATGGGTGTCTGGGTCGGTTCCGACAATCCGGGTTCCTTGGGTGCAGGCCATACCGGTACCGAAGATGCTCTTCCGGTCTGGATCGCTGTGATGAAGGAACTTCATAAGGATCTTCCTCGCAAGCCCTTCCCGGTTCCTCCTGGAGTTGTTAGCCGCGGCGTTTGCAACCACACTGGCAAGGCTGCTGGCGAATTCTGCTCTGAAAAGACCTACTGCTTGTACACCGCAGGTTATGCACCGTCTGAAACTTGCGACGGTAACCACTTCTCTGTAAAGACCAAGTCTTCTGACGACGCGACCTTGTTCAGCAACAAGAGCGCAACCACCAGCCCGGCAACTTCTGCGGGTGGCCCGAAGAAGGCACGCAAGATGTTCTAAAAATCCCGAAGGGATTTTTCCAATTATCATTTACGAATTATCAATTATGAGAGATCGCGGGAAAGGCGGTCTCTTTTTTTTGCTGGAGGCGGGAGTTTTTTCGCACAAAAAAACACCCCGACTTTTTCAAGTCAGGGTGTTTTCCATAAGGAGAATTCCTTAGGTGCCGCGGGCTAGGCCTGCGACGGAGGTCATTACATCATGCCGCCCATGCCCATGGAAGGATCCATAGCCGGAGCTGCCGGAGCCTTCGGTTCCTTCTTTTCGGTGATCACGCAGTCAGTGGTCAGGATCATGGAAGCGATGGAGGAAGCGTTCTTGAGAGCGGTACGGGTAACCTTGGCCGGGTCGATAACGCCAGCGGCGATCAGGTCTTCGTAGGTGTCGGTCTTAGCGTTGTAGCCAAAGCCATCCTTGCCTTCCTTCACCTTGTTCACAACGACGGAGCCTTCGCCACCAGCGTTTGCAACGATCTGACGGAGAGGTTCTTCGATAGCGCGCTTGATGATGGCGGCACCAGTCTTCTGGTCGTCGTTGGTGAGCTTGAGGCCGTCAACAGCCTTGGCAGCGCGGATGAGAGCAACGCCACCGCCCGGAACGATACCTTCTTCGACAGCTGCGCGAGTTGCGTGCATAGCGTCGTCGACGCGGTCCTTCTTTTCCTTCATTTCAACTTCGGTAGCAGCACCGACCTTGATCACAGCAACGCCACCGGCGAGCTTTGCCAAGCGTTCCTGGAGCTTTTCACGATCGTAGTCGCTGGTGGTAGCTTCGATCTGCTTCTTGATCTGAGCGATACGGCCCTTGATGGAAGCGGCGTCGCCAGCACCTTCAACGATGGTGGTGTTGTCCTTAGTGATGGTGATGGACTTTGCCTGACCGAGGACGGTTACCGGAGCGTCTTCCAGCTTAGCGCCGGTGTCTTCGGAAACCAGCATACCGCCGGTGAGGATAGCGATGTCTTCGAGCATAGCCTTACGACGGTCGCCGAAGCCCGGAGCCTTAACGGCTGCGACCTTCAGGGTGCCGCGCATCTTGTTCACAACGAGAGTTGCGAGAGCTTCGCCATCAACGTCTTCAGCGATGATGAGGAGAGGCTTGCCCTGCTTTGCGACGAATTCCAGCATGGGGAGGAGATCCTTCATGGTGGAGATCTTCTTGTCGTAAAGGAGAATGTACGGAGTTTCGAGGACTGCTTCCATGCTGTCAGTGTTGGTGACGAAGTAGGGAGACAGGTAACCGCGATCGAACTGCATACCTTCAACAACGTCGAGGATGGTTTCTGCAGTCTTAGATTCTTCGATGGTGATAACGCCGTCGTTACCGACCTTTTCCATAGCGCTGGCCAGGAGGTCGCCGATTTCCGGATCGTTGTTTGCGGAAATAGTAGCAACCTGAGCGATGTGTTCCTTGCCGTTGATCTTCACAGCCATCTTGCCGATTTCTTCGATGACAGCGTCAACTGCAGCGTCCATACCGCGCTTGATGTCCATGGGGTTTGCGCCTGCTGCAACGTTCTTGAGGCCTTCGCGAGTGATTGCCTGTGCGAGAACGGTTGCGGTGGTGGTGCCGTCGCCAGCGGTGTCAGAAGTCTTGTTTGCGACTTCCTTGGCCATCTGTGCGCCGAGATTTTCGTAAGCGTCTTCCAGTTCAACTTCCTTAGCGACGGAAACGCCGTCCTTGGTGACGTTGGGTGCGCCAAATGCCTTGGCGATCATGACGTTACGACCCTTGGGGCCGAGAGTAACCTTAACTGCGTTTGCCAGCTTATCGACGCCGTTCATGAGAGATTCGCGAGCAGCAACATCAAACTTCAACTGTTTTGCCATTTTTCTTTTTTCCTTATTTAAAAAGTGGTTAGTGGTTAGTGTTTAGTGGTTAGTGGGTGCGGGTCCTTCCTGCAAAAACTGATTACTGACCACTGTTTACTAATCACTCTTAAAGAGTAGCGAAGATGTCGGATTCCTTGATGATCAGGTAGTTTTCGCCATCGACGCTGATTTCGGTGCCGCTGTACTTGCCGTAGATAACCACGTCGCCAACCTTGACTTCCATAGCGACAGTTTCGCCGGCTTCGGTCTTACGGCCCGGGCCAACAGCCACGACCTTACCCTGCATCGGCTTTTCCTTTGCGT
This sequence comes from Fibrobacter sp., assembly GCA_024399015.1. GTDB lineage: Bacteria > Fibrobacterota > Fibrobacteria > Fibrobacterales > Fibrobacteraceae > Fibrobacter. Next base: position 45,823 of record JAKSIC010000024.1, read on the forward strand.
TATCCGGGATGAAGAGACCGGAGGAGGTCTTCTGTTCGGCTTCGGCCGGCTTTACAACGATTCGATCTGCTAAAGGCTTGATCATTTTACTTGTCCTTTGTTGCGGGGTCCTTTTGTTTTTCGGGACGCCCTTTTGTTTTAATAGTGTGGCCCTTTTGGGGGCTTTTTTGATTTTCGCCCATAATTTAGCAAGAAACGTGCCAAATGCCAAATGGTAAAAACTGCCGAAATTACTCTAAAAACGCCAATTTTGCGAACTTTAGGGTGTTTATTTTTGAAATACTAGGGACTGGTAGAAACTAAAGTGTTTAAAAATGAAACAAACCGCTGGTAAAACCAACGGTTTGCTAAAATAAAGCGAAACTTGTGCCAACTAGGTCGGCTTATAGCGCTATTACTTAAAAGTAGTAGTGAGGCGGAAGGCGAGACCAACGTCGCTCATTTCCTTTTCGCTGTAGATGCTGAACTGGAGCTTGGACTTGCCGATGTTACGAACCATGGCGATGGTCCATGCCAGGTCATCTGCACCGACTTGGGCACGTTCGCGATCATTTACATATTCCACTTCAATGAAGAATGCGCTGAGGGCGTTGTTGATGCCCGGAACGATGGAAACGGGGAGTTCGAGACCCACATAGAACGGCATCATCAGGTTGCCTGGTCCGTCCATGTAGCTCAGTTCCTGAAGCCTCGTGTTTGGTGCACTAAGACTGAGTTCTTCATTTTCGGTGTAGAGAACGCCAAGTTCACCATAGAGGCGGAGGTTGGGCATGAAGGCATAGCTGACGTAAGCGGCCATGCGGTGGGTTATGGAAATGGTATATTGGATGGCGTCAATGAAGTTTACGCGATAGCCGACCTTCACTTCCAGGGGGACGGTGAACTTCATGTCGTCTTCTACGCGGAGGTAACCGGTGTTAGCCTTGTTGTCCTTGGTGGCGAGCATAACGTTCAACTGGTTGAAACCGTGCTTCCAGCCAAGTTCCAATGCGTTGTGGCTGTAGTCGCGCATCCAAAGGCCGCGCTTGGTGAGGGGAGCGTCGATATAGGTACCGAAGTGGGTAGACTGGGACCAGTCCGTCTTCCAGTGACCGATCTTCAAGTTGAGCTTGTCTTCGCCCAGGTTCCACTTGTAGTTTGCCCAGTAGAGGTCGGCGAGGATCTTGTCGTAGCTAGCGGTCTTTGCGCCATCGGAAAGCTTGTTGCCAAATTCCGGAGCAAAAATACGGAGCATAACCAAACCGTCAAGGTTTTCGCTCTTGTACTGGCCACCGATGTTTGCGCGGAACCAACCGGTGCTGAAGTTGGTGTTTTCATCCTGCATGGACTTGGTAACCTGAGTCTGGATGTTGCCCTTGAGGGTGAAGGATTCGGCAATCTTTTCAATTGCAGTCGGAGCTGCTGCGGGAGCCGGTTCTACGGCAGGTGCTGCTTCGGCGGCAGGTGCTGCTTCGGCGACGGGTGCTGCTTCAGCAACGGGAGCCTGTTCTGCAGCGGGGGTTGCTTCAGCGACGGGAGCCTGTTCAGCGGCGGGTGCTGCTTCAGCAACGGGAGCCTGTTCAGCGGCGGGTGCTGCTTCAGCAACGGGAGCCTGTTCAGCAACAGGTGCTTGTTCAGCAGCAGGTGCGACGGACTGTTCTGCTACAGGGGCTGCAGTTTCTGCAGCGGGGGTTGCTTCTTGAGCGAATACGGCAGAAACCATTGTCATGGCGATGACTGCGGCAATCTTATTGAACTTCATATGCTCTCCTAAAAGGACCTATAAGAAAATGTTATGGCAAAGTTAGCTTTTACCGCCATAATTGCAAGGGTCGGGGGCTAGTTCTATTTCTTACTTTTAACTAAATTTGAGTCCAAAAAAGGGATGTGTATGAACAAGATTTATGCTTTGATTCTGGTGTCCGCCTTGGCTGTTGCCGGCGTTTCTTCTGTGGAAGCCAAGACTTTGGCCCCCAACAAGACCCATGCGGTTTTGAACGTAACCTATACAAACTACGATGACGTTCCCCAGGTCAAGAAGAAGTTGGTTTTTGTAGGCCAGAAGAAGGGTAAGAAGATTTCCGTTACCACAGATACTTATGGCGAAGTTAGCTTCATGATTCCCCGTGAAGATACTTACACCATTCTTTGTGAAAGCTTGACTGGCCCCTTTGAATGCGGCAACACGCCCTATGTTTCCATGACCGCAAGTACCGGCGGCATTACCGTGGTGTTTGATGATACCCGTGCCGAACTGACCGGCGTTACCTTCAAGGTAGGCAGTGCCGAACTGGTGCCCAGTTCCCTTAAGACTTTGGATGCTGCAATCGCAGGCCTGAAGCGTAACCCCAAGGCTAAGGTTGAAGTCCAGGGCCACACCAGTTCCGAGGGCGGCGACGACTATAACCAGCAACTGTCCGAAGATCGAGCCAATGCTGTGCGCGACTACATGATCCGCAGAGGCATTGCCGAGGCCCGCCTGACAGCCCGTGGCTACGGCTCCAGTGTTCCTAAGGCCGACAACGATACTGAATCCGGCCGTAAGCAGAACCGCCGTATCGAACTGGTGGTGACCTCCGAAGAATAAGGCTGTAGTTTCTTAGATAACGGCCTTCTCTAGCAACGCGTTTATGTACGTTTGGTAGGGAACGCCGGCTGCTGCAGCTTTTTTCTTGATACCTTCCACGACGCTGACTTTTAGGCGTATGGAATACATCTTGCGTTGATTTTCGGCTTGCCTTTTGGCTTTTGCTTTGGCGATGAATTCGGTGATGCCGTCTCCTTCTCCGATGATCGCCGTTCCGTCCTGGATGGCGCATTCCATTTGTTCGCCAAAGTCTGTATCGTTGTAGTACTTCACTTTATTTGAACGCTTCTTCATACACCCTGATTTCCTTGCCATGTGCTCGTCTTGCGGTAATGATTGAACCTGTTTCGATGTTCATTACTATCGTCCACAGTTTGTTGTCGTGTTTCCCTGTAATCAATTCAACGGATTCGTCTTTGGTTGAAGGGGTAGAAATATATTTGCCCGACAAAATTTTCGAAAGCATTTCCGGGTAAATATCTCTTTCCCCACTTCGCTTCTGGAAGTGCTTGGTTAACTTCATAAATTTAAGAAGTATATACACAAATGTCAATACATTATGGTTTTAGAATTACCTTAACGTAGAACTTATGTATGTGATTTTCCTTAGAAACGCATTTCCCTTGTTGCGATAATATTCGCGGGCACCTGTCGGGTGATGTAGAAATGGTCGGTAAATCCGACGGAATGAATATACAAAAAAATGCCCCGGGGACTTTGAACTGACCCCAAAAAGTTGGACAGTTTAAAGTTAGGATAAAACTGCGTAATGAGTCCGGTACCCAACCGGGCTCATTCCTTT
>JAKSIC010000025.1 GCA_024399015.1 Fibrobacter sp.
AAGAACTGGGTGATTTTGTATACTTTAAACCAGTCCTAAAAATGGGTAGCTGACATTATCAGTAGCAAAAAACATTTCCTCAAAGAATGATATAACAAAAGATAGATGCTTTTTGACAAGATTTGGGTCGCTTTGAATGAGATGAATTGACACTAAAGTGTCAAAAATAAAGATTATCTTTAATCGCATAGTTTGAATATTTTCAAAATAGGAGGAAAATACATGCATAAAGTTTTTATTAGCTATCATCACGACAATGACCAGTGGTATAAGGATTATTTGGTCAATTTGGGTGAGCGAAAAGAATTATTTATTGACTGGTCGGTTGATTCTGGTGATATTTCTGATGAATTGAGCGACGAACAAATACGAGTTAAAATTCGTGATGAATACTTGAGAGAATCGTCCATTACGATTTTATTGGTTGGTACAGAAACAAAGAATCGTAAACACATTGATTGGGAATTGTTTTCTAGCATGTATGATGGTTCTGTGAATCGTCAGTCAGGGATTCTTGTTATTCTCTTGCCTTCAGTCAAGAGCAATTATGTTGTTGCTGCTCATGAGACTGAAAAAAGAAGCGTGTTTCCAAATATTTCAGGCTGGTGTACAATAAATGAACGGGAAGAGTATGAACGTCGTTATCCGTATCTGCCAGCAAGAATTATTGATAATCTTCTAGCGCCAAATGCAAAAATATCTGTAGTTAATTGGGATGATTTGGATGCTGATAAATTGAAATTTATGCTAGATTGTGCGTATAATGATAGACAATCATGCGTATATGATTTATCAAGACCTATGCGAAGACAAAATTCTTAAAATACAAAGGGATTGCTGACTATGCGGTTAAAAGGACTATTGGATAAGTGGCATTTGAATTCTTTGAAAATCAACGTCAAGTTTCTTGAAGCGGAATTTACTCCCTGTGATAAAGATAAAGATGCTGCTTGGGCTCTTTACGTAGAACTGTTGACCCGTGTAACAACTCAGACTTTGGATGACTGTGAAGGCAATGAAGAATGTGCGTTAGATAGCGTTTATTCGATTTTCCCAACAACTCGATCTATTTTGAAGGAATACGGTCGTGAATGTGTACATTTTACGAAAATTGCTATTGTAGTATTAAATCAGGTTGTTCGCCCGTTTACTGCAAAATGGCATAAGGCCAAGATGGATGGAACATTTGAATTGTATAAAAGTGAATTTCGCAAAGATTTGAGAGAACTTCAACCAAAGCTTCTTTGCTATACAAGTATGTTAAGTGACATAGCAGAAGTTGAAGATTTGACTGGAATTGAAAAAGACTAAAATGCTCCGTTCCCATTTTATTCCGCAATTCATTCTTCGTGCTTTTTGTGAAGACGATAAGATTCAGTATATGGATCTTGCTTCAAGGACTGTGGAATCAAGGAATCCCCGCTCCGTATTCAGCGAGTATGGTTATTACCCTGAGCAGTTGGAACATGACCTGAATGATAAAATCGAAAAGGTTTTTGCGCCCGTCCATAAAAAGATACTTGCATCCACGAACAAATTGACATTGTCTGCCGCAGAGATGTTTCTGCTCAAGAAGTTTTTGCTGGTGTCTATTTTGCGTTATAATGCTAAAGACGCCCTAGGTGAGTTTCTTTTGGACGGTATGAGCGAATCTGAACGAGCCTTGATCTTTGGTAAATTCTTTGAGAATATCGGAAAAATTCTTGAGTGCAAAGATAAAGTAGAACTGACCAATTTTTACCAGTATAGCTTCGTTCAATCAAATTTAACGTTGACGACTTATGCCAAAGACATCCTCGGCTCATATCAGATATTCGTGACCTCAAAAGAATGTGGTAGGGAATTCCTATTGCCTGATAAAGGAAATGCGTGGTATATGGGACGCTTGTCGATGGAGAAAGTATTTCTTCTTCAAGAAATGGCTATAAAATGTCATAATGAGATGTCCTTGCAGACTTTATCTCTGGTGACACCTCATGATTATGTGGTGTTTCCGTTATCTAAAAATATTGCCACAATTTGCATGAGTCCTTTTTACAAATTCGTGGCGGATAACCCTGAATATACTGTTGCTAAATCTTCGATTCAAGAGACTTTGGGATTTGGTAATGGTTATATGCTTAAACAGGCTAGGGTTTCTTTCGATCGAAATCAAAAGCCCATTGACTACGGCTTTGATATCAAGCCTTTATGCAATCGCGATGTTGAGTTCCTAAACAAGCTCCTTCTGCAAAATGCAATTAGTCACATAGCCTTTGCCAATAAAGGTAAACTTGGAATTGAAATTTGACACTAAACTGTCAAAATCTTTAATTATATTATATCCCATAATTCATTAATCCTTGCGACAGTCGACATAGACTTGTAAAGTCCGTACGTGCATTCGCGGCAAGGCTCATAAACCATCTAGTTTATGTTATTGGATAGCTGGCAGGAACACAACCTGCTCGAGAGCGTGGAATCGCCGTAAGGCGAAATTACGCCAGGTAACGCCGGAGAATACCTCCGCCAACAGCAACGCTAGAACATCGTCATAATCAAAAGAATGCTATTGGCCATTTTCCCGGCGTGGGGAAAATGGTGGTTTAATATTGGTTTGTATTGACAAATGTCAATACATTATCTATAATGGAGACTAGGTTTTGTGAATATTACAAGGCATGCCTTCGAAAGAATGCGTGAAAGGGGCTTTACCGTAGAAATGCTTGCACGCGTTTTACGGAAAAACTTCTTGAGGCGAGATCCTTCAGAAGAGGATGGTCTATCAAAAATTACTGCTGAAGTGGACAATCATTTTTGGACTTTAATTGTTACGGACGACTTGTCAACTTTGGTAACTGTAAGGAGAGCTCATGAAGACGAGGTGCAAGATGCGAGATAAGTACAAATTGCCCAAGGGCTTTAAGTTGGTCGATGATTTCCTTTCCGAAGAGGAAATTGAAAAACTCGAAAACGACACAACTGTAAGAGATCCGATGCTTATCACTGGCGGCAATGAATCGGAGACTCTAGAAGAATCGATAACCCGTATCAAAAAGGCTATTGCTGATTCCAAAGAGGAGAAGAAGATGTATTCTATCCGACTCAAGGTCAAAACAGTAGATGCTATCAAGAGAAAAGCGGCAGAAGCGGGTATTCCGTATCAGACATATGTGAATGTTTTGCTGGATAATGCAGCTTTCGCTTAAGTCTTCCTCCTAATATTTGATTATCTTTCACATAAAGGAAGATAATCTATGTCTCTCTACGACGAAAATGCCTACGAACAGTGCCTAAAGCAGCTATTCCAGGATAACCTGGGATGGGATTATGCCTATGGCCCCGACGTAGGGAGAGATTTTAGAGATCCGCTTTACGAGCCTGTTTTTGAAGAGTCTATCCGTCGTATAAACCCGGATGCAGCTCCAGAGGCTATCGAAGAGGCCTTGAATAAGGTCCGTAACTTTGAAAACGATGATCTTGTAAAGCAGAATGCCCTGTTCATGGATTATATCCAGAATGGGGTGGAGGTGGCCTACCATAAGGATGGCCAGACCAAGTCTGATATTATTTATCTGGTCGACTACAAGAACATCGACAACAATTCCTTTATTTTTGCAAACCAGTGGACCTTTATCGAAAAGTCCAACAAGCGACCCGATGTGCTCTTGTTCTTGAATGGTTTGCCCGTTTGCCTTTTTGTATTGAAGTCTCCCAGTCGCGAAGAGACCGACGCCAGCGAAGCTTACCTGCAAATCCGCAATTATATGCAGGAGATTCCTTCGCTGTTTATCTATAACTGCATCTGCGTCATGTCTGACCAGCTGATTTCAAAAGCCGGTACCATTACCAGCGGCGAAGACCGCTTTATGGAATGGAAAACCAAGGACGGAAATCGTGAGTCTGGTGCTATTGCAGACTTTTCCACGTTCTTTGAAGGGATTTTCCAGAAGGATCGTCTTCTTGATATTATCAAGAACTTCATCTGCTTCAATAACGATGGATTAAAGACTTTTAAGATTCTGTCTGGCTACCATCAGTATTTTGCAGTGCGCAAGGCTGTAGAACGAACTAAGCAAGCTGTAAGTGGCGATGGAAAGATTGGTGTGTTCTGGCATACCCAGGGCTCTGGTAAGTCTTTGAGCATGGTATTCTATGCAAACCTGCTCCAATCCAGTATCGAAAGCCCGACCATTGTGGTGATTACGGACCGAAACGATCTGGATAACCAGCTGTATGGCCAGTTTGCCAACTGTAAGGATTTCCTACGTCAGGAACCTGTTCAGGCTGAATCTCGCGAGCACCTGAAGAAGCTGCTTAACGGCCGTAAGGCCAACGGCATCATCTTTACCACCATGCAGAAGTTCGAGGAATCCGACGAGCCTCTTTCAGACCGCAGAAATATCATTGTGATGGCAGACGAAGCCCATCGCGGTCAGTATGGTTTAGCAGAAAAGGTAAAGACTTCCGAAGATGCTTCTGGTAATTTAGTAGTCCGCACCATAAAGGGTACAGCTCGCATTATTCGTGACAGTCTGCCCAATGCCAGCTTTATCGGTTTTACAGGAACGCCTATCAGCCGTGAAGATCGCAACACCACGGAAGTTTTTGGTGGCTATATTGATATTTACGATATGACCCAGGCTGTGGAAGATGGTGCAACTCGCCCTGTCTATTATGAAAGCCGAGTTGTCCGCCTAAAGTTGGACGACAAGGTCCTTGCCCAGATTGATTCTGAATATGATATGTTGGCTGGGGTTGCCTCTCCGGAAGTCATTGAGAAAAGCAAGCATGAATTAGGCCAGCTAGAAGCAATTCTCGGTCACGAAAAGACAATCAACTCCTTGGTTGATGACATCCTGGAACACTACGAAACTAATCGTCAGGATCTTTATACCGGCAAGGCCATGATTGTGGCTTATTCTCGTGGCATTGCCATGAAGATGTTTAATCGTATTCTGGAACTGCGCCCCGAATGGGCTGGCACCACATCTCAAGTGATGGTGGGTGATCAAACCGTAACAGTTCCCGGAGAAGATGCAAAGATTGCCGTGGTCATGACCGAAAGCAACAAGGATCCCGAAACATGGCATCCTATTGTCGGCAATAAGACTCACCGCCAGGAATTGGCTGTAAGATTCAAGGACAATAAAGGTCCGCTGAAAATCGTGATTGTGGTGGACATGTGGCTTACGGGATTTGATGTTCCGTCCCTAGCGACCATGTACGTCTTTAAGCCGATGGAAAGCCATAACCTGATGCAGGCCATTGCACGCGTAAACCGAGTCTACGAAGACAAGGAAGGCGGCCTGGTGGTAGATTACATCGGTATCGCCAGCGCATTAAAACGCGCAATGAACGACTATACCGTTCGTGACCGTAAGAACTATGGCGAAATGGACATTGCAAAACAGGCTTTGCCCAAGGCCCAGGAAAAACTGGAAATTTGCCGTAGCCTGTTCCATGGATTTGACTACTCCGATTTCTTCAGCAATTCCTCGCTGAAGATGGGTGTATGCATTACCGATGCCTTGAACTTTATTTTAGAGAAAAGCCGCGAAGAACAGAAGAAGTCTTTTGTCAAAGAAGCCTTGATGCTTCGTCAATCTCTCTCGCTATGTTCTTCCATAGCTCCTGCAGAAATGCGAATCGAAGCGAACTTTTTTGAAGCTGTTCGTGTACAGCTTATGCGCTTTATGTATGGCGCAGGCAAGAGCAAGGTTACCCTCAAGGATGTAAACGCACGAATCAACGAATTGCTGAAGCAAAGCGTAAAATCTGAAGGCGTTCTAAATCTGTTCAGTAGTGTAGGGGAGAACTTCTCCCTGTTTGATCCCAAGTTCCTTGAAGATGTGGCCAAGATGAAACACAAGAACATCGCGGTGGAAATCTTGAAGAAACTTATCGAGGAACAAGTTCGAGTTTATTCCAGAACGAATATCGTGAATTCCCAGAAGTTCTCCGATATTTTCCATCAGGCCATGAACCGTTACTTGAACGGACAACTTACCAACGAAGAAGTAATCCAGGAATTGCTGAAATTGGCAAGTAGCATTTCTGATGCCGCTGCTTCTGGCGAAAAGCTTGGCCTGACCAAGGAAGAAACCGCATTCTACGATGCCCTTACAAGCCCCGAAGGGATTCGTAAGGCGTATAGCGACGAACAGTTCATCGCCCTCACGAAGGAATTGACAGAAAAGCTCCGCACAAGCCGTACTGTTGACTGGCAGCGCAAGGAAAGCGCCCGCGCCTCTATGCGCACCGCCATCAAAAAACTTCTCAAAAAATACAAGTACCCGCCCGAAGGCTGGGAAAGCGCAATTACGACCGTTATTACCCAGTGCGAACTCTGGACCGATAACGAAGAAATGTTTGACAGCATGAGAGCTCCTGTCGCAGAAAATGCCGCCGGAAACCAGCTCTACTTCGCCCCCGGCGATGATGTGACCAGCTATGGAATAGCTGCTGATAAAGGTTTGCTGAAATAAAGCAAAAAATTCAAAAAATGGGATTGAAATGATAGTTTATCTAGGGTAGACACTTGCTGCCAGGCGTATTTTCGCTTTACTATTTAATTAGAACGATAAAGGAACTTTTAGCAGCAAATCAGAACTGAGATCTATGAAACTCTGGTTTTGATGCGCTTTTTATCGTAATTTTCCCTAAACGCTTGCTTTTTTCGGTTTTATATTGTATTTTTGTAGAAATTCTACAAAAACGGACTAGATATGCTGGTTAAAATAGAACTTGAGAACTTTTATTCCATTAGAGACCGCATTTGCATCGATTTTAGGGCGGGGAATACGAAAACAGCCCTTTCCAAGAAGCTGGCGGACAATGTTGTCGAATGGAAGGGATTAAAGCTGCTCAAGTCCGTTGGCCTTTTTGGCGCAAATGCATCCGGAAAGTCCAATATTCTGAAGGCCATCAGATTTTGCGGAGTGACGATTCTTGAGTCGCATCAGTATAACGAAAATACAGCATTCCAGTATGCACCGTTCAAATTCGAAGGCTTTCCAGAAAAGCCGAGCCGTTTCTTGATTGATTTCATTTGCGATGACGTTGAATATGAATATTCATTCTCCTTGCTGAAATCTAAGATTATCGCAGAAAGCCTTTTCTACTATCCCAACGATCGCCGAGCCCGCGTTTTCGAAAGGGAAGGGAACGAATACAAGTTTGCAGAAGGTGTACTGGCCAGGCCCAACGATGTGGTTCTGAATACCAGTGACAAGAACTTGTTCCTTACTCGAGCAAGTTCCATGAACCGTGAATTGGCTCAAAAGCTATACCGTTATTTTTGGTCAACTTTTATGCTCGGGTTGATCCGTTTGGATGATCAGAGTGTCGAGGCGTACTTTGACGAAAACAAACCGTTGATTCTTGCCGCATTGCAACATTGCGATAGCGATATTTGTGACATCGAAAAGAAACTCGAAATGGTTGCAGTTCCTGTGCCAAGTCCTGGAAATCCCTTTGGTATGCCTGGGCAAATCGTGAATCGTGATGTAGTGAGATTCTTGACCTATCACAAGATCGCTCCCGATGTACCCTTTGATATTGACGAAGAATCCGATGGTACCAAGAGGTTGTTCGGCATTCTCTTGAGATTGATTGATGTGGTCAAGAACAATAAGTCTGTATTGCTGGATGAATTCGATACAAGCTTGCATGCAAGTATATCGGAATTCGTCTTGGATTTGATTCATGCATCTAAACAGTCCCAGCTTTTGTTCTCCACCCACAACTTGAGCTTGATTGATATGAATCGTTTTAGGAAGGACCAGATTGTATTTGTGACCAAGAATGAGTTGGGTGCAACAGAGGTTCATTCCTTGTACGACTATAAGGACTTTAGAGAAAACATGGACGCGGAAAAGGCTTACAGACAAGGCCGTTTTGACGCCGTTCCTATTGTGACCTCGTCTATTGAAGGTCTAAAGAGAATGCTTTACGGGGAGTAGGGTATGCCGAGGGGTAGAGAAGAGAGAACATCAAAGAAAATGAAGCAAGCATTCCTTGTATTCTGCGAGGGATTTACAGAGGAATGCTATGTTCAGGAATTGCGCCAGCGATATCGTTCGCCTATAAAAATTGTTCCGATTCGTCAGGGGCAAGATATTTCCAATGCGCTTATCGCCCGTGAGGTCAAAAAGGAAAAGGTCTCGATCAGCGACCACATTGAAACTTTTTTGATGTATGACCAGGATGTTCCTGAATTTAATTCCAGACTGGAAAAATGCAATGGAACAAAGATCTGTTCCAACCCCTGTATTGAATTGTGGTTCCTTTTGCATTCCCGTGAACAGAAATCAAGTCTAAGTTCTGCAGAATGTGTTAAGACATTGCAGAATTCCACTGGGGAATGGTCTCAGTACAAAAAAGGCATGCTTACCGCGACTCAAAAAAACATGCTGTGGGATAACCGTTCTGTAGCCATGGAAAGGGCCAAATCCCTAATTGAAGGGAAAAATCCCTCCACCGGAGTGTATAAACTCCTGGAAGCTGTAGAACAAAGCTTGTTGAGCAATAATACCCCTTAATTCGGTGGTTATCAGGAGGGGTATTCCTATGTCCCTGGGGATTGTGTTCCCCGAAATGAAGAGAATGTCTTGATTGAATCGGATTTGCGGGAATATCTGCATTATCGTTATGCTACCAACTTGGCGAAGTGAAAATCTTCAAGAAGGCCAAGTCCCTGGCTGATTACGGGATTACTACTGCACCGCAGTCCTTTGCGTATGTGGGATAATTAGTGCAATTAGAAATTGCACTAATTTCTTAAAATTCAATCTTACTGAAAGACTTGTAATGGTCCCGGGTGTAATAGATGTTGCATCCGCTGCCATATACAAGTCTGTTTGTTCCTCGATTTGAGGCGTAATAGTCTACGTCAGCTTCGCTCCAGTAACCGCTAGGCAAAAGTCCTTCTCTGTTGCTGAAATTGTCTCCACCGATCATCACGCCTATGGTGGTAAGAGGATTGAAGTTCCATTTCGAAAAGTAACGGCCGGTTTTCTCCTCGTACATTCGTTTCCCAGTATACTTATCTACATAATTGTGGGGGAGGTGGCCGTATTGGCAGATATACTTGGCGACCTCCATCTTGGTTGTATAAGCCCCGTCTGGATTTATATCAGATTTCTGGATGGATATCGATGCTGCAGAAGGTGCGAAACCCTTGCTTACTTGAGTGCCTATTCCTGCTATAGCAGCAAGAATCAAGCATGCAACAAGCATTACAGATCTCGTATTTCTTCTGCTTGAAGATCGTTTGCTGTATGTCGTCGTTCGTTTGTTATTTGAGGAGACTGTAACGCCCTTAATAGAGCCTTTTTCAATTTTCAGCCCTTTTTCGCTCTTACCAAAGTTTTCAATGATTATGGTGTCACCGATTTTCGGGCGTCTAGACATAAGTCCAAGTGCAGAAATGTGAAAGAAGTACCTTGCACCGTTTGCCTCGGCAAATCCAAAACCCTTTTCATCGTTCCATTGAACAATCTTTGCGCAATTTGAAATGGTCATGGCGATAATTTAGCATAAATTTTTTTTAATTTGTGTACTAAAAAAATCCACCCCACCTACAGATGTTTTTATTATATTTCCATCAGTAATTCTTCAATCCCTGCGACAGTCGACATAGGCTTGCAAAAGTCCGTACGTGCATTCGCGGCAGGGTCCATAAACCTTCTGGTTCAAGTGTTGGATAGCTGGCAGGAACACGACCTGCTCGAGATCCGCCGTAAGGCTGGCAAGTAACGCCGAGGAATACCCTCGCCAACAACAAGAACTGGAGCATCCCCAAATAAAATGATAGGCTCAAAGCAAGTTTTTTGCTTTGGCAATGTTGTATATGTCAAATGACTTAAACCACCCGTTTTTGTCATGTTCAACTATTTTGGCCTAGCGCCATTAATAAATTACAGGAGGCTCAAATGAGCTGTCATCAAATAGGCGAGGCAATGAATAGCGTCGTTAACACAGTCTTTAAATTGTACGATGCAAATGAATTGTCTAAAAAAACTGCGATTACACTAATAAAATCGTTGAAAAACGGTGTCAATTATTGTGACGGAAACGAATACGAGGCTGTAGAATCGGTTTCTAAATGCCGTTGCGGCAGGTGCCTGAAAATCCTAAAACCCGGAGTAGATCGCATATATTATTTAGTAGGTCTTTCTTCTAATGATTTCCTTAAAATTTCAGATAGAGAAGATGTTGCCTACGAAAACTTGTGCGTTGAATGTACCGATTCCGTTTTGAACGAGTATTTTCACGATGAAAATGCCGGTCAGAAATACCGGGATATGAGGGATGAATCAGATCCTGGCGATTCCGAAGTTGAAGAATACTGAATAATTCACAACAAGTGTTGTAAACCGTAGCTTTATTTAAATATCATTTTGCCGACATCGGCAAAATGATGTTTCACTTTTTTAAATGGAGACTTTTTATGGAAGATAATCCTTTCGGTGATATATTTGGAGAATTTTTCGGAAACAAAAATCCTGTTGATGAAATTGATCGAAGGATGAAGGAAAAAGACGCGGAGATTGAACGTTTAAAGAATCTGATTTTACGCTGTCCTAAATGCGGTGCAAAATTACGATATCCTAGAGGATAAACAATAAAAATGGAGGCTGTATGACTCAAAAAGAAATATCCGCTTAAATCTGTTGACAAAGCGAAGTTGGCATGCGAGAAGAGTAATCATCATGTTAATCGTAAGGTCAAAATGTGCGTACCTCAAAAAGAACGGCTCACTAAGGGGTTTTGATGACCCCGAAGTTAAGCTCGTTAAGCCATTATAACTGGCAATCTGAAGGATTAGTTGTCTATTGAAAATCCTTGGTATGATCCCTCCCGAAGAAATAATGATTCTGATGATAAAACAAGGAATACAATATTTCTTATACTTCAAGATTTCTTCTCAAAAAATGTTGGCATAGTCCTTTTTAGCAAGTGATGTCGAACTACATCAAGGAATCATTTTGTTGACATTAACAAAATGGTTCGTGTTAGAAACGGTTTAAATAATGGAGGCTATATGGCTAAAGAAAGTGATGAAAATTTTGAAATCAAGAACGAAGAGTCTATTTCCTGGGAAGAAACGGATTTATTCAAAAATCGCTTTGCAGAATCTACTCCCGGCGAAATGATTTTTGCGAGCAGAGATATGCGAGGATGGTCCCAGGCGGCTTTGGCCGAAAAACTTGGCAAGTCGTCGCATTATGTTTCTGATCTAGAGAACGGCAGACGCTCTGTATCCAGAAAAATGGCTGTAATGCTCGGCGATGTTTTCGGCTGCGATCCCGCCTTGTTTTTTGACTTTTAGCTCAGTTCATTTATTCTATCCGGCAAGCTGGTCGATGAGGTTCTTGACCTGCTTGGCCATCGCTTCGGCGGTTTTCTTGTAATCCTTGTTCACCTTGGCCAGGTAGGCGTCGGTTTTGATCTTGAAGTTCTCGTTATGCTCGCCCTGTAGCACTGTCGGCCAGGATCCGATCTTCAGGGATTCCGCAAACAGTTCCTTCATTACCTTAAGCTTCTTTCTGGGCGGGTACGCTTTCTGCGCGTAGTAGGCCACGCATATCCCTGCAAGGTGCTGCATAACGTAATTCAGGTCAAGTTCGTTGGGAGCGACCACGTAGTTCCTTAGTGAAGATATAAGTGCCTGCATAATGGGTGCAAAGATAGCTAATGCGGGCATCAAAAAGCATTCAATGGAGTAAAAAATTTAAAGTGTAGACCTAATATAACTAAGTAAAATATCACACTCCATTAAAACAGTGAGAACTTGCCTTCGTACCACTTGACTCTGTAGCCCAGGTAGAATGAGGCGTACTGATCCTGCACAAAGGCGGGCTTGGTGGTGAGGGGGCCGAGGGCGCCGAAGTAGATGGTCTGCTTTTTCCAGATGTTGATGCCGATTTCAAAGCCAGGGACAACCCTGTTTCCCTCAACTTTACCCTTATACAGGTAGCCGGAAGTGACTTCGCTGTACAGGTCCAGGGAGACGATGGGGCGGAAGTAGACTCCGATGACGCTGTTTTTGATGCCGACGGCGGCGGAAAGGTCCAGGCGGAGCAAGGTCATGGAGATGTCGTCGTGGTATGAGTCGGTGTAGTAGTTGAAGGGTACACCATGAGGGAGGGGGCGACACCTGCCCAAAAGAAACTAGTGACGTTGGAGGTGACTGCGAGGCCTGCGCCAAAGGCGGGGCTGAGGCTTCCGTAATCGAGGGCGAAGCCGTCCTTGGTTTTGTAAGTGAAGTTGTTCTGCAGAACACCGATCTGGGTGAAGGGGATGATTTTGTAGTCCTTGAGGAAGTACTCGTCCTTCAGGTACGAATCGCTGGAATAGGTATGGCGGGCACCCTCTTCGTAGGGGTTGTAGTTGCCTTCGGCGTGGGCGCTTGCCGCGACCAGTGCCAGTGCTGCGATTACGATACTGAAATGCTTGGACATGTTCCAAAATCCTCCGTGCAACCAAAGATATAAAACCTTCGTGGGGCTTTTTTAGTTATCTTTGGGATATGGACGAGAATTTGAAAGAAAACAACGCTGCAGCTTCTGCCGCAGAGAACAATGCACAGCCGGCAAACAAGCCTTCTTCCGACCGTGTCAAGAGAATGCGCGGCTGGCTCGGCATCAACAACTCCTCCCATTCCGGTGGATTCTCCAGGGACGGCGAAGCCCCCGTGTACGGCGACGCCCCCAACGGCTGGAACCGCTAACGCACATGGATTTTAAAACAGAAGGACCCCGGCTTTCGCCGAGGCCCTTTTTTGTGGGAAAAATCACAAAAAGAGATTTTTTTTGATGATAAGGTAAAATTTTAGTATACATTAATTGGAAAATAAGAGGGAGTTTTATGGCGGCTTGTGCAGCGCAGATTTCGGGTACAAAGGATTCTCTTTTCGCTCAGTACGAAAAGGTTATTATCAATAGCATCATTACATCGTTTGGCCTGGATATGTTCATCAAGGACCGTCATGGTGGCGATGTGGATACTATCCATAATGTTCGACAAATCGGTAAAGATCCGAACATGGGATACAAAAGCGCCAAGAACGCTAAGAATTGGAGCGCTAACCCTGAATACTCCCAGGATATTCATAATGAAATTCATAGGAACGGACAGAATTTCCGATCCATGAAGCATGAGGCAAGAGAGGCTTTCCAGGCAACTGGTAAAACCATCCGAGATGAGTACACTGGCGGTGATATTGGTTTTTATGGTCATACAAAAGCGATTTCTCCAGATAAGAAAGCTGAACTGGACCATATTATTTCTTCCAAGGAAATTCATAATGACCGAGGTAGGGTATTGGCTGGCTTGGATGCCACGGAACTTGCTGACGACAAGTCTAATCTCGCCTTTACCAATAAGAGCTTGAACGCATCTCTTGGTGACAAGAAAAAATCCGACTATGTAAATGAACATCCGGAACTTAGTGAAAAGACTAAGTCCGAAATGTTGAAAAAAGACAAGGATGCTCGTGCTGAGTATGAAAAAAAGCTAAATGAGGCTTACTATTCCAGTGCTTCATTCAAGAAAGATCTTATGGTTGCTGCGGGAACGGCAGGCATCAAGATGGGTACACGTCAGATGCTGGGCTTTGTGTTCTCCGAAATGTGGTTTGCAGTAAAGGAAGAACTGGATCGTTTTAATTCGATTATGAATGCCGACATGGGGGATGTTTTCCGTGCCATTGGAAATGGTGTCAAGAAGGGTCTTGAAAATTGCAAGAAGAATTACAAGGCTCTCTTGGACTCCTTCAAGGACGGTGCTATTGCAGGTTTCTTGTCTAGCGTTACAACGACCTTGTGCAATATCTTTTTTACTACAGCTAAAAATGTAGTGAGAATCATTAGACAGACTTGGGTTTCCATTGTGGAAGCTGTAAAGATTCTGTTCATCAATCCGGACCATCTCCTGTTTGGCGATAGAATGCTGGCTGCATCCAAGGTGATTGCCACGGGAGCCAGTGTTGTCGTGGGTTCCCTGGTGAGTGAGGCTATTTCAAAAACAGCTATTGGTGCTTTCCCTGTGGTGGGAGAAATTGTCCAGGCTTTCTGTGGAGCATTTGTTTCTGGCATCATGAGCTGCACGTTGCTTTATGTGTTGGACAATAGCACTTTGGTCAAGAAAATTGTCGCTGTCTTGAACACGTTCAAAACGAGTCTTACGGCATATTCCGAAAGACTGGATGATATGCTTGCAATTTTGGAAGAGTATGCAGCAAAGGTCATGGATCTAGATGTTGAAAAGTTCAAACAGGAAACCGAAGTGTTCAATGGGTTTGCCAACCAGATCTCGGATGCCGCAGACGATGCTGCTCTCAATAAGGTCTTGAAGGATATGTTCAAAAAAATGGGTTGGAAGCCGGTCTATGATCAATACGAAAGTTTTGACGCCTATATGAAGGATAAGAATGCACCTCCGCTGGAGTTCTGCTAATGTTCCCGTGTACCCAATGTGGCAAATGTTGCAGGAATTTAAATCGATCCCCCATTTATGCCGACTTGCATAACGGGGATGGAGTGTGCAAGTATCTGAAGGGTAACTTGTGCTCCATATACAGGGATCGCCCAATCATATGCCGTGTAGATGATGCGTATGAAGCGTTCTTCAAGGATCACATGACTCTAGAAGAATACTATGAACTGAACAAAAAAGCTTGTGAACAATTGAATAAATAAAAAAGGAGAAAATTATGCCTATTCCGTTTATTGTGGGTGCCGTTGGTGCCATCGCTGCCGCTGCTGGTGTTGGTGCCGGAGTCAAAGGTGCTGTTAAGATGAAGGATGCCAATGATACCATCAAGAGCGCGCAAAGTCGAAATGAACGAAACGTTGCAAAGTACAATAACGCTGAAAAGAATATGAAGGAATCGATGGATGGTCTTGGCAAGTTGGAACTTGAAGTCATGAAAAGCTTTAAGGATTTTGCTGACTTGTATGCACAAATCAAGAACAGACCGAAATTTAAAGACATTGATATAGGTAATGTGAAATTTTCCTTTAATCCGGAAGCGATGAAGGATGCATCTGTTGGTGCCTCTGTTTTGTTGGGTGGTCTTGGTGGCGCTGCTGCAGGTACTGCCGGCGGAATTGCTGCTGGTGGTGCGGTAACGGCTGCGGTGGCGGCTTTTGGTACAACGTCTGCAGGAACCTTGATTGGATCCCTTTCCGGTGCCGCGGCAACTAATGCCACATTGGCTTTCCTTGGTGGTGGAAGCCTTGCTGCTGGTGGCGGCGGCATGGCTCTTGGTTCCGCTGTTCTGGGTGGAGCAACTTTAGGCGTGGGACTTCTTGCAGCCGGAATTATCTTCAATATTACGGGGTCTAAGCTTGAAGAAAAGGCGGACGAAATTGAGCGCAAGGTAGATAAGGCTGAAAAGCAAATCAACAAGCTGTGCGCCCATTTTGACAAACTCAGTGCTGTTGCCGGAAGATATACCCGTTCTATCCGATGTGTATATGAAAAGTACACAAGCTACTTGTATAGAATTGAAAACATTGTTGAAGTGCAGGAACGTTCTGACTGGAATGAATTTACGGATGATGAAAAACTTGCGGTACAAAATCTTGTTCGTCTTGCAACCGTTCTGTATAACATGTGTAAGGTTAAACTGGTGAACAAGTCCGAAAAGGAGGGAGAACCGGGTTCAGTCAATACTTCTGAATGTGAAACAGAGATGAGCCATGCTGATAGCTTATTGAATGAGATGTAACATCCGTTGAACAATTTAAAGAAGGACCCCGGCTTTCGCCGAGGCCCTTTTTTGATTGAGAGATGACCTCGGAGTTAAGCTCGTTAAGCCATTATAACTGGCAATCTGAAGGATTAGTTGTCTATTGAAAATCCTTGGTATGATCCCTCCCGAAGAAATAATGATTCTGATGATAAAACAAGGAATACAATATTTCTTATACTTCAAGATTTCTTCTCAAAAAATGTTGGCATAGTCTAACATACCTTATGTTTCCCAAGGATTTTGTAAACAAGGACTTTGTGATGCAAGTGATGTCGAACTACATCAAGGAATCATTTTGTTGACATTAACAAAATGGTTCGTGTTAGAAACGGTTTAAATAATGGAGGCTATATGGCTAAAGAAAGTGATGAAAATTTTGAAATCAAGAACGAAGAGTCTATTTCCTGGGAAGAAACGGATTTATTCAAAAATCGCTTTGCAGAATCTACTCCCGGCGAAATGATTTTTGCGAGCAGAGATATGCGAGGATGGTCCCAGGCGGCTTTGGCCGAAAAACTTGGCAAGTCGTCGCATTATGTTTCTGATCTAGAGAACGGCAGACGCTCTGTATCCAGAAAAATGGCTGTAATGCTCGGCGATGTTTTCGGCTGCGATCCCGCCTTGTTTTTTGACTTTTAGCTCAGTTCATTTATTCTATCCGGCAAGCTGGTCGATGAGGTTCTTGACCTGCTTGGCCATCGCTTCGGCGGTTTTCTTGTAATCCTTGTTCACCTTGGCCAGGTAGGCGTCGGTTTTGATCTTGAAGTTCTCGTTATGCTCGCCCTGTAGCACTGTCGGCCAGGATCCGATCTTCAGGGATTCCGCAAACAGTTCCTTCATTACCTTAAGCTTCTTTCTGGGCGGGTACGCTTTCTGCGCGTAGTAGGCCACGCATATCCCTGCAAGGTGCTGCATAACGTAACTTAGGTCAAGTTCGTTGGGCAACAAAGCGTAGTTTCTTAGTGAACTGATAAGTGCTTGCATACCTTTTTTATTGCTTAACGTCCTTTTTCATTTCCCGGATGGCTTTGCGGCCACGACGGACTGCTAGCCAGTGGGCAACCTTGTCGTGTGTAATCCAAATGGGGGCGATAATGAGATTCGCCAGAAGCTCCAGGATTACACAGGGCGCAAGGAGGATATAGCGCAGGATTTCCTTGAGCGCGTTCATGGCTAGCTACCAGAGCAGGGCCTTGACGGTGTCCTTTCCTCCGTTGATACTGCCTCTCTTGTCGCTGGGGGTGCCGGACTCTGTGCCCCTGTACCTATCGGTTTTGTCCTTGATGAAGAATATTTTGTAATGTCTTTCTCTTTCGTTTTTTCTTATGCCTAGGCCAAAGGGTTTCAGGCTTTTCTTTCCTGGATCAGAGTTAAGTTCGGCGGTCTCGGCGTAACCTTCCAGTGTAGCCTTGTCCTTTTTCACTTTATTGAACATGGCCATGGCTTCTTTGTTTGAATTGATTATGGCCTCAAAAACGTCGAAGGATCGCTGGGTATGGCTGTTTTTGGGGCGTGGGAGTAGCTTGGGAGCTTCTTGCAATAGGTTGATGACCTGGCAGAGGGTTTCGTTCTCGAACATCTCGTCTTCGGGCATAACCAATGGAATGTAATTGCCACCTTGTTTTTTGATTGTTTTAATGCTGTTTTGCAAGGTTTCAATGGTGGCTTCGCATGCTACGAGCTTTTCGGAGAGATCGTGCTTTTCTTCTTCCGCTTCATCGACCATTCCCACGTATGTATCACATTCCACCTTGAGGTTGTCGTGCTTGCTTTTCCAAGAATCGGTGTCGGCCTTGGCATCGGCCAGCTCCTGGTTGAGCCTTGCAATATCCTCGGCCTGCTTTGCGGAGGTGTTGACCAGTTCGTCGTACTTTGCCTTCAGTTCCTTGTAGTCTTCGATGAGCTTCTTCTGCTCGTTTTTACTTTCGGCAGTCTTGCTCGGCTTGGCGAGAATGTCCTTGATGCGGCCCATGATGGCCGTGAACTCGCTGTCGCTGAAGACCTTCTTGTTTTCTTCGTTCACCTTCTGCTGGTGGACGAGGGCGTTGCGCTTTTCCTGCTCCGCCAGGGCCTTCTTCTGCTTGTTCTGTACGTCTACGAAGTCGTCCCAGCTGAAGTCGAACTTTGCGGTAAGGCTGTTCTTGAGGATGGACAGGTAGATTTTCTGTACAAAGTCCTCGGGGCTTGCGCCGTTGCGGTTGATAATGCTTACGGGCTGGCCGGGGTTGCAAATGCCGATGGCCCCTTTTTTCGGGAAAGGAGTGTTGACGTCGATCCTGATTCGGTCGGAGAGGGTGTTGTCCTTTTCGGCGTACACATGGGCCACGCCGTAAAGTGTCTTGGCAAGTTCCTTGGGCTTGATGGCGTGGGTACGTTCTGCACAGCTCAGGTACACAACGGGGAGCTTGTTGTTCTTTTTGCCGAGGAAAATGTTCTTGGCGTCGTTTACGTCGGTGGGCTGCAGGATGTGCGCGTCCTGGTTGAATTCGATGTCGCCGTCGCCGTCCTGGAACTTGATCAGGTAATCGATGATGCGCGGCTTGGAGAACTTGGGGATCTTCGCCGCCCTTTCCAGCTTGCAGTCCAGGGAGACGTAGCAGAGCAGATGGTCGCTGGTTCTTTTGAGCGCCACTCGTGTACGCCAAAGGCATCCCATGTTCAGGGTGCCATGGACAAAGCAGATGTACTGCTCGCCATTGAATACAAGGGAATCGTACTGGAGAAAGTCCCCGGCGAACTCGAACTTCTTGGATTCGTTATCCTTGATGTCGATTTTCGGGGTGAGCTTGCGCAGAAGCCTCTCGTAGTTTTTCTTGCCGGTCCTTTTGTTGACGCTTCCGTTCAGCCAAGGGTAGATACATTTGCTGTAAACGTCATTCCACGGAAGGTCGTTTCTCAAGTTGATCGAAGTCTTTAAAAGCAGCATTCCCACACTCCATTACTTTACCTCACAAATATAAAATAGAGTTGGAGCCGCTGCGGCAGGGATTCCATACCAGACCTATGTCAATGCCTTGCTTGATAATGCCGCTTTTGCGTAGTTTATTCCTTGAAATTGGTCTTTAAACGCCGTTTTTTGTATTTTTCTTTACATGAAGAAGGTGATTTTTGACCTAGACGGCACCTTGTGGGAAACCAGCGAAGGTTACGTCTATTCCTATAACAAGGCCTGCAGGCAGCTGGATATTCCGGCCGACAAGATACGGGGCAGGGAGCATGTGCTTTCGTATCTTGGCATGAAGCTTGAAGAGCTTGTGATGACCATTCTGCCCGAGGCCCCGGACAAGATGGTGCTGGGCCAGCTGCTTTTGACCAACGTCATTGAGTACCTGCTGACGCACCCCCAGACTTTTGGCAAGGATATCCGCCAGCTGTTCGAAGGTCTTTCCAAGAAGTACGAGATTTATATCATCAGTAACTGCCCCAGGCCTTTTTTGGAGGCCTTCTATACGGTTTCCGGGGTAAAGCCTTTTATTACTGGCGATAACACCATCGAAGATTCCGACAAGTCCGAGGCTATCAAGAAGTTTACCAACGGCTATGCTGATTCCGCCTTTTTGGTGGGGGATTCCCCGGCGGATTACGGTTCCATCGAGAACCATCGCAATGTGCAGTTTGTTTATGCCGCCTACGGCTACTGCAAGAATTGCTCCACCTACAATTATTATCTGGAAGATCTGGATTCCTTGCCGGGCATTTTGGCCGGAATGGAATCCATGGAGCGCGCCCTGAATGGTGCCCCCTACGAGGTGGTTTGCAACAAGGGTACTAGTGCCACAATCATTGACAAGGGTGATTGCTACTACTTTGGTTTTTTGAACGTGCGTAATGTTCTGGATCTGCCGGCTGTGATTGATGGTATCAAGGCCCGTTGCAAGGGTAAGGCCGTGCTTGGCCCCATCAATGGTAATTCCTGGTACACTTACCGTTTGCCCCTGAATGAATTCGATTACAAGTTGCTGCCTGATTGCCCGGGTGACGAGGCCACGTTGCAGAAGTTCCTGGACGCAGGTTTCGAGGTGGCTGAAAAGTACATTTCGACGGTGACCTCCCACAATATGGATAAGTGGGGCTTTTCCCAGATTCAACTGCCCGAGGGTTACGAGGCTAAGCTTGTAAAAGGCGACGAATGCTACGATTACCTGGAAGAGATTTTCCAGATTTCTAGCCGCTGTTTCGAGGGCCACCTTTTTTATGAACCCATTGACTATGATGAATTCAGGGCCATGTACGAAAGGTTCTTGCCCATGTGTTCCCCTTACCTGGTGTTGATCAGTTACCAGGGCGATGTCATTGGCTACAACTTTTTCTACCCTGATCCGGAGAACCGTTTTATGGTCCTCAAGACCACGGCCATTGAAAAGGAGCACCGCAGTCGTGCGGTTTTGCTGAAACTTATCGAGCTTACCAACAACGTTGTTTTGGAACAGGATTTCGACCAGCTTTTGATGCATTTTCAGCATACCAAGAACATTATGCTCCAGAGTTATTTCAAGGGTACGGTGGTTAAGCAGAAGGAATACGGAGTCTTGAAGTATGAGAGTGCTGAATAACCAGACTTGCGTACGTTGCATTAACGACAAGACTGTAAGGCATATTTCCTTCGATTCCGAGGGTGTTTGCAATTTCTGCCGCGAGTACGAAAAGTATGCGGGCAAGTTGCACGATTACGAAGCCCTGGAAAAGAATTTCTTGAACCGCATTAGTAACCGCGCGGGGCATAGGTATGATGCCGCAGTAGGTTTCAGTGGCGGCAAGGATTCTGCCTTTGTTCTGTACCAGTTGGTAAAAGTCTATGGCCTTAAGGTTAAGGCTTTCACCTTGGATAACGGCTTTATGTCGCCCGAGGCAAAGGATAAGATTCGCTCCATGGTATCAAAGCTTGGGGTGGAACACGAGTTTGTTGCCTTGGACCAAACCTTGGTAAAGGAAATGTACCGCCAGATTGCGGGGAAGTTCCTTTCTCCTTGCATGTGTTGCGCCTTTATCGGCTATGCTGTGATGATCAATTACGCCTCCAAGGTAGATGCTGCGGTAATGATTCACGGCCGAAGTCCCTACCAGATGCTCCGTAACTTTAGCAACCTGGATAACGATTACTTTAAGCCCTTTGTGACCGAGGGCTTGGAAGAGGTGGCCCAGGACCCTGCGGAACTTTTGCAGGTGATTCTTTCCAAGATCGATATGTTCGTGGATAAGAATTTGGCCGCATCCATTCGTGAAAAGTTCCTGGGGGATTGTTTCGAAAAAGGTTTCCGCCCCTTTGTGGCATATTTCCTTTATCATAAGTACGACAAGGCCGAAATTTTGGAATTCCTCAAGCAGAATATGGGCTGGGTTGCCGAAAGCGAAGAGGAACATTTCGACTGCCTTATTCATCACGGTGCCCTGTACATCAAGAATATTATTGCCCGCCGTAGCCACTTGATGCCGGAACTTTCGGTAATGATCCGCGAAGGTAAAATCAGCCGTGAACAGGCTCTGGAAATGGCCCTGGAATCGGAGCAGATTGACGAAGGCGTGGCCCGCGAGGAACTGGAAAAGTTTGGAAAGTTTGCTGGCTTGAACGCCAAATGGATGCTGACCAAGGCCAAGATTTATGGCAAACGCTGGTGGTGACGCTGTTAATCCTGCGCAAAAATGAGTTTTTATGTTTAAGACCATTGTTCGTAAATATGTTTTGAACCCGGTGTATGTAGTGGCAGCCTACGCATTGTTTGCGCTGTCGCTTTTATTTTATACAAATCCCTTTGAATCTCTGGACCGTTTTGTAACGCCCAGCTTGATGATTATGATTCCGCTGTACTTGGGAATGCGTTTTCTAGATGATTACAGCGATTACCAAAAGGATTTTAAGAGGGGCAAGGCTTATTTAAATCAGAATGTTTTGATTGTTTGCTGGCTGGTGAGCTGTGTTACTTTGATTGCCGTGAGTTTTGCTACGGGTCGCTGGGCTTTCGTTTTGATGGCTTTGCTGATTGTTGGCGTGTACCGCTTTAATCTGGAGTATGTCAAGCCTTTTGTAACGCCTTTGGTTTTTGCTTTGGTGCTGCTGTACGAATACGGTTTCCATGTTTCCAATGGGTTGATTCTTGGACTCAGTTTTGTGGTGAGCATTTTGTTCGCTGTAGTGAAGGGCCGCAAGGGTTGTAAGGAACGTGGCCATTTTGGTTGCAAGGGGGAATGTGCCGATTACGCGTTGGAACAGGTTGGCGGCAAGGCCTATAACCTTTTTAAGCTGAACATCAAGAATACTCCGGACTATTATCCCATTAAGGCGGAGTATTTGAACCCGCCTAATATGTGCGAACTGCGTCGCATTGTAGATAAGTTCTGCAAGCCGGGTAAGCTTTATGCGGTGCGCTCCTCTGCCGTTGATGAAGATTCTGCAGCCAATAGTTTTGCTGGGGTTCACGATACTTTTTTGAATGTGAAGAAGGATGAGGTTCTGGAAAAGATCCTGGCGGTGGTTGAAAGTGCCCATAGCGATGTGGCCCTCAAGTACCGTAAAGAAAATGGTCTGGACGTTGAAAATATCCAGATTGCGGTTCTGCTCCAGGAAATGGTGGATGCGGATTTCGCCGGCGTGCTGAATACCATCAATCCGGTAACCAACAACGTTTCGGAAACGGTCATCAGTGTTACCCAAGGCCTTGGCGATAAGCTGGTGGATGGTACGGTGGACGGCTCCACTTATTATTTGGATGGCAAGAAGGTTGAAGTTAACGGCCCTGATATTTTGAACAAGAAGGTTCTGAAGGGTTTGCTGGATTTGGCCAACGAACTTCGTGTAAAGACCAATCGTTTTCAAGATTGTGAATTTGCGGTAAAGAACGACAAGGTTTACTTTTTGCAGTCCCGTGCCATTACCACCTACGATGTGGATAGCCATGGCATGACTTTGCTTATTGATAACTCCAACCTCATTGAATCTTATTACGGAATGACGTCGCCTTTGACCCATTCCTTTGCCCACGAGATTTATGCCAAGGTTTATGCTGCCACAGGCAAGCTGCTGAATATCGACCAGAAAATTGTAGATGAATGCCAGTACGCTTTGGACCACATGCTTTATTCCTACGAAGGAAAGCTGTACTACAATTTGAATTCCTGGTACCAGGTGAATTCGGTGCTGCCTTCCAAAAGCTCCACCAGCTACATGGAAAGCATGATGGGGGTGAAGGCAGGGAATAGTAGCCTGAAGCGTGTGAAGATGGGCCTTTGGGATATTTGCAAGGTGGCTTGCGCTTTGTTGCCCAAGTTCCGCAATATCGACAAGCTTTCGGACCAGTTTGTGGAAAACTTCAACGCCATCGTGAATCCTTATTACGGCAAGAATCTGGATCACCTTTCCATGAAGGAACTGGTTGCCCTTTACGAGGAAATCGATTCCAAGATAATCAAGGAATTCACCATTCCCATTTTGAACGATGTGGGCGTGATGATGAACTTTGGCCGCCTCAAGGACAAGGTGCAGAAATATCCCAATGCCGATGAACTGCTGGCCTTTGCGGTGAATAACGATGGCAATGTGGAAAGCGCCAAGAACGCCACCGAGTTTATCAAGATTGTGGAATTCATCAGGGCCGATGGATCGTTGCGTAAGGATTTTGAGGGGCTGAGCGACCAGGAATTGAGTGATAAGTATTTAGTTGAGGGCGCATTGGTTGGTGGGGCCGCGGCCCGTGCAGATGTGGCCAAGATGCTCAAGGATTACATTCACGATTACGGTCCCCGTGTCATTAACGAACTGAAGCTTGAAACCGTCACCATGATCGAAGAGCCCGCCCTGATTTTCGGGCTGATTCGTGAAGGTCTCAAGAATCCCCGTAGTGGCGAAACCACTGCCACTGCAAATGTGGAAATTCCCAGGGAATTGCGTAAGCTGGCTGAAAAGGCGAAGCATTTTATCCAGAATCGTGAACGCCTCCGCCTCCGCAGAACCTACGTGTTCTCCGTTATCAGAAACATCTTCTTGAGTTGCGGTAAGAACCTGGAACGTGAAGGTAAGATTGGTTCTTATAGGGATGTGTTCTACCTGAAGAAAAATGAAATCTTCTACGGGGAAGGGGCTGATGGTGGGAATGATGCGGACCTGGATTATCGCAAGCTTGTTGCGGAACGCAAGGCTCAGGAAGGGATCGATTGCAAAAAGCCTTATTACAACCGCATCGCTTTCTTTGGCGACAAGGTGCTGCCCATTACTTTTGTAAGCCCAAAGGGTCTTACCGGCTTGCCTTCCGGCCATGGGGTGGTGAAGGGCAAGGTTTGCGTGATGGAAACCAAGGACGATACTTTTGAACCGGGCTCCATTATTGTAACAAAGCGTACCGATCCGGGTTGGATTAGCTTGTTTCCGCTGGCCTGCGGCCTGATTGTGGAACACGGAAGCATGCTTTCCCACAGCTTTGTGGTGGCCCGCGAAATGAAATTGCCCTGTATTGTAGGCGTTTCTGGAATTACACAACTCCTGAAGACCGGAGATGTTGTAACTTTGGATGCCTCCAAGGGAGAAGTGACCATTGAAACTGTCTGATTACTATAAAGAAGAAAACTACATCCATTACAGCAATTGCCATGAGGACTTTGCGCTGCTGTGGAAGTATGTAACGCCGGAAATGGGCGAGGTGCTTTCGGTGGCTTCGGGCTTGGACAATTCCTTGGGCTTTTTGGCTCAGGATAATTTGAATGTTCACGCCTTTGACTTTAACCCTTCCCAGGTTTACTTGGGGCAGCTTAAGATTGAAGCTATCCGTACTTTTGAATGGGAAGAAATGCTCCAGTTCCTGGGAATTGAGGCTGGGGAGGCGACCTCTGGTGCAGAAAAACGCGTGGCCCTTTACCAAAGGATTGCGAACAATCTCCCGGCCGATGCAAAGCAGTATTTTGATGAACACCTTTTCTTGATCGAAGAAGGCCTGGTAAATTGCGGACGCTTTGAACAGTATTTCCATATTTTCCGCAAGAAGGTTTTCCCTCTGACCAGTGGCGACAAGAACATCCGTAAGTTCGCCATGGCCGAAACCATCGAGGAACAGCGAAAGATTTACGACAAGAAAATCAATACCATCCGTTTTAAGCTGATGTTCAAGGTTTTCTTCTCCAAGACGCTGATGGGTGCCTTGGGCCGCGACAAGGCTTTTTTCAAGTACAGCAAGGAAAGCCTGCCGGAACTGCTCAAGACTCGCGTAGATACTGGTTTTTATAATTGCCTGAACCGCAAGAATCCTTATTACGGTTATGTTCTGACCAATAGCTATCCGGAGCTGCCCTTCTATTTGCAGAAGGAAAACTTCTACAAGATCAAGAAGAATATTGGCAATATTTCTGTGGAGCGCAAGACATTTGATGAAATGCTGACCCAGAAATACGACTTCATGAATCTTTCGGATATTTTTGAATATATGGACGTTTCGGTTATGGAAAGCTACGCCAAACGCATTCAGGATCATCTGAATGAAAAGGGGATTGTAGCTTTCTGGAATATGATGAATGTCCGTCAGTTTGGTGGTTGGCAGCGAAAGAATGGCAAGCAGGATTGGCTGGAAGATAGGGCCTTTTTCTACCGAGACTTTTTGGTGTATGAAAAATAATTTCCTGAAAGATTTCGTTAGCCGCGCCCAGGGCAATTCCAAGACTGCCTTTATTTACAAGGAATGCTTTGGTTATCGTAAGGCAACCTTTGCTGAATTCCTGGCCGATGTCTACAAGATGTGCGGGTATTTAAAATCCCAGCTGAAGGGCGACAATGTGATGATTTTTTCGTACCCTTACAGCTACTACTTTTATGTAGGGATTTTTGCCGCGGTCTTTTTGGGAAAGAACATTGTCATTGTAGATTCCTTCAGCGATAAAAAGAAAACCCGTTCCATGATGGAACAGGCCGAAGTGACAGACGTTCTGACAGATGGTTTGACCCGCTGGCTTACGTTCCTGTTGCCGGTGAAAAAGCCTGTGGTGAACTTGACCAAGTTCCGTTCCTATGGAGCTGAAGATTGCGCCGCTGCCGAAACGCCAAGGGAAAACGCCTCGATCATTACGTTCACCTCTGGCACTACGGGGATGCCCAAGCTGATCCGCCGTAACCTGGATTTCCTGGAATCTCAAATCCAGCTTATTAGGGATAACGCCGATATTCGGGAAGACGATGTGACCTATGGCTTGTTGCCTATGTATACCCTTCTGTCGGTGCTGATGAATAACACTTGCCTGGTATCTAGGGATATCAAGGCTTGCTCTCAGTTCGGGGCTACAATGCTTTTGGCTCCCATCAAGAAGGTGCTTCAAGTCAAAACGCCCTTGCAAACTATTCAGCGAGCTTTTTTGGGCGGAGCCATCCTCTACAAAAAGGAAACGGAAACTATTCTTTCGAAGTTGCCTGCCGCAGATATTACCTATGTGTATGGCGCATCGGAAGGTGCCGTAATCTACAAGACGAATCTCCGCAGTTATAACGAGAATCCTTTTACTTTTGATACAAAGTCGAAGGGAATCGACGTGACGATTCTGAATCCCGATGCCAATGGGGTAGGGGAAATCCAGATTTCCGGCGAAACAGTCATTGGGGCTGCCGCTGGTGTTACCGAAGATCGCGGGGTACACAATACAGGCGACTTCGGGAAAATCGTGGATGGCAAGCTGGTTCTGCTTGGCCGCAAAAAATACAGCTGCAGCGATGTTTCCTTCTATAACTATCAGTACGACGAGTTATTGCGCAAGCGTAACCCGAAAATGACGGCCGGGTTCAGCTTTTACTACGAAGGTAAAATCCATGTGGCTTATTGCGGGGCCCTTGATGATGCACCCCTGAATAATTTGCCGACGCTGGAAGTTGCTTTCCACCGTTATGCAAAGTTGCCCTACGATTTAAAGCACAAGACAAAACTGGACTACGGAAAGGTGATCACCACCAGTCTTCATCCTCGTCGTCTACAGGGGTAGGGGGCGGGGGTGGCGCAACAGGCTTTCGTGCCACCTTACGTTTTTTGGCGGCTTTGGCTCTGGCCATGGCCGCCTGCTTTTTTAACAGGGCTTCGTTTTCTGCCATGTTCACCGGATCAATTACGGCGTTGATGGGTAAAGTTTGGGCCTGCTGTGTAATTTGCTTATCGGGAACGTTGTTCAACTTTGTAGCGATGGCCGCAATGCAGAACATAATGAAAAGGGTGGCGCACACGTACAGCACAAAACTCTGGCGGTGCTTTACCTGATTCTGTGCTTTTTTCTTTTTCGGGGTGAAGAGGTTCATGAATTCCATGACCACATCCAGGAACAAGCTTTGGTGATTGGCGTTCACCTCGCGGCACCGCCTGTTCCATACAAAGCTATCCATGAACAGTGATGCAACAACGGCCATGGGTATAATGAGGGTGGCGTTGGAATACTTGAAGAACATGGCGCAGAACATGACTGCGATGGAAATCTTGAGGCAGTTCAGGAAGGTGACGCAGTTCCTGTAGAAATCAGGAAGGGCGGTAGCCTTTGCCTGGGCGGGCAATATTTCCGATTCCCTGCGGATGCCCCATTCCATGGTGATGAGGGTGACGCTCAGAAAACCAAGGGCCGCAATGACCAGCAGCGCCACCATATAGAGGATTTCCATGGAAAAGCAGTAGCCGGCGTTATTCACGTTGCAAAGGGCTTCTGTTTTCTGGAATAAAATCTTGCCGGTGGAATCTACCGTGTGAACGAACACGTAGCCGAATACAATGAAAATGCCAAAAAGTATGGCAAATAGTTTTAACAAAAGGGTAGAACCCTTTTCCTCCTTAATAAACACTCCGCAATCCTCCTAAAGAAAGCGGCTTAAGTATAAGTTATTTTCGGGGGTCTTGGGGCTAAAATGCTAGATGTAATAAAAATAACGGAAAACTCGTATGACGATGTATTACGTTGTGTATAAAAGTAGCCTTGCGGCCTAGAAGAACATCTTCACGCCGATGCCGATGAGGATGATGCCGGCGATGATTTCGGGGATTTTTGTCTTGAACTGCTTGGCGGCGCGGCGGCCGATTTCGTAACCCAGCACCCCCATCACGAAACTTGCGATGGCGATGGCGGAGGTGGCGGTAATCATGTCGGCGTTAATGAAGGCAAAGGAAATACCTACGGCGAAGGCATCGATGCTTGTTGCCACGGACATGAGCAAAATATTTGCGATGGTCAGGTTCTTGGCGCTGGTTTCGGCGGCTTCATCGTCGCCACCACGGACTGCGCCCCAGATCATGCGTCCGCCCAGAATGCACAGGATGGCGCAGGCGATGGGGGTACCTATGGAATTGAACCATTTTTCCGCAAAGTTGCCCAGGAAATAGCCGATAAGGGTCATGCCGCCCTGGAAAACGCCGAAGCTTACGGCCTGGATCATGGCGCGGCTATATTTGATGCCGGACTTGCTTAAACCCGTGGCGATGGAGACTGCGAAACAGTCCATGGCTTCAACAATTGCGATAACGATGATTTCAATGATTCCCATGGGCCTTAAGATAGAAAAAAGAGGTATATTTCGTTTTACAATGGGTGCTCGTTTTAAGATTCTCATAGGTGTATTCGCGCTGGTGACAGGGTTGTTCGCCCTGGATTTTGCCTTGCCCGAAGTTACCCCGGAGTTGAAGGGCAACGCCCAGGAATTTTTTGCCAATGAGTGCAAGGGCTGCCACCGCTGGGCCCGAAAGTTCGCTGCTCCACCCATGAAGGAAAATGTGGAACAGTATGTGAACCGCCCGGAAGAGATGGTACAGTACCTGATGAAGCCTACGCCGAAACATCCGGACGTTTGGCCTGCCATGGACATTACGCCCCTTTCGGAGACTCAGGCCAAGATGATGACGGCCTGGCTCCTTTATATCCTCAAGAATCCTGAAGATCCGGGGAGGCCCAAGTGAAGGTCCTCGTAGCGGTTCTTTGTTTGTTCTGCGCTTTCTTGACTGCGGATTTTATCTGGAGCCAGGGGGAGACCCCTGTGCGAACTGGGGTTTCTGGGTTTGAGGAACGCGCTGGGGACGGGGTTCGCGCCGGTATGGAAAGTCGCGGATTAGAAAGTCGCGGAGTGCCGTTTGACCACGCCCTTCACGGGGATTCCATTGGCTTGGATTGTGCCGCCTGCCATACGGGATCGAAATCTGGGGCTAGGGCCTATATGCCTGCCAAGAGCGATTGCATGGATTGCCACCGTTTGCCTTTGACCGAAAAGCCGGGAATTGAAAAACTGGATTCCGCCTTGGCTGATGCTCCGGAACATCCGTGGAAGGCTGTGTCCCAGTTGCCGGACCATGTGGTGTTTCACCATGGTGTGCATAGTGCGGCTGGGGTGACTTGTGCTGATTGCCATGGGGGACGCGGGGCTGTTGCTCGGGCGGTTGATGATCGTGAGGCTATTGCTCGGGACGCAAGGAATGTGCCAAATTACGAGCGCAATGTTTATGGCGGCCTGAAGATTGATATGAAGACTTGCCTTCAGTGCCACAAGGGCGAAACTTTCAAGGAACGTAACTTTAAGCCCGCGGCTACTTACTGTGCCGCTTGCCACAGGTAGGGGAGTATGGATCGTCGTGATTTTATAAAATCCTGTTCCCTGATGGCTTTGGTTGGCTTGTTGCAGGGTTGCAAGAAGGGCCAGCTTGGAGACGGCGCTGGTACCGGTTCCGGTGAACGTTTGTCTGCTTTTATGAAGCGTTGCGAAGATGAAGTGCGTTTGGCGGTTTCCGAGGCTCATGGTCGTATGGACCTGGTGAAGGTTCCTATGCCTAAAGAAATGAAAGGTTCCTTGGCTGGATTTTCTGCGGGTTCCGCCCGCGAAGCCAGCGTGAATCGTTTTGGCATGGCCATCGACTTGGATTTGTGCAACGGCTGTGGTAAGTGCATTCTTGCCTGCAATACGGAAAACAACGTAGCCCTGGTGACCGATGAAGAGGCTGCCCGAGGCCGCTTTATGCACTGGATTGATATGCGCGGTGGTGCGCCATTCATGTGCGCACATTGCGGTGACGCGCCCTGCGAAAAGGTTTGCCCCACGGGAGCGGCCAATCATACGCCTGATGGCATAAGCGCCATGATGTACAAGCGTTGTACCGGGTCTCGTTTCTGCGGGGCCAACTGCCCGGCGAAAGCCCGCAAATTTAATTTCAACGACGCGCAGGAACTGGGCCTGGTGCGTAAGCTGAATTACGATGTTCCTTTGCGCGAGAAAGGCGTTATGGAGAAGTGCAGCCTGTGTCT
Organism: Fibrobacter sp.; assembly: GCA_024399015.1. Taxonomy (GTDB): domain Bacteria; phylum Fibrobacterota; class Fibrobacteria; order Fibrobacterales; family Fibrobacteraceae; genus Fibrobacter. The sequence goes on from JAKSIC010000025.1 coordinate 29,960, forward strand.
GCACCGCCTGCAGAATGACCGCATGCGTTTCAAGACAGAGGCTGCCATTGCAGGTAGCAATGCGGAATGGCGCGGCCGTGGCGTAAAGACAGCCTGTGCCGAGGCCTGCCCCCGTAACGCCATCGTGTTCGGGAACTGGCTCGATCCGGAATCGCCCCTGGTGAAGGCCGCGCAAGGTAGGCAACTGTATGCGCCTCGTGAACTTGCGGAACATGATCCTGCTGTTGTATTTATGATGGGGAAGCGCTGATGCTCAATTTCCTGAGGTTCATCGGTTTGCTTTTGCTGTTGCCGGGGCTTGTGGCTCTGGGGTACTCGGTGTATCAAGGCCCGGCCGCCTGGGCGGTAGACTCCAGTACTTTCTGGGGTACGCCTATCAGCCTCTTTGTTTTCTGGATTGGTCTTGCCCATGCGGGAACATTGCTTTCGGCAATCTTCCTTGCGCTGGACATCAAGATGGACAAGCGAACCGCCATGATGGCGGAACTTTCCACCTTGTGCAGCTTGGCCATTGCGGTCATATTCCCGCTGATGCACTTGGGTGTGTTGGACCGCTTCTATATGGTGCTGCCTCTTGCCGATGCCCGCGCCAACTTTTCCAACATCAGGTCGCCCCTGGTTTGGGACTTCTGTTGCATTGGTGTGTACGGCATCCTTTCGCTGTTGTTCTTCGGAACCCATCTGGGGGCCAAGACGTTCAGCGGGCTCAAGAAAATCCGTAAGCCCTTGGCCTGGCTTCTGTTCCCGCTGGTGCTGTGGGTCCATACGGTAGTGAGCCTGGACTTTGCAGCATCCTTTGTGCCGGAATGGGCCGGCGCGTTCTTCCCGGTCTACTTTATCGTTGGCGCTGTCTACTCCGGAATTGCTTTGGTGTGCTGCATCCTTTGGTTCGAAGGCTACCGCATGCGCCTGCTGGAAAAGCTCCTGATGATCAGCTCCTGGATCCTCTGCGCCATCTGGCTTTGGAACTTTGCTGCCCAGCGAACCTTCTGCACTTCGGCCTTTATTTTTGCCGGACTCTTGCCGCAGCTTTACTGGGTTGAAAGTATCCGCGAAACACGAATCGGCCGCATCTGCATTTACCTTTCTGTTCTTTTGGGCCTTTGGCTGGAACGCCTTTTCCTGGTTTCTCCAAACCTTGGAACTACTGCCGGAGCAAGTTTTGGTTGGGTGGACCTTGGGTTGATCGCGTTCAGTGCCGGCGCTTTTATCCTGGCCTTTACTTCTATCCGTGGCGGTTTGGGTTCTGCAATGGAAGGCGAAAGTACCTTCTTTGGCGAAGTGGACAGTACCGACATGGCGACCTCTGCGGATGGCTCCGAAGAAGATGAAGCTTTGGACCCTGCCGATGAAAAGAACTATGTAGAACCCTGGGCTTCCCACGAAACAAGAACCCTAAGGTTCCCCTTGTTTGTCGGATTTTCTGTGGCGACCTTCTTCTGCATTTGGTGCGCTGCCCAATTGAATTTTGATAACATTGAACTTTCCCTGGCCAATGTAATTCCGCTGGTTTATCCCATTGCCGCCTTGGTGGCAGCGTTCATTGTTTGCGGAAAGGCCTATGTGAATGAAGTTCGACCGAACTTTGGCAGTGTGCAGCTTAGGCATCGAAAAGTGATGCATGTGGTGGCCGTATTGTTGCTAATCATGTTTGGCAGTTTGTTGGGTGCTTTCTATGCAGGCGGAAAATCTGCTCCCAGTAATCAGGAAGTTGCTGCCCAGCCTTATAATTTTGAAAATACAGAAGGAGATTTGATTGGTGACGCTGATAGTTCTGCACAAGAAATTTCAGCACCACGTGCGGCCCTCATTTGGAATTCCCGTTGCGCAACTTGTCACGGAACTGATGGTAAGTTCAATGAAAAGTTTATTCGTGAGTATTATCCGGTGCCTCAGAAGCTGGACTCTGCCAGAATTGATTCCATCGGTGTGGATTCCTTGGTGAACGTTATCCTTAACGGACGCGCCAATATGAACGCCTATGGTAACCGTTTGTCCGGCTCGGAAGCCCGTGGCCTAGTTCGCTACATGCAACAGCTTGCAAAGGAGGCGAAATGACGCCCTTTGTTAATGCCCTTGCATGTTTGCTTTGCCTTGCTTCCGCCATGTTCCTTTGGCGCTACAAGTCTTCGTTCTACCGCAACAGTTTGCTGTTGGTAGGCTTCATGATTATCTTCGGGGTGTTCACCTTCTTTGGGGGTGAAATGTTCGAAGCAGGCAGCATACCTATGCTGGAACATTATCCTTTCAAGATGCTTGCCTTGAGCCTTTGTTTTTCTACCACGTCCCTTGCGGTGCGCCGCCGCCGTTACATGGTTCTTGCCCAGGTATTCTGGCTGTGGATTGAACTCTTTGGTGGAATATCCTTGTTCTACCGCGGCTTCGATATTGCCTGGACACGCATTATTGCCATCGCAGGCATCGCCTTCTTCAGTTCGCTGTTGTCCAAGATTTCCAAGGAGATGGAATTCTGCCTGATGGTGTTCTGGATCGCCGTTTGGATTTTCTTCTAGGATTTTATCCCTTTCGTTCTGCCTTGGAGACTGTGATTTCCTTCAGGAATTTTTCAGTCAGCTTGGAAAGGTCGGTGGCCTTCTGGCGCTTGATCTGCAGGACTTTCTTGTTCTGGAACCACTTGCTCAAAATAGAAGGGTGGTGGAGAGTCAAGGAAATCAGGTAAGTGGGTGGGAGGCACATGTAGAAAATGTCCCAGATGGATTTTTCCACATTTTTAAACTTGTAGTTGAAAGCAGGCTCCAGTGCGTCGGGCTTGTTGGCTGTTTCGTGTTCCGCCACCAGGTAGGGAACGCTGAACATCTTGCCGCCCGCGTGGATCATGCGCGCGGTGTAGTCGGCGAGCTGAAGTTCCAAAGGCAACTCGGTATCGAACAGGCCGGTGCGCTGGATGATTCTGCGGGAGAATACAGCGATCAACGGGTTGGGGGCCGCCACAAAACGCATCTTGGAATTTTCGGAAATTTGCCAGTAGCCGTTGTGACCATCGAAAAGGTATCCACCTTCGAATTTGTTGCCGATTTTCACGCGGGGAGCGAATGCATCCGCCATGGGGAAACCTTCGGTCACCAGGGCAAGTTCATTCAGGAATTCACGATCCACCTTGACGGAACGGTGGGCGAAAACAATCCATTCTGCTTCCAGTTCGTTTAGCTGGGAATTAAGATTCTTGGTGTGGAACCAACCCAGGGCGGGATCTTCGAAAAGGGGAGTCCAGTTGTCAAAATCGGGAGTGTCGTCAAAGACGAAAACGTCGAACTGTCGCATCAGTTGCCCAGACTAGAAATTGACTCTGAGACCTAAACGGTGCTCAAAGCCGAGACCCTGAGACAGGTAGGAAATGCCGTAGTCCAGGGCGAAAAGATCAGAGTTGTAGCCGAGACCTGCGCTAAGCATGTGGGCGCGGTTGTTTTCATCGGGGCGCTTTTCGGAAGCCAAAAGCTCCAGGGCGTCGCGATAAAGGTCAAGCCATGTTCTGCTGAAACCAAGGCGAACTGCAAAACTGCTGCCCAGGAAATATTCACCACCCAGACTCAGGAAGGCTTCCTGATAACGGGGAAAATCGCTGCTGGCGAACAAGGTCAAGCGACGAATGGACGTGGGCTTGAAGTAACTAGAAACGGTGAAAGTCTGGGACATGGGGTAGTAGTCATCGTTGCCGTCGTCGGTATAGTCGCGCCAAAGACAACCGAAATCACGGGCTACCAGGGCCAGTCCTACTTGGTTTGTGCTGGACTGCCAGGCGATACCCCAGTCAAATGCTGCACCGAATGCGGTACGGTCACCTTCTTCTTCGGCAAGCTTGTCGGAGGCGAACTTGACGGTTGCTCCAAACTGGAAATGCTTCATGGGGAATGCCACAGAAGCGGTTGCCAACTGGCTGAAAGGCTGATATTCAATACCCGTAGCGTTGTTGTGTTCGTCGTAACCGTCGATGGTGCCATAATCCAACCAGTTGTAAGTCACCTGGATGATATACTTGTCCACGTGGGTGGTGTAGTTCAGGCTACCCTGGTTAGAAGCGAAATCACCGGTCTGCCAATGAATAGAGGCGATACGGTCCTTGCCTTCGGGCAAACGGACTGCTGCCGGGTTCAACTGGACAATGGTAGGATCGGTAGACGGGGCCGCACCGGCAGACTTTTCGAGAGCTGCGTTACGGGGGCTATCAAAGGTATTGATAAAAGAAAACACTTCCTGTCCGGCGTCGCCTTGCGTGAAATATGCGTGGCTTGCCACAGGGAGGGCTAGCCAGGCAAGGGCGAGGGGCATGAAGCGTTTCAAAATCATGACCTAAATCTAAAAAATATTGTTTTGGGAAATGTAATTTTTACGTTTATTTTTGTTCAAATTAGGGCAAAAAGCCCGTAGTTGCCTTTACAAACGGCGGAACCTTTAATATATTTGGACTCACTCGGGCTATTAGCTCAGTTGGTAGAGCAACGCCCTTTTAAGGCGTGGGTCGAAGGTTCGAGTCCTTCATAGCTCAGGAAAGGCCGGTTCCGAGTAATCGGAATCGGTCTTTTCTTTTTCTAAAACGAGTAAATCGGGGTGTAGCTCAGCCTGGTAGAGCGTCTGCTTTGGGAGCAGAATGTCGTCAGTTCGAATCTGGCTACCCCGATACGAGAAAGGCACCCCTTGTGGGTGCCTTTTCTCGTATCTTAGGGTAGCCAGATAGCGCCGACTATGTCGGCGCCCGTAGGGTTCGAGGTCGCTCGTCGAAGACGAGTAGTGACGAGAACAATCTGGCTACCCCGAGCCTTCATTCTGCAATCTGGCTACCCCGAGTACGAAAGTGCGGTAGAGGGTTGCCCGTAGGTAATTTCGTCGTTTCTGAAATGGCTTTTTTTCAAAAATGTGTCACCAAACATTGCAAATATGAACATTAGTGACAAAATTTTTGAATAAATTAATGGAATTTAGCCTTCAAAGCGTTGGCCATCGGGTGTTTTCTTGAATTCTATTAATAAAACCATCTAAAAATGAATGACTTTTGCTTATTATCCTACAAACAAACTAAAAATTATGCCACTAAATGAGAAAGTATATGAATATAGTGACAAAAAAAACAAATTTTACCTGTTTCTACGTTCTTTGGTATCCTCTTTATATATTTTTTCTTGGTATTGAATCGCCTCGTGGGCTGATATAATCCCCTTGGTGAAAGGAATCGAAAAGATGCATTCTTTAATTAGCAAGATTTTTGCCGGTCTTACTGCATTTCTGTGGGCCGACAAGAAAAGACTTTTCTTGGGCTTGTTTGCCAGTTTTTGGGCTATCCAGCATGTTGCTTGTGCCTATGGCTGCAGCGGCCAATGCCCCGAAGAAACGTGCGACCCTGCGCTTAGATGCAGTCCCGTGTACGATAGTTCAAATTCAGGTAGCGAACCCACGTCCTATATGTGCAAAAATGGCGAAACGGTTTCTGTTGAAGAAGGTAAGCGCCGCAACAAAGAATGCATCGACAGTGTTTACGAGTTTGAACAGTATTAACTTGTATGAGAGCTCCCGTAAGGGGGCTTTTTTCATATATTGTGGCTGAGGTAATTATGAATTATTCAGAAGTTCTTGAAAACGCAAAGAAGAGAATTGGCCCCAACTGCAAAGTTTGCCCTGTTTGTAACGGCTTGGCTTGCGGCAATACCATGCCGGGCCCCGGCTCCAAGGCTCCAGGCAACGGTGCCAATGACAACTTCAAGGCTTGGCGCAACATCAAGCTGAATGTGGATACCTTCGTGCCGAATACGCCTATCACCACGGACATTGAACTTCTGGGAATGAAACTTGCCATGCCGTTGATTACGGCTCCCATCGGCTCCATCGCCATGCAGTTTAATCCTACCGACGACGTGGCGGACTTTAACGAAAAGTGCATGGCCGCCTGTGAAACCCGCGGAATTTTCCACGCCTACGGCAATGGCCGTGATCAGCGTATTTGGGACCGTGCCATCGAATCGGGCAAGGCTCACAACAATAACGGAATTCCTGTTTTCAATCCCGGTACCAACGAAGGCATCATGGGCTTGATGGACCTTTACAAGGATTGCTTACCGCAGGCCATGTGTGTGGTGGTGGATAGCGCAGGCCTTCCGCATCTCAAGACATTTAACGGCAAGGGTGGCGGAACCAAGACCATCGAAGACCTGCGCGAACTGAAGGCTTACGCAAAAGTGCCCTTCATCGTCAAAGGCATCATGAGCGCCCGCACCGCCCTCAAGGCTGTTGAAGCCGGTGCCGACGCCATCATCGTTTCCAATCACGGTGGCCGCGTCCTGTCTGATACTCCCGCCACTGCAGAAGTTCTGCCGGAAATCGTGGACGCTGTCAAAGGTGTTGCCGTCGACGGATCCCGCGGCGCTTGCAAGATTCTCGTGGATGGCGGCATCCGCTCCGGCCTGGATGTGTTCAAGGCCCTGGCCATGGGCGCAGACGCTTGCCTCATTTGCCGCCCTGTGCTGATATCCTACTACGGCGGCGGTCAGGAAGGCATCGAAATCTACCTGGATAAAATCAAGGCCGAACTTGAAGACACCATGTACATGTGCGGTGCCCGCAAGATTTCAGACATCAACGAAACCATGATCCGCTTTTAATGTCATCCCGGATTTAATCCCGGCGGACAGCACTTAGGAACTTGTTCCTTAGTGCGCATGGTCCCCGTATGGGGAGGATCTCCTTTGAACAAAAAAGCTCCCCTTGAGGGAGCCTTTTTTACCCTTCGCATTCAGCGTCGGCTTGCGGGTTTATAAACCTCGCGTTGCCGATGGTGCGTTCTGCAATCCACTGGCGCACAGCGCGTTCCGCAGCGGCTCCAAGAATTTCCTTCTTGTTCTTCTTCTTCAGGCCTTCGTGATGGGGGAGGAGACCGAAGTTGAAATTCATTGGCTGGAAGTCTTCGTTTTCTTCCACAAGGCGGTTCATCAAGGCGCCGATGCAGCTTTCATCAGGCAGCGGGTCGGCGTGCCCGTGCAACAGTGTCTGTGCCATGTTCCATGCGGAATACCAGCCGGTGGCCACCGCTTCGGTGTAGCCTTCAGAACCGGTAATCTGGCCTGCGAACCATGTGGGCGGAATATCCTTGGCGCATTCCAGTTCCGGGCGCAGGCGCAAAGTCTTATCCAGGAACTTGGGAGAATCGATGAAGGTGTTGCGGTGCATACAGCCCAAGCGTGCAAAGTTGGCATTCTTCAAAGCCGGCACCATGGTGAAGATTTCCTTCTGGGTGCCCCACTTGAGGCGAGTCTGGAAGCCCACCATGTTGTACAAAGTCTTTTGCTTGTTTTCGGCACGGAGCTGGATCACGGCGTACCAAAGCTTTCCGTTATTGCCAAGGCCAAGGCCGATGGGGCGCATGGGGCCGTGACGCAAGGTTTCGTAGCCGCGGCGTGCCAGTTCTTCTACCGGGAGGCAGCCTTCGAACAGCTCGTGCTTTTCGTAGGGGCGGGGTTCTACGGCTTCTGCATCTACAAGAGCCTGCACGAACTTCTCGTAAGTTTCGCGGTCCAGGGGGCAGTTGATAAAGTCTGCAGTTTCGCCTTTTTCCCAACGGTTCATATAGAAGGCGTGGTCAAAGTCGATGGAGTCCGTTTCCACCACCGGAGCGATGGCGTCAAAAAAGTGCAAACGGTCGCTACCAAGGCGCTTAAAGATGTCGTCGGCCAAGGTGTCGCTTGCCAAGGGGCCCGCGGCCACCAACGTGGGGCAATCCCCTTCGAGGCTGGTCACTTCTTCGCGGTGCAGCGTAATGTTGGGGCAGGCGTTAATGCGGGCCTCCACCAGGTCGCTGAAGATGTCGCGATTGACGGTGAGGGAATCGCCTGCGGGCACGGCGGCCTCGGCGGCACATTCCATGAGGAAACTGCCCAGCATTCTCAGTTCCTGCTTCAAAAGTCCGTGGGCACTGGTAACGCCCAAAGCCTTAAAGCTGTTGGAGCAAACCAGCTGGGCCAAATGGCCGTCACGATGGGCGGGGGTAGGCTTTACCGGGCGCATTTCATATAAGTGAACGTCAAAACCGCGGCTTGCCAACTGCAATGCGGCTTCACATCCGGCGAGACCGCCGCCAATCACACGAACTTTCTGAGCAGAAACATCTTGATTCATGGCTTCAAATCTAGAAAAATCCCGAACTTTCAAATTTTTTTTGGTTAGATTTCCTATAGAGAACTAGAAAAATGAAAAGGTCCATTCGCGATAAGATTCTGGCCCTGAATGTCTCGGCCCTGTTGTTGTGTACCATCCTTATTGGTGGCGTTGCACTTTTCTATACCAACAGTGCGAAATTCATACCCAGGAAAACCTGAATTTTATCCATTCCACTATCAAGAATGTTTCTGGTGCCGTGGCTGTCTACCTTCGCTACAATCCGAAGTTGACTCCGCCTACCTCCGGCATTTTTATGGCGAAGACCGACAAGGATCACGAAATCCAGAAGCAGACTCCCACGGACTTTTCCAAGTACGATCCCGATGACGTTGAACATGTGGGCTGGTACTACATTTCCGTAAAAAGCGGCAAGTCCCTTTGGATGGATCCCTACGAAAACAAGAACGTGGACATCTACTTCGGTTATCTCACCTCCAAGATTGCCGACATTCATCCCTTCCAGTCGGGCTATGCCTACCTTGAATACGCCGATGGAAAGGTGGCCTACCATCCTCATTTGAAAATGGGGGAGACCTTTACCGATACGATCGGCTACAAACTTGCCCGGGCCCCGCTGCCCAATGGAATGAACTTGGTCATGATGACTTCAGAAAAGGAACTTAACGCCGCCAAGGAAGGCCTTGCTACAAGAATTTCTGGTTTTGCACTTGTGGTTGTTGCCTTGTTCGCCCTGCTTTCTGTTGTGTCCGCCAGGTCCATTACACGCCCCTTGATTAAGCTGACCAAGGCCGCCCACAAAATGACCGACGGCGACTTGAACGTTTCCTTTGATACAGATTGCAAGGACGAAATCGGAGAACTGGGTAAGAGTTTCTCTGCTGCTCAGAACAATATGCGCAAGTACCTGGAATACGTCAGCGGCATGGCTTACAAGGATTCCCTGACTGGTGTTCGCAACAAGACTGCCTATGATAAGTTCATGGATGATTTCAAGGATAAGGTTGAACGTCAGGAAATCACTCAGTTCGGTATCGTTACTTTAGATGTAAACTACCTGAAGAAAGTGAACGACAACTACGGTCATGACCGTGGCAGCCAGCTTTTGCAGAATGCCTGCAACCTTATCTGTAAAACCTATATGCACAGCCCGGTGTTCCGTGTGGGCGGTGATGAATTTATCGTGGTCCTCGTCAATAACGATTACATCAATCGCGAGAACCTTTATACTCAATTGCAGGTGAACATGGCGAAGACAACCGCCTTTGGTAACGATCCCTGGGAAGAAATTTCCATTGCCGTGGGTATGGCCGTTTACGGTGCAAATAAAAATGACTCCATCAGCGACGTTGAAAAACGTGCGGATGAAGCCATGTATAAGAACAAAAAAGAAATGAAAGCTGAACGAGATTAGTTCACGACCATTTTCTTGTAAGTCTTAGCGTTTCCAATCCATAACTTCACGAGGAGTTCCTCGAGAGAAGCCGTGGTGACGCATTCAGGATCGGCGTCCTGGATCTCGTCGGAAATCATGTTTGCCTGAGTCAGGTTCAGCATACCATAGTAGAGCGCTTCCAACAGCTGTGAAAGAAACTCGGTAGATACGCGGGCCACGCTTTCCATGTCGTTCAACGGCGGCAACATGGTGTTGTCGGGAGTGAACTGGTCCAGGTTATCCATGGTCCACATGTCGGCGGCCTTGCCCATATCCGGAGAAACAGCAATTCCCTTGAGACTGGAGCGGTATTCGTTCCATTCCTTTTCGGTGGTCTTGCCGTTCTTGCGAATCTTCTTCAGGAAGGAAAGAACTGTGTAGTACAATTCTTTCTCTTTCTGGTTGATTTCCTTTTGAGAAGCAGGAATCATCGTTACCTTGTTAGTAGCGTTGTATTAGAAACGGATTAGTGCGTACGATTAGTGGCGGAAGTGACGCATGCCGGTGAAGACCATTGCCACGCCAAGCTTGTTGCAAGCTTCGATGGAAAGGTCGTCCTTCTTGGAGCCACCCGGCTGCACGATGTACTGGACACCGGCTGCTGCTGCAGCTTCAACGTTATCCGGGAACGGGAAGAATGCGTCGGAACCCATAACGACTTCGCTGAACACCTTAGCTTCGAGAGCCTTGAGACCAGCCTTATCGATGCACTTGCCCTTTTCGTTGAAGAACTTCTGTGCAGCCTTCATGCGAGCGACGTTGTCGCGAACGCGGGGCTGGCAAAGGCGGAGGTTGGAGTCAATGCGGTTGGGCTGGCCGGGGCCAAGACCGAGAACCTGGAAGTAGCCACGAGCGTATTCGTAACCCATGACGATTGCGTTGGACTTGGTGTGCTTGGTGACGATCCAAGTGAAGCGGGCGAGGGCTTCCTTGTTCTTTGCGAACTTCTTCTTGGTGACGCATTCGAACTTTTCGTAAACGTCAACGTCGCGGTCCTGAACCAGCATACCGCCGATCACGTGCTTGTAGACCTTCATCTTGGTGGCTTTCTTGATTTCGCCAACTTCCAAGAGACGGATGTCCTTAGACTTGTTCTTGAGGAATTCGAGAGCGTCAGCTTCGAATGCCGGAGCGAGGAGGATTTCAACGAACTTGCCCTTCAGGAATTCTGCAGTCTTGAGGTCGACCTTCTTGGTCACAGCGATCACGGAACCGAAAGCGGACACCGGGTCACCTTCCCATGCAGCTTCCATAGCGTTGCGGAGGGTCTTGCCGGTAGCGAGGCCACAGGGGTTCATGTGCTTCACGATGACAACTGCGTTTTCACCAGCGAATTCGCGAGCCATTTCGAGGGCAGCGTCGGCGTCAACGATGTTGTTGTAGGAAAGTTCCTTGCCGTGGAGCTGCTTTGCGGTAGCGAGGCTTGCTTCATCGCAAGTGGGGTCGCGGTAGAAAACAGCGGACTGGTGAGAGTTTTCACCGTAGCGCATGGGCTGCGGGTCAACGAACTTAAGCTTCAATTCTTTGGGTTCTTTAGCCATTTTATCCTCTTTGGGGTTAGTTTAAAAATTCTTTAGGTTTCGCTTGGGGCGGTTAGGTTTCGCTTTCGCTGGGAGCGCCGCCGAATACGGTTGGTTCCTGGTTGATGTTGTCCAGGGGATCTTCCGGTTCAACCACCAGGTTGTAGTACACGTTGTTCTGCAGTTCGTCTTCGATGTAGAACAAGGTGCCGCCCATGGCGCTGCCACAACCGGCGCATGCACCCTGGAACTTGATCTTCAGGCGGTTGTCCTCGGTAAGGTCCAAAATTTCCAGGTCGCCACCGTCGCCCTGAAGCGTTCCGCGGACAGACTTGTGTAGCCATTCCTCGATCTTTTCGATCTTCTGTACCTTGGTCAGGGCGTTCCATTCGGCGTCGGCTTCCGCACGGCCTTCTGCGGTCTGGGTGCGGTACTTGATGCGTTCCATCTTTTCGCGAACGATGATGGCGGTGCCCTTCTTTTCGGGGTAGGTTTCGTCCACAAGCTTGATGAGTTCGTTCATCTGCTTGATTTCGACTGCGGTTTCAGGAATGGAGCGAACTTCGGGAATGTCGCGGAGTTCTTCTTCCAAACTTTCAGCGGTAATCTTGCAGGCGTCGTCTACGGTTGCCATCTGAATCTTCTTGCAGAAAGTGTCTGCCAGAGCTGTAAAGATGGGGCCGCCGTAGGTAAAAAATCTTGTCTCGAGAATCTTGTCGCAATCCGGGTCGATCATCAAGTACACCTTGAGACTTGCGACCTTTACATCCACCAGTGCGAGGCCTTTTTCGTCAGCTTCGATCTGGAAGATTGCCCCGCGGTATTTGGGGGACTTTGCAATATCTTGCACCTTTTGAGAAAGTGTGCTAGTTACTTCTTCACTCATACAAAAACAAAGTTAGAAAAAAGCAAACGCAGTGAAATTGTTGTCCTTGGGGATAATTTTCAGAAAAGCCTGTTTTTTACGGGAAGATTTGTCTTTTAGATAGCAGTTTTCCCGTAAAACATTAGTTTATTTGTAGTAAGAGGCGCGAATGGAGGTAATTACTGCGCTGTTTTTGTTGAAATTGACCCCGATTTGTACCCAAATGGTGCCTAAAATGGGGTTGGCATGCCTTTGGGAATACTGTTTGTAGTGGAATTGACGAAAATATTGCAAACAACGTAACGAAATTACGGGAAAAATTCCCATGAACCGTGTGGTTTTCCCGTAAAAATGCCCCAAAATGAAAAATTATCTCCTGAAACATGAAAAAAGCCCCGCAATGAGCGAGGCTTTTTGTAATTGCGATTAATTGAATTTTACGCTTTAATAATCGTATCCTTGGCCAGCACAACGATTCCGGATTCGGTCACGTGGAACAGCTTCTTATCACGTTCCAGGTCGTAACCAATCTCGAAACCGGCAGGAATATGCAGGCCCTTTTCGATGATGGCTCTACGAACCTTGGCGCCCGGGCCGATAGTCACATTGGGGAAGAGGATGGATTCTTCCACCATGGCGTCCTTCTGGATGGTGACACCCGGAGAAAGGATGCTCTTCACCACGGTACCGCCGCCGATAACGCAACCGGCAGAAACGATGGAGTCGATAGCTGCACCCTGGTGGGCTTCGGTATCGCCAGCAAAGAATCGTGCAGGAGGCTGGTTCCAGTTGAAGGTACGGATGGGCCAGTAGTTGTTGTACAAGTCGAAGGGCGGATTTTCGGAGCAAAGGTCCATGTTTGCTTCGTAGAAGGCGTCGAGAGTACCGACGTCGCGCCAGTAGCCCTTGGTGCTTGCTTGTTCGCCACGGACGATGTTGGTGTTGAAGTCGTAGACGTACACCGGATAGTCGTGGTAGAGGGCCGGAATAATGTGCTTGCCGAAGTCAGTTGCGCCGTTCTTAGCGCCGTTCATCAATTCACGAACCAGGAACTTGCTGGTGAACAGGTAGTTACCCATGGAGGCAAGGCACCAACCCGGACGACCCGGCATTTCTTTCGGGTTCTTGGGCTTTTCTTCGAAGCCAATCATGCGGTTGTCCTGGTCCACTTCGATAATGCCGAATTCGCTTGCTTCCTTGACGGGAACAGGAATTGCAGCGATGGTGAGAAGTGCTGCGCGGGACAGATGGAAGTCGATCATCTGGTTGATGTCCATCTTGTAGATGTGGTCACCACCAAAGATTGCCACCAGGTCCGGGCGTTCGTCGGTAATCAAGTTGATGTTCTGGAAAATGGCGTCGGCTGTACCGCGGTACCATTCATCGCCGGTGCGCATCTGTGCAGGAACCAGGTCCACGTACTGGTCCAAACTTGCGTTCAGGTTCCAGGCGGCGGAAATGTGCTTGTTCAGGGAGTCGGACTTGAACTGGGTCAACACCTTGATCTTGAAGATGCCGGAGTTGATGAAGTTGTTCAGGACGAAGTCAATAATGCGGTAGGTGCCACCGAAATGGACTGCAGGTTTTGCACGGTCGCGGGTGAGGGGCTGCAGACGGCTGCCCTGACCACCAGCCATAATCATGCAGAGAATATTCTTCTGATGTTCTCTAGAATAAGACCAGCTCATACATCCTCAAGGAGAAAAAAGTAAACAAAAAAATTACATCGCATAATCTATCAAATTTTTAGCGAAAACGGAAGAAAAACGCAAATTTTCCTAAAAAATTTCAAGATAGCACAAAACGTAAAAGAAAAAGGTGTGGGGGAGGAATTGAAAATTCGACCGCTGCTGTCGGTTCGGTGTGATTTTGACCCGAAATCAAAAAAAAATCTCCTACATCGGGTGTTTTTTTTGTACATTTTCAGCGTTCGAAAATTCTCGAAAGGGCGAATTGCGCACGGACCACGTGTTCAGGTCGCCTTAACATTAACCAAATAGGAGCTAAATAATGTCTCTTACTCTTAA
>JAKSIC010000026.1 GCA_024399015.1 Fibrobacter sp.
AGCTTTCGCCGGCTTCTTCCACCAGCTTCTTGCCGATACCGTGAGCACCCTTCTTGAAGAGTTCAGTGGTGCTCTTGCCTTCGGGCATGGTTCTCTTGCGCTCGCAAACCAGCGCGTAGATTTCTTCAAACGTCATGATTGACCTCTTTTTGATATTTCTTTACGAGGTACAAGATAGAAAATTCAAAAAAGTCCACTTATGCATTTTGAATGTTCAATAAGGTTTAACGTCCTATTTTGCGGAACATCTATTTTATATTTGGAAATATGAAGTCTTTCGTGAAAGTTCTTGTTGCTGTGGCTCTTGTGTTGGTGTTGGGCGTGTCACTTTACCAGTTTATCAGTTCTCGTGAAAAGGGGATTGCCCCGCAAAAATTGAGTTTCCCTGAAGCCCTTGAAAAAGCGGACCGAATGGAAGTGACTGCGGCGGGCCTTGGTAAAATTGAACGTAGCAAGATAATTGATGGTCGGTTGTACCAGAACTTTGTACAGATACTCCGTGTCGGTCTTCTTTATGAACATCCGCAGGATACTCTCGAATCTGACTGTAAAGAGGGTGCCTATATTACTTTGTATCGCGGTGCGGATTCCCTGGACAGATTCCGTTTTACCACTGCGTTTAACCGAGAAGGTTCGGTGGGATACTGGAGTACTCCCAGATTGCATAAGATTAATAAATTCCTGAAGGATGTGGGCGTTCCCTTTAGAGGTTGCAAAATCGAATCTGACATGGTTACTGAAAAATCTGAAAAGACCGAAGTAATGACTGTTCCCAAATTCAAGAAAAGACATGGGAAACGGGATGCTGATTTTTCTGAGATCCAGTATGAAGTAGACAGAGACGGTAACGTGTTTGAGTTGGGCGATTCTGTAAAAAAACAGGTTGCCGTAACGATGGAACTTTTGAACGAACTGATTTTCCCGGCCGATACGGCTCTTGGAACACCGCTTAGTGAACTTGTACGAGACTGCAACCGGGCCGAAGTGATTTTTAACTGCAATGAGGATTGTAAGAAAGAGGTTCGCGTAGCTTCTAAGAAGGTGGTGCTTGATTCTGTGCAGCTGGCGGAATTCAAAAAAATGTTGCTGAACCCCACGTTTGAAACTTTTGCTGGTTCTACTGTGTCTCGTGCCGAAACGGTTATTACTTTGTATAAAGATTCCGCCGAAGTTCTAGAACTTTGGACTATTGGCTCAGGCTTCGGAAATATTGACAAGCATCAGCGGGACAAGGATTTTGATAGAGGTGGCGCCTGGTATAAGAAAGAGCCCAAGGATTTGGATGCCTTCTTCGCCCCAATCAAGGCTGCCGCATTTGAATAGACATCCCGTTATTTCTATATTTGCCACCGATTTTTTTAAGGTGGAAGAAAATGAACAAGTTTGCAAAGAGTATTTGTGCTTTGTCCGCTGTGGCCGTGACGGGTGCCGCACTGATGGCATGTGCCGGCGGTTTCAAGGTCAAGGATCCGGAGTCCTTCAAGAATAAGTCCGGCGTGATTGGCGTGTTTCGCCAGGCCGCTTTTTATTGCAGCGATGTGAATCCCCAATACATGACTTTGGGCGACAAGCGAATCCTGGTAAAATCCGGTTGGAGCAGCGAACAGGACAACCTGTTTGTGAACGAAATGAATCCCGGCGTTGCAACTCTTTATTCCTACGAATATACTTGCGGTGAAAACGATAACAAGCTGGTTCTGGATACTGCCGATAATGGCAAGCGTCCGTTCCCTATTGCCGTAAAGATTCCGGATGACGGCTTCTGCAAGATTGTGATTTCCTTCCTGGAAAATGACAATCTGTTCTCTCACAATGACGCCCTGTTGCAGGAACAGTTTGAGAAGGAGAAGGTGGCCCTGAATCCAGATAATGTTCCTTACTGCGATATTATCGATACCAAGGGTAACGTGGTCTCCTTCGTCAATCGCGACTCTTTGATTGATGCCCAATATGAAGCAGCACTGAAGAGCGCTCCCAAGTTGACTAGCGATGACATTCAGCCCCTGGTGAACCTGGACCAGAATTCCAGCGTCGCTACCTTGAGCGGCGACAACACTCAGGTGATGTTGGTGACCTGGCACAATGATCCGGACCAGTTCAAGGATGGTCAGATCATGACCTTGAAGAAGGACTTCGTGTGGGCCTTTACCGACAAGGAATTCATGAAGTGGTTCAACGAAAATAAGGATGGCGTGAACAACTGGACTTTGCGCCTGAAGCAGCTCCTGGGCAAGGCTCCTGACTTTGACGGAACTTACTTTACCGTATTCTGGGTCCCCGTGAAGGATGTGTTCCGTCCGGCATTTGTTCCCGATCCCACCAATGACGTGATGAACGTGGCGTTCCCCAGCTCTTTCGAAGAAGACCGTAGCGAAAGCGCCATGTGGTTCAAGAAGTGGTTCGACAAGACTCGCTCTCAGGCCTATAGGCGCGAAGGCGGTTTCCCCTGGACACGTCTGGGCTATACATACGACTGGGGTCGTACCGATGGCGGCAAGTATGGCCTTACCGAATTCATTGTTAGGGAAGGTGCCGAAATCGAAGTGAAGTTTACCCGTGGAACCAAGGGTTTCCTGGCCTGGACTAGGGACCGTAAATAATAGGGTTCTGCAGGTCTAGTACCGCTAACTTTTAAAAAGAGCGGGTTCACCATTTGAGTGAACCCGCTTTTCTTTGAACTCAATTTGGGAATTCTATTTGCGGACTAGAGTTCGCCAGAGTTGCTGGCCTGCTTCCTTGAATTTTCGCTCGAATGCCGTTTCCGGATTTTCGGGATTGAAGGACTCGCAAACGACAGTGGCTGAAGTGTTCACGATGCGGGCTGCTTCTGCAAATTCCTGTGCGTAGATGTCCCAGTTGGTACGAAGTTCCGTAACGGGACTCAGGGACAGCAGCGTAGGAAAGATGGGGTGCAGATGGAATCGTCTGCCGGCTTCGCTTTCCTTGGGCCAGGGGTTGGGGTAGAACACGGCGTGATGTTCGATGATCCAGTTGCCTGCAAGAACTTCTTCCTGGGCTAGACGCCAGAAATCCAGAAGTTCGGCTCGGATCCAGAACGCGTTGGCGGGCTGGTCTGTGCCTGCGGCCTGTTGCTGGTGCTCGTTACCGGCCTTGTTCAGGCGAACTGCAGACTTGTCCACTCCGATGACAGGAATGCCTGGAAAACGTCGGGCCAGATGTAGCGTGCTTTCACCTGCGCCACAGCCCGAATCCAGAACGATGCGGAACCCTTCGGCGTTGCCAGAGACCTTGTTCCCATTCTTCTCGTAAAAAGATTTGACGTAGTCCTTTGCGACCCCAAAAGCCTCGCGGGTATGGTCGGCTATAGGACGCAAAAAACGGGTCGCAATATACTTGCGAACCGTTTCGTCTAGATTTTTGTAAAGACCGTCTTGATTAGATGTTACCGCATGAACTGCGTTGTCTGTCATTACTTTTCCCAAATGCTCTGTCTGTCGCCACCAATCAGTTTGACATCATCCATCCAGAAGTCAACCGTATTAGTGAACTGCCAGGTCAAGATGGTGACGCAGCTGAGGCTACCCTTGGTTTCGTCGACGATGTCGGCGGTCGCCACGGTAACAGTTTCCCACTCGTCAGAAAGTTCCTTAAATCCGTAGGACTTGTTTTCGACGGTGATGGAACCGTTTCCGTCGGTAGGCTTCTTGTGTGCTTCGTCTTCGATGATGAAGTAATAGCTGCCAGTACCTCTAACCTTAAAGCTAATGGAATCGACGGAAGAAAGGTTGTAACAGATAGACTTGTCGTTACTGCCGATGCCGACGCCCACATTAGCCCAGGGGTAGACCAGCAGGGCGCCCTTGTCGTCGGTGTTCGTGTCGCGCAAGGTGTCGAAATTGAAGGTGACGTGCAACAGACGCTGTTCACCGTCGTCGTACATCTTCAGGTATTCGCTGGTATCGCCTTTTGCAACGACAATCTCGGTACCTGCATCGATGATGACATTGGAATGATGAGACTGGAACCACCAGCCGCCATCACTGGGACCAAAATACTTGGGACCAAAACGATGCTGGTTGTTGCCGTCTTCGAAGTCGTCCAAAAGCAAGGCTTGGCGTTCGTTGGCAAAAGTGCTAGTGGAGGATTCCTTACCTGCATCAATCTTCAGGTATGTGCTGGTGGTATCCTTTGCCTTTTCGTTGGGAATGTACACCAGGTCGAAATGACCGGCGGGCAGGGAATCCAGAACGAATTCGCCGTTGACAACTTTTGCGGAATGGTCGAGGCCGCGAACCTTGATGGTTCCTTCATCGATGTAACCCAGGAAACCGTTGATGGTTGCCATATCGGCCAGGTTCACTGTTCCAAGATCTACTCCGGCGTCAGAAACCTTGACCTTTGTCTGGATGGCCTTGCCCTCGAGGGAGGCTTCCAGAATGTAGCTGCCGCTGGCAACGCCTTCAACAACTACCTGACCGTTCTTATCGGTTTCGGCGGTGTAGGCATCCTTGGAACCTTCGAGGCTTGCGCTTTCTACAAGCTTAACCTTGGCTCTTGCGGCAGGAGTCTTGTCGGCTGTTAAAATCTGTGCGGTAATGGCGTTTCCGGCTTCGGTGCCAGAGGGGCCGCCGCCTGCAACCTTGTCGTCAGAACATGCAGAAAGACCGAGGCCAAAGCCAAGGACTGCTGTAACTGCCAATGTTCTATAGGACTTGCTCATACCCAAAAAATAAAAATTTTTTCCGAATAGTTCCATCATCCCTCCTTCTTTGGCGGCTCGGAACCCGTGCAAGGGTCATCCACTTTGTTGGAGAGGGGGAACATGGCGATATTCAGTGCGTAAACTCGGTCGGCGCGTTCACTCTTGCGGGCGAACTGCAGAAGTCCGCGGCGGAATTCCTCGATGCGGTGGCGGATTTCCGGCAGATCGGACTCGTCTGCGGTAAATACCACGCTGGAAATGTCTCGGTCTTCGGGCTTGTGGCGGTCGATAGATTCCAGGGCCAGTTCCATGGTATGTCTATGGAAGTCGCGGACAGCGGTGCTTTTGACTTCGCCGCCGGTACTGATAATCTGGTCGGTAATGTTCCATCCGCCGTTGCCGTCGGGTACCACCAGGCCCAGCTGCTTCATGACGCCCAACGCGTTGCGGGCTTCATCCTGGGAAATGGCGGGGTTCAGGTTGGATGCCAGCTTGTTGATGTCGCTGGTGTCCTTGGTAATGCCGATAAGGGCGCGTAGAGCTGCGCATGCCCAGCTGCCGAAGTAGGAAAGTTCCGGTGTAGAGAGCACTCGGGTTTCCAGGGAGCGCAATTCCATAAGGCGGTAGTACAGTTCGGAAAGAGCCTGCTTTGCCTTGGTCTTGTTAAAGCGGTAAAGTGTCTTGAAATATTCCGCACGGCGGTCGTCGAGTCCGCAAAGGCGGATGAACACCGGCAAGGTGCTTTCGTTCAGGTGTCCCTCTTTCTGGAACACGCGAACAAGCCAGGCCGGGTCAACGCCGGTCTTCTGGCCAAGATAGCGGTATGAGGTGAAAGGATTGTCTTTTTTCGTTTCGACAAACCAATCTCTCAAAAACTCACGATACTCTAGATACTCTAATACTTCGGGCATGTTCATAAATTTAAACAAAAGTAGTTACATAATGCCACTCTGGAAACCGGGTGTTGAGAAATGCCGTTGAAAAAAATACAACGAAGTGTAAAAATGCCCTTTTTTTGGAAAAAACTACAACTCAATCCCTGTTTCGCGTTCGGTGACCGTGCAACAAGCCGCCTTGAAGGTCTCGGGGGAGGCTATTATGGTTACAGATTCCTTGGCGCGGGTAATGCCCGTATACAGAATTTGGTTCGTTAATAGGGGGTGGCCCTTCTGCTTTGGGAGGAACATGGTTACATGTTTGTATTCGGATCCCTGGGATTTATGGATGGTGATGGCGAAGGCGCTTTCAATGGCTTCTTCTGGCAAAACCGCAATGGGATAGAATACATAGTTGTCCCTTTGGATGTTGGAATCCTGAGGTGGCGCTTTTTTTAACATCAGGTAGGGAGTATGCCCATCAAAAACTACAATACCGGTATCACCATTGTACAACTTGTACATTTCTTGGTTCTGGGTGATAATCAAAAGTTGACCGGGGAAATATCCGGAATCCTGAATGGCTATAGTTTCGGTGGGTTCTGTTTCTCGCGCAGTCTGTTTGGATTTCTTCCAGAGGCTGCGGAGTTTACTGCAAGCTTTCTTGTTCAGGTTTTCAACACCGCGGGGGCCGCGACGTTCTGCCGAAAGCATGCGCTGGGTGAGGCTCAAGTTCCAGAGTTCATCACGGAGTTCTGTTTCGCCAGTGGCCTTGTTCGGGTGAACCTGTTCTGCTAACTGGGAAAGTTTGCTGAAGTTGCTGACCCAGGCATTTACGATTTTTTCGATGCGTTTTTCCTCGATCTTTTTGGCGGTCTTACATTCGCTTTCGGATTCCAGTCGGTAATATGAAACCAAGTCCTTCATCTTTTCGGAACCGTTGTCTGCACTAGACATTGTATCGCCTTCGGAACAGAGGGCCGGATGCAACAGGAAATTATGGGGCTTGAAGTTGCCGATGTCCTTGGTTTCGGCTACAGTCTTGATCTCGTGAGCCAGGCGTCCGATGAGGGAATCATCGGTAAAACGGTTTGATATTTCTAGTTTGACAGTAAAGTTGCGAGCGCTGTTTTTGGCCTTTAGGATTTCTCCCAGAACTGCTCCCGAATCCACAGAGGGCAACTGGTACGGATCACCAAGAATAAAGAGGCGTGCACCTTCGGGAATGGCCTGCAACAGGGCGGCGAACATTTCAATATCGATCATGCTGGCTTCGTCAATGACGAAGATGGAATTTTTGGAAAACTGTTCATTCTTGTTGTAATGAAAGTCGCCTTTTTCTCGGGAGAATTTCAGCAAACGGTGAATAGTGCTGCTTTCCAGATCCTTCAGCTTCTTGAATATGGGAGCGCCTTCTTCGCTTTCACGGATTTCGTCGTTGATGGCGGAAAGACCATCAGAAAGGCTTTCTCGCATACGGTCTGCAGCCTTGCCGCTGGGGGCTGCCAAATAGATAGACCAGTCCAGCATATCGCTGTTAGATTGCAATAGCTTCCACAGGATGTAGAGAACCACGGTGGTTTTACCCGTACCCGGGCCACCTGTAATAATCAAATTCTCAGAAAGTCCGCGAAGGATTGCCGTTGCCTGTTGTTCATTGACCAGGAATGGTTTACCGTTTATAGGCTTTCTAATTTTTGAAATTTCATCAATGCATTTCTTGATTGATGTAGCAGAAGGGTTGCTGCCGTTCTTGAACAGAAGTGCTGCCGACTTTTCAATGAGACATTTTGCATTGAAATGCTTGGCAAAATAAAGGTAGGGCGTTACGCCGGTGGTGATGATAAATGGCTTAGAATAGTTATCATTGTCAATGGCTTCGTTTACCAGGCGTCCTTCTACGATTTCAGAAAATTTTAGGCTCTTGAATTCGGAGATTCCCGCGTCTATAATGTCCAAAAATTCCTGCGGTGCGTGGAAGTTGTTTTCGTCTATTTCTGTTTCAGAAGCGCTGATGCTCAATTGCACAAGGCCTTGCCACTTCTTGGACCACATTTCAAAAAATTCTTCGGCGATAAGAGGCAGGCGGGTATTGCCATCGTCCAGCAACGAAAAGCAGAGAGCGAGAAACTTCTGTACCTTCAGGCTGATATCCGGCTGAATGTCAAACAGCAAAGAGAGAAGGTGCTTGTCGATGGCGGAAATCCCACGCATTTCCTTTAATGCGTTGTAGAAATCTTCAAAGTTTTCTGTTTCAATAAAGTTCATTATGTTGCCTCCTACTTGCTCATCAATTTTTTGATTTCGCCATAGGCATTTTTAAGATCGTCATAACATTTCCAGGTCTGGGCGTAAATTCCCTTGCCTGTTCCGCCCTGGGTGCCGCGGACAAATGCGTAGTAGATGCCGCCGAAATGCTTGTTGAAGATTTCTTCTTCAGTCAGGTTTTCTGCAGTACCTTCTCCATAGAACTGTTTCAGCCATTGAATAAGGCAGTAGCTGTATAGCACTCGTTGAATGGAATAGTCTGCATCAACGCGTTCCTTTAAGGCTTCTGGCGTATAGCGATTTTCCTCCAGAACGTCGGATTTCCAGTCCAGAATGCTGTAGAGGTTGTTGCCCTGGGCATCAGTTCGCACGAACATCAAATCGATAAAACCCTTGCAGAATCTGCGGAGCTCTTCGGAGGTTCCTGCATTCAGGTTGAACTGCATTTCTGCCTTATGATTTTCCAGAGGAATTTCTGTTAGGGTGAAAAATTCTCCTGTAGCGCAATTTCCTGCGATGGCGGGTAGTTTTGCATTCAGTGTATTCCACAAGTAGGCAATGGCGATGTCAGTCCATTCCTTCTTGTGATTCCAAATAGGCAATGCCTCGTTCTTGAATTCTTCTTCGACGACATTTATGCATTTGGAATCTGCCAAGGCACTTTCTAGAGTAGGGAGCTGTTGTCCGATTTCAAAGAACTTGGCTCGTTCAAAGACATGGTGGATGGCGTTACCCAATTTGCTTCCGCGAGGGAACTTCTTTAGATTTTCTTCGTAGTGGCTCTGATAATCGCGAGATTCCTCGTAGGCAAGGGTACAATCTAGTGCATTGACATCAATACTCTTGATGGAGACCTTGTTCTTGCCTGCAACATCAGCCACAGAAGATTCTTCGTTGCCGTCTTGATCGATGGGAGTATCGTCTTCGTTGCTGATGCCGTTGTCGGCCTTGCCCGAAAGGGATGAGTAGGAATACTGCATAATGCAGGCCTGAGGCACATGCTTCTGCAGGTCTTCCATGATGCCTTTTTGTTCCTGAATCAGCTCTTCGATATTGTCTGTGGATTCCGCAGAGGAACTGTTTTTGCTTAATGGCTGCAGAATATATTCCCGTACGAGTTTTTTCTTTTCGGCAATGCTCCAATCGCTGTCTGTTTTTAGAATTGTGTAGCAGGGATATTCAAAAACGCTGTTTTCAGCATTTTCGATACATACGGCATTTTCACAAAATTCCTTATGGGAATCATGTAGAAACTTGAATTCTGGTTTAACAGAAATAATGGCTCCGCTCTTGTCCTTTTTGGTCCAGTTTTCGTAGCGAGGTAGCATTAGAATAGATGATGCTCGTGTAAAGTCCACGTAGAACAAACGCTTCCATTCTTCCAGTTCTTCTGCCTTGCGAATTTCCTTGGCGTCGCTGCCTAAGCCCAAATGGATTCCATTGTCGTCATGATACAGGAAGGGACCTCTAGAAAGATTATTCACGCCCTTGAATCCTGCCACAGAAATTACCACGGGGAATTCCAACCCCTTGGAGGCGTGAATGGTCATGACCTGAACGGCATCGTAGTCGGTTCCCTTTTCAACGAGGCTTCCGTCTTCATCGTCGGCGTCATCACGGAATGCAGCCAGTCCTTCCAAGTGACGGACTAGATCTTCCAGGGAACAGTTGTGGCTATAAAGGAATTCTACGGCGTAGTTTCCGATCTGACGGAGCTTCGCCAAATTTTGCAACTTGGAAATATCCATTAGACGTTGCTCAATCTGGGTGTCGCTATAAATACGCTCCAGCATTTCGGCGTATCGACGCTTAAGAGCCAAGTCTCGCCAGACATTCAGCAGTTTGCGTTCCCTATTATTGGGGTCGTCAAAAACCTTGCTGTCAACATAATGAAGTTCATCCATGCTGTGATCTTCAGAAGAATTGTCTTTTTTGGTAAAGACCGTCTTAAAGAAATCGGTAATGAGAACTTCACTTAAAAGTTTACGGTTCCATGCAGAAAAATCCGGAGCATTCAAGGCACGGAACAGGGCTATCCATTCGGCACATTCACGGCTGTTAAACAGGTTGTTGTCTTTGTAACGACTGAAAGGGATGCCTGCGTGTCGCAGTGAATCTTCCATGACCTCCATTTCGCTGCGAGTACGGGCCAGTACGGCAAAGTCCTTGAAGGAAACGTTGCGGTATTTGCGACAATCTTTCTTGTCGAAAACCTGGAGCTTGGTCTTTCCGTTTTCGAAGGAACACCAGTCTACGATTTTTGCCACAGCGGAACGTGCGAAATTCAGACTGGAAATTTCGTTTTCGCTAATCCAGATCGGTGCAACTTCCTTGCCGCTTATCATAGGCGGAACTTTAACTTGGCTTTCGTTGGTAGGAGCACCAGATGGTTGGAATTTTACCAGTTCGGGAGAGCTTTCTGCAGGAGTAAAGAAACTTCCCTTGAACAGTTCGTTGCAACCTTCAATGATTCCCGTTGTAGAACGGAAGTTGTTGTTGAGAGAAGTTCCGTTGTTGATTTCCAGGATCGCTTCCTTATAGACGTTTACGTCGGCTCCCTGGAAACTATAGATGGATTGTTTTGGATCGCCTACCACAAAAATGGAATGACCTTCGACGGCCTTGCCCTGATCTTTCAAAAAGATTGTGCGGAAAATATCCCATTGCAGTTTATTGGTATCCTGGAATTCATCAATGATGGCGAAGTTGAACTGCTGACGCAACTTTTCCTTGAGATTGTCACTTTCGGTGATAGCCTTATGCACCGAAAGAATCATGTCGTTAAAGGATTGCCTTTTGTCATCCTTCTTTGCTTTTTGCCACTTGTCAAAAAGTATGGGAATCTGCTTGCAGAGAAATTCCTCGTACTGGGCGCGATAAAGGTGTTTTGGGGCGCTCTTGATCAGTTCCTTGATTTCCTTGATTGCATTGAAATGGGGAAGGGTTGTCTCGGAGAATGATTTTGTTGTGAATGAGTGGCCGTTAAAAAGAAGGTCCTGACTTTCGTTGGTCCATGACTTGATTTTTTCGGTGAACTCCGTGGCTCTTTTTTCTGTATTAGAAACGCTGTCGAAAAAAGTCAGCTCATCTTCAAAACCGGGAATACACTTCAAATCGTTATAACAGGTGGCTTTAGAAATTTTTTCAAGAGCGCTTAGGGGGACCTCCTGACCATTGATTTTCGGAAGACTGGGCCCGTCTAACGGAATGATTTCGCCTTTTTTACAACAGCCTTTATAGTTGTTGATGGCGCTGACAATGGTTTCCGTTAACTGGTTGGTCAAGGATTCTGTTTTTTCAGATGCGAGAAGTTTCTGGAATTTTTCGTCATTGACCCACTGGTCGCGAATATACTGTTCTACCAAGGTGGTAACCGCGGCATCATCGATCATACCCATATCAAAGGGGCGGCCCGCGTCGTAGGCGTATTCCTTCAAGGCCTTCTGACAGAAGGAGTGGATGGTGAAGATCGCTGCGTTGTCAACATCCTGGTTTGCCTTGGCAAAAAGGGACAATACGTCCTTGGAAAGTTCCGGTTCGTCAGAGTCATCCTTGTTGATTTTTTTGAATTCAAGGACTTCGTTAATCTTTTTGCGGATACGGTCCTTTAACTCACCCGCAGCTTTTTCGGTGTAGGTGACGATAAGAATCTTTTTGAGAGGCGTGCCTTGACTAATCAGCTTGGATACCATGAGCTGAATGGTATAGGTTTTGCCTGTTCCTGCTGACGCTTCGATAAAGAGGCTGTGTTTCGGATCAAAATTTTTCAGATTGAAACTTTTCAATGTGTCGCTCACCTTATGCCCCCTTCTTCGTTGCGGATTTTGTTCCCTTTGCTGTTTTAGCAGGTTTTTCCGGTTTTTCGTAGGCCTTGATTTCCATAAGGGACTTCATCTTGGCCTTCGCTTCTGCCCACTGCTCCTTGAAATTTTCGGAATCGAATCCCACATCCTTTACCGGATCGAAAAGTGCTTTCTTGCCGAAGTAGGACCATGGACCATCCAATAGTTTTCCTCTGTACTCATATATATCGTCGCTTTCCTTGATTGTGTCAAGAAGGTCTGCGGGGACAGCCTTACTGTAAGGCATCTTCCTTGTCTTTTCGCAACCGTAGGCTTCGCTGTATATACGTTCCAGCATTTCCCTAGCTTGAACGGGTGACATTTTTACAGATGTTGTTGCAGGGCCACCGATATTCTCGTCGCAAGAATAAATGGAAATGCCAATGGTCTGTTCCTTATTTGCCGAGTCCGGATGCTTTTCGCATTTAAGGGCGAGAAGGGCCAAGGCCTTGATATACGGGCTTAAGTATTTACTGAAATTGATTTTATCGGCAGTGCTGTTAGATGTTGTTATAGAAATGATTTCTGTAACATCTCCCAGTTCCTTGTTGTTGCACCAGTCCATGGTTCCGGAAAGGTTCCACTTGGTTCCGTCACCACGCAATAATTGCAGATCTTGCAAACGGTCTTTATACGTCCAGCCGTTGCGGAGTTCCTGAATTTTTTCTTCGCCCATCTGGCAAAGAATAAGGTTCTTTTTTACGTTCAGGTCTTTCCAGATTTTTTCACTGAAAATCTGGTCGGGCATCTTGCCCTTCAGCTGACTATCCCTCTTGAATTTTTCCAGTTCGTCTTCCTTGCCCGAAAGTTCTGCTGCCAGCATCATTTTCAGTAAGTTGCTTTCTTCCAACTTGTTAAAGAAAATCGGTTCAAAAAATTCTTTTTCGGGATCGTCATCATCTTGCTCCATCATCATCAGGCCGATTCGGAATTCAAATGGGTCTTCCAGGAATTTGCACAACTGGAACAGAGAAACTCGTTCGGGAATCTTGATGGCAATGTTCTTGATGTCAGTAGATTCGTCACCTCGAACTTTTATGTTGGTGCGGGCCTTGGCATTTCCGTCGTGGACCATGTCTACGTAAGCCTTTTTGTTACGGAGGCTTCTGGGCGTAAACAGTTCTGTAGTGTCGCGGGTCTCGTCCAGCGAGATTGATTTTTTATTCCATGCGATGCCATTCTTCAAAAGAAATTTCTGGATGTCATTGACGACGGACGTGGGGTAAAGTTCCGCATCCTTTTTAATGTCCTGGTCGACAAAGCTAATATGGAAGCTTTCGCTTACGCTCATGAGCTGACAGAGGAAGGCGTAGCGTCGCTTGGAGATAGGGGAGCCATCACCGGGCCAGGGGCGGCAGGATTTACGTAAGTCCAAAGTGTTCTGCTGCTTGGCTCCAGGGAAGTTGATGGAATCTCCACCAATAAAGAACAGGTGCTTTACAGGAATGATTCGGTTAGGGATGAATTTCATGAAGGTTATGCCATTCACGAACAGGTTACCGCAACTATATGCGGATCCCTGGGCTGCCGTAATCAGACTCTGCTCGATAATTTTCCATGAAATGGCCTCAATGCCGGTATCCAGCTGGTAGTGAAGATTTTCCACGGATTCCGTCACTCGCTTGAAGATGATGGATTCTCCTCCAAGACCTTCGGGAGCGCCAGTCATGGCGAGCCATCCGTTTAGGTGATCGTTCAGCTTATTAAGATCCGCAATTTTTCCTTGGGAACCGAAGGCAATCCAGTCTCTTAAATCGTTAATGGCTTCTACAAAGCGGCAAAGGCTGGCGTTGTTGCTGGTGGCCATATCGGAGTATGGTTTTAGCGAGTCTTCCTCGCCAGAGAACTTCACCAGATTTTTTGTCATCTTGGCCAAAAGCAGTCGGCGGACTCCGTCGAGCCAGTCCTGTTTCTTTGAACTGCGGTCGCGATAAACATTGGTTTCTTCAATCCAGGTTTCCCAATCGTTAACTTCCTCTTCCTTGATGCCGCGGGTTTGCTGCACTACAGGATTGCGCATCAAGCTAAAGAACTGGGGACGTCCAATGGAGTTTCCCTCTAAAATAGAGAACAGATCCTGTAGGGCGGTTTCGGTTAAAGAGCTGTGGGCCGGTGAATCAACAATGGAAAATGGAATATGAAGGTAGCCGGAATTGTTATGGCCTGCCACGTCAGAAACCTTTCGGTCGGGAGTCTGGTCGAATACGGTCTTGATGGCTGTGCGGTAACTATCCAAGTCTGGTGAAACTACCAGAATGTCATTGATGCGGGCTCCGCTCTGCAGAAGTTTGCAGATGCTGGAATGCAAAGCTTCCACTTCACGAATTTTTGTGGGAGCTGCCGTTAATGTTAGGCTGTTCTCTTCTGTTGCCCCTTCGCCGATAATGTTGGTTCGGTTGGCGATAGCGTACTGCAATTTATGCAATAGGGTGTCCTGGGGCAAGTCGCTTGCCGATGAAGCACTCCCATTGCTTGCGTCAAAATCGAAATCGTAATTTGCGGCCTGACACCACAACTTGATGTTGTCGCGGCCGGATCTTCCCCAGGTGCAGAGCAGTGTGTTTTCGGACTCCTCTTCGGCGAGATTCTGATATTCCGGGATGTCGTCTGGATCGGTCGCACTGACTTCTGCAACGCTATTTCCCGCTTCGCCAAGATTTACATCCATGCGGCGTTTAACGCTGTTCAGTTCGTTGCCATTTTCATCATTCCAGGAACCGTTAGATGCAACCCACCTGCGAACAATCTTATCGTTGGCAATATCTTCCCAGAATTCCATACAGGGATTCTGGATGTAGGCAAAAACGTCGTGCTCCTCGGCAAACTTATGAAGAATCACCCGGTAGAACTGCCCCATACCAGATAGACCGAAAATGAACAGGGGCTGGTCCTTGATTTTTTCCAGATGGAATTTGGCGATGCCGTTTTCATCGAAGCAACTGTAGTAAAGGAAAGGGATGGTCAGATAGGTAATCTGGTCATCATTCTTGCGTTCTGCCTCTTTCTTAAAAACGCGGGTGAGAAGGGAGTCCTTGTTACCGTGCTGGTGAAAAATGGCGGAGTACAATTTCTGCTGCCATTTTTCGCGGACCGCCACGTCTCCATTGCGGTTGCCTGTAAAGAAAGGTTGTAAATCTCCCTGTTTCCACTTATCGAGAATCCCATCGGCTGCACTGCCATCGGCGTTCTTCACAAAATCTCTGGGACGGCTCGTCTCGTATTCCAAAAACAATGTGGCGATTTTCTGTGCGAAATCAAAAAGATGGGTCTCGTCCAGTTTGCCCTTGCCGTCTGCGTCTTCCACAATCAAGTACCGACGGACTTCGTCGCCCAGCTTTTCGTAATTGTAGGATCCACCTTCTTCCATTTTCAGATAGGCGAGAATCACATTGCACAGCATATCTGCCGTCAGCTTCTTTTTGCTGTTGTCGTCACCCACCAGAATTTCCATGAGGAATCGGTCGATCATCATGGTGCTGAGGCCAGCCAGAGCGCCCTTCTTCTGAATCCAGCGGAGCCTGAACCACTGTTCCAGTTTTGGATCCGGAAACACGACTATTGGACATACGAAAGGGTTCTTCCAACTGGTGGAAATGGCGTCGATCATTTCGTCGGCGAGGTTCTCGAGATTCAGTGCGAATTTTAAGTGAAGCATAGTGGGCAATATATTTTATAAAAAAAGGATTGTTCTATTTGATTATCGTTTTCAGCCCCGATTTTGTCAAATGATTTGGGAATCTGCAGGTAAGGAATGCTAATTTTTAGCGAGAAAAAAGGAGTTTGCCCATGAGGAACGCTCGTGTACCTTTTATTTATGTCACATCACTTCTTGCGATGTTCTTTTTTGCCTGCGAGGATTCCACCAGTGCGTCCGGTTCTCAGGATGAACAGAGTCGTGTAGATACTGTCTATGTAAGAGACACCGTCAACATAAAAGGTGATACCATTCGCGTAAAAGGTGATACGGTCGTTGTAACCAAACAGGATACCGTTATCAAAAATGGCGATACCGTAGTGGTCTCCAAGAAAGATACCTTGGTCGTGAAGGGCGATACCGTTGTGGTGACCAAGAAAGACACCTTGGTTTTAGATGGTGATACCGTAGTTGTCCGTGATACACTTTATCTTCGTGATACGGTTTACGCCCGTGACACGATTTTAGATACTCTTTACCTTGCGGAAGAAAAAATTCTTCAGGAATGCGCCAATCATAAGTTTGATGAAAAGTCCCAATTCTGTTATATGGGTAACGTATATCCCCTGTGCGGAGGCAAAACCTATAATCCCGATAGTGCGACCTGCGTGAATGATGTGGCGGTCCTTGCCTGCGGCGGTACTGTATACGACAAGGCCAAGAAGATCTGTTATAAGAACAAACTTCACGATCGCTACGTCCGTATGGGTAAATTCAATTACGAATATTTTGTGGATGATCGTGACGATCAGTTCTATCGCAGCATCCCCATCGGTAATCAAACCTGGATGGCTCAAAATTTAAACTACGCCGTTGATAGCAGCTGGTGTGCTGGCGGTATCGCCACGAGTCCCGATGACTTTACTCAGGGCGATTGTGAAAAGTACGGCCGTGTGTACAGATGGGCTAGTGCCATGAATATCCCTGATGAGTATAATGAGATTAGTGCCGTAGGAACCGTGGTGGATACAACCAAGGAATATCAGGGAGCTTGCCCCAACGGCTGGCACGTTCCCAATCACCATGAATGGTATGCCCTCGAAGATTACATTTATACCAACATAGACCCCGATTCTTCGCATTCTATATCCGAACACCTGAAGTCTGATAGCTTGTGGGTCGATGGCTATGGTTGGATGGGGTCTGGCGATGACCGTGTGAAAGTTGAAATTCCGAAGGGAATTAACTCTGTAGGGCTGAATATACTGCCTGTAGGAAGTTTCATTTATTACGATTCAAAAGTTTACCCTTCGTATTTTGGCCAGGATTCCCGCCTTTGGAGTGTTAACGAAACGTACAATACCGGAGTCTATGTGGTGTTCTTTAGCTATTCCACCGATTACAAGACCCTGAAGTATTATAAGGGCTCTGCGGCTTTCAAGAATTGGGCTTGGTCTCTCCGCTGTTTAAAGAACAATAATTAAGAACGTAGGGCCCAAAAACAGCTATTTATAAGGGAAAATTTTATTCGTTAAACATGGAACGTCTAATCTTATACTAGATTAAAAGGCGTAAATTATTTACCGTAAACTCGGAGTTTTATTATGGAAATTAAATGGCGTAATCCTGATGCAAAGTTTGATCGTCTGGTTTTGGCTGGCGATATCGGCGGTACCAACACCAACCTTGGCGTTGTTGGCTACAAGGATGGAAAGTTCACCTTGATTCTCGAAACCGTATGTCCCTCCAAAGACATTGACGGTCTGGATGCTCCCATCCGCGAAACCCTTAAGCTGGCTGCAGAAGCTCGCGCTGACCTTAAGGTGAGCCACATCTGCATTAGCGCTGCCGGTCCTGTTGCCAATAACAAGTGCGTCATGACCAACCTCCCTTGGTCTGTGGATGGCGATGCCATCTCTGCTGCAACGGGCATTCCCACTCTCGTGATCAATGACTTCATGGCTATCAGCTACGGTATCCCCACTCTGGACGTGGACGATCCGGAACAGATCCACAAGCTGGTCCACACCGACGGATCCACTCCCGCTCCCCAGGCAGCAACCAAGGCTGTGATTGGTCCGGGTACCGGCATGGGCGTTGGCTTCCTGGCATTCGACGGTCAGAAGTACATTCCCGCTTCTTCTGAAGGTGGCCACTCTACTTTCGCACCTTTCGACAAGGACTCCCAGGAATTCCACGATTACATGGAAAAGAAGCTTGGCGTTGTTCCCGGTGTAGAACCTCTGGTTTCCGGTATGGGTCTTCGCAACATGTACGAATGGTGGAAGGAAACCCGCGGCGTTCCGAACAACGAATACTTCCAGAAGATCGAAGAGACCGAACCCAACGATCGCCCCAAGTACATTTCCCGCGCCAGCGACAACGATCCGGTGGCCGCCGAAATGATGCGCCTGTTCGTAAAGATGCTGGCCCGCTTTGCTAGCGACGCTGCAACCCTGTTCCTCCCGCTGGGTGGCTTCTACCTGGCTGGCGGTACCGTACAGAAGGATCTGCGCTGGCTGGAACGCGATAACCTGTTCATGCAGTACTTCGAAAAGAACTATAACCCCAACATCCGCCCGCTTCTGAACAAGATTCCGGTGTACGTGATCAAGGATTATAGCATCAGCCTTTACGGCGCTGCAAACGCAAGCCTGAATCTGCAGAAGTAAGCGGTCACGCGCAGCGTGTCATCCTGAGCCCGTAGGGCGAAGGATCTAGCTAAAAAGTCCCCGATCAATCGGGGATTTTTTTATACAAATTGCGATTTGTTTATGCTATTTGTATAAAGTCCGTTCGGTCTCAAGATTTTTTGTTTAAATTGAAAATAAAGAACTTCAAAAAAGGAATGAATTATGGCTGTAAAAAAGTCCGCTGCTAAATCTGCTCCCAAGAAAGCTCCTGCAAAAACTGCAGCAAAGAAAGTTGCCGCAAAGCCCGCAGCAAAGAAGGCTTCTCCGAAGGCTGCTGCAAAGCCTGCTGCAGCTGAAGAATCCGAAGGCTTTGACATTGAACTGAATGCAAACCCGGCCATGGGTGCCATTGTTGTCGAAGCTCTAAAGAGCGAATACTTCGAAAATGCCGCCGACGAAATGGAAGCTTTCTTCTCCAAGGAAGAAGTGAGCGATGTGGATGTTCAGTCCCTGCTGTTCAAGGTGTTTATCCAGGGAACTATCGCTGGTGCCGCTATTGCCGCTGACGAAGCCCAGAAAGGCTTTGAAGACGTCAATAAACTGCTGAAGAAACTGTCCAAGAAGTAACTGCTCAAAGTAACTAAAAAAGGCATTCCGTTTTATCGCGGAATGCCTTTTTGCTTTTAGTAAAGTTTTGCTTCCCAGGTTATGGCGTAATCGTCGTTATCTTCGTCATCTAGGAACGTTTCCGTATCCTTGATGTATCCGATATCCTTTGCTGACATGCATCGGCCAGAACTGACGATTTCGTCTTCTTCGTCATCGCCTGTCTGGCTGATAACGACGGGGCAAATCCTGATTTCGTCAATGCCGCGGACAACCGAAATGGGGTCAAAGGAAGTCGTATCGCGCCATTTCTTTTCTTCAAGTTCTAGGGGTAGCACTCCCGTTGAAAGGGTGTTCGCCTTGACGCTGTCGCTGTACAGTTCAACCTTGAAACGAACCATCGGGTTGCTGGCCTTGTCTGACTTCTGCTTAAAGGACTTCAGCGTGATGCTGATGTTCTTGTTTTCCTGCAGGTAGTAGACTTCCACAACGGTATCCTTGGGGGTCACGTTGCTAGTATCTTGCGGCGTGACGTTGCCCGTAGTGTCCTTTGAACCATCGTTGTAGGTGTATTCGCCCTTGTCGTTGTAGTACGGATTGGAAATCTGCGGACAGTCGTAGGAACCGAATTTCTTGTAGAAATTGGAGCAGCGTTCCTTGCTGTAGGCTGCCAGGCAGTTATACAGATCTACGCGGCCCAAGTTGGCTTCCAAGGAATCCAGGAGACCTTTTTTAGGACCCTTGTGTTCGCTAAGAATTTCATTTTCGGCCTCGATAACACTTGTTTCGCTACAGGCGGAAAAAATAACGGCGGTAGATGCAATTGCAGATGCTACAAGAAGTTTTTTGATAAAATTAAATCTCATAATTCCTCCTTACTTTAGACTCAAATCCACCATTACGCGCCATGAGGGCATGCCACCATGGTTAATGGCGTGGAATCTATGATTGTCTTTGGTGGAACCAGCAGCGAGGAGTACCTGGTATTCGACAGAGATGTATTTGCAGTCGATGCCTGCGCCGGCCCAACTGCTGAACTCCCAGTCGTCTGCGTAGAAATTACCTTCAACAGTGTAGTTTTCGTAGGCCGGATAAAGTCCTTTACTTTCAAGAACGGCCAGGTCTTTCTTCAGTTCCTTGGACGGATGCTTTACGGTATATTCGCGAGTTGTATTGATCTGGTCGAAAATGGACTTTGTGATATCCCCTGCAAGGCTGAGGAAAATGAACGTTGTGTGGCCGGTGTGAGCTCCGAGTTTCAGTGTAAGAGGAGCGTCAACGGCGATGTCATGATAGTCTACGGTAAGCTTGTTGTTGACGTCAAATTGGGTTTCCTTGTATGTGATTCCGTCCTTGATTTCGTCATTCTTTGTGAATCTTGCATAACGGTATATGGCGCCAAGGCGTCCCTGCAAGGCAAAGAAACTGGTAAAGTAGTATCGATAGAAAAGATATACGCCAAAGTTTCCGTCCCAGTCGCTGTTTTCTTCGAGATTGCCCAAACGCTTGTCCTTGGCTCTTCCTCCGATAAAGGAAAGACCGAAGTTGTAGGTGATCGAGGCGATGCTGTCTCTGATGGCGTTCTGGGTGCTGTCGTATTCGGCAACACTCTTTTTCTTGCGCATGGCCTTGAATCTATTGACGTAGCTTCTCTTGGGGGTGTCGACACTGTCTGCAGAACTGGATGCAGATGTGTCTGCAACTGCTGCAGTGGTCGACTGTGTCGAGGTGCCTCTCAGGATAAATGTCTGCTGACCGGGCTTCGTGTTCAGTACCGCCGGATTAACTGTAGTTGCCTTGGCTGCCGGCTGTGCTGATGCTTGTGTTGCGGGCTGTGCAGCCGGTTGAGGGACGGGCTGTGCTGCGGGCTTGGCCTCAGGTTGCGGAGTCGGTTCTGCAACAGGTTGAAGTGCGGATTCTGCCGGGGGAGTGGGTGCTTGTTCCGGTGCGGCACTGGACTGCACTTCCTCAAATGCACTTTCAAGGTCAGACTGTTCTTCCTGCGGAACTTCGGCCTCGGCGGTCTGTTCTTCGGCGTTATCTTCAACGGCTTCTGTAGAAGATTCTGCTGCGGATTCTTCTTCAGCAGTCTCGACAACCTGTTCTGCCTGTTCTTTTTTCTTTTTCTTCTTCTTGGATTTCTTTGCCTTTTTGGCACTCTTTGAGGTCTTGGACTTTGCCTGTAGAACCTTCTGTGTCTTCTCCACAGATGTTGCCGGCATAGATGGCGCTGCCAAGACGACCGCAGCCATGAAGGCCAAGAATGTCAGTATTTTTCGAATTAAAGCCATTTGAAAAAACTCCCGAGATAAGCAAAAACTACCACTAAACTTACGCAATGTTGGCTTGTCGTGCAAATGTTTTTTCGAGAAAAAGTCCTTTTTTCCGCATTTTATCCATTATTTTTGATGAATTTGACTCGTTTATTCCAAATTGGAGTGCTTCTTGGGTGTCATTGGTCACATATAATGGGAGACTGCTCCCTATTTTGGGGGTAAATGCCTATTTTTAACGTAAATGGAGGCGCTTTTTTATGAAATCGCTTAATTGTGTTTTTTTGTCTGTTTTGTTTGTCCTGCTGTTGGTAGGTCAGTCTTTTGCTGCGCTTAAAGATACCACGGTCAGTAGTAAAACGTACAAGGTCATTGCAACGTGCGAAAACTTGGTGGAATTTTCCCGTTTGGTAAACACGGTTGTTTGCCCGTCTGGTTATGACTATGTGTATGGCGACAATAAATGCCAGAAAAAAGGCTCCCTTATAATAAAATCTGAGGCGTCCTTCCCCAATGCCGGGCTTAATGCGATTGTGACTGGTCCTATTGATATGACCTGTACCGAAAACTTTGAGCCGATGGGTTATGAAAATAGTGGTCGTCAGTATGTTGGTAATTTTAATGGCCAGGGATATCCTATCCGTAATTTGAAAATCGATAGTGATGATCAGAATGTGGCCCTGTTCGGTGTGATAACGACAGAAGCTGTGATTGAAAATGTGGTTCTTGAAAATGTGGAAATTAAGGCTACGGGTATACAGGAAAGAGGAGGAAGCCGCCCCATTAGTGTGGGTACTATTGTCGCATGGCAGGAAGATGGTACGGTCAGTGGATGTTATGCCTCCGGCTCTATTGTTACAGATGGTTTGGCTCAGAGTGTTGGTGGTATAACAGGCTATGCAACAGCTGGTACGATAAAGGATTGCTTGAGTTCTGTTGAAATTCATAACTTGAGTAACGCAAGCTTTGTGGGCGGTGTTGCAGGTACCCTTAGCAATGCAAAAATTGAACGTTGCGTGTATGGGGGCAATGGCGTTTACAATGCTGGCGATGGTACGTTGGGCGGCCTTGTGGGGCAGAAAATCGTGAGTACAGGATCGATTGCGAACAGCTACTATGACAATAAGACTGTTGATAAACCTGTCGGAAACGAAAATAACGGTTCCGGTAGCGGTGTAGGTCTTCCTGATGTAAATACGTCAGAAACCGTTGAAAATTTGAATGAAGGGTGTGGCGAAAAATGTATTTGGTCTAACGGATCGGACAATATCACCAATACCGGTATTTCCAACGATAATGTTGACAATACTGTGTACACGATCTATTTCGCTGCCGGTACAGGTTGTGCATTCCCGTCAGGTGCCATTACTTCCAAGGCTTTGAGGTTTGATAGTCCGATTACATCTACCGGTATTACGGAACCTGTTTGCGACGAGAAGAAGTTTCTCGGTTGGTCTTTGAATGCTTCTGCTACAAAACCGGATGAAAGTCTGGGCAAGGTGTCTGGCTCTAGCACGGTGTATGCCGTGTGGGAAGACTATGTAACCGTGACCTTCCATTCTAATGGTGGTAAGTTTGCTGGTGACAAGACTGAACTGGCTAAGAAAGTTGCCAAACAGTCTGTGATTGTCTCTTCTGATATTGAAATTCCCTCTAGAGCTCCTGAAGGCACCGGAGAAGATACGAAGTATTTCTCATTCAAGGGCTGGGCTTTGACAAGTGATGCTGTTGATGTTCAGAGCCTTGGTGCGGCTGAGGGTGATGTTAATGTTTATGCTGTTTGGGAAGAGACGAAGATAGTTTATTACTCCGTCATCTATGATGTGAATGGACATGGTGAAACTCCGGCTATTGATCGTGTGAAGGAACATTCAACGGCTTTTAGACCCGAAGATCCAATTGCTGATGGTTATAAGTTTGATGGTTGGTACACCTCTGCCGATGGCAAGGGCTTGCCTTATGATTTCGAAAAAACGGTTTTGAATGATTTGAAATTGTATGCAAAGTGGGTTCCCGTCAGCTACGCCATTCTTTATGAATTGGGTGAAAATGGCGTGAATAATATTGCTAATCCTGTGTCCTATACGATTGAATCTGCAAACATTATTTTGCAGAATCCGTCCAGGGATGGTTATGATTTTATTGGCTGGTATGACAATGCTGACTTTAATGGCGAAGCCATTAAGACGATTCTTACCGGTTCCTTTGGTGATAAGAAATTCTATGCCAAGTGGAGTGTGAAATCCTACTACGTCTACTATGCCGAAGGTACTGATGGCGTCGGTGAAGTTCCTGCCGCACAATTGGTGAATCACGGGGATTCCGTTAAGTTGGCTGGAAAAGTCTTCACGAGAAATGTCTACAAATGTGATAAGGATGGTAAAAATTGCTCTGTACAAACGACAGTCAATCAAATTGGTTGGTCTCTTTCTGATGGTGGTAAAAAGTTCTATGATCTTGAAAGCTACTATAAGGGAAATGCATCTGTTACGTTGTATCCTGCCTGGGATGAAAGCGCTTTGACGTTGTATGCCGTTACTTTCAAGATTGTTGGCGCTGCGTCGACTGACGCTGCTGAATATCTGGAAGCTAGGTACCTAGATGTGTCTAGCGCTTCCGATGTGAATGTCAAGTATCCCGCAATGTTGATTCATGATGGATATGAAATTACTAAAGTGTCTTCCAGTGATGTGGCGTTAGATACGAAGACGACAAGTTTTGTGATGCCGAAGAAGAATGTTGTGGTGACAATTGATGTTGCTCCCAAGAAGTATAAATTGGCTTGGAATCTTGAAGGTGGCAGTGTTGCAACGGCAGGAACTGCAGCTGGTGAAGTTTCATATGGAACTTCCTTGAATGCTCCGGTTGTTGAAAAGGAACATTATACTTTCTCTGGTTGGAATCCGAGTGTCCCGGAAACGATGCCTGCAGAAAATGTTTCCTATACGGCTGTGTGGACCGAGAAAACGATTGATGTGACGGTTAATCTCGGAGGAAATAAGATTACGGTCACTGTAAGTGAAGATGCTTCAAAGGATGAAATTGAAGAAAAGATTAACGAACTGCTCCGTGATCCGAATTCTGACTTGAAGGTTCCCGAAAAACCTTCCGATGATGATTTCGTTTATGAATTCAATGGTCATTGGAAGGAAGATGGTGGCGAATATGTTCCCGAATACGATGCCATTTCTCGTGAAGACCAGAATATTCATGTTGTAGTGGGTGGTTCTCAAGTTGATGTTACCGTCAGAAAGGATGATTCTAAGGAAACCGTTAATCAGAAAATTAACGATGCTGTGAAGGATGCCGGAATTGTAGTTCCCGCCAAGGATGGCGATGGTTATAAGTTCAATGGCGAATGGGAACAGGATAAGGACGGTAATTATGTTCCTGTTTATGATGTTGTAACAATCAAGGTGGTTGTTGCTGGTAAGGAAATCGATATTGATATCAAGAAGGGTGATAGCGCCGATGACATCAGCGATAAGATTAATGATGCTTTAGCTGAGGCCGCCAAGACTGATCCTGCCGTTGTTGTTCCTGCCAAGGATGAAGCTGGTCGTGATTTCAACGGCAAGTGGGAAGACGCCGATGGCGACGACAAGTACACTCCGGTGTATGTTGTACCTGATGACAGCAAGGTCATTGAAGTTGTTGTTGGCAAGGATACCATTGAAGTTGTTGTTCCCAAGGATGCTTCTGACGAAGAAGTTGAACAGAAGATTAGCGAAGTCGTAACCAAGCCTGTCGTTGGCGACAAGGATGAAGATGGCTACCAGTTCAATGGCGAATGGGAACAGAATAAGGATGGCGCTTACGAACCCGTCTACGAAAAGACTGTCCAGGCTGAAGTTGCTGGCAAGGATATTCCTGTTGATATCAAGAAGGGCGATAGCGCCGATGACATCAGCGATAAGATTAATGATGCTTTAGCTGAGGCTGCCAAGACTGATCCTGCCGTTGTTGTTCCTGCCAAGGATGAAGCTGGTCGTGATTTCAACGGCAAGTGGGAAGACGCCGATGGCGACGACAAGTACACTCCGGTGTATGTTGTACCTGATGACAGCAAGGTCATTGAAGTTGTTGTTGGCAAGGATACCATTGAAGTTGTTGTTCCCAAGGATGCTTCTGACGAAGAAGTTGAACAGAAGATTAACGAAGTCGTGACCAAGCCTGTCGTTGGCGACAAGGATGAAGACGGCTACCAGTTCAATGGCGAATGGGAACAGGACAAGGATGGCAATTACGAACCTGTCTACGAAAAGACTGTCCAGGCTGAAGTTGCAGGCAAGGACATCCCCGTTGACATCAAGAAGGGTGATAGCGCCGATGACATCAGCGATAAGATTAATGACGCTGTAGCTGAGGTCGCCAAGACTGATCCTGCCGTTGTTGTTCCTGCCAAGGATGAAGCTGGTCGTGATTTCAACGGCAAGTGGGAAGACGCCGATGGCGACGACAAGTACACTCCGGTGTATGTTGTACCTGATGACAGCAAGGTCATTGAAGTTGTTGTTGGCAAGGATACCATTGAAGTTGTTGTTCCCAAGGATGCTTCTGACGAAGAAATTAAGCAGAAGATTAACGAAGTCGTGACCAAGCCTGTCGTTGGCGACAAGGATGAAGACGGCTACCAGTTCAATGGCGAATGGGAACAGGACAAGGATGGCAATTACGAACCTGTCTACGAAAAGACTGTCCAGGCTGAAGTTGCAGGCAAGGACATCCCCGTTGACATCAAGAAGGGTGATAGCGCCGATGACATCAGCGATAAGATTAATGACGCTGTAGCTGAGGCTGCCAAGACTGATCCTGCCGTTGTTGTTCCTGCCAAGGATGAAGCTGGTCGTGATTTCAACGGCAAGTGGGAAGACGCCGATGGCGACGACAAGTACACTCCGGTGTATGTTGTACCTGATGACAGCAAGGTCATTGAAGTTGTTGTTGGCAAGGATACCATTGAAGTTGTTGTTCCCAAGGATGCTTCTGACGAAGAAATTGAACAGAAGATTGAAGAAACCTTGAATAATCATGATCCCAAGATTGAAGTTCCTGAATCTGAAGATGGTTTCGAATTCAATGGCGAATGGAAGAAGGATGATGATGGCAATTATGTTCCTGTTTACGAAAAGGAGATTGTCGTAGTCATTGGAAACACTACTATCAGCGTTGTTATCGACAAGGATGATTCTGATGATGATGTCAATCAGAAGATTAACGATGCTGTGGCCGAAATTTCCAAGAAGGATTCTAGCATTGTCGTTCCTGTCGTTGGCGACAAGGATTCTGTTGGTAATGAATTTGATGGTAAGTGGGAAAAAGATGAATACGGCAATTATGTGCCTGTTTATTCAAAGGCATACAAGATTGTCTATGTGATGCCTTCAAATGCGGTTCTTTCCAGCGACGTTTCAAAGTACGTTCTTGGTAAAGGTGTGCAGCTCCCGTCTGCTTCCATCAAGGATGATGAATCCTGGAAGTTTATGGGTTGGTATGAAACTGAGGATTACGCTGGTCTCAGGGTAAAGTTTGTCGGTGCCGAAGCCAAGGGCCGAAAGACTTTCTATGCCCTGTTCCAGAAGACTGTCCATTATAAGGCTGGCGATGTATCCGGAAAAATGGAAGTGGTGTTCAACTACGACGTAGAAAATTCGGATGAGGTCGTTCAGCGTGCCTTGATGGGTGTTGCTCCCGAAGGCTACACCAAGAAGGGTGTGGACTACGTCTTTGACAAGTGGGTTCTTTCTGACGGTGTGTATGTGGCCAAGTTTGTGGATGCTTCCACTGGCATGAAGAACATTGCTGTGGCACGTCACTTTGGTGTCTCTGTTTGCGGTCGCACTCTGAACATTGTTGGCGCTAAGCAGGGCGACAAGATGCTCGTTGTTGATATGAAGGGCAAGATTGTGGCCCAGGACAGAATCAGCGGTGTAAACCACATTGTTGAACTGACTTCCGCAGGGAACTATTTGGTTCGCGTCAATGGAGTTTCTACTCGTGTGATGGTGCGATAAGATATAGGTTGGACTTCAAATTTCTACATTTGACTTTAATATGAAATTTGAAGAACTTCCTTTGGCAAATCCGCTGCAGCGTGCTGTTCGCACTGTAGGCTACGAAACCCCCACTCCCATTCAGGAACAGTCCATCTCCAGTTTGCTGGAGGGTAAGGACCTGCTGGGTATCGCCCAGACGGGAACGGGCAAAACCGCAGCCTTTGCGCTCCCTATTCTGCAGCGCTTACTGGACTCTGGTAAGTTCCGTCAGCCTAAAACTTGTCGCGCCCTGATTTTGCTGCCCACTCGTGAATTGGCAATTCAGGTGGAGGAATGCTTTAAGCAGTATGCCCAGTATACTGCTATTTCTACTGC
The DNA here is from genome assembly GCA_024399015.1 of Fibrobacter sp. Lineage (GTDB taxonomy): Bacteria > Fibrobacterota > Fibrobacteria > Fibrobacterales > Fibrobacteraceae > Fibrobacter. The sequence continues at coordinate 27,166 of JAKSIC010000026.1, forward strand.
CTGCATTTTCGGTGGCGTTAGCGATGTGAAGCAGAAGAACGTTCTTGTTCGCGGTGTAGATGTTCTGGTGGCAACTCCGGGCCGCTTGCTGGATTTGATTGGCCAACATGCCGTGACCCTCAAGAATGTGGAATTTTTCGTTTTGGATGAAGCTGACCGTATGCTGGATATGGGCTTCATTCACGACATTCGCAAGGTGGTGGGCATGCTTCCGGGCAAGCGTCAGAACTTGTTCTTCAGCGCCACCATGCCTAAGGAAATTTCTGACCTGGCTGCAACGATCCTCAGTGCAAATCCGGTTCGTGTGGAAGTGGCTCCCCAGAGCACTCCCATTGAACGAATTCGCCAGGAACTGTACCGCATTGATAAGCGTCGCAAGGGCGCCCTGTTGAAGGAACTTCTTGCTTCTCATGAAGAGATGAAGAAGGTGCTGGTGTTTACCCGCACCAAGCATGGCGCAGATAAAATTGTACGCGTGCTGGAAAAGGCTGGTGTCAAGTGCGCCGCCATTCACGGCAACAAGAGCCAGAATCGTCGTCAGGAAGCTCTTGGCAATTTCAAGGATGAACGTATCCGCGTGCTGGTGGCAACAGATATTGCTGCTCGCGGTATTGATGTGGATGATGTGACCCACGTCTTCAATTATGACCTGCCCAACGAACCGGAAACTTTTGTGCATCGCATTGGCCGTACGGCTCGCGCTGGCAAGGAAGGCGTTGCCATTTCTTTCTGCGCACCGGACGAAGAATCTGACTTGCGCGGAATCGAGAAGCTCACCCGCGTGAAGATTCCCGAAGGTGATGTTAGCGTGTTCGAAAAACTGCCGCCGCCGCAGAAGGAAACTCCTGAAAGCGAAATGCGCAATGCTCGCGGACGTTTACCTCGTGGTCAGAAGGGCGACCGTCGCGAAGAAAATCGCGGCGAAGGCCAACAGCCCGCAAAGTTCGACTGGCGTAAGCACCAGGCCGACAAGCGTAACGCCCGCGCTGCAGAACAGGCCCGCGAAAATGGTGAACAGCCTCGTCAGTCTCGAGAAGAGCGCCGTGGCAATCGTGCGGAAAAATTCGGTCGCAAGCCGGAACAGGTTCGAGGCGCCTCCAACCCGCAGAACCGTCCCAGTTCTCAAAATGGTTCCGTTCCGCAGAATGGTTTCGAAGGCGACAACCTGAACCGCCGTACCATCGGCAAGAATCGCCCCGGCTCCCGTGCCCGTAAGCGTATGCGTGAGGCTGCCGCCGCCAGCGCCGCCGCTCAAGCTCTCCTAAGTAAAGTGAAGTAGCGCTGTTAATCAACTCATTCTACCTAAAATAGATGAACTATTTTGGGCAGCTTGTTATGAAACCGTATTCATCATCAAGATGCAAAAAGGGCCCCGACTCATTCGAGTCGAGGTCTTTTAAGTTTTGCTGGATCCTTCATTTCGTCGCTTTCGCGACTTCATTCAGGATGACGTGCTGAACCGCGCGGCGCTATGTCCGCGCAATCCCAATCAGCGATTAAGCCTTCTTATAATCAGCGATCTGTTCTGCAGTCAGGTTCATGATGAAGTTGGAGTGCTTCATCACTTCTGCTTCAGCAAGGTTCAGGTAAACCTTGGCGCTCTTGCCGAACAGTTCTGCGTTTGCAGAAGCGTCGCGGATGAGGAGCTGAGCCATGACGCAGTTACCGGCCATTTCGTACAGGCGGCGGCTGCAGAGGTCCAGGAACTCGTTGTTTTCAGCGGCCTTGACGTAGTCGATGGCTGCCTTGAACTTGTCGTCCATAGCCTTTGCGCGGGCCTTGAGGCTTTCGAATTCCGGTGCAACAGCGGCTGCTTCCAGTTCGTCGAGCATGGAAGTGTAGGTGCCGGTGGTGATGTGCGGAAGGGCGGCAACAACCTGGAGCTGGGTAGTACCTTCGTAGATGGAGGTAATACGAGCGTCGCGGTAGAGGCGCTGGCAAGCGTATTCCAGCATGTAGCCGGAACCGCCGTGAACCTGGATGCTGTCGTAGCTGTTGATGTTGGAGTATTCGGCATTCATGCCCTTGGTGAGCTTATGATGGTGGGGGAGGTTTCCCCCTCGCTGCAGCCCCGGCCCCGCCCTTACAATCATTCCCTACGGGAATAAAGTTCCGAAACCCACCCGGCCGGGTCTTCCGCTACCCCCTCTGCGGAGCTCAGTCGCCGCCCCGCAATGCCCTGCTTGTCCGTATTCTTGAGATTATCATATTGTCTGAAAAACGTTTTTTGAAACGTTTTGGTCCAGGTTCCCAAAAAAAGAATGCATTTGTAAACTTTTTGTGCGAAAACTACTTTTTTAATTTATTTTTGTGGAAAATAGAGTTTTGCTCTTGTTCTCTAAACGAAATCTCGACCATTTCCTTAGACGAGAATAAGGCGAACGCTCACGCAAGCATACCGCTTTTTGCTGTATGTTTCAGTTTGTCGTGCCGGCTTTTTAAGCGGGTCTTTGGTCGTATGACCATGGGCAACAGCCCTTTTGGGGCGTGGGTCGTTTGTGTTTGTCGTCTAAAGGCTGTCGAGAGCCTCGTTTAGGCAAATGCATCGACCTGCGTCCTTTTTTATTTCCTGAAAATTGATGTGGCTCTTTGATGAATGAGGGTGAACTTCATAGGTGTATACAATGGAGGTTTCTGTGGCTGAAGAAAAAAAAGAAATCGAAAATTTACGAGAGAAAATTCGTCAAACATTTCAGGATGTTGCGAATGAAAAGGGGTATGGTTTTGACGATAGTCGTAAGTCTTTCAGTATTTATTCGAAACGGTGGCATTCTGTAGAGTTTAGGTTTCAATGGATAAAAAATCACTATGTCGTAAAGTTTGTTGGTTACGATTCCGAGGGGAAATGGAAAGCTAGTCAAGCTATTGTTTCCATTTGGACTTATGCAGATGCAATTGAATTTCTGGCAGCATTCAAAATTCTTTTTGACATGCCTGCAAAACGAAAGATTAAATGAATTTCAAAGGAGAATATATGATGAATAAAATAATTTCAATTTGTTCTTTGTCTTTTGTTGCTTTTACATTTGCAGAAGTTGTTTCTGCTCCGAATTTAGATGATCCAAGAGATGGTAAAACATATAAAACTATTCGGATAGAGAATCAAGTTTGGATGGCGGAAAATTTGAACTTTGATACTCACAATAGTTTCTGTTATCATAATGATGACAAAGAGTGTGCGAAACTAGGCCGGTTTTATACATGGCGTGCAGCTTTAAATGCATGTCCACAAGGATGGAGATTGCCGTCGCGTAGTGATTGGATGACTCTTAAAACACTTGTAAAAAATGAGGATAGGTTATATTTGTGGGATGATGATGTTCCCGAAATAGGTTATCAGGTATCCGCTCCAAATTTTAATGCTTACACAGTTGGATTTAGGGATCCTTATGGAAATTTCGATAAGGAAGGGATATCGTATTATTGGACATCGTCAAAAGAATCGAGTGATGATCAGGGTAACGCCTTGTGTACCACAATAGATGACTTAGATCCTCAAAAAACAAAATGTGCAAAATCTCGTTATTTTGGAATGACAGTTCGTTGCATTCAAGGAGAAGAATCATCTCCAACAAGTAAAGAAAAGTACTCTGTGATACAAGGTAAATTTGTAGACAGCAGAGACAAAAAAGAATACAAAACTGTACAAATAAATCAACAAACATGGCTTGCGGAGAACCTAAACTTTGAAACAAAAAATAGTTATTGTCACAATAATGATCCTTTGGAGTGTGAGAAATATGGCAGGCTATATAAGTGGGAAGATGCCGAAAAGGCATGCCCTGCTGGGTGGCATCTTCCTTCTCGTTATGAAATAAAACGGTTGCTTTGGGCTGTTGGAGATGATAGCGGTGAAAAATTGAAGAGTAGAAGTGGGTGGGAGAGTAATAATGGATGGGATGAACTAGGTTTTAATGTGCTTCCTGTTGGTAATGCTCAATTATCTGAGAATAAAATTGACCGATTTGATCCGAATGGACATGCTGTTGCATTTTGGACATCTACACATAATGAAAAATACTATTATAAATGGTTCTTTTTCAATGATAACTGGGTAAGCAGACTTGATGAAACCCAGGCGGATTGGGTTGCTGAACCAATTCGTTGTATGAAAAACTATGAAATTGATGCTGTTGCTGTAGGAACCTTTAAAGATAAACGTGATAAAAAGGTGTATAAAACAGTGACCATAGGAAATCAAAAATGGATGGCTGAAAATTTGGCGTATAACGAAAAAGGAAGTTCTTGCTATGCAAACGATAAAAGAAATTGTAAGGAGTATGGAAGGCTTTATTCTTGGAATCAAATCAAAGATCTTTGTCCAATGGGTTGGCATATCCCATCAAAAGATGAGTGGAGAGTACTATTTGCTTATGTTGACAACAATGCTAGTATTTTGAAATCAAAAACTAATTGGCCTAAGAAAAATGGCTTGGATGAATTAGGGTTCAATGCTCTGCCTTCTGGTTCAACAGTAAAAAATGATTTTGGGAAATCGGCCTATTTTTGGACGACAGATTCAAGGAACGATAAAGCTGAAGCAATGGAATTGCTTGATTATTTGGATGTTGCTTCTTTTGGGAGGCACACATTTAATGATGGTTTATCAGTTCGTTGTCTTGCTGATTCAGAAAAAAAGGGGAATAATTAATGTCAGTGAAATTCACCATTCATGGTCCTATCCCTGTTCCCACTGCTCCAAAGAAAATTAAGGGAGGCTCGGTATCAATTTCTCAGTTGAAAGATGTTAATGCCGCATTATGGAGATCAGCACCTTTCTCTGAGTATGCTAATAAGAAAGGCTGCTATGTTTTTGCAAATGCCGTGACTCGGGGCTCTACTCCGATTTATGTTGGCAAGACGAATACTTCCTTCAAAGATGAATGTTTCTCGATACGCAAGAAAGCTATGCTCAACGACTTTCTTGCTTGTGCAACGAAAACAGGGCTGCAAATCTATTTTGTTGTGTTGAACAATCGGAAAAGTTGCCCAGAAGAAATAGATTCTTGCGAAACTTTGCTTATACAAAAGTGTAAGGACGCCAACAAAAATTTATTGAATGTAAGGAAACTATCAACAACATTTTCCATTGAAGGAATCCACGGAGACAAAAAGCCGGGAAAGCCAACAGAAGATGTTTCCAATTTCAAAAAATGTCTCAACATTAAATAAGATCTATTTCTAAAAAGGCTCCTGGAAGTTGCAACTTTGAACTCGCTTCCAGGGGCTTGTTTAACTAATTCTTTGGTGACTAAAGGGTGCTGAGTATGTTTGTAAAACGACTATTGGTGTCATTACTCTTTTGGGGTGTTACTTGTTCAATTGCAGGAACTCTTGTTGATAATCGCGATGGTAGGAAGTATAAAACCATTAAAATCGGAGAATACACGTGGATGGCAGAAAATCTTAAGTACAAGGCATCTCCATCCTACTGTTTTGGCGGTAAGGAAAGTAATTGCCAAAAGTTTGGTCGAATGTATCCGTGGCATACCGCAATGAAACTACCTGCAAAAAAAGCATATGATGACGAAAATGTTAATGATTATGTAAAGCGAATGCATCAGGGGATTTGCCCAAGTGGATGGCATGTTCCCACAGTTGCTGAATTTGATTCCCTTAGCGAATTTGCCTATAATGAAGGCGAACGTTTTGAAACTTCTAAAATGTTCGGATTGAAATATGGCGGTCAATTGATGATTCTTGGTGCCGAATATTATAGGGGGTATGTAGAGGATGACCCAACAGCGGCGGCGCGTTTTTTTAAAACAGGAAAAAGAGGAGAGTTCCCTCTAAGGTATCTATATAAGGATTTTAAACATATTGAGACGTTCTCTACCACAGAGGCTGAGGATGCCTCTGTAGTGTATTATTCTGCATATAGAGATCGGTATAATTTTGAAATAGGTCCGGTTCGTGTGTATCGAGGAGCCTCTGCAAATTATTTGCGCTGCGTGAAAAATTATAATGTTGATGAAAATGGTAACATGGTGCAAAACTGTGAGAAGGGATTTTTCTATCAGGATGGAGAATGTCGTAAGCCTTATGATTGTGATGAATTTGAATATGCTGTAGATAAGTGGACTTGTGCAGAACTTCCTGAAAATGCAAAGAAGAACAAGGGTGTGGGTTTTACTTGTAAAAAGGGATTTGACAAAGTAAAACTTTACGAAGATTATGATTGCATAAAACCCTATGACTGTGGTGAAGATGAGTTTTATGTCAGTAAATATGAATGTCAGGGGCTTCCCAAAAATGCTCGTCGAAAGAAGAATAAGAAGATCGGATTTGAATGCGATGATGGCTTTGACAAAGTCGAGATTAACGAAATCCCGTATTGCAGAAAGCCATATATTTGTGAAGATGCAGAATACTCTGTAGCACAATATGAATGTGCATCCTTGCCGAAAAATGCTCATCGACTTGACTCTATTGGATATGCATGTGATGACGGTTTTGATAATGTACAAATCGGAAATTTTAGATATTGCAGGAAACCTTATGACTGCAGTGAAAAAGAGTATTCAGTAAATCAATATGAGTGTGCGAATTTGCCTGCAAATTCTCACAAAAATGAATCGCAGGGATTTGACTGTGATGAGGGGTATTATAAGAAAAATCAAAAAGAATGTGAAAACTTGCCAGCGAATGCCCATAAAAATAATTTGCAGGGATTTGACTGTGAGGAAGGCTTTTATAAGAAGAATGGAAGTGAATGTATAATATTCCCGATGAATGCTCACGCAATTGGCTCTAATGAATTTGAATGCGATGAAGAATTTTTTAAGAAAGAAATTGGCGGAGAGGTTATTTGTCTGGAAGAAGGTTATGAGTGTGAATATGTGGGAGATGAGTGGGAGTGTACGCTGTCGCCGAGTTATGTAAAGTGACGTGAAAAAATGGGATTTACATGCGGTGAAAAAGTTATAAGGAAGAATGTCGTTTCAATTACCAGTAGAATAAAGAACTCGTGGAAAAGACCCCGGCATTTCTGCCGAGGTCTTTTCTCGTTCGCTCGATAAACTTACAGCGTACGCAAAAATTCAATTAGACCGTCACAAGCCATGTCGTCATCAATGTCGAGCCAATTCTTTTTTGAACGGACAACTTGTCTTCTAAAGTTTTTGTCTCCATAAACCTTTTCGATTCTCTTGATGACATCACTCGTTGAGTTTTCTTTCATTCCCGCATCGGAAAAGATGAATTCATTCATGCAGTTTCGCAATTTTTCTTTGTTGATGTTTCTGGATAGCCAGAACAAATCAAATACATCCTTGTAACGTGTAGAATGAATGCCGAACTTTAACGAGGAACGTAATTTCTCGGAGAACATCTGCTCCTTTGAATTTATTAAAAGGCTTACGCAATCATTTTGCAAAGCAATGTCGAAACAGAACTCTTCTTGCGAAATGTCAATGTGCTTATGAACTCCAATGTCGACTTTACTAGTTACTTCAAAGCCAAATGAATCGGATAATTTCAAGAACACCCGTTTGCCGTGGTAATCCTGTTGCTTCAAATCTTCCATCTGGCCTACCAAAGAAACAGATACGCCATCAATATTGTTCAATGTCTTGATAAATGATCTTATGGAATCTTCCTCGAGGGAGTAACGAATGAAATCAATGTCAATATCCTGCGTGGCTCGGCGGTTGTTGTGCGACAATTCTCTCATTACGACGCCACCTTTGACGGTTATACTTTCACTCAGGTGGCTTCGGCTTATTGCGTACAGAATGACATCTTGCCCTACTTTAGCAATGGCTTGTTCTTCTGCAAAGCCTTGGCTTACGCACTTCTGAATTTCTTCCTCAAGACTGATCATCAAAAAACCTCCAACCTAATCGCATTCATAATTTTCTTTGATCCCGGAAATTTAGGAACATTGTCCTCGAACCATTCCTCGTCAAGTTCAAAAATTTTATTCCTGTAGTTGCCCATGATTTCTTTGTAGTAGTCAAAAGGCAACTTGTTTGAACGACGTATTAGTTCGATTAGCAGTCGCTCTTTTGTGTGGATTTTTATTGAAACTCCGTTAACCTCTTTTTCTTCGACGCCGAGCATTAGAAGATTGTCTGGAAAAAAATACTGGTGTACTCTTTGGTCTCGGATTTTTGTGAAATCGCGATCGGTTCCTAAAGTGTAGTGTTCTGGAACGACGTCGGTTAAACCGTGATAATAAAATGCACTCTCCATAGTGAAGACTGCGTCTTTGTTTTTGAAGGCTACCAGGGCTAATTCCCGCCATGTGGAAGAGTCCGAATAAATCCCGTTTTCTACTTTAAACAACTTGCCGTTACGAAGCGCTTTCTCAAGAAAGTGGTTGGAACCGTAATTGGATATGCAATCTTCGTAACTGTAGAACATGTGAACCTTACCTGTGAGAAAATATACCTGATTTTATTATTTTTGTCAAGTAAACGTCCGCAAATTAAATTAGTTGCGGATATTTACTTAAGTATGCGGCGTACAAAAAAAGACCCCGGCATTTCTGCCGAGGTCTTTTAAGTTTTGCGAGATCCCCGCCTTCGCGGGGATGACTCCTAGACGTGATTATGCCTTCTTATAATCAGCGATCTGATCTGCAGTCAGGTTCATGATGAAGTTGGAGTGCTTCATCACTTCTGCTTCGGCGAGGTTCAGGTAAACCTTGGCGCTCTTGCCGAACAGTTCTGCGTTTGCAGAAGCGTCGCGGATGAGGAGCTGAGCCATGACGCAGTTACCGGCCATTTCGTACAGGCGGCGGCTGCAGAGGTCCAGGAACTCGTTGTTTTCAGCGGCCTTGACGTAGTCGATGGCTGCCTTGAACTTGTCGTCCATAGCCTTTGCGCGGGCCTTGAGGCTTTCGAATTCCGGTGCAACAGCGGCTGCTTCCAGTTCGTCGAGCATGGAAGTGTAGGTGCCGGTGGTGATGTGCGGAAGGGCGGCAACAACCTGGAGCTGGGTAGTACCTTCGTAGATGGAGGTAATACGAGCGTCGCGGTAGAGGCGCTGGCAAGCGTATTCCAGCATGTAGCCGGAACCGCCGTGAACCTGGATGCTGTCGTAGCTGTTGATGTTGGAGTATTCGGCGTTCATGCCCTTGGTGAGCGGAGTGCCGGCAGATGCCAACTTGTTGTACAGCTTCAGTTCAGCCTTTTCTTCGTCAGTGAGCTTGCGGGTGCGTTCGATATCTTCAAGGGACTTGTAGATGTCAACGTAGCGAGCTGTCTGGTAAAGGAGGGCGCGACCTGCGTCAACGCGAGCCTTCATGTTGGAAAGCATTTCGTAGACGCCGGGGACCTATAAAATCCGAACTTGCGACGGCCGCAGAGTTCTGCCTTAGCGTTCTTGTAAACCAGTTCGCAGGTGGTGGGTGTGTGGGGGGAGGTTTCCCCCTCGCTGCAGCCCCGGCCCCGCCCTTATAATCATTCCCTTCTGGAATAAAGTTTCGAAACCCACCCGACCGGGTCTTCCGCTACCCCCTCTGCGGGGCTCAGTCGCCGCCCCGCAACGCCCTGCTTGTCCTCCCGCACCAAAGTAGTGCCGTTATTAACCCGCTTTCTGTTTCCAAAGTAGCCCGCGTAAAACATGTACGAAAACGGAAGTATTTGTAATATTTATTGTACATAAACCGCACATTTTAAGTTATCTTTATGAAAAATAGAGTTTTTGCTCTTGTTCTCTAAGTGAAATCTGCAAATTTCAAAAGAACGGGGACAAGGCAAGCGCTCACGCAAGCATACTGCTTTTTTGCAGTATGTTTCAGTTTGTCGTACCGGCTTTTTCAAGCTGGTCTTTTGGCTGTACAAGCCATGGACAACAGCCCTTTCGGGGCGTGGGTCGTTTGCGTTTATCGTTCTTAGGCTTTGCAGAGCCTCACTTAGGTAAATGTCGCGACCCACGTCCTTTCTATACGAATTGACGCACTACATTGTTGAACAAGACTGAACTCCATAGGATTTTAATCAATGGAGGCTGTTATGGCTTGGAAAAAGAATGCGAAAATGAAGCGTGTCGTAACGAACTTGCTGAAAGTAGGTACCGTCATTTTGAGTGCTGCGACTTTGTTCGCTTGCGGTGATGATTCTGGCAACTCGTCAAAGGCGGATAATGAGGATAATGGTCGCGAAGTGGCTACTCTTGTTGAAATGGGGCGTTGTACTAGCGAGCGCGAAGGCGATACCGTTTATGTAGCCGAAAAACTGACAGACTACCTTTGCAGAAACGGTTCCTGGATCGACCTCTCCGAATCGGATGATTCTGATGACAATCCGAGATCCAGTAGTTCCGCAGTTCCCGGTTCCTCAAGTGTCATTCCGGGTGAAAGCGAAAAATCTAGCAGTTCATTCAACAAGGACAAATATACAGACGAAAATCTTGTGGTCAAGAAACGTTCCATCCTGGGTGTGGCTCAGAAGGGCCCCTTCAAGTTTGGCTCTCCGGTTTATCTGAGGGAACTTTCCGAAGAAACTCTGGACCCGACTGGAATGGTTTACGAAGACGAAATCAGCAGTAACAAGGGCGACTTCGTTATTCCCAATGTGAACTTGATTTCTCCCTATGCCGGCGTGGAAGTTCGTGGCCAGTACAGGAATGAGGTCACTGGCGAATACTCCAAGGATTCCATCAGTTTGTTCGTTCTCACCGATTTGAAAACGGATTCTCGCACCAAGGTGAATATAAACCTGTTGACTCACCTGGAATACAAGCGCGCTATGTATCTGGTCCGTAAGGGTTATAGTGTTTATGCCGCAAAGAAACAGGCTGATCAGGAAATCATGACCGCCTTTGAAGTGCCCACCACAGTCAAGTATAGCGAAGATCTAAGTGTATTTGAGGATAGTGAAGATGATAATGTAGATTATGCTAATGCAAGCCTCATGATGTTGAACTTGCTGTTTTTGGGCAATCGTTCCGATACGGAAATCAAAATTGCCATAGATCGTTTTGTTGCGGATATTGAAAAGGACGGTTCCTGGGAAGATGATTCTACCAAGGCCGTGATGGCTGACTTTGCTACCGAAATTGATGGCGATGAAATCCGCGCCAATGTGAAGTCCTGGAATATTCTGGATGTTCCGAGGTTTGAGGCGCAAGTGGAAATGTTCTGGAACAATGTGTACGGTCTGGGCGGCTGCACCAGTGTCCGCTCCGGAGTCATCGCTCAGAACAAAAATAAGCACAGCAAGAATGTCAATAGCTATTACCTCTGCAAATCTTCAAGTTGGAAAAAGATTACGAATCTGGAGGCCGATACTTACGGCTGGGACGCAGGCGAAACCGGTGAAGTCAAGAAGGGTGCCTATACGGATGCCAAGTATGTGTATCGTGGCGGAGCCTGGACCGAGGTAAATCCCGTCGAGGATGCCTTGGGCTCCTGCACGGCATCAAAATCTGGAACCGTGGACAAGACGGGCAATGTATATTACATCTGCAAATCTAACATTTGGGAAAAAGCAACGACTATAGAGTATGACACCTATGGCTGGTCTGCTGGAGCTGTCGGCGAGGTGAAGAAGGGCGATGTTTCAGATGCTTTGTATGTATACCGTGACGGAGCCTGGACCGAGGCCGATGCTGTTGAAAGTGCGCTGGGTTCCTGCACGGCAAGTGATGTTAAGACAATTAAAAATAACCAAGGCACCTATTATGTATGTGAAGATACCCAGTGGAAAATCCTGACCACTTTGGAAGCTGATACCTACGGTTGGACCGCTGGAACTGTCGGCGAAGTTAAGAAAGGTAACGTTACTGACGCCAAGTATGTATACAGGAACGGCAAGTGGAATGCTGCTAGTACCGTAGAAAGTACTTTAGGATCTTGTACTGCAAGTAATGCCAAGACAATTGTAAATGAGCAGGGCTCCTATTATGTATGTGAAAGCACCCAATGGAAAATCCTGACCACCTTGGAGGCGGATACTTACGGCTGGTCATCGGGAACTACCGGCGAAGTTAAGAAAGGTAACGTTACTGACGCCAAGTATGTATACAGGAACAGCAAGTGGAATGCCGCTAGCACCGTAGAAAGTACTTTAGGATCTTGTACAACGAAGAATGCTGGAACTGTATCGGAAACAGGAAATGTCTATTATATCTGTAAGTCTAGCTCTTGGACAAGGGCTACCGCATTGGAATACGATACCTATGGTTCCACTTGCTCTAAGGATGGATCAATTGTTAGCGGGGCTGTAAATGCCAATAACAAGTATGTCTGTGATGACGGTTCCTTTAGAACGGCAACGGCTACTGAAATTAACCTGGAATTAGGTTGTACAAGTTATACGCAAGGAAAAATAATTACAACACTATCTAACGCATCTGTAGAAGAACGATGGGTATGTTTGGATAGATGGAAATACCAACGATTTGTTTATATGAAGGATTCTCGAGATAATAAAACTTATAGAACAGTGACCATTGGGGATCAAACCTGGATGGCCGAGAACTTGAACTATGATTATAACGAGGGAACTGCCAAAAGTTATTGCTACCTCAATAAAGCGGACTCTTGTGCCAAGTATGGCCGTCTGTATACTTGGGCTGCGGCAATGGATTCGGCGGCGGTATTCTCTACTGCAGGAAAAGGATGTGGCTTTGGTAAAGCTTGTAGTGTTAGTGGGACTGTTCGCGGCGTATGTCCTGAGGGCTGGCACTTACCAAGTCGAGCTGAATTTAATACTCTAATGAATTCGGTTGGCGGTTCCGGAGTTGCAGCAACTAAATTGAAATCAACTGATGGCTGGAGAAATGGGAATGGAACAGACGATTACGGTTTCTCTGCGCTCCCTGCTGGCTACTACTACAGTGGCGGCTTCAGCAGTGTTGGCTCCTACGCTGCCTTCTGGAGTGCTACTGATGACGATAGCAGTAACGCCAACAACTGTTACTTGAATGCGAGCCGTGCGGACCTCTACTACAACTACAAGGTCTACGGGTTCGGTATTCGTTGCCTCCAGGACCAGAATTGAATTGGGGGTGGGGCCCCAATCCAATTCCGCGGGGCTGCGTAGCGTCCCCGCCCAAAAACGTCGCCAAGCCGCAAGGCCAGGCGGCCCTGTCTAAAACAATCATAATAAGGAAATACGATCCAAATGCCTAATACCAACAAAGAAGATTTCCTTTCAAAAAGGGATTTCTATGAACAGTATTGGAAATGCCGTGATTTTGAACTGAAGACTTTATGGCAAAGATCCATATTTCTTGGTTCATTCCTTATTCTTTGTTTTACCGGCTATGGTTCCTTTTTTGGAAAGGCTTTCATTTCTGAGAACACCTGTTTAGTTTTTGGCTCTTGTAGCAATCTGTTTGAAAAAATTTTTGAACATGTTATTGCTGATGTACTTGCTTTGATAGGGATGGTTTTCTCTATGCTTTGGATTGCCATGGCGAAAGGTTCTAAAGCCTGGTACGAACGATACGAAAAAGCGATTGAATCCATTGAAAAAGAGATGCAGTCGTTTTCTTCGACATACGAGCAAGGTGCATGTGCCTTTGGATACAATAATCGTTTGTTTTACCATAATCCAGACCTGGACGAAAATATTCTTTCTGGGAAGGGAGGCCCATTTTCTCCATCCAAAATCAATATTGCTTTAGGCCAGGTGTCTCTTGTTATTTGGATTGCTGTTTTCTGCTTTCATATATTTTTTATTCTGGGCCAAATTTTTAATGGCCAATTGTGTTCGAAACTATTTGCCGAAACATCCATATTCTCAATTTTATTTTGCTTGGTTTTATTGACTTTTCTGACCGTGTTTTTAGCCGCAGGTTTACCTAAGGTAATTGGAATTTTTGATATAAAGTCAAAAACCTTAAAATCTAGCGATGAAAGTAATGAATATTCAAAGCATGCTAATAATCTGCAATGCTTGGAGAAAATTCGTAGAATCATTTCATCGGAAATAGGGACCCTGCAAACTGAAATTGTGAAAGAATCGACTGTATATTTGGTTATTCCTATTATGGGTAAAGCTGGTTACAAGTTGGATGTGTCCTTAAAGAATGGAATAATTAGTGCGTGTTTTAAACGGTTTGATAATAAGTCTTTTTCAGATGAAGATGTTGCTCTTCTCAAAAAATGGATTCCTGAAATTGAAACAAACCAAAACGAAATTTATGTCGGGAATACTAACGAACGCGATATGGAAAAACGAATCGCTGAAATTGTTGGTTTACTGAAGAAAATGCTGCACAACGTTTTCTAAAGCTCTCTATGGACGATCCTCGCAGCGCTGAAGAAATCATAACACACAAAAATCACACCGGCCTTATCGCCTCCAAAGAGTTTCCGCTATTATCGGCAACAAGGAATGCGTGCGTCTTGCGCTGTGTTCGATAATATTGTATATTGAATGGTGAGGTATTTCTATGGAAATGACAACTGTTCAGCTTCAGGTTCCCGTGGCGATGGAACCGTATATTACGAGCGAGTCGGGTGATGGACTTGTTCAGTTAGCGATGATGTTGCATCCGTTTATAAAGAACCTTACCATATCCCATGGTCGAGCAGCCGAAATTCTTGGCATCACAAAGTGGGAACTTATTGAACTGTACGCCAAGGAAGGTATTCCTTATATTGATATGGCCTGGAGCGAGGTTGAGGAAGATGTTGCCACATACGAGCGCCTTGTTGCAAAAGAGGCCGCTCAAGTATGATAGTTGTATCTGATACGACTCCTCTTATAACGCTTCTTAAAATCAACCGATTAGATTTGCTTCAAAAACTTTTTGGGGTTGTTTATATCCCTCAAGGTGTATTTGCTGAGCTAACGAGTAATTCCGATTTTTATGAAGAAGCGAATGAAGTCCGGGGCTGTGAATTCATTCGAATTCAGGATGTTAATCCGGATGAGGTTTCTCTTTTTAGACGTACTACAGGACTTGATCTCGGTGAAAGCGAAGCCTTGATTCTTACGGATCGAATAAAGGCTGACCTTGTGCTTCTTGATGAAGTTCGTGCTCGGCAAATTGCAAAAAATATCGGCTTCAACATAATGGGTACAATCGGTATATTTCGCGCAGCCTACAAAAAGAGTTTTATTTCTGCAGATGAAATCCGCGGTGTTGTAGATGCTCTGCGTTCTAGCGGACGACATATTGGCGAACAGCTTTTTAATGATTTGCTTGATTCGTTATAACTAACTATCTATCGAAAAAAGACCCCGACTCATGTGAGTCGAGGTCTTTTAAATGCTGGATCCTTCATTTCGTCGCTTTCGCGACTTCATTCAGGATGACATCTAGCGATTAAGCCTGCTTGTAATCAGCGATCTGATCTGCAGTCAGGTTCATGATGAAGTTGGAGTGCTTCATCACTTCTGCTTCGGCGAGGTTCAGGTAAACCTTGGCGCTCTTGCCGAACAGTTCTGCGTTTGCAGAAGCGTCGCGGATGAGGAGCTGAGCCATGACGCAGTTACCGGCCATTTCGTACAGGCGGCGGCTGCAGAGGTCCAGGAACTCGTTGTTTTCAGCGGCCTTGACGTAGTCGATGGCTGCCTTGAACTTGTCGTCCATAGCCTTTGCGCGGGCCTTGAGGCTTTCGAATTCCGGTGCAACAGCGGCTGCTTCCAGTTCGTCGAGCATGGAAGTGTAGGTGCCGGTGGTGATGTGCGGAAGGGCGGCAACAACCTGGAGCTGGGTAGTACCTTCGTAGATGGAGGTAATACGAGCGTCGCGGTAGAGGCGCTGGCAAGCGTATTCCAGCATGTAGCCGGAACCGCCGTGAACCTGGATGCTGTCGTAGCTGTTGATGTTGGAGTATTCGGCATTCATGCCCTTGGTGAGCGGAGTGCCGGCAGATGCCAACTTGTTGTACAGCTTCAGTTCAGCCTTTTCTTCGTCAGTAAGCTTGCGGGTGCGTTCGATATCTTCAAGAGACTTGTAGATGTCCACGTAGCGAGCTGTCTGGTAAAGGAGGGCGCGACCAGCGTCAACGCGAGCCTTCATGTTGGAAAGCATTTCGTAGACGCCGGGACCTATAAAATCCGAACTTGCGACGGCCGCAGAGTTCTGCCTTGGCGTTCTTGTAAACCAGTTCGCAGGTGGGGGGGAGGTTTCCCCCTCGCTGCAGCCCCGGCCCCGCCCTTACAATCATTCCCTTCGGGAATAAAGTTCCGAAACCCACTCGGCCGGGTCTTCCGCTACCCCCTCTGCGGGGCTCAAACGCCGCCCCGCAACGCCCGGCTCATCAAGGACGACGACGTGACCAACAAGAAGGTAATTTATCCGTACCTGTTGACGCATGACGAACGCAACCTTTCCATTCGTGCGTTTACGGATAACCAAAAGATAAAGGCCTACGAGCGACAACAAGGAGCTTGTCCGATTTGCAGACAACATTTTGAACTGTCGCAAATGGAAGCTGACCATATAACGCCCTGGTGCGAAGGCGACCCGGCAATCGATACAAACTGTCAATTGCTGTGCAGGGATTGCAACAGAAGAAAAAGTGACAAGTAGGGATTAGAACAGGAGAGATTCGCTATAAGCAAAGGGATTGGTTAGGGTAAAAATCTGACATTTGGTAGGGATGGGTGCCTGTCGGCTGACGGGGGCCGTTGGGAAGCGTGTCCCCAGTTTATTTGCGACTTGCTGAATTTGAAGAAGTTGCAAGGCCGTACTCTTAATTTTGTACAAAATATAGAGTATATTTGTGTGTGATTGGTATCACAAACCCCCGAACCGTTCTTGGTTTTGGATTGTTGCAAAGGAGGGTTCCTTTATGATGGTTGAAATTAAAAGACTGATTGTGGCTGCTC
>JAKSIC010000027.1 GCA_024399015.1 Fibrobacter sp.
GCGAAAGTCAACAAAAAAGGGTGGCGAAGCCACCCACACATGTTGATGAAGAGCCCAAATTATCAATTATTTGTATTCTAGTTCCTGAAGAACGGCATCCGTCTCTGCAGAATTAGGCGAGAGGGAATTTTTAAGCGTAGTACCGATTAATTCGATGCCCTTCTGAATAACCACATTCTTGGCGGTTTCCTGCAAGGTCGGTTCCGCATTTATAACGCTAATGGAGTCGTCAAGAGCCTGAAGGTCTATGTCATTGGAATCGCGAATGACCACAAGAGGCTTGCTTTCATTTATTTTGACAGAATCCTCTACGGCCTTCTTAGGAAGGGCCAGCTGCGCAAAGGAAGCGCAGACAAAAACCATCACAAACACCCCAACAGTCTTGCACCAGTCTTTCATCATGGGGAAATATAGAAATCGTCCACCGCGCAAGCAGGCGCGCAAATAAAAATGCCCCCGGTAGACACGAAACTACTAGGGGGCGGTTTAACTAAAGAGAAAGAGAGAAAATTAGATTATGAAACTTATTTGCGGACTCGGATAGTCTGCATAGTCTTGCCGACTTCGCCATAGCGCATGATATAGACACCGGCACCAAGACCTGCATTCACACGGCTCCACATATCACGTGCAGTTCCGATTGCAGTATAAGCAGACTTGAGCAAATGACCATTCACATCGAATACGCTGCACTTGACAACACCGGGGTTCACGTTAAGAACGATGGAGTTTGCAATAGCCAAGGTGCCAGAGCTGGAAGAACCCGGGACAACAGCGGTAGAGCTAGAAGATCCTGCAGGGATGACTGCATCAGTAGAAAGCTTGATCCAATCCACATTCAGATTGTCATCGTTAATAGTCAGACGGAGGGTCTGCTTACCTGCGGCGAGGGTGATTTCATCGCCTGCGCTTTCAGAATAAGTGTCCCAATCCCCCAAATTCTTTACTGCGACATCAACGCTGCTGGAGCCAACGGCAACCGTCACTGAACCAGCGGCATTGTTACCTGTTGCACCGTTTACAGAAACCTTGTACTTACCTGCGGCCTTCACGTCCAAGGTATATTCAAAGTAGTCGCCAGAAGTGGTGTAACCCACAGCGTAACCGGTACCAGCCTTGACGATGCCTGCATTATCGGTACGATAATCCGGAGCTTCGTTTTCGGGGTTGGAATGGTAGAAGGCGTCTACATCATAGTTTTCAGCCTCCACAGTACCAGGAACCGCGATTGCACCCTTGAAGGGGGTAGATGCGGATGCGCTGGAAGAGGGTTCGGTAGAAGCGCTGGAACCCGGAGTAACAGCAGCACCATCGGAAGAAAGAACAATGTCACCGCCGTTGGGAACCGCATCAAAGTAGATGTAACCATCCTTGATGGAAGCAGCAAGAGCCTTGCCGCCCTGGGTGGCGGAAACCTTAGTCCAGCTGCTCTTGACACGGATAGACAGAGGGTAATTGTACTTGGAAATGTTATCTGCAATGCTATGTGTCAAAGTGTAAGTTATGCTGGATCCGGAAGAGGACTTTTCGGTGATCTTGGAAGCATTACGTTCCTTGATGTACATGGCAACAAAACCCATGGGAGCGACCCAGATCTTGGAATCGTTCTGCTTAGCCCACTGGAGAGCGCCGTCCATAGCACTGATGTCGGTGGGAGAATAAGTAGCATTACCATTGTTCTTACCGGAGAAGCCATGAGTCAGGAAAGCCACCCAACCGCCCTTGGAAATGGCAGACTGCATCTGATTCGTGTACCCACTGGTAGTATTGATTCCATTTTCAGAGCCGGTCATGAGTGCGGGAACCTTAGCCCAGTTGCTGGGGCCGTTCTTGTCCATAACATCGGGAACGCCCTGCCAGGAACCATTACAGATACGACCTACAATATAATTCTGCTTTACGGCAGATTCATTAGGGACATTGCAATTGGGATATGCTACGGTAATAATACCGTATTCCTGAGTAATCTTACCCGCGATATTTGTCTTGGAAGAAGCTTCTTCACCAGACATATTATTGCCATGAGTATTACTGTGGCTTGCAATTTCGTGACCGTTCTTGGCCATGTTCTGGAAACCGCTCCAATTGGGATTCCAGTTGTACACTAGGTTGAAGGTACCCTTGTAACCATACTTGTCAAACATGGGGGCAGCATCAGTCACCTGGCTGGGAGCGCCGTCGTCAAAAGTAAAGCTAACGGCAGCCTGACGGAAGCCAGCCCATGTTGCAATTTCCTGAGAAACAGCAGCAGTTGCACCCAAAGCAATTACGGCTGCACCAATGATATATTTCCTATTCATAATCACACACCCGGCCCTTTTTCCTCGGGCAGAGTTCTCCTTAGACTAGGAAATAGGTTTTTTAGTCCAACCTGGAACACAATCCAAGAGACAATCCGTTGTACAGCATTACAACAGAAGGCGAATTTTGCGTAATTTCGGCATTTCCACAATTTTTCTTTACATTGAAAATTACAACAGCCTTATAAAAGAAAAGTTCCCCAAGAGAAGTCCCGGGGAACATTTTCGTAGAGAGAGAAGAAACTTTACTTTCGCACAGGAATGGTTTGCATGGACATACTTGAACCAAAACGCATCATGTACACGCCTGCGGAGAGGTTGCCGTTTACCTGGTTCCAGACATCCTTGGAGGAACTGGCAGGTACATTGGCAGACTTAACGAGATTGCCGTTCATGTCGAAAATTTGGCACTTGACCATACCCGTTCCATATTCCAAACGAAGGGTGTTTGCAATAGCTGCGGAAACCTCAGAGCTGGAGGAAGTCGGAACAACCGTTCCCGAGGAACTTGAAGATTCAGGAACAGGCACCACATTGGCTCTGGCAAGCTTCATCCAGTCCACGTTCAAATTGTCGTTATTGATGGTAAGGCGCAGCGTCTGCTTACCTGCGGCCAAATCCAATTCGGCATCGCCGTCGGTCACAGAATAAGTATTCCAGTCACCCTGGGCGACCACCGCAACTTTCACTTTCTGCGTTCCCACAGAAACGGTAACGGAACCGTCGGCGGCGTTACCGGTGGCCCCGTTGATGGAGACCTTGTACTTGCCGGCAGTCTTTACATCCAGGGTATATTCGAAATAGTCGCCCGCAGTGGTATAGCCAAGGGCGAGCCCTGCGCCTGCCTTCACGATGCCCGCGTCGTCGGAGCGGTAGCCCGTGGTATCGCTTCCGCTATTGGCATGTTCAAAGGCATAGGTATCGTAGTTCTCACCTTCGATGGTCCCCGGAATTTCGATAGCGCCCTTGAAGGGTTTTACTTCGGGAGGTTCGCCGGTAACGTTCAGTTCCAAGGCCATGAAGTCGATGGTATAGGTGCCGTCGGAATTGGGAGCGATGACCTTGCCCTTCTGGGAAACGGTACGGCCGGACACATTCTGGATGTTCACGCGGAGGGGCACAGACTTGGGCATGGCGGAATGGGGAGAAGTCCAGGTCACCTTGAAACCGTCGGAAGTTGTGGTTGCGGAAGCCTTGTCAATAGCGAAGTGGGCGCGGTAGTATGCAGCCACCACACCGAAGGGTGCAATCCATAACTTTTGGTTCTTGGCCTCATCCATGATGGCCTTGATATCGTTTGTAGAAATACCGTAGGTATCGTTGACGCCCACACCGTGATTCAGCTGCACCGTCCAGGCTTTCTGACTCTTGGCGGTACCCATGTTGTTCTTGGCGTTACCTGTGTTGGAACCACCCTGGGTGTAGCAGTTGGAACTGATGTCCATCCAGTTAGGTTCCGAACTCCAGCCATAGTACTTGGCGCCTGCACAGTTACGGTTTGCAATGTGATCCTTGCTGATGGCGTTGGCCACGTTGTTATTGCTGGCGCAATACGGTGTTGCAAAAGTATAGACTTCTGATGCGCCCTTCTGCAACAGGCTGCTTTTCCAGCCGGAGGTTTCGGCGGTAAGATCTACACTACCGGTCATATTCTTGTGGCTCTTGGAATGATTGCCGATTTCGTGACCGTTCTTGGCCATATTCAAGTAACCACTCATATCGCCACCGCCAGCGCCCATGGCGCCCGTAATAAAGAAAGTGACCTTCACGTCCGAATTGGAATTGAGGTAGCCGCTCAACGCATCCAGCTGGTTATAGCCATCGTCAAAAGTAAAGGAAACTGCGCCGTCGTAGCCATTCCAGGGAACCGTGGTAATGGGGCCAGCCCAGGCAGAAATTGAACAAGCGGTCGCCATGGCAACGGCCGCAAAACATCTAGCACTAGATTTTTTCATGAATCAATCCTCCCTTTTCCTGATCCAATCTATATACTTATACACCAGCATAAAATATACGAACAAAAGAAGCGTTGTCCAGTAACAACGCCACTTAAAATTTTCAAACACAATATTTAGAGCGCCTTTTCCAGGAAATTCTTGGCGTCGCAGGATTCCAGCACCTCTGGGCCCAGCAAATTTTCCAATCGAACCAAATCCGGATGGCCTTTTCGTTCAAAAACCACCACTTTTTTAAAGCGATCACGATGACTTAACAGAAATTCAAGGTTATTCACGTCGGATTTCGGGAAACCATAACCGACAAAATAAATTTCCTCAGCATTTTTCAGGTAATAATCCGCCTTACTCCACAAAACGTTGAATAAACTCCCTCGAAGGAAGCTTTCCTTGGCATGGGCCATGGGGATATAAATGGGAGTGTCCTCGCAATAGATGGGGAAACTGCGGTCTTCCGGCTCCACCTGGCAAACATTCTTCAAGTCAAGTTCGTCCACCACGCCCTTGACGGGGAACCAGTTGAGAGATCCGTGAAGTTTTATCAGGTCCACCGTATGCAGCAACTTTTCACGACAGGCGGAACGGTCCGCGCGATCAATACGGACACCGTAGTCCACGGAAATAGTTTCACGAAGTTCCGGGTCCCGGACAATGGCAGACTCGATCAAGGTATCGTAATTGAAGGAAAGCAGAAGAGTATCGCGGCGGCCTTCAGAAGGGCAGTTCACGCAGGATTTCAAGAACTCACGAAGAACCACAGCGTTCTCTGTAGAGAGCGCTTCGTCATGGCGAATCATGCTGGCAATAAAACGCAGCAATTCAAAACGCAGACTTGCGTGGTAAAGTCGTTCTCGTTCTCCCGGGAAAATTCTTGCGGATAAAATAGAAGTGGCCAACGTCTCAATGCTCAAGTACTCACTCTGGCCATTGCACAAGTCAAGAAAGCGCTTGCAATAATCGCGGAAGTGCGGAAATTCCTCGGGAATACCAAAGGGAATCAATTCATTCAAGTCACGAAGCGTTGGCATCTGGGGCAAGAAGGACTTGCTGAAGCCAGAGCCCAAAACATAGATACGGCGGTAACCATTAGGCGGCACTGCCCTAGAAGAATCAACATTTTCCATATCAGCCATATACTGAATGTATATAAAAAAAGACCCTGCGGATAAGGCAGGATCTTTTTTTGAAATTCTGTGACAAGAATTACTTTATCAAGAATTGTAGTTCCAATTACTTGGCGCGCTTCTTGAAGAGGTCTTCAATGTTGGAGAAGTTGTAGGACCACGGTGCAGTCTTGCTTTCCAAGGAAGCAAAGTCATCGTCATAAATCACGAAAATGTCGCTACCTTCAACAGCGGTGAAGTATTCATAGTCACCGTCGTCATCGCTAAAGCGGCCTTCGTAGACGAAATCTTCTTCGTAGTTCGGATCTTCGTCACCCGGGAGGTAAGTGATAATGGTGACGATAGAATTTCTGTTGAGAGCTCCCTTTACGCGAACGTAGGAACCTGCAGCCAAGTCTTCACAAGTAGATGCAACTGCGTCATCTGCACAGTAGGAAGTGTAGAAGTACTTGTAGTCGATGGAATAGGTCGGAGCCGGAGGAGGAACTTCCGGATCATCGTCTTCAACGACAGTAATGGTGCAAGCGCTAAAGCTAAAAGCTACAGCCAAAGCAGCAAGAAGCTTAAGAAAATATTTACTCATTTATTTCTCCTTTTTTAGGTTTTCCAGTAATATAAACTTTAAAAAAACAGATGTCAACGCTTAGAAAATCAGGTTACCATCTTCTAGGCCGGTTATGGGAACAATTCGTTCTTCACCAGCCTGTCCAACCACAAAAGCGATACCACTAAGGAAGTTCATCCATACCCCAGGGGTAAAGCTGAACTTGCAGAAATGGGCCAGACAGGGAATAATCCACGCATCGTGGGATGCAAAAACGTTGAACTGGGCAGTACCCTTTTCAAGCAACATCTTGCGCATTTCCTCGGCACGTTCATCCAACGGATGATAGGCCGGATGATCCTTGCCGTTAAGCCATTCGCAAATGCTGGGATAGAACTTCTCGTTAAGGACCGCGTGGTACTCGTCAAAATCGCGAACGAAAAAATCTCCCAGAGGATTAAGGACTTGAACATCCGCAGGTTTGGGACCACCAACAGATTCACGGCCTAGACCAATACGTTGAGCAGTCTCGATACAACGGCCCACAGGGCTGGAAAAATAGACCGCATCACCTACTGTAGGAAAGAGCGTTCCTAAGTGGAAGGCCTGTTCTCTTCCTTTATCTGTAAGGCCCACATGAGCCCCACCGTCAGAATCCTGCGGAGTGATATGGCGGCGCTCGCCATGACGCACCAGAAGGTACACGCGATCCGTAGGTTTAATGGTCTTGAAAAAATCTTCTGCTCGAAGGTACTGGTTCATAGAGCACTAGAATACGAGCATGGGCAAGCGTTCTGCGAGAATTCCAGAAACAGGAATCCAAGTAAAATGGGCGACGGTGAAGCAAAGGATTCCGAAAATAATTCCAAAGATCACATCGGAAAGCCAGTGCAAACCAAAGGCCACGCGCAAAAGGCCCCAGGACAGAGGGAACAGCAGCAAAAACCAGCAGTAGTAGGGCATGGCCATCATGACGGTAGTAGCCACAGCCAAGTTGTTCATGGTGTGTCCCGAGGGAAAACTGTAAAGGTCCATCAGCGGCAGTTCCTGCTTCACAGACGGGAGCACCGAGAAAGGACGAGGTCGCTTTACATTCAGTTTGATCAGTTCGTAAAGAGCAACCACAATGGCAAAGGCAAGGCATGCATTCAAGACGATAGGTACCGTTGCCTGCCACCCCAAGTGTGCCAGAAGAACCAGGGCCACCACAATCCAAAAATAGCCATCGCCAAGGCGGACATAGCAACGCAGAAAACGCTTAGTCTTTTCGGAGAAGCGCCCATAGGCGCCAGTCCAACTATGCGATACACGTTCATCTATGTTCTGAATCTTCTTCAGCATAGGTTTAAATGTAGCTTTTTATTAAAAGCGCCTTTACGCAACGAAAGGAATCTGCGGAAAATATCCTGAAAGAATAGACGAAACAGGAATCCAGATAAGACTACCTATGATAAAGCTCACAATGCCCAGCAAAAAACCGCAGACAATATCTGTCAACCAATGCACACCGTAATACACTCGCAAAAGTCCCCATGTCAGAGGCAGCAAAAGCATAAGCCAACCATAGCTGGGCACGCTGTAAAAAACTGCGGAAGCAACAGCCAGATTGTTCATGGTGTGGCCAGAAGGAAAACTGTACTTATCCAGGGGAGGGACCTCCGCCTTGATTTTGGGATTCTTGGCAAAGGGACGCAAGCGCTTGGTACTGAGCTTTACGATTTCATAAATCCCAAGAGCAGCCACCAAGGCGCAAAGGGCGCGACCAAGAATGGGCCAGAAAGCAGTCCAGCCAATATTAAAGACAAGCACCGCAATGAAAATTGCCCAGGCATAGCCATCACCAAGGCGGACATAAAACTTCAAAAAGCGATTAACGTTTTTTGAAAAATGGCGGTTGGTCCAATACAGCGAAACTTTCTCGTCAAAATCCTGAATTCTTTTTAACATCGAAAAGAATCTAGAAATTTCTATGCGGGTTTTTCCTAAATTTTTTTCCATAATTACATTAGCACCTTGAAAACCCAGAGGAAAAAATGCGTGTACTCGTTCTTAACTGCGGCAGCTCTTCTGTAAAGTTTGCTGTCATTGATACTGTTACCAAGGAAGCTCTTTCCAGCGGTCTCGTTGAAAACATTGGCGTTGATGGCCACTTCAAGGGCAAGGGCCCGGTAGACAAGCAGGACTACAATTTCGACTGCCCCACCCATGCTGAAGCTGTTGCTGCTGTGCAGAAGTATCTGGGCGACCAGAAACTCATCGACGGCATCGAAGCTATCGGCCACCGCGTTGTGCACGGCGGTAAGTACATCAAGAGCGAAAAGGTGACCCAGGAAGTTATCGACTACATCCGTAGCATTACCTTGTTCGCCCCGCTCCACGAACCGGCTCACGCAACCGGCATGGAATGCGCCATGAAGTTCTTCCCCACCCTGCCGCAGGTTGCAGTGTTTGACACCGCCTTCCATCAGACTATGCCCCGCAAGGCATTCCTCTACGGCATTCCCTACAAGTTCTACGAAGACGATGCTATCCGCCGCTACGGTTTCCACGGCACCAGCCATCGCTTCGTGACCGCCGAAGCTGCCGCTATTCTCGGCAAGAAGCCGGAAGACTGCTGCTTCATTACCGCTCACCTCGGTAACGGTTCCAGCTGCTCCGCCATTCTTAACGGCAAGTGCGCCGACACCACCATGGGTTTCACCCCGCTGGATGGTCTCATCATGGGTACCCGTTCCGGCTCCATCGATCCCGCAATCCTCTTCTTCATCAGCAAGAAGTATGGTTACGATATCGATCGTCTCGACAAGATGGTGAACAAGGAATCCGGCCTTCTCGGCCTCTCCGGTCTTTCTAACGACATGCGCACATTGAGCCAGGCTGCAAGCGAAGGCCACGTTGGCGCACAGATCGCTATTGAAACCTTCTGCTACAAGCTGGCTCGCGAAATCGGCGGCATCGCCATGGCTCTGCCCCGCATCGACGCTCTCGTCTTCACCGGTGGCATTGGCGAAAACAGTTTCCTGGTCCGCAAGACCGTGATGGAAAACCTCAAGCTCCTCGGCTACGAAATCGATGACGATCGCAACATGAAGAGCGGCAAGGAATCCGGCCACATCATCTCCAAGGACGGCACCCCCACCGCTATGGTTGTTGCCACCAACGAAGAACTGCTCATCGCTCTCGATACCGAAGCAATGGCAAAGTAATTTGTGGTGCGGCTCAATCAGCCGTCGAACAAACTTCAGAAGATATAAGAAAGGCTCCGCAATGCGGAGCCCTTTCTTGTTTATGCTGCCGAAGCAGCACCTATTTTCTTAGAGGTTAGCGAATGGTCCAGGTCTGCTTATTGACGCGGAGGATCTTGCGACCCTGAACCTGAGCGGCGGCGTTGCGTACGTCCATTTCGCTGACCGGCAGCTTTGCCTTCCACATCACACGGCCCTGCATATCGAAGATAGCAGCCATACCGCGGTTGGCGAGGATTGCATTCTGCCAAGAAGCCTTCGGAGCAGCAATTACCGGCTTGATTGCATTCGGAGCTTCGCCGAACTTGACAATCACGTTACTGTTCACAGCAAGACCACTAGGATCTTCGGCCTTGACCACGATACCGATCAAAGTTTCCATGCCGTACTTGTAATTCTGGGCGGCGGTAACATACAAGGTGTCACCCTTGATTTCGGTATCGATCAAGACGTTTGTTCTTGCAATGGAGTAAGCCAAGGTATCACCATCCGGATCACGGACATACTTGGTAAGATCCACCTTGAATGTGAATGCAGAATCAGTCGGCACATAAACCGTATCACCAGTCAAGATGACAGGCTTGTCGTTGACGCAGGAAATGGAGGCCGGAATCTTGAGATCGGTGGTTGCACCGTTCTTGTCCTTGGCGGTTACGATAACTTCGGCATCACCGCAAGCATCCTTCACAGACTTGATAGAGACAACGCCACTTGCAATGGTCGGAGCCAAGAGGCTGTCATCGCTACGAACCGTGAAGGTCAAAGCGGTTGCAGCATCCTGGTCATCAGTGAACCAGGACTGCAATTCCGCCTTGGTATACTTCACGATGGTAGAGAAGTCTTCCCTAAGAGCAGACAGACGGTTACCCACAGTATCAAGAACTCCTTCCTTGATTTCCGGAGCGTGGTTTCTGTAGACAACGTTAATGGACACAACAGCCATATCGGTGGTATCGCCATCACCATAGGCAATTACGTAACCAAAGGCGTCTTCACCTTCATAACCTTCACTGGACTTGTAGGTAAAGGAACCGTCAGCGGCCAAGGTCACTTCACCGCTGCTAGCAGGAACAGCCAGAACAGCAGTTGCCTTGATGCTATCCGGATTTGCATCGTTTGCAAGAACGCCGTTCTTGACAGCAACCTTGAACAAGGAATCCTGAGGAATGGTGTAGGAATCATCCTTTGCAACCGGAGCATCAGCAACAGGATTGACCTTGACGTAGCAGACTACAGAAGGAACGGTAATCTTGTGGTCACCGGCGGAGAAGGTTACCTTTGCAACGCCATTGGCATCCTTGATTGCAGAAATTTCAATTCCATAGAAAGCGTCTGTTGCAGAGTAGCTTGCTTCCACGATTCCAGAAGCCTTAGCTGCAAAAACGATATCGTCTTCACCATCAGGATCGGTAACGGTAATGTTTTCAACCGGGATGAATACAGAGAACTTTTCGAAGTCTTCGTCTACGGTAAGAGTATCACCGAAGTTGTGTTCGTCACCAGCTTCGTCAACGAAGGTCTTTGCAACGACAGTTACCTTGGGAGCATCATTCACCGGAGTAACATTAATTGTTGCAGTACCAACATTACTTACGCGAGTCGGTTTATCAGTTTCATAGAAACGGTAGGTGAAGCTATCCTTGCCGTAGAAATCCTTTTCAGGAACATAGGTGAACATACCGGTAGAAGTATTCACAGTGAATTCGCCGTGTTCCGGTTCACTCACGATTTCAAGAGTGATATCATCACCGTCCGCATCGGAACCCATGTACTTCAGATTGTTCATCTTGGCGGTAAGGCCGTTCTTGTAGGAAGAATCTTCAGCAACTTCAAATTCAAAATCCTTGGCTACCGGGAGGTTTTCGGTGTCAACAGTATTGATTGTGAAGCTGAAGGTTGCGGTCTTCTTGGTGGGATCGGTTGCGGTCAGGGTAACAGTTGCAGGGCCCTTAGGATTCGAGGCAGTTGCAAACTTGATAGTGCTATTCTGATTGTATGCGGCGGAATCAACCAATACAACAGACTTAGTCTCGCTGACAATTTTCACGGTGATAACCAAATCATCACCATCAGCATCCTCAAAGACTTCCTTCATATCCATGGTGTGGATCTTGCCTTCATCAAGAGACAATTCGCCACCATTGTAGCCCTTGAAACCTGCGGTCACGTTCGGAGCGTTGGTCACGCATTCGTCAGCCAAGGTAAAGCTATGGAGGATAACAGCATTAGTTTCGGTCTTGGCGGTATTGGCGTGGGTATTCTTATAGCTGAACTGAACACCAGTCTGGGAACTGACAGCCCATGGCTTTGCAGTGGTAGACTTCCAACCCTGGGTCAAATCTGCAAAAGCAACAAAGACCTTCTTGGGCTTTGCTGCGGCATCAAGTTCATAACCGTAGAAGTTGTCATCGGTAATGGTGGACTGCTTAAAGTCCATACGGAAAGGAGCTTCTGCTTCATAGACAAGGCATACGCCCTTGTGGGCTGCCAGGGTAATAGCTACATCCTTGTATGAGGCATTCTGCTGCCAGCCAAAACCAAAACCGGCACCAGCACTGGTTTTGCCCATGGGAGCCACGAAATCCAAAACCTTGGCTCCGTTCACATTGGTAGTATCAATAGACGCCCCGACATCACCATAATCAAATGTATAGAAGTATGCCGGTTCCTTGGTGACCTTTTCACCTTCGTCAGACCAAACAACAGCAGTTGCTGCAGATGCGGCACCGGTCAAAAGACCCAGAGCCAAAAGACAAACTTTTTTGTTCATGTTAACCTCTCGATTCCAATACACCTTAATCTATATAAATAATAAGAAAAACGTACCCCCTACCACAAGGGCGGGGGTATTGGTTAGAGAACAAAGTATCAAAAAAGGGGGCTAAAAAGGGGTAAATTTTTTGTCTAACCCAAACTATCCAAAACTTCGAAACGTTCGTAGGCCTTTTCCAGTTCAGCTTCGCGGTCGGAAATTTCCTTTTGGAGTTCCACGATGCGGGCGGCGTTGGTGCAGACTTCAGGTTTGCAGAGTTCTTCCTGGCGCTCGGCGATTTCGGATTCCAGCTTCTCGATTTTTTCGGGAAGGGCGGCGTATTCGCGTTCTTCGTTGTAGCTGCGTTTTTTCTTCTTGGCAGGTTCTGTTGCGGAGGTTGCGGAAGATGTTGCAGAGGAAGCGCCGGAACTGGCGACAGCACGGGCAGCTTCCTTTTCTGCGGCAAGGCGGGCGGCGTTGGCGGCTTCCTTGTCACGCATTTTCTTATTGGCTTCGTAATCGGAATAACCACCAACGGCTTCAAAGATGTTTCCGTCTTCCTCGATGGCGTAAATTCCCGTAGCCACAGAATCCAGGAAGGCACGGTCATGGCTCACCGTCAAAACAGTACCCTTGTATTCGGCCAGAAGCTCTGCCAAAAGATCCAAGGTTTCCATATCCAAGTCGTTGGTAGGTTCATCGAGAACAAGCACGTTGCTGGGATGGCTGAAGAGGCAAGCCAAGAGCAAGCGGTTGCGTTCACCACCGGAAAGGGCGCTGATGGGGCCACGGGCACGATCGGCCGAAAACAGGAAGTCTTGCAGATAACTTAACACATGACGCTTGACGCCATTCAAGGTAATGTAGGCCTGACCGTCACCGATGTTTTCAATGAGGGACTTGTCTTCACGAAGGCTTGTACGCATCTGGTCGAAGTAGGCAATTTCAAGATTCGTGCCCAACTTGACTTCGCCTGCGTCGGGCTGCAATTCCCCAAGAATCAGTTTGAGCAAAGTGGTCTTGCCGGAACCGTTAGGGCCTACGATACCGATGCGGTCGCCGCGGGAAACCTCGGTACTGAAATCGCTAATGAGGGGAGCGCCATCGTAGGAGTAGGAAACGTTCTTGAGGCGGGCCACCATGCGGCCGGAGCGTTCCGCCTCGGTAATCTGCATGGAGACGTTTCCTGTGCGCACGCGGCGTTCGGCACGTTCCTGACGCATCTTGATGAGAGCACGGACGCGGCCCTCGTTACGGGTGCGGCGAGCCTGGATACCCTTACGGATCCAAACTTCTTCTTCGGCGAGGCGCTTGTCGAACAAGGCATTTGCCTTTTCTTCTTCAGCTAGAGCCTGATCGCGGAACTGGACAAACTTGTCGTAGGGAAAATCCCAGCTACGGACGCGGCCACGGTCCAGTTCAAAAATTCTTGTAGCGGTGCGACGTACGAAAGCACGGTCATGGCTTACAAACATCACGGCACAATTCAATCGGGTAACGATACCTTCCAGCCACTGGATGGCGGGAATATCAAGATGGTTCGTCGGTTCATCCAGCAAAAGCAAATCCGGATCTTCCGCCACGGCGCGGGCAAAAAGCACACGACGCTTCTGACCACCGCTGAGGCTATCATACATTGCATCCGCATCAATGCCCGTCTTGCCGAGAATTGCTTCTGCCGCAGCATCGTGATGCCCTTCGCTATCAGAACCGTCCTTGGCTCCAGTCCATCCGGCGGAACTACCTGCCGCCACCTTCCCCATCACAATATCGCGCACCGTGCCATCGATGTGGGCGGGAATTTCCTGGATCATGCGGCTTACGCGAAGCCCAGTCTTCTTGACGACATCGCCGGAGTTGTACTCCATCTCGCCAGTAAGAACCTTAAGCAAAGTCGACTTGCCTTCGCCATTTCGGCCCACCAGGCAAATACGGTCACCCGCTTCAATGTCAAAGGAAACACCATCCAAGAGCGGAGCAGAACCGCCGAGGCGCAAAAGAATATTCTGTGCGGAAAGTATGGGCATAGCACAAAAATAGCTTTTTTAGAAAAGCACGAGATATTATATTTCAAAACAATGAAACTGGTAAAATTTTTAGCTGCAAGTTTGATGTTCGCGGCCCCTCTGTTTGCCGAGGCGGACTCCACTAGCGTATCAGCTAAGGATACCACAAAGCATTTCCAGCGTTTCACCGCACTGCCTGTACTCGGCTATTCCGAAGAAACCCAGCTGCAGTTTGGCGCCATGGGCATCATCTTCTTCAAGCCCGAAGTCGAAGGCGGCAAGGTTCCCGAAATAGACATCACCGCCTACGGTTCTACACGCGGCCAATTCCAGTTCATTCTGGAACCCATCTATTACCTGTATCACGATAAGATTTCTGGCTCCGCCGCATTCCGCTACCAGAACTGGGTAGCCAGCTACTTCGGCAAAGGCAACAATCCAGACTTCGACAAGTCCGTCATTTTCGACCGCGAAAAAATCCTGCTGGAATCTACCATTGAATCTAGCATCGGCCTTCCGAAACAGCTGAAGTACGGCGCAGTAATTCACATTGAAAACTCCGACATCAGTTTCCGCGAAAGTGACGCGCTGGAACTTCCCGACGATCATTCCGGATGGAGAAACGGCGTCGGTTACCAAGCCTCCTTCGACTCCCGCGATAACACCAACTGGAGCAGGCACGGATTTTTGGTGCAGTGGCAGCAGATGTTCTACAGCGACAAGCTGGGCGACTTCTCCTTCGACATCGAGAAGTTCGACGTCCGCGGATTCACGGATCTCCACTTTTGGAACATCACCATGGCAACAGCAGTTCTTTGGCAACGAGCTAACGGTGACGTACCTTTCGACATGCTTGCGGGCCCCGATGGAATCAAGCGTTTCCGAGGTGTGGAAAGCCTCTTCTTTAACGACAAACAATCCTTGATCGTTCAAGCGGAACTGAGGAAATTCCTGGGCTGGCGCCTGGCGGGCACCATCTTCTTTGAAGGCGGTAAAGCCGGAGACCATTTCAGCGAACTCATGAGAAACAAGTGGCACCAGGCCATAGGCTTCGGTGGGCAGTTGGCCCTGAATCTTAAGGAACAACTATACGCCCGCGGCGAATTTTCCCTGGTAGATTACAAACATCTAGGACTGACAGTCTACGTCCGACACGCTTTCTAAGACGTGTGGGGACTCGCCCCTCCCGACAGGACAACATCCAAAGCCCTCACTCCAGCAATAAAAAAAAGCAAGCGCGGGCCAGAGACCCACGCTTGCCTTTTGAGATAGAATAAATTCTAGAACTAGTCCTGAATCTTGGTCCAGTTCAGCACGCCCTTCTTCATGAGGTAGCAGTAACCGGCTTCAAGAATCACGAGGAAGCCCAACAGGACATAGAGGAGTTCCCAACCGCCGACCAGGAACTGAATGGTCCAGGGGTAGAGGAAGGCGACTTCGAGGTCGAATACCAAGAAGAGCATTGCAACCATGTAGTACTTAACCGGGTAACGTTCATTGGAAGTACCGGAAACATGTGCAATACCGCATTCGTAGGAAGTACCCTTGATAGAGGTATCCTTAATCTTGCCCGGGTGGAGGATCCAGTTAGCGAGGAGCAAGATAGTGGGGACGCAAAGAGCCAAAACGACCAAAATGGTCATTGCAAAAGTAGTGTCGAAAATTTCAACGTTTGTCATAGTGGGCAAAAAGATAGTAAAAAACTTTTTTCTGGTTATGTGAAGATTTGTAAACTATATTTGAATCCATGAAAAAGACCACTACATTATTGGGAATATTGGGTGTGGTAGGGATGTTTTGCGCCTGTTCTTCCGATACAGTCTCTGCACCGGATTACAACCAGCCGCAAGATACACCAAGCTCTTCTAACTCCGCTGCAAACAGCAATACCTCCGGCAATGGCCCTGTCGTAAAGGACTCCATTGTGCACGAAACGGTCTACCTGTCCTCTTCGGGCAAGCATATCGTTCCGTATTCTAGCAACAGCGAAGCATTCTGCTGGGACGACAAGGATTGCAAGGCTGCAACCCCGACATCTAGCTCCGCCATGGCAAGCATCGAAATCAACATGTCTTCCGAGGCACAAAACCCTCCGACTGTTAACGGAACTACCATGACCGACAACCGCGACGGCAAGAGCTACAAGCTCGAAAACGTTGGCGGCAGACTCTGGATGGCAGAAAACCTGAACTTCCAAACCAAGTCCGGCTATTTCTGCAAGACCGCAAGCAGCGAAGACATGTGCGCCACCTACGGCGGCTTCTATACCTACTCCGGTGCACAGCGTGCCTGCCCCAGTGGATGGCGTTTGCCGACCCAGGCAGAAGTCACTGCACTTGACGCAGCTGTCAAGCACGAATGGTGGCAGGTTGGCGGCCGCTTCAAGTTGTCCGACGACGTCGCAACTGATTACGGTCTGGAAGACGAACAGGGCTACATCTGGATTCAGGCAGACGGGGAATATTCCTCCTTCCGCATAAAGAACTACAACGAAGACAGTCCTCACGAATTCCAGTCTGGTTCCACCGGCGAACGCGCCTATAACGTCCGCTGCATTTCCGACCAGTAATCGCGTAACAAACTTTAACCGAAAGCCTCCACGCCAAGGGAGGTTTTCTTTTATGCAAGAAACCCCGCCGCAAAGCGACGAGGTTCCTTTAATTTCATGGGGTTTGTAATTTGGCTTGTTACAGCTTGTCGAACTCGGTGCGGCTCATACCTTCGTCCAGGAGAAGAGAAAGATTCTTAAGGTCCTGTTCCATGGTATCGTAGTACACCTTTGCACGGCGCAACTGCTTACGCAACTCGAAAATCTCGGATGTAAGTTCGACAGCCAGCAAAGCCAATCGCTTACGGTTTTCCATCTGGAACTTTGCCGAGCGATCAAATCGCTGGTCGATGAATTCGCTAATTTCCTTCAACTCCGCATCGGGCAAGTCCGTGCGGATCTGAATGCTTTCTTGAGCGACAACTACGCTTACAGATCTGAGAGAATCGTTATCAGCCATTCTTACTTCCTACGCCGAATGGATCTTCATCCAACAGCCAGTTCAACCTAAAAAAACTTGTCTGCGAGCCCTCCTTATTGCTCGCAGTGTTTTCCTTATTCTTTTCGTTTGCCGGATGAACTTCGATAGTGGGAAGTTCTTCTTCAGCAGGTTCCTGGGCTACTTCTTCGGCAGGTTCTTCCACAGATTCTTCAATCATTTCTTCTGCAACGTCTTCCTGTTCAATGGGGAGATCGGTGCCAAGTTCATTTTCAATGGTGGAAACCAGCTGCTGGAACTTTTCCTGGGCTTCGTCGATTTCATCGGCCTGAGCCTGGAGCAATTCATCCTTTTCAGCAATGATAGCGTTAAGTTCTTCAATCTTCTGATTGTTGCCATTGACCTGTTCGGTCAAGTTTGCAATGGTCACCAACTTGTCGTTGATCTGCTGGTTCAAGGATTCAACCTGACCGTTCATGCTATCAAGTTGGGAAGTGAATTCCTGGAACTTGCCGTCGTCATCCTGGATGCGGGCTTCACATTCCTGAATCTTCTTTTCGCAAGCATCGAGCTTTGCAGCGTCTTCCTGAATGCGAGCCTGATATTCCTGAAGGCGATTTGCGCTTTCCTGGAGGAGACCTGCGCTCTGCTGAAGCTTGTTGTCTTTTTCCTGGACCTTGCAGTTCAGAAGTTCGATCTGAGCCTTGAGATCATCAACAGCCTTGTTCCTTTCGGACATCTTTTCGTTAAGACCGGCAATTTCGATATCCTTGACATTCAAGGACTGGGTCTGGGCAATAGCTTCGTTTTCACGGGCGTTGAGAGCGGCCTTATAGTCAACGATGCTTGCGTTTGCCTTTTCCAGCAACATGGCCTTGTCCTGGAAGGAAGCCTGGGATGCAGACAACTGCTGCTTAAGTTTCAAATTTTCTTCTTTAAGGGCGCGAACTGTTCCCAAAACTCCTTCGATTTTTTGGGAAAGTACATTTACCTTTTCAAAATTCATCTTTGCTCCGTAAGTTGAATATCAATGGATAATTTACTTCTACAAAATAATTAAAAAATTAGCAGGGCAACGATAAAAAATTTTTAAATTCAGCCTATTATGATTTCCGTCAATGAACACATCCAGAGGCGACTCTCGGAGCTTCCCGACCACCCCGGCGTCTACATCATGAAAAACGCTGCGGGCAAGATCATCTATATCGGGAAAGCCAAGGTTCTGAAGAACCGCGTGCGTAGCTACTTTGACGGAAGCGAACATAACGGCCACCGCGCTGCAACCCTGATGTTGCCTTATATTCGCGACATCGAGTGGATCATTACCGAGACGGAAGAAGAGGCTCTGATTTTGGAAGCCAACCTTATCCGTAAGCACACGCCCAAGTACAATGTGCTCCTGAAAGATGATAAGCATTTTCCGTACTTGGCATTTTCGGTGCGAGACCCGTTCCCGAGACTTTTTATCACTAGGTCCGTTCGCAAGGATAATTGCCAGTACTACGGTCCCTACATGGGCACCCGAACTACAGACAAGCTAATCGACCTGGCCGCCCGACTTTTCGGCATCCGCGAATGCACCATGGACTTGCCGGCACGTTCACCCCAGCGCCCATGCTTGAACTACCATATCGGTCGTTGCAAGGCTCCCTGCGCAGGGCTTATCAGCCGCGAGGACTACTACAAGGACGTGATGCAGGCAAGGCTCCTCCTAGAAGGCAAGCGAGATGACCTTATTGGCATTTGGCAAAAGGAAATGGAAGAGGCCGCCGCCAACCTGGATTTTGAAACCGCCGCCAAAAAACGCGACGCCATCCAGGCTCTGCAATCCACAGGGGTCCACGCCAAGACGGACACTTCCGATCCCAACTTGTCCCTGGACATCGTGACCCTCCGCCGCAACGGAACCCTGGCCGCCGCCGTGATTCTGGAATACCGCGAAGGTGTGCTGACAGGTCGCAGGCACTACCGCCTGGAATGCGAATTGGAGGATGACGAAACCGAAATCTTCCGCCAGATGATTCTGAACTGGTACATGGATCAGGACTTTGTCCCGAAGGAAATTGCCACCGACATCCCGCTGCCCGAAGACGCAGAATCCTTGCAAGCGGCGCTTACAGAAAAAGCCGGACGCAAGGTATTCTTCAACATTCCCCAACGTGGTGAAAAGTTGGGCTTCCTGAAATTGGCAGGCGCCAACGCCGACATGATCCTGGTGGAAATGCGTGCGGAAGTCCAGAAGTACAGCGAAATCGACCAGAGCGTTTTCGAACTGCAGAAGGTTCTCGGCCTAAAGAAGACTCCCTTCCGCATCGAGTGCGTGGATATTTCACACCTCAGCGGCACCAACACCGTGGCAAGCCTCGTGGCCTTCAAGAACGGAAAGCCAGACAAGGCCAACTATCGCAAGTTCATCATCAAGACCGTGGAAGGAGTGGACGACTTCGCCAGCATGCGCGAAGTCATGACCCGCCGTATCCGCCGCCTGGAAGAAGAAGGCACCCCTATGCCGGACCTTTGGGTTTGCGACGGTGGTAAAGGCCAGGTGGACGCCACCATGCAGATTCTAAAAGAGCTGGGTCACGACAAGGACCTCCCCCTCATCGGTCTCGCCAAGCGCCTGGAAGAAATTGTGTTCCCCGACGAACGCAAAAGCATTGTGCTGCACCGTACCAGCCCCGCCCTGAAATTGCTGCAGAACGCCCGTGACGAAGCCCACCGCTTCGCCATTACCTACCAGCGCAGCAAGCGCAAGAAAGACCTGGAAGTGGAATGGCTCAAGCAACCCGGCGTAGGTCACGAAACCCGCATCAAAGTTCTCAGCAAGTACAAGAGCGCCGAAGCCTTCATGGCAGCCCCCTTGGATGACATCGAAATCCTCCTGGGAAAGGTTCGCGGCAACAAGCTCCGCGAACAGGTGGCTCAGTACTGCGCCGACTTCATCACCCCCTTTAAGGACGAGCCCGACGAAATCAGAGAAGACTGGGAAAACAACGAAAACCCGTAAATTTCGTCAAAACCCGCAAAAAAGATACAGATAACACAGTCCGGACTTCATTACAATTTGGATTACAAATATTTTCATTCCGCTGCTTGTCTGGCGACGCCTTATTAGGTATATTAAGTCTAGGCATCCCACGGATCAACGCCCGATCTAACAGTATTATTAAAGCTCGTTGCTCTTGTGATACAGTTTAGGCGCGCCATCGGCCAAGCGGCTTCGGGCCAGCTCCGATTATAGTACGCAGCGCGAAAAACGAATTTCCGAGGCACTGCTATCTTTTTATAAAAAGTAGCTTCGAGTGTTTTGCCGTGAACGGATGCCACACCTTTAAAAAAAGAGGTAGCGATTTACGTCGCTACCTTTTTTCGTTTTACCGGAACGATATGGATTAATCTTCGCAGCAGCTCTTGATCAGGAGAATCTGGGCGGGCACGTAAACCGGCCAGACCAGGCCATCGGCGATGGCGGAAATCAGTTCCATGACGGAGTGATCGTCGCTAGTTGCAAGGGCAAAACCCACCAGGGCGTCACCCACGAAGAACACAATCATACCGATCTTCATGAGCTTAGCCTTGTGCTGGGAGAAGTAGCCCACGGCACCGGCCTTGCATGCGGCAATCAGGGAGCAGATGAGGAAGGCGGCATAACCACCGATCACGAAAAGCATCTGGGGGAGCAAACCTGCGAAATGGGCAATGGCGAGCACCACAAGAACAACAATCGGCACGAACAGAATCTTGGGGAAGTGAGCGTCAGTATCACTTGTTCGAGTATGTCTGTAAGTCAAAGCAGACTGGAAGAACATAAAGCAGGTGATGCCAAGGATTGCCGGAGGAACAGGGATATCCGTCACAAACATGCCCAACAGTCTGAAGCAGACGTCGGCCAGCATGGAGCAGGTAAACGCAATCTTCAGCCACTTGCCATCGCGGGGGCAGCAAGCAAAACGGCTAGCATAGAAAGCAAGAACAGTCAGCAAGAAAGAGCTCAAGAACTTGGTGTAGTTCTGATAAGTGTGAGCGTCCTGCAAGCAGCTCTCTACAGCACCGCAATGAAAGAGGTCAACCCAGTCCTTAATGAAATAGGTGGTAAAGACGATTGCAATCGCGATCAACAAAAATCTGGATACGTTATTTTTCATGAGCATGGGCGCAATTTAGCAAATCAGCCCCTCAAGATTACAATTTTCTTATATAAAACCTTGTTTACATTTTTTCGTTAAGACAAAAATTTTACAAAGTAGCGAAAACGCTTTGTATTGTCATACAAAAGTCATATCTTGTATACAAGATTGAGAAAAAATTACACAAGAATGTGTGAGGATTAGTGCAGAGGTTAATTCTGCGAACGACGTTTGTCACGCCAAACAAACAAACTTGCCAAGACCGTTCCGCTAATGGAATGGTAGGCGCAGCTGATGGCGCAGGGTACAACACAAAGGGCAGCATTCGGATTCGCCGCAAGATTCTCGGGTGTGGCAAAGAAGGCTGCGGCAAGGACAGTAGCCATGCCCGCGTTCTGAACGCCCACCTCAATTGCAATGGTACGTTTCTTGGCGGTATTAAACTTGAGCACTCGACCTACGCTGTAACCCAGCACATAGCCCAGGGCATTGTGGCAGAAAACTACGGCCAGCACCAGGAGCAAAAGGGATATACCATTGTTCAGCAAGTGGGGGCGCACCGTCACGATAACACTACCCACAATAAGGCCTAAACCGATTACACTGACGGAAGGCATATTGGACTGGATTTCCTTGAAAGTCTGACGGTGGCCTAGGAAATAGTTGCAGAGAAAACCTACGGCAACAGGGCCGATGGTTACATAAAGAATCTGGAGGAACATCCCTACCGCATTCACATTGATGCTGGTGTCGGCCAGCCATAAAACCAGCAGCGGAGTCATGATGGGAGCGAGAAGCGTACTCACCGTGGTCATGCCTACGGAGAACGCCACATCACCTTTCGCAAGGTAACTCATGACGTTACTGGAGACGCCGCCGGGGCAGCAGCCCACCAGAATGATACCTACAGCGAGATACGGATCCAGTCCGAAAACTTTCGTAAGGCACAGGGCAACCAGCGGCATGATGGTGTACTGAGCCAAGGCGCCAGCGCAAATGTCCAGCGGGCGCTTCGCCAAGTTCTTGAAATCTTCAATGCGAAGGGTCAAGCCCATGGACAGCATGATGATACCGAGAATCACGGAAGAAACGTTGCCGTGAACCCAGGCAAAAGTTGCGGGAGCAAAGAATGCAACCACCGCGCAGGCGATTACAAAAAGAGAGGTATAGGTGGAAAGAAAACGGGTCACCGCCCTGATCATCTTAAGCATGTATACAAATATAGAAGAATAAGATGAGGGTGGCAAACCTTGATGGCATAAACAAAGCCGGTTTAAATTTTTAGCGTGCGCAAGTAAGCCTTATGTTCATCGGAAACACGATAACTTTCGATGGACTTTTGGATTGCCTTGTTATGGGTCCACGGTTCCAACTTGCGGGATTCAATATAGGGAACCGCGGCGTCCCACTGCTTGGCAAGTGCGGTGGCAAAATACCAGGCCACTTCCATCTGCACATAATACTTTTCCTTAAAGCGATCGATATCAACTGCGGCAACCCACTTTAAATACTTAGAATCAAAACGGTCATCAAGGAACTGATCCATCAGCATATTGATGGCGAAGCGCACCACATAGGGATGGTCCGACTTGAGCCAAATTGCGATGCACTTCAAGAAGCGCGGCGCATCACTCATCAACGTCTTGGGAGTCTTGCCATCGCAAACAGCCCAGTTGTCTATATAAGGCAAAAACTGTTCCGTGCGGCTGAGGCATTCCTCGTAATCCTTGATCATGGTCACCATCATCAAGTGAATCTGATTTTCTTCAAAATACTTGTGAGGCAACTTGTCAAAAAACTTGAAAAGCTGCGCGGAATCGGATTGTGCCGACTTGAAGAATTCCTTGGCCAACCTGCGCAGAACAGGAACACGAACACCGATAATTGTATCCTTGGAAATATTCGGTACAAGGGCCGCATGAAAGTCCCTATACTTCAGGTCCTGATTTTCAAAAAGCTGTTTCACAAGTTCTGCGTGGGTCATGATGAAAATATATAAAGAATCATCAGGGCAAAATGAACTGACGTTTTGAAAAATCTTATCTTATAAGTTATGAATACGTTCAAGTTTTTTCTTTTCCAGGCAGCCTTGCTTTGCACTTTTGCAAGCAGCATTTCTGCATTTGAAATGCAGACCTACGAAGATTACCGCGACGGTAAAAAATACCCGGTTATCAAAATGAATGAACTTTCCGTATTCGCAAAGAATCTGGCCTTTGAACAAAAGGGTTCTTTCTGCTATGATGACAATCCCGCCAACTGCGAAATGTACGGCAGATTGTACACATGGGATGACGCATTCAAGGCATGTCCCATGGGATGGAACGTCATGGCCGAAGAAGATTTCGATGCTCTTCAAAATGACAAAGGCGCCATCACTAAATTCTACCCCATGGCAGGTGGGTTCAGAAACGCGAAGGGCAAGTACGAACTTCTAGACAAGCGCGCCGATATCTGGTTCCAGGATGAAGCCGACAAGGCAAAAGCCAAATACGTTTTCTATAGCGTAAAGAATTCATCCTACAGCAAGAATGCTTTTTCAAAAAACGCCGCCATGTCTATACGTTGCGTCAACTACTTTGAAGAAAACGACTGCAATTACGAATGTGCTTGCGATAACGGCTACGATGCGTTAATCGCTCGCGAATATGAAAACAAAAACCTTTTGGTTTGTTCCTATGTAAACGTCACAAGGTCAGGAACCGTAAACCCAGTCTGTCCCCGAAGCTACGTTATTTATGCTAGGTACTGGTTAAAATCTGGTTCCGGGAAAATGGAATGTCCGGAAACTCCTTATAGCGACGACATCAAGGGCCTTGATCCTGTTGAAGAAAAAATCCTGTTCAACAATTATCAAGATACGGACAATCTTGTTTTCACCTCAAAAGGTCTTTGCACATACGACGCAGAACCGGATGATGGTGAAATGCACTATAAAAAATGCTTGCCCTTTGGACAGGCAAGCAAGTTATCTCCCCTCGCAAAGAAGCTGCTAGAACTTTAAGTTATTTAGCAGATTCCTTGACGGAGTTCTTTGTTTCCATAAACTTTTGGAACTTCACAAGAACCTCCAACATGTCTTCGGGAAGGCGATTCACAGTTTCCTTCGCGATGTCTTCCGGAATGCCGTAGAAGGCTTCAGCCATACTGCAGGCAATGGCGGTAAGGGTATCGCTATCGCCACCGAGGGAAACGGCGGTGCGGGCCACATCCTCAAAATCCGTTCCTTCACGGAAGGCGCAGAACGCCTGTGGAA
The DNA here is from genome assembly GCA_024399015.1 of Fibrobacter sp. Lineage (GTDB taxonomy): Bacteria > Fibrobacterota > Fibrobacteria > Fibrobacterales > Fibrobacteraceae > Fibrobacter. The sequence continues at coordinate 24,297 of JAKSIC010000027.1, forward strand.
CCGTCCCCTGGCAGGATTCGTTCATGTGGTATGTGGGTCGAATCTCGTCGCAGGTCATTGTGCTCAGAGGATAGCCATATTTTTCTTCCACATAGTCGCAAATTTCCTGCTTGCTCTTTCCAGTGCGGGCAAGGAAAATGGCGGCGGCCGTAGCCTGCGCCCCCTTGATTCCTTCCGGATGGTTATGGCTTACCCGGGCGGAAATTTCCGCATACTTTTCAACGTCTTCCAAGGTGTCATAGATCCAGCCCACGGCGGAGACGCGCATGGCGGAACCGTTACCCCAGCTGTTGTAGGGCTTGGGATTTGCAGTAAAAAGCCAGTTGTAGAAACGGCCGCCGTAACCCGCCCAGGGATGCGCAAGACCAAAGGACTGCATGCATTCCACCATCAGTTTTTCGGTGTCTTCTTCATTGCCGTAACCGCGCATTAATGCGTCGGCAACAGCAACAGTCATCACGCTGTCATCAGTGCAGCTGGATTTTTCAGAGAACAAAGGAAAGTCCTTTGCCTTGTAGTTGTATTCGTTGAATTCGTAGGGTGCGCCAATGGTATCGCCAGCAATTGCTCCAAGCATAAAAAAACTCCTTTTGAGGTTTCAACTATTATATCGTTTCTAATCGAAAAATAGTCAGTCTCAAAAGGAATTCGGTCGCCACGGAAGCGACAATATTTTTTGATTTCGGCAGCTGCACACAAGCATTCCGCCGACAGCGCTTTTAGTCTTTGGGTTTTACTTTCGCGCTCATGTAGGTGAGCACCAGGTTCTGCCACACCACATAGCAAGTGGGAGCGATGGCAGCCACGGGACCTGCATAAAGGCTAGCAATCCAGATGACCAAGGTGGTGTTCTTCTGGCCCATGCTCTGGGAACTTTCAATGGGGTGCTTCTTGTCGCAGAACCAGCCCAGCACAAACTGCAAGATGCAAATGATCAAGGCCACGATAGCCAGCAGCGGAAGGGTGCCGCTGTTCCACAGGTCGGCAAAGCCCATTTCACGAATGTCGCGGCTGGCCTTGGCAAGAATCACGAACACGGAGAAAGTCCAGATGAAGATGGTGTACTTGGAAAGCTTAGCCACCTTGTCGGCAAGTTCCGGATAGAAGGAACGTATACCAAGAGCGAGAGCCAGCGGGATGGAAATGATAGGCTGGATGGAATTGAAGATACGCAGGGCGATATCTGCAAAGCCCGCCTCCGATCCGGTCAAGTAGCCATATATAATAGGGATGCTGAAGCAAGCGATCAAGTGTCCACTCAGGAAAATCTTGAGGGCAAGCACGGGATTTCCGCCCAGCATTTTCGCCATGGCGGGCGCAGCGTTGGCCGGCGGACAAAGGCAGATGATGGCACCGCCCAGAAGAACTTCACGAGGCAGGCCGAAAACTTCCACAGAAGCCCACAGGAGGGCTAGCAACAAGAGACTTGCAATAAAGGCTCGGACCTCAATCTTGAAGGTATAGCCGTGTTCCTGGGGCGGGACCTTGCCGATAAAGGTCAACAGCATCATGGTTCCGATCTGGAACGGCAAAGTCGGCGCAAGAACGCTGGCCTGGGGGAGCAAAATGCCAAGAATAATGGCAATCGGCATCAAAATGGCACGTAAGTTCTTCATAACGGGCGCAAATTTAGCTTATGTGGGGGTACACGGCAAGGTTTTTCTATCTTTGCCCTTATGCTACACTCAAGATACGACGCGTTTTCCTACGTGGAAAATGCAGACGAAAAGAAGAAGAAACAGGGCAATCCCATTTTGCTGATCGTGTCGGGCTACCTGGCCCTGATCACCCTCGGCGCTATACTGCTTTCCCTCCCCTTCGCCCAGCGTGAACCTGTGGGCATTCTGGACGCATTCTTTACCGCAGGGTCTGCGGTTTGCGTTACAGGACTTTCCACTATCGATATTAGCAGCAGCTTCACCGGCTTTGGCAACTGGGTTCTTGTTTTCCTGATGCAGAGCGGCGGTCTTGGTATCATGACCATTTCTACGGTTATCATCCTCCTGGCCGGCATGCACCCGGGGTTCAACCATCAGTCCGCCCTCCTGGCCAACTACACCCAGGAAGGTAACGTGGATGCAGCCCGCATCCTCAAGGCTGTGATTCCCTTTACCTTTATACTGGAAGCCATCGGCGCCGTGTGCTATTTCACCCAGTTCTCCGGAATGGGCCTCTACGACCGCATTTTCTGTAGCATTTTCCAGGCCATCAGCTCCTTCTGCAACGTGGGCTTCACCCTGTTCCCGGATTCCCTGGTGCAGTTCCAGCTGAACCCCGTCGTGAACATGACCACCTGCGTTCTGGCATTGGCCGGCGGTTTCGGCTTCCTGGCCATTACCGAAGTCCGCTACATGTTCGACTTCAAGAATAGAGCTCTCCGCAAGATTTCTCTCCATACCCGTATCGCTATCGGCTTTACCCTGATTATCGTTCTGACCAGTATCGCTTTCTTCACCTTCAGCGAATGGGGCAACACCTTCTCCAACCTGAACTTTGGCGAAAAGCTGGAAACCAGCGCCTTCATGGCCTTCACCAGCCGTACTGCAGGTCTCAACTCCGTGAACGTTCCTGCCCTCAGCGTGGGTTCCCTGTTCTTCTTCATTATTATTATGTTGATTGGCGCCAACCCGGGTAGCTGCGGCGGCGGTATCAAGACGACCACCACTGCAGTGATTTTCCTTCTAGGCTTCAACCGCCTCCTTGGTCGAAACAAGACCCAAGTCCACGGTCGAACCATCCCCGAAGATACCGTGGATAAGGCTGTCCGAATTTTCGTTATCGCCATCGTGGTGATTGTGCTCGCCACCTTGATCCTCCTGCAGACCGAAGTGGCCAACGCCTCCATCGAACAGACCTCCTTCCTGACGGTCTTCTTTGAAGTGGTAAGCGCCTACAGTACCTGCGGGCTTTCCATGGGCCTCACCCCTGATTTGACAATTCCGGGCAAAATCATCATCTTTATGGTGATGTTTATTGGTCGAATGGGCCCCTTGTTCCTAGTTTCCGCCGTTACCAAGAAGCAGGAAGACGGCATGTGGTACGCCGAAGAAGACATTATGGTGGGTTAAGTTTCACTTAACCCACAGGTATGAAGTATGAATTATGAATTACGAGAAACAACTCCAGAATTCATGATTTTACCTCAAGCAAAGTGTCGCGGCGAAACTTTCCTGCGAACTTTCATACTTCATAAATCATAACTAGTAACTGCAAAAATGGAAAAATGCTAAGCTTTTTTCTATTTTTGCTTATATGGCATCTAAACAATTCGTAGTTATCGGCCTCGGCAATACCGGCTACTTCCTGGCACGTCACCTGACCGCCCTCGGTCACGATGTGATGGTGGTGGACCCCAGCCCCGAGAAGATCCAAGACATTTCTAACCAGGTGGCCCAGGCTGTCGTCGCTGACGGCACCCGTAAGAAGCAGCTCCAGGCCCTGCCCCTCGCAAAGGTGGACAGCGTTATCTGCTGTATCGGTGAAGACCTGCAGGCATCCCTCCTGACCGTTCTCAACCTCCGCGAACTGGGCGTCAAGCACATTATCGCCAAGTCCAGTAGCCCCGCCCACACCACCATCCTGGAAAAGCTGGGCGTCGCAGATATCTTCCACCCGGAACGCGACATGGCCATCTCCCTGGCCGAACGCTTGAACCGTCCTAACATGCTGGACTACCTGCCCTTCATGGAAGGTTTCTCCATCGTGGAACTGGCCTGCCCGGAAAGCTTCTGGGGCAAGACCCTGAAGGACTTGAACCTTACCCACAAGTACGGCATCCAGATTATCGCCATCCGCGACCCGTTGGAACCCACCCCCAAGATCGGTAACATCGCAGACTATCCCCTCAAGGAGAACGATGTGCTGTTCGTGATCGGTCCCAACGACGCATTGGACAAGTTCAAGGGCTAATCGTCCGCGGGTATCGCAAGAAACATATGGTGGCGCAAGCCCCGAAAACAAAAAAGGCTCGGTTAAAACCGGGCTTTTTTGATTTGAAACTTTCGTTTCGAGAGAGAAATTCTTGATTAGAACACCGGACGGCTGGAGGCAGCCTTATCCTTGGACTTACCACCCTTGGCGGACTTTTCGGTAGCCAGGGTACGATGGGTAACGGAACCTACTGCGAAGTAGCGGCCACCCTTCTGAACAAGAGCTGTGCAAACGTTAAGCACCTTAACGGCATACCACTGCTGGTAGATGTTCAGGACATTTTCCCTAAGGTTGGAGGTTTCGGAAATTGCCGGAGCACCGGAAGCCTTGCCATACTTGAGGGTAAACTGTTCGGACATGTAATCCACGGCTTCGAAGGACTTGCTAAGACGAGCCCTTTCTACACGGCCTGTACGGATTTCAAAGGAATAGAACTTGTCATTCTTGTTGAAAATGAAGTCCACCTGGACAGGCAGTTCTCCAAACATAAAGACGGGAATGACAACTCGTTCGCCTTCACCACGCTGACCATAGGGTTCGTAACCCAGTTTCATCACTTCTTCGATGACGGTTTCGCGGGAGGCGCCAAAGGGGATGCCGGCAAAATCATTGTAGCGCTGAGCACATACTTCTATAGATAGAAGCAGCGTCAAAATGGTTACAATGATGCTAAGTCTTTGCACAGTAATCTCCTAGTACCAATGTAAAAGATAGTAAACTTTTCTTATCTGGGAAGTCCTTATTGTATATTTTCATAGAAAAAAGCCGTAATTAGCTATATTTTTTTACATGTCTAGCACTTTTGGTAAAATTTTTTCCGTTTCGACCTGGGGTGAATCCCATGGTCAGGCCGTAGGCTCCGTCCTGGACGGCTGCCCCGCAGGTCTCCCCCTCACCGAAGAAGAAGTTCAGGCAGAACTGAACCGCCGTCGCCCGGGTCAGAACAAAATGACCACCCCCCGCGATGAAAAGGACCAGGTAAAGATCCTTTCTGGCGTTTTTGAGGGAAAAACCACGGGTACGCCCATTTCTTTCGCTGTTTTCAACGAAGACCAGCGTAGCCACGACTACTCTGAAATCCAAAAGTGGTACCGTCCGGGCCATGCAGACCTCTGCTACGACCTGAAGTACGGTTTTAGAGATTACCGCGGCGGTGGACGTAGTTCCGCACGCGAAACCATCGGCCGTGTGGCCGCAGGCGCCGTGGCCAAGAAGCTTTTGAAGCAGGTGGCAGGCACCGAGATCATGGCATGGGTCAACTCCATCGGCGAAGTGGACTGCGGTCCCCTGAACCTGAACGAACTGACTCTGGACCAGATCGAAGCCTCCCCCGTCCGTTGCCCGGATCCGGCTGCAAGCGCAAAGATGGAAGAAGTGGTCCTGAAGGCCCGCGAAAACATGGACAGCGTTGGCGGTACCGTCTGCCTTTTGGTGAAGAACCCTCCCGTGGCTCTCGGCGAACCGGTGTTCGACCGTCTGGACGCACTCCTTGCACAGGCAATGCTTTCCATTCCCGCAAGCAAGGGCTTTGAAATCGGAAGCGGTTTTGCCGCAGCCCGCATGCACGGAAGCGAACATAACGACGAACTTTTCTTCGACGGCAACTCCTACCACACCAAGACCAACAACGCAGGCGGTTCCTTGGGCGGTATCAGTAACGGCGAACCCATCTACTGCAAGGTAGCTTTCAAGCCCACCGCAACCATCAGCCAGGAACAGAAGACTGCTGGCCGTGGCGGCGAGAACGGAACACTGGCCGCACGCGGTCGTCATGACCCCTGCGTAGCAGTCCGTGCCCCCGTGATCGTGGAAAGCATGGCAGCCCTGGTCCTCGCCGACCTGTTCCTGCAGCAGAAGCGTCATTGCCTGTAAAGAGCGAAGCTCTTTACAGTTATGAATTATGAAGTACGAAGTACGAGAAGAAGCTAGGCGGCCATGCCGCGATTATAGACATTCTTCATCCTTCACATTCCATTTTTCATTTCGTAAAATAGTTGCGGCCTATTACTGGGCGGCTTATTCATTGCATCACGCCTTGTGCCTCAGGCCAGGCGAGCCTCTCAAAAATTCCAAGCTAGTTGTTATCGGAAGCTACCGAACCGGCGGTGCCGGAAAAACCCCTTTCAGCCTCTGGCTTGCAAAAAATCTTCTGGCCCACGGGAAAACCGTGGCAGTCCTCTGCCATGAATATGCCTACGACGAAATTGCGTTCCTGAAGTCCGAGCTAAAAAACTTTAAGTACGCTTCAGTCATCGGAACAAGAAATCGTTACGCGACAGCACACCATCTGGACAAGGCCGAAGCCGCAGAATTCAAGGGAGCACCGGACTACATCATCTGCGATGACGGCTTTGAAGACAGTAGACTTCGCCCATTCAAAATTTTCAGACTTGACTGGGAAAAGGAACCTACCGACATCAACGAACTGGTTCCTGCAGGAAAATTCCGCAGCCTTAAACAAGATCATAGAAGAGACGAAGCCATCACCACGGCGGTCCGTTGCTATGGCACGTCTCCCGACGTAATCTTCCAAATCGACAGCATCAAAAATTCAGCAGGCGAGTTTCCAAAGTACAGACAAAGTATCGCAGTCTGCGGTCTCGGCGACCCTGGCAGATTCATTCGTGACCTGGAACGTTCCGAATACCCGATACAAGAAACCGTTATTTGTCCCGATCACGACCGCAACTTTTCTCGAAAATTGCTTAAGGTCATTCAAAAAAATCTCCAAAAGAACATCTTCATCTCGGAGAAGGATTCTTATAGATTGCCCGCAGAATTACTGAGCAATCCACAGCTTTTCGTGGCAAAGCAAAAGATTTCCGTACTCAAGGACACCTATTTAAGGGCACTTTTATAGCTAATCGGGCATTCCCAATTCTTTCTTACTATATTTTTCTTACTTAAGAAGGAATGGGAAAATGACGCTTACTAAAAGAATTTCTGAATTGCTGACCGCACTCTGCAATGGAATTCCCGAAAGAGAATCTTGCATCCAGTTAGGTTTCTTGGCTACGGTTACCGGCGCCCCCATCTACATCTTCGGACGTTCAGGTTCCGGCAAGTCTCTCATTGCAAACCGCTTGGCAGCCTCCTTTAAAAGCGCACGCGTCTTGAACGTGGGGCGCCGTCAGCAGACTTTCCCCAGCAAGCTGAACGCATTTGATATTATCATCTTCCAGAATTTCAACCCGCTGGACGAAACCGCCAAGGAAAACATCCACACCGCCATTCACGAACGCGAAGATGCAGCCTTGGTTTTGACTGGTGATCAGCGCCCTGAATCCGCACTGAGCCGAATTGAAATTACGGACCACATCGTCCTTTCCATTTGCCTTCCCGAAAGCCTTTCTCCCGCAGCCCTGTGCGGACTCCTGCAGGATCAAAGCAAGCTGGAAGAAGCCCACATTCCCATGGGCCTCGCACTTTCTCCGGAAGAATTGAAACAATGGAATGGCGAAATCAAGAAAGTGACCCTTTCCGAGGAAACCTTGGCTATCATCGGCAAGCTGGCAGAAATTTGCGACCAGAACGACATCTACGTTCCCATCCGTAAGTGGATTGCCTTTACCAACATGATGAAGGCCATCGCATTCTTCAACGGCAGAACAGAAACACGTTTCACCGACACCTTCTTCCTCGGTTCCCACGTCTGGGGCAGATCCAACGCAAATACTGCCGTTTCCGACAACTTCTGCAATATCATTCAGTCCATTCTTCTGAAGGATATGCCTGAAATTCTGGAAAAGCCCTACGATGCAAATGCTGCATACAACAAGGTCAAGACCCTTCTGCACAGCAGCAACAACCTGTACGAAACCAAGATGTTCAACAACGAACCTTGCCTTTCCTACCGCATCACCATCGCAGGGGAACCCGCACCGCTTTACGTTCCGCTTCGTTACATGGAAACCGACGAAGACTTCAATCCCTTTAACGAATTGAAGCAGGTCGAAACCCGCGTACGCTGTAACTATCATGGAACTTCCAGCTGTACCATCTCCATTGACTCCAGCGTCAAGGGCGTTGGCCTCCGCAGTTCCATGCAGCGTAACAACGCCAACCCGGGCAAGTTCGAAGACTTCGCTACACTCCCCAGCTACATCCTCCGCGAAAATGATCCGGAAGTTGCAGCAAAGAAGCAGGCGCAGTTGGAAGAACTCAAGAAGGAAACTGCAGCCCAGATGGAACGACAGACCAAGCTTCTGCTTGCTCTCCGCGATTTGTTCCGCGCCAATAAGGCTTACCGCGAAGACCTGTTCTGCAACACCGTCATCTTTGACAACGTCCAGAACAGCCTCCGCAAGATCTTTGAATCCCTTACCGCCGTGGCAGGCAAGATCAAAGAAACGGCAGACCTTTTCGAAGCAAAATAGACTTGAGGGATTTCTCCCCTAGCTTCTAAATAAAAAATCCGTGCGTTTAATACCGCACGGACTTTTTTGTTTTCCGAATTACATTTTAAAGATTGTCAAGTCCAGAAACGTCGTCCGGCACTTCAGGGCGTACCACCAGAAGAACCGCATTCTGGGAAATGATTACATAGCGTTCGCCGTTCACTTCCAGTTCCGTTCCACTGGCATGCAAGTAGAGAGCTTCATCCCCTTCCTTCACCTGGAGCGGCACATAGTTCACAGCCTCGGCATTATCGCCACGGAAAACCGCATCAGGATCCTGGTTTGCAGGAATCGGGTAGCCAGGGCCCACCTTCACGACAAGGCCTGTATGCACCGAGTCATGTTCCTTGACGCTAGGCGGCAAATAGAGACCGCTACTGGTTTTATTAGCAGCTTCCAACGGCTTAATGAGAATTCGATCGCCAATGACAACAATATTCTTCAAAGGATTCAGCATACAGGTAAAGATAGAATTCTATATATTACAAGTATGATTTTCGTTGCTCTGTGGACAGCAATATTGGTATTCCTTGCAGCCTATCTTTGGCGCAGCCCAAAGATTAAAAACTGGCTTAAGGTTCTGTGGCGCGCCAAACGTTGGAAGCGCTGGATTGTCGTGTCCGTAGTCATCCTCTCGGCCATTGCGATTGCCTACTGGAAACACCCGAAGGTCGAAGAGAAAGTCACTGATACAGCAGAGCTATTCTACAACTATTCCGCAAATGCCGTTCTTAAGCTTGACTCCATCCAGAAAATAAAATTGGAACCTGGTCTAGACTTAAGTAAACCCAAGCCGGAAATTGCATATGTCCTTCCGCTTATCATCAACGCCTACAACGAAATCGTTACCAAGCCCACCATGCCCGTGCTTGTACAGCTCGATGATATGTTGATGATCGAACTGCGCGGATACAAGCAATTCAAAAATCGAGCCATCCTTTTGACCAAGCTTCTAAAAAAGAATCTCGGAAACCGATACAACATCTATATCGATGTAGGCGAAAACTCCGTTCATACTTTGCAGATTTCCTATACCGGCGAACCCTGGGACATTGAACAGCTTTGCGCCCTTCCCGTTCTGGAATACTCTCGCACATATCAAATTGATCCCGCCCTCTTAATGTCCATCATCCGTCATGTTTCCAACTTCAACTTTAATTTCAAGGGAACCAAGGATAAACGCGGAATCCTTTTGCTGAAAGAGGGAGAAGGACTGGAACAAATTGAACTTGGCGCACAACGTTTAAGCAAACTGTTGCAAATAGGCATCAGCCGAGAAAATGCGGCAGCCACGTTCTACCCCGACTACGGCATCGGAGACAAACCTGAAAACTGGAAACAGTCTCCCTTGGCAAAAAGCTGGGTGGACCAAGTCTTGGCCGATGTTACCTTCTATCGCGAAAACGGCCTGCATATCAATTTTGCCAACAATGCAAAATAAATTCGCCAGTTAGCTTTTTACTAAATTTGGCGTCGTGATTCAAGTACAGAACGTTTCCAAGTCTTTTGGCATGCAGGTTCTTCTGGACCAGGCAAGCTTTTTGGTGGGGGCCCATGAACGCGTGGGCCTCGTAGGCCGTAATGGTTGCGGCAAGTCTACTTTGTTCAAGATGATTCTTGGCCAGGAATGTCTGGATGGCGGTACCATCGACATTCCGAAAAAGTACACCATCGGTTATTTGCAACAGCACATCAACTTCACTCACGCAACGGTGCACGAAGAAGCCTGCAGCGTGTTGAAGCCCAATGAAGACGGCTGGATTGAAGAACATAAGGTGGAAGCAATCCTTTTCGGTCTTGGTTTCGATGAAGAATCCATGAGCAAGGACCCCATGCTTCTTTCCGGCGGTTTCCAGATTCGTTTGAATTTGGCAAAGGTGTTGGCTTCTGAGCCAGACATGCTGTTGCTTGATGAACCGACCAACTACCTGGACATTGTGTCTATGCGTTGGCTCAGCCGTTTCTTGCGCAACTGGAAGGGCGAAGTTCTTCTCATTACCCATGACCATCATTTCATGGATGAAGTCTGCACCCACACCGTGGGCATTCATCGCCACAAGATTCGCAAGGTAAAGGGCACTGTAGAAAAACTCCGCGAAACCATTGCCGAAGAAGAAGAAGTGGCAATGCGCACCCAGGAAAACGAAGCCAAGAAAAAGGCTCAGCTGGATCAGCTCATTGAACGTTTCCGTTACAAGGCAGCAAAGGCTGCCATGGTGCAATCCAAGATCAAGGCAGCGGCAAAACTCGCCACTGGCGAACGCCTCTCCCACGAACGCAATCTTGACTTCAGCTTTACGGAAGCTCCGTTCCCCGGCAAGCGTATGCTTCAGGTTCACAATCTGACTTTCCAGTACGGTGATGGTCCGGAACTTTTCAGCGACTTGGAATTTGAAGTTTTCAAGGGCGACCGCATCGCAATCATCGGCCCCAACGGGCGCGGCAAAACCACATTGCTGAATTTGATTGCAAAAGAACTTTCACCCACCACAGGTGAAATCTGTCACAACCCGAATCTGCAAATCAATTACTTCGGCCAGACAAACATCAACCGCCTCAATCTCGACAACAACGTCGAAGAAGAAATTGCAAGCGCCATCGCAGAAGTCTCTCAGAAGAGCCGCGCCCGTGGACTCGCCGGCCTCATGATGTTCAGTGGCGATAACGCCCTGAAGAAGATTAAGGTTCTCTCCGGTGGTGAACGTAGCCGTGTACTTCTCGGCAAGATTCTTGCAAGCCAGTGCAACATGCTGCTGCTGGATGAACCCACCAACCACTTGGACATGGAATCTATCGAAAGTCTTATCGACGCTCTCGAGGACTACGAAGGTACCGCCATAGTGGTGACCCATGATGAAGAACTGCTTCACGCCTTTGCAAACCGTCTCGTGGTTTTCGATGGCGGCAAGTGCCGCATCTTTGAAGGCTCCTACGCCGACTTCCTCGAAAAGGTTGGCTGGGCTGCTGAAAAGAAACCCGGTGGAATGGACAGCGACAACGCTAAACTTTCCAACATTGACGTCACCAAGGACGCAGCATCCTCTGCAAACTCCGCACCTACCGCAAAGATGGACCGGAAGGCACGTGCCGACTACATTGCGGAACGCTCCAAGGTCATCAAGCCTCTGGAAAAAGCCATCGCTAAAATCGAAGAGGATATCGCCAAGGCAGAAGAACTCTCCGGTGAACTGGAAGCAAAACTTGTGGCCGCCTCCGAAAGCGGTGACGGAGCAGCCATTACCGCTGTAGCCAAGGATATGGACGACAACAAGAAAAAGATCGACGATCTCTACACTCAATACGAGATGAAGAGTGCCGAACTTGATGCCGCCAAGGATAAGTACCCGCTGGACTAAAATCCTTGCGGGCTCCAATCCTTACAAAAAAGGCGCGGAACAAATCCGCGCTCTTTTTTATTTACCTCGTTTAATACCGAAGGAATAGGTATCGTAACTATCGCCGACAACGTTCTTGCCCGAGCGAATCTTTACCTTGACCTTAGTGACATAGGCTCCGGTTCCAACAACACGTCCCTTTTCACTACGACCATCCCAACCAAAGAAGATATTGCCAGGATTATCGTAGCAATTGGACTTTTCAGGATCGGCAGGATTATAGAACACCGTTGAATCATTGCACCTGATAGTTCCCTTGCCCTTATTTACAAAACCGCCAAGATGGGTAAAGTAGTAATTTTCCCAATCGATTCGTACAAGGGCCAAGGCGGAATCTCTGTTAGCTCCGGAAGGAAGATTCATAATCTTTTCCATAGCGACTTCACCGATATTGAAATTCAGTAATGCGCCCGGCTTTCCAAGACTATCTACAATATCCTTGACAGACTTGTTCACAGGAACAGAAACTGGTACAACATTCTTTCCATTAGACGGGATCGATTCATTGCCAATTCTCACAAGGCCAGGCACCTTGATTTCCGTCCTCTGCTTACCGCTGATACGAACCTTAGGATTATCGAAATGAGGAGAGTTTCCACTTAGATCTCTCAAATCTCCAGGAACAAGCCTAATTGAATCGCCAAGCACAGGCAACAAGCCATAAGTTGAGCGACGGAAAGAAACCTTGATTACGTTTCCATTAGAATTCGATTGAGCCACAACGAAAAGCAACGAGTCAGAAATATCCACCGAGTCCCTGAAGATCTTAAACGCAGCGGCTGCATCCGTAATTCTAGTAGAAGTACCTTCACTCAAGTTTACGGTCAGGTTGCTCACTTCTTCAGAAATCGGATCAATGGTTGCACTCAAAATGACTGGGCCCACATGATCCTCAATAGCAGCGCTCATTCCGAGTTTCACGGAGTCACCAGAATCCTCATCCAAGTACGTGTAGTGATACTTCAGTGATCCATTGTAGACTTCGTCTGCAACACCAGTGAACACGCTCTTCATCAAGTTGCCTTCGCCCCTGATAATCAGCATTGAATCATTAAAGACCAAGGGCGCAATGTTCTCCTTACCAGCCGTAGTGTGGAATGTTGATTCTCCAAAACTCCATGCTAAAGTATCAGGCACATTTTCACCGAAAGGCTTGCTGAAAGGAATTGCAAGGCTGTCAGGAATTCCGTCTCCATTGACGTCAAACATTTTTGCATGGGAAACAAAGGGAACAGGAGGTTCCTTGAAGTGAATGTTATTCCATTCAATTTCATTGCTGACAAAACCGCTGGAAACCTTAAACGAAGCATTCACCATGGCAGCTTCGCCCACCACATAGAAAGAAGCATAGCCCGTTGAATCAGTTGTCACAGAAGAAACCTTCTGTCCCTTGGCATCCAAGAAACTCAAAGAATCGCTGGTTTCAAAATTCAAGGGAACAATGCAATCGCCACAGACAGAACCCACATAGAGAACCGCGATTTTCAAAGGTCTGCCTTCAGGATACGTCACGTGAGCGAGCAAGGTGTCGTTCTTAGGATCAGCACCAAGCTTCTGGCCACGCAAATTCAATCCCGTGGGGTCAAGAATCTTCAACGTATCGGCAGGATTAAACACGTCTACAAAAGCGATATCCGGAAGAGGATACTCGGGAACGACAAAGGAAATCATCTGGTACTGAGACAGATCCGAGGCCAGGTAGCAAACCAAGGTATAGTTGCCGGAAGGCAAGGATCTGGATCGAACAATTGCGCTCGTATCAATGGTAAAACCAGCCATGTCTTCACTGATATTGATGCCGCCATAATTCAAGCCCGGCTCAAGGGAAATACCTTCTGCGGGCAAATTTCCACCTACAAGCTGGAACACAGACTGGGCAGCCTTCTTTTCAACCTTGGAAACGCTAGTCACGTCACAACTCAAGGATTCGTCAACCAAGAGCTGCATTAAGTTGTACGAAATCGTACCGTCGGTTGTGGGAACGGCTTCTGTGTAGAAAGTCTTCTGCGTACGCAAATTGATGGACGTGCGCATCTTGAAGTTGGAACCCGTCGCATTACGCTCCGAGAAGAAAATATGGAACGGATATTCAACGCCTTCCTTAAGCTTCAGCTTCGGATCGTTCTGACCGATGGTATCCAAGTCCACAAATCCTTCCAAAGGACCATGGCAGCCGCCAATGTCCACCACCAAATGGTTATTGATAAAGACCCACACGTCATCATCACCACGGAACTCGAAGTACTGTCCCTTCACGTACTGGAACTGGGCGGAAATCTTCATGGCGAAACTGTAATTGTGCTTCTTGCCGCCAGCAGTCAGTTGGTCAGCCCAGTCGAACTTGGGATTCTTCACAGTCTTTGCAGAATCCAGATATTCCAAGTCATCGATAGGGAAGAATCCACCATCCTCGTGCGCTTCGGAAATATCAGCAAGCCAGAAACCTTCATCGTCCAACGTCAAGTCGATATCACGACAAACGCCATTGGTGTACATATTTCCATTCTTGTCCTGGGCAACTTCAACAGGGACAAACCACTTTTCAATTTCACGGGCGGCGGAGCACTGGCTCCAAGGGTACTTCAAGGAATCCACGCGAGCAGGAAGGCCATTCACAAGCGTATCTTCCACCATGCCCGTAACCAAGCCTTGGCACTTCTGTGTGGAATCCAATTTACCCGCAGAATCCAAATAGAAAATCTTGGTATAATCATTGCCATCGTAGATGCCACCGAAGTCCACATCCTGGGCCTTGTCCCAATTCTGGGAATAGGAAGGCTCGCCGGCAGGTCTAACACCTTCACCGGCCCAGTCCACCACCAAGGCTGAAATTTTCATGGTGGGGCAAATACCTAAACGACCTGGATAGGACTTGCTAAAACGGGGAGCACTGGCGGATGTCGGATAAGGATATACCCAGACCGTATCATGAAGCGCCACCATGGAATCCAGGTTGATCGGGTCACCTTCATTAAGACCTGCGGCAGTGTAATGTTCAAAACCAAAAGCTTCCCTGAACTTGACATCCCAGGAATCCATGTGCTTGAAGGACAAGGCCTGATACCAACCACAGGTATCCTTGGAAATGGGCCCCATCTTCAAAGTATCACTCTCCGTAAGCATAACGGGAGCCATGTTATCCCACGGGCTCATAAGACGGATTACCTTGGGTTCCAGCGGAGCATAAAGAATCTCGTAATTTTCCTTATCCTTTGTATAGAACCAGACTTCATAAATTCCCTTGGGGAAAATCTTTGAAAGGGACGGCCTATTAGGACTACGCCAGGTACCAGCAGGAATCTTAAAGAATCTCTTGGATCCGTTCTGGTCAGACTTGATATCCAAGGTTGCACCTTTCCACTGCTGATCATTCACCTTTTCAACAGGGAACGTATGAGACCACCAGAAAGCATATTCACCAGTGCTATCCATCTTTATGGACTGTCCGACATTGTCGGCATCCAGATAAATGGCGCTATCCCTGATGGTGGTATTTGTTCGCCAAGGATGATAGACATGCAATGTTCTCGAGGAATCAAAGCACTCGCCCAAGGTACCAATTTTTGTATCAATGGTCGGAACTTCAGTGGTTCCATCCACAAATATCGTATCTGCAAGGGACAAATAACTGAACAAGTCCATTACATCATTTTTAGGAACGGACAAGTAGGAGGCGTTGTAGCGAACAAAGTAGGCAGACTGCATCGGGTTTGCCTTCATCATTGCAGGAGAAATTGCGCCAGCGAACCAACCACACGTGGTTTCGTCATCCTGGGCGAAGTACATCAGTGCCGTATCTGCGCCGAATACAATCTGAGGCAAAGCCTTGTTCCCCCAAGGACTCTTGAACCACACCACCTTGGATCCAGGAGGAGTCAAGCTGATTGTATGAGAATTTGCATCCGTGTAGATCCAGAGTTCGTCGTCGGAGGCGAACAATGTCGTCATGGAAAACTTGACCTCGGATGCGCCTTCGCTCCAGGCCACGCTAGTTGCGCAACTGCCATTCGGGCAACCGCGAACTCCGAAATCCTGCCAGCTGAAATCAGAAACAACCTTGTCCCAGGTGTAGCTGAACCAGCCATCCCCTTCAGCGGTCATCTTGTATTCAGGTGACGTGCCATAACCCGTAGCACCCCCAAGTACATACAAATCATAGCTGCCGTCGCGCCATGGCGACTGAATATGAACGGTAAGTTTTGCCTGAGCAAAAACAGAAAAAAGCAAAATAAAGAGAATCGCCCAAACATTGTGTCGCATAAACACAACTCCTTTAATACAAACATCCCAATATGAAAATATCTTCTTTATTCCAACAAGGAATAAAAAACTGTCTATAAAAGAAAGTTGTGTTGTGATAACTACAAGGCAACATGCCCGAAGGATGGCCTAGGGATGCGAGGTCCTCGCCCTATGTTTTGTACCAGGAACAAGTCCCTGACAAAACATGGGGATGACATCCTTCGGCGAACGGCTGGCGAAGCCAGCCTCCTGCGCCAGGGCGCAGAGCCTCAGTAGCGCGAGCCGCCGTAGTGTACCGGGTGTACATGAGGCGGCGAGCAACGAAGTATCGCGAAGCCCATGGGGAAAATACAAAAAAGCCCCCCGAGAGGTTTACCTCAAGGGGGGCGTGAATCCAGCAGCGACCTACTCTCCCGGGCCCGTAGGCCAGGTACCATCGGCGATA
>JAKSIC010000028.1 GCA_024399015.1 Fibrobacter sp.
GATAAAGAAAGTTGCAAAGTCTGGGACGAAAACGGAAATTTAAAGAAGTAAAAAAACACAAAAGATCTCGTCACACAAGACGAGATCTTTTTTTATCCAATCGCTCGTTTATTTCGCGCCGGTGCTGTTATTATTTCACGCCAGTGCTGCCGAAGCCACCGCGATCCTTGTCGGCTAACTCGCCTTCTTCAAATTCCAGCGTAGGCTGGATTTCCATAATGCGGAACTGTGCGATACGGGAACCTTTTTCGATGGTTACATCTTCGGTGGCGTAGACCGGCATTTTCCACCAGTCGCCCTTGCCGCAGTAGCTGGAATCAACGACGCCAACGGAATTGGTCTGCAAGATCTTAAAGTTCTTGAAAGTGGAGCTGCGGGGAGCCAGATGAGCTTCGTAGCCTTCCGGCAACTTCATGGCAACGCCCAGGTGAATCAGCTTGAATTCGCCCTTCTTCAAGGTCACGGTTTCTGCAGCGCTAAGGTCAATCCAATCGGACTTTCCGCCCACATACGTAAGGCGTGGGATGGTGTTGTCCAGATATTGGATAGTGATTTTCATTGCCATAAGAAGCCTTTTTGCATTTTTAGGGTACCAACACGCTTTTTATTTGCAATTTAGTACCCCAATTTTTACTTTATTCTAAAAAAATCTTGTTTATTGAACCTAATCTACATTCCACTAGGGTACCAACCCTGCTAATTTTCACGATTCGGTACCCGGAATCACCGACAAGCCTTCAAAAAACGATTACTTTGTTCACAAATCAAGGTACTAAAAAACAGTTTCTCACAACTCTAGTACCCCATTCCGCCATATTTCATCGTTTCTTGAACTGATTTTCTATTTTTTCTCTTCGGAGGCGTTGTTCGCTGCATCAGCAGAATCAGCAGCCTCTGCGGCCTTTGCGGCTGCAGCCTTGGCGCGGTCTTCTGCCTGTTCCAAGCGAGCGGGCTTACCAGCCACATTGCGGAGCAAACCAAACAAAGCGGAAAGTTCGTTACGAGTGGGATGCAGTCTCTGGAGCAAAGTATTCAGGAAGTTATCGCGCCATGCCTGATCGTGATACTGGCCAGTCAAATAGCGGTCCAAGAACTTCTTGAAACCGTTGATTTGGTCGATGGTTGCGGGAGCAGTTTCGCAGGCACCCTTGGAACCGCGCTTTGCACGGCCTTCGCCATTGGCCAAGGCGCCAGAACGGCAAAGTTCATAAAGGGAAATGGAAACTGCCTGACCCAAGTTCAAACTCATAAGGCCCGGCACCGGAATTTCGCACTGGTAGGTGCAAGCGTTCACTTCTTCAAGAGCGAGGCCGCAAGATTCACGACCAAACACCAGAGCGATGGTTCCTTCTTCGGGAAGCATTTCGGAAAGGTTCTGCACCATGCAATGCTTGATGGCACTGCCAAAAATACGGCGGCTAAAAGCGATAGCGCAAGCACAGTCACCAATAGCTTCCTGGAAGGTATGCACAATCTTTGCATTGTCCAGAATGTCGTGGCTGTTGGCTGCAGTGTGGTAGGACTTTTCCATCACTTCGTTGCGCTTGGGGTACACAATGCAAAGTTCCGGCAAGGCGTAGCAGTGCATGGCGCGGGCAACAAAGCCCACGTTGTGAGGATGTTCCGGTTCAACAAGTACTACTCTAAATTTTCGCATAACTAATAGTGGTTAGTGGTTGGTGGTTAGTGGTTAGAAAAAATAAAATGAATTCTATCAACATTTCTGCTTACTAACCACTAATCACTGTTTACTTAAATCTTCCAGCTAAATCCCTTACCGCGGATTTCATTTTCCACAGTTTCGCCAGGTGCAAGTTCTGCACCATCAAAAAGTAACGTATTGTTCAGCGAAACACCTGCAGGAATCATCACGTTTGCTCCAATCACGGAATGCATCATCTTCAGACCCTTCCCGAAAGGAACATCGAGGAACATCAAGGGATACCTCTTGGAGCATTCCGGATGAATCCAGGAATCCACATCAAGCTCCTTCAGGCGGGCGTCACAGGCATCCTTCAAACCTTCGGGAGAACCCATATCGATCCAGGTGGCGTTCAGCTGGCTCATGTCCACAAAGGGCGGGCGACCAGCAGCAATTTCCTGCTTCCAGAATTCTCGAATATCGAATTCGCCATCCTTGATGCGGGCCAAAGCTTCGTCGCTATAATAAGACACACCGGAGAATGTGGCGGCACGACCTTCATCCAAGCCAAAGCGATCTGCAACACCATTCAAGCGACCATCTTCGCCCACACGGAAAGTATTCACCTTGGGGAAATCAACGGCAAGCAAAGCCACACCCGGGGCGGCACTATTCTGCGCTCCAGCGGCAAAGGCTGCCTTGGCATTTTCAACGAAAGCCTTCAAGTCAAAACTGCAGTAGGCGTCGCCGTTCATAATCAGCAAGCCACCGCGGTAACCTTCGTTATAAATTCTCTTTAGCGGACCAGCAGTTCCCAAAATTTCAGGTTCAACCCAAACCTTTTCAAAGCCCAGACGTTCACCTTCAACAACAATCTGATCGGCAAGGTAATGGGCATTGGCGTGCAAACGAACATCGCCAATAGCACGAGCCTTAATAGCCTGCTGTTCCAAAATGCTCTTGTCCACCACAGGAACCAGGGGCTTCGGCACATCGCTTGTAAGCGGGCGAAGTCGAGTTCCCAAACCGGCGGCAAGAATTAAAACATTCAATTGATCCATCGGGATAAAAAAATAGAAAACCTCGCCTTAAGGCGAGGATTCTGCTAGAACTTGTGATCCCAAATCAAGGCGATTCTATAGAAGGACCATTCGCGTCCAGTCTTCACAAGCAACGGTTCCTCAGAAGACTTTTCGTGAGGTGTTGCAAAGCTACGATCGCCTTCAATAGTGAACAAAGTCTTAAGACCATTCTTGTCGTTCAGCTTGAAATCAAGGAGCAGGCTCAAATCAATCCACATAAATTCGCCATCAAAGGTTTTTCCAGTTTTGCGGATGCCCTTATCAAAATCGGAGCGATCGAAATGGCCATAGAATTCAGCCATAAAGCCCACCATCTGCAAAACCAAGGGCATCTTGTAACCAAGGACACCTGTCACATAATACTGCCAACCGTTGGCTTCGCCAGGGATTACCTGCCATTCCCAGATATCGCCATCGTCAACGCCGGTAATACCCTTATAAATCCACTGGTAGGTGGCAAGCATCACCACATGGGTCCAGTCACCAGGAACCAGGGCGCCAACATCGAACTGGAATGTAGCGGAAGCCCACAAGTCATAGTAATAGTGAGCAAACGGAGTCAAGGCCTCGTACTCCTGCTTGCTAAAGTTGTAGACGCTCATGCCGTCGAAGCCAAGAGGATTCCAGCCCGTACCAACGGAGCCACCAGCACCAAACACCAGGAACGGCACCGGAGTAAACTCAGCCTTCAACTGGGGACGAATGGACAAGGGGGAAAGTTCAAAACTTCCAGTCAATTCCACGTTGGCATCCTTCACCAGCCAATGGGCTCCGAGAGGCGTGGGAATGGTGTACTTTGCGTTAAAAGTCGTAGCTGCCTTTGCGCCATTGAAGGGTCCGGCCACAGAAGCAAAGTGGTCTTCACCAGGTTCAATTTCGCGTTCCAGGTAATCGGCGGCGGCCGTAGTCAGAGAATAGCTGAATTCTCCGGCAAAAACTGCGGCAGGAATCAAAAGCAAGGGTAGCAGACGTTTCAAAACCAAATCTCCTAAAAATTGTAAGTAAAATATAACAATCAAAGAGAACGGCTAGTTGAACAACATTACAAATAAATAAAAAAACAATCTTGCTATAATTAAAACCATGAAGAAGCGTTACATAGTCCTGATTGTCCTCGCTGCACTTTTCATCCTCCTCATTGCAGCATTGAAAATTGGTCCCACCATTGCAAAGAACTATGTGGTCAGCCACTCCGAAGAGTTGATCGGCCGCAAGATGAACATTGCAAGCGTGAACTTCTCCCCCACCACATTCACCGTGGAAGTGGACAGCTTCGCAATTTTTGAACCCGATGGTTCCACACCGTTTGTAGCCTTCGAAAAGTTCCGTATTAACGTGAACCCCACCCGACTCCTGGCAAAGGAAATCAGCGTTAGCGAAATCTACCTGAAGGGTCTCTACACCAGAGTCATCCAGAACGGAGAACGTTTTAACTTCAGCGACATTTTGGATAAGCTTGCCGAGGGCGATACCACCGCCATCGACACTACCGCTAGCGCAGTCGATTCTACCGCTGCCGACACGACCTCTGCAGATTCCGCACAGGCCCTGAACCTGAACCCGTCTGAATCCTTGGGCGGTTTAAGCATCGCCGTAGAGAACATCGTTCTCGAAAAGGGCAACATCATTTATCAGGACCAGAAAGTCGGCTCCAAGTTCCACCTTCAGGACTTCTCCGTAGAAATTCCCGCAGTCTACTTTGCCAACCAGGACACCGACATCGGAGTCACCCTCAAGTTTGCCGATGGCGGCGACCTGAACGTAAAGGTTCTCTTCAACATGGAAACCCAGGGTTTCAACGTTTCCGTAGGTCTGAACCAGTTCGCCCTGGCCTGCATCAAGCCCTACCTGAAGGACTTCATCAACTACAAGGATTTCAGCGGAGCCCTCAACATCCACCTGAACGTCCAGGGTAACGTCAACGACGTTCTCTCCTCCAACGTCAGCGGAAACGTCAACCTTTCTGACATTGTCCTTACGGAAACCTCCGGCAAGACCATCGGCGTAAACCGCGTAGACGTGGGCATCGCCAAGGCCAATCTCAACGAGAACGATTTCAACGTGGACTCCGTCGTCGTGGACGGCGCTTTCGCGCATCTGGATTTGCTTAAGGGCGGAAAGACCAACATCGATATTTTGCTGAACCCCAAGGGAGCCGCCGCAGACACAACCGCAGCCGTAAGCGCAACGGTTCTGGACACCACAACGGTGATCGTCCCTGACGCACCGGCAGACTCCTCCGCCCAGGTTGCAGCCCCGGCCGAACAGAAACCCGCAGAAAAAGAAAAGCCCCTGAAGTTCGTGCTGAAGAAACTGCAGGTCAAGAACACCAGCGTTTCCGCCAACGACCAGACCATCAAGAAGCCTTTCTCCTACACCGTCAGCAACATTAACGTCAACGGCAGCAACATCAATTTCAACACTCCCTGCACAGTGAATGTAGGCGCCTCCTTCCCAGGTGGCGGCACCCTCTCCCTCAAGTACAAGGGCGCCCTTTCTGACATCAGCACCATGGACATTTACCTCAGCGTAAAGAACCTGGCCCTGAGCCACTTCTCCCCCTACAGCTACCATTTCACCGGCTACCCCATCAGTTCCGGCACCTTGGCCTTCGCCAGCGAAAACAAGCTGAACAAGTGGGACATCGACAGCAAGAACACCATCGACATTTACAACATCGACGTAGGCGACAAGGATCCCAACTCTGAACCGGAATTCAACGTACCCATGAAAATTGGCCTGTACATTCTGAAGGACAAGGATGAAAAAATCCAGTTCGACGTTCCGGTAAAGGGCAACGTCCAGGATCCGGAATTCTCCTACGGAAAGATTATCTGGAAAACCGTCATGAACCTGCTCATCAAGGTGGCACTCTCTCCGCTGAAGCTGGTGGGCAACCTGGCCACCTCCGGCGCAAACGCCTTGGGCATGGACCTGGGCAAGAACGATGAAGTGGTCATCGACCCCTTGAGCAACAATCTGGAAAGCGAACAGTACGCCAAGGCCATCAAGATGGTAGAAGCCGTCGTCAAGGACCCCAAGCTGAAGCTGAACTTCGTGCAGTCCTTCCCGCTGAAGAAGACCGTGGAAGCCTACAAGACCCGCAAGCTGAAGACCGACTACTACATGTCCACCAGCGGCAAGAAGACCTTGAACGAACTTGATGAAAAGAGCATCATCGACATCAAGGATGACGACAGCCTCTACGTTGCCTACGCCAAGGAACATGCCGCAGCACTGGATCGCAAGACTCTTGAAAAGGAACTTCTGGAAAAGGCAAACAAGCGCAACCAGGAACTTCTGAAGACATTGCAGCAGCAGAAGGGCGTGACCAAGAAGAACGTCACCATTACTACGGCGCCTCGTAGCGAGCTGGCCAAGCACAAGGGAAAACCTGCATATAAGGTCCAACTGGACGTTCAATAATCAAGTGCGACATCAAAAAAAAGAGCCTTTTGAAAGGGCTCTTTTTTATTTATTCGTGAACGATTACGTTGTCCAAGGTCTTGCCAGAAACCTTGACGCCATCCCAGACCACCACATCCTTGAGAGTGCAGTTTTCAATGACGGCTCCGTCACCAATGGCAACGTTAGGACCAATGGTGCTATTTGAAAGTTTCACGTTCTTGCCGATATGGCAAGGCGCGATAATCTTACAACCTTCTGCTGAAACGCTGGCAGAGTTGTCGTTTCGCTTCAGCACATGGGCGTTGGTTTCAAGAAGGGTTTCAGCCAAGCCGCAATCCAGCCATTTCTGGACCGGAGCAGTGCTGAACTTGCAGCCCTTTTCAAGCATCATTTCCAGAGCGTCGGTCAGCTGGAATTCATTCTTGGTACGGATGTTATTGTCCATCAAGTACTTCAAGCTTTCCTTGAGAACCTTCACATCCTTGATGTAATAGATGCCCACGATAGCTTCGTCGGAAACGAATTCCTGGGGTTTTTCAACCAAACGTTCAATACGACCATTGGCGTCAGTTACAGCTACACCAAAGCGCTTCGGGTCTTCAACCTTGAATGTATAAAGGATGTTTTCCTGAGCGTTGTTCAAAATGGAAAGATCAGCTTCGAACAAGGTATCGCCAAGAATGATCAGGAGCGGTTCATCATCGTTCACAAAGGGCAAGGAAAGGCTGATTGCTTCACCCAGACCCTGAGGATTGCTCTGCACAACAGTGCGAGTAGCCCCCCAAGCCGGACGCTTGGTCAAGAACTGGTCGACAACATCGGCCTTGTAGCCCGTAATGAAGATGGTTTCAGACGGCTTCAAAGAAAGGGAATCTTCGACAATCCAGTCCAAAATGGTCTTACCGGCCACCGGAAGCAAGCACTTCGGCACATTTTCGGTATAAGGACGCAGACGCAGACCATTTCCAGCAACGGGCAGTACAATTTTCATCTAAAAACCAATAAAAAAAACAAAACTTGTAATAGTCTTACAAAGATAGCACTTTATATAGAGAGTATACAAAATATGACAGCTAAAAGCATAAAAAAAACTCTCTCATTTCTGAGAGAGTTTCGTGGATGATGCAGGGGTCGAACCTGCGACCCGCTGATTAAGAGTCAGCTGCTCTACCAACTGAGCTAATCATCCATAAAGGTCGTAAAAAATCAAAAGTCGAAGTTTCAAAGTTCACCAAAGTGCTTAGCTTTGTCTGTCGCTTTTGTATGTATCCTCTTTCGAGGTTAGTGGATGATGCAGGGGTCGAACCTGCGACCCGCTGATTAAGAGTCAGCTGCTCTACCAACTGAGCTAATCATCCATAGTCGCTTAGGACGGGCTCAATATTAGAATTATTCAGAACACTTGGCAAGGGGAAAAGCAAATTTTTTTTAAAAATTTTTGCAATTATGAATTATGAATTACTAATTACAAGATTTGCAGGTAGGGACCGACGCAAAAACCGGTAAACATTTATATATTCGGCTCATCTCGCAACTTGCAATTCGCAATTCATAACCGGATTTATCCTTTGAGCAACAACTCTAATCGTCTAGACGCCTACATGGCCTTTTTGGGAGTGGAGCGAAACCTTTCGCCCATGACCATCCAGAGCTACCAGGAGGACCTGCGACACTTTATCGCATGGCTAGACGACAATGGAATTGATTTGAAGGAATTGACTCCCCAGAAGTTGGACGAGTTTCTGACCGCGGCAGCAAGCCAGGTTAGCGCCGGCAACGACGGCAAATCCGCCAGCCGCGACGGGGATGCTGCCGTCTATGCAGCCACCAGCATCGCAAGGCATTTTTCCAGTCTCCGCGGGTTCCTGAAGTACATGCAGAACCAGGGCGAATACGATTTCAGCACCGAAAGCATGCTGGCCACACCACGCCTCGGCCACTACCTCCCCCAGTACTTGACCCGCGACGAAATCGACAGCGTTTTCGAGAGCGCCGCCCGCGGCAAGAACCCGCTACGAGACACTGCCCTTTTCGAATTGATGTACAGCGCCGGACTCCGCATTTCGGAAACCTTGAACATCAAGTTGGCTCAACTGGATTTGGACAACGAATGGCTAACCCCCATCGGCAAGGGCAACAAGCAGCGTCTGATTCCTCTGGGCAGCAAGGCCAAGGAAAACCTTCGTGAATGGATCGAGCGAGGCCGCCCCCTCACCCACCCGGAAACAGATAACGTAATATTAAATTCTCGCGGAAAACCCATGAGTCGCATGGGGGCCTGGAAAATTGTGCAACAGCATACGCTCCACCTGACCAAGCAAGTTTCACCACACACCTTTAGGCACAGCTTCGCCACACACTGCCTAGAAGCGGGAATGGACCTCCGCGTTTTGCAGGAACTTCTGGGACATGCCGACATCAGCACCACCCAGATCTACACCCACATCGACAAAGAATTCATCAAGCAGGAACACAAGCAGTTCCATCCACGAGAAGTGGCAGAACGGGAATCACCAAAAAAATAAAAATCTACTCCCTTTTTCTTGCAAAATCTCTCGTCTTTCGTCTCTCGTCTCTCGTCTTTTTTCTAAATTTACCCCGTTCAAATTTAAACAAAGGACTCAATAATGAGCAAGAATTACAAGATTGCAGTTCTCCCGGGCGACGGTATCGGTCCGGAAGTGATGAAGGAAGCTGTCCGCGTTCTGGACGTTGTTTCCAAGAAGTTCGGTTTCGACGTGAACGCAGAATGGGCAAACGTCGGTGGCGCTGCTTACGACGAAAGCGGTTCTCCGCTGCCGGAATCCACCCTCAAGCTGGGTGAAGCTTCTGACTGTATTCTTTTCGGTTCTGTGGGTGGCCCGAAGTGGGAACACCTTCCTCCTAACCTGCAGCCGGAACGCGGCGCTCTCCTCCCGCTCCGTAAGCACTTCAAGCTTTTCTGCAACCTCCGCCCGGCTCGCGTCTATAAGGAACTTGCTGGCGCTTGCCCGCTCCGTTCCGACATCGTCGGCGACGGTTTCAACATCCTCACCGTCCGCGAACTGACTGGCGACGTTTACTTCGGTCAGCCCAAGGGCCGCGAAGGCGTACCGGGCTCCAAGGAAGAAATCGGTTTCGACACCATGAAGTACAGCCGCTACGAAGTGGAACGCATCGCTCGCTTCGCTTTCGACGCTGCTATGCTCCGCAACAAGAAGGTTGCTTCCATCGATAAGGCTAACGTTCTTACTACCTCCGTTCTGTGGCGTGAAGTTGTGAACGAAGTCATCAAGGATTACCCGGAACTGACTCTCGAACACCTCTATGTGGACAACGCTGCAATGCAGCTCCTCAAGCGTCCCCGCGACTTCGACGTGATGCTCTGCCCGAACCTCTTCGGCGACATCCTTACCGACGAATGCGCAATGCTCACCGGATCCATGGGTCTCCTCCCCTCCGCTTCTATTGCTGAAGGTTCCTTCGGTCTCTATGAACCGGCAGGTGGCTCCGCTCCGGACATCGCTGGCAAGGGCATCGCTAACCCGCTGGCACAGATCCTCTCCACTGCACTCATGCTCCGTTACACCTTCAAGGAAGAAGAAGCTGCTCGCGCCATCGAAGCTGCTTGCGAAAAGGTGATTTCTCAGGGCTTCCGCACTGGCGACATCTACCAGGAAGGCTGCACCAAGGTTGGCACCACCGGCATGGGTGATGCTATTATTGCCGCACTCGCTTAATCGCAATAAAGAACCTGCGACTAGCGAGTGCTCTCGTCACCACAGCCGGTTAATACCGGCTGCTTGTGACTCACGGATTGCTGCACTGAAGTAATTCGAGCATAACAATGCGAAAAAGACCAGTTCTCATTTTGAGGCTGGTCTTTTTTTACCCAAACAAACTTCGAATTAATACGCGGCCACTATACTCGAGTAATCAGCAATCCTTTTTTGCAGCCAGCTTTTAAGGGAGGCAACATCCGTGACGTAACTGCGTTTGGGTTGCCAGCGTGCGGCATCATTTTCCAGAGCTTTCTGGCACTGCGTCACATAGCCGTCTAGATTGGCGGTTGCATAATCAAACAAAACATCTTTCAGTTCATTCCAGCGGGCCTTATAGGCAGCCAGGAATTCTTCGTTGCTGAACATGTTGGTAAAGAAACCGCTTTCGCCGTAGCCATCCCAGGCCGCTGCGGAACCGCCGAGACCAAACCCGCCGAATCCACCCATACCGCCGCGGCCGCCGGCCCCATTATTTGCGGTGTTACAATAACCCCATGCGCTCATATTTTCTGCGACACAATTGAAGGGACTCTTGCTAGGATTGCCGCTACTTAAGATCCAGGAATTCTCGCCGAAGTATTCAAAGGTTTCTTCATTCCAGCTGTAGCCAAAGCCTCCATCGTAATCCCAAATAGGACCGAAGGCATATTTTCCCTCGGCGCTTTCCTTATAGAGGTAAGTACTGCGGGGAGCCTCCAGTTCCACATTGCGGGTCACTTCCTGAATAATCAAGTAGTCTATGAAAGTCGCCACATCCATCAGGGCAGAGAACGTTGCGAAATCGCCATCAGCAACGGCCTGCTCCACCTTGGCGAAATCCGCCTGAATCGTTTCCAAGGCAGACGCGGTCACGTCCTTAGGATACTTCACCGCCATAGGCAACTTGTAAACACTGCTCCAGAAATTGTTGTGATCCCAAGTGTTCAATTCCGGACCATCGTCCTTATCCATATTGAACAGCACACCTGTGGCCTTGTCAATGTTCACGCGGCTGGTGGCCTGCTCGATCTGTTCCGTCAGCTGGTAGATTCCCTTGTAATCCCCGTTCACTTCTACTTCTACAAAACGGTTGGCGTTCACGAACTTGAAGTTTCCCATGTTGCGGGCCATATCAAAAACAACCGCATTCATGAACTTGCTCTGATCGCGGTAATTGGCTAGCAACACCCAGTCCTTATTGGCAGCTAACCCAAGTAGCTCAGTCTTTTCATTAAACTTAATGCGATACGGTTTCTTCGGGTACCACAGGCGTGTGGAATTTCCACGGTAGCGCACCTTCCCCGCCATCGCTGGAACATCGCCATACAAGCCATTTCCTGCGATCTCAATGACGGCCTCGCTATAGACAGCCTCGCCATTTTCTGTTGTATCATTTAGTGCGGCACTATCGGGAACTGTAATGCGAATATAAGGAATGCCATTATTCGGCAAGGGGGTAGACACAGAACTGGAGCTTTCCTCAAAAGTCGTTTCATCACCAGTCTCTGGACTTGCAACATTTTCGGAGTTTGCAATATTTTCTGGACTCGCAACATTTTCGGAGTTCGCAATATCTTCCGGACCTGTGGATTTTTCCCCACAGGCAATCATCAAGCCACACCATACAAAAACAGCCACCCAACGCCAAAACATCCCGATCATAAAGCACCTCAAAAGGCAATTTAGACCAATCTGTTTTTCATGAAAAGGGCTGCTTCCAAGATTCAGAACAATTTCGTGTTAAGGATGTGTTAAGCCTTAAGCAAATTCTCAATATCGACCCGGCTCAGGTAAGTGCGCTGTTCCAGGCCGTCCACAATGGCAAGCAAGGACTTCTGGCAAGCCATCAGAATATTGTAGCACTGTTCCACCACATTGGTTTCAGCCAGTTGGAAATAATAGCAGGCAGCCTGAAAACTCTGGTAGTCAACATCACTGCGGTTCAATTCCATAGGCAGTTCACGCATCACCGTATCCAAGTCGCAAGCGAAGCCTTTGCGGATAATGAATTCGGAAATATGACCCGCAATGGCAATGTGTGCGGAGCCATCCAGTTCGCTTCCCGTAATGCGGGTAATGCCCGGACGTTCCTTGGAATTGGTCATCTTCACATATTCCAGCGGACGCTTGAATAAAAACGCAATGAGGGCATGGCCTGCTTCATGGCGGCACAGCCTGGTATATTCTTCTTCACCGAAGAATTCCACCAAGGATTCACGAGTTAAAATCTGTTCGGACATACTTCAAATCTAGAAATTTCGCAGATCAAATTTGCGGTCAATTAAAGCGCGGTATCCAGCACCATCATCAGGGAGAAGCCCAAAGCAAAAAGCAAGGTCACCCCATCGAAATGAACACCTTCGCTCGCCTCGGGCAAAAGTTCCTCTACCACCACGTAGATCATTGCCCCCGCCGCAAGGCTCAGCAAATAAGGCATCACCGGCAGCAAAGCGCTAGCAAGAAAAATGGTAATGATGGCAGCACCCGCTTCTGCAATCGCAGAAACCACGCCCAGCCAGAAAGACTTGAGGCGGGTTTCACCTTCAGCACGCAGAGGCAAGGAAATAATCGCACCTTCCGGGAAATTTTGCAAAGCCATACCGATGGAAACCGCCACCGCAGACGCCAAGGATACAACACCCGCGACACTCTCCGCCACACCAACTGAACTAGCGGCGCCATCTACAATGCCAGCAGCACCAGCAAGCCATCCGGCAAACACAACACCGATAGCCATACCTTCAGGAATATTATGGATGGTCACGGCCAGCGCAAGCATGGTGGTGCGCTTCATTTTCACTTTGGGACCTTCCGGTTCATCACAACCCAAGTGCAAATGAGGCGTAATCTTATCAATCAAAAAGAGCAACAAAATGCCAATCCAAAATCCGGCCACCGGGGGAACAAAGGCGAGTTCGCCATAATTTCCGGATGATTCAATGGAAGGCAACAACAAACTCCATACAGAAGCAGCCACCATCACGCCCGCAGCAAAGGCCATCATTCCTCGCTGCACCTTGGGCGGCAAACTGCCCTTCACGAAAAACACGCAGGCAGCACCAAGAACCGTTCCCAGGAAGGGAATTCCAATTCCATAAATTACAGGCAAGTAGTGAGTTAAATACATAAACAACCAATTATTTCATCAAAGATGGCACGAACAAAATAACACAGACAAAACAACACGAACAAAATAACACATCTAAAACAAACTAACCATATCAATTTATGCAAGAAATGCCGCTTCGCGCGGCACCTCTTGTTTCTTTAAAGTCAGAAAGCTACTTTTTCTTTTTGGTAGTTTTCTTGGTAGACTTTTTAGTGGTTTTCTTGGCCGCTTTCTTTGTGGTCTTCTTTGTTGTCTTTTTAGCAGCCTTCTTAGCCGGAGCCTTCTTGGCAGCGGGCTTTGCTGCAGGTGCCGGAGCAGGTTCAGCCTTAGGTTCTTCAGCAGGAGCTTCTTCAGCAACTTCTTCTGCAGGTTCAGAAGCAGCTTCTTCTGCAGTTTCTTCTGCAGGTTCTTCAGAGGCTACTTCTTCGGAAGCGGCTTCTTCTGCAACAGGTTCTTCTGCGGCAGGTTCTTTAGAAGCAGTTTCTTCTGAAGGCTGTTCAGAAGCAGGATCACCATAAGCAGAATACGGATCATCGTAAGTCGATGTTTCGGTGTTCTCGCTGGATTCAGAAGAACCAAAGCTGCTAGAGTAGTCTTCGGCAGCAGGTTCGGCGACTGCAGCAGGCTGTTCTGCCTTCTGATCGCTGGAACTTGCGCCACCAAACAGATCAAAGCGAACCGTGATAGAACCTCCAATCTTGAGGGAGTTCAAACGGAAGTTCACATCTTCTGCTCTGTAGAACTTGTCCATAGTCAAGTAAGAGCAGTTCAGTTCTACACCCATATGGTACGGCAAGTGAACACCGAGGTTACCGCTGATAACAAAATCAACAGGGTTTCTGAACCAAGACCAATAAGTGGACAGCGGAATGGGATAACCGACACGAACAGCAAAGTAGGGACGAGCCACCCACTGTTCAGGACCAATCACACCAACAGTTCCCCACAAAGGCAAAGACGGAATGACAATTCCCTTGTCACCATTCTGCAGCATGCTCAAGAAGCCAACGCCGCCACCGACCATGACATAGTTTGCCGGGAATGCCAAGAATTCAGCACCCAAGCTCCAGGAAAAATCAGAATCGTAACTTGTGATTTTATTTGTGCCCTTGTCCGTTCTAACTTCTTCAACGGAACCAGGAGCAAAACCAGAAACAAAACCCTGAATCTGCGCAGCAGAACTTAACGTTGCAAAAGCGCCCACAGCGAGGGCCAATACAGTAGAAACTCTTTTCATGATAAACCCTTTCTAATGACGCAAATATAGCTTTGTCATTAGCAAGGGGCGCGTAACTTTTGGTAAACAGAGATATTTCGCAAATCGTGTATAAATTTTTGTAAACATTATCAAAAGTTCCAAGCAACCTACACCCCTAAAATGCAAAAAAAATCCGCCCCTGCAGATGTTGCAGGAAGCGGAATTTTTAGGCAGCGCGGACCTCTGATAGATTCGCAGCGAGACCTAGATTAGCCCACGAAAATACGGCCGTTACGGAACAACTGCATCCACGGGCCGTCTTCGCCCCATTCAGCCGGATGCCAGGAGTACTGGCAGGTACGGAACACGCGTTCCGGGTGCGGCATCATGACGAGAGCACGACCGTCTTCAGAGCAGAGGCCGTTGATGGCAAACGGAGAACCGTTGGGGTTCAGCGGGTAGCGTTCGGTGTATTCGTGCTTGCCGTCCACGTAGCGGAGAGCCACGAGGCCAGTCTTCAGGCAGGCTTCTGCAGCGACCCGAGATGCGAATTCTGCGCGGCCTTCACCGTGAGCCACTGCGATAGGCAGCACGGAGCCAGCCATACCCTTCAAGAGGACAGCCGGAGTATCTTCAACCTTCAGAGAGCAGTAACGAGCTTCGAAGCGTTCAGAGAGGTTCTGAACGAATCGCGGCCAATGCTTTGCGCCAGGAATCAAGTCCTTCAGGTTGGAAACCATCTGGCAGCCGTTGCAGACGCCCAGAGTGAAAGTGTCCTTACGGTTGAAGTAAGCTTCGAATTCTGCGCGAGCCTTGGGGTTGAACAAGATGCTCTTTGCCCAGCCTTCGCCAGCGCCAAGAACGTCACCGTAGCTAAAGCCACCGCAAGCCACCAGACCGTTGAAGTCCTTCAGGCTTACGCGACCGCTCAAGATGTCGGTCATGTGAACGTCGATGGATTCGAAACCGGCCTTGGCAAACGCAGCAGCCATTTCCAGTTCACCGTTGACGCCCTGTTCGCGGAGGATAGCCATCTTCGGACGGCTAGAGTAATCCTTGATGATCTTAGCGCTTGCAGCCAGATCGAAGGTGACCTTCGGAGTGATACCCGGGTCATCCTGTTCCAGCTTCAAGGTGTATTCGCTTTCTGCGCAAGCCGGATTGTCGCGGAGGGCGGCGATGCGGCGGGTGGTATCGGACCAGATAGCACGAAGGTCAGAGAGGCCTTCTGCGTAGTCACCGATAACCAGGTTGTAAGTATCGTTCAGCTTACCGATTTCAGAAACGGTATCGCCCAGGCCTGCAGCGGCGAATGCAGCCTTAACAGCGGCAACGTCTGCATTTGCAACCTGAAGCACAGCGCCCAGTTCTTCGTTGAAGAGTGCGTCGATGACGTTGCCCTGGAGAGCGTTTACATCCAAAGTAACACCAACGTGGCCTGCGAAAGCCATTTCGGTAACGGTGGTATAGAGACCGCCATCAGACTTATCATGGTAAGCCATGATCTTGCCGTCGGCATTGAGTTTCTGGATGGTTTCGAAGAAGGCGCGGAGTTCCTTAGCGGAATCAACGTCCGGAGCCTTATTGCCAAGCATGTTGTAAACCTGGGCCGCAATGGAAGCGCCCATACGGTTCTTACCGCGAGCCAAGTCAACAAGCATCAAGGTAGTTTCCTTGTTCTGGATGAGCTGCGGGGTCATGGTCTTGCGAACGTCAGCGCAGGGAGAGAATGCGCTGATGACCAGGGAGATCGGAGCGGTAACGCGGTGGCTACCCTTTTCGTCCTGCCATACAGTGCTCATAGACATGGAGTCCTTGCCCACCGGAATGGTGATGCCCAGTTCCGGGCAGAGCTCCATACCGATAGCCTTTACAGCTTCGTACAGGTCGGCACCGTCACCTTCGTAGTTCGGAGTAGCCATCCAGTTAGCGGAGAGGTTTACGCGGCCCATATCCGGAACGTAAGCAGCAGCCATGTTGGTGAGAGATTCAGCAACAGTCATACGAGCTGCAGCGGCCGGAGAGATAAGAGCGATCGGAGCGCGTTCACCCATGGACATCACTTCACCTTCGTAGGTGTCGAGAGTTGCAGAGGTCACAGCGCAGTCAGCCACAGGAACCTGCCAGGGGCCGACCATCTGGTCGCGGCAGATCATACCGGTCACGGAACGGTCACCGATGGAGATCAAGAAGGTCTTATCAGCAACGGTGGGGTTAGCGAGAACGCGGTGTGCAATATCCTTGATGGATGCATCAGCAGGAACAACCTGAGAGGTCAGCGGACGCTTCTGGCTCTTTTCGTTACGGATCATGCGAGGCGGCTTGCCCAGCAAGACTTCCAACGGCATGTCAATCGGAGTAGAACCGAAGTGCTTATCGGTAAGAGTCAAGTGCTTTTCAGGAATAGCTTCGCCAACCACTGCGTACGGGCAGCGTTCACGCTTACAGATAGCGTCGAACACGTCCAGCTTGTTACCGGCAACGGCAATCACATAGCGTTCCTGGGATTCGTTACTCCAGATTTCAAACGGGCTCATACCCGGTTCGTCGTTAGGCACGTTACGGAGTTCGAACTTACCACCCAGACCGCCATCGTTAACCAGTTCCGGGAAGGCGTTGGAAAGTCCACCTGCACCCACGTCATGGATAAAGGTAATGGGGTTTTCTTCGTCCATTGCCCAGCAACGGTCGATCACTTCCTGGCAACGGCGTTCCATTTCCGGGTTTTCACGCTGCACAGAGGCGAAGTCCAGAGATTCGTTACCGGCACCGTTAGCCACAGAACTTGCAGCACCGCCACCAAGGCCGATGAGCATAGCCGGACCACCGAGAACAACCAGGTGGTCACCCGGGTCGATGTGGCCCTTTTCGATGTGGTCATGCTTGATGTTGCCGAGACCACCAGCCAGCATAATGG
Source organism: Fibrobacter sp. (assembly GCA_024399015.1). Lineage (GTDB taxonomy): Bacteria > Fibrobacterota > Fibrobacteria > Fibrobacterales > Fibrobacteraceae > Fibrobacter. The sequence goes on from JAKSIC010000028.1 coordinate 17,097, forward strand.
GCTTGTGGTAACCGCGAACTTCGGAACCCTTTTCAGCAGAGACTTCCTGTTCGAAAGTACGGAAGTAACCGAGAATGTTCGGGCGGCCATATTCGTTGTTGAATGCAGCACCGCCAAGAGGACCGTCAATCATGATGTCCAGAGCGGAAGCGATACGGGACGGGCTACCGAAGTCCTTTTCCCAAGGCTGAACGGCACCAGGAAGCTTCAGGTTGGAAACGCTAAAGCCAGTGAGGCCAGCCTTCGGCTTGGAACCCTTACCGGTTGCACCTTCGTCACGGATTTCACCGCCACTACCGGTTGCAGCACCCGGGAACGGAGAAATTGCAGTCGGGTGGTTATGGGTTTCCACCTTCATCAAGATGTCCACTTCTTCGTTGTGGAAGTCATACTTGTTGGTGCGGGGGTCAGCGTAGAAACGACCTGCGGTAGCACCCTTCATCACAGCAGCGTTATCCTTATAGGCGCTGAAGATGTTGGTGTTGTGCAATGCGTAAGTATTCTTGATCATCTGGAACAGGGACTTGTCCTGCTTGACACCGTCGATGGTCCATTCGGCACCGAACACCTTGTGGCGGCAATGTTCGGAGTTGGCCTGAGCGAACATGTACAGTTCCACGTCGGTGGGATTGCGCTTGAGAGCGGTAAAGTTGTTGACCAAGTAGTCAATTTCGTCGGCGGAAAGAGCGAGGCCCATGGCCTTGTCAGCCTTCACCAGGGCTTCGCGGCCTTCGGTGAGCACCGGAATAATGTTCAGCGGACGAGGTTCTTCCTTGCTGAAGAGAACATCAAGAGATGCCTGGTCAGCGAACACAGCCTGAGTCATGCGGTCGTGAATCTTGGATTCGATGACCTTGCGAGCGTCTGCAGAAGCAGCACCGTCAAACTTCACGTAGTAGGCAATAGCGCGTTCAATACGCTTGATAGCGGGAAGACCGCAAATGTGAGCGATATCGGTAGCCTTGGAGCTCCAAGGGCTGATGGTACCCGGACGGGGGCAAACCACGAACATTTCACCTTCCAAAGCCTTAGCTTCACGCATGGGGCCGTAGTGGAGCACCTTTTCCAAGGTGGTCTTTTCATCTGCGGAGAGATCTGCGGACAGGTCCACCACATGGAGGAATTCAGCGTAGACGCTTGTGACGTTCAGGTTTTCTTTCTTGAAGTCAGCCAGAAGCTTCTGGAGACGGAAGTCCGACAGAGCCGGAGTACCACGAAGAATGAGCATTTTTACCTCTTGCCGGGGGTTAGCCGGCACCTTGTGTTATTTAAAATTTTACGAGGGGAAAGATAGTAAATAGTGGTTAGTGGTTAGTAGTTAGTGGCTAGTGATTAGCAGGTGAAGAAATGCAAAAAATCCCCGCATTTCTGCGAGGATTTTTTATAAGTCTTTGAGAATCAAAGAGTTAGCTTGAGGCAAAGCGGATTAGCGCTTCTTACCCTTCTTGCCCTTCTTACCCTTGGCAGCCTTCTTGGGAGCAGGTGCCGGAGCTTCTTCAACTTCTTCTTCCTCTTCTTCTTCGTCAGCTTCAACACCCGGAGTACCGAGGAGTGCGCTTACGTTCACAGAGGTAAGGCCAGCGAGAGACTTAACGCCAGTCTTCTTATCTTCTTCAACCTTTGCAAAGTTGGAGATGATGTAGTAGTTGGAGGTAGCTTCAAACTTACGGGTCTTGTTAGCAATGCTCATGGTACCCTTGGTAGACGGGAAGAGCTTTGCTTCGAGACGAGCCTGGTCCTGGGAGGACTTTACAGTCTGGAGAACTTCCATAGCCAAGTTCCAAACGGACTTGTTGGTTTCAATGGAGTTGTTCACGTATTCCACCACCTGGGAGCCGCTCTTATAGGACTTTTCGGTGGTCTTGGTGTAATGTTCGGTTGCCTGGGAAACGTAGCCACCCTTCTGCATAAGGAGGGTAACCAACAAAAGAACAACCACAGCTGCCAAAGCAATAGAAATAGTTTTTACGTTCATGGTCAATACCTCTTATTCGAAGCGGAATGCTGCGGGAGCTTCCAGTTTAAAGTTGTCAGCCATGTTGTAAGCAGCCAGAGCCTTGTAGTCAACGTCCTTCAGCTTGCCCTTGGCAAAGGTAAAGGTCACGACGCAGTTCTTACCGCAAGCAACTTCCTTCACGCCGCCTTCGTTCTTGAGAACGAGCTTTTCAGCAAGGCCAGCCTTTTCATGAATGCTGTTCTGTGCCTGAGGAGGAATACCTGCAGCGGTGTACATGTAGGAAACCTGGTTGAAACGAGCGTCCTTGTCGGCTTCAATAGCCTGAGCAGCGGCATCGAAAGACTTTTCAGTCTTGTCGCCGGTCAAAGTAGCGTTCACAAGTTTCCAAGCCATGCCGTACTGATCCACGGACTTCCACTGTTCCTGGAGAACGGTGTTGTTCTGGTTGAGGTAAGCGTCCAGCTGTTCGCTAACAGACTTCTTGGCCTGTTCTTCGTAGCCGCCCTTGAGGATCATCATCAGCACAAAGAGGCCAACAATAAGCACGATGTCTGCGATGAGCAGAATTTTGAACTTTTTATTATTCATAGTATCCCTTTTTAGGTTTTTGCAAACTTGAATTTAATTCCTTATTTGTAAAATGCAAGCAAAAAAATATAAAACAACCCCGAAATTACGACAAAAACGGGGCATTTTGTTATATTCCTGCCCATGAGCGATAAACTTCCGTCCCAAATTATTTTTGAAAACCTCAAGGAACTGATGCGAGCCAAGAACACGGCCCACGAGTCCATATTCAAGTTCCACTGGAAAAAAATGTGGCCCTTCAACCTCATTTGGCCCCAGGTGGACTATGTCCGCATTGTACGCCTGATGGAAGAAATCCGCAAGAACATCATCAACCAGAAGAATCTTGTGGCCCAGGCCAAACCCAAGGCAAAGCCTTTCGAAAAGACCTTCCTGGACGCAGCCCCCGCCTACCTGGACGCCATGAGCGCCTCCTGCAAGAGCTTGGCCGACGCCGCCCAATGGAAGCAGGACATGCTGGAAAAGAAAATTCACAAGGATGTGAAGTTCAAGCGTGATGTTTCTGACTGGGCACGCATTCTTAAGGAATACGAAGACGCCCAGGGCAACCTGACCCGCGCAGGAGCCATCGTCAGCATCGGCTGGAACGAATTTGTGGCCGCAGGCGCCTTTGTGGAACCCGCACCGGCAGAAACTGCCGAAGCTAGCTCCGACGCTGCAAAATAGCCTTCAGCAAGTTAAAGCGCCAGCGGATACGTTGGCAAGAACTTGCAACCTTTTTATTGTCACCAGCGAACAAGTTGGTGGCATTACTTTTATGCACACGATAGCTGATCAGTTTTTCAGGAACGGCCACTACCCCATTCTTTCGTTCGGCGAGAACCCCAAGCCACTGGTCATGCATAGGGAGATTTTTCGGGAAGGGCAAAGCCATTTCCAGCAGTTCGCGACGGAAGGCCAAACAGCAACCGGTAAAAGTATTTCTAAGCCAGTTGGCAAAGACTCCTGGCTTATAAGGGCGAGCAGTCCACATGGATTCACCGATGACCTTGCCTTCACCATTAATCACCTTGGAATCATGAACCGCAAGCAATGGGGCATTGGCTGCAAACGTTGCGCCGTCAAAGCCCAAGGCTTCTAGCATCTTGTCAACTTTTTTAGGGAGCCAGACATCATCCTGATCCGCAAGGAAAATGACATCGCCGGAGGCAGCCTGCAGAGCACGCTCAAAATTATACACCGGCCCCAAATGATTTCCCTGAGGCAACACATTTACACGTAAATCACCTAAGTCGCGGATTATATCCAATGTATCATCGGAAGAACCATCATCCGCGATAATGACTTCGGCACACTTTTCTCCAGCAACAGCCATAGGCAACTGAGAAAGAATGCTTTCCAGCTGTTCACGGACAAAACGTCCTCCATTATAAGTTGCCATGCAAACGGAGATTTTCATACGGAACATTATGATTTACGTTTCATAAACGAAAGCAAGGTATTCAAGCGTTTCGGTAAGAGCAGCTTCAAGCTTCTAGCCCAGAAGTAGGTCGAGCAAGAAGCCAGTTCCGGCAAACGCTTCAAGGCTTCACCCTTATCGCAATTGGTAAGGGCGGAGAAGTAACGAGTCTTCATCAAGTTCCTTGCTTTTTTGTAAAGCGGATGGTCCTTATAGCAAGCCAAGGTGTCCAAAATGTTCTTGTAAAGGAAGTTGACATTTTCCACGGTATTTGCTGCAGACAAATTGTTTCCGTGAATACGGTAATGACAGCAATCCGTTGCAATTACCGGCAGCGGGGAACACTTGTGCAAAAGACGCAAAATCATGGGAAGATCTTCCTGACCGATATTCGGATCGAACCCGCCCATTTCCTTAAAGATTTCCAGATTCAGCATTTCAGAGCAACCGTGAACTTCACGAGCACCAAGGAAAATCTGTTCAAAGGTTATCTGAGGAATAGACTGCAAATAACGGGGATCGAAATTTTCGGCAACATTTCCGTCAGCATCCATCTGTTTAATTTGTCCAAAGCAGGCAATATACTGTGGATGCTTTTCAAGGTAAGCACTCTGTTCTGCCAAACGTCCCGGCGGCATAATATCATCAGAAGCGAACGTGCAGAAATACTTGCCCTGGGCCATGTCGAGAAGTTCATTCAATGTGGCCACGACACCTTTATTTTCACGATGCCTGTAGGTGAAGTTCAATTCCTTGGACAGGGCTTCCAAAATCTGGGGTGATGAATCTTTACTGCCGTCGTCTATGACAATCAGTTCAAATTTCACACCTTCTTGAGCCATGATGGATCGAACCGCGGCTTCTACATATTTTTCATGATTGTAGCTCGCCAGCAGCACAGAGACCACAGGTTCTACGACATTACTGGTTATTGAACATTCCACTTGAGCCTCCTTACCACAATAAAGAGAACCACAAAATAAAGGAAGTTTTCAATAGCATAGGCAAGCATAGGACCATTAAATTCAACAAAACGCATCAACACCAATGAACTCACCGTCAAGAAAATTTCGGAACAAGTTTCAACAATCAAAAAGGACTTCGTTTCACTGCGGGCAATAAGCACCAAAGCCAAGGCATAGCCTCCGGCTCTAAAGAAATCGCCAACCAGTTGCAACGGCAAGTAATCCGCCGCACCTAAATAGGCCTTGGAAAACAGAACCTGAACCAAAATATCTCTTCCGAAATACAGGGCGAGAACCGTAACCAGCGAAATACCCATCACGCGAAGAAGCAACGGGTTGAACAATTTCAAGAAATCCTGCTTGGTAAGTTTTGCAGAAACCTTCGGCAAAATGATAACTGTCAAAATAGCGGACATCATCATAAAGATGAAGTCGGAAACCTTCCAGACGCTTTGCCAAATTCCTGCGGCATCGGCACCAAAGTTTTCGCTGACAGAAGTTCGGATAACAGTGAGAGCTATCGGTGTAAGCACCATGGGTACAAGTCCCATCAATGCATAGGGATACCACGGACCGCGATAATCCGCCACTGTTTTCCAAATTTGCTTAACGCTAAAACCAGCACGAGCGGCAATCTGTGCTGCAAAGACTCCTGCAACCACCGACTGTGTTGCAATGATTGACAATACCGACAGGCGACCCGTGTAAAGGAAGAACGCCACCCACAGCACCTGCCAAATGGAGGACACCATATTTATCAGGGCCCAGTTGCGGTTCTTGCCCATCCCGTTCATCACGGCGGCACAGATGGTCACAATGTTAGAAGCCAGAATACCAGGCATCGCGAAAAGAATGGCAGCCTGAACCAAGCGGGGATTCATTCCCGGGAACAGGGATTCCAACGGAGCCATGACGCAAAACAGAATTGCGGCAATGCAAGTGAAAATCGTGGCAAAAGTTGTAAGGCGAGTACCGCCATGCCAAATGCCAAGCAAATTATTTTGATCATCCTTGTTCTGGGCAGTCAGCGAAGTCCATCCATTCTGGAGAGCCAAACTGGAAGTGGCTTGACCAATGGACATCAAGTTCAAGAACTGGCCTACACAAGCAAATGCGGCTGGAGGCAGAAAAATTGCCAAAAGTTTATTGATGGCAAAAGCACGCAGGGCATTAAATGCCGTTACCGCCCCGGAACCAAGAAAACTTTTCATGAACATCAGCAATCCACCTTGAATCTATTGACTGCATCAATCACGGACTGAATTTCATCATCACTCATAAAAGGATGGAGAGGCAAGCTCAATTCTTCACGGGCTAACTTTTCTGCCTTCGGGTAGCTTACAGAACCATACTGGTCCACAAACGCCTTTTGCAGATGAGGCGGTGTGGGATAATGAATCAATGTTTCAATCCCGAGGGAAGCTAAATGTTTCTGAAGTTCATCGCGACAGCTGGAGCCATCGGCGGTTTTGCAGTTCGAACCGTCGGCAAAACCACAATGCACGGGGAAAATGTGCCAGACGTTGTTCGTCAGCGAATTTGCGGCGGACGAACCTGCGGCGGAATCAACGTCCTGTGCGTCAACCAAGGAAACCGCAGGCTTCGGCAGGCGAACCAAGGGATTCTTGATTTCTGCAAGATAGCGCTTGGCAATTTCGTTACGGCGAGCGTTGTCTGCATCAAGATGCGGAAGCTTCACCGAAAGAACGGCAGCCTGCATTTCATCCAGGCGGGAATTTTCGCCTACATATTCGTGAACATACTTCTGTTCTGAACCATAATTAGCAAGCATTCGGACAACGCGAGCCAGAGCCTCGTCAGAGGTAACTACAGCACCGGCATCACCAAGAGCACCCAGGTTCTTGCCAGGATAGAAACTGAAACCTGCAGCATCGCCCAGATTTCCAGCGCGGCACACCTTTTGAGAGCCGTCTGCGCCAGGCATATTCATGGAAGCACCATGAGCCTGGGCGGCATCTTCCAGCAAAAGCAAATGACGGTCTTCAGCGTAAGCCCTCAAACGGTCCATGGGGCAAAGGCGTCCATACAAATGAACCGCCAAAACAGCCTTTACACGAATTCGGCTAAACTGGGCATGAATCACCGCACGTTCCACGGAACCCAAAGTCAAGACACAAGATTCTTCATCAGGTTCAGCCGGGAACGGTACAAGTCCTGCAGCCTTCACCGCAAGCCATGTGGCAATAAACGTATTGCTGGGCACAATGACACCGTCGCCCGGTTCCAAGCGACCCAGTTCCATATAGCCCTTCAAAATCAAAGAAAGAGCCTCAAGACCATTCCCCACCCCGACACAGAATTTGGAGCCACAATATTCAGCGAAGGAAGCCTCAAACTTACGGCATTCTTCTCCTCGAATAAACCAGCCGGATTCCACCACGCGAGAAGTCGCCTGCTGCAGTTCCTGCCCATAGGATTCCACAACTCGTTTCAAAGGATAATAGGGAACTTGAATCATGGTGTTTAAAGTAGAAAATATCCATTTTTCAAAAGCGCAAAAACGTCAATTATTTGATAAAACTGCTGTTTTGCAGGATGAATGATTACTAATTTATGGTTATGTACGAAATTTTGCCCTACACCAAGGAATTGGACAGTCGCATCGACCGTTTTGTGAACCAGGAATCCGTCAACGGAACATTCCTGCAGACAAGACGATTCTTGAACTATCATCCTGAAGGACGATTCAACGACGCCAGTTTCGCATTGCAAAAAAGCGGAATCATCGCAGCCTATTTTCCCGGTGTAAAAATTGCTGGCAACGCAGGTGAAAAGCCCGCTTTCATTTCCCACGCAGGATCCACTTTTGGCGGACCCCTCATGGGCAAACCATTTTACAACGGTGCAAAAATTCAGGAAGTCCTTTCCGAAGCCGACGCATACTTGGCACAGAATTTTTCTGAAGTTCGTCTTAAAATGACACCGGCTCTTTTCTCTGAAGAAAGTCCCGACCTGCTTGAATATATTTTGGAACATCTTGGCTACCAGCGCCACACAGAACTGAGCTGCAGCACGCCCATTAAGAAAAGCGAAGACCCCCTGGAACTTTGCGACGCGAAGCACCGTCATCAATTTGCAGCCAGCGAGAATTACAAGCTCACTTACCGTGAGCTGGAAAGCGAAGAAGATTTCTCCACATTCTACAAGTTCCTTGAAATTTCCAAGGCCAAACACCAGACCAAACCCGTTCACTCCTTGGCAGAACTTTTGGATTTGAAGAAGCGGATCAAGAAGAACATTCGATTCAAGAGCCTTTGGCTGGACGACCGCTACGTCTGCGGTATGATGCAGTTCCTGTTTCCGAAAACAGGTGTGGTTCACGACCAGTATATTTCTGCAGACGAAAGTTTTGAATTGTTCCATCACACCACGGCAATGCACGTGTACGCCATGCGCGAAGCCGCCGAAGAAGGCTACACTAATTTTTCCTGGGGAATTTCCACCGAAGAACACGGCGACATTCTCAACGAAAACCTCTATCGATTCAAGGAAGCCTTTGGCGCAAAGCCCTGCGTCAATGTCACCTTCACCAAGAAATTCTAAAGGGGTGCCCCCCCCCTTTGCATCTTGCAATCAAAAAAAAGTGGGTGCGAAGTCACCCATCGGCCAGGCTTTTGCGAAGCAAACGCCGGCGGGGTTCCAAGGGGGTGTACCCCCTTGCGCCTTATACTTTTTTCAAGAAGTCTTCGTATTCGTAAATGTAATCTTCGGCTTCGTAATGTTCTGAAGCAAGAACCATGCACACAGCGCCAGAGGAGAAGTTCTCGATTTCACGCCAAGTCATGGTTGGAATGTACAATCCCTTGTAGGAACGGTTCAACTGGAACTTCTGACGGGTTTTGCCGTTATCCAGAACCACATCAAAACTACCGCTGGCCGCAAAAATCAGTTGGCGAAGCTTACGATGGGCATGACCGCCACGAGTAGATCCTCCCGGAACATCGTAGAGGTAGTAAACTCGCTTGATATCGAAGGGGACCAGCTGGCCACCTTCAACAACGCTCAAGTTACCACGTTCATCATGGACGATGGGGATGTCAATCAGTTGCGGTTCGTTCCAATTCATGCCCATAAATTACAAAAAATCCGTAAAAAGCGGACCAAAGGTGCCGGTTCAACAGATAAAACGTTGAAAAAACTGTGGAAATTTCTATATATGGGTCACAACTTAGCGTATGTCGTGTTAAGCTCTACCAACATACGTGTTAACCAAAGAGCTTCCTTTAACGAGGTTAATATGTCCTCTTTCCGTGGACCTAAGGGCAAGGTTGCCCGTTCCTTGGACCTTGCTGTTTCTAACAAGACTCAGAAGGCTCTCGACCGTCGTCATTTTGCACCTGGTCAGCATGGCCAGAACCGCAAGAAGTCCGCTTCTGTGTACAAGCAGCAGCTCGTCGAAAAGCAGCGTCTTCGCTTCACCTACAACATTTCCGAAGCTCAGCTTGCTAAGGCTTATGCCGAAGCAAACCGTCGCGCCGGTTCTGCAGGTGACAACCTGATGATCTTGCTCGAAACCCGTCTGGACGCAGCAGTGCTCCGCATGGGCTTCGCTCGCACCATCTTCGCTGCTCGTCAGTACGTTGCACACGGTCACTTCATGGTGAACGGCGTACGCAGCTTCTCTCCGTCTCGTCAGCTCAAGGCTGGTGACGTGATTGCAGTTCGCGAACAGTCTAAGGAACACGTTCAGATCAAGGAAGCCCTGGCAGCAGGTGCAACCGTTCCTGAATATCTGACCGTTGATGCAGGCAAGATGGAAGGCTCTCTCGTGAAGCTCCCGCTCCGCGACCAGATCCCCGTTCAGCTGCAGGAACAGCTGGTTGTGGAATACTACTCTCGCTAGTCGAAGAGTTCTTCCAACGACAACTGGAACATTTGGAACACTCGCAGAAATGCGAGTGTTTCTTTTTTATTCCGCCCACCATTCCGCCTTTACAGAAAAGCCCCCGGCTCCAGCTTTTTAACGAGAATCACGACACCAACCGCATCTACAGCCAGCTGAAAAACAAACAGGACAATTTCGTTCAGCATCTGCTGTTCTACACATTGCCGGGTGTTCCCACAATATATTACGGCGAAGAATTTGGTTTGGATGCAACAAAGGGTGGTTGCGACGACTGGAATTTGCGACCGTCTTTGGACCTTGCAAAATTCGCAAACCAAATTCCCGCAGGCCAAGAAAATCTTCTTTCAGAAATACGCCATCTTGCTAGCGTTCGCCTAGATTGCGATGCCTTGCGCGAAGGCGGCTACCAGCAAGAATTTGTACACTCCCAGCAATTTGCATTTTGGCGAACCCACCAAAATGGCGACGCTTTGGTTCTTATAAATCAACAGGACCTTCTTTCCAACGAATTCATCAAAATCAACAACAGCAAAATCACCGTCTTAATCCCGCCTAAGTGGGGCCGCATCCTTGTACCTAGCGGTATATAAAGTATATTTGAATCATGAGCACCAAGGAAGTTTTATTACAGCAGGCATTGATCCTCTTCCGTAAGGAAGGCTACGACGCTACCGGCGTGCAGAAAGTCGCCGACGCCGCAGGTGTAGGCAAACCTACGCTGTACCATTACTTCGGAAACAAGCGGGGTCTTTTAAACGCACTGCTCACCGCCCATCTGGAAAACTTCTGGAAGGACTTTGAAACCGCTGCGACCTACAATCACGACATCGTCAAAACTCTGGAACAGGTCGCCCGCGTCTACTTTGAATTCGCCAAGAAGAATCAGGAATTTTACGGCTGGTTCATGAGCATGGCCGCCACGAACGCTACGCCTACACATTCCTGGGCATTATCAACGCTAGCATCCAGGCCTATTTCATGGGCCTCATAAAACTAAATGACAGGGACGTCTACGACACCTGCCATCAATTTATGCACGGAATTTTCTCGTAGCCTTGCAGTTTTCCCTGAAAATTCATATTTTTCACCTGAATCAAGGAGCCAATATGAAGAAAGGTTTTTCTTTAATTGAAATTATGGTGGTCGTTGTCATCATGGGTATTCTTGCCGCCGTGGGAGTTCCCAAACTTTTCGGTCAAATTGAAAATGCACGCATCGCAAACGACATCCAATCATTAAATGCGGTTAAAACAGCGGTCGTTGCGGCGTCCGTAGATGATGCTTTTCAAAACGCATTCAGCAAAACCATTGAGAACAGCGAAAGAGTATTCCGAATTCGTATGACTTGGGCCGTGGCTAACGCCAAGAATTATGAATTTCAAAATGCAATTGTAGAAGCAATTAAGTCCAACGCAGGTAGCAATTACGTAGAAGTAGGCACTCGTGCAGGGCAAGATAAAATTGCCATCTACGAAAGCAAACTCCTAAAGAAAAAAGAATTGGATATGATGGTTCTTGTAATGGAACACAGCGGTCACTTTAAAATTTGTGTTCTGCCCACAAATTCTGCCGGTCGTGATAATCCTATAAATGTATTTACCTATCGCGGAAAACCTGTAGCTGCAGGCGACATTCCCGGCGAAAAGGATTCCTGGAATGGTGTAAAATTCAAGTACGTTCCTCTAGAAGACTAAGTCCCATCTCAAAATACTTTATACAAAAAAGACGTCTTGAACAAATTCAAGACGTCTCTCTTTTTACACCAAACAAATTACTTTATTCGTCTTTCACACAGCGAACATAGCGACGGCGCATCTTGGGGAAGTCATTACGATCAATCTGGGTCGGTTGAATGTAACGCGTATAGACATTGGTTGCTGTGGTATCGACGCTTTCTGTAGCACTCCAAACGTGCAAGCTTTCACCAAAATTTTTCCATCCCTCGTTACTATTATTTTCAAGAGAGTACTGGTACTTTCCGCCAGGAATAGCAGAAAAACCATAGTCATCTGTCATAGGATAATTGTCATATCCTTTCCATGCCCCATTAGGATCACAGAGACTTTGGCCGGCGGTAGCAATGCCATTACTTGCGTCAACAAAGTCAAACAACGTTTGCCATTCCGCATCGGAAGGAATATGCCAACCCTTGGGGCAAATTCCACGATTGTAGCTCGTATCACTAATAACACCATCCTTCAGCGCAGATTGTGTCTGATACTTTTCATCAATACCCATAGCCGTAGCCCATGTGTACAGATTACCATAAATCTCACAATTCTCAGGCATGTCGTTAAAGCACCAGCTAGAATCGATTCCTGTGGTTGTACGAAGATTTTCCGCCATCCACATCTGAGTACCAATGCCTACAGTCTTATAGGTGTATCCATCATATTCCACGGTACCTTCAACGCGATCATGTACCGCAGAAGAACTGGATTCCAATTTTTCGTCACTTGCGCTAGAGGAACCTGCGGACGTTTCTTCGCCATCATCCACCTTCGCAGAACTGCTGGACGATTTTAAACGGGAAGCTTCGACTTCACTATCGACAACCCACTTCCAAGTATGGGACGTATCCTGGATACAAACGACTTTGCTATATCCATATTTAAGAATTTCATTTTCGTTATTTTCACCGCAACCCAACTCAAAAAAGGCTTCGTTCTTACTTGCTTCCTTCCAGGAATTATCGCCACGGCACACATAAGATGTATCCTTGGCATGGATAACCGCATTATGCAAATGGTTGTCACATGCATCAACAAGTTCATTGCCGCCAAGACACGCTTGCATCTCGGTGTTATATCCGTCGCCATTGCAGATATCGTCGTTTAGGTCTCCAGAACTAGAAGAAGAACAACCAAACAACGAGAAAGCAGCGGCAGTCGAAACAGTAATTTTAAAAAGAGTTTTTTTCATAAGAAATCTCCTTATTTTCAAAGATATACTTGAAAAAGGCATTAATGCTATAGGCGAAATAATTTTTTAGCAAAAAAAAGGGCATTCCATATTACAACATGGAATGCTCTTGTCTTTAGATGAGGCTAAAAAGGTTAAAACTCGCTTTGTTTCTGCTGCTTGACATCTACCTTACCGGCCGTTTTCAGATGGCGGTAAACTGCGGGATGCCCTGCAATGCTATGGATGGAGAGGAGGTTGGATGTTTCGGATACGGACACGCCGCTGGTTTCCGATTGACCTGTGAAGAGATGGTTCATGTATCCCATTTGTTCGTTCCTTTTTTGCGTCGCGACTTACTGCGCGAGGCTTACACTTTTAAGTTTTTCAGTCGTTCAGACAGTTCCATGTTGGCGGAGTAATCCACCGGGCACTCGATAATGCAGGGCACATCCTGTTCGAAGGCTTCCCGCAGGGTGGGCAGCAAATCTTCGGTACGTTCGATGCGGTAGCCCTTCAGGTGCATGGATTCTGCATACTTCACGAAATCCGGATTGGTGAATTCAATGGCGTAACTGTCGCCGTAGCGTTCTTCCTGCTTCCACTTGATGAGGCCGTAATTGCCATCGGTAAACACCAGCGTTACGAAGGGAATCTTTTCGCGGTAAGCTGTTTCCAGTTCCTGGCTATTCATCATAAAGCCGCCGTCACCAGTAACTGCAAGCACCTTCTTTTCGGGATTCAGGAGCTTTGCCGCAATGGCTCCCGGCACCGCAATTCCCATGGTGGCAAAACCGTTGGAAATAATGCAGGTGTTAGGATGGTAGCAGTGGTACTGTCGGGCAATCCACATCTTGTGCGCACCCACGTCCGAAAGGAGAATGTCGTCTTCGCCCATAACCAGGCGGATATCGTGAAGCACCTTCTGGGGCTTGGGCGGGAAGCTCTTATCCAAGTCATAGCGGGCATGGTCTGCGGCCATCTTTTCGCGGATGTACAAAGCCCATTCCGGATCCTTGGTGCTGGGGCAAAGCATGCTCAGCTTCTCCAGAGAAGCGGAAATGTTTCCAATGACTTCTTCTTCGGGCTGGTAGAATTTATTGATGTGGTTGGGAGTTTCATCAATATGGATGATTCTCTTGTCGCCGGTGGAATTCCACCTTGCGGGAGCGTACTCCACGACGTCGTAACCAATGGCAATCACCAAGTCGGACTGTTCCATGATGTAGTTCTGGTAATCCTTCTGGGGAATACCGATGCACCACATGGAATAAGTGTTGTCGCAGGGAATCACGCCCTTGGCCATCATGGTGCTGACCACAGGAATCTTCGCCGTGGAAGCAAACTTCGTGAGAGCGTCGGACGCTCCGTTACGAACTGCGGAATGGCCTGCAAGAATCACAGGACGCTTGGCTTCGGAAATCATGGCAGCCACCGACTTCAAAACATCATCGCTAGCATACACCACATTTTCGCGATGGTGCTTCAGCGGAGTCTGAGCCACTTCCCCAGCTACTTCCATGGCGGCAATGTTGCAAGGCAAGTCGATATGGCAAGCACCAGGCTTTTCCATTTCTGCATACTTGAAAACAATACGGACAATTTCATTCACCGTATCCGGGCGGACCACCTGCTTGCTGCGCTTGGTAATCGGCGTAAACATGTTCACCAGATCCAGGTACTGATGGCTAGTCAAGTGCATACGTTCCGTACCCACCTGGCCCGTAATGGCAATAAGAGGCGCACCATCGGAATTGGCGTCGGCCACGCCTGTGACCAAGTTCGTAGCGCCTGGGCCAAGAGTGGAAAGGCAAACGCCGGCCTTGCCCGTAAGGCGGCCATAGACATCGGCCATAAAAGCGGCACCCTGCTCATGACGAACCGTAATAAAACGGATAGAGGAATTCTTGATGGCCTCCATCAACTCCAAGGTTTCTTCGCCAGGGATTCCAAAGATATACTTGACACCTTCATTTTCGAGGCAACGGATTAAAACTTCTGCGGTATTCATAGGATAGTAGTCAGTGATTAGTGGTTAGTGATTAGGAACGCGGGAGATGTACTCCTATTGCATTCCAAACCACCTCCATAGTTTTATGTTGGGACATTTGCAAAATGCGTGCCATAGCGGATAAAAAACGTCAAATTTATTCGAATCGTCCGTCTTTTACAAGAAATGAAATAAAAAATGTTGATTCTAGGACTTCTTAAACGAAGAAACCATATTTATCCAGCAACTTTTACAAACAATTTCTGTAATGTATCCAAAAAATGTATCTACAAAATTGTTACACGAAAATTACCAGAAATTGCATTCTAGATTTTTTCTCGTTACGATGTCCTAAAAACCTTTAATCCTACCTGTTGGAACAGCAAACCTATCCAACAATTAAAACATTGGCATGGCTTTTGCATTTGATAGGGCGAAACCAACAAGGAGACCCCTATGAATATCGCACGCAAGTTCCTATCCACCATTGCAGCTAGCACTGTAGTCCTGGGCGCATTTGGCCTCATGGGTTGCAACGAAGATAAGGCTGCAGAATCCACATCCGTCAAGGTGGGCTTGCTACACTCTCTGACAGGCCCTATGGCCATCAGTGAAAAGTCCGTCCGCGATGCCGAAGTTCTGGCCATCGAACAAATTAACAAGGCCGGCGGCGTTCTCGGCAAGCAGATTGTTTTTGTTGAAGAAGATGGCGCTTCCGAACCTTCTACTTTTGCAACCAAGGCCGAAAAGTTGATCGACATCGAAAAGGTCGCTACCGTTTTCGGCTGCTGGACCTCATCTTCTCGCAAGGCTGTAAAGCCCATCTTTGAAGAATACAAGTCCCTGCTCTGGTATCCGGTACAGTACGAAGGTATGGAAATGTCTCCGAACATTGTCTACACCGGTGCCGCTCCTAACCAGCAGATCGTTCCGGCTATTGAATACTTGATTTCCAAGGGCTACAAGAAGTTGTTCCTGCTGGGTTCCGACTATGTGTTCCCCCGCACCGCCAACATGATCATCAACGCACAGGCTAAGGCTGCAGGCATTTCTGTGGTCGGCGAAGAATACGCAGACATGGATCAGACAGACTTCGCAGCAATCATCGCAAAGATCGAAGCCGCAAAGCCCGATGTTATCGTGAACACCTTGAACGGTACCGGCAACGTTTCCTTCTTCAAGCAGATGTCCGAAAAGAACTACTCCAGCAAGGAATACATGACCATGTCCTTCTCCATTGCCGAAGAAGAAGTGGCAACCATCGGCCCCGCCATCTTGAAGGGTCATCTGGTTTCCTGGAACTACTACCAGACTACTTCCACCCCTGAAAACACTGCATTCGTTGCAGCTTACAAGGAAAAGTTCGGTGCAAACCGCGTAACCTCCGACCCGGCAGAAGCTGCTTATGACGCAGTTTATCTGTGGGCAGAAGCTGTGAAGGCAGCAAAGAGCTTTGAAGTGGATGCAGTTCTTGCAGCAATCAAGTCCGGTTCCATTTCTTACAAGGCTCCGGAAGGCGTTGTGGCTATCGACGGCAAGAGCCAGCACCTTGCAAAGCCTGTCCGCGTGGGTGAAGTTTCCGAAGATGGTCTCATCAAGGAAGTTTACGCCACCGCAGCTCCTGTTGCACCGGATCCTTACCTGACCACCTACGATTGGGCAGTGAAGGCAGGCCTCCAGCCGCTGAACTAAAATATACCCATCCTCATAAAGACCGCAGGCTTTTCGCTTGCATTCTATAAAGGGAAGCGGGTCTCTGGGCCCGCCACCTTTTGTTTCCACTCTTCATTCAACAACTTCAAAAACTAAACGCAAACGGACCGAGGACACCTTGGAACAGACCATCAACATCCTTTTTAACGGCTTGAGTCTCAGCTCCATTATCTTGCTGACATCGCTTGGCCTAGCCATTACCTTTGGCGTCATGCGCGTAATCAATATGGCCCATGGTGAATTCGTCATGATCGGCGCTTACATGACTTTTGTGGTCCAGCAGCTTTTCGCCAAGTTCCTGCCAGAATCTATTGGCGGACTCTATTACTTCGTAGCCATCATCGCTGCATTTGGTGTCGCTTTCGGGCTAGGAAGCCTTCTTGAAAAATTCGTGATTTCAAGACTGTATGGTCGTGAAATCGACAGTCTCTTAGCCACATGGGGCATCAGCTTGATTTTACAGCAAGGTGCACGCTCCATTTTTGGATCCCAGGGTGTAAACGTTACGGCTCCTTCCTTTTTAAGTGGCGGCATCACTCTCGGAGAATGCACTTTCTCCTATAACAGAATTTTCATCATCTTGCTGGTAGCTCTTTGCATGGGCGCCGTTTGGCTTGTGATGTACAAGTCCAATTTCGGTCGCCAGATGCGAGCCGTCATGCAGAACCGTCCCATGGCACAGTGCATGGGCATCAACTCCCGCAAGGTGGACAACTTGACTTTCGCAATGGGCTCTGGATTTGCAGGTATCGCAGGATGCTCCGTAGCACTTCTCGGCTCCATTGACTCTACTGTCGGACAAAGCTATATCGTCAACTCCTTCATGGCAGTTGTTCTCGGAGGCGTTGGAAATTTGATCGGAACAGTCATCGGCTCCGGCATCATCGGCATCAGCTCCATCTTTACCGAAAACTACACCTCCTCCACCATCGCCAAGGCAGTGGTATTGCTGATTGTCATCGTATTCCTGCAAAAGAGACCTCAGGGACTGTTCGTTATCAAGAGCAGAAATTTGGATTAAGGTTTAACGAATAAGGATTATTGGTACAAATATGAAAGCATTAAGACTTTTCGAAAGACACGGATCCAACATCACTTTTGGAATTATCGTTTTTATTCTCGCCATGATGCCCGTCCTTTTGATGATGGGCGTCGTTAGCGGCGGTTCCACCATTTTGTTCCTGGGCAAGTGCATTAGCTTTGCTATTGTCGCCATCGGTATCGACTTGATCTGGGGCTACACAGGAATCTTGAGCCTTGGGCACGGATTGTATTTTGCCCTAGGCGGATACGCCATGGCCATGTACCTGAAAATGCAGGCAACAGGCGGTCATTTGACCGATTTCATGCACATCGGTGGCCTTACCGAGATGCCTCTGATTTGGGTTCCTTTTACACTTTCTCCGGGAAGTCTGCTACTGGTGATTATCGCCCCCGCCGTAGTCGCCTGGATTGTAGGTTACTTCATTTTCAAGAACCGTGTAAAGGGAGTGTACTTCTCCATTATTTCCCAGGCTCTTACTTGGGCAGCTTGCTCTCTGTTCATCGCCATGTCTCCCTACACCAACGGAAACGTGGGCATTACAGAAATCAAGTCTATCTTTGGAAGCATCAAGGGCAGCGCCAATCAGGGAAACATGTTCCTTCTATTCTATGTGTCCCTCATCGCCTTGATCGCTGTTTACGCACTTTCCAAATTCCTTGTAGAACGTAAGTTCGGTAAAGTGTTGATAGCCATTCGCGATGGCGAAAATAGGACTTATTTCTCTGGATATCCTGTAAGTCGCTACAAGACTTTCATCTACGTTCTCTCCGCTATTTTCGCAGGCATTGCAGGCGCAATCTTTGTCAATTTCAACGGTTGCATCACACCTTCCCAAATGACCATCACCTACTCCATCGGCATGGTGATCTGGGTGGCCATCGGTGGACGCGGAACCATTATCGGCGCAGTCATCGGAGCGTTCTTCATAAACATCTGCGAGTACAATTTGAGTTCCGGAAGCACTGTAGAAATTTGGCAGTACATCATCGGAGTCCTTTTCTGCGTCACCATCCTGTTCTTCAAGGGCGGCATCGTAGGCTTAGTTCGCGACAAGGTTCCTTCTCTGTTCAAAAAGGTCTAAGGAGTTTTTATGCAAACCGAAATCGTATCAAAAGAAGAACTTCTTGCCAAGAACCCCGCACCTATCAAAATCACACAGCTTTCAGAATCTGTATTGGATATCAACCATGTTTCTGTTTGCTTTGATGGGTTTTATGCTCTAACCGATGTAAACACAAAAGTCAAGAGAAATACAATTCATTTCTTCATTGGCCCCAATGGTGCAGGGAAAACAACATTACTTGACATTATTTGCGCCAAAACAAAACCCACCCAAGGCAATGTGGTTTACCATCCTATGTACAAGGATCCTGTAACCTTGACAGGGATGAAGGAATACAAGATTGTCTGGCTTGGAATCGGCAGAAAATTCCAGGTTCCCTCGGTGTTTGTAAACCTGACTGTGGAAGAAAACATGATTCTCTCCCTGAAAAAAGGCAAGAGAATTATGGACACCATTCTGCGCAAGCCCAAGAAGGAAGAGTTGGATAACATCGATGCCACTCTGCAGAAAGTGGGCCTTGCCGACAAACGTCAATGGCGCGCAGGAGCTTTGGCTCACGGCGAGAAGCAATGGCTCGAAATCGCAATGCAGCTGGTGCAAAAGCCGGAAGTCATTATGCTAGATGAACCCGCCGCCGGCATGGGCAAGCCAGAAACATTTAAAACCGGAGAAATCCTGAAGGAAATCAAGAAGGATTGTACCGTCATCGTTATTGAACACGATATGGATTTCGTGAAGCAGGTTGCCGACAAGGTGACAGTCCTTCATGAAGGAAAAATTCTGATGGAGGGCAGCGTAACGGAAGTTCTTGCCGATCCTACAGTGCAGAAAGTTTACCTGGGTCGTGGTGGAGAATAATTATGCTTTATTTGAAAAACATGGATTCCTATTATGGCGAAAGCCGCGTCATTGAAGGTTTGAGTCTGGATATCCCCAAGGGAAAAATCGTAAGCCTCATCGGTCGAAACGGCGTTGGAAAAAGCACCACACTAAAGAGCATTATGGGACTAGTAAAGACGGGTCCAGAAACTTCTCTCGTTTTTGACGGAAAGGAAATCGCAAAACTTCCCGCCTACGAACGTGTACGCTGCGGCATTGGCTACGTCCCGCAAGGTCGAGATATTTTCCCGCAGATGACTGTCCAGGAAAATCTGGAATTGGGCATACAGCCCATTCTTGGCCGTGGAGAAAAGGTGGGTAAGAACAAGATTCCCGAATATCTCTACGACCTGTTTCCTATCCTGCCCAAATTCGCCAAACGCCGCGGCGGCGATCTTTCCGGCGGTCAGCAGCAGCAACTTGCCATCGCACGCGCCCTGGTACAGGACCCAAAAATTTTGATTCTTGACGAACCTACCGAAGGTATCCAGCCATCCATCATTAACGACATTGGTCGCGCTATCCGTAAGATTAACGAATGGAAGGGCATTACCGTATTGCTGGTGGAACAGTATCTGGATTTCGTTATGGAAAACAGCCACTACATCAACATCATGGAAAAGGGAAACATCATTTTCCACAGGGAAACATCCCTTTGTGACAAGGCTGAAGTCCAAAAATTGATGACGGATTAATTATGCATTTAACTCCTAGAGAAACCGAAAAGTTGATGCTGCACTATGCAGGCATTGTGGCAAGTGAAAGACTGCAACGCGGACTGAAACTGAATTATCCGGAAGCCATCGCCTACATTTCCAGCAAGTTATTGGAATTGGCTCGAGATGGCAAGACCGTTGCAGAATTGATGTCCGAGGGTCGAAAGATGCTGACTGCCGAACAGGTGATGGACGGCGTCGCAGAAATGATTCACGAAGTCCAGCTGGAAGCCACATTCCCTGACGGAACAAAGCTGGTTACCGTACACGATCCAATTCCTGCTACCGGGAAATTGATTCCTGGCGAAGTTCTCGTAGAGGAAGGTTTCATCGAACTGAATGCAAGCAAAAGAACGCTTACCTTGGACGTTACCAATACGGCAGACCGCCCAGTTCAAGTAGGTTCCCATTTTCACTTCTTTGAAGTCAACAAAAAACTGGATTTCAATCGCATGGCAGCCTATGGCATGCGTCTTGATGTACCCGCGGGAACCGCAGTACGTTTTGAACCCGGTGAAACAAAGACCGTAAACCTGGTTGAAATCGGTGGTAGCCGCGAAGGTCATGGATTGAACGGTCTAGTAGAAGGCCCTATGGATGATGAATTCGTAAAAACGGCTGCATTTGGCAGAGCATCAACCTCTGGTTTTACGGGAGCTTAACATGTACAAGATTTCCAGAAAAGATTACGCTCAAATGTACGGTCCCACCGTAGGCGACCGCATCCGTCTTGCAGATACCTCCCTTATTGTAGAAGTAGAAAAGGATTATTGCGTTTACGGTGACGAAGCAAAATTCGGCGGTGGAAAATCACTGCGAGATGGCATGGGCCAGGCAGCGCCCTTTAAGGATGACGAATGCCTAGACACCGTCATTACAAGCGCACTTGTCATTGATGCAACTGGAATTTTCAAGGCCGACATAGGCATTAAAGATGGCAAAATTGCTGGCATCGGAAAAGCCGGCAACCCCCACATGATGGATGGCGTTACCCCAGGCATGATCATCGGCAGTTCCACCGAAGCCATTGCTGGCGAAGGCCTGATCTTGACTGCCGGCGGTATCGACACCCACATTCACTTTATCTCTCCCACACAAGTTCGTACAGCTCTTTATAGCGGCGTCACCACCATGATTGGTGGCGGCACAGGCCCTGCTGACGGAACCAACGCTACCACTTGTACGCCCGGCGCATTCAACATCCACAAAATGCTGGAAGCTGCAGAAGATTTGCCTGTCAACTTAGCCTTCCTCGGCAAGGGAAATGGATCCTGTGCAGAAACCTTGAGAGAACAGGTGCGTGCAGGAGCTGCAGGCCTGAAACTTCACGAAGACTGGGGTTCCACTCCCAAGGCTATTGACACTTGCCTAGGCGTCGCGGATGAATTCGACGTCCAGGTTTCCATCCACACGGATACATTAAACGAAGGCGGCTTCGTAGAAGATACCATCTCAGCCTTTAAGGGACGCACCATCCACACCTACCATACGGAAGGTGCTGGCGGTGGACACGCTCCCGACATCATTCGCGCAGCCGCCTTCGAAAACGTCTTGCCATCTTCAACAAATCCGACAATGCCCTTCACCAGAAATACCATTGACGAACATTTGGACATGTTGATGGTATGCCACCATCTGGACAAGAACAATAAAGAAGATGTGGCTTTTGCGGATTCAAGAATTCGTCCGGAAACCATCGCCGCCGAAGACATTCTTCACGACATGGGAATTTTCTCCATGATGAGTTCTGATTCTCAGGCCATGGGCCGCGTAGGTGAAGTGATCACCCGCACTTGGCAAACCGCAGACAAAATGAAAAAACAGCGCGGCACTCTCGAAACAGACTGCGAACGCAACGACAACAATCGCATCAAGCGTTACATTGCCAAGTATACCATCAACCCGGCCATTACCCACGGCATTTCAAAGTACGTTGGTTCCGTAGAAGTTGGCAAAATCGCAGACCTTGTCCTTTGGCGTCCCGACATGTTCGGAGCCAAGCCCGAAATGATTCTGAAAAACGGTTTTATTTGCGCATCCAAAATGGGCGATGCCAATGCCAGCATTCCCACCCCAGAGCCAGTTGTGTATACCGATATGTTCGGTGCCCACGGCAAGGCTTTAGCAAAAACCTGCATCACCTTCGTTTCGGAATACGCTTTTGCAAATGGCATCAAGGAAGAACTGGGCCTCGAAAGAATGGTCCTCCCCGTAAGCAACTGTCGAAACATCGGCAAGAAGGACATGGTTCACAACGACCGCATCGCAAAGCTGGAAGTAGATCCTGAAACCTACACTGTAAAGGTGGATGGTGAACGAATCACCTGCGAAGCCGCCACAGAACTTTCTCTTGCAAGAAGGTACTTCCTTTTCTAAAAAGCAATCTGCAAGGAGTCAAAAATGATTGCCGATAAAATTCTCGGAAACATCCATCACGGAAACGAAGTTCCTTCCAAGACCGTGGTAGACATTCCATTCGAATGGTTTGAACTAGACAAGCATCGTATTTTTAAAGTTGCCGATGACGGAACCGAATTAGGAATTCAGATTGAGGAATCCCTTTCTGATGGCGATGTTCTCGCCGTCAGTCCCGATAAAATTTACGTTGTAAAGATCAACAAGGCAAAGCTGGTTCGCATTCCCGTCAAGACTATGGAAGATATGGGGCGCCTCGGATTTGAATTGGGCAACAGGCATCTTTCCCTGCAAATTACAGAAAAGGATGTCACCATACCTTATGACGAGCCCACATTTGAATACCTAGCCCGTTTGGGATTTCTCCCTCAGATTGTAGAAGATGTTTTTTCTGACTACATCGTCTGCAAGGCACACGGTGCAAGTAACGGTCACTCCCATAGCCACGACCATGACCATCATGAGCATGGCCATCATCACGAGCACCATCATTAATACTAAATATGCTTGCAACTCTCCGAATGATTCAAGTTTGCGATAGCCTCTTTCCCATTGGAGCATTCACACTCTCCAATGGTCTTGAGACTTTAATTGCTAACAAGACCATCACAAACGGAGACGCCCTCCAGGAATATGCTTCTAGTTTTTTAAGCGTGCTTCCCTACAACG
>JAKSIC010000029.1 GCA_024399015.1 Fibrobacter sp.
TTAAGGTTATTGAACGCGGGGAAGCTTCTGTGAGATTCTAAATGTTTTTATGCGGAGCGGGATGCCGCGGAATTATGCCTTGTCGTTACCGAAGGTACCGATGGAGCCGAACAAAGCGTCTCCATCGTCATCACCTTCATAACAATCACCAATGCAAGAGCTACAAAGAATGGGTGCATCCTCACCGCTCATTTCCACAACGGTCATTGCGGGGGCAACGTAATCTTTCTTTTCAAACTTGATAGTCATTTTTACGTTCTCCTTACTTGATGATAACCGGTGTAGAGTTCTTGATGAAAGCACCCTGAGACTTGGGTTTATTCTTCATGTTACGGCCATTGATGTTAAACCAGCGATCAGCCTTCTGTACATCCAGGCGCAGAGCAGGGTCTACGATACCCTGAGGCTTTTCACCGAGGTCTTCGCCATCCGGATTTTCAGGAACATCGATGCTTTCGATAATTTCAACTCTTTCCGGAGCATCTTCTAGTTCAACGACAAGGCGTTGCGGCAAAGCATCGATAGAAGCTACTTCAGTAGAGCTTATTGCACGCATCTTGGTCAATGCCGGAGCAGAAACAACAGTTTCTTCGTCAGTAGAAGCGTCGTACTTCAAGTAAGAACGCAACGGAAGGATTGCAACCTTCTTACCACCGCGAACGAAGTCGCCCGGATTCTTTTCACTCTTAGCCTGTGCAGCAAAGCCGTAAATCGTACCGATTTCTTCTTCATTTACGCCGACATCCCAACGTTTCTTGGTGTAGACGCCAACTGCCTTCCATGCAGTGTTGCCGATGGACTTTTCGTAAGCACCACCGTTGTTATTAGCCCAAAGAACGAAGGGACCAACGAAAGTAAGTTCGCCATCAGCAGCCGGCACAATCAGATACGGAGTATGAGCTTGCAACACAGACACCTGCTTAGCAGACACCTTCCAAGCACCATCAGCATCTTGTGAGACATTAGCAAATTCGTAGAACTTAGCCTTCATGGTAGATCCAACGCTATAGTTGAACGGAACCATGATGGTGGAAGCAACTCCACTCTTGAAATCACGATCAAAGGTAATGGAGTCGGCAACAACATCTTCCTTGATAATGAGGGCGTTATTTTCAGAAAGGTCCAACTGTGTCTTGATTGTAGTTCTAGTAATCCAAAGTTGCTTGGTTGTAGACCAAACTGTATCAACCTCGATACCTTCAACATTTTCAGTCAAGCGTTTGATTTTTTCATCATTGGATAGCTTATTCCATTCAGACTGGATGTCGCTTGCACCGCTCTTGTTGTTCAGATAGTTGAGTGCGGTGGTTGCGGAATCAGCTTTAGTCGGGGAACCTGCATTACCGCAGTTACTCGTACCGGACCCACTGCTTACACAGCCAATATTCGTTCCGCTTGCAGAACCTGCCTTATTTGCAACGATTTGATTTTCTCGGGAGCTATTATTTGAACTACTAGCATCAACATATCCGGCATTGTAGCAGTTACTTAAGTTCACCGTACCGTTTTTATACACCATGGCAACCAAACCAGCAATATCATTCTTACCAACAACACGACCTTCGTTATAGCTATTCGAAATGTTTATCGTTGTATTACTCGCTACAGATCCGACTAAGCCACCGTTATTTTCTGTAGATCCACCATTGATATAGCCATCAAAAGAACAGTTGTCTATTTTAATAACGGCAGTATTGCCCGTTGCGCTCTTAGACGATCCAATAATTGCCCCAGCACCACCACCAGTCGGAGCAAAATAGGAATCCTTAATGTTCAAATTTTGGACGACAGCGCCACCCTGAGCATTACCAATAAAACTAGGTTCCCACCCCTGCTGAGTCACATACAGACCATAGACAGCATGATTTTGACCATCAAAAGTTCCCTTAAAGGCCTTAGCCCCCACGTCATTACCGACAATTGACTGCGCAGCGATAGGAGTCCATTCTTCATAGCCACTACCATTTAGACCATTTTTTCCGGAATTAACAACATTCTCGTTGTAGTAAATATCCTTGGTCAAAACACCGCAAGCAGAAACATTTCGTGTATAACCATCAGCGCCATTCACAATATTGGCGAATCCAACAAGGTTTTCTCGAGTGGAAATTTCGTAACAGCCTGCGGAATTTTTCAAATTTTCCATATCTGCAGCAGAAGTCGCAGAAACAGTAGCGCCGGCACTTACTGCGAGAGCACCGACAGCGAGGGTTGTGAAAAGGAATTTTTTCATTTTAGGGGTCCCGTTGAAAAATTTTTACGGCGCGAAATTTAGCTTTTTGGGCTAAAAACACAAGATTTTGGCAAATGAGTTTGTGATTAACATTACAGATAACGTATTATTATAAGCAAAATGTAAGCATTTAAAGAAATTGTAAATAATTTTTATCATTCCGTTCGCATTAAATGTAATGCTTGGATCGCCACGTCACTACGTTCCTCGCGATGACATAACTTCGGGGACGGGATGCTTTGGATCGCCACGGGCCTTCGGCCCTCGCGATGACATGTGGGGCGAGAGCAGCGGGAATTTTATGTTAAATTACTTACAGATTTTTCGAGGTTCCTGTGGTTCATTCGCTTTACTGGATTTTGGCGCTTTCCTATGCAATCGTCCTTACGATTATTTTCCGCCATGCCTACGTGTTCCGCGACAACAACTCCCCGGTGGACAGGGCCTACCGCAGGCTGCTTCTCTGGTGCGTTTTCTTCTGCCTGCAGGACACGGCCTGGGGGCTGGCCGCCATGCCCTATGTCAAGAGCGACACCGCCTTGTTCATCAGTTCCTCGGTGTTCCATATTTCGTCGGCAGTCACCGCCAACTTCTGGCTTTACTTCGTGCTGACTTACCTGCAGGGCGAAGTGAAGAGGCCGCAGATTATCCAGGGACTGGGTTTCCTGGTTCTGGCATTCCAGGTGTGCCTCGTGGTGCGCAACTGCTTTACACCTACGGTGTTCACCATTACCGCCGATCACCAGTACAAGACCGAGCTGTTCAGGGAAGTGGCCTTCTTGAACCAGTACGCGTTCTACGTGGTCACGGGTATTTTGACCTCCTTCGCCCTTTTTCGTAGTTCAAGCGACAAGCGCAAAAAGTATTCCGCGGTGCTCATGTTCGTGATGGCGCCGCTGCTTACGGGGGTGTTCCAGCTGCTGTATCCCGACGCTCCGTTCTATTCCGTGGGCACGTTCATCGGCTGCATCATCGTGCACATTTTCGTGGTGGCGCAGGAGCGCAACGAGCGCCTGGTGGTTGAGGCCGAGGTGGATTCCCTGACCGGCGTGTACAACCGCAACGCCTACGAACAGGACTACCGCCAGAAGAAGGACTCCCCCATTCCGGACAACATGATTTTCTTCTCCATCGACATCAACGGCCTGAAGGAGGTGAACGACACCCTGGGGCACAACGCGGGCGACGAACTGATCAAGGGTGCCAGCGAATGTATTCTGAAGGCTTTCGCGGGCAGCGGCAAGGTTTACCGCGTGGGTGGCGACGAGTTCATGGTGCAGCTTTTTTCCGACGTGGAGGGCGCCGTTTTCAAGGAGAGGATCCTGGAGGAAACGGAACAGTGGTCGGGCAAGCTGGTGGAGGAGCTTTTCTTGTCGGTGGGTTTCGCGGAGCGGCGCCGTAACCCGTACGCCGACTTGACCGAGATGAAGAACGCGGCGGACAAGATGATGTACCGCGACAAGGAAAACTACTACAAGACCCGAGGCGTGGACAGGCGCGGCCAGCGGGAAGCGTACGGCGCGATCTGCAGGTCCTACACGAAGATCCTGAAGGTGAACCTCACCTACGATACGTTCAGCATCATCCAGATGAACTTGTCTGAAAAGAACAGTGCGCAGGGTTTCTCCGAGAAGATTTCCGAATGGCTTCACGACTTCGGCACTTCGGGCCTGGTGCATCCCGACGACCTGGAAAGCTACCTTGGCAGCACCAACCAGGAATTCCTGCGCAGGCACTTTATGGGCGGCGCAAGTTCCATCGAAATCTTCTACCGCCGCCGCTACGGAAACGGTCCCCACGGCGAAGGCCTGTTCCGCCCCACCATGATGGAGATGCTCCCCGCCGACGACTACAGCGACGTCAACCAGAGCCTGTTCCTGTTCGTGAAAGACATCAGCGAAAAAGTCGAATAGCGCAAGGCGTGGCGCAGGTCCCGTGGAACGGTCAAAAATGCAAGTTTACTAGCTAGATCGCAAAACAAATTGGTCAGCTAGTAGTTTTTCCACCTCGCCAGCCATTTTATCTCATTTATCATGTGTTTGGGTAGTGGTATTTTCTTTTTTTACTAGCTAGCATAAAAAAAGTGCTGGCTAGCTAGTAAAGCAATTCCATACAAATTAATTTATTACTAGCTAGCAAAGGAAAAAAGACAAATAGCTAGTAATCAGACCTATCGGAAGGCTGTTGACAAACACTTATCGGGAGGCTGTTACGGGGGACTGTTAACCAACACACCTTAGAGGCTACTAAAAAAGCCCCGTAGGTTTTAGCCTACGGGGTTTTGCACATTGTCGCGCGGTGCTTAATTGCGCGGTGCTTAATTGCGCGGCGCTTTATTGCGCACGTTCGCTATTAAGCGAGGAGAGCCAGCTTCGGAAGAACGCCGATCACCAACAGAGCGAGAGCTGCGATGGTAACGCCGAACTTGAGAAGGTAGCTGTACGGTGCGCTCTTTTCGCAGCAGCACTTGCATTCGCATTCAGCCTTAGCCGGCATGAAGAAAACGAAGGCGATGCGGAGGTAGTACACAGCGGCCACCAGGGAGAGGGCAAATGCGAGAGCTGCAACCCAGCCCATGCCACCAGCCCATGCTTCGGTGAACAAGGTGAACTTTGCGAGGAAGCCAGCAGCAGGCGGAAGGCCGGCAAGGCTTGCCAAGCACACGGTTACGCCGAGGGCGACGAACGGACGCTTGCGACCGCGACCCTGGAGGTCGCAGAGGTTTTCGTGACGGTCTTCGCGGCCAGAGAGGTATGCGATACCGGTGAGGGCACCTGCAGAACCGATGGCGTAGGTCACGAGGAAGTAGAACATAGCGCCCATCTGGACGGTGCCGTTTTCAAGGTAGTTCGGCAACAGGAGGCCGAGCACAATGAAACCAGCGTTCATCACAGCGGAGTAAGCCAAGATGCGACGGACGGACTTCTGAGCGAGACCGCCGAATGCACCGAACACGATGGAGAGCACGGCGACGATAAGCACGACGTAGAAGAGAGCCTTGGACTGACCGGCGATAGTCACCTGTTCAGAGAGGTTCCATACGTTAGCCTGAATGCCAGCGCGGGTAACGAGGATGCCCAGCCATACAGAAGCGAGAGCGGCGAGAGCGCCGACCTTGACCACTGCGGCCATGAAAGCGGTCACAGCAACGGATGCGCCGGTGTAGACGTCAGCGACCCAGAAGTGAACCGGAGCAGCGCCAGCCTTGAAGAGGAGGCCGACGATGGCAAAGAGGATACCCATTCCGTAGATAGCTTCGCGGCCCGGGATCACTGCACCGAAGAAGTGAGTGGTACCAGTTGCACCGTACATGAGAGCCACACCGTAGAGGAAGATGGCGCTGAAAACGGAACCGGAAACGAAGTACTTGAAAGCACCTTCGTTAGCGTTAACGTCCTTGCGACGGAGGCCTACGAGAGCGTAGATCGGGAAGCTAGCCAGTTCCATGCCCAGGAAGAGGGCCAAGTAGTCGATAGCCTGGGTCATGAGGGTTGCACCGCAGGTAGCGAGGAGCAACAGACCGTAGGCTTCGCCGCCCTTGAACTTTTCGTGACCGAGAGTCCACTGGAGGCCGGCAATGCCGAGGAATGCGCAAAGGAAGATAGCCACACCCAGCAGGCGGCGGACAGGATCCATTGCGTAGAGGTTAAAGAAAGTGTCGTTCTGGACGAGAGCGAAAGCGCCTGCACCGAGAGCAACGAAGAAGGTTGCAACCCAGGGGAGCACCTTGTGCTTGTTGTCGTCCTTGACGAACGGTTCTGCAGCCAAAGTTACGAGGGCGCCAACTGCGACCAGGATGACCGGCAAGAGATTGATAATGCTATTCATTACTTGTTACCTCCTTCAACTGCGGCAGGAGCTTCTGCAGCAGTTTCGGCAGAGTCTTCAGCATTCATTGCCTTGAGCTGAGCAATCAGGTTAGCGCGTTCTTCTTCGCTAAAGCCGTTTGCAGCAAGGTTGGAATCCAGCTGACGGAAATCTTCTTCAGTCATGGGGACTGCAACATCAGCCACGTTTTCATCGACTTCTGCTTCAACACCCGGAATGCTGCTCGGAGCAACTTCTTCGCCTTCGGCACCGGCAGCCGGCTTTTCGCCAGCGAGCTTAGCCATGGTTTCGATGGCCTGTTCGTCGAAGAGGTGGAGAGCGTTGGTGATGAATGCCGGATGCATACCGAACACGAGGAGCAGCACGCCCATGATACCGATGGAAGAACCTTCCAGGGCAGTCATGCGGGTACCGGCAACTTCGCACTTCTGTTCACCGAAGATAACCTTCTGAACAAAGCGGAGCATGTAGGCGGCAGAGAGGATGATGCAGAGGCCAGCGACGAGAGCCGGAACCGGGCCCATATCCCAGAGAGAGAGGAGGACGGTGAATTCGCCGACGAAGCCTGCAGTACCAGGAATTGCGAGAGCGAGAATTGCAACGAAACCGAACAGGGAGCCGAACACCGGAGTAACGCGGGCGAGACCGCCAAGCTTATCCAGTTCGCGAGTACCAGTCATGCGTTCTGCAATCCCCATCAAGAGGAACTGAGCGCCAGCGGAGATACCGTGAGCAACCAGGAGAACGAGCACTGCCGGGAGCATTGCTTCGGAGAGGCTGAACACGCCTGCCACAGCGAGACCAAGGTGACCCATGGAGCTGAAAGCGAGGAGTTTCTTGGCGTCGGTAGCACGGAGAGCCATGAGAGCGCCGTAAACAGCGGTCACGAGGCCGAGCCACATCATAACAGTAACAATGGACATGTTCATCGGGAAGATCGGGAGGATCCAAGCGATGAAGCCGAACACGCCAGCCTTACTCATTGCACCAGTGAGGATTGCAGAGAGCGGAGCCGGAGCTTCGGAGTAGGAAATAGCCTGCCAGCCGTGGAACGGGAAGATCGGAGTCTTCACCATGAAGGCGAGAAGGAAGCTTACGAGGATTGCGGTCTGAGCGCCTTCGGGCATGTTCTGGAGAGCGATTGCCAAGGAGAGGAGCAGAGAGCTGTCAGCCTGGGAAATCAGGTACCAGAGAGCGACCATCATGGGAGCGGAACCCACGAGGGTGTAGATAGCGAAGGTCATTGCAGCCTTGGCGCGATCCTTGCCACCGAAACCGGCGATGAGGATTGCAGCCGGGATAACCATAGCTTCGAAGAAGAAGAAGAACAGAACTGCATCGGCTGCGAGGAAGGTGCCGTTCATGGCGCCCATCAAGGCGAAGATGCCGATAGCGAAGTTGCGGTAGTTCTTGCAGGTGGTGTTACGGGCGGTAATCAAGGCTACCAGGGAGAGACCGGTAGAAAGGAGAACCATCCAGGCACCAAGACCATGGCTATAGAGGTAGTAGTAGACCGGGCCCTTTGCGCCAGGAATGCGGAACCATTCGTAGGCTTCGGTTGCCTGGTTGCCAGCAGCGATGTTGGCAATGGACATACCGAAGAATGCCAGGGCGAAGAGGAAGGCCAGTCGAGAAGAGGACTTGGGATCTTCCTTGGAGGTTGCCACCATGAGGATAGCGGCAACGAACGGTGCTAAGACGAGGAGATGCAACAGCATTAGATCAAACCTCCAGTCAAAAGAACAACAATCACAAGGGCAGCGACACCAGCGATGCTAAGAGCGATCTGGAGGCGAACCTTGCGGACCTGGAAGGAAGCAGCACCATCGCCGAGGATTTCGGCAATGCCACCAACCAACCACTGAGCAAACTGAACCAGCTTGTCGACGCAGTTGTCAACCACCCATGCGATGGCGTTAACAACGGTAATCACAACACCGTGTACGTAATCCCAGAAGAATGTCCAGGTAGCCATCTTGCCCTGAGGAGCAGAGGAACCCTTGGCAGCCGGGATGCGAGCCTTGCCGTACTTTGCCCAAGCGATACCCATACCGAGGAGAGCAGCGAGAGTGCCGAGACCAGCAAAGACGCCAGCGCTGACGTGAGCTTCGCTGTGATGGAGAACTGCCTGTGCAGCGCCAACAACCGGAGCGAGAGATTCTTCGAAGAACTTGATGCCCATGGAGTCAGCCCAGAAGTAACCTGCGAAGATTGCACCGAAGGCGAGAACCACCATCGGGAACAACATGCAAGCCGGAGCTTCGTGGATGTGTTCTTCGCTTTCCTTGGAACCACGGTAGGAACCGAAGAAGGTGAGCACAATGAGACGGCCCATGTAGACGGCGGTAATCACAGCGGTGAGAAGGCCGGCGGCATAGAAGAACGGACCCATAGGACCACTCATGTAGAGACGTTCAAGGATCAAGTCCTTGGACCAGAAACCAGCGAATCCCGGGAAACCGATAATGGCGAGGAATGCAAAGATCATCACGCATGCGGTAACCGGAGTCTTCTTGAGAAGACCACCCATCTTGCGCATATCCTGTTCGCCAGCGAGGGAGTGAATCACAGCACCGGCACCGAGGAAGAGAGCTGCCTTGAAGAAGGCGTGGGTGAACACATGGAAGATGGAAGCGTCGAATGCAGCAACACCAGCAGCCATGAACATGTAGCCAAGCTGAGAGATGGTGGAGTAAGCAAGGACCTTCTTAATATCGTTCTGGAAGAGGCCAGCCACAGCAGCCCAGAAGGCAGTGAGGAGGCCAACCCAAGTGATGATGTCCAGGATCAGCGGAATCTGAACGAACATGGTAGAAAGACGAGCAAGCAGGTAGACGCCGGAGGTCACCATGGTTGCAGCATGGATGAGGGCGGAAACCGGGGTCGGGCCAGCCATTGCATCGGGCAACCAAGTGAGGAGCGGAATCTGAGCGGACTTACCGGTGCAACCGATAAAGAAGCAGAGACCTGCGATAGAAAGGATAGGCACAACGATTTCAACATTGCCAGCACCCATGATCATGTTGATGAAAGCATTGAGTGCGTCGTAGTTGAGAATGTTGGAGCCACCGAGAGTGCAGAGAACCAGCATACCCAGGAGGAAGCCGATATCGCCCACGCGGTTCACAATGAAAGCCTTGTTAGCAGCCTTGCAGTTGTTGATGTCGTGGTTCCAGAAACCGATAAGGAGGTAGGAGCAGAGACCCACACCTTCCCAACCGAGGAACGTGAGCAAGAGGCTGTCGGAGAGCACGAGTACGATCATGCTGAACAAGAACAGGTTGATGTAGGCGAAGAAGCGGGCAAAGCCGCGGTCGCCGTGCATGTAACCGTTGGAGTAGAGCGCGATCAGGGTGCCGATGCCAGTGACGAACAACAGCATGATGCGGGACAGACCATCGAACAGGAAGCCGATATCCACCTTGAACATGGGGATGTCGATCCAGTTGCAGAGGGTGCTGCGGATGCCGCCTTCGGGCATGTTGAAGGAAAGCAGCACAACGCTTACGAAGGCGAGAGCCGGGAACAGCACGGAGAGTGCGCCGACGAAGCCTTCGGACGGGCCCTTCTTTTCACCGGAGGAGATCAGGGCGATTGCGCCGAGAACGATGCAGCCGATAAGCGGGAAGAGCGGAATAAACCAAAGCGGTAAATTAGTCATTGATTATTACCCCTTCAAGTTTGTGAAGGTGTCAGCATCGACACTTTCGCGGTTACGGAAAATCATGATCACCATGGCGAGGCCAACGCAAGCTTCGGCAGCAGCGACGGCGATGGTGAACAGCGGCACGATCTGGCCAGCAGCGCTCAGGTCGGCGGGCAAGGTCTTTGCGAAACCGACGAAGGAGAGGTTCACTGCGTTCAGGGCGAGTTCAACACCCATGAGCACGAAGAACACGTTGCGGCGGGAAACGGCCACGATGAGGCCGATGGCGAAAATCACCAGGGCCAGAATCTGAACGTACATAGCTTGGAGTTCCATTATTTTTCCTCCTCGTTGTCGGTACCCAGACGCTTCTTAGCCATGAGAACAGCAGCACCCATAGCGGAGAGGAGCAGAAGGCCGATGACTTCGAACAGAACGAAGTAACCCGGACCAGTCTGAGAGAGGTTGAAAAGGGTTTCGGAAGTGAACTTCACGGAGCCGCGGAGGGTGGTGGCGTCGAAAGCGATGCCGGAGCGAACCAGCACGAAACCGACGAGACCAGCCAGCACCAGGGCTGCGGGAATCACGAAGAGGGAAACCTTGTCGAACATGGGAGTCTTGCTGTCCTTGGCGGCGTTAAGCACCATGATGACGAAAGTCAGGAGCATCATGATTGCGCCTGCATAGACCATCACCTGAACAACACCGATGAAGGGGCTGCCCAGAAGACCGTAGATGCCAGCGAGAGAAAGCATGGACACGACGAGGGAAAGAGCACCGTAGAGCGGGTGCTTGGAGAGGAGCACGCAGATAGCGGAGCCAACTGCGACGACTGCCAGGATAATGAAGTAAATCAATGCGAGCATTATTTAACCTCCATGCCCCAGACCTTGCGGGCCTCGGCATTCTTGGTACCGCCCGGAGCCATCTGGCTCTGTGCATCTTCGGGGTAATCCTTCGGATCCCAGTTGGTGAGGTCTTCGAGATGAGCCACGAATTCTTCGCGGGTACGGTGTTCAAATACGATTTGCTTGGTGTCCATGCGGAGTGCATCAACCGGGCAAGCTTCGACGCAGAGGCCGCAGAATACGCAGACCAGGTGGTCGATGTCGAAACGCATCACGCGCTTTTCGATACGCGGATCGTCGCTCTTGGTTGCTTCGATGAAAATGCAGTGTGCAGGGCAAGCTGCAGCGCACATGCCGCAGGCAACGCAACGGGGAGTACCGTCGGCACGGAGCATCAAGCGGTGCTTAGCGCGGTAGTTGCTGGGAATGTCCGGCTGGCCTTCCGGATAGGAAATGGTCGGCAGCTGTTCGTAACGGAAGAAACCGCGAGCGGCATGCTTCAACGTGGTGAACAAGCCACGGAGACATTCGTAAACGTAAAGGCGTTCAACCCAGTTCATGGGTTTCTGTTTAATAACGCGAGCCATTAGTTACCTCCCAAGAGCTTTGCAGCAATAGCGGTGACAACGAGGTTAACGAGAGCGATGTTCAGGATAACCTTCCAGCCCAGGTTCATGACATGGTCATAACGGAAGCGCGGGAGAGTCCAGCGGACCCAGATCCAGACCCAGCAGAACATGATGCTCTTGACCACGAGAACCAAGAGGTGGATAGCAGCTGTACCGAGAGCGGTACCGAGGGTGTTAACACCAGCAGCGGTGTGGGCAACTTCCGGAGTGAAGAACATCCAGGAGCAAGCACCAGCGGCGATGAGAACGATAACTGCGAGCCAGCCAACAATGTTGTACAGACGGTATTCGCGGAGCACTTCGAAGCGGTGGGTCTGCTTGGTAGCAGCCAGCTTCTTGGAGTAGCGATGTACCATGTGGAGGAAAGCGAGAGCGAGGAATGCCAACACCCAGCAGAGGATAGCGAGAGAGCCACCCATGTGAGCCTGAATGGTTTCAGTAGTCACGAACGGGATGGAGTAGCCACCGAGGAACAGCGTTGCGATAAGGAAGCTGTTGATGCAGATGTGGGAGTATTCGCCCATGTAGAAAAGACCGAAGTGCATAGCACCATATTCGGTGTGGTAACCTGCAACCAGTTCCGGTTCACCTTCTGCAACGTCGAAGGGAGCACGGCCGGTTTCGGCGATGCTAGCGATGAGGAAGCAGATGAAGGCGATGGGCTGTGCAACGATACCCCAAACGTGGTGTTCCTGCCAGCTAACGATGTCGGTCAGGTTGAAGGAACCTGCGAGGAGGAGCACGCCCATGAGGGAGAGGCCCAGGCAGACTTCGTAGCTGACGGTCATTGCGGTAGTACGGAGAGAACCGAGGTAGCTGTACTTGGACTTGGAAGCCCAGCCAGCCAGGACTGCACCGTATGCGGACAGAGAGGAAAGACCGAAGAGGAGGAGGACGCCGACGTCGGAATCAACGATGGAGCCCGGGATACGCACGACTTCGCCAGCCCAGTCGAAAACCATGGGACCAAACCAAGGAATGACGCAGGGAGAGAGGAAGACGATGGCAAACGGGATTGCCGGAGCTGCGTAGTAAAGGATCTTGTTTGCGCCCTTGGGAGCGAACATTTCCTTGAAGAACAGCTTGGCGCCGTCGCACATGTTCTGTACGTAACCGAACAAACGGATCTTACCGAAGTACGGGATCTTGATGTAGGAGCGGTTCGGGCCCTGACGGTCTTGCATGAAGCCGGCGCCACGACGTTCCATAGGGATCAAAAGAAGGATGTAAAGGACCGGCACGAAGCAGAAGGCGAACTTCGCGATCGTGATCAGCCATTCAACCCAGGATTTGGATTCGATGATATCCATTATGCGTTACCTCCTTCGAGGAGCTTGCCAGTGCTCTTGATGGAATCGTATGCGAGACCAGCGAGAACAGATGCGTATTCGCCTGCCTTCTTGAAGGCTTCGAATGCGCTTGTGAAAGGCTTGCCAGCAAGTTCAGAAATCACTTCGTAAGCCGGGCGGAGTTCTGCATCCGGGCAGGTCGGGGCTGCGTTCAACTTCTGGAGGAGGTTGTTGCAGTTGACCATGGTACCCTGGACTTCGCTCCAGTGCTTGATACCGAAGGCGAGAGTGGACTTCTTGGCGGTTTCGTCGTCAAAGGCGGAAAGAGCAATACGGGTTGCGATCTTTTCCAGGCCCTTGGCAGCGGCAGCGTCTTCACCGAAGAGGTCGGCGTTGACGGTGAGGAGAACGTTGAATTCGGAAGCGCGCTTGACGAGGTCAGCCAGGTTGTCGTCGGCAATGCCCATGAGCTTGAAGCCAGCACGGTTTGCCATGGGGTCGCCACTCATAGCGATGCCGTCCGGAGAGCCAACCTTCTTGAAGGTGCCGCCGAAGATTTCAGCCTTGTCACCGAGAGTTTCCTTGAGGAGCTTGATAGCAGCCAAGTCTTCGATGGTGCTGGCGCCGCCAGCGACGATTGCAACCTTGCCCTCGCCCATTGCTTCCTTGATGACCTTGAGGCCCATAGCCGGCAGACGGTTTTCGCCGAAGGTCTGGAATGCGAGACGGGTGGTGTTAGAGATCCAGCTGCGGTTCACTTCCGGGTTGCAGCGGGGCATCATACGGTAGATGCGGCCGTCGGCGTGGTCCAACCAGATGTTTGCACCCAGGGAGTCATCCATGGAGATGGTCGGAGTGTGGCTCAGGAGCCATACGCGCTTCTGGAAACGGAAGTACTTTGCAGTCATGGCGCCAGTGGGGCACACGTCAGTGACGCAGAGGTCATATTCGTGGTCCAGCTTTTCGCCAGGGAAAGTAGAGATGTAGGTATGGTCGGCACGGCCAGCGAGCTGCAGCTGTTCGTCCTTGGCGATGGTGCGCATGAAACGTACGCAACGGTCGCACTGAACGCAGCGTTCTTCGTCGAGAAGAATGCGGGGGCCGATGTCCACATGCTTACCACCGCGGACCTGACCCTTGGAGTCAATGAACTGGTGAGCCGGATTACCGTGGTAGTTCTTACCATATTCCGGACGCATGCGGCCTTCGTTCTGGCCAGCTTCCATGTAGTTTTCCTGCAGGGTGCATTCGCCAGCCTTGTCGCAGATCGGGCAATCCAGCGGGTGGTTCACCAGCATGAATTCCTGAGTAGCCTTGCGGGCGTTCTTCACGCGGGCAGAGGAAGCAGGAGTGTAGATTTTCATACCCGGGGCAACAGGAGTGTAGCAGGCAATGACCAGCATACGACCGCGGGGGCCTTCCTGTTCAACGAGGCACTGACGGCAGTTACCGGAAACCGGAAGATACGGATGGTAACAGACGTGAGGAGTTTCGATCCCGACAGCCTTGAGGGCTTCGAGGAGGTTTGTGTCGCCAGGAACCATCACGGCCTTGTCATCCACGAAGATTTCCACCTTCGGGCTGTTTTCGGTCGGGAGTTTCGGCATGTTATAGAAGTTACTCATAATTTATTACCAGAAGATTCCAGGACGATAAGTTTCTTGTACACGGGGCTTTGCGTGATCCGGGTTCTTTGCGATGTATTCGTCAAAGTCTGCACGGAACTTGGTGCTGTAGGAAGCTACAGGACCGCCCAGGGAAACGGACAGCGGACAGATGGTCACGCCGCCAAAACCACCAGTAAGGCTCTGCATCAGTTCAACGTCGCCATCGTGGCCCTTGCCATCGACGATGAGGTTGAGGATACGGTGCAGGAGACCGGTACCTTCACGGCAGGGAGTGCACTGGCCGCAGGATTCGTGGCTATAGAAGTTACCGAGAACGTTGAGGAGATCAACCATGTTATGAGTGTCGTTGATGACAATCATAGCACCGGAACCGAACATGGTCTTCATGGAGGCCAAGCATTCGTAATCCATGGTAGCCACAGCAGCTTCTTCTGCAGTCAGCGGAGCGCAGGAGGAACCGCCCGGGAGCACAGCCTTGAGCTTGCCACCGACGACGCCACCGGCGTATTCGTTGATCATGGTCATCATGGGAGTTCCGAGAGGAGCTTCGTAAACGCCCGGGTTCTTTACGTCACCAGAAATGCAGAACACCTTGGTACCGCCTGCACGGGGAGTACCCATCTTAGCGTATTCGCTAGGATCGTGCTGCAGGATCCAGGGGAGAGCCATGATGGTTTCTACGTTGTTCACGCAGGTGGGGCTCTTCCAGGCACCGCTAACAGCCGGGAAAGGCGGCTTCAAGCGGGGCTGACCCTTCTGGCCTTCGAGAGAGTTAATGAGTGCGGTTTCTTCACCGCAAATGTAGGCGCCAGCGCCACGGTGTACGAAGATATCGAAGCAGAACTTGGTTCCGCAGATATTTTCGCCCAGGTAGCCAGCGGCATAAGCCTGGTTCAAAGCCTTGTTGAGGCTTTCAATGCACGGGAGGAATTCGCCACGGCAGTATATGTAAGCTGCGCGGGAACCGAGAGCCCAAGCGGCAATGATCAAACCTTCGATCAAGCGATGAGGATCTTCCAGCATGAGGAAGTGGTCCTTAAAGGTACCGCCTTCGCCTTCGTCAGCGTTCACCACGATGTACACCGGCTTGCCGGTACCGCGGGGAACGAAGCTCCACTTCATGCCAGTGGGGAAGCCTGCACCGCCACGGCCACGCAGATTGGAGCGCTGCACGTAGTCGATGAGTTCGAACTGGCTCATATTGAACAAGCGTTCAGAAATGTTAGCGTAGCCACCCAGCTTCTTGTAGACTTCGATGTCCTGGGCGCCCTTGCCAAAGTTTTCTGTACAAACTTTTACGCATTCTGCCATGATTAAACCGCCTTTTCTTCCGGAACCGGCTTTTGAGTGGTAACAGCGACATTGGAGGGCTTAGCCACGCGTTCGCCAGAGGTGGCGATCATGCGGTATTCGTCACCAACCTTACCGGCTGCGTCGACGAAAGCCTTGTCCTTAACGCCGGGTTCGCCAACGGCGACCCATTCAGAACCGTTCTTCTTTTCAACAACGATCTTGGTGAATTCCGGAGCGCCCTTCCAAGTGAGGGTTGCGCCAGTTTCATCAGCTTCAGCCTTCACGGCGAGAACCGGAGAAGGAGGAGCGTAGTCAGCAACCTGCGGCTTTGCAGTTGCACCCGGAGCACCCGGATGACCGCAGTGGCCCTTAACAGTGCCGCCCAGCACGTCGTGCTTGGGAACGTTGTTTGCGTGGGCCTTGCACCAATCGATAATGCGATCGATGGAAGCTTCGGTAAGAGTAGTGCCACGCTTCATCTTGAGTTCGCCATCCACAACGTCAGTTGCGAAATCGTCGTTCACCAGCATCATGGGGCCGTTGCCGCAGGAACCGAGGCATTCGACCTGAAGGATGGTGAACATGCCATCAGCAGTGGTTTCGCCGGACTTGATACCGAGCTTGTTTTCCACATACTTGATGAGGGGCTGAGCACCCTTGATGGCGCAGCTGATGTTGCGGCAGAACTGCAACATGAACTTGCCCTTGGGAGCGTGATTGTACATGGTGTAGAAAGTAGCGACGCCCATTGCGTGAGCCGGAGCGCAACCGCAGACGTTAGCAGCCCAGCGGATACCTTCAGTCGGAACCCAGCCGAACACGCCCTGCACGAGCCAAAGCACTTCGAGAAGTGCGCCCTGGCCTTCCGGGTAGCGGCTCAAAAGATCTGCGCAACGTTCCTTGATTTCGGGAGTGGAGAGCTTGTCCAGCACTTCCTTCGGGGACGGCTGCGGCTGAGCCTTATGGACATGGCCAAAAGTTTCGGCCGGATCCGGGAGAGCCGGGATCGGTTCTGCCGGACGATCGAACT
Source organism: Fibrobacter sp. (assembly GCA_024399015.1). Taxonomy (GTDB): domain Bacteria; phylum Fibrobacterota; class Fibrobacteria; order Fibrobacterales; family Fibrobacteraceae; genus Fibrobacter. The sequence goes on from JAKSIC010000029.1 coordinate 16,425, forward strand.
TCAAGTTATTGTTGGCGACAAAGTGAACTGCGCCTTGAATATGTTCTCTCATCGGTCAAGTTCTCCTGCAATCATGTTGAGGCCCGGAAGGATTGCCATGGAGTCAGCCATGGTGAGACCTTCCACCAGTTCTGCAAATGCGGAAACGTGTGCGAAGCTGGGGGAACGAGCCTTGATACGGTACGGATGACCGGAACCATCGGAAACGATGGTGAAGCCGAGTTCACCGTTGGCACATTCGGTACCGCAGTAGAATTCGCCTTCCGGTACGCGGATGCCTTCGTAAACGCTCTTGAAGCGACCGATGAGGCCTTCCATATCCTGGTAAGCAAGCTTGTGGTTCGGCACGCGGATGCGCGGATCGACGATGTCGATGGGGCCCGGAGCCAAGCGCTTGAGAGCCTGACGGACGATCTTCACAGATTCTTCGATTTCAGCGAGACGAACCTGGAGACGGTCGTTTGCGTCGCCCTGGGTGCCTACGACAACTTCGAAGTCGTAGGTTTCATAATCGTAGTACGGTTCATCCTTGCGGAGGTCGCTTGCGACGCCAGTTGCACGGAGCACGGGGCCGGTCCAGCCGTAGCTGATTGCGCGTTCCTTGGAGATCTTGCCGATACCCACGGTACGATCCAAGAAGATTCGGTTACGGTCCAAGCAAGCGTGGAGGTCCTTGAGAGCCTTTTCCACAGAAGTGCAAGCAGCGAGAACGTCTTCTTCAAAACCATTGTAGGTATCGCGGTACATACCGCCGATACGTGCGTAGCTGTTGGTCAAACGTGCGCCAGTGAGCTTTTCCCAAATGAGCATGATTTCTTCACGGGGGTTGAAAGCGTACATGAACGGAGTGGTACCGCCCAAGTCCTGGAATGCAGCAGCGACGCAGATGAAATGGTCGTTGATACGGGAAAGTTCGTTAACGATAACGCGGAGCACCTTTGCGCGTTCCGGGATCTCGATATCGAACATCTTTTCTACAGTGCGAACAAATGCAATGTTGTTCATCATTGCAGAGCAGTAGTTAAGACGGTCGGTGTACGGGAGAGCCTGCTGCCAGGTACCGCGTTCAACCATCTTTTCAAAGCCACGGTGCATGAAACCGATTTCGTGAACACCAGCCACGATGGTTTCGCCGTCGAGAGCTGCGAGCAAGCGCACGCAGTGGTGGGTTGCCGGATGGGTCGGACCCACGTTCAGAGCCATCAGGTTCAGCTTTTCGCCATTAGGATCTAATACGATCATGCCTTGATACTCCCTTCAAGAAATTCTTCATCCACAGGATCGACTTCTTCAGAACGTTCGATCACCTTGTAGCCCTTGGATTCCAAGACCTTTTCCAGTTCCGGGACCAGGTAGTCGCTGGTGGAGAGCCACTGGCGCTTGTGGGCCGGATAGTCCTTGCGCAGCGGATGGCCAACGAATTCAACGTGGTTCAAGATACGGCGGAGATCCGGGTGGCCTTCGAACAAAATACCGAACTGGTCGTACACTTCGCGTTCGAGCCAGTTAGCACTTGCATAGAGGTCGGCAACGGACGGCACCTTGAGGTCGGCTTCGCTGACCAGCACCTTCAGTCGGATGCGGGCACCTGCGGTTTCCATGCTCTTGAAAGCATAGGAGACTGCGAAGCGCGGTCCTTCGTGATTCGGGTAGGTCAGGTAGTCGATACCAGCTGCGTCAAGCAGCATGTCAAACTTCACAGCGCAGTCGTTCTTCAGGAATTCCACTACAGCGTGGAGGTTTTCCTTTGCGACGACAACGCAGGCATCCCACTTGGCGGAAGCATCGCGCTGAGCGCCGAACTTCTCTTCCAGGAGGGAGACGATGTTTTCAACGTTTTCCATCTGTTAATCCTTCCAGAACTGGGCTGTCTTGATGAGTTTCTGTTCTTTTTCCACAACGAAGTCCTTCACTTCAGTGATCTTGGACTGAGCGGCTTCCTTTGCGGCGGCCTTGGCTTCAGCAGTCTTGGCCTTGATAAGTTCCCACTGTTCCTTGACGCGCTGAGTACGCATCTTCATGTAGGATTCGTCCTTGATCTTCTTCTGCAGGTCGAACATTGCATCGAAGAATGCTTCCGGACGGCTGGGGCAACCACCGATATAGACGTCGACCGGAATGATATGGTCGATACCCGGGACGGTGCAGTAGCAGTCGTAGAAACCACCAGAGCTTGCACAGGCGCCCATGGCGATGACCCACTTGGGTTCAGCCATCTGCTCGTACATGCGCTGAAGGATCGGAGCCTGCTTGTAGGTAATGGTACCTGACACCAGCAGGACGTCGGACTGACGCGGGGTAAAACGGACGTATTCAGAGCCGATACGGGAAAGGTCATAGCGACCCACTTCGGTACTCATGAATTCGATAGCACAACATGCCGTACCATAGGGGAACGGCCACAGAGAGTTCGTACGACCCCAGTTGACGATAAAGTCAAGAGAGCTCGTAATGAAATTAGGCTTTTCTGCCTCATTTTTCATAGGGGTTACCTCATTAAAAACCGAGGCGAAAGATAGAATTTTGGGAAAATGGGCAAACGGGCAACCAGGTCGAAAACGTAAAAAAATAGGGCCTTTAAAGAAGGGATTTTACATTGGAAAAATTAGCGTAAACTAACTATTTACGTAAGTTCGGTTGTTCTAAATCCTGTAACTCATTCAATATCAACGGATTAGGCGTTTTATCCGTTAATTTGGATGTTTCATCGGCCATTTACACGTTCTCAACACTTATATTTGTGTATAAGAAAAATAAAACTTGAAAGAACATTTCTCGATTTTTACATTTGCCAGCTACGCTAGCATTTAGTTCGGCTCGACTATGGGAAAAATTTTCCCGCAGCTCTCGCCTTTTACTAAATTTGGCGCGGTTTTGGATTTGAGGAAGTATGGACTTTAACATATATAGGGAATTCAGGGAAAACCTCCTGGGGATCACCCTCGTGAACGAGGATGCGGCTCTCCAGTTGTCCCAGGTGATCAAGCCCCTGGCCAATGCATTGAACATCGGCCAGATCGAATACTCCCTCCATGCTCCTTCCGCAGCCGGCAACAACGGCGTCGTCGCCCTCTTCTCCGAAGAATGCTGTCCCCAGAGCTGCCCCTTCGTAGAATCCTTCAAAACAAGCGACGGCGGCATCGCAACCTTCAAGGTCACCCCAAAAGAAAAACTGAACTTTTCCGTGGACGAACTCCAGGGGATCAAGATGCTTCTCTGGGACGTGTTCATGCTCGCAGGCAACGCCCGTCTCGAGGCCCTTCTCCAGAAGGCCAACGTCACCGACTCCCTGACCGACGCAGAAAACCAGGCTGGCCTCACCCGCTTCCTGGGAAGGCTCATTGCCCAAGGCCGCATCAAGGAATACGCAAGCCTCTTCATCAACTTGAAGAACTTCAGGTACGTGAACAAGTCCGTGGGCAGCCAGGCCGGCGACATGGCTCTTAAGGTTTACGTTTCTTCCGCCAAGGTGTTCCTCGCCGCCGACGAAATGATTGCCCGTATGGGTGGCGACAACTTCGTGGTCATCGTAAAGAAAGACAACGTGGACACGTTCATCAGCAAGTTCACCAACTTGCCCATTTCCCTGAGCGTCGGCCCCAAGCCTCTTTCCTTTACTGTGCAGGCCCGCATGGGCGTGTTCTTTGCAACGGAAAAGGACACCATCAACGAACTTTTGAACAATCCGGCTATTGCGTTGAGCGTCGCCCGCAACTTGAGAACTACCGACGTGGTCAAGTTCACCAAGGAAATGATGATCAACGCCATGCACCAGCGCGAAATTTCCAGCGAATTCAAGAAGTCTCTTTCCAACAACGAATTCGTGGTCTATTACCAACCCAAGGTAAACTTGCAGAAAAAGCAACTCTGCGGTGCCGAGGCTTTGGTCCGCTGGATCCGCCACAAGACCATTGTGCCGCCCATGGATTTCGTGCCTATCCTGGAAAAGGAAGGCTCCATTTGCGCACTGGACTTTTTCGTTTTTGAAACAGTCTGCAAGGACATCAAGACCTGGAAGGACCACGGTATCGAGCCAGTCCGCGTTTCCGCCAACTTCTCCAAGCTTCACCTCCGTGAAGAGGACTTTGCCGACAAGGTTCTCGGCATGATGAAGAAGTACGATGTGGACAGCCAGTACATTGAAGTGGAACTCACTGAAGTTTCCGACTTTGACGACTGCAAGGCCATGGGCAAATTCGTTACCGCCATGCGTCAGAACGGCGTGTCCGTTTCCATTGACGACTTCGGCACCGGTTACTCCACCTTGAACGTTCTCAAGAACTACGACGTCAGCGTCATCAAGCTGGACAAGTCCCTGTTGGACAATATCGGCAACAAGGAATCCATGGACGAAATCATGGTGAAGAACGTGGTGAACCTGGCCAAGGAAATGAACAAGGAAGTCATTGCCGAAGGCGTGGAAAGCGAAGTCCAGGCAAACTTCCTCACGGAAATCAACTGCCATTCCGTACAAGGTTTCCTCTTTGACAAGCCGCTGAAGCACGACGACTTCGAAAGCCGTCTCACAGGCGAAGTCGCATATTAAAGAGGCGCGCAAAAAATCTCGCATAAAGTCTCGCATAAAGTCTCGCGAAATCGCAAGGACTCGCAAGGAATCGCGAAAAAAACGCAAATTTCGGGAAAAGGGTCGATTTTACGGGAAAAAACTGTTTTTTTATCGCTTTTTTCCCGTAATTTTCCAGACAAACTAATAGTAAAAAGTCTTTTTTTTGCGATTTGCACACGTTCCAGCCACAAAAAATGCTGGAAAATTTGATTTTTTTCTGGAAAATCAGCCATTTTAGAGACGTAAAACTAGAACAACTCAGGATTTTGCCGTCGTTTACAGACAAACTAACGCAATTTTACGGGAAAACAGGCGTTTTACGCCACTATTTTCCCGTAAATTTAAGGCTTTTGGCAAAATTATCTCCGGAAGCCTCCACAAGGGCGCCAATTGACGGCACTGCTTTTTTTCAGCCATTGCGTTTTTTTATATTGGGTCAAATATGAAGAAACTCGTTCACGACAAGAAGAAGTGCCTAAGATGCGCCGGCTGTGTTGGCGTGTGCTCCAAGATGGCTCTGGACATGTACGGTCTGGATTTGCAGATCGACCATGAAAAGTGCGTTCGTTGCGGTCTCTGCACCCACGCCTGCCCCGTCCACGCCCTCACCCTCCAGGAGGTAGACAATGCTTGATAATCATTACGACGTGGTTGTCATTGGCGCAGGTCCTGGCGGATCTGTGGCGGCACGAAACCTGGCCCGCGATGGCCACAAGGTTCTTCTTCTTGAAAAGCGCGAGAAGATTGGCTACCCCGTTCGTTGCGGTGAAGCCAGCACTAACCTTTCTGACCTGCAGACTTACGGCCCTATCGACGAAAGCTGCATCGAAAGCATTATCAATGGCCTTTACATTTACGGACCCGACGGCGTGAACATCGAGCTCCCCCAGCCCGGCATGGGCATTATGCTGGACCGCGAAAAGTTCGACCCGTGGCTTGCAAAGCTTGCCGCCGACGATGGCGCAGAAGTCGTGACCTGCGCCCGCGCCGATTTCGTCAGCGACGTTGAAGGCAGTGGCGTCGACAGTTTCCGCAAGATTCGTGTGGTTCTCGGTCAGGGCAACGGCGATGGTTCCGTTACCGAAACCGGCGTGCAGGAAATTACCGCCAAGATGGTGATTGCTGCAGACGGCGTGGAAAGCCGCATCGGCCGTATGGTCGGCCTTAGCAGTTTGCAGAAGCCGGCAGGCACCTGCACCGGCATCGACATCCAGGTGGACGGTATGCTCACTCGCCCCGACTACCTTACCTTCTGGCAGGGTCACGATTTTATCAACGACGGTTACATCTGGAGTTTCCCGAAGCAGAAGAGCAATGTTACGAAATTCGGCGCGGGCTTCCTGATCAACCACAAGGATGACGCTAGCATTTATGACGTCACCATGGAATGGCTGAACAAGCTTTTCCCGGGTGCAAAAATCAACAAGGTGGTGGGCGGCGTGATTCCCGTTTCCAGCACCTTGAAGGATTACACTTTGGACCGTCTCGCCCTCGTGGGCGATGCAGCCCATCACACGAACCCGCTTACAGGTGGCGGCATCGCTGCCGCTATGCGCGCAGGCCGTCTGTGTGCACAGACGGTCCACGAGGGCCTCGCAGGCTCCGGTGACGCAACCCTCAGCAAGAACTACCTCAAGACCTACGAAGACCGAGTCTACAAGCTCTTCGGACGCACCCACGATTTCGAAGGCAAGTTCCGCAAGTTCCTGCTGGCTATCGACAAGCCCACCCAGGTTGGCCTCTACAAGGTTCTGCAGGGTTTCGCCCTCAGCGGTTGCAAGAAGCGCGCCTTCCTCAAGACCCCGGTACAGACAGCAAAGTACCTCTACAAGTTCGCCAAATTCAAAGGCTAGCCAAGGGCTTTCCACAACGGAGCCGATTATGAAAAAAGGCTTCACCCTGATTGAAGTCATGGTTGTCATCGTTATCCTGGGCGTTCTGGCAACCGTCGGTATGCCAAAGCTTTTCGGCATGATCGCAAAAGCCAAGGCTAGCGAAGTTCCTGTCGCAGCAGGCGCCTATACCAAACTGCAGGATGCCTTCATCGCCGAAAAAACAGCTCTAGGCACTTGGAACAACATCGGCTACATCGCTCCTAACGGCGGAAAGACCAACAACTTCTGCTATAGCCAGGGAAACATCACCGACACCGTTTCCACCGAAAACATTGGAACCGGCATAATCGGCTGGGGCGCAACCAACGTGGTTTCACTCAATGATTGCGGCGCCACCAGTTGGTGGTCCATCTTCATAACCACCGACGGTTCCAATTCCGTGAACTACGCCAAGAACCTGAGCTACGAGCCCTGCGTCGCCCTGACCAAGGACTGGACGTATGGAGGAACAACCCTGACCGGCACCTGCGAAAACGCAAAGGACGTTCCTGTAAAGGTCGAAGAAAAAACTGAAGAAACGATCGATCCAACCCCCACTTCTCAGCAAAGCTACGATGAATGCTACAACCAGTGCTACGAAGAGCGCAAACACAACGGGAAAAACGAACACGGCATTGAGCAAAGTTGCCAAAACCAGTGCAAGAACAAATAAAGTTCTCAAGATAAAAAAGCCCGCCACTTCGGCGGACTTTTCTTTTTTCAAAACTTTCTTTAGCTAGAACAGTTCGTCCACTTTCGTCTTGGACAGCACCCGGTTGTAGATAATGCGTTTGCCCTTCACGCCATCGCTGGCGCAGATGTGATCCTTAGGCGGACGCAGTAACGAAGTCACCAAGTGGGCAGCCACCGTTTCTGCATGTACCGGTCTAAAGAAAGACGGCAGCAACTCCGGACGCTTCCCGAAAAGTTTCTGCATCAGTTCTTCGCCAAAACGCTTGTCCTTGTGCTTACCAAGAAGCAGCGACGGCCTTACCAAGGTCAGCGTTTCAAAGTTCATCATGGTAAGCCCGTCTTCCAGCATGCCTTTCAAGCGATTGTAGAAGAACGGGGAGTGCGTATCTGCTCCTTGGGCACTGACGCACAAAAAATTCTTCACACCGACTTTCTTTGCAATAGCGGCAAGTGAAAGCGGCAATCGGGTATCCACCCGTTCCTGCTCGGCCTTACTTCCGGCCTGCTTGATGGTGGTGCCCAAGCAACAGATTACGGCATCGCAGCCCAGGAATCCTGCGCGAATCTTTAAGGCACTTTCGCTTTCTGCGCTACCTACGGCAGAAAAATCAACAGCCTCGAAATCCAGCTTAGACGATCCCTGCACAATACCAAGTGCAGCCAAGTCCGGCGCACCTTCTGTTCCTGGAACTGTACGCACCGGACAATAGACACGGACAACTTGATCCAGGCGGGCCAAGAGCTTTATAACGTTCTTGCCAACAAGGCCTGTAGATCCAAGAACTGCAACTTTCATCTTAATTGTCCGAGCAATAAATTACTGAGCGACAGCTTCGTCTTCAGGGCAGGTGGAGGTAGACTTCGTTGCACCAATCCAGCCCACTTCGTAACCGCGGACCGGATACAGAGAAACAGCACCGGCGGCATCCACAACCACAGCCACACCAGACATGTAGTTAGACCAGCGCTGACTTTCGTAGAACTTCAAGTCAATGGTTCTGTTGGTTGCATACACAGTCAAAGGTTCAATCAAAATATCATGGGTTACAAGGAAACTGACTCGCATCCAGTTATCCATATTGTCCAGCACAACTTCCTTGATAAATTGATCACCACGGGGCATAATGTCATAGACATAGTCAGCAATTCGCTGAGCCACGTAATTGTTGGTAACAGTTGCTCCATAAATGAACTGAGACATATTCTTCCAGGAACCGCCGCGCTTGCCAACCAGTTCGTCGAATTCGGAACTGGGAACTTTTAGGAAGTAGCCACCGTTAATGGCATCCCAGGTAACCACTTCCGCAGTTTCGCCGCGGCCTGCGGCAATGTTGCTCGCGGTTTCGCGGGTACGGATAAAGTCGGTAGAAGTGTAGTAGAACGGTTCGTCGCCACCAATATCTGCACCCAAGGTCTTAGCGTGAGCAATACCATCGGCAGTCAACTTGGATTCCTGGCTTTCGCAGGACTGGCGTTCAGAATGGCGGATTACAAATGCAATCTTGCTTGTGGTAGGAACAGCCTTGTAGACGTCGGCGATGTAGTAGAAGCCATCGGCATCAGGAGTGGTAGCGATGGGAGCGGGAGTTCCATTGTAGGGAGCGCCGGACACCACCGGAGTATCGCCAGGCTGGTCGCCACCGACGTTAGATTCACCGCCAACAGCAGAGCTGGAGCTTACGCCAACCACGGGATTTTCCTGGATAGCAGAAGAAGTAGGCACGAGATTTGCGGAAGAGCTTGTAGGTTCCGGAGCAGAGGAAGGATTGCTTTCGCCACCGCAACCTACGAAAAAGGCAAAAACAGAGGCTACGGCGAGGCTCTGGATCAACTTCACAATGGAGGTTTTGTTCATAAATGTCCCTATCGGTTTTTCTGTTACTCAATTACACTTCATAATTTAACATTTTCCGTAATTTTGACCCGTAAAACTTTGTCAACCTTGTAATACTCGCACCCTAGTTGTGATATTACCAACACAATGCAACATTTATATAAGTTCAGCCTTTAACTACGGGTAAATTTTTCTAAACTTATAAGCGAAAAATATCAACCACCTAACCCATAGGAATTCTTATGGCAAAGACTACTAAGAAAACAGCAGCTCCGGTGCTCGGTACCGATGCGGAAGCATTCCGCAAGGCATTTACCGACCACATCAACCACACTCTCGCCCGCAGCATGGACACTGTGACCGACCACGAAAAGTTCCTGGCCGTTGCATACGCAGTTCGCGACCGTCTGGTGGATCGTTGGATCAAGACCCAGGAAACCTACTACGAAAAGGACGTTAAGCGCGTCTACTACCTGTCTTTGGAATTTTTGATCGGCCGTACCCTCGGCAACTCTGTTCTTAACCTCGACGTTGAATCCGCAGTTCAGGAAGCTCTCGACGAAGTCGGCATGACCCTCGACGAACTCCGCGAACAGGAAGTGGATGCAGGTCTCGGCAACGGCGGTCTCGGCCGCTTGGCAGCTTGCTTCCTCGACTCCATGGCTACCCTCGAACTCCCGGCAATGGGTATGGGTATCCGCTACGAATACGGTATGTTCAGCCAGAAGATCGTTAACGGCGAACAGGAAGAACAGCCGGATAACTGGCTCCGTCTCCCCAACCCGTGGGAAATCGCACGCCCGGCAAACGCAATCAAGGTTCCGTTCTACGGCTACGTTGTTAGCTGGATGGACGAAAACGGCAAGCTCCGCAACCGTTGGGAAACCAAGGACTACGTTCTCGCCCTCCCGTACGACACTCCGATTCCGGGTTACAAGAACAACACCGTGAACAACCTGCGCCTCTGGAGCGCCAAGTCCACCGACGACTTCGGCCTCTCCTACTTCAACAACGGTGACTACATCGCCGCTGTGCAGGACATGGAACTTTCCGAAACCATTTCCAAGGTTCTCTACCCGAATGACTCCTCCATGAACGGTAAGGAACTGCGCCTGAAGCAGCAGTATTTCCTCTGCTCCGCTTCCTTGCAGGATATCATCAACCGCTTCAAGAAGACCCACAATAACGATTGGAAGGTTTTCTCCGACAAGGTTGCAATCCAGTTGAACGACACCCATCCGGCAATCTCCATCGCCGAAATGATGCGCATCCTCCTCGACGAAGAAAACCTCGAATGGGACGAAGCATGGGAAATCGTTACCAAGACTTTCGCATACACCAACCACACCTTGATGCCGGAAGCTCTGGAAAAGTGGCCTGTTAGCCTCTTCGAAAAGCTCCTCCCCCGTCATCTCCAGATCATCTACGAAATCAACGCTCGCTTCCTCCGCATGGTCAGCATGAAGTGGCCTGGCGACAACGATCGCCTCGCTCGCATGAGCCTCATCGAAGAAGGTGGCTGCAAGATGATCCGCATGGCATACCTCTCCATCGTAGGTTCCTACGCTGTGAACGGTGTGGCAGCTCTGCACTCCGACCTTCTCAAGACCACCTTGTTCAAGGACTTCTACGAACTGTGGCCTGAAAAGTTCAACAACAAGACCAACGGTGTTACTCCTCGTCGTTGGGTCCGCAAGGCTAACCCGGCTATGTCCGAACTCATCAACTCCAAGATCGGCGAAAGCTGGGTCAAGGATCTCGATGATCTCCGTCAGCTCGAAAAGTTCGCCAAGGATGCCAAGTTCCAGAAGGCATTCATGGACGTCAAGAAGCAGAACAAGGAACGTCTGGCCAAGTACCTCAAGGAAACCCAGAACGTTGACCTCGATACCAACATGTTCTTCGACGTACAGGTCAAGCGTATCCACGAATACAAGCGTCAGCTGTTGAACATCCTCCACGCAATCCACCTTTACATCCAGCTGAAGGATGGCAAGGAAATCATGCCGCGTACCATCATGATCGGTGGTAAGTCCGCTCCGGGTTACTGGATGGCTAAGCAGATTATCCGTCTTGCAAACGCTGTTGCAGCTATCATCGATGCTGATCCGGCATGTAAGGGCAAGCTCAAGATGGTCTTCCTGGAAAACTACCGCGTTTCCTTCGCAGAAAAGATCATCCCGGCAGCAGACCTGTCCGAACAGATCTCCACTGCAGGTACCGAAGCTTCTGGTACCGGTAACATGAAGTTCGCCCTCAACGGCGCTCTCACCATCGGTACTCTCGATGGCGCTAACGTCGAAATGAAGGAAGAAGTGGGTGACGAAAACATCTTCATCTTCGGTCTCACCGTTGAAGAAGTTACCGAACTCCTGGCCAAGGGCTACCGCCCGCGCGACTTCTACGAATCCGACGACGATCTCCGTCGCGTGATCGACCTCATCGGTTCTGGCTTCTTCAGCCCGGATCGTCCGGACCTGTTCAAGCACATTGCCGACAAGCTCCTCACCCACGACCCGTACATGCTCTGCGCAGACTTCCGTAGCTACGTCGACATGCAGGCTAAGGTTGCAGAAGCTTACCAGGACAAGAAGCACTGGGCAGAAATGGCAATCCTCAACGTGGCTCGCATGGGCAAGTTCAGCTCCGACCGTACTATCGACCAGTACGCTAAGGAAATCTGGAACGTTAAGGGCTGCTCTATTAAGCTGTAATGCTGATCGTTCGTTAACAAGGAGCCTCCGGTCATCAGCATTACCTGCTGGACAGGAGCGCGTACTTGAAGGACAATTCAAATGAAAAAGTCCGCGGCAAACGTCGCGGGCTTTTTTTATTTCGTTGTCACCAGTCGCACAACTTGTGCCGCAATGCGGGCGGAGCGCCTCCCCCATTCGCCACAGGCACCAGCTAAAAGTTTCAGGAAGAACTTGTGCTCGTTATCCAGAGAATCCGGAATGTGGGCGATATCACCGCTGGGTAAATAGCGGACCAGGCTTACGGAATATTCGTAGCCAGAACCGCTTTCGTTCCCACCAAATTCCACGGAGATGGTGCGAATATCGTTAGCGCTGTTTCTGTCAGCAATAAAATCTGCTACCACACCAGCGTAATCGCCCTTGCAAACCTTGATGGTCATAACCGCACGGTCGCCCGTATTCTTGTAACTTTCCACCTGGATATCATCGAAGTTAAACATGGTAAGGAACATGCTCAAGTCGTGAACCAGAATGTCCAGGGAAACATCCACATCGCGGCAACGTTCCGTAAAGCCGTGCTCACGACGGAATTCCAAGTGAAGCGGTTTCGCGGAATTTGCACCGCGGAGCTCCGCCATAAAGTGGGTTCTGAAATTCAGAAAGATGGGATTAAAACATTCCGACTGAGCCACAAAAAGCGTTACACCTTTTGTTTCCGCCAACTGCAGCAATTCAAAAGCTTCCGCGGCGGATGTAGCCAAGGGCTTCTCCACAAAGACAGAAATACCCTGCTCCAGGAAATGTTTCGCATACTCGTAGTGAGAGGTCGCCGGAGAAGCAATCACCGCAAAGTCCGGACGTTCACTAAGGCCTCGCTGCAGCGCATCAGAGGCATCAACGTCCAAGACCTCAATGAACTTAACGCCATTCACCTCAAAACGGGAACGATGGCGTTTTCCCATAGTTCCGTTTCCAATCAAAATGGCGTTGTAGTTCTTCATATTCACCCCATATTTAACAAATAGAATTTATCTTTTCAGCGTGAATCCGGAAATTCTTATAGAACTAGCCAACACAACCATGCCCTATGGCCGTTACCAGGGCGTACGCTTGTGCGACCTGCCCGAACCCTACATGGTGTGGTACCATACCAAGGGTTTTCCCAAGGGGCATCTTGGCGAACTTCTGGGAACACTGTACGAAATAAAGGTAAACGGATTAGAGCATTTGCTGGAACCTTTAAAGCAACCCCTGAAGCCCAAGGTTCCCCTTTCCCCGGCCCTGCAGAAGGCTCAGCAGGAGATGAATTTGAAGTGAGGATATATGGCAGAAATTAAGAAGACAAACGTGGCACGAATTCTCGACAAGCAGAAGATTTCCTACGAACTGATTCCCTACGTGGTGGACGAAAACGACCTGGGCGCACAGCACGTGGCCGATTCCCTAGGCGAAGACATCAACCAGGTTTTCAAGACCATTCTCGTTCATGGCGACAAGATCGGCTACCTCATGTGCGTGGTACCGGGTAATCTTGAAGTGGACCTGAAGGGAGCCGCCAAGGTCAGCGGAAACAAGAAAATCGAAACCGTCCCCCTGAAGGACCTCACACCCCTCACCGGCTACATTCGTGGCGGTTGCAGTCCCCTTGGCCTCAAGAAGAACTTCCCAATCTTTATGCACGAAACCTGCAACAACTTCCCCTACATTTACGTAAGTGCAGGCGAACGCGGTTTGCAATTGAAGATTGCTCCCGCAGACTTGATCAAGGCATGCCGTGCCACCGTGGGCTCCATCGCACGAGTTCCGCCGGAAGCTCCGCAGGACTAGAAATTCCAGGGAATTCGCGTTTATAGATACCCGTAAACATTTCGCTTACGAATAATGAAGATAGCCGCCATAATCATGGTGGCTATTTCTGTCCCCCAAATTGCAAACCAGATACCGTTGATTCCAAAGAGAAGGGGCAGCAATAGCACAAAGGCCAGTTCAAAAATAATGGAACGACTGGTAGAAATTGCTGCGGAAATAAATCCATTATTGAGCGCCGTAAATAAGGACGACGCAAAAATATTAAAGCCCGACAGCAGGAAACAGAAGCTGACAATGCGGAAAGCCTGCACCGTCATTTCATACAGTTCTGCATCGTAGCCCACAAAAATTTTCGAAAGCAGTGGAGCAGTCAACTGAGCCAAGGCAAGCAATCCCACACCGGCCACGCCCACAATAATCATGCAACGTTTGAACAAATTCTTTAGTTCTGCATGGTTGCGAGCGCCAAAGTGATAGGAAATCACCGGAGCCACCCCATTGCAATATCCAATCAAGATGGCAAAGAAAATAAAGTTCACGTACATGATGACACTGAAAGCGGCCACTCCATTTTCGCCAACATAACGCAGCAACTGGTAATTGTAAAGAAGGGTCACCACGGACGATGCTATTCCAGAAAGCATTTCGGAACAACCGTTAAAACTTGCTTTCAAAAGAGCATAAGGTTTCCAACTAGTTCTACCCAAGCGCAAAGTGCTGGAATTTTCACGGGCAAAATAGAACAGCGGAATAACACCACCCACCAAAAAGCCAAAGTCTGTAGCGAGGGCCGCGCCAAACAAACCCATTCCAAGAATTCCGATAAGCAGCCAGTCCAGAATCATGTTGACGATGCCGGCAGCAACCGTCACGTAAAAACCAAGTTGCGGTTTTTCGGCCGTAATAAGCAAGGATTGAAAAAACATCTGCATCATAAAGGCGGGGAGTCCCACCAGGCAAACCTTGCCATAAAAAACGCTATCGGCCAGAAGATTACCTTCGGCGCCCAGCAGTTTCATCATGGGTTCCATCAGGAACCAAGTTGCACCAAGCAAGATAAAGCCCAAGGCGATTACCACATAAACGATGAGGGAGAAATATTCATTGGCACGCTTAAGGCGGCCGCGACCTTGTGCAGCAGCGATCAACGCACTGCCACCTGTACCGAACATCATTCCCAAGGAAGCCAGCATCATAATCACGGGCCAGGCCATATTCACGGCGGCCAAAGGCTGTTTGCCTGCATAATTCGAGACAAAGTAACCGTCCACCACGCTATAGATGGAAGTAAACACCATCATGGCAATGGAAGGCAGCGTAAAACGCAAAAGCCTTGAATAATTGAAATGATCGGACAGCTGAATTTGCATGGGGCAGAAATATAGTATATTAAAAGTCGTAGAAACCGGAGTGGGTATGTTCAAGAAAATCGGAATTTCATTTATTGGCGTCGCCGTTGCAGGCGCAATGTTTGCAGCATGTTCTTCTGACGAGAATGGAGCAGGTCCTGCGGAAATTCCGGAAAGTTCTTCCGACGCCATCGTTGCGCAATCTAGCTCCGACGTGATCAGCGCGCAATCCAGTTCGTCGTCTGCAGTCACCCCCGACTCATCTTCCGCAGTCATCCCCGACTCGGTCGGGGATCACCTTTCAAGCAGCAGCGTCGCTGTCATTCCCAGTTCATCTTCCGCTGTCATCCCCGGCTTGACCGGGGATCTCCTCTGGTCCGACGAATTCGAAGGCACCGGCCTCGACCTTTCCAAATGGCGTTACGAAACAGGCAACACGGGCTGGGGCAATAACGAACTGCAGTACTATACCAATCGCACCGACAACGCATACGTTGCTGATGGCGTATTGCACATCGCCGCAAAAAAGGAAAGCTACGAAGGCGCCAACTACACATCCGCCCGCCTCATCACCAAGGGCAAATTTGATTTCACTTACGGCACCGTAGAAGCCCGCATCGCTCTTCCCGTGGGCAAGGGAATCTGGCCCGCCTTCTGGATGCTAGGCGCAAACATCGATAACGCCATCTGGCCTCTCTGCGGAGAAATCGACATCATCGAAGCCGTCAATGACGAAAGCGTCGTGTACGGCACACACCACTGGTCCCACGAAGGCCAGCATGCAGAATACGGCAACAACACCAAGGATTATTACGGCACCTCCTATGACCTGGACATCACAAAATTCCATAACTACAAAATGACTTGGGACAAAAACGCCATTACCATGTACGTAGATGATTTCCTGTACCAGAAAATCGACATTACCCTAGAGAAGGACGCTGCCGGCAACAACATCGCAAGTGACATGGGAACATTCCACAAGCCTTTCTTCTTCATTTTGAATGTTGCCGTAGGTGGAAACTGGCCCGGTTTTGAAATTGACGATTCTCAGTTCCCCAACGAGATGCTGGTGGACTACATCCGAGTTTATAAATAGGATTTAATCGGTGGGTGGACGCAAAAAAGAGCCTTTTTAGCAAAACAGGGTACTAAACAGAAGAAAGTACAATGTTTAGTACCCCATATTTAGAACAAAGTATCCTTTTTATAGAGAAAGAGGGGAACCAATTCAATAAAACAGGACATTTAGTACCCGATAAAAAGATATTTTTTCTCATTTTCCGGTCATCTAGCCACAAACAAAGTAACAAATGGGATACTAAACAACCCCAAGAAGGCAATTTAGTACCCTAATTTCGATCAAAATCCGGCACACAAACCGCCGCGAGATCCCATTTAAGTAAATCATTTCATATATTCCATCCCAAAAGAGGTAAATATGACCATCATGAATGAAACTTTGAAGACTTTGGAAACCCGCCGTAGCTGCCGCAAGTTCAAGCCGGACATGGTGAGCGACGAAGAACTGGAAGCCATTATCCGCGCAGGAACTTTCGCACCCTCCGGAAAGAACCAGCAGTCTTCTGTCATCATCGCGGTCACCAACAAGGAACTCCGCGACCAGATTGCAGAAGAAAACCGTAAGATCGGTGGCTGGCCCGAAGGTTTCGACCCATTCTACGGCGCCCCGGTCATTCTGATTGTTATTGCCGACAAGGACGCCAACAACGCCAGCGGCACCTACATCAATGACGGAAGCCTCGTAATGGGCAATCTGATGAACGCCGCCGCAAGCCTGGGCATTGGCAGCGTCTGGATCCACCGCGCCCGCCAGGAATTCGAAAGCGAATTCGGCAAGAAGATTCTGGAACGCCTCGGCATCCAGGGCAACTACGAAGGCATCGGCCATGTGGCTCTCGGCTACCGTCAAACCGAAGTTCCCAAGGCCCTCCCCCGCAAAGAAAATTACGTTTATTACATCAAGTAAAGCAAAAAGCTCGGCGTTCGCAACATGATCCGCCGAGCCTTTTTTAATTCATAATGGATCTGTCAAAAATGATTTTATTGACTTTGCCTTTACGGAAGTTCAACAAAATCGTTCTAGAGTCAGTAAACTGATCATCCAGGGGGTATTCAACGGAATACTCCCATTCTTTTTTGCCTTTCTTGAATGCAAGTCCCAAGGAATCCACTTCCTTCATTGTCATGCCAAGAGCGATTCCATTGGTGGACTTAAATCCTACCAGGCAATCGGGAACACCTGTTGTATCTCCGAAGGAAACTGCTACGTTAGACAAAGGTCTTGCTCCAGAAATCCAATTAGAGAACTCATATAGCTCCCTACCAATCTTGCAGCGGAAAGAATCATGGATGTGTTCAATCGGAACCAACTTTCCTTTTTCATCCCTTATTGAATCTTGAACTTCACGAATTTCGCATCCTTCGCAGAGAATGGACTTCAAATTGATATTTGATTCCAACATAGATTCATTCAAATAAACCAAGCTATCCTTTGACAAGGTAACGGAAAGCAACGTATCGTTTATAGAATCTTTATCAATGCACTTATCCCAGGTGACTTCTGCATCAGAATCCAAATAGTCAAAAGAGAATTTCTTGTACACCACCTTTTCACAAGTCAAGACATCATCAACAACAGAACATTCTAATTCCTTGCGGTATTTTCCATCGGCAGATTCAGAACGTAAATCAGAAACTTCCTTCCACTCCAAACTTTCAAGTTCACCAGCCGACACCCAGCATGTGGTATAATCTACAGAAGGAAGTTTTCCCGCAAGATCATAGCTGAATATTTTTTGTGAAGCATAAGATTGGCTATACCAATGGAACACAATGGATGCCACCCGACCCTTGGAATCATGCACATATTCTTCACTCTCAATGGCAATAGAATTTTTATCAGTCTTTAAAGGAAACAACACAAAGGGAAATAACCGACCATTGACATAACCGAGAGATTCTCTGGATTTGATTTTCCCATTTTGATAAGAAAATATTTCAACATTCGAGCAAGGTTCAAAACTGAAGCCCGGCAATAAAGTCTCTTCTTCAAAAGAAGAATCCCTTACCACATTACCCAAGGCATCATACTTTTTCACACTATAGGAATAGTGATCGTAGAATTTATTTTCTTCTTTTTCACTTTTGACCAGTTTTCCATCTTTGAAATACTTGATTTCTTCAATTTCAAAGCGCCTCGTACCGTAACGAACCACTTCCTTGTTCTTATTACGGCTACGTTTATAAAAGCCTAATTTTACGCCAGTACTTCCATAAATTACCACATCCAAATTTGTGGTATCTTTTGTGTTATGAGCAAAACGGAAAATCTTGTTATTTCGTCTTAATTCTACGAGGCGGCCTAAGTCGTCGTAGTCATACTCATCGTAAGTAAATCTACCATCTGCAAGAGGCCTGTTCTCTAAGAGTCTCTTTACCTTTCCTGAAACAGGATTTATGTCAACATGGGAGAACATAATGGAGTCACCACAGTCCCCGTTTTTCAAGGTGCAATGCAGACTCTCTGTTACAATTCCATTTTTTCGTTTGTTCTTATAAACATGGGGTTCGTTTTTTAAATTTTCATTTATCAGCAAAGTTATAGTGGAATCTCCATTATCAAAGTCAGCAATTTTCAAATCATTGAACCAGACTCCGTTTTCTTTCCGATAAGATGCCGTCACAATTCCTTGGCCCCACTTTCCAGAGAAAACCGGATATTTTTCGTAACGTTCTTCAAATGTGCGGTCTTGGCCATAGCCCTTTAGCACGTGCACAGAGGAATTCGTATCCAAATCGGTTCGAAAAGATATTACATCAGGGGAAACTGGCTGAGGCTCACTAAAAAGCCCTTCATATTTATTTAGAGAAAGCTCAAACTCATCCAACGCGAATTTTGCTTCGTGGTCAAAATAACCATCGCCAATTTCATGCTTGTCTAGCGATGCGGCGTGATAAATATGCGCCCCATAAAATGCCGCGATGCCCAAAACCACCGCCAACAACACCAGAAAACATTTGACAACCCTTCTAACCATAACCTTATTATACATTATTTGTTAAATTTACGCCACCGCTGGATGTCGTATTTCCAGAGGAACTCGGGCAAGAACTGCCCAAAAAAGGAAATAATTATGTCTCAAATCAACCTCACCATGCCCGATGGCAGCGTACGTACCGTTGAATCTGGCACCACCGGCCTCGAAATCGCAAAGAGCATTTCTGAAGGCCTCGCACGCAAGGCTCTCGGCGTAAAGCTGGGCGACAAGGTCCTGGACCTCTCCCGCCCCCTGACCGAAGATGGCGCTTTCAAGATCATCACTCCGAACAATGACGATCCGGATTGCTTGATGCTGCTCCGCCACTCCTGCAGCCACGTGATGGCAGAAGCCATCTGCGACCTGTTCCCCGGCACCAAGCTGGCTTACGGTCCCGCAGTTGAAAAGGGTTTCTACTACGATTTGATGACACCGACCCCGCTTCAGCAGTCTGATTTCGAAAAGATCGAAAAGCGCATGAAGGAAATCATCAAGGAAGACCGCCCCTTCACTCGCGTGGTGGTTTCCGGTGAAGAAGGCCTGAAGCGCACCGCTGGCGACAAGTACAAGACCGACAACGCTGAACGCGCTCTGGCTCGTGAAGGCGCCGACGGCACCCTGAGTTTCTATGCAAACGGCGAACCGGGCAAGAACTGGGAAGACCTCTGTGCAGGCCCCCACGTTCCCAGCACTGGCAAGCTGAAGTCCTTCAAGCTGCTCTCCCTCGCAGGTGCATACTGGCACGGCGATCAGAACAGCGACCAGCTGACCCGCGTGTACGGCACCTGCTTTGCCGACAAGGAAGGCCTGGAAACCTATTTGAAGTTCCTTGAAGAAGCCGAAAAGCGCGACCACCGCCGCATCGGTAAGGAAATGGACCTGTACCACATCGAAGACCATTCTCCTGGCATGGTGTTCTGGCACCCCAACGGCACCAAGATGGTGAACGCCCTCAAGGACTACATCCGTGGTAAGATCGACCGTCGCGGTTACCTGGAAGTGATTACTCCGGAAATCGTGAACAAGACTTTGTGGATCAAGTCCGGCCACGCCGACAAGTACAACGAAAACATGTTCAAGACCATGGCTGGCGACGTTGAAATGGCTGTGAAGCCCATGAACTGCCCCTGCCACATTCAGATCTTCAACACCGGCCTCCGCAGCTGGCGTGACCTTCCGATGCGTCTTGCTGAATTCGGTAAGTGCCACCGTTACGAACCTGCCGGTACCATGCACGGTTTGATGCGCGTTCGCGGCTTCGTTCAGGATGACGCTCATATCTTCTGTACTGAAGAACAGATCGCTTCCGAAGTGGCTGACTTCTGCGCTCTCGTGAAGGAAATCTACCACGACTTCGGTTTCGATTCCATCGTGGTGAAGTTCTCTACCCGTCCGGAACGCCGCGTGGGTTCTGACGAACTTTGGGACAAGGCTGAAGCCGCTCTTGAAGAAGCAACAAAGCTTGCCGGCCTTGACTACATCTTGAACCCGGGCGAAGGCGCCTTCTACGGCCCGAAGCTTGAATTCACCCTGAAGGATTCCCTCGGCCGTGATTGGCAGTGCGGTACCATCCAGGTGGACTTCAACCTGCCCCAGCGTCTCGGTGCAGAATATGTGGGTAAGGACAACCAGAAGCACATCCCCGTTATGCTGCACCGCGCAGCCGTGGGTTCCATCGAACGCTTCCTGGGCATCCTCATCGAAGAATTCATGGGCGATTTCCCGCTGTGGTTGGCTCCGGTCCAGGCACGTGTTCTCCCGATTTCCGAAAAGTTCGCTGAATACGCCCACAAGGTGGAACGTGAACTGGTGAACGCCGGCGTCCGCTGCGACATCGACGAATCCAACGAAAAGCTTGGCTACAAGTTCCGTCAGTGCGAACTCCAGAAAATCCCCTATAAGATTATTGTAGGTGAAAAGGAAATGAACGAAGGCGTTGTCTCCGTCAATAAGAGAAAGGAAGGTGACAAGGGACAAATGTCTGTCGCCGACTTCTTGGCTATGACCGAAGACGACCGCAAGGTTGTTCGCTAATTGCCCCCGAAGGTGTCATCCTGAGCGAAGTGCGTAAGCACGAAGTCGAAGGATCTAGCATTAAAAAGGCAGACTCGAAAGAGCCTGCCTTTTTTGATTTGTTCGTGAAAGCCAAACCTTCATCATTTGACTTTTGTGTTCTATATATGTATATTAAA
>JAKSIC010000003.1 GCA_024399015.1 Fibrobacter sp.
ATCCTATTTTTTTTACCCCCTTAGAGGAATTTGCGAAAGACAATATACGTTATCTTTATCAAATATGCCGTCTGAAAATATTCAAAAAGAAGAAGGTATGTATTTAGAACCGGAGTTCTGTAAATATGATCAGAATAATGAAATAACATTTCCGCAATACGTTGAGTAAAGAAAAGCATTCCATCATGACGGAATCCATCTTTCCAATTATCCAGATCCGCAAAAATCATTTTTTACACCTCGATTTCACCGGACATTAGTTTGGGGAGCAGGCGGTCGCGGGC
Organism: Fibrobacter sp.; assembly: GCA_024399015.1. Lineage (GTDB taxonomy): Bacteria > Fibrobacterota > Fibrobacteria > Fibrobacterales > Fibrobacteraceae > Fibrobacter. The sequence continues at coordinate 285 of JAKSIC010000003.1, forward strand.
TTGTTTCAAACGCACAATTTGCTTATTAAGAATTATCATCTGTTGTATGATTGGCATTACAACTGATTCAAAATCATCTAAAACGGACTCAGAAGGAACCGTTATTTTTATTTCTCCAGTTCTTACGGGGCTTAAATTTTGCTGTGCTGCGCCATTTGCAAGATTGTTCATTTCAACAAACATATCTTTACTTCTAAACAAGCAATACGTGTACGCATGATAATGAGATTTTAATTTTGCAACACGTTGGTTCAATAAATAATCATCGCCAACAACCAAGCAAACTCTACCAACATTTCCCGTTAGTGATAACAAAACATCGCCTTCTTCCAACACACAATGGTTTGGCATTTTTGTGGGAATTTCATCTACTGTACTGACATTATCCCCATCAAAAGAGCCATCTTGAACATTTTTGATTGTAACAATTTTATACTTTCCCGAATCAACAAAAGACCCACTTTTAAAGGCATAACCACTTAAAAAATCAACTACGGAATTTACTGATTTTATATTCCAACCTTCAGGTACGCCGTTCTTGATTTTGGTGGTTTCGTGGCCGGGGAAGCGGAGGTCGATGAACCATTCTTTGTAGAGGCGCTGGGCGGCTTCTTCCAAAAGCTTGATTTGCTTTTGATTATTTTCAATTAGGTTGTCGTACGCAGAAAGTACTTCACCGATTTTCTTCTGAATTTTTAAAGGTGGATAGTCAATAACAACTTGTCTCAGTTTATCTGCAGGCATATGTTTAATTGTAGAACCAGTAAAATACTGATCCAAGGCATGCCTTTTTCCTGCATAAAGAAACCAATAAAAGACATATCTATAGTCCATGCAATCTTTTACACGAACTCTATGCAAAGCTTTTTGGAACTTGATACCAGGAAGATTTTCTTTCCAAATAGCACACCTACCCGGTTCTCCACCTTCACAAACAATTAAATCACCGTATCGCAAACCGAAACGATCCAACTCATCACTTTCAAATTTCATCAAGGGGAGATTTTCAAGGTCAAAACTACCCCATCGAACATTTACATTCGCTAAATAAGGGTGAAAATCACCTCGATTTTTGTGCTGATCAAGCATTTTACCTAAGTTTGTTTCAGCAACATCCCCCAATTTCACCTTTGACCAACTCACAGCCCCATCTCCTTCATGTTCTTGGAAATGGTTTTCATCAGGTTATTTGATTCTGCCTGCAATTCGAGAAGTTCCTGGTGGATTTCGGCCATGCGTTCTTCGAAGTTTACGCCATCATCTTCTACGGGGGCTACGCCGACATAAGCGCCCGGCGTAAGAGAAGCGCCCTTTTCATTAAGGACTACTTCCCTATCCTCAATCTTGCAGAGGCCAAGAATATCCTGGTATTCCCCTTCGCCGAACTTTTCGTAAAGCCATACGGCTTCCTTGGCAATGGCTAGGGTTTCTTCTAACGTTGCGATTTCTTCGTCAAAGCGGGCCTGCACTGATTTCTTTTCTTTGCGGTCGGCATTTTCGACAGCAATCTTGGCTTCATCGCGCTTCTGCTTTAGCAGGTTTTCGATATCGGCCTTGCACTTTTCAAAAGTCTGCTTGCAGTTCAGGCCAAGAGCCATTCTGTATTCCTGCAGTAGTGCCTTGTATTTTTGCTTTTCGCCACGATAGAGCCAAACGATGGCATTCAGGTTCCTGAGCTGCCATTCGGTCCATTCGTTCAAGGTTCTGTCAACTACGGTGTAGTAGTTTCGGGCGTCAATGAACAGAATCTTGTCCAGCAACTTTTTCTGTTTGCCCTTGTCAAAGAACCAAATGGAGCAAGGCAAACTTCTGGTATAGAAGAAGTTGTTACCCACGCTGACCATTACATCTACGTGGCCTGTCTGAATCAGCTTTTCACGGATATCCTTATCCTTGCCCTGGCTATCCGTTGCCGAGGCAGCCATCACAAAGCCTGCGCGGCCCTTTTCGTTAAGGTAGGAGTAGAAATAAGAAATCCAAAGGTAGTTTCCGTTGCCGATTTCCTTTTCCTTGTTTACGCCAGGCAAGCCAAAGGGCAAACGGCCTGCACTTGCGGCAGATTCCGACTTTACCTTATCGACGTTAAAGGGAGGGTTTGCCATGATGTAGTCACAGCAACCATCAAGGTTGTGGGCGTCGTGATAGAAAGAGTTGGCTTCGTCACCGGATTTCACAACGCCAGCAAGGCCGTGCACAGCCATGTTCATCATACAAAGCTGGGCGTTGTATTCCACCTTTTCTTGGCCATAGAATGTCATGGCGCTATTGGCCTGCATGCCGGCCGCATTCACAAAATCGCCGGTCTGCACAAACATGCCGCCACTACCACAGGCAGGGTCCAAAAGAACACCGCTCTTTGGCTCCAGCACATTCACAATCATTTTCACCAAGGGCTTGGGCGTAAAGAAAACACCATCGTCAGAGGCGATATTCTTTGCAAACTTGTTCAAGAAATATTCATAGATACGCCCAATAACATCACCACCCACCTTGTCCAGGGCGTCGTTATTGAAAATGCGAATGAGTTCACCCAAAAGGTCGTCGGGAAAATCGGTGTAGGTCTTGGGCAAAATTCCCTTGAGCTGTTCGCTCTGCTGCTCCACCAGCTCCATGGCGTTATTCACCACTTCGCCCAGGCTGTTCATGGCATGACCATTCACGGATTTTAACTTCTGGGAAGAAACATTGGCAGGGAGGTCCACCAGATAAGAATACTGGGCTTCCTTGGGCAAGAACAGTGCACTTTTGCTGGCGAAGTCGCTTGCCTCAACAGGCATGACGCGGCCACCGCGGGAAGGGCGGTTCTTGAGGAGTTCTTCTTCGACCTTCTTGAATCGGCTATAGGCATATCGCAAAAAGAGAAGGCCAAGAACAGGCATGCAATACTGATTAGAAGTAAGCTTGGAACCGGAACGCAGCAAGTCTGCGGATTCCCATAAATCGGCCTCTAACTTCTTGATATTAACAGCAGTCGCCATGTATAAAAAACTCCATGTAGGGGGTAAGGTATTTTAGGGAAATATAGATTAAAAGCGACATCAAAAAAAAGAACCGTCCAGCACATTTGTGCCAGACGGTCCTTTTAGGGGTTAGGTTAAGTTATTCGGCCTTGGTTTCTTCAGTCGAGGCGGCGGCGTTCACGGACGGCGTTTCGACGGGGGCGCTCGCTTCGGAATCCTCGGAGTCCACAGATTCTTCTTCGTCGCTCTTGACGGTCTTCTTGGTGCTCTTGGCAGCCTTGGAGGCCTTGACGCTTTCGATGAAGGAGTTCACGTGGTTGATGAAGGTCGGATCGAAGTCCTTGTTTTCGCCATCGATTTCGGCAATGGCGTTCACGCGCTTCACCAGGGCCTTGTAGGCGTTCTCGCAGTTGAGCTTGGCGGTCCTGATATCAGTACCGATCTTGGTTGCGCCAGCCTCCATCCTGTTATGGACGGCTTCTACGAAAGCTTCCTGGGCGGATTCAAGTTCCTGGAACCAGGGCGTAAAACCAGCCTGCTTGTGTACGGACTTGTCCAGGGCAGAGATATCCTCGATCAAGTTGCCAAGAATACCGGATTCGGTATTGTTGTTTGCCTTGCGGATATCCGGGAACTTGTCGTACACCGCCTTGATGGTCAATGCGGCCTCGGCAACTTCTTCCGTGGAGCTCTTGACCATGGCATTCAGGTAGGCAAGGCCGTTTGCATAGGCCTCGTCGCGGCGCTTGTCTGCAGCCTTCACCAGTTCGTCCATGGTAAGGTCGCCTTGGTTGTTCTTCAGAAGAACCTTGAGCTTTTCCGCTGCGGAACGGTATTCCGCAAGAAGCTTGCCGGTGGTTGCCTCGGGCAACACAGAAGTTTCGCCGAGAATGTGACTGTGGAAACCAAGAGCCTCATTTGCAGAGAACAGATGGGTGCTATACTGAGCGATTTCGTAACTCATATTTATCTCCTAACAAGTTTGCCGCTAAACAATTTTCACCCCATGACACCGTAGCAGCAGTCACCTCGTGAGAGGGACATCAAAAGAAATACGAATTTCAAGTATGCCAGACCATAAATCTTGTTAAAAATTTCAAAAAAATTGAATCTTTCGTAAACTTATAGATTACGAAGTACACTCAAGATGAAATTTCTACGCTTGTGAGTTTCCGAAGGTTCACTCGAGATGAAATTTCTATGCTTGCGCATTTCCGAAGATTCACTCAAGATGAAAATCCAACACCCGCGAATTGCGGGAAGTACATTCAAAATGGAATTTTAGCAAACGCAACTCGTCGAAAGTACACTCAAGATGAAATTTTAATTGACGAGACTCGCCAAAAATACACCCAAGATGTATTTTCTGCGTTCGCAACTTGTCAAATGTTCATCAAATATGTCGGTTTAACGGCCGCCAACAAGGATCTGGTCCACCTTGATGGAAGGCTGGCCCACAGTCACAGGAATGTGTCCGGAATTAGCACCGCAAACACCAGCGGCAAGTTCCCAGTCATTGCCCACCATGCTAATACGAGGCATGATTTCGTGGCCCTTTCCGATGAGAGCGGCACCGCGGACAGGTTCGCAAATCTTGCCGTCACGGATCACGTAGCCTTCGTCCACGGCAAAGTTGAATTCACCGGTAGCCGGGTTCACGGAACCGCCTGCCATACGGGCGGCATAGAGGCCGTAATCCACGCTGGAAATCATGTCGTCCAAGGTATCCTTGCCCGGGGCGATAAAGGTATTGCGCATGCGGCTTACAGGAGCGTACTTGTAGCTTTCGCGGCGAGCGCTTCCAGTGCGGGCAATACCCACTTCCTGGGCGCCAACACGGTCAGACATGTAAGTCTTCAGCACGCCGTTTTCAATCAATACGGTACGTTCCGTAGGAGTACCTTCGTCATCCACCTTCAGGCTTCCCCAGACACCGTCCAAGGTGCCGTCGTCAATGGCAGTCAGGCAAGGCTGGCCAATGACTTCGCCCAGCTTTCCGCAGAAGGGGCTTGCATTACGGCGCACCGATTCCGTTTCCAACGGATGGCCGCAGGCTTCGTGGAAAATCACACCGCCAAAGCCGTTACCCATGACCACAGGCATCTGGCCGCCGGTAATGTAACCTGCAGTCAGCATGCGCAAAACGCGTTCGCCAGCAGAAGTAGCCAACTGTTCAGGGTCATAATTTGCCAGCAGTTCGTAGCCGCCAATGGCACCCGGGCGCTCTGCAGACGTCAAACGTTCCGTTCCATCCGTAGCCGTCACACTGACGCTCAAGCGCAAGTGGCTGCGATCCATTTCGATGTTCAGGCCTTCGCTATTCAGCAAATGGATATGTGTGCAGTCATCAGCAACACTGACTGCCACCTGGGCAACCTTGTCGGACATGGCACGAGCAGTCTTGTCCGCACGGAACAAGAAATCCTGTTTTACCGCCTGTCCCAATACGCGGGGATCCTTGAAGGCGGCTGCATTATAATCGCAGACACGCTTTGCAGGCGCAAACTCAAAAGGCTTCGCGGCAGAACCTGCACCGCCGTTCATGGCTGCAATACGGCCAAAAGCCAAAGTCTTCACCAAGTTCACCAAGGCTTCTTCAGACTCGTCGCTGGTAAAGCCGTAAAGCACCTCGGTACCATAAAGCAAACGAATGCCGATACCATAATCCGTGCCCGCCGTAGCAGATTCAATCTGGCTAGACTTCAAACCCAAGGAGGAACTGCGGGTTTCTTCTTCGAAAATTTCTACAAAGTCAGCACCGGCGTTTTTGCCGGCTTCAAAAATCTTTACCGCAACAGACGGATTCATCGACTAAACCTCGCGAGTAGCCACGCCACCCTTGCGCATGGCATCCTTGATTTCGGGAATAGTATAGTCACCGAAATGAACCATGGAAGCCACCAGGGCTGCGTCAGCGGAAGTCTTGTTGAACAAGTCCACAATATGGTCCGGAGTACCAGCACCACCGCTAGCAATCACAGGAATCTTAACGGCGCGAGCCACCTGGTCCGTAATGTTCAATTCGTAACCGTTCTTGACACCGTCGGTATCAATGGCGTTCAAGCAAATCTCGCCCACGCCCAGTTCTTCGGCCTTCTTGGCCCATTCCACGGCATCCAGACCCATAGCCTGACGACCACCGCGAATATAAACTTCATAACCGCTGGGGAACTTCTCGGAAACGCCAACGAACTTGGCATCCATGCCCAGCACAATGCACTGACGGCCAAAAGCCTTGGCACCTTCTGCAATAATTTCCGGATGAAGAACCGCCAAGCTGTTCACGCTCACCTTTTCAGCACCGGCAAGCAGAGCCTGATGCATGTCGTCCAGATTGCGGATACCGCCACCCACAGCAAAGGGAATAAACACACGCTTTGCAATCTGACGGATCATCTCCATGTCGCAGGGGCGATTTTCGGCACTGGCGGTAATATCATAGAACACCAGTTCATCAACGCCTTCATCGCTATAGCGGGCACCCATCTCCACCGGATCACCGATATCGATATTACCCTTGAACTTAACACCCTTCGTCACCTTACGGTCACGGACATCCAAACAGACAATCAAACGTTTTGTGAGCATGATTCAAATTTAGTAATTCTTTTTTGGTTCCCACGCGGGGGTAGTTCTCACAGTTCAAGAAAAATCAAAAGGAGGATTCCGAAGAATCCTCCAAAAGTCTTTTTCCGTAGACCGGGAATTACAGGTTGCGGTCGATAACGGTCTTCACAGTGTTCTTGGGAACTGCGCCAACCACATTGCCCACTTCCACACCGTTCTTGAACAGCTTCATGTTGGGAATGTTGGTGATGCCGAAACGAGCGCAAATGTCGCTAACACCCGGATCGTCCACGTTAATCTTTGCGATGATAGCCTTGCCATCGTATTCAGCAGCAAGTTCTTCCACAACCGGGCCCATCATCATGCAAGGGCGGCACCAAGTAGCCCAGAAGTCGACGAAAACCAACTGACCAGAGCTAATAACTTCATCAAAATTTTGAGCAGTAAGATTCAAAGCAGCCATTTAAAGCCTCCAATTACAGAATTAAAGATAACAAAATTTAGAACGCAAAGCCCACTGTATAATTAATATCGATTCCGATTCCCACATTCGTCACATCTTCCACATCTTCCTGGGCATCCTTGCTCATGAAAACTTCACTATAGGTAGCCCCGATGTCGATAGAAGAAACAAAATGGCGACCGTAACGGAACTTTCGGCCCAAATAAAGACCCAATTCAATGCCATTTCCCGATTCCTCCACCTTGTCATACTTGCTGCCGTCATAAGAATGCATCATGGAGACATATTCAAAGGTGAAGTGAGCAGCAGTAAACCAGCCCACATGCTTACGATCAAAATAATAACGGAACCCCTCGGACAGACCAAAAACATCCACGAAACCCTTCTCATGCTTCTTGGAAATCTTTTCGCCCTTATAGAACGGTCGGGTAATGATAGAGGCGTTGGAATTGATGTTGCCTTCCACAGTGAACATCACCGTTTCGTTGCTCCAAATCAAGGGATTGAACAGCAATGAAATCGGATGAAATTCCACAGCAAACATCGGTTCATCGTTTTCCACATGATTGATGTTCACCACCGGAGTTTTAGGAGCCGGGGCACCGGAAGTATACGGTTCCGGATTTTCCACCAGCTGGGCATGAGAGGCCACCGCAAGGAAGGCCACACAAAGCAAAAATTTCACAAACCAATTCTTCATACACAACCTAAAAGAAATTAGTAGATCAAACGCATTTCATCGACATACAACGTTGCATTTACAGTTCCCTTATAAACATTACCCAGAGAACTAGACGCAAGAGCTACACGAATATGAGTTACAGCAAATTCTTCCGGAGATTCCGTTGTAACCATATGATTATCAATACCATCAGGCTCAATAATTTTTGGATCCAAGGCCTTTGAATTATAAATAGGAGAGCCCTGTTTGGGGACACCGTATTCAAGCTTCATTCGAATGGTCGTGTAACCACTGCGACCTGCAGCAGTAATTGAAACAACATCAGGATCTTCATTAGAATCAACGGTTGGTGCACGATACCAAGCAGAAGCAACCAATGTATTTACATCCGAAGAAGTCCTATATTGATTTTTTCCCTCATTAGTCTTTAAAGTTCTGTTTTCTAAAACAACATAGATGTCACAAGAATCTTTCAAGCCATTATACATCACGTCAAATTCAACATACCTTGGACGAGCACCAAAAGGCTTTCCAAAATCGATTAATTCATTGCCGTCTGCGTATTTCATCATTTTTGTAGCGCCAATTGACTTGGGATTAAAATACCCAGTAAAAATATTACCACTAGCAAACTGTCCAATGCCCAAAATTTTTGCATTCAGTGAAGTCAACTTCGCTCCGCTCTTATCCGATGTAGGCGTAGTCATGTTGAAACCAGCCGTATTTCCATTGGTCCAATTGGAGGCATTATTACCGCTCCACGAATCAAAGCTGCTATTCGGATACTGATACCCAGCGCGGACTTCGTATTCCTGAGTATCGCCTGCGCTATTGGTTACAACGACCTTCTTACCATAGGCCAAGTCATAACTGCCGCCATCAACCATTGCATCGATGGTTGCACCTGCACTCAGTTCAATGTCGCTTACAGCAACATTAGACAAATCAGCCAAGAAAGGCAAATTGTCACAGTGAACCCAGTAGAACCAATTGCCAGCTTCTTCTACACTATCCACGATAGCAGATTGGCCTGCAATCTTCATAGACACAATGCGCGGAGCAGTTTTCACCACAGGAGGAGCAGCAACTGTTGCAACAATCATCCATTCCTGAGTGGAACCATCTTCGGCAGTCACCACGACCTTGGCCTTACCCTCAGACAGATTCACAGAGTTCGTCGTCAAAGTAGCAGCTTCAGAAACAGAAGCCTTAAAGAACACTTCGCTCAAGTCAGTTCCGTAAGCCACTTCAAAAGAGATGGTTCTCTTTTCAGCATCAATTGCCGGAGTTTCTGTAACAGAAATTCCTTCCAATTCAAACTTCACGATTTCTGCAGCGCTAGACTTAGGATAGTCCGCAAAAACAGTCCATTCCACATCGGAGCCGTCTTCAGCAGTAATAGTCAACTTCTGCGGAGTGCGCAAATCCTTAGAAGCCAGTGTAGCAGAAGCCAAATCAGAGACCTTGATGGTCACAGCCACATCAGCCATAGCATCCTTGGAAGCCATGTGGAGAACAACCGTCTTATTTTCGGCATTCACCGTTGCTGCAGAAACTTCTCCCGTTGCAGAAATAGAGACAAGTTCCTTTTCGCTAGAGGCCACATAGTCTGCCGCAGCAATGCTAAGCAGCAACACCCATGTCCTTTCCGTACCATCTTCGGCAGTAACCTTAAAATTCTGTGACTCAGCCCAGGATTCCACTTCACTGGGATTGGGAGCAATCTTTGCACCGCTGGAAAGAATGCAAGTATCGATCTTTGCAGTTTCCAAGGTTTCATCACTCTTCAGTTTGATGGAAATGGTATCAGCAGCGTCACCGTTCTTGGTGCTGGTACTAATCTGGTTCTTGAACTTCAGAGTCAAATTGGTAGCGGAGTTCTTGACAGCATCAACAACAACAACCCATGTTTTCACAGAATCATTTTCTGCAGTCACCTTGAATGTTTGTGCAGAAGACCAATCCTTTACAGACTTAGGATCAACATCGATCTTAGCCAAGCGATTGATGAAAGCAACTGTAGAATCAACCACAACCTTAGCCAATTCAGTTCCCTGAGCAAAGGTCACAAAGATTGTATCATTACTAGTCTTATTTTCCAATTCATCAACAAACTTAATCGTAAAGTTGTTATCGCCGCTCTTCTGAACTTCAACGCTAGAAGAAGACTGATCGGCAGCCACACTGCTGCTAGATTTCACATCAGATTCTTCGCTAGAAGATGTTCCTTCGGAAGCAGAAGAAGTCACTTCCTTTTCCACGCCAGGAATTTCAATTTCCAATTTCCAGATGGCAGGATCACCATTTTCAGCAACGAGCATCAGATAAATCACCTGTCTCTTGGGTACGCGAATCTTGTCTCCTGCACGAAGGTTCTTCTTTACATAAGAAACTTCCTGTGCTAAAGAATCCAAGGCAGCGGAATCGCTAGGGAATTCCTTGATGTTGCCATCCACCAGGTGGAGGGTTGCCAGGTTGCTGGCGCTAATATAATCAATGGTCAAAGAATCCCAAGTTTCCAGGGATTCGGGCGGAGCCACCGTTGTAATTTTGATGACATGTTCATCCGCCGAAACAGACGCATCCCCATCTTGTTCTACAAAACCAATATCCTTAAAGACCTTATAGGAAGAGGCGCTAAAGGTATCATAGTCCGCGGTACATCCCACAAAGAAAAGCACCGCTAAAGCAAAAATGGAAAGCAACTGTCTCATACTAACCCCTTAGTAGTTCAGTTTAAATTCATCGATTGTGAGCTGGGAACCTTTACCACCACGCCAATTGGAAGATCCATTGGCTGCCACGTGGGCATGAGCAGAAGAAGCAAACATTACATGAATTGTTGCTACTTCTTCAGTTCCATCACCCAAAGTCAAGCCACTCTGAACAGCGAAGGTTCCATCAATTAGGTTTTTAGGGGCATAACCATACTGAAGCTCAACTCGTTTTGTAGTAAGAGCCACGCTTTCCGTATCCGTGATCATGCCTGATGCAATGACCTTGTTATCAGCACTTACCAACATCACATAGATTAAGTCCATCTGAGGATGAGACTTGTCTTTTCCTGCAACGTGATCATAGGCGTAAGTTACATCAAATGATTTAGGACGAGCTGTAAAGGGACGACCGAAATTCATTTTTTTTGTCAAATTGGAACTTTCCAAGCCCGGATATCCACCATCAGCATTGTAAATGTCATCACACGTTGTTCCGGTATACTCACCTGTAAAATAGAATCCACCAGCAAGTTTCTGTCCCACAGCAGAACCGTAAACGACCTGGCTTGTCAACGTAATGGAAGATCCATTTTCTTTGAGGTTTGCGCCAGAATACAAATGAATTGCAGCATTCCACTCATCCTTAGCCATAGCATCACTTGTACTACCCCAGAAAGACCTGTCCCAGCTATCAAAGTGGGTACCAGGCAACTGCGGGCCTTCTACAACAACTTCTTCTGTGCTGCTGGAACTTTCTACCACAGGCATTTCAGAAGAACTGGAGACCACGGGTTCTTCTGAAGAACTGGAAACAACAGGTTCCGAAGAGCTAGATTCGACCACAGGTTCTTCACTGGAAGAACTTACCACGACTTCCTCAGAGCTGCTGGATTCTACAACTTCTTCGCTGGAGGAACTTTCTACGATTTCTTCAGAGCTGCTAGACTCTACAGTTTCTTCGCTAGAGCTTGAGGGAATAATTTCACTAGAAGAGCTTTCTTCAACCGGTTCTACAGAACTAGAAGATTCGTCAACTGTTTCGGAAGAACTGGATTCAATAATTTCTTCACTGGAAGAACTTTCTACGACTTCTTCTGAGCTGCTAGACTCTACAGCCTCTTCACTAGAACTGGAGACTTCGTCATCTTCCTTGCTGGAACTGGAATCTTCTTTAGCCGAGCTGGAAGATTTTTCATCCACCGGATAGGAAATGGTCCAAACAGCAATGGTACGGTTTTCATCATCCAGCACCACAATACGAACTGAATTGGTATCCGCGAACTTGATTACGGAACCAGGAACCAGTTCTTCGTCCCAATCAAAGGACGGATCCACAGGATCGTCATCGGTCGCCACAAAGTACTTTGCACCACCCAGAACATCCAGGGAACCAACAACCAAGGAATCCACAGCACCAGGCAGGGACACTTCGTGGTTCTTTACATCCACAGAGAATTCTGCAGATTCGAACAATTCAACGGATTCAGAATCAATAGGTTTTGCGGTAGTACCTTCATCGCCACAACCGGCAACAAAACCCAAAGATGCCAACAAGGCTCCACCAACCATCAACTTCTTAAAAGATTTACGTTGCATCTGGAGACTCCTTAAAAGAATGCGACCAATGAGAAATTCAAGGCCAAAAGGTTAATGGTAAAGTTCACGATGTTCGCAACAACGCGGCTACTGGTTTCACCGTTTTCTTCAATATCCATAACGCTGGTGCTCAAGCCCAACAATCCGACGGAGGTTTCAAAGGCAAAGCGGTCCAGCACCATGATACAAATACCAGGATTAATACCAACATCAATAGACCAGGAAGTATTCCTGGACTTATCCATTTCCTCACCATTATCGCTTTGGGAAATACCGTAAGAGTATCCCACAGAAATGGAAGTCTCATTAAAGAAATACAGGTTTCTGGAATCAAAGACCTTGAAGTAGTTCTTCAGCATAGGCTGGATAAAGAAGCCATTGCTCACATACTTGCGATGCTGCTTCATGTCCAAAAGGTCTTCCAGCAAGGCAAAGTCAATATCGTACCAAGTACGGGAATAACCAGCCCTCAAACCAACAGCCATAGCATCTTTAATGAAATAGCCACCGAAGGCTTCCAAGGTAAAGGTGTAACCATAAGCTTCGTACACATCGCCAATCATGATGTTCAAGGCGTCGTCTTCAGAATTTGCCTGAATCAAGGAGAGGGACAAACCGGAATAGATATGGCCCTTGGCAATGGCTTCATCCTTTTCTACAGGGAACAAGGACGCGAGCAAACCACCCTTCTTTGCGGATTTAACAGCATCTAAAGCAGCGGGCTTTGCGGTATCAGCTGCAACCGTCGCAAGAGACGTCTCAGAAGTCGATGTCCCGGATTCAACAACGGGAGCTACAGATTCAGTTGCTGGTTCAGAAACCGGCTGCGAAACTTGTTCTGTAGAAGTCTCAGAAACAACGGTAGAATCAGGATTCTGAACATCCTGCGCAAAAGACGAAACCGCCCCAAACAGCATCGTCAAAACAACAAAAAAGCTAAATGTTTTCCTCATACCCCAAATATAAAAAATCACTTACAAATGTAAAAGCCCAAAAGTCCAACTCTCAGGCCTTAAACGGGGTAAAAAACGATGATTTTAACAAATAAATTAATATATAGTTTTTAATCCATGTCTATTCGTTTAGAAGGCAAGAATAAAGCCCGCAGTCAGCAAGCCAATACCAAGTACACCGAGGCTGGCTCCGGCAATAAACTTTTTGTCGCCACTATCGTTCAAACGATGATTATCCTTGACCATTTTCTGGGTGTCCTCACTATCAAAGGCCGCCAGTTTTTCGTAGGCATGTTTCTTAGCGGCAGCCTTGCTCCAATCGCGTTCGGCAAGGAACCACAAGACACCACCAGCAACAACCGGGGCAATGGAACCCCAAAGCATAATGCGACCGACACGATGCTTGCTACGCCTGCTGTTGAATTCGTTCTGAGCCTGAATGAAATCCAAATCGTCAAGCACGGGCGTCAACTCAACATTAAGCAGGTTGGGCATGTAGGGCTTAATTTCCATGGTTACGGATGTATCACGATAACCGACTTTGCGCAGATAAATCTTCGCATCAACCTGGGGCTTCACATCCTCAACCACCATGTCGGTAATATAATGAGGCATCACGTATTCCGTAGGTTCCTCGTTCACGAAAACTTCCACAGCTTCCGGGTCCGTATTCAAAGTCAAACGGGTTGACGGACGAAGAACAGGGATCGTCACCTTGTTCAAGCTATCCTTGTTGATGCGGACCACAGCAGAGCCCCACCATTCAACATCCCTAAGCACCTGCATCACAGAGATGGTGTACTTGCCCGGCTTGATATTCTTGATTGTATCCGGAGCAACTTGTTTCAGAGGAATACCGTTCACAAAGAGAGAGCAGGCTGCGGGCTCAGAGACAACCAGCAGGTTTGCAGATCCCGGCGGATACAGTTCAATTTTTTCTTCTTCCTCAACAATTTCAAGGACCACATAATCCGAAAGGGAAAGGTCAATCATAACCTCATCTTCCAGGTTATAGAGACGCTTCAAGTCTAGGCGATAAATCTTGATAAAGGGATTTGCTGCATCAGCTTCAATACTATCCTGAATTTCGCGCTGGCGAATTTCTTCTTCAACCTTGGCGATTTCTTCCATTTTCTTTCGGTCATCTTCCTTGGCCAAGGCGGTTTCAAGGTCGTCTTCTGCACCATCATCTTCCGCAACAGCTTCTGTTGTTGTTTCGGACTGGGCAGCCACAGATTCCTTGACAGCATCCGTCATAATAACGGAAGTATCTTTTTGAATAACAACTTCTTCGTCTTCTTCCTCTTCAACTTCTTCCACTTGCTGTCCATTGGATCTCTGAAGTTCTGCATCGGCAGCATTGGCAAGACGTTCAAAACGCTTCAACTGTTTTTCAGTAGGCTTTTTGAGATAAACCGTATCCTTTTCGATCTTTACGAAAATCGCTTCCTGTTCAACAGAATCACCGTTAACCCAATAACGGGCGGCAACTTCTCTAGTTTTCGGAGCTTCGGGAACCGGTGCTGCGGCCGGCTTTGTTGTATCAACAGCAACCTTGGCGGCAGAGTCCACCACTGCCGGAGCAGCCTCAGCAGCGGCTTCGGTAAATTCAGCTTCCTGGGAGGAAGGTTCCGCTTGAGTCCATTCATCAGCCTCTTGTGCAAAAGCTACGGCACTCAAGAAAACAAAGGAAACAAAAATCTTCTTCAACATGTAAAGAAAGATAAATAAAAAAAGGGGCTAAAGCCCCTTAATTTCTAGGTTTTTATCAATTTTGCGCAATAAATCGGTCCACGTCCCTCTGAGCGGTCAGGCAAGATGTGAACACCGAATTCAGTACGATCAGCACCGGGCAAAAGTTCAGGAATTTCCACGAATTGCATGGAAGGCCTTTTCTTCAGGATTTTTTTGACAACATCGTCGTTTTCCATAGGAGAAAGGGCGCAAGTTCCGTAAACCAGCATACCACCCGGGCGCAAAGCGTCCACAGCAGAAGCCAACAAGGCTCCCTGTTCTACAGAAAGACGCTTTACGCGTTTGCTGGACCATTCCGCCAAGTGGGTGGGAGACGCAAGGACATGCCTATCAGAAGAACAAGGTGCGTCCAACAGAATGCGGTCATAAGATTCCTTCTTGTGAAGACCGAACTTCATTCCATCATAACCGGTCACATTGATAATACTGCGCCAGGATTCAGGCAAGGAGTCATCAATAACGCGCTTTAGTCGCATTCTTCGGTCCGGCGAGCGATCGTTGCTCTGCAACGACCCCTCCCCCTTCAATTTAGAGGCGATTACGAGTGTTTTTCCTCCAGGGGCGGCACACATGTCCAAGACATCCATTCCCGGCTCCACGCCAAGAGCTTCCGCAGCAAAAACCGAGGCCTCGTCCAAAAAATAAGGTTCCAGGTCATCGCCAAACTGCAGTTTCGTCGCCCTGCCCTCGCCCTTTAGAGCTTCAAGCAGCGCAGGCCAACGTTCCCCGAACAACTTCTCGTAATAGTCAAAAAATTCCATCAGTCGCAAACATAGAAATTACAAGGTCCAACAAATCTCCGCCAAAAACGAAAAAACCTCTCGTTTCCGAGAGGCTTTTTCATTGAGTTACCAGGATTCGAACCTAGACAAACAGAGTCAGAATCTGTTGTGCTACCGTTACACCATAACTCATCGTGTGAGCCAAAGTTAGTTAAACTATTCTTCCTTGGCAAGGGGGGTATTGAAAATATTTTGACTTGGGGGCTCATAAGTCATGCCCTGGAGCTGCTGAATAGCATTTTCAGGCAAGGAAACCTTGGTCAAAGTCACGTAAACCCACCTTGGGGCGTCGGAATTGAGCATTTTGGACATCACCTTGGGGTCGCCAGAATAAAGCACAATTTCCTGAGCACCAGCAGGCAAGTCCCTCAAAACCAATGTTTCGCAGGTCACATCGCGAACAAAATGGGAAGTACCCTTAATGCCAACGACAACGCTGTTCACCATGCAATTGTCAGTTCTAGCAGAGTCCCCGGAAGCAATCACGGACACGCGGCTAACCAAGCCAGCGGCCTTAGCCAAGGTGTCGTTACCCAAGTTCAAGGTATCCTTCAGTTCTTCAACTTCGCTCTTTTGAACATAACGGGAAACACCAGTCATGGCCACCACGTCATCCTGCACCTTACGGTATTCTACACGGAAGGAATCTTCCGGCACTTCCTTAGGCACATTGAGCCACCAACGGCCAAGGCTATCAGTCTTTGTCATAGCGCTGAACTTCAAGGAATCCCCATCAACGAAGTCGAATCCAAACAGATCCGTAATCAAGGAGACTTCCACTCCATCGCAAGGCTTGCCATTCTTGCAAACCACTGTTCCAGACAAACGAGCAACATCCTTTGCTGCAGCTTCGGATTCCTTAATCAAGGAATCAATTTCAGTAGTGGTGCTCCAAATGAAGGGACCAACATCCAAGGTATCACCGCCCTTAATAGAACCATCCATGTTCCAACGGCGGTAAATCAAGGAATCGGCCACACCAGAATTCTGCAACTTAGCGACAATCTGCGGGTCACCCGGGAAGAATTCCATCCACCAATCACCTTCCGGAATCAGCACAGAGAAGGAGTCCCCAGCAAATACGCTTTCATGGAACGGAGTTCCTGCCACGTAGACCACAAAGTGAGAGCCCACCTGGACTGCAGGTTCGGCCACGTCTTCATAAGTCAAAGAACTCTTGAACACAGCGGCCTTGGCCAGCTTGATGTTATCCAAGTCCTTGGATTTGGAAGTAGTACGAGGCAGATAGAAAATTTCAGCAACAGATGCGTCAATGACTGCAAGCTGGAAAGTATCAGCCAAAACAGAATCAAAGGAGTACTTACCCTTAGAGTCAGTCATTACTTCAAGCTGTTCCGGCATACCCACACCGTCGGCAATCTTCATGCGAGCCATACGGACAATAGCATTGGAAGCAACACTACCATCTTCGTGGAAAACAGCGCCAGCAATAGTATTACCAGTGTCAGTCACGGTACCGGCAACTTTATCGGTACAACCCACCAGACAGAATGCCATGGCCAAAACCATCAGCAGGGATGATTTCAAAACAATCTTACTCATTTTTCATCCTCTTCTGTTTCAGGTGGAAGTTCCATTTTTTCCTTGCTCAGCGGGAAGAACTGGATGTTCATCTGGCAAACCATTGCTTCGCCCTCATCGGAACGAATAATATCCACCACTTCCTTGCGGAACAAGTCAATCTTACTGATAATACGTTCCAAGCCTTCGGCAGAAACGCTCATCGTCATACAAGATACATTTCTACGTTCCGTACTGTAGTGATCCAGGGCGTTTTTACCCAAATCAATCATCTGTTTCTGGAATTCGTGAACAAACAGCGGAGCAATTTCGCTACCACTGAAAATAGCCTTATTCACAGAGCGGAAATAGCCATCTTCAGCAATTTCAATAAGGCCCAAGGTCTTAAGCAGCTGGATGGCCTGCTTTGCCTGAGGCAAGGAAATCTTCGGGTTCAAGAACAAAGCCAGTTCCTGAATATTCTTTTCATTAATATTCAGAACAGACAAAGCTTCTCGTGCAGCAACATAATACCACTTGCTATAGTATTCCTGCTGGCTCTTGGTCAGGGACTTGATTGCGCTAGGCAACAGGGCGGACATCTGGTCGAAGATAGCCTGCTTGGAAGCTGCCGTTGTAGCGTGGGTAAAGTCCACCATCAAGGTAAAGTAACGGCCTTCCTTCTCATTCAGGCCAAGAGCTGCAATAAACTTCGGCAGCATCTGCGGAGTGAGGGACTTACGGCCTCGGATCAGGTCCAAATAGAATCCAGACGAGGAATACCCCGCCTTTTTGGCGAAAGACCTGTACGAAAAATACCTTTGGACGGACTTACGGTAGTCGTAGTAGTCCTGAAGATACTTTCGATAGTTATAATATGCGTATACGTTCATCGGCATAAAAGATAATTTTTTTGCCAATTTTTGGGAACACCTTATTTTGTAAAAACACGTAATTTCAGGTCATAATTCATTCCGATCCGCACTATTGCTGAATTAAGGAACACTTAGAGAACACTTTCGTGAACACCAGTCATTTTTTCTATACCCACCTAAAAAAAATTAGCCTATATTTAGGGAACACCCAATCCCATCCCTCGGACTTTCGCTTCACTCCAAGCGAAAGTCCTTTTTTTTATAATAAAAAAGGAACATTTTTCCACCCATTCAAGCATTCTGCTTTTACTAAATTTCACCCCATGGACCAAAAGAAATCCCAATTCGCCCCGAAAATCAAGGAATTTTGTCTGAGAGCCCTGCGCTTGGTAGGTGTTTTCGTCCTTATTTACGTCTGCATGGTGTTTTATCTGGCCCTCACAGAGCGTCAAAAGGCTTTTCCTAGGGCAATTACCCATAAAGAAGCCAACGAAGCTATTCAGGGAAAGGCCAAAAAGCTCACCTGCACCCTGGAAGACGGCATCATTCTTGGCGGATGGAGCATCGGCAAAGAGAACGCCCCCGTTCTATTGTATTACCCCGACGCAGAGGAAGACGCAGCACAGTTTTTAGCCGAAATTGAGGAAATTCCCGGAATCCAACTTGTATCATTCAATTACAGAGGAAGTGGAGAAAACAAGGGAAAACCTTCGGAAGAAAACTTCGAGAACGACGGCAAACAAATTTTTGAATGCGCAGCCCAAGTGAACGGAGCCACCCCCTCCTACGTCATGGGACACGGCACAGGATCCATCCTCGCCGCACAGCAAGTGTCCAACAAGAAATACGCACAAACTATTCAATTAATCTTTAGCGATCCCATCTTCAGCATCGCCGATGCTGTATCACAAAAATATCGCAAACTGTATCCTAAGTTCCTTGTCAGAACAGATGTCAGCGTACAACAAAATGTTTTAGATAACGTCAAAAAAACGCCAATCGTTATACTTGACCGTAAGCAATTTGAACATAGAACACTTAACAATATTCGTATCATAAAAAATAAGACTATTGTCAATCGCAATGGCGAGACTTTAAGTTCCACCCTTCAAAAATCCTTAGAATTTAGCGCCATTAAGGAAGATTAAGTAAATACAAACTAAAAAGTTTTGTATACAGACAATTTGTTACAAAAAGTTGTTTTTTCAAAAACTATTGTTCTTTTTTTCTTATAATAGTTGCCTAAGGACAACTTTTTTTATTAATTTGCATAAAAATTTTAGCACAAACACATTAGTGAGGATGTAACAATATGGAAAGTGTTCTTGTCAAAATGGATATTCGCGGTTTTCTCCGTTTCCCTGCAGAAGCAATCAAGTCCATGAAGTTGGATAAGATGGCCAAGCCGGAAACCGACAAAAAGGGCAACACAGTCGACGCAGGTCCT
This sequence comes from Fibrobacter sp., assembly GCA_024399015.1. Lineage (GTDB taxonomy): Bacteria > Fibrobacterota > Fibrobacteria > Fibrobacterales > Fibrobacteraceae > Fibrobacter. The sequence continues at coordinate 19,603 of JAKSIC010000003.1, forward strand.
TATGCGGATATCGAAGTTGACCCCGTCGGCAAGCGCATCGCAATCACCCCGACCAAGGATGCCAAGGCAACTTCTTTCCGTTTCATCCTGGGTGTGAACGGCTCCAAGTCCAAGTTCCTTTACTTCAAGGGCGCCTTGAATGCCATCGGAGAATCTATTGCTACCGGCGCATACACTCTTGAAAAAGACGGCAATAGATACGTCTTCACCAGCAAGAACGCACCCAAGAAGAAGGGCGAATGGCAGTTGATCGCCTGCCGTAACGCAGTTGCCAACAAGACTATGCTCTCCATCGACTCTCGTGGAACCATTATTTTCGACAAAAATTCCAAAAACGCCGTGAATACCGTCGTAAATAATACTATGATTGCAGAGTACGACGCTGCAAAGAAGAATTTCAAGCTGACTTTCAGCAAGAAGGGCTTCATCAACGTCCGCACTATCGCTAGCCATGCTAACGCATCCTTCATGGGTACTCTTTCTTCCCAAGGCATCGCCCTCCCCAAGAAGAGCTTCCGTACCGAATGCAAGATTGACGGCAAGGTGCTCACCTTTAACATCGCTGCTTTGGTTGCCGAACAGAAGGCCGCAGCTAAGGCTAGCAAGAAGTAGTCAAACGTAGCCACGAGGTTCAATATGATTGACGTCCTTAAAGTCTTCTACCAGACCCATTACAACTTTGCTGCACTCAGCATTTTGTTGTTGCTTCTGTTCATCTTTCTTTTGACCAAGAAGAATTTCCGTGTAGGCATCATTATCTTCGCAGCATTGATCGCCCTCAACGTGTTCATCTTCAAAAAAACCGATGGCAAGGCTTGGACCATTTATATTGAACAGCCGGCAGTGACCGATTCTTACGGCTACACCTCAAATCCGGAACCCATCACCATGACCTTCTCCGCTAAGAAGAACTGGACCATCAAGGATGAGCAGGGAAATGTTCACCACTGGTGCTGGGTTGACGCTGCTTGGGATAGCTTCGCAAGTATGGACCTTGTGGCAAAGATTTGGGGCGAAAACTCCGCCAAGAAGATGACGAAGTCCACCGAATCCAGAGTCAACGACGCCGAATAATTTAAGCGTCCTGAAAATTTAAAACGGAAATTTCACCTGCTTCCATCTGGAGGTAGGTGAGTTTTTTTATCCAGTCACCAGGGGACGCCACCAAACCGCTTTCCACGTTCCACTTACCAAAAACATGGTGATGGCCAAGGATGCACACGTCGCAGCCTTTCTTTTGCATGGTTCGATTTGCCCAGTCAAGATATTCTTCCATCTTGATAACGCGGGATTCCCCGTACTTACGGCTATTGCGGCCAACGAATCTAGCTAGAGACATACCCCAATCAGGGTGCAATTGCTTAAAGAGCCAACGATTTAACGGCAGGTCAAGAATTCTTCGAAATAGGCGATATCCAAAGTCAGATTTGGCGACACCATCGCCATGTCGGCAAAGGACCTTCTTTCCCTGAATATCAAGAACAACATCCTTATGTACCTGCACTCCCAAAGTCTTTGGGAAAAAGTCGCCATAGGCAAAGTCATGATTGCCCTGAAGCAAATGCACTTCGGCACCAGACTCCACCAAGTCAGATATTGCAGCAAAAAGCTTAAAATGGTCGCGACTCACGTAGTACGAATACTCGTACCAGAATTCAAACAAATCGCCTACAATCACCACGTGGGAAGCCTTTCCCGTAATGGACCGGAGGAACTCAACAAGTCGAGTTTCTCGATTAGGAACACAACCTGGCGGGTCTATACCAAGATGGGCGTCACTGATGAAATAAGCGTTCATGCAATTAATTTAGATAATACTATCTTTAAAGCATGAAACTTGCGCCTTTTTTTACAAGGATTTTGCCTTTAGGACTGATTTTTCTAATGGCTGGATGTTCCGTAAATCTGACTCGTGGCAATCTCGAGGGCGTTCCCTTGACCACAGAAAAATACAGCTTCTTCGGAAACATCCCCATGGTTCTTGGCGGAGACACTTTGCAGCTTAGCCAGAATTTGCTGAGAGCTTACACCGCAGCCGCAAAGCCAGAGAACTATTCTCGCGAACATTGTCGTGGAACAGCAACTATCAATGCAAACGTCAAGCAGAACTCCAACGGATCAGCTCTTGCGCTCGGGGCAGCAATCATACCTCTGTGGCCATTGATGCCAATTAACGAAACCTGGACATACCAGCTGACCGCACGAGTTTACTGTGACGGAACATTGGTTAAACACATCGAATTCACTGAAGAAGACCAAGTCCGAGCCCTTCTTTACGGCAAGTTCCGAAGCGACCTTCTTAACAAGGCTTCTGAAGAAATGCACCGCAAACTGGTACAGAGACTTTCCTACGAACTGGGTATGGACCGACCTGTAGACCAGAATTCCGCCAGCGATTTTAAAATCTGAATTTTATAGTTTTAGAAATATGTCTCATACATTATACATCGTAGCTACACCTATCGGAAACATGGAAGATATCACTTACCGTGCAGTCCGAATCCTCAAAGAAGTCCCGCTGGTTCTCGCCGAAGACACACGCCACTCTCGCGTACTCTTCGACGCATACAACATCGGAACCCCGATGGAAGCTTACCACGACTTCAACAAGGAGAAGGTTACCCCGAAGTATGTTGAATTTTTAAAAAACGAAGGCGACATTGCCTTGATTAGCGATGCAGGTACACCTGGCGTCGCAGACCCTGCATTCAATCTCGTTAGAGAATGTGTTCGTGAAGGCATCGACGTACGCGCCGTCCCCGGCCCCTGCGCCATGATTACCGCCCTCGTTAGCAGCGGCATGCCCACCGACCATTTTACCTTCCAGTATTTCTCCCCCAAGAAAAGTGCACAGCGCATTCATCTGCTGGAAAAGCTCAAGGACGAGGAAGCCACCCAGATTTTCTACGCAAGCCCGCACAACATCGACAAGTTTGTCGAAGAAATCAAGCAAGTATTCGGGGACATCAAAATCGCCTTAATGCGTGAACTGACCAAGAAATTTGAAGAGCACCTCATCGGCACCCCTACAGAAATTTCCGCACACTTCAAGTCTCATCCGCCTAAGGGTGAATTCGTATTGATTTTCAATCCCCAGGACAAGAGCGGTCTTTAACAGGATTTAGCATGAAGAAACTTTTAGAAAGGTTCAAATCTTATCCAAAAATTTTCTGGATCTATCTCTCTATAGTCCTTATAGCAGAAATTGTAGTGTTCAGCCAGCGTCCCGACGTTCCTGGACTCTATACTCAGAACCTTCAGTTTCTTCCCTTTGCCCTTACCCTACCCTTCTTGATTGCAAAGAAAATTCGAGGTAATTTCACTCGTTGGATTTACGCCTACAGCATCCTCGCTTTCACATTCCTTGCCATTGACTACAATACCGCAGACTACAATGGCGCAGGACACGCAGGGCTCATTCAAATTGCACTGACATTCCTTCCCGTCGGACTTTTCTGGATTGGTCTTTTCATCCGCTGGAACATCCGTAGATTCAAGGAAGCCGACTCCCGCACCGCATTAATCTTTTCAGCATTCGCCTGGGGACTTTACGCTTTTGCCTTCCCGCCTATGCCGCTAGGCATTGCAGCCTTGCTGCTTCTTGTTCCTTGGTTCATGGTTCTGAACAAATACGGCCGTCAACAGGCACTGTTCGCCACATTCTGGTCCGGCATCCTCTACAATTGCATCAACTACTATTGGATCTACAACGTCATGCACGTTGATGCAGCACCTTCCGGTCTCATTCTTTTCGGGCTGTTCCTGCTCATTGCATACTTCAGCGTCTATAATGTTCTTGCCGCATACGTCTATACTTTAGCAAAGAACATCAGTATCAAGGGCCGTAAAGTTCTGTTATGGGTCTTCCCCATTTTCTACGCAGGTTTGGAAATGACCCGTACCCGTGGTGATTTCAGCTTTCCCTGGAGTCATTTGGGTTACGCATTCGGCAACAACATTGAACTTCTGCAGATGCTACCTTGGATTGGCATTTTTGGTTACACCATTCTCGTTGTTGCCTCCAATCAAATTGTTGCAAGCGGATTTGAGAAAAATGCGTTCAAGCAAGAACAATCCAATCTTCGCAAATTGAAGACAATCATTCCAAACTTGAGCGTTCCTGTAGTCATTTTCGTCGTTCTTTTAATTCAGGGCTCCATTGTCCTTTCCGCCCCGGAAGCAGCGCCGTTCTACAACGCAGACAACGAAGAAAACCCCAAATTAACCTTGGTCCAGCCCAGCATTACACAAGGTATGAAATGGAGCAAGGATCGTTTTGATTCAATCGTCAATAAAACTTTGGGAATGGCCATAGACAGCGCAGAAGAAGACGCGAATATCATCGTTCTCGCCGAAACCGCCATTCCGGAATACCTCCGTCGTCAACCAGATATCCAAAGGCGCTTGCAGATTCTTGCAAACCACAAGAACGCATATGTTCTCACTGGAGCTCTCGACTACAAGAGAAATCCATCCGGTTCTATCCGCAAGTACGACATCTACAACGCAGCATTTCTATTCACCCCAAATTCAGTAGGATTCCAACGCTACGTAAAAAAGCATCTTGTTCCGTTCAGCGAAAGAATTCCCTTTGACGACATATTCCCCATCTTAAACTATGTGGATCTCGGTGAAGGAGACTTTGTTCCGGGAACAGAAACTCCAGTCTACGGTCCTTATAAGTGGACGCCCTACATTTGCTACGACGCTATTTTTGGAGATCTCGTGCGAGAAGCCGTCCGAGAAGGTTCTCGTCTTATGGTGAACATTACTAATGACGGTTGGTTCGGCAGAAGTACAGCACCCTACCAGCACATGAACCTGGTTAGATACCGAGCCATCGAAAACGGCATGCCCGTAGCACGCCTTGCAAATTCCGGTGTTTCCCTATTCATCGACCAATACGGTCATTACGACCTGAACACGGAAATTTTTACTGACGCCGTTATACAAAGAAAAGTGCCTCTCAAGACGAGAGACACTTTATACTCCAAAATCGGGGATGCTGTTGAGACAGCCTTGCTTTGGTTCTTCTTGTTCTACTTTGTAATCTGCCTTTCAGCCAATATTGCAAAGAACAGAATCAAAGCAAGAGCATAGGCGGCCAATGTCCAGCCTTAGGGCGTTCCTTGAACTCAGCTCCAGGCATAAACTCCTTTAGGGACAAAGTCATTTCCGGTTTAATAGCTTCATCAAGCCTACCATACAGAACCTTTGTCTCTGCATCCACGGGAATGCTTTGTTCAATACGATTCTTGGCTAGATAACTCAGACCATCGCAAAGAGCTTGAGGATTCATTTTCTCAGCCTTCTTTCGCCAATCATCTTGCCATTCACCAAATTCATTTTCATACAATTCCATAAACGCATTCAGAGACGGCTGAATTGTAGACAATGTCTGGTGAGCCATAAACTGCAAATTCTGTTCTGTCCAGTTTCCATCTTCTGAACAGAAATCCGCAAAGGGCGAAAGCAAGATCCATTTTTGGTTCTTAGGACGCTGAGCCACATTGTTTAGCAACACCAAGGCGCCAAGCCCCCACCCAACAACAGTGGACGCATCCTTCATCCCGGACAGATCATAAACATGATCCAAGCATCCGGCCATTTTTTCATAGGGTACAAAGGTATGATCTGCAGACGAATCGACAGCAATCAGGTCATCTTCCCAAAGCTCTAAGTCTGCAGCCCAATCTGGTAGCCAACACCATTTTTCACTCATAAAGCACCTCTACCTAAGCACTAGAGAATTCATACTCTTTTTTAAATATATTGCGATTCCAAGACAAAATGATTTTCACATTGATAAAAATCATTTTTACTTGACCACGCCATAATGATTAAATAACTTTATGTACGTGATTTCTACAAAGTTTTTTTTATCGGCAGTTACAATTGTGACGCAAATCGCAAAATTTGGTTTGCATATTCCAAGTTGTAATACGATCAAAAAGATTCTTGTTTTCGGTTTACTCTTAGTTTGTACAACTTTTGCCGAAAAAAGCATCCCAACAAAGCCGAGCAACAGTTTCGTCTACGACGAGAATCATTTGATGTCGGCCCAGGAAATCCATCTTTTTAACACCCTAGCAGAAGAGCTTCACAACAAAACCGGTATAGACATAGCATGCGTTCTTATGAACGATATCGGCAAGGATGGTTTTCAACAATTCGCAGCACAAACCACGAAAGAATGGAACTTAGGTGGCGAAAACCAAGAAAGCATTCTCATTTTAGTTAGTCAAAAGCAACGTAAACGAAGCATTGAGACTGGTTCTGGAGTCAAGGAATATTTAAACGACGCCACCATCTACAAGACACAGCAAAAAACATTAGCCCCCGCATTCCGTCAACAGAAATATGGCGAAGGAATTTTGGCTTTCGCTTGGAACCTCGCCCAAATTTCAGCCCAAGAAAAGGGAGCAACAATAGATCTTGATGGATCACAATTCATCACAGAAGAAAAATCCGTTCCTGCAAGAACAATCCTTTTCATAATGCTCGTTGCATTCCTTCTCCTAATGTCAAAGTTCAGCGGAGGCCGTGGAAATGGGTGCCTATGGTTCCTTTTCGGCAACGTCCTAGAGTCAAAGAAAGAAAGTTCCCGTAGCGGCTTTGGAGGCGGTTTCGGCAGAGGAAAAGGTGGTTTCGGAGGCGGTTTCGGTAGAGGAAATCCTGATCTATGAAAAAGAACTTAAGCATACTTGAATTGCAAAATTCAAATTGGTCCAACTTGCTAAAAGAAGCTCTTGGTGAGAATTTAATTTCAGCATTCGTCCATGGGGACTGCCTCATGGAAGGCTTTGATGCAATGAAAACTCCCTGGACCATCAGTTTTATTCTACGGGACAATTCAACCACACAGCTTGAACCGCTTCAGAAATTATTGTCTAAGGCCAAAAAAGACAATTTGGAATTTCGCTATTTCTTTACTATCAAAGAAATCCAAACTTCCGAAGACGTCTATCCGCTGGAATTTTTGCATATTACAAACCGAAATCAGGTTATCGTGGGGACGCAGCCCATCCCAAACTACAAGCCAAACTTGGAATGTCTTCGTTTAGAATGCGAGCGTGAACTTAGAGGCTTGCTAATTCATCTTCGACGCGCCTACGTTTACCTCAAGGAAGACCGCAATCCCCTGGGATTCTTTGTCCGCGCCAACGACACAATGCTTCCCATCATGTACGGTGTTTACTACTTAAGCCACGGCATTTATCCGGAAAATCATCAACAAATCTTTGATGATTATCCCGCATTAAAAGCACCCATCAGTAGCCGTGATGAAAAGTTATTCCTAGAAAGTGTTAACAGCTATATAAACACAGTTACTGATATTGTTGCATTCGTCGACTCCATGAGAGTCTAGGACAACTGCTAAAAAAAATAAAGGGTCTCCCCATAACGGGGGGACCCTCTTTGTTCTCCTTCCCAAAGAAGCTTATCGAGACTTTTTCTTTTCAGGAATCTTTTCTACAGCCTTAACAGCATAGATATAGAACTCGTTTTCAGCAATGATATCTCCGTCGCACAAGGCACAATCCACGCGAATATCCAATTCGACACCGTCTCTAGCCATCTTCATAAATATTTTGTTTTCCAATTCAGAAAATTCAAACAAAACATCGATGACCTTCTTGTAAGTTCCGTGGTGGACTGTTCCTAAGACTTCTGTACAAAGCATTGAATTCTATACCTTTGAGTTAATTAGCGTCTAGAATGAGAGCCGTGACTATTGCTACGGGCATTTACCGCAGAGGAGGAGCCCGAAGAACGGCGAGAATTAGATCCACTGTTATCGTCCCAACGGCTATCAGAACGACGTTCAGAAGAAGATTTTACCGATTCACGACGAGAAGGTTCACTACGGCGAGTTTCTTCACGAGACGGGCGAGATTCTACTCGACGAACTTCATCGCGAGTCGGAGCCGGACGTTCTGCCTTAGGCTTAGAATCCCTTGCCGGGGCCGATTCCACACGACGAGCCGGTTCCCTATCCTTGACTACAGACAAACTGTTTTTCTTTGCGGAAACAGCCTGTGTATGGGGATTATTTCGGCTTTCCTCTCGACGAGCCGGACGAAGGTCTTCGCGATGCACACGATGGTCATCTCTAGACGGACGATCATAGCGATCGTTGTGAGTCTTGCGAAGCGGTTCAGCACGACGCTGCGGAGGAGGCGGAGCCGGGCGATAATGATGCGGCTTGCGCGGAGGCGGGTTATAACGGCGCGGATGATGCGGAATCGGACGATGCGGATACCAACGGTAATCACGGACATAGATGAAATGGGAATGCCAATCAAACCAGCAGGAACCCCATCCCCACTCACCGTACCAAGTACCAAGCCATGCATGATGATGATAACGAACTGCCGGATGGTAACGGTCTGCATACACATAGTAGACTACGTGGGGGTTATAGACCGGAACGTAAACGTACTCTGTACGGGTCGGTTCAATAATGATTTTTTCTTCCTTGGTAACCACAACCTGATCATCTGATTTCAAGTGACCATAATTGTAGGCAGTTTGACGCATGCGCTGGATGGCGTCAAGAACCTGGTCCTTCTGGAAGGAGACCGCGTCACCAAGTTGGTCGGACCAAGTGCGATACTTAGCCATTGTTTCCAAAATGGTGGGGAAAGGGATCAAAGCCTGAACGCTAGGATCAAACTTGAGATTTGCATTTTCCATTGCTGTTGCAAGAGCTTCGCCATTCAAGTTCTTGTGAGACTGAGCCCAAGCATTAGCCTCGGGAATCTGGTTACCGTAGGTTGCTGCGGTAAGCACATGAACCAGGAGCGGATCCGGATACAATGCAATAGTCGCTACCAAGGTATCCAATTCATTATTAGTAAAACCTTCAGCTGCCTTAGCAGAGTTAGGAAGGCAAAGGAAAGCAGCCAGTAAAACCCATAGCCACTTCGACATTGCTGTCTTAAAAGTTTTTGTGTTAATCATACAACCTCCGTTCTTAAATTACAACATATTTGGTGCACAGAGAAATCAATTGGTTGCAAGCGACCCCATTTTTTATAAAAAAAATTTACGTTGCACACTTTTACACGCTTTTTAACGTGTAAACAATCCTTTCTTTGGACTCTTTGGACTTCCTATATAAATTAAAGGCGTGTTTTGGAGGATTACAAATGGGAACTTGTTACAAGACCATTGCAGCATTAGCTCTCGCTGCGCAAACATTTACATCAGCACAAACCATCGACCTGCCTGCCATTTTTGTGGACACAAAGCAAAAATGCCTAGACAAGAACGTTAGCGAGAAAATCCCCGCCACGATGAGGGTGCTTGATGCAGCAAAAAACAACATTGCAGATAGCTCCAAGGGAACGCTTTACGACATTGGAATCAAGGTGCGAGGTCAATCTTCCGCCTTATTCCCGAAGCCAGGCTATAGCGTTGAAGTTAGGGACTCTGCAGGCGAAGGTATTGACGTTGCAATGCTAGGCCTACCCCCTGCTGACGACTGGGTTTTCCACGGTCCTTACGTGGACAAGTCCATGATGAGAAATTCTCTCGCTCATTGGCTCTTTAGACAAGCGGGCCGATACAGCCCCCGCACCATGCACTTTGACTTGTACATCAACGGAGTGTATCGCGGAGTGTATGTTCTTATCGAGAAAATCAAACGCGGCAAATATCGCGTGGACGTTTCCAAACTTAAAGAAGAAGATATCAGCGGTGATGATGTTACCGGCGGTTACATCTGGGCATTTGACAAAACCGGCACCAACACCGGCGGCGCAGGCTCCGGCAGTGTTAACGCAGAAGGTTTCGGCACCTCCGACGGCCTCAACGTTATTCTTCACTACCCCAAAAAAGAAAATATCAAAAAGGAACAGGAAGACTACCTAAAGAAATATCTGAATGATCTTGAAGGATTGTTCAAGAACGGAAAGAATGGTGCCGGCTACGAAAATTACGTAGACGTGGGCTCTGCTGTGGATTACGTACTTCACCAGGAAGTTACCAACAATGCAGACTCCTACTGGTGCAGTTTCTTCCTGCATAAACCTAAGGACAGCAAGGGCGGAAAGGTGACCCTCGGTCCTCCCTGGGATTTCAACTTGGCCATGAGCAACGGTTCCACACCCGAAGGCCAGAACAACAACAATGGTGGCTGGGGCGGTGGCTTCGGCGGTATGGGCGGAGCTGGCGGATTCGGTAGTTCCGGAACCACAGGCTGGCAAATTGAAAACAGCAGTAAGCAAATCGCCGATGGAAACGGCGGTGGTGGCATGTGGGGTGGCTTTGGCGGAAGCTCCCTAAAAGCACCCCGTTGGCTCACCAGCATGTGGAAGAATCAAAACTACCAAAGCGAATTGAAAAAACGCTGGGCAGAACTTCGTAGTGGTGTTTGGCACACCAAGACTATGGATGCCTATCTTGACTCCATGAAGGTTTATTTGAAGAACGCGGCCACGAGAAACTTTGAACGTTGGCCCAATTTAGGCAAAGCCAGCGGTCAGAATGACGCTGATCCGCAGCCCATGAAGTATTGCAACCAGTCTGGTGGCGGCGGATTCGGTATGGCTATGGGTGGCTATAACGCAACCACTTGGGACGGCGAAGTAGAACACCTTCGCAAGAAGATGAAGGAACGAATGGCATGGATGGACGAGCAACTTGGTTTCAAGGAACCAGCCTCCCCCATCGTTACAGAACCTGTAATCCACATTCCGACCATTGAAGACAAGAAGAAAGACACGGTTGTAACGCCTCCAGTTATGAAGGTTGATTACAGTAGGCTCTCCCCCACCAATTACTTTACCGTAAACGGTTCCAATCTGGAAATTCAGACCGATATTGGTGGAACATTTGCACTTATTGACCTGCAGGGAAAAACACTATTCAAGACTAAGATTAAGGTCGGAACAACTTCTATGCAAATTCCCGATAAGGCAACAAACACCCATTGGATTGCCACCTTAAATGGAAAAATGTTGTCTAAATAAATTCTACACATAATCCCAAAAACAAAAAAAAGTTCCCTGGAGAAATCCAGGGGACCTTTTTTAATTTCAAGCGCGTTCGCTAATTACTCGTGGCGCAAGCGCCAAGACCATCGCCTCACCTATGCAGGAGTGCAAACACTCCTGCGCAGGCTTCGGCTCGTTACTTGTTGAAGGAGTCCTTCAAACCGACGGTGCGGTTGAACACCAAGTGACCCGGCTTGGAATCGTCGGAGTCCAGGCAGAAGTAACCAAGGCGCAGGAACTGGAAACGGTCTTCCATCTTGGCTTCAGCAAGGGCAGGTTCAACCTTAGCCTGCTTGATGACCATGGATTCCGGATTCAGGTAGCTGTGCCAATCTTCGCCTTCGGGAACATTGGACGGATCTTCCAGAGTGAAGAGGTTGTCGATGAGACGAACTTCTGCATCCACAGCGTGAGCGGCACTTACCCAGTGGATGGTGCCCTTCACCTTACGACCATCAGGAGATTCACCACCCTTAGAAAGCGGATCGTATTCGCAGTGGATTACGGTCACCTTGCCGTCGGCATCCTTTTCAACACTCTTGCAGGTAACGAAGTAGGCTCCCTTCAGACGGACTTCGCCTTCCGGCTTCAGGCGGAAGTACTTCTTGGGAGGTTCTTCCATGAAGTCTTCGGCTTCGATGTACAGTTCCTTGGAGAACGGTACCATGCGGGTGCCAGCGTTAGGATCGTTGGGGTTGTTTTCAACTTCAACCATTTCCACCTTGCCGTCTTCCCAGTTGTCGATGACAACCTTCACCGGGTCGATCACAGCCATGACGCGCTTGGCGCTCTGGTTCAATTCTTCACGGATGCAGAAGTAGAGCAGGTTTACGTCCACCATGGATTCCGCCTTGGACACGCCGATACGGCTGCAGAATTCGCGGATGGAGCTGGGAGTAAAGCCACGACGACGGAAGCCGCATACCGTGGGCATACGGGGGTCGTTCCAGCCAAGAACAGCCTTGGTTTCCACCAGTTCCAAGAGCTTACGCTTACTCATCATGGTGTAGGTCAAGTTCAGGCGGGAGAATTCAATCTGCTGGGGGCGGTTTTCCAGGCCCAGTTCGATAAGGAACCAATCGTACAGCGGACGATGAGCTTCGAATTCCAAAGTACAGATGGAGTGGGTAATGCCTTCGATCCAGTCGCTGATGGGGTGAGCGAAGTCGTACATGGGGTAGATGCACCACTTGTCACCAGTGCGGTGGTGAGTGCAGTGCTTGGTACGGTAGATCACCGGGTCGCGCATGTTCATGTTGGGGCTAGAAAGGTCCACCTTTGCGCGGAGGCATTTTTCGCCATCGGCGTACTTGCCGTCACGCATTTCGCGGAACAGCTTCATATTTTCTTCAACGCTACGATCGCGGTACGGAGACGGCTTGGAGGGCTTACCGGCGTCGTTGCCGCGGTATTCCTGCATTTCGTCGCGGGTCAGGTCTTCAACGTAGGCCTTGCCCATCTCGATCATCTTTTCTGCGAAGGCATAAATCTGATCGTAGTAGTCAGAAGCAAAGAATTCTTCCTTCCACTGGAAGCCCAGCCACTTCACGTCTTCACGGATAGAATCAACGTATTCAACGTCTTCCTTGGTGGGGTTGGTGTCGTCGAAGCGGAGGTTGGTGAAACCGCCAAACTTCTGGGCGGTACCGAAGTTCAGGCAAATGGACTTGGCATGGCCGATGTGGATGTAGCCGTTAGGTTCCGGAGGGAAACGGGTCAGCACCTTGTTGCGCTTGCCGGTCTGCAAGTCGTTGACGATAATGTCTTGAATAAAATTGGAAGATTCAGGAATGTCCATAGTTTAACCTTTTAGGTTTTTGCCATAATATTTACATAAAAAATGTAGCAATAAGAAAAAATGTCGTCGGCCTTAGCCCACGACATTTCATTATTCATCGTTCATTTTTCACTGTTACTCGTTCCACAACCAGGTGCTGAGGTAACGTTCGCCAGTGTCGGGAAGGAGGGCTACAATGCGTTTGCCCTTGAATTCGGGGCGCTTTGCCACGGTTAGTGCACATTCCAATGCAGCACCGGAAGAAATGCCCACAAAAATACCTTCTTCTGCAGCAGCGGCACGAGCGGCAGTTCCAGCCTTTTCGGTACTGGTCAGGTAGACTTCGTCAATGACCTTAGGATCATAAATCTTCGGGACAAAGTTTGCACCAATACCCTGAATTTTATGGGGGCCAGAAACACCCTTGGAAATCATGGGGGAATCATCCGGTTCAATGGCGATTACATACAAATTAGGATTCTTTTCCTTCAAGTATTTTGCAGTTCCGCTAACGGTTCCGCCTGTGCCTGCAGTAGCAATGAAAACATCCACCTTACCATCGGTATCACGCCAGATTTCGGGGCCAGTGGTCTTGTAGTGAGCGACCGGATTTGCCGGATTTTCAAACTGTTGGGGAATGAAGCTGCCCGGATTTGCAGCGGCGATTTCATTGGCCTTTTCAATGCAGCCGGCCATGCCCTTGGCACCTTCGGTAAGCACAACTTCTGCGCCCAAGGATTTCAAAAGCATACGGCGTTCCACACTCATGGAATCCGGCATGGTAAGCACAACCTTGTAACCCTTGACAGCACCAACATAGGCAAGACCAACGCCAGTGTTTCCGCTGGTGGGTTCAATAATCAATGCGCCGGGCTTCAGCTTGCCTTCCTTCTCGGCGGTTTCAATCATCTCGAGGGCTACGCGATCCTTGGCGCTACCCAGCGGATTGAACATTTCCAATTTGACATAAACTTCAGCATCACTCTTGTTCATCTTATTGATGCGAACAAGAGGGGTATTTCCAATAGTTTCAAGAATGTTATTATAAATCGGCATAAAAAGTCCTTTGATAGAGGAAATAATAACAATAAATAAGCTACATTACATGGATATAAGCTAGGAAGGGATTATTCCATGGAAAGTGCAAGAAAAACAATTAACCAGTTTCTAAAGAATAGCTACACAGAAAAGGAATTGAAATCCGAACTTTTCAAGGCCGGTGTTGCAGCTATGGAAGAAGGCTGGACCTTCATGGACGCAAGTTTCCAACTTGGAGGCAAAGCTAAAGACGAAGGTATGGATCCAGACGAAGTCGAACAGACACTTCGTCGTGCTTTCGCTGCAGAAAAACGTTCCGAAAGACCCGAACCAGCACCTTCCGCAGCGCCCGCACAGCAACCTGCAGCCCAGCAGCAGGCAGACGCCCCGACTATTGCCATGCCGGTCATTTCCCCGCTTTCTGCCGGAATGATTTCCATGGAACAAATGCTGGCCCTGGGTTTGGACACCCAGTCCCTGGAATTGTTGCAAAACTTCAAGATTGACCCGGAAGCACTTTCCATTCCTTGGCCTGCAGCTGACTGGCGTAAGGACTTGGCAAAGCTCCTGGAAGCCACCTTTGAACCCGATGAAACCATCGAATTCAAGGTATCAAACACCCCCACTAGCACAGAAGAACTTGTTTCCAACATCGTCGGACAGGATGACTCTATCAAGAAGATCATGAAGAGTCTGGACAGTCCCGAAGGCGCCCTTCTCTGCATCAACGCAACCAAGGGTGGCGAAGAAGCGACCGACGAAAGCTGGCATTACCGTTACGTCGTTATCGACAATCCCAAGATGTCCTTGGCCAAGCAGTTGGCTTACTACAAGGCTTTGAACCTTCCCTGCGCAGCCTTGGTGAACACCGGTGCAAACTCCGTGCAGGCTTGGGTCAAGATTCTCGCCAGCGACGAAGAAGAATATAACGAACGCGTAGACTTCCTTTTCAAGACTTTGGACTCTCAGGGCTTTAAGGTAGACTCCTCCAACCGCAATCCGCACATGATGGTCCGTATGCCGGGTGTGCTCCGTGGCGGTAAGCAGCAGTACCTCATTGGCCTTGAACAGGGTGCAAAGAACTTCAAGGAATGGCAGGAATGGGTTGAATACTCCCTGGATGGCAAGCCGTTGATCGAATTGGCTAGCGATACAGAAGAAGCCCCGAAGAAGGACCAGTCCATCGTGGAAAACATGCTGCGTACAGGCGAATTCTTCCTGCTCACAGCACCCCCGAAGAGCGGTAAGTCCTTAGCACTCATGGACTTGGGTCTTTCCATCTGCTATGGTGAAGACTGGTTCGGCAACGCAACCACATCCAACGACGTTCTGTTCATCAACTTCGAACTTACAAAGTCCGTGTTCTTGAACCGTCTCTACATGTTGGGCGCAAAGAGAGATCTTAACGCAAGTACTCCGAAGTTCGGTTTCTTGAACCTTCGCGGTACCGCACTCTCCCCCATCGAAACAGCCCAGCTCATCGCAAAGAGAATTCAGGGTGCCAAGCGCTTGGAAAATCATGACTACCGCGTGGTGGTCATCGACCCGATTTCCGCAGTGCTCCACAACCCCAAGTCTACCCGACTGAACGGCGCTCCTCACCAGATTTTGATGCAGATGATCGACACGATTATTGCACTTACCGGTTGTGCCGTGGTTTCTACCTGCAACCTGGACGAATACCCGTATCTTGAAGCCCGCGCCGACAGCGTTATGAAGTTGACGCCGGTTGAAGGCAGCTTGAACCAGTACCAGATCAACGGTTCCTTCCGCGAATTCCCGAAGATGCTGGCCCGTGAATGTTCCTGGATCTATCCGAGATTCCTGGTCTAATCCCCTAGGCAAACAATTCAGTAGTTTATATGTACAAACAGCCTAAAAAGAATTTTTCTAGTCGCCCCGTCAAGTACGACCGACTGAACAGCAGCCGCGGCTCTCTCGGCCGTAATCTCAACCGCATCAACGAAGGCAAAGTCGTTGACAATCAACGAGATAAAGAGGTTCAACCTAAGCCTACAGTCCGTGCTAAGTTGACATTTGAAGATCTCAAGCAGCAGCTTACCGCTTGGGCTTCCACCGAAAAAATCCCTGGAAAAATTCAGGCTTGGTACACCGCCGACACACAGGCAGAAAACGCAGACTGGCGCATTCTCAAGACCATCCAAGGCGAACACGAAAAGCTTTCCATTGAAGCTCCTAGCCACGAAATGGAAGCTCCGGAAATCGTCACCAAGATTTTTGAACAGCTGAAGAAAGACCACTTGCGCATTTTCAGCAAGGCCCTTCGTCAAATTTGGTTCCGTGCCGCAGGAAACGGAAGTTTCGCTCTCCTCGTTCAGGTAAATCTGAAGGGACGCAATTCAGCTCACGGCTACAAGACTTTCGTAGACTTCTTGGAACGTAATTGCCCCGAAGTCTGCAGCTGTCACCACATTCAGTGTTTGCCGGACTATCTATTCGACCCGGCAAGCACCCAGGCCATGAAGGTTGAAGCCAAGGCCGCATTCGGTAACGATTTCATCTCCATTGGCGACACCGGATCCTACATGCACGTTTTGGACTGGGCTCCACGAATTCGCGATGCCTGGTATGGACTCCCCCTCCGCATTGAAAACGCAATCCACCCCAATCCGGAAGACTGCTTCTTTGAATTCTATTCCGGCAGTGGTTTTGTAAGTTCCATGCTGGCAAATCAATTCAAGCGCGTTGACGCAATGGATTGCCGCGAATTCGCAATGCTTTCCTCCAGAAAGAATGCACGCGGACTCATCAGCGAAAATATGCATTTCCATCGTGGCCACGTCGAAGCAGAATTCTTCCCGAAATTCTTTAACAAGAAGGAAAACGAAGGTCGTTGGACTTTCTATTTCAATCTGCCCAATGACGAAACTCTCGCCCCCAGCGTAGAACAGGCTGCGGCTCAGGCCCGTCCGGAAAGAATCCTTCTCCAGACATCAAATCTGGAAGTTGCCGCCAAGGAAATCAAGAGATTCCGTCGTGAAAGCTATATGCTTCGTAAGAGCATACCTCTCTATTTGGAACCGGGAAGCAACAAGTTCGATATGTTGTTCATCTTCGTACCCGACAGAGCCGGTATTTTGGGTCAAAATCCCGCTATGATGGCAAAATCCCGCAATGTTCAGCGCCCGCAGGAACGCGTATACCGTTCAAATCGCCAAGAACAGCCCCATTTTGCTACAGAAGTGCCCACATTTAAGCAAAGAAAAGGTTAAATTTTTTACGAATTAGCCTGTAAGGATTATTATGCGTTTTTTCAAAAGTGCTTCCATCTGTCTCGGTTTGACAGCCTTGTTGGCTTCAGCCTATGTCGTTAAGCAGGGTGACACCCTTTGGGACTTGAGTGATGAATTCCTCAAGGATCCGTTTGCATGGCCAGACCTTTGGGAAAATAACCGCCATATTAAGGACCCGCACTGGATCTATCCGGGTGACTCCATCTATCTTGGCGATAGCATTAAGCACGAAGCAGTTTTGCAGGTCGATCCATCCCGCAAGAAATATCCTTGCGACGCTGCTGTAGCAGATTCCAACCTTCCGAAGGGAATTACCGCAGCCGGTTGCGATGACGATGGTCGTGACGACGAATTTGAATCTATGCTTGGTGGTTTGCGCAGCATGGATAAGAAGGACAAGAGGAAAAAGCGCGAAGACGACAAGTACACTTACTCCCAGCGTCCTGCTCCGAAGATGTTCAATGGCTACTACCAGATTCTCGCTCCGATGATCTATACCATTGACTCCTTGAGAAACGACTCTAGCTTTATTTCTATCCGCACTGGCGAAAAGAAACCGCCTATTATTCATATGCCTGAACACGAAGTTGTTGTCGGTCTCGGCAAAAAGACCCACACTAACCTCAAGAAGGGCGATTTGATTGAAATTTTTGACGCTCGAGCTATCGACGTTCCTGCAAACGGCAACAGAAGTGTAGATAACTACGCATTGCTCCGTCTTGCTGGTATTGCCAAGATTACCGCCATCGGCGACACTCTTTCTCGAGCACAGATTGTCCAGAGCTTCCGTGAAATCAAGATTGCTCAGTCCAAGGCTCGCGTGAAGATGCCGCTGAACACCATGAACGTTTCTAGCTACACCCAGGAAAAGGCTGTCATGATGGATTCCCTTGCTATGATTCGCTACGCAATGGATCCTATGCTCATCATCGGCTCTTATTCCTACGTCTTGATTGACAAGGGCGCTCAGCAGGGTTACAACACTGGCGACGCTATCGCTGTCTGGGAAGAAGACAAGTCCGATGCAACCATTCCCCCGCACTTGCTGGGTCGTGGAATCATCACAAGAGCTACAGACAACGAAGCAGCAGTTCTTATTAGAGAAATCTATTCCAACAACCGTCGCATCGAAACTGGTCATCGAGTTTCTGTAACCCATCGTGCAACGATAGTCCAGTGATTAGACCTCTAGCGATAATTGCAGTTATGGCATTAGCTCTCTTGATGCTTTTAATGGCAGGAAATCTTGTCATTCTGCAGTTTCCACAGTTGTCCATACACATTCCGCTATAAAGGATAAGCCATGCAGGTTTCACGCAACAATCTGCTGTTTATTCTTTTATTTGCGGGGGGCATTATTTTGCCTACCGCAATTTTGGCGTATTTGAGCTTTAGAAACATTCAAAACGAAGTCTATCTCGCACAAAAGAACTTTGACGAGAATAGAGCGTCATTCCAGTCTGAACTCGAAGACGCTGTTTCCAAGGAACAGAAAAAAATTTATCAGGAAACAAAAGGTGCATCCCTGTTTCTATACGAACAACCCCGCGGCCTGCTTGACTTCGGCAACGCCACCGAATTCAAATCCGTAGACGGTATCGAGGCAATATTCCTTTTCAATAACGGCAGTCTTGTCTACCCTGACATTTCCTCACGTAAATTTTCCAGCACCCAAGATTTTTCAACGACAATTCCTTCTGCTAGAGAAAAAGCGCTTTATCAAGAAGAGCTCGCCAACCCAAGCAACCGCGAAAAGATTTACCAAAGCCGAGTCGCAAGAACGGTTCACCCGTCCAGCATTTTCTTTGATTCCAAGGAAGACCAAGTTCAAAATCTTCTCGGAATGATTCGCTTCAATTATCAGAATAAAAAATATGACGCAGCTCTTGAATTGCTTGAAATCCTAGAAAAGCAACCTCATCAGCAAGGATACCTTCACACAGATCTAACACGTTCTGCAAATCTTCTTCATTTTGAAATCCTGGTCGCCCAAAAAAAGCATCAGGAAGCTCAGGACTACTGCCTTCAAATTCTGAATGAATTCTTGGAAGACAAAAGCATCAAGGATTTATCTTCTTCAAGATTTTTCTTTGAGTCTGCATTTACCCAGATCCTCTCTTTTGAAAAATTACCACAGGATAGGCGCGAAGCTTTCTGGAATCTTCGCGAGAACTTCAACCGTCAGCTTGGATATATGGACATCCTGTTCAAGCACAAGGATCTATTTGTCGAAGCTCTAGAAGATGAAAATTCATCCAAAGATGGTATTCTTTATAAGCAAGAAGATGACATAACCATTCTCAAGATGTCCTACCCCTATTTGTCTGGTGACCAGATGGTGATTGCCAAGATTGACAACAAAGCCTATAGGGATCGACTTGTCAGTAAAATGAAAATGGTCGCTCAAAGTTGGAAGAACATTCCGTTCTCCGTGGTCGACCAAAATGACAACATTATTCTCGGAAGCATACCCGATAGTTCAATCATTGTAAGTCAGGGAATTTTGTCCGATGCCATGAATTGGGAATTCTCCTTGTACGAAAAGGACATGCAGGATATCAAAAAGGAATCCCGCCATCGTATGTTCCTGATGTACGGGTTGATGCTTTTTGCCCTTTTTGCAGTTATCTTCGGATCAGTTTTCATGCTTCGTTTCATTGCCCAGGAACGCAGACTTTTGTCTATGAAGACAAACTTCCTCTCTAGCGTTTCTCACGAGCTCAAAACACCATTGACTTCAATCAAGATGTTCGCCGAAATGATGGCCCGAGGACGAGTACAAAAGGTTGAAAAAGTTCAGGAATATTCCGGACTAATCGGAAAAGAAGCTACTCGATTGGAAAATCTAATTGGTGCCATTTTGAACTACACCCGAATGGAAAACGGAACTAGTGCGTTCAAATGGGAGAAACTGGATTTCTCCGCTTGTGCACAAAAGGTTTTTGATGCAGTTGAAAATATCGGTATTGAAAAAGGACTTGAATTTAGAGCTCACTTTGAATCTTGTTCTTTTGTAATGGGTGATTACACAGCCCTTTACAGTCTATGTCAGAACCTTATCGAAAATGCAATTAAATACACAAATGCACCTGGTGAAATCACAATTGATGTTCACATCGAGGACAATCACGTTGTATTTTCCGTTATGGACACAGGTGTCGGCATTCCGCCTGCAGAACAAAAAAATATATTTAATGATTTCTATAGAGTCGGCGATGAAATGACCCGAAGCACCAAGGGATCTGGCCTTGGTCTGGCTATCGTGAAAAGAGTCGCCAAAACTCATAGAGCAACAATATCTTTGGTAAGTAGACCTGGCAAGGGTTCCACCTTCACAGTGAAATTCAAAAAGGCAGAATAAGTATGGCAGAAAGATACAAGATACTGATTGTCGAAGATGAAGAAATCATCCGCTTCGGGTTGCAGGACAACTTCGAAATGGAAAACTACATCGTCGAAACAGCGGTTGATGGAGAAGAAGCCATTGAAAAGGCAGATACCTTTTTGCCTCATTTGATCCTGTTGGATTTGATGATTCCGAAAAAGAGCGGTTTTGAAGTATGCCGTTACGTCAGAAAAAAGCATCCGGAATGTTTGATTATCATGCTCACTGCAAAAACCGAAGAAACCAGCAAGGTTGCAGGTCTTGAAATGGGTGCTGATGATTACGTCACCAAACCGTTCTCCATTTTGGAACTTTTGGCCCGAGTCAAGGCGTTCCTCCGTAGATTCTCGGCACAGCAAGCTGCCACAGAAGCTGCTATAGCTGAAGCAGCTCAGATACCGGAATGCCTTGATTTCTTTGACATCCACATTGACATCAAGAGATTTGAAGCTACGAAAAACGGAGTCCCACTGGATTTGACAAACAGAGAATTTCAGGTTCTCAAGTACTTCTGGAACCATAAGGGTGATGTTATCACTCGTGAAGAACTCCTCAAGGAAATCTGGGGATTCACAGATGAGAACATGCCGTCCACCAGAACAATTGACAACCACATAGTTACCCTTCGAAAGAAAATCGAAGACGATCAAACAAACCCCAAAATCATAATTTCTGTACGAGGAGCCGGTTACAAGCTTGATGTGTAATTCCAAGAACATAAACTGGATTACCAAAGCCATCGGTCTAATGGCGGTTTTCTGCTTATGCCTCGCAGCGAACGTTTCTGCTGGTTCCCAAGAATCAGCTATTCAGGAAGCGATTTACCTGTTTGAAATGAAAGGCGAAAACTCCGAAGCCATTCGAATTCTTGAAAAGGTTGCAAACAACGGCGACAAAGAAGACCGAGAACAAGCGTACTTCTATCTTGGGAAAATTCAGGAACTGGCAGGCAATAAAAACTCGTCTAATTTTTACTACCAACAAAGCCTTTCCAGAACCACGGAAACAGCAAAAGCATACTGGCTTTCTGAACGAGAAGCTGCAACAAATCAGCAGCCCGAAAGCCTCCAGAAAAAGCATATTTCCCTAAAGGGACATATCCTTGCCGTGTATGGATCCAACCCGGCCTTCATTCATTTCAAGGACGGCAGTATTCGTAAAATCGAAGATGACAAGTTAACGAACATACCATTCGTTCTGCCTGCCAATGCAACCATTCTGAGCATCACGACTAAAGGAATTTGGTATCAATCCGAGTTCAAGGATTCACTGTATTTCCAGTCTATGTTTACTGGAAAAATCATCCGTAACTACGAGATTACAGAAATTTTAAGTTTTGCGGAAAACGGGGAAGAAGCCGTTGCTGTTACAGAAAAATCCCTGTTTATTTTCAACAAGAAAAACACCACCGTACAAATTCCTGAAAAATACAATCATTGTCGTGCCGCAGGATATTTCCGCGCAACCAACGAATACATTCTTGACTGCCCGGACAATGCCCTTCATTTTATTTCTTCCGAAGATGGAACCGAGCACAGGGTGATTGCTCAATTTGACATCATCCAGAAGCTTTTGCTAGACAAGCAGTATCTTTACCTAACATCGGCAAACAATCTGTACTGCTACATGCCCAAGCACAGCACCTCCCCCATTTGGAAAGTTTCCGTAAATAACGTGGAGAACATTCTTTCCTTTGGTAGCAGCATAGCTCTTCTTGAAGCCTCCGGCAAGGTTTTACTCATTGACAAGACAACCGGGTTCACTAAGGCATCCATACGTAGCGACGCATCAACAATACATCCGCTAGCCCAAGGAACATTGGGACTTTTCTCTAGCGAAGGTTCCATCACAACTGTGGATACCTTGTTACGCCCCCTATGGAACTTCAATTTTGCAAAGCCCATTGTATTTCCGCCCATACACACAAACGGAAACATTTATCTGTACTTTGGCGATAACAAGCTCCGTGCAATTGCCCCCCAATACTACGGGAAAAAACAACTTCTCTCCGAGGTTCTGGTAAAGGATATTGCACAACTTGTTGAAGATGAACAATGGGAAGATATTCCTCAGCAACTCGATTCCTTATTTGCTATAGAACCTGGTAATGCAGAAGCCTGGTTCTTTAAAGCTCTGTATCTTGAAAAGACGAAAGGTTCCGAAAAGGAAAAACAAAAAGCTTGGTCAGAAGCCGTTCGTTTGTCTGCAAGCAACCCTCAAATCACCCAATATATTCTTAATCGTTATGGGAAAGCCATCGGAGCAAAATTCGTCAGTTTGCTTCCAATTTCTCCCAAAACAAAATATCCGCAGTTCTTCAGCAACAAGCGAAACCTTTTCACTCTTGATCCTGCAGCCAACAGACTTCTCTGCATAAACACTGACAACGGAGACCTCCGTTGGGCAAGAAATGTGGGAAAGCTAGATGAAAGTCCTTCCATTGCAAACAACGACAACATTCTCGTTATCGCATCGGGCTATGCGCTATCCATTTTCGATCTAACACGAGATGGAGCCCCCACAACCGTTCAATTACCAGGCAAGGCCTTCGAAGCCCAAGTCTCCGACAACGCAATCTATGTCTCTACCTGGAACGGTTTTTTGCTTAAAATTGCAGGCAGCGAAAACAAGCTTGTTTGGTCTAGAAAGATTTTTTCTGTTCCTTTCCTAATGGCTAAAAACGGAAGCCGGTTGCACCTCAGTAATTTGGAAGGCGAAATCGTAGAAATTGACGATAGTGAAGGACAAGTAAAGGAAGGTTCCTCAAGAAAGATTGCAGGAGCAGTCACCCACATTGCCAGCGTCGATTCTATTCTCATTACCGCCACAAATTCAAACAAATTAAATCTTCTGAATCTCAATTATGCAGACAGAAGCCCCTCACAAATTCTTCTCGAGTCTGCAGTCACGTCATTATCCCTGATAAATGATAAGAATGAGCAAAAGTTCCTTGTCGGCCTTGCTGACCAGTCTATTTTGCTTTACACAATCTCTGGAGCCCCTATCTGGAAATTCCAGGGCAAGAATTCCATTTTCACCAAGCCTTATATCAAGGATGGAGAAGCATGGATTGACCAGGGAAATGAAGTTGTCGCCATATCATTAAAAGATGGCACCATCAGCCGTAAATTCAGCACTCCAGGTGGAGCTGGATCCCCATTCGTAACGGGTCACACCCTCTTCAGCGCCTCCCCAAAAAGGCTTCTTTACGGATTTTCTCTGTAATATCGTAAAAACAGGCCTTTTTCCTATACATTTTTTGTAGTGTAAAAAAAAATTGGTGGTTTTTTCTATTAAAACACACTAAATTTCTTTACAAATACACACACGGATAAATGATGAGCTTTTACAATTTTTTAAACAAGTTTTTCGTAGGGACAATCGCATTGAGCGCCCTTTTCCTCGTTGCCTGCAATGAGGAGAAAAAGGAAGTTGCCGAAAGCGAAGATTCTGAATATCCCCGTAACGAAACCCTGTATGTTGGTGGCTTTGACTGGGCACCGCCGTCCTCCTTTAATCCCCTTGACTACGACCCGAATTTCCCGACCGACGGTAACTGCCGTTTGAGTTACGAAGCACTGTTAGCATATAACCAGCTCTCTGGTGAATTGGAACCTATGCTCGCAGACAGCTATACGGTCAAGGACACACATATTTCCGTCCATCTTGACCCGAGGGCAAAGTGGAGCAACGGCCAACCGGTTACCGTGGACGACGTTGTCTACACCTTCCACATCGACTCTTTGCTTCCCACGTCCCGTCATGGAAACTGGAAATTCCTTAGCAAGATTACTGCCGACAACGACAATAATATCGAGTTCCACTTTAGCCAAATCAAGAACCCGCTCATCATCTTGAACGCTATTGCTGAGACCTCTATTTTGCCGAAGTCCGTATTCGAGCCGTTAATCCAGAGTGCCAAGTCCGGCAAGGGTTACGACATGAACAAGATTACCGAATTCAAGAACGACTCCGTTCCGGTAATTTCTGGCCCGTACAATCTGAAGACCTTCTCTCCTGAACAGATTGTTCTGGAACGTAACGACAACTACTGGGGCAACGCCAAGTACAATGGTCAGAAGCCGACTCCTAAGTACATCATTCATTCTTTGTACAACGGCAACAACCATTTCAACAGCGCAATGACCAAGGGCCACCTGGACATTTCCGCAGTCTTCCTGCCCCGCATCTGGGACAAGGCCAAGGACAGCATTCGCGCTTGGAGCCGTAACGAGCCCTACCATCAGCCGGGTTCTATTACCACGCTCTTTATCGAACATCAGCGTGAGCCGTTCAATGACGTCGCCATCCGTCGCGCCATGATGCACGCCATCAACTTCGAAAAGATCAAGTCCCGTGCAGTTTCCAACTACACCCCCGCAATCCAGTCCGGATTCATCCTGCCCTTCGGCAACGAAGCAAAGTACTTCGTCAAGGAAGACGCAGAAAAGTACGGTTACAGCTACGATGCAGAAAAGGCTAAGGCTATCCTTACCGAAGCTGGCTATAGTTGGAATGCAGAAGGCAAGCTCCTCGACAAGAAGGGCAACCCCGTCCGCAAGTTCACCATTGAATGTCCGCAAGGCTGGACCGACTGGGAAGACGCAATCAAGGTTATCGTGGAATCCTTCAAGGAAATCGGTCTTTCTGCAGAAGAAAAGTTTGTGGACTACGCCGTTTGGGACAAAGACCTCCGTCTCGGAACCTTCGACCTCGCCATGAAGACTCAGACCGCAGAACTTTCCGCAGCAACTCCGTGGAACCGTTTCGAACAAGTTATGGGAAGCAGTTCCTACAAGCCCATGGGCGAAGAAGCCTTCTCCAACCAAGGCCGCTACCAGAACGTTGAAGCAGACAAGCTGATTCTTAAGATTCCTGGTATGACCAACGAAAAGGAACTGGCCGAAGCCTATCGCGAACTGAACAAGATCTTTATGGAAACCATTCCGGTGCTGCCGGTAATGTACCGCCCCACACAGTACTACCAGTTCTCCACTAAGTATTGGACCAACTTCCCCACAGAAGAAAACCCCTACGCTCCGCCGCAGATTTTGATTGTCGCAGCCGGCGTCAAGGCTCTCTGGGGCATCAAGCCCGCCAAGTAGTCCAAACATTAACTTTTCTTTTCAAAAAACGCTCTTATGGGGCGTTTTTTTTGCTTTTTCGCCCTAAAATATCTATTTTTCGCACAGCACTATTTATAGTGGAGGATTTGAATGGGTAAGACACGTTTTATTTTGCCGAATGCATTTACCAGCATGAATTTTTTGTTGGGTGTCTTTGCAATTTGCTGGGTGACCGGAGCTTTCAGTTCTTTCACAAGTTCTGACCCGATCCGTATGGGCGCTTACTTCATTATTCTTTGCGCACTTCTTGACAAGCTGGACGGCTTCGCTGCTCGTCTGGTTCATGCAAGCTCTGAATTTGGCGCTCAGTTCGACAGCCTCGCCGACTTGATTGCCTTCGGCGTAGCCCCCGCATTCACCGTTTTCTTTACTTATAAGACCGTTGCTCCGGAATCCTGGTTCCAGACCAACGCAGTTCTTTTGATTGTCGTATTCGCTATCTACGTGCTCTGTGCAGCAATGCGTTTGGCAAAGTATAATGCATGCGACTCCGACACCTACCACCACCATTTCTCCGGTCTTCCGTCCACCTTCGCTGGTGCAATCAACGCCGTGCTGGTGGTCTACCTCAAGTCCAAGGGTGTCTTCACTGCAGACAGCGCTTTGATCTACGTTCCGCTTTTCGTAATGCTGATCACCGGTCTCCTTATGGTGAGCCCGCTGTTCTTGCCCAAACTCCAGCCCCGCAAGAATGCAGCCTTCAATACTTTCCAGGCTGTTATGATCGTCATTACCTACATCTGCGGTTTCACATTCGTTTCCGAAGGCATTCCCTTCGTTACCGAATACATCTTGCTCCTGATGGCCAGCTACATCGTCATTGGTTTTGGCGTAGGCATCGCAAAGCGCAAGGAAATCATTGCAGAAGCAGAAGCTGAAGCAGCTCAGAAGAAATAAGTCTCAAGAACGTCTTCAAAATTTTAAAAGAGCTCCTGGTAAAACCAGGGGCCTTTTCTTTTTTATTCAAAGACTTTAGATAATGGTGAGTGAGGAATGATTACAAGGTCTGCAGAAATTTCACAAAGGATTCACCAAAGCGATCAAACAGAGCCTCTAGGGACATTCTAGGCAATTCGAGAGTAACGCATTCCAAGGGCTTTCCAGAGGCTGTACGTTCCTTGCACCAAGTGCCAAGGCTTCCTGGTGTAGGATAGCCTATATCGGCCTGCCAAGGCAGACTGAAGCATTCACACAGGCTATCAACCAAAGCCGTCTTTTCAGGGGCGTCTACGCAGGCTATGGGGGCATGCATGGAAACGATGGATTTGGGCTGAAGCGTTTGAATTAATTCGACGATGGCACGGGTTTCCGGCTCACTACCGGTTGCGGAACCTGTCGACAAAAGCGTATCCCTAGGGGCTTCCAAAACAGAACGGGAGGAAACTGCATTTGGCGACCAATTTGATGTCGGAAAATTGCGGTTGAGATCCACCCCATTGGCATTACCACGGGTCCCTAAGGTCATTCCATCGGGATTTGCACAAAGCACGAAGGCTACGTTTTCAAAAGGCTTACTGAAGGCACGGAGGGCGCGGCTCAAAAGGAACGTTGTTTCCGGCTCCTCGCCATGAATACCCGCAACCACAAGGATGCGGCACTCGCCCAAGCAAGGAATATAATGTATTGGAGCGCCAAGAACGGAACGACCATATTCCTTTAGAGGCAAACGCAAACGTCCACGATTTTCAGGTTCAAACATCTTTCAAAGCCTAGATGAAATACGGATAGATGTAATCTTCTGCAAGACGATCCAAATTATCCAGCAAAGCGGATTTGCATGCGATATCTGTACGCTCGTAGATGCGACGAAGTTCTGTCAAGGAGAAATTCTCCAGGCGTTTTCTGGATGTTGGCAAATGAGCGATATGCCACTGTTCTGGCTGAATTTTTCCACGGCCCGGAACAAAGACTCGGCTAAAGCCAAAAGCGTCCCCAGAGTCCATTAACTGCGTCAGTTTCTGATGGAAGGGAGCGAACATACCATTACATTCCGCAGGAGTCAACTGAACTTCATAACCTTCCGGGCAAGCGTTACCATCCACCACATCCAAGTCGGAACCAAGATGATGACGGCTAGCTCCCGGAAGAGCAGACCACGTAAGAATAACATACATCAATTTTTCTTCGTCAGCCGGGCGCTCCATAGGAACACCATTTGCATCTAGCAACTTCAATTCACCAGAAGCCTTACGATTCCAAATACTCAACTGACGTTCAAAAGGCCTATAACCCGATTCCAGGCGAAGAGCGAAGCCATCTTCGGCCAAGCGTTCTTTTAATTTGTTATAAAAAGGAAGGACTTCTTTGTCAACAAAGCAACCATCTACATTGACAAAATCAGAAGATTCTACACTTCGAAATCCGAAGCAATCCATCATTGCATTATCGGTCATTGTATAGTCCCTCCCATTTTTTCAATCAAGTCCATCCACTGCTTTGTCGTAGCCTTTTTCTTACGGGAAGCCACGCTAGACTTCTTCTTTGTTGAACCCGCCAATGCCGCCGCCATGGGGGCTGGATTTGCATGAGTCCACGCAATGGCCAAAGCATCAGAGGCATCAAGAGGCAAGTCTCCCCTTTCAATTCCAAGACGGGCAAAAATCATATTGGCCACCAGTTCCTTAGGGGCGTTACCCGTGCCCGTTACAGCCTGTTTCACAACTGTGGGAGGATACTCATTGTAGGTCATCCCTCGGCGCCTACAAGCCACCAGCACCGCACCGCGGATATGTCCCAACACCAAGGCACTTTTAGGATTCTTGTAGAAGAATACACCTTCCATGCTGAGCGCCTCGGGGCGATACTTATCCAGCAGCTTTTCCAGTTCCGTAATGATATGCAGCAAGCGGTCTTCCAACGGCTTAGATTCTGAAGCATGAAAAACACCATACTCCAGAACTTTCGGGCAATTTTCGCCCGTATCTAAAAAAGCATACCCCGTTGTGATGGAACCAGGGTCAATTCCGAGGATAATCATGCTTGAAAAATAAAAAATAAACTAGATTTCAAAGAGTAAGAAAGGAATCCGTTATGCTTATAGATCAAGAACATGCCGGTATTATCATGCGTGCAAAGACCCACCCGCGCCAGTTGGGAATTCCTCTGAGCCGTTGGGGTCGTAACCTTATCGCTTGCTGCCCGTTCCACTCTCCTGAAGAAACGTCTCTGTTCTTCTACGATGCTTTAGGCTATTGGCGTTACCGCTGCTTGCAGTGCGGCAGCGAAGGCGACTTGGTTGAATTTGTGATGCGTAGCCGTTTCAACGGAATGGAAGAACCGGCAGCTCGCGCAGAAGCATTGGATTTCCTCGGAACTTTGGAACAGGAACACGAACCGAAACAGGATGAACATCCTTGGATCAAGGAAATCGGCGGCGAGAAATCCAAGGTCCTTGAAAACTTTGTCCGTTACTGCCATTGGGCCGCTTGCAAGAGCCCCTCTTCCGCAGAATTCCTGCAGTCCCGTGGATGGAGCATTGGTCAGGCCCAGCTCTACGGTATTGGCTACTACAGCGGCGATCCGGAGCCGTTCGTCAGCTACTGTATGCTTTCCGGCATCGAACGCCACCAGATTAGTTTCTATCTGGACAACCTTGAAGCCTACCGTGAACCGCGTATTACCATCCCGGCTCGTAACTCTAAGGGTTTGATTCATTCCGTATATGGTCGCGTTCTTGACGACAGCGATAGCAACCACACCTACGTTTCTTATGCCTCCGGTCCCAGCGACATTCCGTTCAATATCCAGGCTGAAAATGCAAAGCCCATTATTGTTGAAGGCTTCTTTGACGCATTGACCGCAGACCTCGCCGGCATTCCAGGCGTGGTTTCCACCATGTATCAGGAACTTTCCCTCAGCCACTTGTACAAGCTGAAGGCATGCGGTGCAGATTCCGTTACCGTGATCCTCCGTCGTGAACAGGATCGTCGTGAACAGGAATACCGCATTCAGAAGTACCTGAAGATGGCAGAAGAATTGGATTTGAAGTTCAAATCCATCGTTCTCCCCAAGGAAGAAACTGTTGACCTGGTGGTTCGCAAGAATGGTGCAGACCAGTTGCTGAACCTTATTCAGCAGACCGAAGAAGACACGGTTCATACCCACCGTCGTTCTATGCTTTTGCAGGACATCAAGGAAAACTTCGATATCGCCATGGGTTGCCCCCCGGACGTTCGTGTTGGTTATTCCTTGAACACTTTCCCCAAATTGACTAAGACCATTGACGGTATCCAGTCTGGTTGTTTCTACGTGTCTTCCAAGCCCTTCGGCCTTAAGACCACATTGATGTCCAGCATGGCCTTGGATTTGCTTCAGAGCAATCCCAAACTGAAGCTGATTTACATCGCCTTGGAAACTCCCCGCCGTCAGATTTTTGACCGCCTTGTAGCAATGCTCATTGGTGAATCCGTCCTTACCGTTCGCAAGCAGAGCGAAGACGAAGCCATGAACCAGAAGATTCTGGAAGCTACCCGCGAATTGATGGGTTTTGTCCGTAGCAACCGCCTCGAAATTTGGGACGATCAGCCTGAATTCGACAACATGGAATTTATCGCCACCCTCAAGGAAGAAGCCAAGGAACATCCGAACCTGGTTGTATTCATTGACGGTATCGATCACCTGAAGATTACCGACTACTTCGACTTGACCGACATTCACGAACGTCGTTCTTCCGTGATTCTTGACCTGTACAAGGCTTTGGACATTCCTCTGTTCATTGGTGGCGAGCTGGTAGATTCTGAACACGGTCTCGTAGGCCCCCGCGCCTACCTCCGCGATTCTGACGCCATCTACTGGTTGGAATCCAAGGGCGGCAATTTGTTCTTGACCGTCAATTCCAAGCGACTGGGAAGCAGCCAAGTGTACCAAGGCAACTTGGCCATTGACCCGCTTTCCAACAAAATGCAGGAAGAAGCCTAAAGGCTTCAAGGCCGCTTACAGCCATGTTCACCATCGTTGATTTCAATAATTTCTGGAGCCCGTCAGGAGGCGGTGTTCGCCGTTACCATCTGCAAAAAATGGCTTTCTACGAACAGCAAAGCGAAGTCCTTTCCGTTTTCGTTATGCCAGACTCCAAGACTTTTACAGAAAAGAAAAGCGATGGTCTGATCATTGAACATGTGGACGCCTATCGTTTTCCCGGCAACTGGGAATACCGTTTTATTTGGAAGCAATCCCAAATCCGCCCTATTTTAAAAAAATACATGCCGGACGTGATTGAAGTGGGATCACCCTACATTCTACCGTCTGTTGTCCGTTGCGCGGCAAAGAAAATTTGTCCCAACGCAGCGCTCCTAAGTTTTTGGCACGCAGACTTCCCCATTACCTATGTGGAGCGCCCTGTCACAAACAAACTAGGATCAACCCTCGGCGCCCTTTGCAGAAAAATTGCATTCTGGTACGCTCGCCAAGAATTCAGGAACTACGATGGAGTTCAGGTTTCCTGCAAGGAAGTTTTGGACCGTTGCGATGCAAATGGTTTACCTAAATCCCATTGGATTCCGCTAGGCTGTGACATCCAGATGTTTTCTCCGGATAAGCGGGATGAAGAACTAGTAAAAAAATTGAAGGATGGCGACCCAGAACGTTTGACCATTTTCTTTCCCCATCGCTTCTGCGAAGAAAAGGGTATCGAGCTTCTGCTTGGTGCATACGACATTCTTTCCGCCAAGTTGAACAGCGAACCCGCCCTCGTTTTGGCTGGCACAGGTCCGTACCTTCCCCAAGTTCAAGACGCCGTAAAAAAACATCCGCGCATACAGTACGCAGGATTTATCAAGTCCATTGATGAAATGGCAAGGCATTACGCAAGTGTCGATTTGGGTCTCGCCCTTTCTGGTTGGGAAACCTTCGGCCTTTCCATCTTGGAAAGTATGGCTTGCGGGAACGCGCAAATCGGAGCATACACAGGCGCAGCCGCAGAACACGTCAAAGAATCCAATGCAGGCGTAACTCTTGAAACGCGTTCCCCAGAAGCCTTGGCCAACGCAATTGTAGAACTTTATCACTCTGACTTAACGCAAAAGAAAAAGAACGCACGTCTCTATGCTGAAAAATTTAGCTGGAACGATTGCTTTAAGCGTCAGTTGGAACTTTACAAAAACATCTCCAATCAAAAGAGGAAATCATGATCAGACACATTGTTTGGTGGAAATTAAAGGCTGAAGCAGAAGGTGCTACCGCCAAGGAAAACGGTGAAAAGTTGGTTGCTGCATTCCATGCATTGGAAGGCAAGATTCCTGGCCTGGTCAGCATCGAATCCGGTTTAAACTTCAACAAGTCCGAACTGGGCAACGGTGATATCGAATACGATATCGCCCTGGACACCACCTTCCGCACCAAGGAAGCATTGGACTTTTACCAGGGTCATCCGGATCACCAGGCTATCGTAGGCTTCGTGAAGAAGGTTGTGGTGGAACGTCGCGCCGTAGATTTCGAATACTAATCGATTGTTCCGCAAACGACAACCCCAAGCCTTAATCGCTAGGCAAAAAAAGGACTCCCCTAACGGGAGTCTTTTTTATTTTGAAACTTCACGAGAAAACTTCTGGCTTCATTACTTTTTCTTCAACCATGTACTGCAAAGGAACATGGAGAAGATAACGCTCGCCACCAAGAACACAGAAATACCGATACAAGCCAAGTCACCGATTCCCTTCAAGCCTCGATGACTGGTAAAAAGGAAGCCAACAAAGCCAGCCACAGTGGTCAAGGAACTAGCAATCACATTTCGTCCGGTTGTATCCATCAACTGGCGCAAAGTCAAATTGTTGTTGGTAGACCAGGAAGTAATGAAATGAATGGTGGCATCAATGCCGATACCAAGCGTCATGGGAATGACAATCACGTTATAGATACTGATTTTACCGAATTCAAAGAAATGAGTCAGGAATCCCAATAGGCCAAGAGTCAGTAAGGTTCCCATGCCAAAGGCAATGCAACCACTAATGAACAGCTTGGGCCTACGGAAGGAAATTGCCAATGTTGCAAAAATCACGAGGATAATCGCCAACGCCAACCTAAAGCTATCCTGCTTTACAGATTCAATCACGTCGGAAAGAATAAACTGAGAAGAGAATGTGCGGAGTTTTTCGCCATCGAAATTCCAGTGGCCATAACGTTCCTGGAAGTCGTGTAGAGCATTGGCATCCCAGCTGGGGAAGTTACCATAAATAAAGCCAATCTTACCGTAGGATCCATCCTTTTCACGGAGAATATCCAATGTCCAACTGGGAATATCTTCAGCGGTAAAAGGTTCTTCTACGGCGGCCATTTGACGAAGGTTCGCAATGTTTGCTGAATCATCGCCTTCAGCGCGATCAAAGACTCTTGCCTCCACCAAGTCTCGAATTTCTTCAATGACTTCAAGACGGATTTTCTGGGAATCCATAGGAGGAACAAAACTTCTCAACGTAAGGAAACTGCCTAATGCGGGATCCTTTTCATCTCGCAGACGGACCATCAAGGTATCATACAGCTTGTCCATCTGTTCCGGCTTTGAGCCCATTACTGCAGCGGGATTGGAAGACTTTGCCTTGTTGCCATCTCTCGTGACGCCAGTAGCAATTTTGTTCTTCTGAGTTTTTACAACAGTAGAGACTCGACGAAGATTTTTCAAGTTATGTTCAAAGTCAACGTTCGGTGCATAATAAACAGCAGCAAGACCAAGCACCAAGCCAACAAGTGCAGTAACCTTAAAGAATTTTCCGATTTTTTCTTCGCTCCAGGACTTCGGGAAAAGACTATTCTGAGGAGCCGCAGGTATACCGCCCATACACTTGATCAATACCGGCAAGAACAGCACGGACGTCATCATGCTGAACAACACACCCACGGAAGCCACTACACCAAATTCATAGAAGCCCTTGAAATGAGCAGCCAGTAAAGTGAGGAAAGCGGCAATAGTAGTAAAGCTAGCCAAGATAAACGGCTTAAGCATTTTCTTCTGAGCTTCTTCCAGGACTTCTTCCAGGGAAGAGAACTTGTTCAACATCTTTTGTGCGGTACCCAAAATATGAATGGAATAGTCGATACCGATACCCAGAATAATGGACGCCACAAAGACTGTGAAGGGGCTCAACTTACCGTAGAAAATCGCAGTAAAGGCAAAGGTGGGAACGCAAGCGTAAAGAACAGAGCATGTTACAAGAATGGGACCCTTCACACTGCGGAAGAAGAAAGTCGTCAAAAGGAAAATCAATACAAGACTGATGCCGAAAGAGAATATACTGTCGTTCGCAACTTCATCCACTTCCTTCAAACCTTCATAGGTTCCTTCTACGCTAAAACGAGTCTTTGCAGGATAGGTGCGTTCACCAAAATGTTTCAACAGTACATCTGTCTGTGCCAAAATTCTAGAAACAAATTCATAGTCGGTAGACGGCTTAATGAGCTTAGCATTAACAACCCCGTTAAACCAAACCTTGCCAGTGCTATCAGGACGCGGGCAACCAATCAAACGTGTTCTCAAATGAGAAGGAACAGGAGCCTTCGGGTCCCATTCATCGGCAGCCTTATCTGTCTTAACCGTGTCCTTGGTCTTTTTCAAGAAGGACGTAAAGGCGCCAACAGCTTCATCGGGCAAGCCCAATTCCTGAGGAAGATTGGAGTCAAACCAAACCCTTTCCTTCTTTTCTTCAGCAGCAGATTCATCACCCAAAAGGTCAACAACCAGGGGACCATTCTTTCGGCCAATTTCCAACTGGAGATCTTCAAGGTTGTCACGGATACGTTCCAGATGAGTTACCGGAAGATAAAGCAGTGCATTATCCTTGAAGAACTGGTTGTTGTTATCAATCTGGAGGGAAACAAAATCATCCTTCCAGTTTTGACGAATGTACTCGCTAATAGAGTCCTGCATTGCTGCAACAATTTCAGGATCTTCACTTTGTATTGCGATGGTAAAGCGGTCTGCACTACCAAAACGAGTGTAGGATTCCTGAAGCGCAATCACACTAGGCGTGTCTTCCGGAAGCAAATGGGACAAGTCCGCATCAAGTTTCAAACCCGGTTTCACCAAAATCGGATAAGCGCAAAGCAAGGCAAGAATCAAATAGAAAGCCAAAGCTTTAAACGGGTGCTTACAAATCAGTGGAATATACCACTTAGAAAATCTTTCTTGAAGAGATGGCTTAGACATGCCCCAAATATACAAATTGTTAAATTTGAGAAATATTCCAATTCTGGAAAAAACTATATTTATTGTATAGTTAGCATACATACAGAAGGTACAAATGGAACCGACAAAAATCCCAGTAGCACTTGCTAGTGACGGCAACCAGATTCACGCCATGGCCACGGTGATTACATCCGCAATCATCAATGCACACGACGGCACCTTCTACGATTTTTACTGCCTTATTTCCAGCGACGTTTCTGAAGATCAGCGCGCCAGGCTGAAGGCTTGCGAAGCAATTCGACACAACTGCGTCATCAATCTCGTCGAGATGGATGAATACTTCAAGAACATCGAGTACAGCCACAATAACTTTACTCATTCTATCACAACGGCAACCTTGTTCCGTTTGAAGATTCCTTCTGTTCTCACCCAGATTGACAAGCTTTTGTACATCGACACCGACATCATTGTCCGCGACGATCTTTCTGACTTGTACAACTTCGACATGGGTGACTCCTACTTGGCCGGCGTTCCCGCCGTATGGGCACACGCCAACCGTAAGGATCGCGAAAAATGGCTGAACAGAACAGGCATTCCTGAAATGGATTACTACGTCAATGCCGGCGTATTGATCATGAACCTCAAGGAAATGCGCGCTAACGATATTGAAAAGAAGTGCTTTGACCTTATCGGCTACGAAAAGTTCAAGGGGCTCGATGGCGACCAGCTGATTCTCAACTACACCTGCTACGGCCGCATTACATTCCTGCCCTGCAAATACAATGTTACCGCAAGCAACATGAAGCATTTTGAAAGCATGCGCGTTGTGTTCTCCGGCAAGGAAATCAGCGAAGCCATCAACAATCCCACCATTTTGCATTGGACTGGTGCAGGAAAGCCCTGGAAGTACTACGATGTCCTTCTGGCTCACGAATGGTGGCGCTACTACAAGGCCTCCCCTTACAAGGACGTTCCTCTGCACAGAGAATCCAACCACGACAATTTCAAGAAGTTCCGCAGCATCGTGAAGAAGTTCTTCCACTAAGGAAATTATGGCTGGCGAAATTGACTTTGTAATCCTTTGGGTCGATGGATCCGACAAGAAATGGCAAGAAGAAAAGAGCCATTTCATCCCTGGCTATGACGCAGATGGTTCTGCCATGCGTTACAGAAGCTGGGATAATTTGCACTATTGGTTCCGCGGTGTAGAAAAATTCGCTCCTTGGGTTCGCAAGATTCATCTTGTCACGCCGGGTCATTATCCGTCCTGGCTGAACAAGGAACATCCGAAACTGAATTGCGTGGACCAGAATTCCTTTTTGGATCCGAAGAACATTCCCGTATTCAACTCCAACGCCGTTGAAATAAACTTGCATCGTCTTGAAGGTCTTTCTGAAAAGTTCGTTCTTTTCTGCGACGACATGTTTATCATCAACAACGTCAAGGAAACTGATTTCTTTAAGGACGGTCTCCCCTGCGATCAAGCTGTCATGAACAGCTTTATTCCTCTGGGACTTTTCAGTTACATTGATTTCAACAACATGGTTGCCATCAATCGAAATTTCAAATCCAAGAAAGTGGTCAAGGAAAATTTCGGTAAGTGGTTCAACCCCAAGTATGGCGCACAGAATTTCAACAACTTGATTTTCTACTGGTGGAATGGATTCTCCCGTTTCATTTACCCCCATCTTCCCGTATCCTATCTCAAGAGCTCCTTCAAGGAAGTGTGGGAAAAGGAAACCGAACTCTTAAGCCATACCAGTGCCGCAAGGTTCCGATCCAAGGAAGACAACAGTCATTTGTTGTTCCGTTACTGGCAATTCATGAAGGGCGAGTTCTGCCCTGCCCCGGTTCTTGGAAAGAAGTACGATTTGTACAGCAACCCCAGATCAAACGACAAAATCTACGATGCCATTCGTAACCAGAAGCACTCCATGATTTGCATTAACGAATTCGATAGAGACATCGATTTCGATCTGGAAAAAGAACGTACACTTAAAGCATTCGACAAGATTCTACCTGAAAAATCCAGTTTTGAACTATGAGCAACAACTTAGATAACGACTATAAATTTCTAAGGAAAAGCACATTTTTAAGCATTCTCGGGACCATTTTAAAAGTTTGCGGTCCGTTGCTTACCATTGTGATGGCTCGTGTCTTTGGCGCGGCAGAATTCGGTATTTTCGTATCCTCCCAGCAGTTGCTTCTGACCATTTCCCACTCTGCAACGTTGGGTCTTGATAAAGGCTTGCACTGGTACCTTCCCCAAAATCAGTTGAAGGGTCGCCCCGCCTATAAAGGCATTATGGAATCCTTCTGGCTTTCGGCTGCAGTGGCATTTATCTGCACCGTCGTTATTTTCATAGGATCCTTTACGCCCCATATTTCCAAGGAACTACCTTGGTATGCGTTGTCCCTCGTATTCTATTCCACCACATTCGTCCTGAGTAATTCTTCAGAAGGAAACCGTCGTCCGCAAAACGCCATCTTCATCAACTCCTTCCTGGTGGCAGTTCTTTCTCCGGCGGCATCCATCATTTTGCATTACCTTGGCATTCCCCATGCGCTTCCGCTTGGCCTCCTGATTGGGCAAATGGGCGGTCTGGCTTGCCACTCCTACTTTGTCCGCAAGCAATTCAGCGATATGCCGATTTGGCCCAAGGATAGACTTACAAAGGATCTTGTCATCTATTCCCTCCCCCTTGGCTTCAACGAGTTCACCACATCATTCTTGATTCGTTCCAGCTTGTGGATGGTCCTTTTGTTCCTGGGTCCTGAAAAGGCCGGCGCCTACGCCATCATGGTGACGATTTCCAACGCACTGCAAACGATTCGCCAAGGTTACACTCCGATTCTAACTCCTGTTATTGCAGGCATGGACAAGGAGCGTCTTCACACCGACTTGAAGCCTGTTGTTTCCTACTGCATTTTCATGATCACCTTGATCCAGCTGATTATCGGCTTCTTCCTTGTGTTGTTCCCGGATGTCATTCTGAACATCGCCGGAAGCAAGTACAATGTTCAGCCGGAAGCACTGGGCATCCTTCTGTTTGTCCATTTGCTCACTGGTTTCTGGGGTATGGCCTTCGTTATCATGAACGGTATGGGAAAAAGCCTGTACACCTTGAAAATGAACATTCTTTCTTTGGGTGTTTCCCTGGCCTGCGGTTACTTCCTGATCCCTAAATTCGGCCTTGTGGGAGCAGCTTTGACTACCCTCGCCTACAACCTGGTTCAGATGGTTTGGAATAACATCTATTTGGCCAAACTAAAATTATGGCCCTACGCAGCAAAGCTGTGGGGCCAACAATTGTGGATGCTGATTCTCCTGGGAACATACATCGTCATCAATATGAAGATTTTCATTCCCACCTTAACGGAGAAAATCATTATCTACGCGATTTCCTTAGCCGCTCTGGGCGTCTACTGGAAATTGAACAAGAAATACTTCTCTAGATAATCTTTCCGATAAGTTCCAAAAGTTTAATCAGGATAGGCATTTTCTTATAGCCGAATCCCAAAACTTTTGCGAAGGCATAGGAGCGAATGATGTCGGCGCCGAAAACGCCGGCATGTTTTGTTTGATACAGGAAAGCTTCCTTGGCGTGGGCGATAACGTCGTCGTAATATTCATTAATATGAATAGACTTGTCTGCATTCACCGTCACAGGAATTTCCTTCAAGTCGGTATAGAAATTCTTGCGTAAAATCTTGGGCAGGAACACATCCATACTTGCAGGGACCTTGCGACCGCAGGTATTGATAATGCGAGAACCGAAGAAATGGAGGACCTTTCCCTTGGGCAGGAATTCCTTGCCGTAGGCCAGCTGGCAGTTCCATTCACCAGGCATTTTCTTGGTGATGTAGCCGAATGTATAGTTGGTTTCTGCCAAAGAAGCCATATCATAAGGGAAGTTCTTGGAAACACAATACAACCAGAGTTCGTGCCACTTTTCGAAGAATTTGCGGGCCTCCGGAGTATCAGGGGCATACATCACGCCACCATTGAAAATTTCATCATTCAAGATGGGAGAAAAGCCCATCATCTTGGCGTTATTTAAAACCTTCTTGCGATTGATGGCCTTGGAAAGATTGGTATGGAAATCCAGTACAGCGTAAATTCCACCCTTCCATTCTTCAGGGATGGAAAGATCGCCAACAATGGCAATGTCAGAATCCATGTAAAGGAAGTCACCATCCACCACGTTACGCATCACCGTCTTAAGATAACGGGAGCGAAGCATGGGTGTGAGCTTTTCATCTAATTCCAAAACCTTCAGTTCATCAACAGCATCCTTCAAAGCAGCACGATTACCGGTTAAAGTAGCTGCAGTTTTGTCGTCAGTAAGGACTGTTACAAAGGCACCCGGATTATGCACTCGCAAAGAAGCGATTGCAACCAAAGTTTGTTCGCAAAAGAAATCCTTAGGAGAACTGGTCAGAACAAAAAGATATTTAGTCATAGAATTTTACCTACCATCTAACAAATTTCAGGCAAGAACATAACATTCTTTTACAGATGTTTACACTCACAAAAATAGACAAATAAATGATGATTCACATCACTTTCAACATTATATTTTTACTAGATTATAAGCAATATGGTACAATTGAGTCAAACATCGTGGCAAGAATATTCCCTTCTAAATGTGATGGAAACCTTGCAGTATGCCCCGATGAATATACAGATTGGAAAGAGCCCCATTTTGCACTACACATTCCCTAAGGAATTGGTAGCAGGTTCCAGCGTGAACTACTACATCCAGTGCGGGTTCAAGTCCATCAAGTGGACTGGCATCATCAGTTCGGTGAACGAGAATAAGGTCACCGTACGCCTTGGTGAAGGCCCGTTCCGCGGCTTTACCGCAAGCCATCAATTTGTATCCGAAGATTCCATGACAGCAATCTACGACGAGTTCTCTTTCCAGGGCTTTACCACAATCCCCGAAGAAACATTCGCTGCCATCATTAACAAGACCGGTGTCGTGCACGCAATCAACGCCCGTAAGGACGCACGCAACGTAATCTTGGCTATGGAAAGCCAGAAGAAGACTCAAGCCTTCGAAGCTTTGGACCAGAGCGCTACCGCAGGTTAATTTACTCCAGGGGCGCTGGACTCTATGTACAAAAACCTTGAACAGGCTCTGCTAGACTTGGAAAAAGCAGGCATGCTTAAGCGTGTCCAGCAAGAAGTTGATCCTCACCTGGAAATGGCAGAAATTGCACGCCAGACCTTCGAAGCCGGAGGTCCCGCTTTGCTTTTCGAAAAAGTCAAGGGAAGCAAATTTCGCGCAGCATGTAACATCTTCGGTACGGAAGGAAGATTGCAGTTCCTTTTCCGCAAGAGTCTTTCTGCAACACAGACTGCCGTTCAGTTCAAATCCAATCCTGTGGAATTCTTCAAAAAAATTCAGCCTTTGCAGTGGCTTAAAGCCGCAAGTGCTGGCGTTTGTGCATTGCCCCGCAAAGGTGGAAGCATCAAGGATTTCGAGGAATGTTCCCTGCAGGATTTACCCCAGTTGGTCAGCTGGCCCAATGATGGCGGAGCCTTCATCACATTGCCACAGGTCGCCACAAGACCCGGTGAAAAAGCAAGTATCATGACCACCAACGTGGGTATGTACCGCGTGCAGATTTCCGGCAACGAATACCTGCAAAACGAAGAATGCGGTTTGCATTACCAGATCAAGCGAGACATTGCAAGGCACCACCAGAAGGCTATAGAAGAAGGCAGACCTCTCAAGGTAAGCGTCTTTATCGGCGGACCTCCCGCACATACAGTCGCCGCAGTTATGCCCATGCCGGAGAATCTTTCGGAATTAGTTTTCGCAGGCATGTTAGGTGGAAAGCGCTTCCGTTACTTTGTTCACGATGGCTACCTTGTGTCCAGCGATGCAGACTTCTGCATCCTTGGAGAAATGCAACCGGATTTGAAACCAGAAGGTCCCTTCGGAGATCACATCGGTTACTACTCCGACAAACACAACTTTCCCTGCCTTAAGGTAAAGAAAGTTCTCTGCAAAAAGAACGCCATTTATCCGTTTACCGTCGTAGGGCGTCCACCTCAAGAAGACACTCTGTTCGGAAGTTTCATCCATCAGGTCACAAAACCGATGGTTCCTGCATCCGTTCCAGGCCTCCATGCGATTCACGCCGTAGACGCCGCAGGCGTTCATCCCCTTTGCTTGGCTCTTGCCAGCGAACGCTTCTTGCCTTACGCCAAGCCTGAAGATCGCGAACCCCTTGAGCTCCTCAAGACCGCTAGCGCCCTTCTAGGTTTTAATCAGGCAAGCCTCAGCAAGTATCTTTTGATTGCCGCCAAGGAAGACGAAAAAGAAAAAGGTGCATCCATCGATGTGAACGACGTACCCGCATTCTTTGGGCATATTTTGGAACGAATCAACTTCAAGCGTGATTTGCATTTCCAGACGTCTACTTCCATTGATACTCTGGACTATACCGGTTCCAGCCTCAATCATGGTTCCAAGTTGATTATGGCCGCAGCGGGCATCAAGCGTCGCGACCTTCGTAACGACAAAAGCGATCTTGATAGTCTCGTCCTTCCCGAAGGCTTCCGCAAAGACACCATTCAAATTCCTATGCCAGGGGTTCTTGTAATCCAAGCACCTGCATTCTCGTGCGATGGTCCCAGTACAGCCGCAGAAATCGTAAAGCAATTTGAAAAAAATCTTGAAAAATGGTCCTTTAGAGATAATTATCCGTGGATCAGTTTTGTAGATTACAGCGCGGAACTCGACTGCTCTAAACTTGCAGATTTCCTTTGGTTAACCTTCACCCGTTCTGATCCCGCACAGGATCTTTACGGATACCATTCAGAAATCATCAACAAACATTGGGGTTGCGAGGCACCTATCTTCATTGATGCAAGAATCAAGCCGCACCATCAAAAGGCGCTTGAAGTGTCTGCAGAAATCAAGAAAAAAGCACGAGGCATTTTGTTGAAAGAGAATGTTCTGAACGAGAAGTAACCATGGCACGAATAGCATTAGTCATATGTCTCTTGCTTGTTTGCGTAGGAAATGGCTTTGCACGTGCCAGCCATTGTGGCACCTCCATGC
This sequence comes from Fibrobacter sp., assembly GCA_024399015.1. Taxonomy (GTDB): domain Bacteria; phylum Fibrobacterota; class Fibrobacteria; order Fibrobacterales; family Fibrobacteraceae; genus Fibrobacter. The sequence goes on from JAKSIC010000003.1 coordinate 61,377, forward strand.
TTATCCAGCATAGCAAGGAACTTCGCGCAAATCCCTCTCTTGGAACATCCGCAAAAGTTTCAGACGCAGGGACCGTTTGCCAAGCCGAAGATTATTATGACTCCGTTTACAGTAAGAAAACAGAACATTTCCAAATTTTCTATACAACAAGCGGTCCTCACAAGACAACTCAAGAATTTATAGACACCCTTGCAACTGCAGCTGAATACGCCTGGAAATTCCACACAAAGTCCATGGGTATGCAAGAGCCTCTTGGCGTTAGCAAGACTCACCATTACCAAAAGTCTGTAGAATCAGGACTCTACCCCATCGAAGTTATTGATATAGACAATCTCCGTGACTCTAGATACGTCATTGGAGGAGTCTGTCACGGATGTTTCGGCGTAGCCGTTCCCGAAAGGAGTAATACGGGAGCAAGCGAACTCTATATTGATAACGATTTCCGCTACACGCCAACCTTGGGCATAAAAAGAGATACAGTAAACTTCTCCGGAAAGAATTGTGCCTATACTAGAGCCACAGAAGAGCTAATAAACGACCGCCATGGATTCTCCTATGTCGAGAAATGGAACATGGCAATACGCGTCACAGCAATACATGAGCTATATCATTCTGTCCAACTTAGATATCTCAACCTTTATGAACAATCAACATTTTGGTTCGAAGCTTCAGCTTCTGGCATTGAAGAAATAGCCGCTTCAGATATTGACGACTACTACTCTTATTTACCCAATATGTTCAGCATAATGGGCACCCCCTTAGATGGAATGACTGAAGACTACGGTGCAGGCATATTCTTTATGTACATGTATAACTACGTGGACAAAGGTTTTGACAAATTTGTTTGGGAGAGTTTCAACAAAGAACCTGGGCAAAATTTCCAATATCATTTAAACAAACTTGGAAAGAAAAAGAAAATTTCCATTGATTCCGTATTCCATGATTTTTCAAAAAAATTGGCATTTGCAGGAACAAGATCAAAATTCCTTGATTCAACAAAATGGGTTGTAAGCGATCAGTACTTTTGGCCAGACTTCAACTACATTGTTCACAAAGAAAACGAAATTTCTTTCGAGCCATGGGCAAATGAGCTTGCTTACGAATATCACATTGGTGGAATGCCCGAACTTGAAAATTATAAGGGAAAAGCCAGCATCGTCTTATTCAAAAATAAGAACGCTGAAGTTTTAGACATTGCCTCCTTGGATTATCTCCAAAAAACCTACGCAGAAGAATCAATCAATCCCCATGTTGATTCCATCGGCTGGATTTTCAGCAGATTTACCAGCGAGGAATTCATTCCCTTGGTTGACGAAAACAGCAAGGACGATAAAGCCACAAAGCTCCACGCCTACCCCACTCCTTGGCGTTCCGGGAATCTCTGTTTCTCACCCCTTCCGGAAGATGGAAATTTTATTGAAATCAGAAATCGTCGTGGTGATTTAATAACCCGTAAAACGTACAACAACCGTACTTTTTGCATAGACGAAACCACCGTAAAAAGCCTGATGGCACCCGGCATCTATAAGTTCCGCGCCGGATCTTCAGGAAAGCTAAAAGATTTCCTGATTATCTATTAATCACTTCGTGATTTTTGATAAGCACCTCGGTCATAAAAATAAGCAAGCTTATTTTTGCGACTCTCGGTTTAGTTATCATTTAATTTTCAAAAATTAAAGCCAACTAAAAATATTGTTGGTCTGTTCCAACTTCGGCAGCACAGAAGATGCAACCGGTTTGTCGGAATTTCTAAGAACAGCCTTGCATGCTTCAGCAAAAAGCATGTGGCCGTTGTTATAATGATCATCCAAACGACGGCGTGCATAGCCATCTGCAGAATGATTGTGAATCATAAAAGCCCAGTCAGAAGACTGGAACAACATCAATTCACGTTCCATCTGCTTTATGTAACGAGCAATAAGTTTTGCGGCCTTGGATGTTTTTGAATCCATTCTTTCAACAATCGTTTTAAGATGTTGAATCATGGCACGCAAACGATAGGACTGGGGATAATACTTATCAGTTTCGCCGTTAATCCAAACAGAGCCAAAACCACCTTCACCCCAACTGGAGAACGGCGGTTCGTGAGTTTCAGGATCTGCAGATTCTGTCATCACCTGATCCGCGCCGGCAAATTCAATAACAGAGGAAGAAGCCGCATATTCGAGCATGGATTCAAGGAATAGAGGGCCTTCAAACCACCAGTGTCCAAACAATTCCGCATCATAGGGGCAAAGCAAGGCGGCCTTGTTGCCGTCCATATTTACCAGCAATTCGGAGATTGTGGTTTCGCGGTTTACCACAAACAAGCGGGCATGATCGCCAGCCAATCGCATAGCATTCCAGGGACGATAAATTTCCTTCTGTTCAGAACCAGTAATGCGATTGTACTTAAAGCCTGTATCAATTGGATTTTCGCCAGAGAAGAAGTAATCACCAAGATAATCGCGAGGACGTTCGGAAGCGATGTCCTTAAAGAATTCACGGTACTCTGGATGGCCCGGGTAACCTGTACGACGGCTCCAAACTTCCATAGAGCTTTTCTGTTCACGGCCCATAAAGAACAGACCGTTCTGTGTGCGCAGAGGCGTAAACACACCGTACTTAGGCGGAGGTGAAGCCAGCAAGGCGCCGTGAGTTTCCAAGAAGAAGTACTGAAGACCGAATTCAGCTAAATACTTATCAAGGCCCGGGAAATAGCCACATTCCGGCAGCCATACGCCCTTAGGCTTACGACCAAAGGCTCGTTCAAAACAACGGATGGTAACATCCAATTGCATACGAATCGATTCAGGGTCACTCTGATAAGCAGGCAGGAACGGATGAGTTCCTACGCAAGTGAGCAAGTTCAGTTTGCCCACATTTTCCAGACGAAGGAATTCAGCCAATAAATTTCGATGGATTCTGTTTTCCCAGGTATCAATCAAGGTACGCTGACGTTCCAAGTAGAACTTGGAAAGTGATTCCAAAGGGGTACCCGCATTTCGTTGGACTTCCTTTTCTACAAGTTCCAACTGGCGAGTCAAATGGTCGGAGAACTTCTTAAGGAGAAGTTCATCCGAAAGCATTTCAATAAGAGGAGCAGAAACACTCAGATTCAATGTTCCCGGCACGCCCTTTTCAAGCAAGCGCTGTAACGCCTGCACAAGAGGCAGGTAGGTTTCAGCCATTGCTTCAAAGAGCCAATTCTCTTCAAAGAATCGGTCATACTCCGGATGACGCACAAACGGAAGGTGTGCGTGCATCAGGAATACAATTCTACCGGGAGCACCCATCCTAAGAGATTACTCCGTACGCTTTACAACGATCGGAACGATTGTAGTCGGGAAATCGCCATCCTTGTCAGTTGCAAAGACGGGGATAACCTTGGTGCAATCCGGCAGATCTTCTTCAAAGCTGAAGGTGCCATCCGGATTCAGCGGGAAGTCTTCACCGCGAACCTGGAGGTGTGCGTCCGGACGAGTGCCGCCATAAACGATGAGACGAGTCTTAACCCACAGGAAGAAATCCTTACCGTAGTTCACAGAATCCTTGGATGCGGCAGCGAGAGCTGCATTGCTCTGAAGAGCAGCGCTGGAAAGGGCGCCAGAGAACATGGATTCAGAAGAACTACCGAAGTTTTCGCTGAGAGACTTGAGCCAAGATTCAGCAGTCTGGCTAGAGAAACCAGAGCTCATGAAGTTGCCCAAGGTGTTGCCACCGAGGGATGCCTTTGCGAAAGCGTCGTCTGCAGCAGGAGCGGCAGCGGACTTGTCGAACACGGCAACCGGAGCAGATTCAACGATAGGCATAAAGTTCTTGCCCTGAACAGCACCGAGAACAGCAACCACAGCCTGGCCAGCAGTGTTTTCTACATACCAGCTACGAGCATTTGCCGGAACTTCAACGTCACGGAACTTGCGCTTCTTGCTACGCTGAACAGTCAAGTCAGAAGCGATATCAAACAAACGAAGAACGAGCTTTCCCTTGCCCTTCTTAGCCTGCTGAATGCGCTTTTCAGAAACTTCCCAGAAGGCGTGCATCCAGTTAGGATCCTTCTGCATCAAGACCAGATATTCTGCGTCAAAGGACTGAGCGAGAGTAGCGACTGCGTCTTCGCTCTTAGCCTTGGATTCAACCTTTGCGACTTTTGCTTCAACAACTTCAGCAACCTTTGCGGCAGCCTTGGAGGTAGCCTTAGTTGCAGTTGCCTTAGCAGCAGACTTTGCTGCAGTAGCCTTGGTAGCCACCTTCTTCACTGCAGTCTTTGCAGCGGTCTTGGTAGCAGTCTTTGCAGCCTTAACCTTTGCAACAACCTTTTCAGCCTTTGCTTCTGCTTCCTTCAAAGAATCAACAGTAGCCTTTGCAGACTTCTTCACTGCAGTTTTCTTTGCGGCAACAGTTTCAGACACCTTAGCCTTGGCAGTCTTTACTTCGCCTTCAACAGACTTAGCTGCAGTCTTAGTAGCAGTCTTTGCTTTCTTTACTGTTTCTACAGTCTTTTCTGCAACGCTCTTAGCAGCAGCCTTGATTTTGGACTTTGCGTCCGTTTCTTTTTTAGTAGCCATTATCTGGTCTCCTTCATAAACACTTATCGACGGCTCTGGCCCCAAGTTCCGATACCGGTCAAACCAATACGAATAGCGAAGAAAGTTTCTTCCCATTCAGTCTTTGCATCAGAGAATCGTTTGCCTGCCTGAAGAGCCAAATCCACCGTGGTACCCTTTCGGCCCATGGGGAATCCAGCACCAACAGACCCGCCAATTTCAAACACATCCTTCACATACCAGTTCTTATACCAAGCACCGGCACGGTAATTAATTCGCTTCCAGTAATCGTCGTAGAACAACGGACTACCGTCACACTGATAACCAACAGAAGCCAAGAAATCACTTTGAGTTTCAGTAACTTCAGGCATGGTCCAGCTGCCGCCAATGTTTTCAATATCTTCATCCCAAGCGCGCCACTGCAAGTCAAGCATAATGTTGTGACGTTTCAGCAAGCGCATGTTGAAACCCGTTGCAAGCATAGGAGGAACTTTAATTTCACGAGTATAGGCAGAGGGAGCCAAAGTATCTGTTTCGCTAAATCTGAAATCGTAGGACAATTCATTTTTCAGAGTGTAGCCGGTTGTAAAGGAGAAGAAGAAGGATGCCTGACGACCACGATACTGCAAAGCAGCAGAGTAATAGGCAGGATGATTCTTAATATCCCATGCGCCATCAACAAATTCGGTAATCAAGGTTTTTCTTGTACCCCAGGCGTCATCATCAGCAACGTTCTCGTTATTCGGTCCCAAAGTCAGGCTACGACTAGTACTTCCCAACACAACGTGTGCAGATGCACCGAGGGAGATCGAACGCAGGTACGGCAAACGTACTGCATAAGTCGGCACCAATTCGTAAACACTACCAGAATATTCAATCTTGGCAGAATTGGTAGAATCGTCAAAAGATTCACTGAAGTTGGAAACATAATGCTGCCACAGGGAAACGCCCATAGCACCAAAATCACCCATAGGGAAAGAAATGTTGAAGGACGGCATGTTCAAGGAATTGCTCAGCAAATGATGACGATTCTTCGAAGCGGCATCCATCTCAAGCGCAAAATTCAAATTGAACACAACATTCTTGTCGAAAGCCAAACGAGCAGGGTTCACAACGGACAGGCCTTCGGAATCACCGGTCTTCGCATTGCCGGCAAAACCACGACCAGCGGCGGAAGCAGTTCCGCCCATAACCTGTTCTTCACCAAGGGCGTCAATACCAATGGACGAGCCAAAGGAAAGACCAACAAAAGCGCACAGGAAGGCTACAAGCTTTTTCATTACTTATCCCCCCTCTTGGAAGACATCCAAAGTTTCAGGCTCATAGAATTTTCTACCGCCTTGGAAAAATCATATCGACCGTGATCAAAATAGTTCAGGAATACGCGGCTAGTGTCGCCATCAGCCTTCACGTAGTCAGAGTAAAGCGTATCGTTTTCCTGCAAGAACGGGTAACCCATTTTAACGACAATTCTCAGGTTACGTCCTTCTTCAGCCTTGTTAACCAAGTCTCGAACACCTTGGGTAATCTGAAGAGAGAGAGAATCGCCATTGTGGAAAATCAAATTCGGATGACCGTCACTAGCAATCAAGGACTTGTTCAAACGATAAGATTCCATTCTACGAACCTGAGTGTCCGCGCTATCGACAAAAGAACCGACAACCACCTGAATAGGCAGTCCAAACTCAGATTCACCATCAGCATCATTTCTAGCCATAGTCAGCTGAGCTAGGGAAACCGTCTGGCGGACATCATAACCGTCGCCCTTGTTTTCCAACGGGCTGTCCTTGTAAGCTTCTTGAACTGCTTCCAAAATTTTTTCACCAGGCAATTCAATCACAATGGAATCAGAGCCGCCACCATGAATTACCGGGCAATCAGAGCATTCCTCTTGATTGACAGGCATATTTGCAGCTCGATACGGAGAGAAGGAATGGACAGAAGAGTCATTTGCGAAAAGGAACATGTAAGGAGTCAATTTCGTGCCGACACCATAAAAGCGATACAGACGTTCAGCCTTAGGAGCAGAAATCTTCATCTGCAAACGTGCACCATAAGTCATCTTCTTGACATCGTCCATCAAAGCAGACGGCAAGTTGAGTTTCACCAAGGATGTATCCTTGTCATTATACGTGATTTCAAGGACAGTATCAACAGAGCCTTCGGCATCCCAGTTTTTCAAAGAATCGGTCCACAAGGAATCCTTAATCTTTGTGAACTTCTTCAAAGCATCTTCGTTCCCGACATATTCGATTTTCCAGCTAACGTTTACATCGACGCTAGTGCTTTCAGGAACAGAATCCTTGGGGAAATTCTTGTTCTTGTAGAGTTTCTGGAACCAGCAGAACGTCATCAAAGACGAGGCAGAATCGGCATTGTTCAACTTCGTAAGATTCTTCTTTGATTCAGAAAAGAGAAATTCCATAAACATGTCATAAGACACGTTGGAAGTTTGTCCCAACAAGAAAATTGTACTATCAGCGAGTTTAGCATCCGTTTTTACGCCAACTTCAACAGAAACCGGTTTAATGCCACCGATATCCAAAACTTGAACCTTATAGCTATCAGGCATTCCATGGCTAGACAGCCAGCTACTAACGCCAGCGTCATCCGTATCAAAAAGACACGAGGTGAAAAGCATTGCAACAGCAAACAACAAGCCTAATTTTTTCACTCAGAACTCCTAAGTTCTATCTATGTAAATTACCACACAGAATATAGAAAGTTTCACTATTGCAAACCAAGAAATAGCACCGAAAAACAGTCTTTTGCACAACACCGAGCAACTACACAAAAGAACACTATACAAAAAGATTTGTGGAATAAAAAACAAGATCTTTTGCAGGATATCCTGAAGATGTTTTTCACACATTTTTCTAAATTTCAGCCCGTAAAATTTTAGAGGAAACTATGACTAAGTTCAACGCCCATTTTAGAAACATCAACGGCGACGATACCTACCCGGTAACCGACGTCATTTATCGTTCCAAGGTCGACAACAGCCTTCTGGAAGTGGAACACGACCGTAAGGCTCTGGCTGAACGCAGCCCGGAAGAATGGAAGAAGCTGTTTGCCGAACGCCGCATGAGCTTTGAACCGGCCGACCAGAGTGGTATCTGGAGCAAGCGCGAAATGGTTCTCCCGGATATGCCGGTGGAAGACATCGTCACCATGCGCGAAGGTTGGAGCCCGCTGTTCGACGCAGCTCCCATCGCCAAGGAACTTGGCATCAAGAGCCTGAAGGTGAAGCTTTGCGGTAACTCCCATACCGGTTCCTTCAAGGATCTGGGTATGACCGTTCTCGTGAGCCAGGTGAACCACATCATCAAGAAGAACATTCACCCGATCGACGCAGTGGCTTGCGCCTCTACCGGCGACACCTCTGCAGCCCTCTCCGCTTACTGCGCCAAGGCAGGCATCCCGTCCATCGTGTTCCTGCCCGCCGGCAAGACCAGCGTTGCTCAGCTGATCCAGCCCATCTCTAACGGCAGCATCGTTCTCGCTTTGGACACCGACTTCGACGGTTGCATGAAGATCGTTCAGGAAGTCACCAAGGACAATCGCATTTATCTCGCCAACTCCATGAACAGCCTCCGCGTGGAAGGTCAGAAGACCATCTCTCCGGAAATCTGCCAGGAACTTGGTTGGAAGGTTCCCGACACCGTGATTATTCCGGGCGGCAACCTGGGTAACGTTTCCGCTCTCGCCAAGGGTTTCGAAGACTGCAAGGCTATGGGCCTCATCGACCGCATTCCTCGCATCATCGTGGCTCAGGCCGAAAACGCAAATCCGTTCTACCAGGCTTACGAACGCGGCTTCGACCAGTTGGTTCCCATGCAGGCCAAGAAGACTCTCGCTTCCGCCATCCAGATTGGTAACCCGGTCAGCTACCCCAAGGCAGTTCGCGCTATCCAGAGCACAAACGGCATGGTCGTAAGCGTTAACGAAGAAGAACTGGCAAACGCAGCACACCGCGGCGACCGCATCGGTCTCTACTGCTGCCCGCACACAGGTGTGGCTCTCGGCGCCCTCGAAAAGCTCGTTGCCGCAGGCAAGATTGACAAGGACGAAGAAGTGGTCGTTATCAGCACCGCTCACGGCCTGAAGTTCACCGAATTCAAGGTGGGCTACCACGAACAGAAGCTGGAAGGCATTGCTAGCAAGTATGCCAACCCCGTGTTCAAAGCTCCCGCAGAAATCGGTCCTGTCATGGATATCCTGAAGAAGGAAATGGCAGCTCGCCGCCGTTAAGCGAAGCGCAATGGCCTTAAGCCGCCGTTAAGCGAAGCGCAATGGCCTTAAGCCGCCGTTAATATCGTCACTGCGGGCACGTACCGCACCGCCTACAAAATTGAAGAAGCCTCGGGTAAAACCCGGGGCTTTTTATTTTCCATTATACTGAACGTGAAGATGTTCTGTCGCCTTACCTGGAGACTCGAGCAAAACCACATAACGTTTATCAAGTTTTGCTCTTACTTTGTCAGCAATCAACTTACGATTTTCCTTTGAAATTTTCGGATCCTTTGTTCGAAAATCAAGGGCGGAATTCTTGTAATGCTTGGAATTACTCGTATGGCCCGCGTAATCATTTCCGCTGGTCACGACTGGAACAAAATCGTTCCCAAGAACTTCCCAGTAGACACCAACCACCGTAACGAGAGCGGAATCCATCTGGGGTTTGAGACGCTTTACATTGACGCTTTTATCCTTCAACTTGACTTGAGACAAAGCTTCCTTATGCATAGCCGTTGTATTAATCATATCGTATTCGGTAAGACGGGCTCCATTCAAAACGATGAAGCGTTTAACCTGTTCTGCGGATTCGCCAACAACACTCTTTAAAACCTTCGTAACACTAGGTGCTTTTTCTTTTACAGCAGAAGCCATTCCATCCACAGTTCCCATACCAGACTGCAGAAGTTTTTCTGCCGTGGGCGAAATTTTTACTTCGCTGCGCCAATTAGGATAAACGAAATATAATGCAGCCACAGTAATTACAACACCGAGGATGAGTGCACAACCAAACTTCATATAAGTAATGATACTAAATAGTTTACGACAAAACACGACACAAGAAATATTCTCATGACCGACCTTTGCTCACTTAGGAACTTGTTCCTTAGTGAGTATGGCCACCTTTAGGTGGTAGAAGCGGGCAAGCTTGCTTGCACATAGCCGAGGCGCAGAATCTGCTGAAAGACTAACTCGTAAGGCGAGAGAAGCGAAAATGAGTTTACTCATTTTCATTTCCGAGCCGAAGAGTTAGCTTTTTTCGAGGGCATACGAGCCCTCGAAAAAAGAAAGGGCCCTCCAAAGAGGACCCTTTCCTAAGAAGGAGAAAATATGAGCGGTATGTGGAACCTTGAACCAATCAGGAGGGGAGCAATGATATGGTTATTTGAGGATTTACCCTTCCACCGATCACGAAACGTAATATACGCTTTCTTTTTCAGCGAAGAACTACCATTTTGCTTACATTTTTATGAAAGCAAACGGATTTCTCAATGCATTACTCTTCGCGGAAGATGATCTTGCACTTCGGAACGAAGCGGAAACCACCACGGCGATGACGTTCAATTTCAAAATACTTCTTAACGCCTTCAGTGGGGCGAGAAGGATCGTCTGAACCATTGATATGAGCAATCACTCGGTTCAAACGGCTTTCGAAGTTGGGACGCAGCGGATCCATGCAGATAGCCGGGTCGCGCTTGAACTCACGGTTTTCGTATTCTTCACGACCAGTTGCGGTGTATTCGCGAAGCAAGTTGCGAAGAATTCGAGCCGGAACATTACGCATCAAGTGCTTGTTGTTCACGGAAATAGAGTCATCGCTCTTGTAGTAAACGATAGTCACAGAGTCGTTCATGGCTTCGAGGAGCTGTTCCTGAGCCTTCTGAATCGGAGCCCAAGAATCAAATTCCTGCTTAACCACAGCGCTCATCAACTTGTTGAACGGTTCCGGAGCAGTGATGTTAGCCTTATAGTCAAGGTAAACGATACCTGCCGGTGCGCCATAGTAGCAATCCTTGTGAATCAAGACGGTACCAGTCTTTTCATCAACAACATCTTCAAGAGCCTTAACACAAGACATCTTCTTTTCAGCTTCGACGTCCCATTCCAGTCCGTTTTCAGCCAAGCAGTCACCGAAGGTTGCATAAACAGCAACCTTGCGACCATTGATATAAACGCATTCATCGTCGCGCTTTTCAGCAGTAGCGCGGTTTTCCAAAGCTTCAACAAAGGAAGTTTGAGAAGATCTGAATTCCATGTATTCGTACGGCGGGGTGTTCAAAAGGATGGGACCAATCTGTACCAAGCCCTTGAACCAGCGCATGGGGTTCGTGACCAATGCACCCGGAGTATCAAAACGGAAAGTGAAATATTCCTTGCGATTTCCATCCACCAGTTCTCGACGGAGGAACTTAGAATCCTTCAGCAAAGGATAGCGTTTCGGAATAATGTCCAAGCAAAGCTGGCGGACATCTTCAGTTGCATAGAACTGAGAAATGTAAGGCAAATAGGAGCGAAGCACGCTACGAGCCGGGATTGCTTCGAAAGTAGCGCAACGGTCAATAATGCGCTGCATGAAAGCATCAGGGCTTTCACCACGTTCGTACAACCAGGATACCACGCTATTCATCATCACGCGATGAGAACTTTCGTCAACGAAAGAGTCTTCAAAATAAATATCATTCAACATCTTTACGTCGATTCGGGAATCGCGCTTCACCAAGGTCAAAATATCCTTGATCTGATACGATATCAACAATTCGATATGAGTCAATTGAAGAAATAAATTTGAAAGCACTTTTTTACCTCATAATTCTAGACTAAGCTCCTTTCACGGGAACCTAGACACTTTACTTGTAATTTAGCAAAATAAATCTTTAGTGCAAAACAATTGTCTATATTTTACCTATGAATTCGGCAAAAATCCATTTACTATCAGATGAAATTATCAATAAAATCGCTGCAGGCGAGGTTATTGAGCGCCCTGCTTCCGCAGTCAAGGAACTGGTGGAAAACGCAATTGATGCCGGAGCCACCCGAATTCAGGTGTCCATCGAACAAGGCGGCAAGAAAAAGATCCAAGTTACAGACAACGGCAAGGGTATGAACGCAGCCGACCTGGATCTCTGCTACCTTAGACACACCACATCAAAACTTTTCAACGCCGACGACTTATTCCACCTTCACACAAACGGTTTCCGCGGAGAAGCTGTGGCTTCAATTGCAGCAGTATCCAAACTGACAATTACCAGTGCAACCGACGAAGGTGACAGCGGACGCATTATCCTCAATGGCGGAAACGTCATCGAAAAACAGGATGTTCAAGCGAGCCGCGGAACAACATTTCTTGTAGAAGATCTCTTCTTCAATACTCCTGTTCGCAGAACATTCCTGAGCAGCGAAACAGCAGAAGGAACCCGCATTTTTGAAGTTGTCCTCAAAACGGCAATTGCCCATCCCGAGATCCGCTTCGATTACAAAGTCGGCGACAAGACCGTTTTCACAGGCGTTCCTGGGGAACTGCGCAGCCGTATTGCTGAAGCTATCGGTTCCAAGATTGCAAAGGCACTCCTTCCTGTGGATTACACAGAAGCTGGCATTCATGTTTGGGGTTTTGTCTCCCCCACTACAGAAACCAACGGCAAACGCAATCACCAATTCCTGTTCATCCGCAATCGCCCCATCGAAAGCAAGATGGTCAGCAAAGCAGTAACTCAAGCTTACGAGCCCTACGGAGCTCAGTGCAAGCCCGTTTCCGTTCTGTTCCTAGACATGCCGGATATGGAGTTTGACGTCAACGTCCATCCCGCCAAAAGAGAAGTTCGTTTTGCCAACGGCAACCTGGTTTTCCTTGTCGTTTCTCATGCTATTCGAGAAACGTTCAAGAAGGATATGGAGGCAAGCTCCCCCTTCATCGACCTTGCAGAAGAAATTGGAAAAGAACAGGACGAAGTTGTACCCAACTGGCTAAGTGACGTAAAGCCTACGCAAAGTTACGGCTTCTCCGAGCCCGCCGATCCGCGTACCACACAAACGTCAAGCAATGCATCCAGCAGTTCTACGTACAGCGATTTATGTGACGAAGATAGTTTCCGTGGAATGCCGCGTCCAGAAACACGTCCTGTTTTCACACCGGCAAAATCAAGTAAGACCGTCAGCGACATTGCACAAGATTTATTTAGCCAGCCAGAAGCCGGTAAAATCATTTCTCTTGAAAACGAGCCCGTAAAACAGCCCGTACAGGATCCTATCTGGAATCCGCCTACATTCTTCCAAATCGCAAATACATACATTGCAGGCGAAGATGCAAATGGTTTGCTGGTTATTGACCAGCACGCAGCCCATTCCAGAGTTCTCTACGAACAAGCTCTTGATATTCTGCGCAACGGTTCCGCTCTGGATAGCCAAGAATTACTCTTCCCTGAACTGCTAGAACTCTCAAAGATTGAAATTGAGGTTTTAAAATCTGTAGCTGATCAGTTTGAACGTTTGGGATTTTTCATTGAACCATTCGGCGGCGACACTTACCAAATCCGCGCTATTCCTAGCGCATTGCCCTTGTCTCGTGCAATCAAAGCCGTAAAGGACTTTTTGGACAGCATTGGGGATCGTAACGATGGCAGCGGAGACATGGTCAAAGTTCAAGATGTCATTGCAAAGGCTTGGGCCAAAACAAACGCCTACCAAGCTGGCGACAAATTGAAATCCGAAGAAATGGCCACTCTGGTCGGTCAATTGATGGCTACAGAAGAACCATTAAAGTCTCCTTACGGAACGCCGACCTTAATGCGTTTGACTCTAGACGAGCTTAGCAAGAAATTCAGACATTAATTTTTCTGAATTGTAATCAGCTTGCAAATTTTGCAGCAAAACTTTTGAGAATGACGGTGCCGCAACCGTCATTTTTTTTACAGCATCGACAACTTCAGCCAATGTTTGAAAATCAAATGTCCTCGTAATAAATTCCGGGAAAACGGCTCTTTGAAGAATGATATTCGGCAAAGCAAAAAACTTCGTTTTCACAGAACGCTTCGCCAAAACCATTGTCAAAAAATCTGGTTTCGTGCAAACTACCATTGGACAGCCAGATAAAGCCAATTCTAAAGTTGCTGTACCCGGAGCGGAAATCGAAATCTCAGCCGAACGGAACAAGTCTATACGTTCTTCTGCTGTTTTCGGGGACACGCAAACAGAAACTTTCAGTTTTGAGGCAGAATAAAACCTAGCCAAAGCCTTTTCAAATATGGGAACAAGAGAATCTCTTGCCGCAAGTAGCACAACATTCTTGCTATGCAAAAAAGCATCCTGTTCGCACTTATTCACAACATCCAGAAACGCAGAAATATTTCTTAAAGCCTGACTTTTGCGACTTCCCGGCAACAAAAGAATCTTATTACGTTTCGTTGAAAGGCAATCCTCACCACTAACATTGGCTTGCAAAACCGAATTCGCAAAAGGGTGAACCATTTTCACTACATTGCAATTCGCATTCTTGTACGCTTCAATTTCAAAATCAAAAAATGTAGCCAGAGAAATATTTTCGCAGCCCGCAAACAATTTTGCACGATGGGATTTCCAAGCCCAGATCTGGGGTGGAGCCACATACAAGACAGGCTTCTTCAGTTTTTTCGCCAAAGTCACAAGTCTCATATTGAAGCCTGGATAATCAACGGAAACCAGCCCCTTGCAATCAGCCGATATCAACGCTGTTTCCAGCACCTTATAATGTTTGCGAAGCTGCAAATACTTCGGGAGAACATCACCAAAACCAGAAACCGGCAACGTTTCAAAATCAACCAAAGGCTGAAGGCCTGCCTGCTGCATCCGGAAGCCTCCGGCTCCACGAAATTCATAGGATTTCTGGAGGTGGTCACAAGCGGCAATGGTCTGCGTTATCAGGCTCTCCCCGATGCAGTCCCCGGAATCTTCGCCAGCACAAAAAAGTATGTACGGTTTACCGCTTTGCACGGTTAGATACCCAGACCTTCAACGATCCCAAATCCTTACGGAGATACTGGAACAATTCCGGAGTATAGACAACTTTCTTTTTCTTCAGGGAAAGAATATGTGAATAGCCAGATTCGGTTTCTACGTGGCACACAATTTCACACGCATGTTCGCTTTCATCGAAGGGTTCGTAGCGGTCCATAACATCTTTCAGTTTCTCAATAAATTCCTCAGTCACCATTGAAGAATAAATTGACATATGTATGTAGCTAACCATGCTAGAACGCACACGATCCAGCTGAACAACTTCTTCGACAATCACTTGTTTTTCTTCACGATCGCGCTGCTGTTCCAGGACGCCCTTCACAAGAACGCGGTCATCCAAAGCCACAGAATCACGAAGCTGCTCCCAAGTATCCTTCTTGAAGAAAATGCCAACATCGCCGTGAAAATCCTGAATATTTCCAGAACCAAGAGTATCGCCGCGCTTAGTTTCAAAAGACTTCAAGGAAGTGATGACGCCGCCAACAATAACAGTGTCACCAAGATGCTTACTCAATTCATCATCCGCCAAGGAGCAGCTGGTAAAGCCCTGCAATTCCGGACGGAATTCATCAAGAGGATGTCCGGAAAGGAACAAGCCAAGAACATCACGTTCCTTGTTCAGCATTTCCATAGCAGTCCATTCTTCAGCTTCTTCCAGAACTTCAGCGGAACTATCCATAGAAGGTGCTCCACCGCCCAAATCAAACAAGGAAATCTGGCCACGGTCACGATCTTCCTGACAGCGAGCAGCAACTTCGAGAGCACGATCCACAGAAGCCATCAATACCGCACGGCTACCAGGGAACTCATCCAAGGCGCCAGCCATAATCAAGCTTTCTACAAAGCGCTTATTCATGGGAGCGCGCTTTTCCTTCTGCTCACCCTGATATTCAGCAACACGCTTTGTGAAATCAAACAAATCCTTGAACTTGCCACGACGTTCACGTTCAGCAACGATATCGTCAACGACACCAATACCCACACCGCGAATACCAGCAAGGCCAAAGAGAATCTGATGTTCCTTGTTTGCAGTAAACACACCCATGGAAGCATTGATATTGGGAGAAACCACTTCAATATCCAGGCGCTTACATTCCAGGATGATGGTCACGATATCTTCTGTCTTTCCCATCTTGGACGTCATGGATGCAGCCATGTATTCCGGACCATAGTGAGTCTTCAAGTATGCCGTCTGGTAAGCAACGTACGCATAAGCCGCAGCATGACTCTTGTTAAATGCGTAACCGCAGAACGGAAGCACAGCATCCCACACCTTCTTAATCAATTCGTGGGAGTAGCCTCGAGCTTCACACTTGGCGAAGAATTCCGGAGTCAGCTTTTCCATCTTTTCAGGCATCTTCTTAGCCATGATACGACGGATGTTATCAGCACCGCCCAGAGAGTAGCCACCCAAAATCTGAGCAAGCTTCATCACCTGTTCCTGGTACACGATAACGCCATAGGTTTCCCCAAGAACCTGCTCCAAGTCCGGATGGTAGCAGTCCACTTCTTCGGTGCCCAGCTTACGAGCAATAAAGTGCGGAATCTGGTCAATCGGGCCCGGACGATACAGGGCGTTCATAGCGATCAAGTCAGTAATACGGGTCGGCTTCAGTTCGCGCAGGTATTTCTGCATACCCGGAGATTCGAACTGGAACACCGTAGTGGTCATACCCTTACTCAGAAGTCCAAAGGTTTCCTTGTCATCCAAAGGAATATGGGCCATGTCCACTTCGATGTCACGGTTTTTCTTTACCATGTTCACCGTGTCTTGAATGATGGACAAGTTGATGAGGCCCAAGAAGTCCATCTTCAGAAGGCCGATATCTTCTGCGTAATGCTTATCGTACATCACCACCGGAGTATCTTCAGCGGCAGCACGATACAAGGGAGCCAAGTTGTAAATAGGAGTCGGGGTAATCACCACGCCGCAAGCATGAACACCAGTCTGACGCGGAAGATCTTCCAGAGACAAAGCCACGTTCCAAAGGTTCTGGTAGGAAGCTCGGCTATTGATCATTGCCTGCAACGGTTCCGGACTATAGCCATCTTCCAAAGGATTACCCTTCTTGTCCTTACCCGTCCAGGCCTGCTTCAGGCTGAAATTCAATGTACGCTGGGGGAACAGTTTGGTAATGACCTTCGCTTCACCCGGGGCAAAGCCAAGTACGCGGGCCACGTCTGTAATCACAGCCTTGGACTTAAGCATGCCGTATGTAATAATCTGGCCTACGCATTCCTTGCCGTACTTTTGGGTCACGTAATCAATCACACGACCACGGTCACGGTCCGCAAAGTCCGTATCAATATCAGGCATGGACACACGTTCCGGATTCAGGAAACGTTCGAAGAGCAAGTCAAACTTCAGCGGATCAATGTCCGTAATACCGATGATATAGGTAACAAGGGAACCTGCAGCAGAACCACGGCCCGGGCCCACGGGAATACCATTATTACGAGCCCAGTTAATGAAGTCCCACACAATAAGCAGGTAACCGGCAACGTTCATGTTTCGGATACAGTTCAGTTCCTTATACATGCGCTTGCCAACGTCGGTCTCATGTTCCGGGAACTTAAAGTCTTCTTCCGGGAAACGCCACTTCAAGAAGCCATTGCAAAGATGAATGATGTAAATGTCGGAATCGGATCCCGGTTTGCACCAGCGATGGACCGCTTTTTCCCACGCCTTATGGTCATCTTCTGTAAAAAGCTCCGGGGAGGCCAAGCGATCGATTTCAGCCTTGTCCTCATCGGTCAAGGCATCAGGTTCAATACCCTTTTCTTCGCACATCTTGGCCTGAAGTTTTTTCTTCTTATCCTTGATGACGCCACCCAGTTCTCTTTCTTTGACAACCGGGTACTCAGCATCGTATTCGGCCTTCATGATAGCCTTGATCTTCTGGTATTCTTCGCCAGCCAAGAAATCTTCAGGAATCTTGAATCGGGGCCAGAATTCATCACCGATACCGGTTTTCACGATATAGTTGCAGCGTTCCGCAATCTTAACCGTATTTTCAATAGCACCAGGAATATGCCCGAAAAGTTCGCGCATTTCCGTTTCAGTTCTATAGTAAAAGCCTTCTGTCGGGAAACGTTTGTCCTGGGAATCATTCAACGTTGTCTTTGTGGAAATGCAACGAAGAATTCTATGAGCCTGGGCATCTTCTTTTTTGATGTAATGAATATCGCCAACAGCAACAATCTCACGGCCCAATTCATTGGCCAGCTGAACAGTATAATCGTTCACCAATTTCTGGGGAGCATAACCATTATCACAAACGGAAAAATACAGATGATCATGGTCAAAAATTTTGTCCAGACGTTCCATGTATTCTCGGGCAACAGAATTTCTGCCAGAGGCAACACTAGTACCATACTTACTGAAAAAATCACCTGCAATGGCAATAATGCCTTCCTTGAACTGTTCCACCGTTTCCAAGGGTACAGACGGAATTTCAGCCCAGCGATCACCATCTTCATAACGGTAACTTACAATACGAAGCAGGTTATAGTAGCCCTTTTCATTTTCAACCAAAAGGGTCAAGCGTTCGTAAGTTGTAGTATCCTTTGGCGTAGCACTGGGTGTATCCACATAAATATGGCATCCGTGAACAGTCTTTACTGGTGGAAGGCCCTTTTCCTTTCGCTTCTTGTTCAACCCCTGTCCGCGAGTCTGGATTTCCAAAATACCAAACATAGCGCCATGGTCTGTAAGAGCCACGGCGGGAGCATTATCATCGGCAGCTGCTGCCAAAATGTCGTCCAAACGAGCGGACGACTGCAAAACAGAAAATTCAGAATGAGTCTGGAGATGAACAAAAGCCATAGTTACAATTTAAAAATTCCCAAAAGAAAAGACGACCTACCCCCAGGTAAATCGTCCTTAAATGAAGATTTGTCAAAAAAAATTACTTATGATTCACATAATAACAGATGTAATCCACGTAGCCCTTAAAGCCGCGAACATTCCTACCGACATACGGTTTTTGAGGATCATATTCGTTGCGATACACATTATACAGCACACCGATTTTTTCTATTTCAAGTTGAGAAATATCCCCCACATAGGAAGCATCAATAGTCAATTCGCCATTTTGATAAACACGGATTCTTGTAGGAGTCCTTTCCACATTGATAACGCACCACTTATTTAATTCCAGAGCCTTACCAGCGAAATGGGACCACTTTGTGCCATACTTGTCAGAGTCGCGCAAATACACCTTCAAGACTCCATTTTCAAGACGGACAACCCATTCATCACCAGGTCCATTTTCGGGTTCCGCAGCAATTAGATTCTGCATATTGGTAAACGCAGTCGGCATCACCTTAAGTTCAACAAAAAATTCATTTCGTTTGAAAACATCGATGTCTTTTATGTAAAAACCATTCTTGCCTTCTGTCTTCAGCAAACCATCTTCAAAAACAAATCCCTCATAGAAGTTACCATCCACCTGATCAGGATTCAGAGAAGTATTTCCAACGGTCCTGGAATATTCATCCAAAAAATCCCATCCGCCCAACACGTCATAAATTTCATCTATTTTTCCATAACGGACATAATCCATTTCACCAACAAAAAATTCTCCACTACTATTTAGACCTGCGGCTTTGTGACCAACACCCATATCATAGTTTTCCGAACAATAAAGATCGCCTTGGTCATCTTTGCTACAGTAATGACATGGTTTTGATTCAAAACGAAAGAATTTATGAGCAACCATTTTTCCATTTTGGTACAGTCTCATATAATCTTCGTACATTTCAATACGAAGCTCAACCCATTCATTCAATTCAAGTTTTTCACCAATCAATGAGTGTACGCCATTGATCATACCAGCGTGTTCTGTTGTAAACACAGGAATTCCATTTTCAATCCGCAAATACCAAGCCGCATAAGAATACGGATTATGGATAGCAAACACATTTTGAACCGAAGTGAACTGACTAGGCTTAATTCGCACCTCTACAGCAAAGGTTTCTTGCGCAAGTTCTTCAGTCACACCATAACTTAAACCAGACTTGCCGTCAAAATGGGCATATTTTCCATCGGAATTTACGGAACCATACACATAGCCCGTATATCCATTACCCGTAAAGTCCCTGCCTACATTTTTTGCGTCGTTAAATTCCCAAGCAATGAGCCACTTGCTATAATCCACATTTTCAACATCTACACTAAGTTTCTCAATCAGCTTATAAGAAACAAATTTTACGCTACCCGGGCAAACGTCCTTAATGGCATCAGGATCAAAGCCCTTGCTAAAACGACCATTCAAATAAGTTTTTTCTTCATCGGCATCTACCGCGGCAACCATTTGGCCATCCACATAAAGAGCGACCATTTCATCCACACGTTCAAACTGAACGGAAACGTCCTTATTCAAGCTAATTTGGTAATCGGTTTCAAGCTTAAGCCATTCGTTATCCGTAAAGGCATCACGCCATGCAAATACGGGCTTTCCATTTTCAATACGAAGCGTCCATGCATCGCCACTACCCTCAACACCAGCAGATCCTAATGTAATGTAGCCCTTTGTCTTTGAAATATTCACCTTGACTTCAACAGAAAAATTGTTGTGCCAAACATTGTCTGCAGTTCGGGCCAAAGTTACAGAAGATTCCTGTGTTAATTGTATTTCGGCAGTTTCCGCAGGTGTGTTGGAAAAATCAGAGCAACCTACAGTTGCAACAAGTGCGATAGCACCAAGGAAGCCCACAACAGACTTTCGATAAAGTTTATTCATATGTACTCCTAACGTGATTCCCAAGAATCGAGCGCATATATAAAAAAAAGAAACGGTTTGTCAAAGGGCTAGCCGTTTACGTAGGAAAAATGTAATACACTAAATTGACAAATGAAATTAATTCAATTTGTATTGTTCAAGCAACGTCATCACCTTAGCATCTACTTCGCCGAACTTCTGACGATATTCACGACGAGTTTTCAATTCCGCAGGCAATCGCACAAAGGCCTGTAACCAAGCCTTAGCCAAAGCTCCACAGATGGAAATCTTAGAAAGTTTCTTGCCGTCACCTGACTGGCCAGGAACACCCTTGGCCATGGAAAGATAACGGATTACCGCACGGAACGGCAATTTTAAAATTTCACCTGCCGGCAACAGTCGAATACAAGAGCGCAGGCGATTTCTTTCAGAGTAGAAAAGTTTAAGAGGAGAATAGCGAACCGTCGTCATGGAACGTTCGTGAAACACCTTGGCGTCAGGGCAGAATATCGTTTTATAGCCAGCAAGATTATGACGGAAATACCATTCAGATTCTTCAAAGAACAAGAAGAAGCCTGCATCCATGAGACCTGCGGCAACTGCAGCTTCTTTACGGAAGCTCATCACAGCTCCATAACATCCAAACACTTCTTTCTCTCGAACGTCGGCTTCGGAAATGTCTAATCCACTAGCCTCATTCTTTGCAAACAAATCTGCGTCGAACAAAACACCCACGGCATTCACCACACCGCTTTTTTCCATAACAAGGCTGGCAATGGAGCCTGCATCCGGATGGCGTTCAAAACAAGCTACAATATTTTTTGCCCAGTCTGGATGGAATTCCAAATCCATATTACAAAGCACTTGAATATCAGCATCCATGTTTTCCATCAACATGTTGCAAGCGCCTGCGTAACCCAAATTCGCATTGCTGGGAACAATCGTACAAGGGAGACCGCTATTTTTTAACAACTGAACAGAATCATCGGAAGAAGCATTATCAAGAACAAATACACGAACCGCAGTGGTCTGAGAAACAAGACTGCGAACACATTCGGTCAATTCACAGCCACCATTATAATTGATAATACCAACGTCAATACTCATATCTTAACCTAAAAAAAGCGAAGCTCCTAGAGCTCCGCTTAAATATACAATTTTGATTTTGTCTACTGACGAATTCCGTAATAACGGATGTAGTCAATTTGGCCCTTGAAATAGCGATCGTGATAGTTCTGGTTCATGGCATCATAACCAATAGCCAAATCGTATTCCAGCTGGGATACATCACCACCACAAGGGGCCTCAACGGTCAACTCACCATCCTGATAAACACGGATTGAGCCTGCAGTGCGAGCCACGCGAATCTCAGTCCACTGATTCAGTTCAAGAGCCTTACCAGCAAAGACCTGCCATTCGGTGCCATGAGTCTGACTGTCGCGGAGATGAACACGGAGAACACCATCATCCACACGAATCATCCAACCATCACCATAACGTCCAGGAGGCTCAGCCACCAGCACGTTCTGGATCTTGCCAAATTCAGACGGATTCAGACGAACATCCACGATAAACTCATTACGTTTGAAGGTCTTGGTCAGGGGAAGCGTCAATCCGTACATTCCATCCAAAACCAAAGCTCCATCCACAACCTCCGCACCATAGGCGTAACGAATGGTGTTATTGGCAATTTTGTCCAAACCAATGAAATCCGGAGCATCGAATTCCCAGTCAGCCAAAAGTTCATAGGGAGAGGCCTTCAAAGAGCCTTCGCTCACTGCATCCAGGGTACCGAAGCGAATATAATCAATATCGCCTTCGAAGTAACGAGAATGATAATTCTGGTACATAGCGTCATAACCAATGCCCATGTCATAAGTCAACTGGCTTACGTCACCCTTGTAGGAAGCGTCAATGGTCAATTTGCCATTCTGGAAAACCTTAACATCGCCATTGGAACGTTCAACGCGAATTTCATTCCATTCGTTCAGAAGAAGCTTTTCACCTGTAAAGACAGTCCAATCCGTGTAGGATAACCGTTCATCTCTGAAATGAACTGTCAAATAACCGCCATCAGCACGAACCATCCAGCCATCGCCATCACGTCCCGGAGGTTCCGCCACAAGGATGTTTTTCATGGTTCCAGAAGCGACGGGTTTAACACGAGCTTCCACCACAAAGGAATTTATCTTCAAGTCTTCAGCAAGTTCTACCACAAAACCGGACTCGCCATCGAAATGGGCAATACCGTCTTCGGCAGTCACCTTACCTTCGCCAATAACGGCCGTGTGACCATTTCCGGTGAAGTCCTTGCCAACATCAGCATTGTCATTAAATTCCCAAGCAGCAATCCACTTCATTTCAGGAGTTTCTTCGTCCTTTACTTCAGGCTTTGGATCAAGATCGACTGTCAGCGGAGCATCCGTATCAACATCCTCGGTTTTCGGGGCCGTTTCTACGAAGTCATTCTTGATATAGCGGACCTTGTCAAAGCGAACCATAAGCACACGGCCGGGCATGTTTTCCGTTTCTGCGGAAGGATCGAAGCCAATGGTAAAATGACCATTCATATCTTCGATTGCGCTAGCAGATTCTGCAGCGGCTTCAATGACGCCATTGACATAAAGAACCGTCAGGCTGCCATAACGTTCTGCACGGACGGTAATGGTCTCTCCAGTAATCAGAACATTTTCTGCCTCGATCTTATACCATTCGTTAGCAGTAGAGGCATCTCGCCAAGCAAAGATTGCCTTTCCATTTTCAACACGAAGTGCCCAGGCATCCTTATCGCCATCGACACCGGCTGAGGCCAATGTCATATAGCCATTCTGTTCAATAAGGAAAGCTTCCGCTTCAACGGCAAAATCGTTTTCAATAAAAGCGTTATCCATATCCTGAGAAAGAACACTACTGCCAGCGTCCATTTGCCAGGAAGAAACCACAGTACGAGCACAAAGTGCCATACGGGCCTGTGCGTCAGAAAGAACAACACTAGACGGGCGACCCATTTCAGCAGGTACAGATCCAGACAAGGAATCGTCACCTATATCAGAGCAAGCAGACAAGCCGAAAACGGCCAAACCGGCAATAAGACCGGCCCCTACACGACTTTTTTTAAGATTGATAGACATACACTAACCTCCACAATTGTACATAACAAATATACATCATTACACCTTGAAAAAACAATTTTTCATATTTTCTCCCGCAAAATTCTAAATTAAGGATATGAAGCAGGGCGCAAAAAAGCATTTGAAGACGTTTATCAAGGTTTTTATCACCTTGGGCGGTCTTGCCTATGTATTCAACAAAGTCCCCTTGACCGAGGCTTTGGCCCAATGGACTCCCTCCGTACTTCCCTGGCTTTTATTGATATTCGTCTTGACCATCGTGCTTATGGCAATCCAGGCGAACCGATGGCGCGGACTATTACTTGAAGACGGCAGGAAAATCCCTTTCAAGACGTTTTACAGCTACATTGCTCTAGGGTATTTCTTCAACAACCTGCTTCCCAGCGGTTTTGGAGGTGACGCCGTAAAGACAATCGCTTTCGGCAAGCGTTATGGAAACACAGCAAGCTCTGTCGCCGCCATTGTTATTTCCCGCGTAATGGGCCTTCTGGCCATGTTTCTCAGTTTCTTTGTTGCGCTACCCTTTGTCGCCGCAAAATATGACATCCCTACCGCATACACAGCAACCGTAAGTGCTGTTGCACTGGTAGCTATATTGGTAATCATAGCAGGGCTTTTCTCAGACAAAGTCAAAATCCCTGCGAAGCTCGCAACAAAGGTTCCCTTCCTTTTGAAGTTGCAAGACGCATTCTGTGTTTACCGCGGACACAAGAAAGAATTCCTTCTATCCGGTCTCGACTCTGTTTGGCTTCAGATCGTAACCATCATCATCCACTGGGCCTATTTCAAGGCAATGGGCGTAGACGTAGACATCGCAATCATCACCGTATTTACGACCATCATGGTAACCTTCACCATGTTGCCCATTTCCATCAACGGCATCGGTGTTCGTGAAAATGTTCAAGTCAGTCTTTACACAGGACTTCTGGGCATCCCTGCCGATGTCGTGTTGGCATCTACCCTATTCAGCTACCTCCCCCTTCTCTTCCAGGCAGCACAAGGCGCCATCGCATTTGCTCTTTTGAAAAACCAGAAATAAATTCAATTAAGTCAGTCCAATTTCTCAAAACAAAAAAGTCCCGGCGAACTGCCGAGACTTTTTAAATTTTTCAATTTGAGAAAACTTAATTCCAGTTTTCAGCCTTGAGGTCACGACCCCAGATTTCATCGAAGACTTCCTTAACAGTCTTGCCACCGAAGAGGAGTGCGTAAACAGCGTTCACAATAGGCATTTCAACACCAAGTTTGTCGGCCAAAGCCTTAGTGCTACGGCAGGTGGGAACGCCTTCTGCAATCATCTTCATGCCACCAAGGACCTGATCGATGGTTTCGCCCTTACCGATGTGTTCGCCTACATAGCGGTTACGGCTGTGCTGAGAAAGGCAAGTCACAATCAAGTCACCCATACCTGCGAGACCTGCGAAGGTTTCGGGATGAGCACCCATAGCCTTACCCAGGCGGCACATTTCTGCCTGACCACGAGTGAGGAGTGCTGCACGAGTGTTGTCGCCAGCGCCAATGCCATAGAGCACACCGGAAGCGATAGCAATAACGTTCTTCACGGAACCGCAAAGTTCAACACCAATGATATCGGTAGAAGTGTAAACGCGGAGGTAGGAGCAGCTCATTGCCTGCTGGACAAGCTTTGCAGAATCTTCGTTAGTGGAAGCGGCAACGATTGCAGTCAGCACATGGCGGCTAACTTCTTCTGCATGAGACGGACCACTGAAAGCAACCATCTTGTCGTCGGTGAGCCAAGGAACCTTTTCAAGGAGAACTTCGCTCATAAGCTGGTTGGTGCCTTCGAGAATACCCTTGGTAGCGCAAACCACCACAGGTTCCTTACCCTTTTCCGGAGTCCACTTACCAAGATTTTCAGCGACGCCACCCATGAACTGGGACGGCACCACGATCATGACCATTTCTGCGCCTTCGAGAGCTGCATTCATGTCGGTGGTATACTTGAAATCTGCCGGGAAAATCACACCAGGAAGCTTATCCTTGTACTGGTGTTCGGTAGAAAGCAAATCTACTTCAGCCTGAGAGTTTGTCCAAAAAGTGATATCGTTCTTATTTTCGTAAATCACCTGACCGAGGGTAAGACCCCAGCCACCAGTACCCAAAACAGTAACTTTCATAATAAAAACCTCGTTTTACAATAATCTATATAATTACGGCCAAATAAAGTAATCGTAGCAGAATTTTATGCTTTCGGAGCCTCGGAATCTGCCTTCTGGGCAATTTCTGCACCCTTCGGGGTCTTGCGCTTGCTGCCAAAACCGTTTTCGGTACCATTCATCAGGCGCTTGATGTTGCCACGATGTTTCACGATAATGAAAATACCGATGAGGGAAGTAACGATAGCCAAAGGCAGGGTAAAGTTGTCATACACCGGATAAGGTGCGCCACAATAACCCATGACAGAAAGAACCACCAGCATAGCGCAGGCACCAATGCTACCCACAGACACATACTTGGTGGAAACCGTCAGAACAATCCACACTGCAAATGCGGTAAGAGCAGTTACCGGACAGAGGCAGAGGAACACGCCGAGAGCAGCGAGCACACCCTTACCACCGCGGAAACCGGCAAAGCAAGTGTAGCTATGGCCAAGGATTACCAAAAGACCCGCAACCAGAGGAACCCAGTAGGAGTAGTCGGCACCACCGGCTGCCACCTGGGCTTCGCACATCTTCATTGCAATGAAGGGACCAAAGAAGCCCTTCAGCAAATCCACGAAAACAACGGGAAGAGCGGGCTTCCAACCAAGCACACGGAAGGTGTTGGTCAGGCCGGCATTCTTGGAGCCGTAGTCACGGATATCAAAGTTTTTTCCTTTCGCGATTTTTGCGATCCAGATTGCGCTGGGGATCGCCCCCAACACGTATGCTATTGGAAGACTCAGTAAACTGTTCAAGTTCTTCATCCTTTCTAAGGGTTAATTTCATATCGAAGTTCAAGCGGAGGGGTGCGCCCTGCAGCTGGAATTCTTCATAGAATTTCTTCATGAGGTAACGCTTGTAAGATTCAGCCACCAAATCCGGAGTACGGGTTTCGATAGCGATTACGGGCGGTTCCACCATAATCTGGCAAGCGCGGGTCAGCTGCACAACGCGTGCATTCTGGCTGGGCACCGGATTTTCCTCAATAAACTTTGCGAAGGCGGTGGCAACGTTATCGCGACCAAGCACACGACGGCAGTTTGCATAAACTGTCTGGATAGCTTGAATGACGCGGCTTACTCGCTGGCCTTCCTTGGCGCTGATACTGAGGATAGGAACGTATTCCAACATAGGTTCACGTTCCAACATTTCCTTGACCATGTGGTCGAAAGATTTTTCAGTCTTGTCCGGAAGGATATCCCACTTGTTAAGAACAAGCACAAGACCCTTACCAGCCTTGCGGATATCAGTGATAATACGGAAATCTTGAACTTCAAGACCGCGGGTGCAATCCACCATTAAGACAGAAACGTCAGAACGGCGGATACTTTCCAGGGTTCGCATGTTGCTGAAGATTTCGACTTCGTCTTCAACCTTGGCCTTCTTGCGGAGACCGGCAGTATCAGTAACAACAAACTTCTTGCCATCCACCACAAAATCGCAGTCGATGGAATCGCGGGTCGTACCCGGAATATCGCTAACAACAGCGCGGTCTTCATTGAGAAGACGATTCAGCAAAGTGCTTTTGCCTGCATTGGGACGGCCAAGAATGGCGAAACGGATGGGACGTTCTTCCTTGCGTTCGCCACGAACCGGAGTCGGCAGCACAGCAATGACTTCGTCCAAGAGAGACAAGCAAGCATAACCAGTCAGAGCACTGATGGTTCGAGGCTGGCCGAAACCGAGCTTCAGGAATTCATAGCTTTCCTGGCGGTCCTGACCATTTTCACTCTTGTTTGCAACAAGAATAACCTTCTTATCCAGCTTACGGATAAGGCGTGCAAACTGCTGGTCCAGCTTGGTAATACCCACACGGACATCCACCATAAAAAGAACCAAGTCGGATTCTTCTACGGCGTTGAAAATCTGGGTGCGAACGCTGTCGGCCAAGACGTCGATGGTATCATCGGGCAAGAATCCGCCAGTATCCACTACAGTAAATTCATGTCCCTTAAAATTTGCAACCTGATAATGACGGTCACGGGTAACACCATCGCGGTCACTGACCACGGCGGCACGACGACCGAGGATTCGGTTGAAAAGGGAGGACTTACCCACGTTGGGGCGTCCAATGATACATACAATAGGTAACTTCATTGGCTTCAAATATAGAAAAAGGCAAGTGCCGCGAAAACAAAGCCGAATTCAACCGACTGCTTATTGTTGTAAACAGAGCCTCCAAATCACACATTTTTGCAAAAACCATTGTTTTTTCATTTTCGTTCATCAAACATATTGCCTTACGTTTCCGAATAGAGTATATTCCACCTCGGGTTAGGAGGTATTCTTTATGATCTAAAAAAAAAAAACAAAATCTCGTTTATCTCTCTGAAAAAAAATCGAACTCGTCAAGAGTCGTTTCAGATACAATTCTTGACGAGTTTTTTCCTAAAAAACACTCTAAAATAATTTTATAAAACTTGGGGGTTTTATGAAAGTTTCTAAGCTTGCATTGGGCGTAGTGTCTCCAATGCTTCTCACCGCATGTAGCGAAATGATGGACAACGACGTCGTCAATTCCGCAATCTCCAATGTTGCCGCAGTTTGTAATGCAACAAACAATGGCGACGTCTGGTATTCCTCGAAAGACAACGCTTATTTCGCCTGCCAGAACGGATCTTGGCTCAAGGCCGACGTAAGCACTTCCGTCCGTAACGAAGATGAACTCGTCGGAAAAGTTGAAGTTCCCAACAACTCATATATTGAAAATCCGAACATTCCTATGAGCTGCGACTCCGAAGGTGACAAGTATAAAATCACCAAGGATTGGAGCGTTTACCAGTGTCAATTCGGCCTCTGGGTTCTTGTTGCAGAAGACTGGGATGTAGCCCCCATTATGAGTAGTAGCAGCAGCTACAACCCGAACAACAATAATCTGTATCTGCAAAACGCCATGTGGCGTGGCGACGAAGGTATTTACCAAGTTCAAACAGAAATGGATGCCGGTACAGAAACATCCGGCTACTGGTTTGAATATCGCGACGACGCCGATGGTGGACTTTCTCATATCGAATGGCCCGTACAGAAAGGAAATGAATATAGTGAAGACGCACTGGATCCGATTATCGACTATTGCCAAGGCGTTTGCGGAACCTATGAATTGAACAAGGGACTCTTGACCTATAATCCTTTTGTTGGCGTAGGCTTTACTGTTGCTGGTGAAGATGAAGCCGGAACGATTGTTGCAGCAGACATTAGATCATGGGACGGCCTTTGTGTAACCTACACTTCAGAAATGTCCGTTAGATTGGAAATGGTCCTAAGTGAAGCAAGAGAAGCAGAAATCGGCTATGACCATCCCATCGCCTACCTGCCAAAGGCAACCTCTGCAACCCAAAAGTGCTTTGAATGGAGTCAATTCAAACAGGATGGCTGGGGCAGACAAGCAATTACCGGCCCTGAAGCAAGCGCAGAAACAGCCATTATTCTCTTCAATTTCATGGGACAAACAGGTTCTACCGGACACTTCAACATCCTTTCCGTTGGCCGTTATAATGAAAACAGCAACAGCACACCTATTCAGAGTTCTTCCTCCTCTCACGAAGAGCTGAGTGTACAGCCTTGTTTCACTAAGGACGACATGTTCTGCCACGGAGAAAACAACGTCGTCAATACCGGATTCAAGAACAACCAGGCCGGATACTGGTTTGAATACAACGACGAAATTGACGGAGGCAAGTCTGCTTTCATCTGGCCCGTTGAATTGGACAAAAAATCTGACAATGCCTATGCTCCCATCATCGATCACTGCGACGGACTCTGCGGTTCCCTTCTGTTGAATAAGGGTACCATGTATTACAATCCGTTCACCAGCATCGGATTCCGTGTAGCAGGTATCGACAAGTCTGGCGAACCCATTCCCGCAGACATTTCCAACTGGGGTGGTGTATGTCTTTCCTACCAGTCAGACGTTGCCACCTCCATGGAAATTGGCTACAACGATGCCTCCGAAGCAGAAGTTGGTTTTGACGTACCGTTTGTAAGTCTTCCCAAGGCCAGCTATGGCACGCAGAAATGCTTTACCTGGAGCCAATTCAAGCAGGCTGGCTGGGGTACGGGAAAAATCGCACCCGAAAATAACGCAAAGAACGTAACCGCAATCCGCATTAAGTTCCAGGCCAAAACCGGCACCACTGCAAATTTCCGCATTGATGCTGTATCTAAGTACAACACCGTTTACCCGCCCGTACAGCCCAAAGGCTTTTTCTGGAACGGAACAGAAAGTGTCTATCAAATTGACACCGGCCTTGACTACGGCATGGAAGATTCCGGCTACTGGTATGAATTCGGTACTGACAGCAAGAAGACTTTCATTAAGTGGCCTGCAGAAAAGGGTAACGAATATAGCGAAGACGCAATGGACAATATCATTGAACACTGCGGTGGCATTTGCGGCACAGTAACCACAAAGAAGACTCTGTTCGGCAATAACAGTCAAAAGGTCGGCATCGCATTTAATGTAGCAGGAACTGACGGCAATGACAATATTATTACCGCCGACGCAACTGATTGGAATGGCGTTTGTGTCACCTACACTTCTAGCGAAAACTTCAGCATGGAATTGAGCCTGGGTGATTTCGACGAAGCCCTCGGCTACGATCTTCCGGCAGTTTCCGTCCCGAAGGCAAGTACTGCAACAAAGAAGTGCTATAAATGGAGCGAATTCAAGGGTACAACATGGAGCCAGAAATATCGAAACCCAGCAGAAGACCTTGCATCCATCCGTTTCGCCTTTACACCCGCAAAGAACAAGAATATTGACTTCAAAATCATTGAGGTTTCCAGCAACAACTAAGTTTCCCTAGTACCAAAAAAAGCAACGTCGGATTTTTATCCGGCGTTGTTTTTTATTCACTTAAATTTTCAAGTTTTTCAACAACCGTTACATCCGCAGGAAGCCAATTCACTGAACGAAGATCCTGTTTTGTCAACCAACGTGCGGAATCGTGTTCCAGCAGAGTCAATTCACCTGAAATGATTTTGCAGAAGTAGCAATGCATGGTAATGTGCCGTTCAGGATAGTCGTACTCCACCGTGGTAACGAATTCCCCCACTTCCACATCGACAGTCAACTCTTCCTTTAATTCACGAGCCAGGGCCTGTTCCGGGCTTTCGCCAGGTTCAGTCTTACCACCAGGAAATTCCCAAAAACCTTTGTAATCACCGTAACCACGCTGGGTGGCCAAGAACTCAGTTACACCCAGATTATCCTTACGGCAAATTACACCAGCAACCACTTCAATCATTTTCATATAGACATATGTAGAAAAATTCTCTTTTTACGGCTAAAATGCGTTAACAGAAGACGATGTCTTCAACAGGCTACTTGACCCGAACGATTTTATAGGGTATATTATGTTATCGGCAATTTTGCCTTGGATGTGATGGGATTATGAAAAAGACACTTTCTCTTTTGAGTGCCGCATTGGTGGCATCTTCTTTCGCTGCGGATCGCGGCATTGCGCTGAACAAGACTATCGAAACTTTGGAGCCCATGAAGGGCATCGTGTTCTGGCCCGATCAGGCCAAGAGCAAAGAGGATTACCTGGGGGCGATTTCCCTGGAATTTTCCTACTGCCTGCCCTGCGCCGTGGTGACAGGCAAGACTGGCGACAAGCTGAATTACGACTGGAGTTCCTTCGAAAAGATGCTGGATGACGTGGCCAGCCGCGGGCACCAGGCCATCGTGCGATTCCGCATCGAGTACCCCAGCGAAACCATTAGAAATGCATCGGATTGCACCCAGAATGTGAAAGGCGCCACAGCAGTTCCCTTATACATAAAGGCAATGGACGGCTACACCGAGACTTATTCCGAAAACCCGGGTGGAGACGGTCCCACTTACTATGCCGACTGGAGCAACACGGAGCTGATGTGGTTCTACAAGCAGTTCTATACGGACTTTGCAGCCGCCTACGACAAGGACCCGCGAATCGCGTTTGTGCAAGTGGGTTTTGGACACTGGGGCGAGTACCACATCTACGGCACCACCAAGCAGTTTGGCGTCAACTTCGCCACCAAGGATTACCAGGCTGAATTCCTGAAGCACGTGGCTGCACAGTTTACCGAAACACCATGGAGCATTTCCATTGACGCAGCCGACAAAAATTACTCCCCTGTTATTGAAAAGCAGGATTTGCTGGCTTTGAATTTCGGACTTTTTGATGATTCCTTCATGCACGCCGAGCACGACACCACACAGGGCTACGGCGACAACGAAAGGAACTGGCGAGACATGGGGCTAGACCGCTGGAAAACAGCACCCGGCGGCGGTGAAGTCAGCTACTACACCCCCAAGGACCAGCAGGAATTCTTGAATCCCGCAGGGCTTTACGGCGTGACCTGGGAACAGGCCGCCAGCAAGTACCACATGACTTACGTTATCGGTAATAATTCCCCCGATGGCAAGTACGCCACCAAGGAACGCCTCTACGAAGCCAGTTCCTTCGCGGGCTACAAGTTCGAAATTACCGCATACACCGTAAGCGAAAATTCTGCCTCCGTAACAGTAAAGAACATCGGCATCGCCCCGCTGTACCACAACGCCTACGTCACCATTAAGGGCAAACGCAGCGAAACATCTCTGAAGGGTTTGATTCCCGGCGAAGAAATCGTCTGCAAGATTGAGGGTCTGAACATCGATGCTTCTGAAAATCCGGAACCCACCATCACCAGCGACAAGCTGCTGGAAGGCAAGACCATTCCCTATCAGGCAAAACTTGAGGCTAGCGCACCAGTCGCAGAAAGCAGTTCCAGCAGTGAAAAACTGAGTTCCAGCAGCGAAGAAAGCTCTTCTAGCGGAACAACAAGTATTGAACGCGGCGCAACCATTGCCGGCAATATGCAGGCCATTCACAAAAACGGATCTGTTCTGACTTTTGCACAAACTACAGGCCATTCCATCGTCATCACAGACATGCAGGGCAAGGTTCTTGTCCAGAAAAACGGCCTAACAACTTTCAATACAAACCGCCTGCCTCGTGGACATTACATCGTCCATTACCGCAGCGCAAGTTTGAAAGAAACCATGCAGATTACAGTGCGTTAAAAAAAACGTTGCAAAGGTTTATATATATCAATGAAAAGCAGTTCCATTCAAGGGCTGCTTTTTACATTTTTGAGAAAAAATTCTAAATGGCGCTCTTTGAGCGCATTTAGTTCGGCTCGGATATGCCAAATTGTGTAAACACATTTGGCGCATTTCTCACCTTTTTCTAAATTTGCCCACATTAAGAAATTATTTGTGGAAATAAATTATGGAAACACGTTATAATTCTTCAGAAGTTGAAGCCCGCTGGCACCAGACCTGGGCAGACAAAAATAGTTTTGCACCTAGCGGTAAGGGCGAACCGTTCTCTGTCGTCATTCCGCCTCCTAACGTGACCGGCGCCCTGCACCTGGGCCACGCCTTGAACGACACCCTTCAGGATATTTTGGTACGCTACCGCCGTAAGACTGGCCGCGACACTTTGTGGATTCCGGGTACGGACCACGCCGGTATCGCAACCCAGGCTGTTGTGGAAAAACGCCTGTTCCAGGACGAACACAAGACCCGTCACGACATTGGCCGCGACGCTCTGGTGGAACGCATCTGGAAGTGGAAGGAAGAATACGAAGCCCGCATTACCAAGCAGTTGAAGAGCCTGGGTGTGAGCTGCGACTGGAGCCGTCAGCGCTTCACCTTGGACCCCATCTGTGCCAAGGCTGTTCGCCACGCCTTCTTCAACCTGTTCAAAAAGGGCCTGATCTACCGCGGTAAGCGTCTGGTGAACTGGGACACCAAGCTCCAGACAGCCGTTGCCGACGATGAAATCTATTACGAAACCGTGAAGGGTCACTTCTGGACTTTCAAGTATCCTCTGGCCGATGGTTCGGGTTTCATTCCCGTTTCCACCACCCGTCCGGAAACCATCATGGGCGATACCGCTCTTGCCGTGCACCCCAGCGACGAACGCTATGCACAGTTCATCGGCAAGATGCTGAAGGTTCCCTTCGTTGATCGTGAAATTCCGGTGATTGCAGACGCCATCCTCGTGGACAAGGACTTCGGTACCGGTTCCGTGAAGGTGACTCCGGCTCACGACCCCAACGACTATGCTACCGGCCTCCGTCACAAGCTCCCCATGATCAACATCATGAACGACGACGGCTCCCTGAATGAAAACGCCGGCAAGTTCCAGGGCCTTAAGGGTCAGGCTGCCCGCGACGCCGTTGTGGCTGGCCTCGAAGAACTGGGCCTCCTGATCAAGGTGGAAGACCACGAAATGCAGGTCGGCCACTCCGACCGTAGTAAGACTGTTATTGAACCGTACCTCAGCGACCAGTGGTTCGTGAAGATGGACGTTCTCGCCGAAAACGCAATGAACGCCGTGAAGTCCGGTGAAATCAAGATTATCCCCGAACGTTACGCCAACAAGTACCTGGACTGGCTGGGCGAAAAGCGCGACTGGTGCATTAGCCGTCAGCTCTGGTGGGGCCACCGCATTCCTATCTGGCACACCGACGCAAGCGAAGAAGAACTGAAGGCCGTATTCGGCAACCGCGAAGACATCTTCTTCTACAAGGCAGAAAACGGCGGCTATCTGGTCTGCTCTCAGGAAGAAAACCTTGCAGAAGACGCAGTTCCGGGTCACGTTCTCAAGCAGGAAGACGACGTTCTGGACACCTGGTTCTCCAGTGGTCTCTGGCCCCATTCTACCATGGGCTGGCCGGAAAACACCGACACCCTGAAGAAGTACTACCCCACTTCCGTGCTGGTCACCAGCCGCGACATCATCACTCTGTGGGTCGCACGTATGGTGCTTTTCTCCCAGGAAAACATGGGTACGATCCCGTTCCACACCGTTTACATCCACCCGAAGATCCTGGACGGCAATGGCATGACCATGAGTAAGTCCAAGGGTAACGGCGTGGACCCCATGGACATCGAACGCAAGTACGGTACCGACGCTCTCCGTTTCGTGATGGCAAGCCTCTGCACCGACAACCAGGACGTTCGTCTGCCGGTGAAGAAGGAAAAGCAGGAAGACGGTACCGAAATCAACACTTCTGAAAAGTTCGAAATCGGCCGTAACTTCTCCAACAAGATTTGGAACGCATGCCGCTTCCTTTATCCGCAGCTGGAACAGGCTGGCGCTCTCACCGCAGAGCTCCCCATGGACAAGGCCCTCTTCACTCTCGAAGACAAGTGGATCCTTTCCCGCCTGCAAACCACCATCAAGGATGCAACCCGCATGCTGGAAGAATACCACTTCGCAGAACTTGCAGGTTTCCTCTACCGCTTCGTGTGGGACGATGTTTGCAGCCAGTATCTTGAAATCAAGAAGGCTGTGATCAACAGCGAAACTTTGACCGCCGAAAAGAAGAACGCTATGGCCATCCTCAGCTACGTGCTGAAGAATGTGCTTGACCTTCTCCATCCGGTTATGCCGTTCATCACCGAAGAACTGAACAGCATCCTGTTCCAGGGTTCCGAAATGGTGATCAGCCGTCCGTGGCCCACTGCTGATGAATCTCTCATCAACAAGGACATCGAAGTTGCATTCGACCAGGCATTCGCCGTGGTGGAAGCAGTCCGCGGTGTTCGTGGCCGTTACAGCGTCTCCCCCGCTACCAAGCTGAAGGCTGTGGTGAGCGTCGATGATGCAGCTACCGAAAAGTCCGTGAATGAATGCCTCGCTATCATTACCGAACTGGGTGGCCTCGAAAGCATTACCGTTGGCGTGAAGGCAGCTAAGCCCAAGTTCAGCGCATCCGCCGTTGTTCCTGGTGGCGAACTCTTCATCCCGCTGGAAGGTATCCTTGACCCGGCTGCAGAAATCGCACGCCTCGAAAAGGAAATCGAAAAGGCCAAGAGCTTTGCAGCTTCCATCGAAAAGAAGCTCAGCAATGAAAAGTTCGTTTCCGGCGCTCCGGAAGCAGTCGTCAATGCTGAACGCGTGAAGCTCGCAACCCAGCAAGATATTATTGCTAAGAACCAGAAGGCTCTGGAAGAGTTGCGTTAAGAACGACAAGTACGTAAGCCGAGTGTCGCAGACAAATTCATTTGTCTATGACCGAGGCTAGTACTTGGTACATGAGCGTAGCGAATGTACCAAAGGCCCTGGCTGAACTGCGATAAGCTCAGTCTTTACAACCTTTAATGATAAGTGCCGGCGAAAGTCGGCACTTTCATTTTGAATAAAATTAAGGAGGAAGTCCAACGGATTTCCTCTTTTTTATTCGCCTTAATCCAGTAACAAATACGAGCAGATTCTACTGTTTCAACATCAGCTTATTGTTCCCCTGCAGTCCATCATTATCAAAGCGGACCGTGGGATTTTTTCCGGCCTTGTAAGCCTCTTCGCTTTCGTACATAGACAAAGCAACGTTTACACCAGGGAGGGCTGCCACATTGGTCTGGCGGGCGGGTACGACACCAGCAAAGGAGAACTTGCGAACGTCACCGTCCTTGAATGTTTTCTTTTCAACCTTGACGGTTTCGCCCAGTTGTTCAAGAACTTCGCCGTCACTGTTAACAAATTCTGCAACAATGTACACATCAAAGAAGCACGGAGCAATACCAGTGTTCTTTACGGAGATATTTAAAACATTTGCAGTTCCCTTATCTCCCGTAATGGTCAAAAGTTCCGCCTGCTGCACCATAAAGTTGTAACCAATCACATGAGTCATGGAATCTGCCAAGGCCTTATTTTCCTTGTAGATTCGATAACCACAATCGCTTTCCTGTTCCAACACATAGTAGGTCAAATGGGCGGTGGTGATTTCGTGAACCCAACGTTCCGGAGTCCATCTCATGTAACTCTTGTTATCAAAACTCAGCATGGCTTCGTAGCTGCCGATATTTTCAGCAATGGTAGGAAGTCCAGCCTCGTAAGCACGAACCAGAGAATCAGCGGTACCAGGAATTCCAATAAAGCCGTCATCGCGCTTTGTAATTCCCAGGCTCAATGCATAGGTATAAATTTCACCATAACCATCCGAAGGCAATGCAAGCAAAGTTTTCTTGAATACAGAAGCGTAATGATCCAGCAATTCCTTCTGAATCTTCAGGGACGGCATCTCACTACCATCCAAGTGGGAAACATGCCATTCGCCCCATTCACCAAAAGTTCGAACATCGATATACTCAAGGCGCGGATCACCGTCATACTTTGCCGCCAAAGCCGTAGCAAATTCCTTGGCGTACTTCAAATAAACAGGATCATCCCATGCAGGAACCTGAGCATGAGCGCCGTTATCTTCAAAGACGGCCGTAACCTTCTTGGCACCTTCATCATAAACCCAGGTGGGAGTCCAGTCGTATTCACTTGTAGGTGTACCTTCACCCAATATATACGAGGGCGAATAGGGAAAAACGCGCAATGCATAGCCCAAGCCATGTTCCTGAAGAACATTCAAAAGATCTTCCAATTCTGACCAGTCGTAAACTCCTTTACCAGGGTTCAGCTTATCCCAGCGCTGGTAACCGGAGCCGTAGCTAATCAATTTCCATGCACCATTTACATTAGGACCATATTCGAATTCAGGAATAAAATTCCAGGCACCCTCCGTAAGGAGGGTAAATCCCTTGTGGGGATTGGCGAGGGGTCCCTTGAAAGGTTTCAATGCATAGGAAATTTTTGTAGTGTCACCATTCTCAATTATTGGCAAGGAAGAGGAACTTGAAGCAGGTTCCGCAGGCTCATCCGACAAGGAACTACTGGAAACAACATCTTCGCCATTCCTTGAACTACTAGAACTTTCAAGTGCCGAGCCATCTGCAGAACTACTCGACGACACGAGAGTTGTTTTCACGGAGGAGCTACTCTGCAAAACATTTTCTGAAGAACTTACTGGAAGCTGTTCAACTGATGAACTGGAATAATCCTGGTCAGTAGGCTTTACGCCATTATTCTCGTCACCGCAAGCCCACATCAAAATGGGCAGTAATCCTAAACACACAAACCTTTTCATTTTAGTTCTCCAATTTCCAACCGCAATCATTATGGTAGATCATTTGACGAGTCATCCCACCATCAATGCAGATGTTTTCACCTGTAATGAAGCCAGCCTTATCCGAAGCCAAGTACAGCACCATATTGGAAATATCCAACGGATTGCCAACACGACCTACAGGTTGTTGCGTTGCATCAGGGCCCTCATATTCAGCAAAATCCGTATCAATCCATCCCGGAGAAATAGAATTTACTCGAACTTTTCCAGACAAGCTAACTGCAAGAGCGTGAGTCAACGCAGCAATACCACCCTTGGCCGCCGTGTAACTTTCCGTTTGAGGCTGGCTCATACGGTCTCTGGAAGATGAAATATTGATGATACTTGCTCCTGGGGCAAAGTGCTTTGAGAACAGTTTAGTCAAATAGAAAGGGGCGGAAACACCAACAGCCAAAGCGTAGTTGAACTCTTCATAGGAGCATTCATCTAAGCCCTTCATCAGTGGCAAAGCATTGTTCACCAAAACATCCACATGGTCATATTTTCTAAGCACGAACTTTGCAAAATCTTCCAGAACTTCCTTTTTGGAAAGATCCCCGATGTAGCTCGGATTTTCACGAATGTCGATATACGCGACCTTCGCACCTTCTTTTTCAAATTCCTGGACAATAGTGCGGCCAATCCCATGGGCGCCACCGGTAACTACAACGACTTTATTTTCAAAGGACTTCATACTTGTAAGTATAGAATTTCTAGTTTTGAAGTATGTTACTCCGCATCCCAAATTTTTATGATAAATTCACTTGCATTGCCAACCGCTGTACAGACAACTGCTGTATCGGCTGGGAAATTGACGTAGACGAAGATACTTTGGACTACTACAAGAGTATTGCCTGCAAAGAAAAATGCGGATCAGCCAAGAAGGATTACATACAAAAGTTCCTTGAAAATATCGAAGATGGACACATTAAGCTCACCAAGGATGAGCGCTGTCCTTTCTTGAAGGAGAATGGACTTTGCGATACCATTTGTCACCTTGGCGTGGGCGGC
The DNA here is from genome assembly GCA_024399015.1 of Fibrobacter sp. GTDB lineage: Bacteria > Fibrobacterota > Fibrobacteria > Fibrobacterales > Fibrobacteraceae > Fibrobacter. The sequence continues at coordinate 99,905 of JAKSIC010000003.1, forward strand.
ACCGACTGCGATGAAAACGGCAGAAATGTTCTGGGAAACATTTGCAGGGAACACCCGCGCTTTGTTGAAGTCTACGGTGACATTATGGAAAAAGGCGTAGGTCTTTGCTGCGAAGAAGCCGTGAGACTGTTGCTAGAAGAACCTGTAGGCGAAAAGAGCTTGAAGTTTGTAGAAAGGGATGCCGATGACGATCCCGACGAAATGCCGGATGGCGTTGAAGAAGCCCGAGATGCAATCTTTGCAGAACGCGAACATATTTTTGAATTGCTGGCAGATCGAAACAAACCTTTAAAAGAAAGATTGACCGAAGTTCTTGATTACGCTGTTGAAACTTCCGGAATTGATTTCGAGGAACAAGAAGATTCTGTTGATGAAGATTCTGCAAGCGACAAAGGCACATCCGTAAGCCTCAGCGACAAGGCCATCAAACAAACATGGATTGAAATTCTCGGCGAGGGCGAAAGCTACGGCCCCGCTTGGGACAAAGCTTTTGAGGGAATGGTTCGCGAAGGTTGGGTTGCCGACGACGGCCACAACAATAAGCCAATGTTCTCCGACGAAGACGGCGAAAAGATTATCGCCTACTTGATTTTCCGTTACTACGCCAAGAGTCTTTTTGACGGAGACAGCCTCACCAAAGTGCAGTTCGCCATTTTCTTCTGGATTATCCTGCAACGATTCGGCCATATTCTTGGAGAGTGTGGTTCTGTCACTCCCAAAATCAACGCCATCAAGCTGCTGAGCAAGCAGACTGAATACTCAGAAGAAATCATGGAAATCCTTGCTGACAATTTCTTCCAGAATCCTGCATTCAGCGTGGAACAGTTCCGCAACATCATCCTAGAATCGTAAAGCAGCGATAGGACTTGCCTCCCGCGTGCCACCATGATTATTTCCGCAAGCATTCGCACAGACCTTCCTGCATTCTATTCAAAATGGTTCTTGAATAGAATTCGTGAAGGTTACGTGCTGGTGCGCAACCCCTACAACCAGGATTACATTACCCGCTACGAACTGGACCCAAGCGTTGTCGACTGCTTGTTTTTCTGCACAAAGAATCCGACTCCACTCCTCCCCCATTTGGATGAGCTCGCAGATTACCGCTGGATGTGGCACATCACCCTCACGCCCTATGGCAAGGACATTGAGCCAAACGTTCCCGACAAGCGATTTATCGTGGAACAATTCAAGAAACTTTCGGACATCGTCAATGCACATAATGGCGGCGAAGATGCAGTCCAATGGCGTTACGATCCTATCTGCATTACTGGCAGGTACACTGTCGAACAGCACATCAAATCCTTTGAAGTGATGGCAGCCCTTCTTGAAGGTTACACTCACACCTGCATTATCAGTTTCGTGGATATTTTCAATTGCGTCACGAAGAACTTCCCAGAGCTTCAGCCTGTCTCTTGGGAAGATCAAGTTGCCATCACAAAAGCCTTTGTGGAAATTGGAAGTCAACACGGCATAACCATCAAGACTTGTGTTGAAAGTGCTGACCTTGCAGAGTTCGGAGCTGATTGCAGCGGTTGCACCACTCCATCAGTTTTTGAAACTGCCCTAGGCCTCCCCGCACGCGGCCTCGTATTTTCCCCGCCCAAAAAGAAATTCGCTCGCGACGAATGTTCAGCCTGTGTTGTGGGTGGAGACATTGGAAATTACAGTAATTGTCCCCACCTTTGCAAATACTGCTACGCTAATTATGGTAAAGACCAAGTGTTTAGCAAACACAACTTGCATGACCCAGATTCGCCACTTATCATCGGAAATATAAGGCCCGGTGAAATTGTACACCCCGCAAAACAAGTCAGCTGGATAAAGAAAAAGCCCAGCACGCAGCCGGACTTATTTGAAATTTAAGAGCTGCGCAGAGCTCAATCCGCAGCACATTTGCATTACAAGCTAATAAACTTTCTCATTCCTACAATGGTCACTACCGTGCAAATCATCAACGAAGCCACCAATGTTACCGCAGGTATAAAGATTCCATTCAAGAAAGGTTCGTAACAGAACTGCACCAACAACAGCAAAGGAACAATAAAGAATAGTGTTCCCTGCGTAGCTGCACGCACCGTCTTAGCCTTCAAAGAAAGCAACAACGAAAAGGCATTCACCAAGAGGCTTGCAGATGCAGCGCCAAGCATTGCGGCCACGCCCATTTCCAAAGAAACGCCCGGATGAGCAATCCAGTAGGCGCCTTGGCCAATTAGCGCAAACACCAGAGGAAACGGCAACACCGCTAAAAATTTACCCCAGAACAAATCCGCAGGTTTCACCGGAGATAGTTGCAACAGTTCCAGGGAATTTCTTTCACGTTCGCCAGCAAAGCTATCAGCAGCAAGGGGCGCACCCATAGGTGCCATGAGGCAACCCAGCAACAGCATCATGTAGCCTTCCATGCCCTGCATCACCTGCCCGCCATAGCGAGAAACAGCAATCCCCTGGGACGCCGCCAAAATCACCGGCGGAATAACGAAAGGAATCCAGAAGCGAGGCTCCCGGAAAATCAACCGCAGTTCATGCTTTAGAACGTGAAGAATCATGAGAAATCGTCATCTACGGTTTAGAAAATTCTTTTATTTCCGCATCACTCGGACCGGAATCGAACACACTACACCAATACCCAAAGCTACACAGTTTCTCATTACAAAATTCAAGCGTTCGTCCTTGCCATTCATGCCAATCATTTCCAGCTTCATCAGGAGATCCTTCTAACCTGCTCCAACTCATCCATTCCCAGGTTTTATCAGAAGTTCGCCTAAAATATAACCCAGTTTTTAGAACTTCGCTTTTTGTCATACCTAGCCGAAGCTTTAGATTTGAAGAAAAACGAAGCTTACACTTGGGAAGACTTCTTGCATCACCCTTAGAAACTACCACAGATTCAACATTCGTCCAACTTCCCATTGGACCAGAAGAATAGGTAACTATATCGCCATCTTGATTACAGCTCACATAATCTGCACAGGATTCACAACTTGTCGAGTCCGTTGAATCGTATCGAAGAATTTCGCAACCCTTACACAAAGCATCATCAAGCGTCAAATTCTTACTTCCTCCAATTACACTTTCATCAATGTTTTGAGCCAACAACAATGATGCAGAAAGAAAAAGGATTTGAATCAACGACTTCATATATTGAAATATATAAAAAGGCGCCCCTAAGGGCGCCATTATTTTACACATCAAAGGCAACGCCGTCGCCGACCTCATACCTCAAAGCGTAAGTTCACTAAGTGAACTGCAGCGACCTCACACCTCAAAGCAAAAGGTCGCGCAGCGAACTTTCGCGCCCTAGCGCAACTTAGTTGCGCGTGAGAGTCTTGTACTTGATGGGCTTGGGGTTTTCCGCATCTTCGCCCAGACGCTTGCGACGATCGGCTTCGTATTCGCTCCAGTTACCTTCAAACCAGACAACCTTGGAGTCGCCTTCGTAAGCCAGGATGTGAGTTGCGATACGGTCCAGGAACCAGCGGTCATGGGAGATAATCACGGCGCAGCCTGCGAACTTGAGGATAGCCTGTTCCAAAGCCTGGAGGGTTTCGATATCCAAGTCGTTGGTCGGTTCGTCCAGGAACAACAGGTTACCGGGCTGCTGCAGGTTCTTGGCCATGAGCACGCGGTTGCGTTCACCACCGGAAAGGGTATTCAGCTTCTTCTGCTGGGCAGCGCCAGTAAAGTTGAACAAGCCACAGTAGGCGCGGCCATTCATCTTGCGGTCGCCCACCATAATTTCGTCATTGCCGCCGGTAATGGATTCCCAAACGGTCTTGGAATCATCCAGAGAATCGCGGCCCTGTTCCATACTGATGATCTGGACGGTTTCGCCAATCTTCAAGGTACCGCCATCTGGCTTTTCGGAACCAGTAATCATCTTGAAGAGAGTGGTCTTACCAGCACCATTAGGACCGATAATGCCCACGATACCAGAGCGGGGCAAGCTGAAGTTCAGATCATCGAAGAGCACCTTTTCACCAAAGGCCTTCTGCAGGTGTTCAGCCTGAATAACGATATCGCCGAGGCGGTTACCGTTAGCAATGTGGATCTGAGCCACATTAATCTTTTCCTTGGTATCTTCAGCAAGAAGTTCTTCGTAAGCTTTAAGACGAGCCTTGTTCTTGGCCTGGCGAGCCTTCGGGCTCTGCTTGACCCATTCCTGTTCGCGAGCAAGGCGCTTCTGACGATCAGATTCACCCTTTTCTTCGTTCTTCATGCGATCAAGCTTCTGGTCCAGCCACTGGGCGTAATTACCTTCCCAAGGAATGCCGCGACCACGGTCAATTTCAAGAATCCAACCAGTGACGTTATCCAGGAAGTAACGGTCATGGGTCACGAGAATGACGGAGCCCTTATATTCGCGGAGGTGGCGTTCCAGCCATGCCACAGTTTCTGCATCCAAGTGGTTGGTAGGTTCGTCGAGAAGCAACAGATCCGGTTCTTCCAGGAGCAAACGGCACAGAGCCACGCGGCGCTTTTCACCACCGGAAAGGTTGGTCACCGGCCAGTCACCCGGCGGGCAACGGAGGGCGTCCATAGCAATTTCAATATTGCGATCCAGGCTCCACAAGTCCTGAGCGTCAATGATGTCCTGAAGCTTAGCCTGTTCATCCAGGAGCTTATTCATTTCATCATCTTCCATGGGTTCTGCAAACTTCATGGAAATTTCGTTGAAGCGGTCAAGGATAGCCTGCTTCTTGGCCACAGCCTGCATCACGTTTTCCTTGACAGTCAAGTTCGGATCCAGCTGCGGTTCCTGAGGCAGGTAACCAGCGGTACGACCCGGTTCAATCCAAGCTTCGCCCTGGAATTCCTTATCGATACCAGCCATGATACGCAGAAGCGTAGACTTACCAGCACCGTTCTGGCCGATAATGCCAATCTTAGCGCCATAGTAGAAGCTGAGGGAGATGTCCTTCAGGACTTCCTTGTTGGGATAAGACTTGCACATCTTATACATGTAGAATACAAACTTTTCTGCTTTATTTTCGGCCATAATGGTCTCACTTCGTTCGAATTATAAATTACGAATTATGAATTACTGATGATAATTTCGCGGCTCCGCCGCCTTTTCACTCTTCTTTTTCTCTTTACTGCTTGTTCAGGTAGTCCAAAACTTTCTGGGTCAAGTCATTATCCTTCTTCCAGAAAAGAACAGCACCTGTAGCGCGGTCAACAACCATGTCGTAGCCTTCCTGCAAGGCGATTTCGTTCACAGCCTTACGGATGAGCTGAATGATGGGAGCGCTGACCTTTTCGTTTTCAGAAATCAATTCGCCCTTACGACCATAAACGCGGTCGATGAAGCTCTTGAGTTCAGTATCCTTCTTGGCATATTCTGCTTCAAGTTCGCGCTTCTTTTCGTCGGAAAGCATCAACATCTGCTTGTCCAGCTTTTCCTTAATGGCGGCAAGTTCCTTCTGCAGCAAGTTGCCCTGCTGTTCCCACTTAGCCACCTGACGGTCGTATTCTTCCTGAGCCTTCTTGGTTCCCTTGTAACCATCGAAGATAAGCTTGGAATCAACGTGAGCAATGCGGAGGCCGTCTTCGGCAAAGCCGGCCGTCGCAAAAGCGAACACGAACAAAATCAAAAGTCGTTTTAACATACAAACTCCTTAGAAGCCCTGGCCAATAACGAAGTTAAATTCCATGTCGCCAACCTTTTCACGCTTGGTGCCCGTGTAGGTTTCGCCCACATCCAAAGGCCAAGCAAAGTCAAAGCCAATAATACCGAGCATAGGAACAACAACGCGGAAACCAAAGCCAATATCCTTCTTGAGGCTGGTAGGATCCCATTCGCTAAGCGGACTACGACTGGGCTTGGGAACCTGAGTCTTGGGGTCATAGCGTTCACCGAACACATTACCTGCATCAAAGAAGAAAGGCAACAGGTAGAAGGTCTGAGGCACAAGGCCTAGCTGAAGTTCAGCACCAATGTACTGGTAGCTGCGGCCCAAGCGACGGTAGCCAATAGAACCAGAGCTATAACCACGCATCATACCTTCGTAGCCATAGGCGCCACCCATTGTGTACAAAGTACGGTACTGCAAGTGATCACCGAAAATTACACCATACTGATTGGTCAAAGCCAAAGTCAAGCGGTCGCGGAACAGCGGGAACCACCACTTAACAGTGAGTTCGGTCTTCAAGAATTCAAAGTCGCCGAACACAGCACCTTCAGCATACTGCAAATCAAGAACATAGCGAGAACCATCGGTGGGGAACTGAGGCAAGTTCTTGTCGTCACGAATCAAGCGGAAGTTAATTGCAGATTCAACACCGGAATAAACCACATAGCTACCCGGGATATTATCACCCTGCTTGTTCATGAGCCAGCTATAACCGATCTGGCCATAGAAGTAGTCATCCGGCCACTTAAGACGCTTACCCAAGTAAACGCTACCACCGTAACGAGTGATATTCGGGTCTCCGTAATCTTCCATATTCCACCAGGAGTAGCTCAAGCTAGCACCCAAGGTAATGGGCTTATCAAGCAACCAAGGTTCCTGGAAGCTAATAGAAGCGCTCTTCTTGTCAGCACCATATTCGACATTGAAGGATGCAGCCTGGCCGTCACCCATACAGCAGTTGGGGATAGACACAGAAGCTGTACCCACAAGACCATCACTTTCGCTATAGGAAACACCGAGACTGAACTGACCCGTACCAGCTTCCTTTTCCTGCACAGCAAAGTCAAGATCCACTTCCTGTTCGCCCACAACCTTGATGTCAGGCATGACCATATCGAAGTAGTTCAGCTGCATAATTTCGCGGAAGCTACGTTCCAAACCGGACTGGCGGTAGGTGTCACCCGGATAGAGGCGGACTTCACGACGAATCACCTTTTCGTTAGTCTTGGTGTTGCCATGGATATGAACCTTATGAATCTGAGCCGGAAGACCTTCGGTCATCTTGTAGGACAGGTTCACAATGGAGTCGTTGGTAAAGGTTCTTTCTTCTTCGTAGTTAGCGAACAAGTAGCCGTCTTCACGATAGGCATCAATCAAAGCCTTACGGGAAGCATCGTAGAGGTACTGGTCAAAGACCATACCGCTATCGAGACGATAGACATACTTGAGCATCTGATCGTTCAAGACTTCGTTACCAGAGAAGTGCAAGCCACCCATGTAGTAACGGCGACCTTCATTCATATGAATATGAACGAGAATTGCGCTGGATGTCTTAATCTCATCGTACTTGTTCAAAGCCGGGAACATGTCTTCGATCATATAACGGACCAAGAGCTTTTCCTGGTAGTTATTCAGCTTCTTGATGTTCTTCAAGGAGTCGATCTTCGGATTGTTCCACTTGTTGTTTTTCACAATGGAAATCAATTCCTTACGGGAATCTTCGTAACGGATAACATCGTTCAAATACTTCCATGCGTCTTCTTCGGACTTCACCTTGGGAAGCGGTCTTGTAACCCAGCTCTTTTCGCCAATGGCGCGGTGATTACGGAAAATATGGGTGACCTGCATAGTGGGCTTGCCCGCCATCTTGCTCATGGCATGGGAGGTATCAGCCAATGCTGTATTTAACTGGTCATAGAGATTTTCAAGCTTTGCACCCATGGGAACCATACGGCCCATATAGAACAAGCAAGTGGAATCCGGCAAATATTCAGCGCTGTATTCGGTAAGTTCAGCATCGAGATAACCGAAATGACGGATTGCATTCAGCACGGAATCACGGTCTGCAGCAAAAACTTCTTCCTTGAATTCGCCACCACCCCACCACTGGTCCAGCTTGGTGAGCATGTGTTCCATGATATCTTCCTTGGGAACGTTATCATTACCCTGGATATCAAACTGACGAACCTTGACCTTGCCTCCTTCACGGATAACAAAGGTCACCATGTTCTTGTTTTCATCAGCTTCACTTTCACGATAACCCACTTCTGCGAGGAGGTAACCTTCGGAGTGGTAATGAGCCAAAATAGCCTGACGATCACGTTCAAGCTGGCTCTTGCTATAAACCTGACCAGGAATCAAACGAACCTTAAGACGCAAGTCTTCTTCATTAACGTCGTCGCAACCTTCAAAAACGACAGTATCCAGAGCAGGAAGTTCCTTAATCTTGAAGATCAATTCCACATCGGAACCATCACCAACATAGTCAATCCAAGCGGTAACATCGTCAAAAAGTCCGGATTCATACAAGGTGGTAACAGAAGCCTGAACCTTATCGGTAAGTCCCGTCGGAGAAAAACTCTGACCATCTTTGATACCGATTCGGCTCAAAACGGCTCGCGGATCCATGTGAACGGTACCTTCGACCTTCACCTTGCTAACAGTATTTTCCATCATGTAGCTTTCGGACATTTCAGACATATCCAAAAGCTGGGCCTGAGCAAAGCCCACCATTACAGCAACAGCAAACAACAATCGCAACAACAGAGTAAACCTACCTGTATAAATAAATCTAATTCCAACCAAAAATACAAAAGTTGAAGGCCGGAGATTTAATAAGAATGCCGTTTTTTTGTGTAAAAACGACCATTTACCGAGTCAAAGCAAAAAAAGTTCCCCAACATCGGGGAACTTCTCAAAATAAAGGGTTAAACAGAGGATCTTACCTAATGGAAATCCGGCGAACGAGGCTGTTTGAGCCATCATTAACACGAACTACATAAAGCCCCTTTGCCAAGGAAACTAGGTTCACTGCACCCTTGATATTCCTTTCGGTAAATACCGGACGACCCCGCATATCGAACACATCCACTCGAACAGATTTCGTGGCCGATACGGTCAACACACTTCCGTACAAATTAATATCAAGATGGGATTTGGCGAAATTCGGGCGAATTGCAGCCACATCCCAGTTATCCGGGCAGCCAACAGCTTCAATCTTCGCAATGTACATGGCGGACATGTCGCTACTATTGAAGGTCAACTGCATGGGTTTAAAGGAAGAATCGCAAACCACCTGCAAATCCACGGTAGTTCCGCTCCAGTTTTTTGCGGCAACGGGGCGACCATTCTGCAAGCTGGCCCAAGGTTCATTCATACCCACGTTCACATAGGCGGTACTTCCGTTAGGGCCGTAAGTCGTAAGCAGGAGGGTTTCGCATCGGCCAAGAACATTCATTTCAACAGCTTCTTCGGGCAAGGTATAGATGGCATGCTGGTAGCCACAATAGTCCGCATTCTGGTCGCAACCAGCCAAGGGAACATTCACATAGCCACTCTTCCCAGCTAAAGATTCCCCCACAAACTTGGCGTTACCATTCTTCACGTCGCCAGCCCATGAGCCGCGGGATTCTGCGCCTTCCTGGCTATAATCCACAATGACATAGACTCCGTTACCAAAAGGAGACGTGTTTTCCCAAACCAAGGGGACAGCGTCCTTCACTTTCGTGACCTTATCTGCGCTATGAGCCTTGAGACTTGCAACCAGGCTATCGTAAGCAGGCTTAGGAACAAAGCTTGAATCGTAAATCAAACCATTATACTTGTACAAATCCATAAGCCAGCTGTACTTATCGCTAAAGCCCCAAATTACGAACGCTTCCATATTGGGTGCTTCCAGGAACAAATCCATAAACTGGCGGTACAAATGGCCTTGGGCTTCATAATCGGACTTGGAGACATCCTTCTTGTCAAAACCAATGTCCAGTTCCGTAATTTGCAGAGTCAAACCTTCTGCTTCAAGAGCCTGAGCCAGCGCCTTTACATTCTGCGGGGTGGTCACATGATAGTCAGAAATGTGAGTCTGGGTGCCAATACCAGTAATGTAAATACCATTAGCTTTCAAACGCTTGGCTACGGAATCCAAAGCAAATTGAGCCTTGGAACCAGCAGCTAAGCCCCATTCCAAAGAATAATCATTGTAATAAAGCTTTGCGTCGGGGTCGGCCTTATGGGCCCAGGTAAATGCGGAATCAATAAAGTCACGACCGATATACTTGTTCCACACAGAAGGATTCTGGCTAGAACCGGAACGCCATGCAGCAGGCTGCGTATCGTCAATTGCTTCGTTCACCACGTCCCATTCGCGGACTTTGCCCTTGTAATGGCCCACCACATTTTCAATATGGTTTTTCAAAACAGCAAGGAGGGTATCGCGGGCAGATCCACCAGCCTTTTCCACCTTCGCAGCCAAATCAGGAACCCACTGAGGAACCTGACTGTGCCAAGCCAAGGCATGACCACGAACCTGCATACCATTAGCAGCGGCGTAGGCCATCAGCTTGTCACCTTTGGAGAAGTTGAAAGAGTTGCGTTTAGGTTCCGTGGCATCGAACTTCATTTCATTTTCTGCCACCACAATGTTGAACTGGGACTTGTGAGTATTTTCGTAGGTTTCAGCATCATCTCCCAAGCCATAGCTGAACCAGCCGGAATTCAAAATGGCTCCTACAAAACGGCCACGGGCTTCTGCCAATTGGCGAAGAGTGCTATCAGCTTGAGCAAATACTTGGGATGCACCGAACGAAAGGGCCATACCCACCAAAACAGCACGACCAAAAAACATTTTTTTCATTATCCTAATCCTAATATCCAATAGGGGTGTTATACCCAAATTCCCAAGCCAAAAATAAATTCATTCCAAGGCAATCGGGATACCACAAAAAGAGAAAGCGTTGCAATAAATTACAACGCTCTAAAATTCAGTTTTCCGTCAAATTAGGCTATTCAGCCAAGAATTTCGGCCAAATTTCGTAGGGATTCTGGTTTAAATACAGCGCTTTAATCCAGGATTCAGAATGGGGTCCATCACAGAAAACAAGTTCATCAATGGCACCATTGAGGCCACGACCAATCACAAGGTTTGAAGTTTCGTAGCGTTTGTTCTTGGTCGTTGCGGAAGTATTCTTCTGAGGAATATTCACGCCATTCACATAGAAGCTCTGCTTGCCAGAACGGTTCAGGAAGTAAATGTGCGTCCACTTACCTTCAGTCACCAAACTATCGCCACTGCGGAAGGTATGGGCATAATAGGTACTTCCAGAAGTTTCACGGTAACCAGCCACAAAGCCCTGTTCAGAATCATAGACCAAGCTATACTGACCATCCTTGGAGAAGATCATGCTGGAATCCTTGATATCGTCAATACGGACCCAGAGGCTATAGCTCAATGTATCTGCAGGGAAGTTCAATTCACCAGAAGCGGAACTATCCACCGTAATCAAGGAAGTCTCGTCGTTAACGAACTTGTAGGCCTTACCCACAGCGCCGTCGACTTCCTTCACATTGAACGGAGTTCCCTTGGAAATCTCATCATTTTCAGCTTCGTCAACAAAGGTCTTTACTCCATCATCAAAATGCCAAACGGTACGGAAGTGTCCTAAAGTTCGGAACACATCAGAAGCATAAAGAGCCGGCTTGATGGAATTGTAGACAATGGAAATAGAGTCGGAGAAATTCAAGGAGTCCACACGGACCCAGAAGACAGCTTCCTTAGCGGAAGAGTCAAAACGACTGATACTGATGGGAAGGCTTGCAGAACGTTCGCCATCCACATTGATTCGATAAGCTTCGAATCGACCCTTACCACGGGTAACCAAGCCATTGAAACCTGCCACAGAACTATCCAGGCGGAAAGCCATGGGGATATCAGTCAAAGCCGAGTAGGAAGAGTCAAAAGAAACGCCCTTGGGCAAAGCAAGAGGAGCCTTGAAGGTTCTAATTACCGCTTCAGGAATGGTGTCAATAATTGTATCGCCGGCAACCACATTCAATTCACCGAATGCGGCATCCAAAGTGTCCTTGTCAAAGAGATGGATTACAAGATCCTGTTCACCTGCAGGCAAGGAGTCAATCATGACAACGCTACCCTTGACTTCAACACGCTGACGGAAGGTAGTACCAACGATTGTAGCTTCGCCTTTAAGACCGTTCACATCATCCTCAAAGACATTTTCAACGTTGAGGAAAGCGGTACCCGGATTCAGCAAGGAATCGCTAACCACAAGGCTATCGTCTTCTAAGGCCAAATTCTGGAGCAACAAGCGCTTTCCGGATTCTTCGTGGAATGCTTCCAAGGAGAAGGACCTGGTATTGATACCCGGCATGGAGTCAATCTTGTATGCTCCATTGGAGTCGGCGTTCACTTCGATAACATCACGAAGACGATCACCCTGATAGAAGTCAAAGTCAGAACCAACGACACGAACTCGGGCAAAACTTGCCGGTTCACCATTGTCGAGGTAAAGAACACCTGCCAGTTCGGGAGAACCAGTTTCAGCACTGTTACCGGCAACGTTAGTAGAGCAACCTGCAGATAGCAGGCTGACCAATCCGGCAGCAAGTAGACTATGTCTAAACCCAAACTTCATAGTGTGCAATATAAATATAGATATGTAATTTGTCTTTTGGACAACGAAAAATCATAAAAGGTTGCCCACAGACAACGGGAAAATAGGCGAAAAATTGCTAAAAAACACACAAAAACATCAATTTTCCGTTTTTTGGCCTCCCGAAACGTGAATTTTATATATGTTCATGGTATGCAACCGCAAGCTTTAAGACTTTCTGAGATTACCATCGCAAATCTGCGCTCTATCCAGCGTCAGACGTTTCCCCTCAGTAGTTTTACTGCCCTAATCGGGTACAACAACGCCGGCAAAACCAACATTTTGATGGGAATCCGCTGGCTTTTGGCCCATTTTTCCCTGGATATTTCCTATTTCGACAATCCCAACGAACCTGTGGAAGTCATAGGCGTATTTGATGGTATTTCGGAACAAGTCCTGGCTCGCCTCGGCGAAGAGAAAGCGGCAGCAATTATGCCATACCTGATCACCACAGGAGCCAACGCCGGTAGACTCAGCGTCAAGAAACTCCAGAGAGTTCCTGGTGAAAATCCGGATTCCGTAGAAACATTTGTTTTCGTTCCGTCCAACAAGCGTAACGGCAGAAACAACAAAGAATGGATCCGTGCCGACGAAGATTTCCTGGCAGCATTCAACAGAATGTTTCCAGAATCCATTGCCATTTGGGATTTTGAAGGCAACCAGGCCTTCACCAAGCTGTTGCACGAAATTTTCAAACCGTTGGAAAGACGTTTCGGCGGAGAAATCAACATGTTGCTGAACAAGTTCAGCGACATCCTTTCCCCGGAAAGCGAAAACAGGGCCGAAGAAATCGGCGCCTTTGATCGCGATGTCAACGAAAAACTGAGGCCACTATTCCCCAGCGTTAAGGTGGAATTGGATATTCCTGTTCCCACATTGGAGACTTTCCTGAAGAAGGCAAGCATCAAGGTCATTGACGAAGACGACGGTTTTGAACGAGACATTACACGCATGGGTGCAGGATCCAAGCGTGCCATCCAGATGGCATTGATCCGCTACCTTGCCGACATCAAGAAGCATCACAACAACCATTACCTGAGCCGCACCATGCTGCTCATCGATTCTCCGGAATTGTACCTGCATCCCCAGGCGGTTGAATTGGTTCGAGTCGCCCTGAAGAACTTGTCCAACGAGGGCTATCAGGTGGTGTTCGCCACCCACAGCGCCCAGATGGTCACTAGCGAAGATGTAAGCACGTCCCTCCTGATTCGCAAGAACAAAGAACGCGGCACCTTTATGCGAAAGCGAATGGAAGACGCCGTTCACCAGGTGGTGCAAGACGCTCCCAGCCAGCTGCAGATGCTGTTCAGTTTGAGCAACAGTAATGAATTACTTTTCGCCGACTACGTTCTTTTGACAGAAGGCAAAACAGAACTTCGCGTTTTGCCGGCATTGTTTGAACGCATCACTGGACAAAGTTTTGCTTTAATCAAATGCGCTCTTGTTCGTCAAGGCGGCGTCAGCAACACCCGCAAGAGTATGCAGGTTCTTGGCGCCATGGACATGCCGGTACGCGCCATCGTAGATTTGGATTACGCTTTCACGACGGCCACCCACGACGGATTCCTAGACTTTAACGATCCTGACATCAGATACTGCCAGAATCTCTTTAGGGAATTGGCCTTCCAGCACCACCTGCGTCTGGTAAACGGTCTTCCCGTAAGCAAGCACAGCAACACTACCGCTGCGCAGGCCTACGCCATGATGGCCGCCATGCCCGAAGCAGAACGCCCCATCAGGAGCATTCACGCAAAACTTCGCAGCCAAGGCATTTGGGTCTGGACTAAGGGAGCCATCGAAGAGCACCTAGGTTTGGCCGCTAAAAATGAAGCCACCTGGAGCAAGTTCATTGAACGCAGCAAGGCACAGAATTTCACAAAGACTCTCCCCGACTACGCAAGCATCGAGGAACTTTGCAAGTGGATTATCGAAGGCAGCCAAGGAAATTAAAACCTAGCGTCAGCACCCCATCTGAACACAAAATCTTGAGATAGAAAAAGAGACCCCGTGATATTCACGGGGCCTTCTTTTTAACTTATCCTAAATCGTTTTGGGTCACGAAAACGCAAGACCCACCGCGAAATTAGATAGCGTCGATAACCTTGTTGAACTGTTCAACCGGGCGCATCCACTTCTTGAGAAGTTCAGCCTTCGGAACATAGTAGCCACCGATGTCAGCGGGCTTACCCTGTTCTGCAGCGAAGGCTGCGACGATGTCCTTTTCACCTGCAGTGAGGGCTGCGGCAACAGGAGCGAACTTTGCAGCCAGTTCTGCATCGGCAGTCTGTGCGGCAAGGGCTTCGGCCCAGTACATTGCCAGGTAGAAGTGGGAACCGCGGTTGTCCAGGTCGCCGATCTTGCGGGCCGGAGTACGGTTGTTTTCAAGAATGCGACCGTTAGCTTCGTCCAGAGTATCTGCCAGAACCTTGGCCTTCTTGTTGCCGGTAGTGGAGGCAATCTGTTCGAAGGACGGAACCAGAGCGAAGTATTCGCCCAGGGAATCCCAGCGCAGGTAGTTTTCTGCGAGGAACTGCTGTACGTGCTTGGGAGCGGAGCCACCTGCACCTGTTTCGAACATGCCGCCACCAGCCATGAGAGGCACAATGGAGTACATCTTGGCGGAGGTACCCACTTCCAAAATCGGGAACAAGTCAGTGAGGTAGTCACGCATGACGTTACCGGTAACGCTGATGGTATCGAGGCCAGCCTTGGCGCGGGTCAGGGATTCGGTAATGGCGGACTTGGGGTCCATAATCTTGATGTCGAGACCGGTGAGGTCGTGATCCTTCAGGTAGACTTCCACCTTCTTCTGGATTTCGCGGTCATGAGCACGCTGGGGGTCCAGCCAGAAAATAGCGGGAGTGTTGGAAACGCGGGCGCGGTTCACAGCCAGCTTGACCCAGTCCTTGATGGGAGCGTCCTTGGCCTGGCACATACGGAAGATGTCGCCAGCTTCAACGTCCTGAGAAAGGAGAACTTCACCCTTGCTGTTCACGGCACGGATAACGCCCTTACCCTTGGCAATGAAGGTCTTGTCGTGGGAACCATATTCTTCGGCGCCCTGAGCCATAAGGCCAACGTTAGAGGTAGAGCCCATGGTAGTGGGGTCGAATGCGCCGTTCTTCTTGTGGAAATCAACGGTAGCTTCGTAGATACCTGCATAGCAGCGGTCCGGAATGCAAGCCTTCACTTCCTGGAGCTTGCCTTCCTTGTTCCACATCATACCGGAGTTGCGGATCATGGCCGGCATGGAGGCGTCGATAATCACGTCGCTGGGGACGTTCAGGTTGGTGATACCCTTGTCGGAATCCACCATGGCGATAGCCGGGCCGTTAGCCAGGGCGGCATCGATGGCAGCCTTGACTTCAGCTTCCTTCGGATTGCCTTCCAAGCGCTTGAGCAGGTCGCCCAGACCGTTATTTTCGTTAACGCCAATTTCCTTGAACAGGTCGGCGTACTTGGTGAATACGTCCTTGAAGAACACGCGGACGAAAGCACCGAACATGACGGGGTCGGAAACCTTCATCATGGTGGCCTTCAGATGCACAGAGAAAAGAACGCCCTTAGCCTTGGCGTCAGCCATCTGTTCGGCGATGAACTTTTCGAGAGATGCCATACGCATGACGGTTGCATCCAGGATTTCGCCAGCGAGAGTGGGCTTTGCAGCACGAAGTTCAGTGACGGAACCGTCGGCAGCAACAAATTCAATCTTGAAGGTATCAGCTTCACCCAGGGTCACGGACTTTTCGTTGCCGTAGAAATCATCGGCAGTCATGTAGGAAACATGGGTCTTGCTGTCGGCGGACCAAGCGCCCATCTTATGGGGATTCTTCTTGGCATAGTTCTTAACAGCCTTGGGAGCGCGACGGTCAGAGTTACCCTGACGGAGCACCGGGTTCACTGCGGAGCCCTTCACCTTGTCGTACTTGGCGCGGATTTCCTTTTCTTCTTCGGTAGCGGGTTCGTCGGGATATTCCGGAACATCGAAACCGTTCTTCTGGAGTTCTGCAATGGCAGCCTTCAACTGCGGAAGAGAAGCGGAAATGTTAGGGAGCTTGATGATATTTGCGGAGGGATCCAGAGCCAGGTTGCCCAGGAAGCCAAGGTCGTCTTCAGCCTTGCCAAAGACAGCGAGAATTCGGCCGGCCAGGGAGATATTCTTGGTATCCACATCGATGTCGGCAGTCTTTGCGAAAGCCTTGACAATGGGAAGGAGGGATTGGGTGGCGAGGAACGGAGCCTCGTCGGTAATGGTGTAATAGATCTTCGGATTCATAAAGCACCTATGTTTGAATTTTAACTGCCCAAAAGTAGCAAAAAGCGAGCCAAATTCAAGAAAAAACACCCCAATCGGGCGAACCTCAGCACTTTTGCATAATTTCGCAGCTCCCGTGGACAATTTGACAAGGATTTCTGCCTTTTTTCTAAAAAAAAGCCGTTTTTCAAGTTTAACTTTAGATTGTTAAGGTGGTTGTCCCAAGACAACCATTCTTTGGAGTGCTCGGGTTCCTTTTACAGTTTTTGACGTAGATTGTAAAATGGTGAAAAAGGATGTGTTGTATGAAAAATAATTTGATGACAGTTTTGGCTGGTATTTCCGCCCTTTCTGTCTCTTCCGTTTTTGGTGCTACCTACGAGCCCCCAGCAACTGCTGTTTCCAAAATCAATAGTTATCGTGGATATTCTGAACTGACTTCTGCCGCCTCCGGCATGGATATCGACCAGTATACCTACAACATGACCACCTGGCAAATCAGCAACGGTGGTTTCTACAAGGCCATGGCTGATAGCTACAAAAGTGCCTACACCGGCGGAAAGAAATCTGAGTGGCGAGCCATTGGAGACCAAGACTTGGCAACCATCGACAACAACGCCACCATCCAGGAAATGCGACTGTTGGCTATCCGCTACAAGGAAACCACCAACAGCAACTACAAGAACACTTTCAAGTCCAGTTTTAACAAAGCAGTCAACTTTCTGCTGACCATGCAGCGAGCCAACGGCGGACTTCCTCAGGTTTGGCCCAAGCGCGGAAACTATAGCGATCATATTACCCTGAATGACAACGCCATGATCCGAGCCATGGTCACCATGATGGACATCGCTAACAAGAAATCACCTTTTGACAGCGACATCATTGACGACGCTACCCGCAGCAAGATGCAGACCGCTGTAGAAAAAGCAGTAGACTTCTTGCTCAAAGCTCAAATCAAGAACGATGGAAAACTCACGGTTTGGTGCGCTCAACACGACACCGCCAACTACACCCCTCAGGGTGCACGCGCCTACGAACTGCCCAGCAAATCTGGTAACGAATCCATGGGTGCCGTATGGTTCCTCATGAACTGGCCGAACCAAACCCCAGAAATTCAGGCTGCAGTAAAAGGCGCCATTGCCTGGTACAAAAAGAATAAGTTGACAAACAAGGCCTTCAGTAAATCCGCAGGTATCGTGGACAAAGAAGGGTCTTCTCTATGGTTCCGATTCTACGAAGTGGACCGCGACGATTACTTCTTCTGCGACCGCGATGGAGAAAGTACCAAGACTCAAAACTTCATGGCAATCAGTAAAGAACGCCGCGAAGGCTATCAGTGGGCAGGCGATTATGGCAGCGCAATTCTCAGTGCTGAACAGCCCTACCTAACAGCTCTCGCAAAGATGAGCAACGATTACGTACCGCCACCACCGCCAGCAGCAATGTGTGGAAACGACACTTGCAAAACAGTTATTGACGGAATCAACTTCATCGACATCAAAGGCGTCGAGGAAGCTTCAAATTCAGGCTTCGTAGGTGAAGGCTACGCCAATGTGGATAACGAAGTGGGTAGTTATGTCACTTATGGGGTTACCGCAGCAAAGGCCGGAAAATACACCTTATACATCCGCTTTGCAAACGGAACTTCCGACACTCGTGACTTCAGTATTTCTTCTGGGGAAAACGTCCTTGTAGAAAAAAGTTCCATGGAAGGCACCGGAGCTTGGACAACCTACAAAACCATGTCCATCGAAGTAGAACTTCCAGAAGGATACAGCGAACTGACATTCACTAGCCTCGGTAGCAAGGGCATGGCAAACATTGATGTCATCGGCTGGATGAATGAAGATTTGAAAGCCGGCAAGGTAGACCCGGAGCAAACCAACGCCATCAACAATTCCATGATCCGAAGAAATTCCTTGAGAACAAAGGCCTACTCCGGTAACTATGGAAAAGGCGCAGGCATCTTTTATATTTTAAACGGCAATAAGAACGCAGTACGCGTCAATGGTAGAAGATAATGAATAAGATTGCACTCAGTTTGATTTTTGGAATTGCAACTGGTTTTGCCACCGACGCTTTTGCCGTCACAAAGAAAAAGATTGACTTTGTGGTGGGCGTCGATGGCGATTTTAAGCAAGCTATAGCCGCTGCCAGCGCCGCAGCACCATCTGAAAGCAACCGTTTCGTCATCTTCTTCCCTGACGGAGAATACGACCTGACAAAATTGACCGCAGATAGACATGGAAAAACCACTGTCAGCACATCTTTTATTTCTCTTATTGGACAAACAAGGGACAAGGCTATCATCTCCAACAAGACTGATACCGAAAGTATTGGCCACACAGCCACCTTGTACTTCCCTAAGAATTACGGCATGTACATGCAGGATCTGACCATCCAGAACAAGAGTACATACTGTACATCCGGAACCTGTAGAGAAGTTACAATTCAGCAAAACGAAGGCGACAAGTTCATTTTCAAGAATGTAAAACTTGTCAGCGGCCAAGACACCTACTACACCAAAAAAGGCCGCACCTACTGGGAAGGTGGCGAAATTCAGGGAACCGTAGACTTTATTTGCGGTGGCGGTGATGTATTTTTCGAAGGCACAAACCTGGTCATGACCCGTAACGGAGGCTATATTACAGCATCCCAAGATCCTGGTACATACGGTTACGTTTTCAACAATTCCAAGATCAACGTTTCTAATGGAAGCTTCAATGGTTCTTTCTACCTGGGACGTTCCTGGGGGGCAGCAAAAGTTGTATTCCTGAACACAACCATGTACGCTCAACCCACAGCAGAAGGCTGGGGTCCGGATATGAATTCTGCGCCTGTTGTTTTCGGCGAATACAACAGTAAAAACGGAAACGGCGGAGCTGTAGATGTTAGTCGTAGAAAAACCTATTTCAATGGTGGAAAGAATAGTTCTACAGCGAGAACTTTAAAAACCGTATGGGACGCAAGTGACGCCGCCAAATACACTTTAGCAAATGTGATGGGCGGTTCCGACAACTGGGAACCTAACAAATTAACTCAACAGGTGAGCGCTCCGAAGATTTCTCAAGAAGGAGGCGACATCGTCTGGGCGGATGATGAAAACGCACGTTGCTGGGCCATCTTTGTCAATGGCAAGTACAAAGGAAGTACCGCAACCAACAGCTATCCTGTAGACGGCATTGCAGCAGGTTCTAAAGTCACCGTTCGTGCAGCAAATTCCATGGGCGGTCTCGGTGGGTACTCCAACGAAATCTCTACCGTAGAAGATCATTCAACATATTTCAAAGTCAACATCGGCACTGCCATTGGCGGCACCGTAGAATCTTCTGTTGAAGGTAAAATTGCAGAAGGAAAGACCGCCACCATTACAGCAAAGCCCGCCGCAGGTTGGACTTTCGCAGGATGGACTGGAGCCAACGCAAAGGATATCGACGCCACCAAGGCCTCTGTGGAAATCAAGGGCTCCGGCGACATTGAATTGATTCCGTCCTTCGAGGCAAAGGGAGTCTCCGTATTCCAGGCAGAATCCGGTCCCATCGAAAATGCCGTTTATGAAAGCACCAACGCAGGTTTTGCAGGTACAGGCTATGTAAACTTCGGTGCTGGCGCAATCTCCTACGTCAATATTCCCGTATATGCAGACGCCAAGGGTGAGTACAAGATGGTTATGAGCTATGCCAACGGCAGTACCGCAAGCAGAAGCCTTTCCATCAAGAGTCTCGCCGATGGTGCCGACGCAGCCCAGGAAATAGCCTTTGAATCCACAGGCGACTGGAAAAAATATCCTTCCGTTGAAACAACCATCAATTTGCCCAAGGGCGCAAGCTACATCCAGTTTGCAACCGTGGGCGGAAACGACGGCCCCAACTTGGATCAGATTGAACTGATTCCTGTAAATGTTGAAGAAGAACCCAACGACACCAGCAAAACTGACGGAATATATAGAGAAAACTTCAACCAGAATTTTGCAAATCGTCAGCTGGACATTCAGATTTTCAGTCTTCAGGGTAAGCTAATTCGCAGTGTAAAGGCGTCTTCCCTTGAAACAAGCGAATTGAATTTGTCCAAAAACCTTCCTGCAGGTAGCTATCTTCTGAGGATTTCCGCCCCGGGATTCAATAGACAACGTATTATCCGCATACAATAACAAAACAGGGGTCTCTTAAAATTAGATGGGCTCGTCACGAAAAACAGTGGCGAGTCTTTTTCATATTGCAAACAATCCGGCAACTTTTTTTATATTGTACCTCATATGTTAGGTATTGAGCAAAAGAAAGGCAATGACGAAAACTTGTGCGGTCGCATGATCGCATACGCTCGAATCTTACCCGCTCCCGAAGGAGAATCAAGTTCATCACCCTTTGATGACATGATTCAGAATGGGTTGCTCACCCTGGAAGGCGACTTCCGTCAAGCCGCAGAAAAGCGCAGTCGCAACGCTTTTAACAAAGCTGTAGATGCAAAGTTGGACAATCTATTGGAAACCATGCAGGAAGAAGGTATGGACCTTCCCGCCAATATTGACGTGGAAGCCGCCCGTGAACGCCTCCATGAACTCTCCAACATGGAAGTCATTCCCATCCCGGCCCGCATCGGAAACTTCACCAAGGAAGAAGATATTCTGCAGGAAGAAGCAGACATTTATTACATCGGTGAATTCGTTGGAGCAAACCAGGCCCACTATTGCCTTACCACGCTTCCGATTTACTATCAGGCAAAGTACCGCGAACAGGCCAAGCGCGAAGAAATGGATTTCCTGAGTGCCGCCTTGGAACAAATTGAGGCCGGCGACTTTGTAGATACCGACGACTTGCAAAAGAACAACGAAGAGTTGTTCCCCGCTGGCATTACCCTGAACAATTTCGTCGGCGACCTTTCAAAGCTCTTGAATACTCGAGTCATCCCATTCTTGTTGGCCTTGGAAAGCGATTACGACTACGACATTCAAGTCCAGCAGTTCTTCACTTTCATGAAAGGCTATCCCGACCAGAACGACATTAAGCGTATCGACATATCCTTACGCGAAATTCGCAATCAGCGTGATTCCATGGTTGCCCGCCAACTGTTGGAACTCAGCTGCAAAAAGGTCTGCGCTGTTTATGATGAAGACTCTGCCTTAGCCCAAAAAATCAGTCAAGATATCACAGATTTGCTGAAATAAAAAAACGCCTCTTAAAAAGAGGCGTTTTCTTTTTTCAATGGCGTTACGTCGTGCGGTTTTCCTACTACTTCTTTTCTTTAGCAGCAGTCGGATCCTTCAGCAAGAAACCAGCAACACTCTGGTCGCGGACAAAAGTCTTCTGGGAAACCGCCTGAACATCGGAAACCTTCACCTTGTCCAGCTGATCTGCCCACTGCAAGAAAATCTTGTAGTCACCGTACATTTCGTACCAGGCAAGCATGGTGGCTACGTTTTCCATATCTGTAAGGCTACGGATCAGGCCTGCATAGGCGCGGTTCTTCACTTTCTGGAATTCACGTTCGCTAATGGTTTCTGTCTTCAGTTTTTCAAGTTCTTCCCAAACGATTTTTTCAACCTTGTCCACATCGGCATTGGGGCGCATATTGACGCGAACTGCGAATTCAGAAATATACTTGTTGGGACTATTACTTGCGCTTGCTCCTACAGCAAGTTTTTCTTCTTCCACAAGGCGCTTATAGAGTCGTCCGGTACGGCCATTCAAAACACCCTCGGCAATATCAAGAGCATACAAAGTAGAGTCACCCACTTCAGGAGTCTTGAAAACCAAGGTAAACAGGTTTGGAGCATCCGGGCGCTTTACAGTCAAGCGCTTTTCGCCAGCCTGTTCCGGATCGCGAACGGTGATGGGAGAAAAAGCTTCGCCAGTAGGAATTTTAGCGAAATACTTCTTCACCATTTCCATGGTGGCCGTAGTATCCAAGTCACCTGCCAAAACGAGAATGGCATTGCGGGGCTTATAGTACTTGCGATAATGCTCATCGGCCATTTCGCGAGTCAAATTTGCAATATCGCTGGGCCAACCGATGGTGGGCACACGATACGGGAAAGCCTCGTAAATCAAGGAATTCAAAGTCTCGTAATAACGGCCCGTAGGCTTGTCGTCATAACGCATGCGGCGTTCTTCTCGAACCACGTCTCGTTCAGAATAAAATTCGCGAAGTACGGCATTCTGCATACGGTCGGCTTCCAACCACATGAACAATTCAATCTTGTTCTTGGGAAGAGTAACGATGTATGCCGTCATCAAGTCAGTGGTGAAAGCGTTGAGGCCGGTACCGCCAGCAGCCTGGTAGGCACTCCACAATTCGTCCTTCACAAAAATCTTACGGTGTTCATTCAAAACAGAATCATGTTCTGCAGTCAACTTGCGAACGGTTGCGGTGTCGCCAGCAATTTTTGCCGGACGAATCAATGCCTGCAAGCTATCCTGGGTCGCCATGAACTTTGCATCGGCAATGCTATCGGTAATGCCAACTTTTTTGGTTCCCTTGAACAGTTCGTGTTCCAGCATGTGGGCAAGACCAGACTTACCCGGAACTTCATGAACAGAGCCTGTCACATAGAACAAGCGGCAGCTTACCGTAGGAGCTTGGGTATTGGGATGCAAAAGCACAGTGAGGCCATTATCCAAAACTTCCTTATGAACCTTCAAATTCACTTCAGCAAAAGCGGAAGTTGCAAAGGCAGAAAGCACAACGCCAGCCATTAGGGCTCGGGCAAAGATTTTATTCGAAAACTTCATATTCACAATGTAGCAAAAGCGGGACGTTCAATTTGTGAACAGTCCCGCAAATAATTCCGAATCGCACTAAAATTAAATCTCAGGCAAGTTCAGCAATTCCGTCATGTCGTCGGCGCTGATTTCAAAATCAAGATCCATATTTTGACGAATATATTCCGCATGGGTTGATTTCGGAAGTGTAATCAAGTTCAACTGCAGGCAGAAACGGTTTGCTAACTGAGGCACTGACACACCGTACTTCTTTGCCATTTCAACAACAGCGGGGACATTAGCAAGGCGCCCCGTTGCATTGGGCGAATAAGCTTCTACACGAATTCCATTGGAATGGCAAAATTCAATCAATTCCATAGGAACATGACCGATATGCACACGAATCTGGTTCACCACAGGCATGACATTTGCGTTATCCTGAATGTTCTTGATATCGTCAATGCTGAAATTGGAAACGCCGAGGCAACGAATTTTGCCCCAGTCGTAGGCAGCTTCCATCGCCTTCCAAACTTCAAGATTTTCTGCGAAGTAACTGGGAGCATTGGGATCCTTCATTTCGATCCAAGGCTTTGGCCAGTGAATCAGCATCATATCGATATGGGGCGTATCCAGTCGTTTGAAACTATCTTGAATGCTCTGTTCAGCGCCCTTGTAGCTCTTGACTTCGGCAGGAATTTTCGTTGTTACAAACAAACTCTCTCTATGGATTCCGGCTTTTTCGAGGCCAGCCTTAATGCCGGCACCAACGCCTTCTTCGTTTCCATAGACAGCAGCAGTATCGATATGGCGGTAGCCCATTTCAATTGCTGCAGAAACCGCTTCGGGAGCGACTTCGTTGGGAGTTTGCCATGTTCCCAGAGCAATCTTGGGAATACGGACCTTATTGCTGAGTTTGTAAGTTTCTTCGATAATCATAATTTATTTCGCCTTGGCGGGATCATAGGGGTCCACATGGACCATGGCGTCTACTACATTCTCGCCCGCTTCCAGAATACGGCGTTCCACTTCTTCGGACAAGTCGTGAGCGGCAAGGAGAGTCATGTCGGCTGCGACCACAATGTGCAAGTCCACATGAAGGTCACTACCAACAAAGCGGGTGCGGAAACCATGAATGCTAATTACCCCGGGAGTGGCTTCTGCAATTTCGCGAAGCTTACGGGCAACTTCTTCGGAAGCTCCTTCGTCAGCCACCTGATGAATTCCCGGCCAAGCAATTTCATAACCGGAATGAAGAATGAAGCAAGCTACGATTACGGCACCCACAGAATCTGCAAACCAGAGGTCCGGCAGAACAATTCCAATGACAACTGCAATCAAAACAGGAATGGAACTATAGGCGTCACTACGATGGTGCCAAGCATTGGCCACCAGCGCCTGGCTGCGGATCTTTCGGCCTTCCCGAGCTGTGTAGCGGAAAAGCCCTTCCTTGATAGCGATAGACAGAGCCGCCATCACCGCAGCAATCCATTCCGGACGTGTGGCAGCCTCTTCACCTGCGAGCAGCGCCTGGATGGCATTGTAGCCGAGTCCAACACCTACCACACAAACGGCGATTCCAATTCCAACGGAAATCAACGTTTCAAATCGGCGATGACCATAAGGATGATTTGCATCTGGAGGGCAGTTCCACAACTTGGAACCGGCGATAACAGCAATATCCGTCAAAAAATCGGAAGCACTGTGAATGGCATCGGCAATCAAGGCCTGGGAACCGCCAAAGAAACCGGCAAAAAACTTGCCCACAGACAAGGCAACGTTCCAAATGAGCCCCACCCAGGTAACATGGCGAACTTCAGAACTATCATCCTGTTTGGCGATTCGAGTCATAGCCGTAAATCTACATAATCCACAAGGTTCTTGTAAGGGGCAAATAAATTTTTCATTTTATATGCAACCAAGAGCCCATTATATGCATCAAAACAAACGTAATTTGACCGGAACATTCTATTTTTGGCTTGCCATATGAAGAAATTCTTGAAATTTTTGCTTATTTTCGCCGTTTTAGGCGTCACAGCATTCGCTGTGAAGTTCTTTGTTTTTGACAAGAACGGCCAACCCAAGGAAGTTTCTTTGGTCACCGCAGACGTCGTTCAGGGCAATATTTCCACATCAATTTCAGCAACGGGCTCTCTAGAACCTGTTGACCAAGTCGAAATCGGCACCCAGGTCTCCGGCGACATCAGCAAAATCTATGCAGATTTTAATTCCAAGGTCAAAAAGGGCCAAGTCATAGCCGAGCTGGATAAGTCCAAGTTGAAAGCAACCCTGGATCAAGTTCAAATCGCCTACAAATCCGCAGAAAACGACTACAATTTCAAGAAATCCACCTACGAGCGCGTAAAAAAATTGGCAGAATCCCATAGCGCCAGCGCCGTAGAACTGGAAACCGCCGAATACAACATGAATGCAGCCAAGCTTTCCATGGAACGCAGCAAGAACGAAGTGGCCCAGGCAAAGCTGAATCTGAGTTACGCAACCATCAAGAGTCCCATTAACGGCGTTGTGTTGAAACGCGCTGTCGATGTTGGCCAGACGGTGGCAGCCTCCATGAGCACCCCCACCTTGTTCATCATCGCCAAGGACCTTTCCCAAATGAAGGTCATGGCTTCCGTAGATGAAGCTGATATCGGTCAAGTCAAGGCTGACCAGAAAGTTGAATTTACTGTGGATGCTTTCCCCAACGACAAGTTCAGTGGCAAGGTCCAGGAAGTCCGTTTGAATCCCACCACCACTTCCAATGTGGTGACCTACACAGTGGTAATTACTGCAGACAACCCGGACCAGAAACTGCTCCCCGGCATGACCGCCACCTGCACCATCGTCACCAAGGAAGTTACCGACGCCATTACCGTTCCCGTGAAAGCATTGAAGTTCACCCCCGACGAAAATACTCCCATGGCAAATCCCAGAGATACGCCTCGCCCTGAAGGTTTTGGTCCTCCGCCGGGATTCAAGGAAGGTGAAACGCCTCCTCCGCCTCCTGACATGGGCGCAGGCGGCCCTCCCCCAGGCATGGGTCCCCCCGGCGGTCCTGGTGGTTTCGGCAAAGGCCCCATGAAGAAGGGACGTCCTCCCAAACTTAAAGGCGATCACGTTTGGATCGATGTTGGCGGAAAAGTCGCACCGCGCCGTGTCAAGATTGGAATCAACGATGGCGTGAACGTGGAGATCCTTGAAGGCCTCAGCATCGGAGAAACAGTGGTAGTAGGCCAGGAAACCCCTGAAATGAAAAAGACTGAAAAGAGCGAAGCCAGCAGTCCCTTTATGCCGGGCCCGCCAGGCAAAAAGAAGCGTAAATAAGATTATATCGACCAAACACCCGCAAGGCGGGTGTTTTTTGCGTTTTACACATTACAGAATAAATTTTTACACACATTTTAAACGATTTAACACGTAACAGCCATTATTAAACAATCTTTTACAAGGAATTTTTACACACTGTACTTATATTTTGCCCAGGTGTTTGAATGATGTTGCTTGCAAAAAGCAACAAAAACAAAAAAAGTCAAACGGAGGTAGTATGACTTTGAAATCAATTTTCGGCGGCATCCTTGCTACAGCAGTGATCGCATCCGCATGGACCATCGACGGCGTTGTCACAAACGCAAGTGGCAAGCCCCTGGCAAACGTGGACATCAATTCCTTTAACTACGCAGGAATTTCCACAAAAACCGACACCCAAGGCAAGTTTATGCTCAGCAATGGCGACGATATGTCTATCGCTGGCGTTGCCGCCCAGGGCAAACTCTCCGTCAAGAGAGACGGTTTTATGCTGAACATCGCAAATCCCAGCGGAAACTCCTTTAAGGTTTCCCTCATGGACGCTCTTGGAAAGGTTCAGATGCAGAAGGAATTCAATTCCTCCACCGCATCCATCGACTTGAAGAAAGTTGCCGACCAGAAATTGATGATTTTGAAGATTTCCAGCAACAGCGCTAACGAAAACTACATCCTCTCCCGCGGCGCCCTGATGAAGGCCGGCGATCCTATGGCAACTTTGATGTTCGCTTTGGATGGTTATCAGCAGACCGTTTACACCATGAAGGCCGAAGTTGAAACTAATGTAAAGATCGTTATGGAAAAGGCCGGTGCAACTCCTGCATCCAGCTCTAGCTCCAAGCCTATCGTCGCCTCCAGTTCTTCCGCAAAGCCGGTAGCAAGCAGCTCCAGCAAGGCAGAAGAATTTGTTAGCTGCGTCGGCAAGACCTATCAGGCCGGCGACCACAAGATGTCCGTAAACGTAGACGGAAAGAACCGTACTTACATTATGCACGTTCCCAGCTCCTACAAGGGCGACAAGGCTGTTCCGCTGGTTGTCGACTACCATCCCATCGGAGGTTCCGGCCAGGGTCAGCTTAGCGGTACCACGTACAAGAGCTTGACCGACCAGGAAGGCGTCATTTCCTTGTACCCGGATGGCACCGGCGGAAAGTCCATGATGGGCGCAGGCTGGAACGTAGGCCCCTGCTGCTCCAATGACGACGACGTAAAGTTCTCTCGCGAAATGATCAAGGCTGTGGAAGAAAAGGTCTGCATTGACAAGAAGCGCGTTTATGCAACCGGCTTCTCCATGGGCGGCGGCATGAGCAACCACGTTGCTTGCTATATGTCCGACATTTACGCCGCAGTGGCTCCTGCAGCAATGGACTTGAACAAGACCAACAGCGCAACCTGCAATCCGGAACGTCCCATTTCCATCATCATGTTCCGCGGTACCGCCGATAACGTTTGCCGATACCAGGGTGGCGACAGCGGCTTCAACGACGGCTTGAACTTCCTGGGCGCTGAAGGCAACTTCAAGTTCTGGGCACAGAAGAACGGTTGCACCGGTTCTCCCACCACCAACTCCAACGGTTGCCAGGAATACTCTAACTGCCAAGGCGGCACCAAGGTTGTGCTCTGCACCAAGCAGGGTGGCGGCCACGAACAGGGCGATGGCAAGGTCGGTTGGCCGTTCCTGAAGTCCTTCACCATGCCGTAATCAGGAAAAAGAAACTACTCCATTCCCCGATTTGTTTGGTTTAAAAGGGGAAAGAAGACCTCCGCGAACGCGGGGGTCTTTTTTTGAGGTTTCCATTTTGAGAAAAGAAAAATCCCGAGACAGCGGAAAGCTGAACTCGGGATTTTTTTGATGGGATGCTAGTCGTTGTACTCGGTTTGCCAATCATGTTGGCCGGGGCTTCGCCCCGCCCCACGATTCGCTGCGCCTCGGCAATGCGTACGCAAGCGTCCGCGCAGCCCTCGGCTTGCTAGTCGTTCATCATATGATTATAGAACTTGCGGTAGTCATCCTTTTCTTCGGTCTTGCGGACGGCGATAGCGTCCTGCGGATGACGGTTGAGCATACCGGTGATCATCTGAGGAATGATGTAGCCCCATTCGTACTTGGCCTGGAGCGGAAGGAACAATTCCTGGTAAGCGTCGAGGACCGGGCGGATATCGTACTTCGGATTCTTGAGGAAGCCGAGAAGGAGTTCGGTGGTGCAGTTGCCAGCGCCACGGCCCATACCGGAGACAGAACCGTCGAGGAAG
Organism: Fibrobacter sp.; assembly: GCA_024399015.1. GTDB lineage: Bacteria > Fibrobacterota > Fibrobacteria > Fibrobacterales > Fibrobacteraceae > Fibrobacter. The sequence continues at coordinate 128,706 of JAKSIC010000003.1, forward strand.
TCAACGTGATTGATGATAGCCTGGATAGTATTGGAGAAAGCCAGCTGCTGGTTGTTGTGGCCATGGAAACCGAAACGTTTGTTCTTTACGATGCCCTTGTAACGATTGATTTCCTTATCGATGTCTTCCTGGTAGAATGCACCGAAGCTGTCAACCAAGTAAAGGACGTCAGCCTTACATTCTTCGTTAACCTGATGAAGAGCTTCATCCAGTTCCGGACCACGGTCACGGCTAACAGCCATGATGTTCAAAGTGGTTTCGTAGCCCATTTCGTTGAAGGCATTCACCATTTCGATACCCTTGTCGATGTTCTTCACGTAAGAAGCAACGCGGAACATCTGGTACGGGCTTTCGGAAGCAGGCTTCACAGCGTCCATGTTCACGCGGCCCACGTCAGCCATCACAGCCATCTTCATGTTGGATTCGATACCGTCCTTCACCTTCCACAGGAGATCGTCTTCACAGAACTTCCACGGACCGTATTCCTTGGGGTCGAAAAGTTCCGGAGAGTTCTTGTAACCCATTTCCATATAGTCAACGCCAGCGGCGGAGAGGAGGGTGTAAAGGCGACGGACGAATTCCAGGGAGAAGTCATGCTTGTTGACGAGACCACCGTCACGGATGGTGCAGTCGAGAACCTTAATGCTTTCGTAGTACATATGCTTCGCAGTTATGAATTATGAGTTACGAATTACGAGTTTTTCCAAAAACGTAACCTTTTTTCACAACATCCTTTTAGTTAGGGTTTAGTTTTTTGTTTTATGGGGGCAAAGGTAGATTAAACATTGGCGCAAGTCAAGAGTATAGAGAGTTACCAATGAAAATTTATTCACATTCAACGCATTTATCGCGTTGTTTATAAAAATTCCCCCTATTTATCGTTGATATTCAACCTGTTACAAAGCGCAAGGACGATTTTTGCAGCATAAACAATAAACCGCAAGAAGCCTTTTTAGCAATATATCCTCATGTCACGTAAATATTTTAACGCAAATATTGCGTACATAAAGTCAATTCATTTCCGCACACCCGTTCGCCTTGCGAACCACTTCTAACGTCATTTTTCTCGCTTTTCACCGAGGGTTATTTAAATTTATGGCATGAGGACAAAGATTTTTTCATTAAGCACTTTTGCAGCACTGGCAACCATCGGCTCTGCCAACGCTGCCACATTTTACCATAACCAGGTGGGTTACGACGCTTCCCAGCCAAAATCCGTAGTGGTCAAAGCTGCAGCGGGGCTCGACGGAGCAGACTTTACCGTGGAATCAAACGGCGTCGCTGTTTACACTGGCAAATTGAGCAAGGGTACAAATCCCGACAACTGGATCAGCGGAAGCGATGTATTCTACACCGCGGACTTTTCTAAGGTGACCGAACCAGGCACCTACACCATCAAGCTTTCCGACGGTTCCTCTCTAGAGAAGATTGTCATCGCCGAGAACGCCTTGGCTGCCAACACCCTGAAGTCCGTGATGGACTATTTCTACAAGGACCGCGCCGACAAGGACCCCATCATGGGCTGGGACAAGAAGGTTTCCGTCTATGGCAGCAGCGGCGTTACCCGCGACGTTCACGGCGGCTGGTACGACGCCAGCGGTGACGTGAGCAAGTACTTCAGCCATCTTTCATACGCCAACTACCTGAACCCGCAGCAGATTCCGCTGACCGTCTGGGCATTGGCATTTACCGCCGAAAAGATGCCCAGCACATTGACTGCAAACCCATCCACAGTTACCGCAATTGACGAAGCTATTTACGGCGCAGACTTTTTGATGCGCATGCAGGACGAGTCCGGATTCTTCTACATGACGGTATTCGACAACTGGGGACAGGGCAACCGTTATCTTTGTGCTTTCAGCGGAAGCGACGGTGTAAAAAGTGCCGACTATCAGGCAGCTTTCCGTGAAGGAGGCGGCATGGCCATCGCAGCTCTCGCCCGCGCATCCACCTTGAAAAAGAGCGGTGAATACACCAGCGAACAGTACCTAGCAGCCGCCGTAAAGGGTTTTGATCATTTGCAGGCAAAGCAATCCATTGACGGCAATTGCGCGTACTGTGACGATGGCAAGGAAAACATCATTGACGACTATACCGCCTTGCTGGCTGCAACGGAATTGTACAAGGCTACCAACGAAAGCAAATACCTCTACGAAGCAGAATCAAGGGCAGACCAACTGATTAGCCGACTCAGCGAAGAAGGTTATTTCTGGAGCGACGACGCAAAGACTCGCCCCTTCTGGCACGCTAGCGACGCAGGGCTCCCCCTAGTCGCTCTCGTCAATTTCGCAGAAGTAGAAGACAAGGAAGGAAGGAACGATTGTCCCGATTGCATGGGTTGCTCTTGTCGCAACATCATGCTTGATTACGCAGTAAATGCCATAAAAAAACATTTGAAATGGCTCGTTTCTGTTACCAACGAGATTGACAATCCTTTTGGTTACGCACGACAAACTGCAAAGACTCAAGGTGCAATCAAGAATACTTTCTTTATTCCTCACGACAACGAAAGCAACTACTGGTGGCAGGGCGAAGACGCCCGTATCGCAAGCCTTTCCGCCGCCGTAATCTACGCCCAGAAATTCCTTGGGGAATTAGCTGACAGTGAAATAAAAAATGACGTTGAAAAATACGCCACCGATCAGCTAGACTGGATTCTCGGAAAGAACCCCTATGGCATCTGCATGATGTACAAAAAAGGCATCAAGAACCCTCAGATTTACGATGGAACATCCAACTACGACGCTACCTTGGAAGGCGGCATCGCCAACGGCATTTCAGGTCTTAAGGAAGATGGCAGCGGCATTGTCTGGGACGACGTGGCCGCCATCGGAAAGTCCGAAGAACCTTGGAACAACTGGCGTTGGATCGAGCAGTGGCTTCCCCACAGCACCTGGTATTTAATGGCTCTCGCTGCACGTTACGACGAAGTCACCGTTGGCCAGAAAGCTCCTGTAAGCGCCATTCCGAATTCTAGCGCAATAACAAAATTTGATGTTAAGCTCCATGGCAGAATCCTGAACGTGACATTGCAGAATACAAACTCCGCAACGGTACAATTAATGGACTTGAATGGACGAAAGATTATGAGCCAGGCAATTTCCGGAAAACAGGCCGCTATGGATCTTTCTGCATTGAAGAGTGGTGTGTACATGGTGAAGTCTGATGGTCTGACCAAGAAGATCGCCGTGAAGTAAAAAACGCCCGATTCAATCGCCGGAAGAAAATTTCACAAAAAAAGACCGCCCCGAAGGCGGCCTTTTTCGTCATGGATTCTATCGGGCCTTCGGCCCTCCAGAATGACGCTAGTCAAAGTTAACCTTTGGAAAGAGTCAGCAGAACTGCACCGGCAAGGATAATGAAGGTGGCCAAAAGCAACTTGATTCGTTCCTTGGCGGTCTTGTATTCGCCAAAAATAAATACACCCCAGCAAAGGTTCACCAGAAGGTTGAGCTGAGTGAGAGGATAGCCTACGGCGTAACCCAAGGCGCCACCTGCGGCAATGGGCGCGATGGCCCAGAAGCAACCGTGCATACCAAAGACCCACAAGGCGCCGGTACCTACGCAGACAAGGCTTGGCACCATCGGGAACCCAAAGGATTTCTTACGCTTCAACGTAAGGATTCCAACCAGAATCTGGCTCCCCACAAAAATGCCAATGGATGCCGGGCACATGAATTCCAGGTCAGTGAGATCAAGGCCATTGGCTGTAGCGATCTTAAAGGGAATGAGGTAGGTACCAAAGACAAAGCCGCCCAGGAAAGAGCGCCAGTTTTTAAATACGGAACCGCCGGTAGACGGAGTCAAGCGGGACAAACCCACCAGGAAGCAGATAATCGCCGGGATGGAAAACTTGAAATCGGAGGTTTCCCCAAAGAGCAAAACCCCCGTCAGGAATGACGATAGAATGCTCACGCCCATGGCACGAACGCCAGCGCCAGCCAGGTCTGCCTCGGCCTGTACCGCCCAGAAACTGAAGGCGCCACCTGCCACCCACAGGACACCGCAAAGCAAGCCGATAGGATTCAAGTTAAAGGTTCCCGTCACAAAGGCGATCACCAGAGAGCAAAGAAGCGCACCCGTGGTCATCATGGAAAGGAAGGACCAGGAAGAGTAGGAGGACCACTTTTTCAAGGGCACCATGTAGGAGCCGAAAATGACGATGGCGAGCAAGGCGCCGAAATAGCTATTTCCCAATGCAGAACCCCGCAAAGATGGATTGTAAAACGTCTTCGGACGAAATTTCGCCCGTGATACTCTGGAGGGAACGGCGAACCAGTTGCATTTCAAATGCCAATAATTCTACCGCCGGATTTGTCTTGAGTAAATTCAACACGCGATTAACGCCCACCGCAGCCTCTTCCAGACAAGCCTTTTCTCTTTCGCTGGTAATCCAGAGGTCTTCGGAATTTTCGCGATTCTTGAAAAGGCGGGCGTTAAGGACGGATTTAAGTTCAGCGAGGCCCACACCTGTTTTGGAAGAGATGGACAAGGAATCCAGAGCGACGCTTTCTCGGGAACGGGAAGAGGGAGCAACATCCGCTTTAGTATGAAGAACCAAGTCCGGGCGAACACCAACGTCAGATAGATTCTTCGCTTCGCTCAGAATGACGGTTGCGGATACATTATCCGACAACAATTGTTCATTGGAAGAATCCACCAGCAGGATTTTCAAATCGGCTTCTGCAAGAATCTGCTTGCTCTTTTCCATACTCAAGGCATCCAAAGCGTCGGCAGCCTTTTCGGCAAGGCCCGCAGTATCCACCAGGCGGATTTCGCCACCGTCCAGGAAAAGGCGGACTTCCACGAAGTCGCGGGTAGTTCCCGCAATATCGCTCACAAGAATGCGGTCTTCGCCAAGCAGGGCATTTACCAAGCTGGACTTGCCCGCATTAGGGGCGCCGTATAAAACCACCAGAGGCAAGCGTCCTACTTCAGCCTTACCGCGGAAGCTATTCAAAATGTCCTGCACCGACTGACGGATTTTCACAAAACGGGTTTCCCAGCCAGCATAATCCGGATCCGCTTCTTCTTCGGCAAAATCCACGTCCAGTTCAAGGCGGGCAGAAATATCCTTCACCTGTTCAGTTAGCGCAGCCACTTTTTTGGAAAGAGCGCCACCCAGCAAACGGCGCGCATTTTTAAGTTCAGAGGCATTGGCACTGTGGATAACGTCAGCCACAGATTCAGCCTGAACCAGGTCCATTTTTCCGTTCAAGAAAGCACGGCGGGTATATTCACCCGGTTCTGCCAAACGGACACCAGCCACTTCACGGATTGCCTGCAACAAGTTACGGACAATCAGCGGGTTTCCGTGGGGATAAAGTTCCAGGGTGTCCTCACCAGTGTAGGAATTGGGACCTTCAAAAAAGAGATAAAGCAAGGAATCGATATCGCGAGCGTTTCCCAACTTGGCCATTCTCGGAGTTAGGTTTTCACGAGCCTTTTCACCAAAGAGGTAAGCCACTACGTCACGGACCTTGGAACCGCTGACACGGATTGCAGCAACGGCACTGACCCCGGCAGGAGTCATAGGAGCCACAATAGTCTGGTTCTCAAAAGGGATTTCTTTAGCCTTGCATTCCATAACAATAAAGATAGAAAATCCATTTTTTCTTTTTTTAATCTTTAACTATCTTTAGGCCTATGAGTACTTTCAAGCTTATTACACGCCCCCTGGGCACCGTTCAATGTTATGTTCTGCAGCGCGACGACGGCGCTGAATTCGAAATTCTCAACGGCTTCGGCGGCGGACTTAACGCATGGCGCATTCCCGCAAGCAAGAAGAACGGCGAACTTCTGGACCTGCTCTTTGGTTACCGCGACGGATCCACCCTGCACCAGATCGCTCCCGACACCAACGCCGGTTGCAGACTCAGCCCCTTCCCGGGTCGTACCGCTTACGCAAAGTTCACCTGGAACGGCGAAACCTACCAGCTGGTGAATAACGTGAGCTGGGCTCCCCACGCCCTCCATGGCTTCTTGCAGAATAAGGAATGGCTGTTCGAAAGTTTTGAAAGCGACAGCGAAAAAGCCGTAGCCGTGTTCAGCTGTGACTGGCCGGGCGCCTTCGCAGGCTTCCCCTTCCCCTACCGCGCTACAAATAAAGTAACATTCACTGGTGAAACCGTGACCGTTGAAGCCTCCGTCAAGAACGTGGGCAACAAGGACCTTCCCTACTCCGAAGGCTGGCACCCCTACTTTATGCTGGGCGAAACCATCAACGACCTCACCATGACCTTGCCCAAGAGCGACTTGGCCCTGTTGGATTCCGCAGACCTCCCCACCGGCAATTTCAAGGACGACACCCGTTTTGTTGGCGGCCGCAAGATCAATGACGAATTCATCAACGACTGTTTCTGCTTGGGCGACGAATTCGCAAAGGCAGCTCCTTCCGAAAACAAGACCGCCTCGGTTACTCTGGATGGCCAATTCGGTTCCCTGGATATCTGGCAGCAGACTGGCAACGAACAGTACAATGCCATCCAGATTTACACTCCGCCTGACCGCATGAGCATCGCCATTGAGCCCATGACTTCCGAACCGGATGCACTGAACCACCATCGTGGCCTCATCGTGATCCCCCCGGGCGAATCCAGGACCTTCAAGTTCGGATTCAAGTTCAGCGGAAAATAATTCGGTGCACAAAATTGGCACACCGGCATGGTACATTTTTAACCGAAAATTTTCAACACTTTTACCAAAAACGGCGTTTTTCGAAAGAAAACGCCATTTTTCTTTTTCCACACACGTTGAGTTTTTTTCAACGTTATTACAACATAGACCATAATAAACTGAGCTGTCAGCCCCCAACGAGTATAATTTATATGCCGTAAATCTCATTATTGTATGGAGTGGTTTATGAGCTTAATGAAAAATCTCGCCATTTTTGGCTTGGCCGCAACGACCGTCTTTGCAGCAGACAAGTACGAAGCTGAAGACGCAACTTTCGGCGACGGCGTTAGCAAGCTTACCAGTGCAAATGCATCTGGTGGCGCATATCTCAAGATGGAATCCGGCGACATTGACTTTACCGTCACTGTCCCCAGCGCAGGAAACTACTCCATCGCAATTCATTACGCAGGTACCTACGGCGAAAAAATCAACAACCTTCTCGTTGATGGCAACAAGGTCGCAGAAATCACTTTCGCAAGTGGCAAGGCATTTACCGACGTGGTTTCCGTCGCAGCACTGAAGGCAGGCACCAACAAGATTTCCATTGGCAAAAGCTGGGGCTGGATCGACGTGGACTACATCACCGTTGAACCTTTCACTGTAGGTGAATTCAACCTCTGCAACGGCCCTGTTACCGCAAAGGCTACTGAAAGCGCCAAGAAGCTCTACAACTTCCTCGCCAGTAACTTCCAAAAGAAAACCATCTCCGGCTTCATGACCGGTAACATGGATAACTACACCGTAGGTGCAGATTTCACCACCCACGAAGATATCCAAGCCGTTTACACCCGCAGCGGCAAGTATCCCGCATTGGTAGGCATCGACTTGATGAACGCAACCGGCGGCAATTCCGAAGGTTCCTGGTTTATCGAATACAATGACAAGGTTCTCTCCTTGGCTCGTAGCGCATGGAAGAATGGCGCAATTCCCGCCTTCACATGGCACTGGCGTCCGGGTGAGGAAACCGAATTCTACGTTGCAGGTGCCAACGCCAATTTCACAGACTTTGATTTTACCGACGCCTTTATGACCGGCACAACCACTTGGGATACCCTTTCTACCACCTACCAGGCTTTGGTTGGCGACATTGACAAGGTTTCCAAGCACTTCCTCTCCCTCCAGGACGAAGGCATCGCCGCCATCTTCCGCCCCCTCCATGAATCTGGTGGCGATTGGTTCTGGTGGAGCACCCATACTGGCAAGCAGTTCGCAGCCCTCTACCAGTTGGTTTACGAACGCATGGTCTTTAAGAATGGTGTAAATAACCTGGTTTGGGATTTCAACCCCCAGACCGCGGCTCGTACCGATTGGACTCCGGGAGAAAACTACTACGACGTTCTCTCCATTGACATTTACAACAACAAGGGCAACCACGCTAGCAATAGCTCCGCATTCTTCGACTTGATGAACAAGTTCAGTGCAAACAAGATTCTCGCCCTCTCCGAAAATGGCCCTATTCCTGACGTGACCAATATGCACGCAGACCAGGCTGTTTGGAGTTGGTGGATGCCATGGTATCAGTCTTGGAGCGGAGGCTACGCAGACTCTACCAGCAACAGCGTTTGGACAAGCAACATGGCCAGCGACAAGATCATCACTCTTGACGAAATGCCAGGTTGGGACAACTACACCATCGTTGCCGCAGGCAAGCAGCAGTGCCCCACTTCTACCGCCAACGCAAAATATAGCGGTGACGCAGACAAGGCTTCCGGTGCCGCCAAGGATTACAAGATGGCCGTCACCGTCAAGGAACTGGAAGAAAACGCCGGTGCAAACGTTCAATACGAAAAGGTTCCCAACTTGACCGGTTCCAAGAGTGCCTCCGTTGAAATAGAAAACACCGGTGCAACTGGCGTTTGGATTGGATTGGCATTCGTACGTAGAGGAGAAGGAAAAACCGGTTGGACCTGGGAAATGTCCAATTCCACCGACTGCTGGCTCGAAGCTGGTGTCAAGAAGACCTGCGAATTCGACATCACCACCTATACCGATGACGCTGGCACCGACCACCCCATCGATTTGGATAACTTGTTCTCTGTGACCCTCATGATTTCCACTCCGGGCTTCGAAGGAACCGTTATCTTCGACAACCTGGTCACCGATGATGGCAAGGTAATCAACAACTTCAACAAGGCAACAAACCTCTTTGTTGCAAGTGAAGAAACAGCAGCCAAGGTTGCAAAGATCGAACTGGTTGATGAAACTGGCAAGCCCTCCGCAATCAAGGCCGTCGCACAGGCTCTTGCAAGTTCCAAGATCAGCGTCGTTGGCAACAGCGTTCTGCTCAACGCAGCAAAGTCCGGCATGGTCAGCGTCGACGTGTTCGGCATGAACGGCAAGCGTGTTGCAACCCTCTTCCGCGGCATGCTCACCGCAGGCACCCACGCCTTCGACATGTCTGAACTTTCCAAGGGTCAGTACATCATCCGCGTGAAGGGCGCAGGCTTCACCGCAACTCAGCCGATTCGCCGCTAAAAAACACAAAAATTCGGGTACACTAAGGTAGATTTAGTGTTTGGGAAGAAACGCCGCGTTAATTCGCGGCGTTTTCTTTGATTTGGCTCACAAAAATGTTTACGAATACCTTTCAAAATCGCCGTTTTCATGACGAGTATATAGATTTAAGGCCGTAAAAAAGGAGACTTCAATGAATATTGCGAAAATTGCATTAGCAGGCATGATTGCCGCAGGTACCGCCTTCGCCGCCAACGGTGATGGCTACAAGATGAGCATTTGCTCCACCGATAAATCCAAGCTCTGCCATAACAATAAGGAAATCTTCCTCAATGGTATGAATATTGCCTGGTGGAATTTCAGCCAGGATGTCGGTAAAGACGCCAACGGCAAGCTCATGACCATCGATGAAAATGCAATCCGCAAAGACTTGAAGGACCTCCGTGCAGCAGGCGGCAATTCCATTCGTTGGTGGCTCTTTACCAACAACACCATGGATCCTAGCTTTGACCCCACCACTCATTATGCAACAGGCATCGAAGAACAGACCATCAAGAATGTAGGCATGGTTCTGGATATTGCCGAAGAATACGGCATTGTAGTGGACCTCTGCCTTCTTTCCTTTGACATGATGAAGAAGGATTACGAAAGTACCCGCGAATGGGGTGGACGTTTTGACTTTACCGCCAACGAACTGATTTTGAAGGATGAAGCCGCCACCCAGGCATTCATCGACAAGGCAGTCCTCCCGCTGGTAAAGGCCTACAAGAATCACCCGGCTCTTCTCGCCTGGGAAGTGTTTAATGAACCGGAAGGCATGACCAGCACCGAAAACTTCGGCAGCGGCTGGGGCACCACCTTGGTGGATATCAAGTATATCCAGCGCGTCATCAACATGACCGCAGACGCAATCCATAAGGAAGCTCCCAACAACCTGGTTTCTAACGGTAGTGCACGTTTTACCATGACCAGCGACAAGTGCGGTAAGAATTACTACACCGACGCCATGCTTCTCGCCGCCGGCGAAAACAAATACGCCAAGGGAACTCTGGACTTCTACCAAGTTCACTATTATCCTGAATGGAATCCCAACAACGCAAGTCCTTTCCATAACCCCTATAGCTACTATTTGCTGGACAAGCCTATGGTGGTCGGTGAACTCCCGGGCGCTGACTGGGATAACCTTAAGACAGGTGGCAATTTGAGTAGTGATCCGGCCGGTTCTCGTCTGATGACCATTGAACAGGCCTACACTTATGCCTTCAAGAACGGCTATGCCGGTGCATTGGGTTGGACACTCCACGAAGAAAATGGTGGCACTTTCTACCAGAATACCATTTGGAGTCTTGCAAATTCCTCCAAGGCACTTACCGCTATCTACAACTTGGATTCTACCAAGGTAAAGATCAAGGACGCAGCAGCATCTGCAGGCGGACAAAACGGCTGGATGAAGGTGACCTACGCAAACACTGATGCTAGCGAAGGAGCAAACCTTACTTACAACTTCACCACAAACCTTTCCACAAATAAGGCAATCACCTTTACCGTAGTGAACAAGTCTACATTGGACCTTCAGTACACCATGGCCTTGAAGACCAACGCAAAAGATAAGCACAAGGAATGGGGCTGGTACAACGGCAACAACTACTGCGACGTGGCTGCCGGTGAAACCGCAACTTGTTCCTTCCCCATTGCCGATTTCGCCTACTGGGAAGATGACTACCCCATTACCGAAAATCTCGGAAACCTGGCACAGGTCATTATCAAGCTCACTACCGGTGATTTCAGTGGTGAAGTGCTTATTGACAACGTTGTTGTAGATGGAGCCATCGTTATCAATAATTTTGATACCGAGTTCGATACCTTCTCCCCGGAACAGACAACCATTACTAAGGTGGAAACCTTCTTTGATGGAACTCCCGCAACTCCGCTGGCCATTAAGCCCGTAGCAGCAAGCTCCGCAAAGATGTCCGTTGTCGGCAACCGCGTTATGCTTTCTACCGTTGCAACTGGCGAAACAAGCGTTGACGTATTCGGCATGAATGGCAAGCGCATCGCAACCCTCTACCACGGAACACTGAAGGCCGGCACCCACGCCTTCGATATGTCTGAACTTTCCAAGGGTCAGTACATTATCCGCGTGAAGGGCGTTGGCATTATCGCTACCCAGCCGGTAATCATCAAATAATTTATAGTAGCCCAAACAGGTCTACGAAACTAACCAAAAGCGCCACGAGTAATCGCGGCGTTTTTTTTTGCATTTTGAGCATTCTCGTTGCGAACTATTCAACCTTTTTAACACAAAAAACTTTCATTTATTTCGGTCGAACCGAGCCGTATATATATTTCTATTTGGATTTATGTGTTCTTAGGAACATCGTGTTTTACAGGGGTCTAAATGTTTGTATTCAACTCAAGCTCGTCGATTTTGGGCATTACCACAGGGCTACTCGCGATTTCTGCAATTTCCGCACAAGCTGCGCCCATCCGTTTGGAAGCTGAAGACGCAGTCCTTGCCGACGACCACAAGGTGGAAGTGGTTTCCAACGCCGCCGTTTCGGGCGGTTCCTACGTCGCCATGAAGGAAGGCAACCTGGAATTCAAGATAACCGTTCCTGAAACAGGCTACTATACCCTCTGGGCAAACTACATGCTGCCCACCGACGGCACCGACAAGATTCAGAACCTGACCATCAACGGAGTTTCCGCGGGTCAAATTTCCTTTGGAATGAATGACGAATTCAGCACCATCAAGGGAGCCGGAAAAATCAAACTGACCAAGGGCGAAAACACCATCGGTATCGTTCATTCCTGGGGCTGGGTAAACCTGGACTACATCGAACTAACGGAATACGAAGCAACTCCGTTTGCCTTATCTGCCACCCCTGTAACACCCGAACCAACAGAAAGCGCCCAGAAGCTCTATAATTTTTTGCTGATGAACTTTGGCAAGCGAGTTATTAGCGGTGTCATGACGGAACGCCCCTTTGAAAACGATGGCCAGTACACTCCCCAGACTTACGAAACCCAGACAGAGCTGAAGTACATTGCAGACGCCAGCGGCAAGAATGTGGTGCTGGTGGGTTTCGACTTTATTCACGCCAGCGGCAGCGGCTCCGACGGCATGTGGCACCAGGGCTACACCCACGCCACATTGGAAATGGCCAAGTACGTTTGGAAGCAGGGAGGCATTCCACAATTCAACTGGCACTGGAAAGACCCCATGTGGGAAGTGGAAGCCTTTTATACGGAATCCAGCGGCAATACTCCCTATACCGAATTCAGCATCGGCAAGGCATACGACATCGCCGGCAAAAAATGGAAGACAGAAAGTGCAGAATACAAGGCCATTGTCCGCGACCTGGAAATGATTGCCGACAGCCTCTTGACCTTGCAGGAAGCAGGGGTTGCCGCACTCTGGCGCCCTCTCCACGAAGCTAGCGGAAAGTGGTTCTGGTGGGGCACTGATGGTGCCGAAGCCTGCGTCGCCTTGTACCGTTTGATGTTCGACATCTTCGTCAATCAGAAAGGACTCCACAACTTGATTTGGGTTTGGACCACCGATGAAGCCAAGGACGCCATTGATTGGTATCCTGGGGATGAATACGTCGATGTGGTTGGCAGAGACTATTACTACTACCCTCGCGAAGCAAACCACTCAAGCCTTGTGGGCAGTTTCGAAACCGTGAAGGATATTTACGGTGGCAAGAAGATCATCGCCCTTAGCGAAAATGGTTCCGTGCCCTTCCCCGACGAAATGAAGGCCGATGGAGCCAACTGGAGCTGGTTCATGCCCTGGTACGGAGACTACGCCATGGCGGGTTGGGCAAACGACAACACCGCAGAAACATGGAAAACCGTCATGAACAACGAATTCGTGATCACCCTCGAAGATATGCCCGGTTGGGACAAGTACATTATGGAAAAGCCTTTAAGCATTGGCAACAAAATGAACAGAGCTAAGACTTATGACAATTCCTTAGTGAAGAAACAGCTGTTCGACTTAAACGGAAGGCATGTTAAGAGAAACAATCAAAATCGATTTAAGATGTTTATAACCAAGTAATTTATTAGAGGTGTTTATGGGTTACAAAAAATATATGTTGAGTGCCGTATTGGCGGCAGGCGTTTTCACCAACGCTCTTGCAACCATGTACGAAGCAGAAGACCAAGCTGGCGTAGATGCTGCAGCAATCCTTAGCGGCGCAGAATTTTCTGGAGGCAAATACGTAAAGCCGGGCTCTGATGCCATGACCTTTACCGTGTCGGTAGATGAAACCTCCATGTACGACATCGAAACCAAAGTGCTCATCAAGCAGTACGACTGGACAACTTCCAAAATCTTGGTGAACGGCGTAGAAGTAGGTTCTATGCTAACAACGCCCCGTAACTGCGACTCCGCATACGTGGTAACCGCTTCTGCAAAGATGAAGGCAGGCAAGAATACGGTGACCGTAGGTAACGGCGCCATTGGCGTAGACTACATTTCTGTAAACAAGCATCCGGATCCGGAATTCAAGATCAGCGCACTGCCTGTAACACCGGGCGCCACCGAAAGCGCCATGAAGGTAAAGACTTTCCTTCGTGATAATTTCATGAAGAAGACCATCAGTGGCATGATGATTAGCGACCAGAATTTCAATTACGACTACGGCAACATGAAGTTGCTCTCTGCCGCAGAATGCACCCCTCAGGATTCCTGCAAATTCTTGAATGGCGAAGATACCTGGAAGGGTCAGACTGACATCGCCGAATTCTACAAGCGTTCCGGCCACTACCCTGCTATTGGCGGTTTTGACATGCTGTTTGCCGCCGGCGGACATCATGAAGAAGGATGGTTCCGAGGCTATACCGAAAACAATTTGGTCATGACTGAAGACCTGTGGAAAATGGGCGGCATTCCCACTTATACCTGGCACTGGAAGGTTGGGCAGGACACTGTATTCTACACCCAGATGCAGGGTTTCAAGAATGCAGGCTGTACCGAAGACGTTGCTGGAACCGCAGAAAACAACACCTGTTTCAACTACACCAAGGCATTCAAGACAGAATCCGTATGTACGGATATGGACTCCACCAAAAACGAATGTAAAGTATCCAAGACAGTATGCCTTGACGCCGACCCGACTTCCAAGGTATACAAGGACATCGTCGCCGACGTAGATATTGTTTCCGGCTACTTCAAGCAGCTTGAAGAAAAGGACATCGCCGTTGTATGGCGTCCGCTCCACGAAGCAAGCGGTGGCTGGTTCTGGTGGGGAGTTGCTTCTCCCGAATGCTACGTTCAGCTTTGGCGCCTTGTATTCGACCGCATGGTGAACGTGAACAAGAACAAGAACCTGATTTGGGTTTGGAACATCAATACCGACCCCAAGTTCGGTTACGATTACTCCGCCCTCAACGGCGCCTGGTATCCTGGCGATGAGTACGTAGACATTGTGGCCGTAGACATTTACGACCCGCTGAACAACCACAATTCCGCAGCCAATTACTGGAACAAGATCATCGAGGAAGTAGGCACCAACAAGATGATTGCCCTCAGCGAAAACGGAGCCATTCCCGACATAGACAGCATTGCCGAAGACAAGTCCTATTGGAGCTACTGGATGACTTGGAGCCAAACCTGGAGCGGAAACTTCCTGGAAAAGACTCCTACTGACATGTGGAAACGCAACCTGGATGATGAACGCATTATTGCCTTGGACGACATGCCTGGCTGGGACAAGGTTGTTGCAGACAAGTCTACGGAAGGCGCCATCATCGCCCCAAGCAAGGTCATTGCAAACCGTAGGCAGCTGATTGCAGGTTCCATGAACATTGACGTTATTGGAAACACTATCCAGTTAAATGTTCCTGAAGCAGGCCATGGCGCCGTGGCGCTCTACGACCTTCGTGGAAAACTTGCCATGAGCATCGCTCGCGGAAACATCAGCGCAGGAACGCTATCCATAGGCACCAGCGTTCTTCCTCGCGGCAAGTACATTCTCCGAGCTATAGTGGGTAGCAACTCCTTAAACAAGGTTGTGAACGTTCAATAAAGCCGCGCTGTTCGCAGTAGCAAATTAACTATAAAAAAGAAAACTGCCGTTTGACGTAAGTCGCGGCAGTTTTTTTTGCAGTTTTTTTTGCGGTTCCTTACTTTTCCACGTTGCGAATCATCATCGTTTTTCCGTTACCTTTTAGTATGAACACGCCCTTGCCCAAATTACGGACTTTAGTACCTTCGCTTACACCTAGGTAATTTCCGTTAATGTCAAAGACCTTATAAGTTGCGGACTTGTCAAGTTCCAGTCGTACACCTTTGTTGCCGATGGCTGCGGTAGTATCTGCACGACTTGCAAAATCCAGCCAGTCGACATTCACGTAGGAGCCGTCAATAACAAGCTTCAGTACGTGTTCGCCAGCAGCGATTTCCGAAGTCTTAAAGGTAATTTCCTTGTAATCACCCCAGCCGCCAATGCTATCCACCTTGACGGTATCCGTAATGGGTTTGTCATCCATTTCCAAGTGGAAAGCACTACCCTTTGCGGCGCTGGCCACGCGAGCTACTACAGAGTAATCTACAGCGTCAGCAACTTTCACGGTATATTTAAGCCATTCGCCCTTTTCGGTGTAGCCAATCACATAAGAACCCGGTTCTGCAGTAAGTTCTTCAATGTCCACGCCATCATTGCGGTAGGCCTTAGACTTGTTTTCGGAATCGTTATCCAAGTAGGATTTTCCGATGGAGCCAACACCGGGTTCATCATAGTTTTCCACCTGGAGCTTGCCCGGGATTTCCGCAACAACACCCTTGAAAGGAGTATGAGGAGACGGCGGAACAGAAACACGGTTCATATGTTCCAGCATCACCTTAGCGTAACGCTTACCAAATTCAATGTAACCGGCGCGGTTAAAATGATAACTATCGCCAGCACTTCCAAGACCAGATGAAGAAACCGGCCAAGCATTGTCCATCACCTTGGTAATGCGCTGCACCTGGCTTGTACTAAAACTCCTGCAGCAACCATCTTCACGCATTTCTCCAGCAAGCAGCGGAACCGTATCGGAGCTAAGCCCAAGATCCTTCAGCATGTCGTCGCGAATTTTCTTGAGGTCTTCGGCCCAATGATTATTGTTCCAGTCCGATTCGCCCTGGTGAACAATGATACCCTTGATGACGCCATCCTTTTGGGCAATCTTTGCAAGGTCTATAATTCGTTTGTACAAATTGCTATCGTAAGCCTTTGCCCAGTTGATAATCCAGTTTTCCTTTTGACGGTCCGGATCTTCGAGATAAGCTTGCCAATTGTCCTTATCGAACAACTTAAGTGCAGTGCCACCCACAGCAACAGAAATGATACCCACCGTTACGTCAGGTAGAGAATCCACCAAGGTACGCCCAAAGTAATCAGCAACAGAAATGCTAGGAGGATTATCGCAATTTGCCAACTGTGAAGTAGCATCGGTCCAAACACCCAAAGTGCGTCCCTTGGCCGGGCAATCCATAGAAGGCAAAAGTTTAAATCGTGGATAAGGCTTTGTTTCTGGTTCTGCAGCACCTGCGGCACCCGCCATATTGGACTGACCAAAGGCAATGTAGATGTGGAAATTCGGATCGGGCGCAGCATTTACATTAGATGCTGTTCCAAACAAAAATGCTCCAGCTACAGCCAAGACCTTAAACAATTGTTTTTTCATATCAACCCCATAGCACCATATTGTGCAAAAAACTCTCAAAAACACCACTTCATGAGAGTTGAACTCAAGTCAATATGAATATAGGCGTATTTTTGTGATTTTAAACATATGCGACATAAATCCCCATGGAATATTTATCCACGAGGGTTGCAGCAAAGCCACGTAGTACAAGACTTTATGAAAAGTTTTCTAAACCAAATTTCTATCTTTTGCGAAAAATATTTGGTGTTAATATGTCTGAAAAGCATCCTTTGTACTTTACCATTCACGGCCATTTCTATCAGCCGCCCCGCGAAAATCCCTGGACCGGTGTTATTGAAAACCAGCCTAGCGCACGCCCCAACCACGACTGGAACGATCGTATCGCCAGCCAGTGCTATAGTCCCAATTCCGCTAGCCGAATTCTTTCCCCTAACGGCCGCATTGTGGACATCGTCAACAACTATGACTTTATGAGCTTCAATATGGGTCCCACCCTCATGGGTTGGATTCGTACCAACGCTCCCGCCACCTACAAGCGCATCCAGGAAGCAGACAAGCGCAGCATGGAACGTTTGAATGGTCACGGCAATGCCATTGCACAGGTCTACAACCACATCATCATGCCGCTGGCATCTGCAGAAGACAAGAAGACTCAGATTCACTGGGGCATCGAAGACTTCAAGAGCCATTTCGGCCGTATGCCGGAAGCAATGTGGTTGGCAGAAACCGCCATCAACTTCGAAACCGTTGTTGAACTCATCAAGGCCGGCATCAAGTACACCATCCTCTCCCCCACTCAGGCAGATTCCTTCCGCAAGTTTGGCGACGTAGAATGGACCGGTTGCAGCAATACCGATATCGACACCACCCGTCCCTATCGCATCTACCCCCGCGATAAGGAAGGCAACCTGGTTTGCGACGGTTACCTGGATGTATTCTTCTACAACCCCTGGCTTTCTTCTGCTGTGGGCTTTGAACATTTGCTCCGCGATGCAGGCACTTTCGGCCGTCGCATCAAGGACGCCTGGGATGAAAACCGTGAAGACCCGCAGTTGGTCAGCATCGGTACCGATGGTGAATCCTACGGTCACCACGAACCCTTTGGCGACATGTGCGCCGCATGGCTCTACAACCACTACGCACCGGAAAACAACATGGTTCCCGTGAACTACGGTTGGTTCCTGGAACAGTTCCCGCCTGAACACGAAGTTCTCCTGAAGAACTTCTACAGCGAAGGCTGTGCATGGAGCTGCGCCCACGGCGTTGGCCGCTGGTACCGCGACTGCGGTTGCTCCACCGGTGGTGGCCCCGATTGGAACCAAAAGTGGCGCGGTCCTCTCCGCGACGCATTCAACCATTTGAAGAAGTTGGCAGACGATGTATTCGTCCGCGAATTTGCAAAGATTTCCAACGTGGATCCCTGGGATGCCCGTAACAACTACGTGCAGGCATTGGTGGTTCCCGAAGACAAGAGCCGCCTCAAGGCATTCCTGGATGCAACTGTCAAGGATCCGAAGAACGAAGCCCAGTGCGCTCGTGCCGTTCGCCTCCTTGAAATCCAGAAGTTCTGCATGTTCAGCTTTACCAGCTGCGGTTGGTTCTTCAACGATATCGAAGGCCTGGAACCGGTGCAGAACATGCGCTACGCCCTCCGCGCCATGGAACTCTTGGATCCGTTCCTGCCCCGCGACCACCACATTCGTAACCAGGTGCTGAGCATCCTCGCCCGCGCCACCAGTAACGAACACAAGTGGAACGGCGCCGAAGTCTTTACCCGCTACGCCGAGGAACAGGTCCCGGTTGTGGTTAAGCAGATGGCAGAACGAGCCGCCATCTTCCACATGGGTCTTGAGGACAGCTACGAAAACAAGGACGAACGCATGGTGGCTTCCAAGATTGCAAGCCGCCGCCGTCAGACCTTGGTCCGTGCAGAATACAACGACAAGTTGATCGATGAAACCCGCATCGCAACCGCCTTGGTCATTACCGACCCCATGGGCCGCGTCAACATTGTGGTTGCCGATGGCGAAAACGAACAGAACGGTTTGAAGTTCGTCGAAAACCCCAGTATGACTACCGAGGAGCTTCAAAGCGAATACCCCACTGCCTATGTGGTCCGCATGAAGGACTTGATGAGCGACTCTCTCAAGCGCATCAACCAGTTGTCCACCCGCAAGGACCTGACCGCCATTACGGAATCCTTCTGCGACATTGCAGCAAAGCTGAATCTTTCCATCGACAGCTTGGCCGACCCCGACCATACCCTGCCCGACACCTTGCGCAAGATTCTCTCCCTGGAAATCAATTCCAAGATCCACCACCTTGCCCTGCAGTACATGGAAAAGAACGACCAGAATCTTTTCAACGAAATTCGCGTCCTCGTTGACGAAGCAATTTCCCTGGAAACCACATTCAGCTTCGGCGGTACCGGCAGAATGTTCTTCGCCAAGCTTTCTGAACTTATCGACGCCGTATCCGTCAAGTTCGACAAGGCTTCCGTGGAACACATCACCGGCCTCATCACCGTGGCCGACTGGCTCGAACTCGGCATCGACAAGACCAGCCTTGAAAACAAGGTATTCCCCTTCTACAAGGAATACATCAAGGATCCGGATGGCAAGATGGCCGGCCTCAAGCCCATGTTCAGCTGGTTGAACTTCGAGGTTTAGCATGTACAAGATGTCCGAAAAGCCGATGATTACGGCAGAACAGATTCAAAAACGCGTAAGCGAGCTGGCAACAGAAATTGCCAAGTCCTTTGAATTTGACGTAATCCTTTCGGCTTTGACGGGCGCCTACATGTTCACTTCAGATCTTAGCAGAGCTTTAGCCAACACCAAGCACCGCATCGCTTTCATCAAGGCATCCAGCTACGGTTCCGGTATGGAATCCAGCGGAAAGCTGAAAGTCAGCGGCATGGAACATCTTGATCTCAAAGGCAAGAAAGTTCTTTTGGTGGATGACATTCTAGACACAGGAAACACCATGTGTACTTTGGTTTCCGTGCTGAAGGAATCTGGAGTTTCCGACGTTCGCACTTGCGTTTTGATGAACAAGGAAGAACGTCGCACAGTAGATTTCCATGCCGACTTCGTAGGCTTTGAAATCAAAAACGAATTTGTGGTTGGCTACGGATTGGACTTCAACGAAGACTACCGCACCCTTCCAGAAGTTTGGACTTTAATTGAAGCATAGAGTTGAGGAATTATGGCTAATAATGATTTTGATGACGTTAGGCTTCACGCCACCCAGACCATCGACGCTGTAGGCAGAAGCTATAGCAAAATCAGCCGTGGCAAACGTTTTATTATCAACCTCGTTGTTTACATGCTGTTCTTTGTTGGCGGCTTCATCACCTGCAGCGTTATGAATAACGTTCCCAGCGAAGGCACCATCGAACGCGTCGCCGCCCAGCCTGACTTGCCTAACAAATGCAAGTACCGTTACGACCGTGCCATGGAATACGCCATCATGCACGAATGCGTTTTCGCCAAGGGCACTCCCCGTAACGACGCCCAGCTAATCCAGCGAATCAACTACTGTACCTGCGCCCTTGAAGGTGTGCAGAAGAAGAAGCCCTACCAGAAGATGTTCGAAAACAACCTGGTGGACTTCACCTTCAAAATCCGCGAAGAAAACCTTTGCCAGGAAAACAAAGTTATCCCCACCCTCGAAAACGAAGAACCGGTTAAAGACAACAAATGACTTTAGAAGAACTTGAAAAGAACATCCGCGAAGAAGCTGATAAACTGTTGCAGCAGGAACCGCTGTCGGTTTTGATGATTAAGGAACAAGTTACTTCGAGAAAGAATTTCTCGGAAATGCTTTCGGTTACTTTGTCTTGTCAGCTGGCCGGTGAAGTTATCGACCGTGCAGAACTGGAAAGGATGTTCAACGCCATCTACGCCAAGTATCCCGAACTTGTAATGAGCGCATGCAAGGACTTGCACGCAACTGTGATGCGTGACCCGGCTTGTACAAGTTATCTGGAACCGATGTTGTTCTTCAAGGGTTTCCAGGGTTTGCAGGCATACCGTGTGGCACACGTTCTTTGGGAAGAAAACCGTTCCTTCCCCGCCAAGATGCTTCAGAGCATTATCAGCCGCAAGTTCGGCATGGATATTCACCCGGCAGCAAAGATTGGCTACGGTCTTTTGATTGACCACGCCACCAACATTGTGATTGGCGAAACTGCAGTTATCGGCAACAACGTCTCCCTGCTTCACGGTGTCACCCTGGGTGGTACCGGTAACGAAGTCGGCGATCGTCACCCGAAGCTTGGCGCAGGCGTCATGGTGGGCGCACACGCCCAGCTCCTTGGCAACATCCACATTGGCGATGGTGCAAAAATCGGAGCCGGCGCAGTGGTAGTCAGCGACGTTCCTGCACACACTACATACGCAGGCGTGCCCGCAGTTCAGGTGGGTCGTCCCCACGACGAAATGCCCAGCTTCAACATGCAGCAGGACTTCACCCGCGACGCGTAATGTCATTGCGAGGAACGTAGTGACGAAGCAAACGAAGTAGGCTCCACCCAACGTTCCAAAGCAGAAACTTCATGAACAAGAAAGAACGTATCGCTTTCATCAACGAGAAGTTGGACGAGTTATTTCCCAACCCGCCCATTCCCTTGAACTTCAGCGATCCGTTTACCTTGCTTATTGCCGTAGCTCTCAGCGCCCAATGCACTGATGCCCGCGTAAACCTGGTTACTGCAGAACTTTTCAAAGTCGCAAACACCCCCGCCAAGATGGAGGCCCTGGGAGTAGACAAGATTGCAGAATACATCAAGACCTGCGGCCTCTACCAGAACAAGAGCAAGAACATTTACAAGCTCTCCCAGATTCTCGTAGAAAAGTACAACGGCAAGGTTCCCCAGACTTTCGAAGAATTGGAGGCCCTTCCTGGCGTCGGCCACAAGACCGCCAGCGTCATGATGATTCACGCCTTCAAAACACCGGCCTTTCCTGTGGATACCCACATCCACCGCCTGGCCGCCCGCTGGGGTCTTTCCAACGGTTCCACCGTGGAGCGCACTGAAGCAGACCTGAAGAAAATCTTTCCTCCCGAAGATTGGGAAAAGAAGCACCTACAAATTATTTTGTTTGGAAGAACTTACTGCAAGGCAACAGGCCACAAGGTGGACCAATGCCCCATCTGCAGCGTCGTGGGCTGCAAACCTTTCTCAAAATAGACTTTACGAGTTTCTCTGGTATTTCCAATAATACCAAAGGCTCCATAAGCCCCACAAACAGCACAAAGCCATTCCAATGTAGCCAGCCATATAAACGGCGTTGGCAATGCTATCGTACTTCAGCAGCAAACCTGTTTCAGACAAGATAAAATTCCAGTCATGGAATCCATAGGGAGCTTCGTTACCTGTATCGCCGCTGATAAGTGTCAAGCGCATATACAAGGCGTCGTTAATATAAACAGCCACATCAATAAAGTTTTCAAAAGCCCACCACAAGCCCACCGAGGCACCAAACAAATCTCGTGGTTTCAACCATAAGGCTAAACAGAAAACTAAGGGCATGATAATCTGGAACAGAGATCCACCCAAAGATGTAATCACGGGTCTAAAGAATCCAAACACGATGTGCCCCGTCTCATGAACAGGCAAATTCAAGTTGTGCAAGAATTGGGCAATCCAGGCATCATAACCATTCAGCAGCAACTGAACAGAAAAGAAAACCATGGCGAGCCAAATGACAATTCGTGCAGCAAAGAACTGTTCTCTGTTCAACGGCCTAGGATAAAGGAAAAATCTTGCCACAACAGGCCAGTCACCAGGATCATCTAACCCACGTACAAAACGGCTGACAAAAGAAGGCTTCGCCTTTCGGGACGAAACCTTCACAAGATTCAATTGAACTTTATCTGTAGGCTTTTGTGCCATCTTAGATATCCAACAAGCGCTACTTCTTCAGCAGTTCATCAAAGTAGCAGATGGTTTTTTCCAAACCCTTGCGCAGCGGGATGGTAGGTTCCCAACCCAGGGCACTCTTTGCCAAATCAATGTTGGGGCGACGCATCTTGGGATCGTCACCCGGCAGCGGCTGGTAAATAATCTTGCTCTTGGAGCCGGTAAGATCCAGAACTTCCTTGGCCAATTCCAGCATGGTGAATTCACCCGGATTGCCGATGTTCACAGGACCAATAATCTTGTCCTGGTTCATCATGCGGACAAAGCCTTCGATAAGATCGTCCACATAGCAGAAGCTGCGAGTCTGGGAACCGTCACCATAAATGGTGATGTCCTGGCCCTGCAAAGCCTGCACGATAAAGTTGGAGACCACACGGCCATCATTAGGCAACATGCGGGGGCCATAGGTATTGAAAATACGTACGATGCGGATATCAACTTTATTCTGGCGATGATAATCCATGAACAAGGTTTCAGCCACACGCTTGCCTTCGTCGTAGCAGCTACGGATACCGATGGGGTTCACATTTCCCCAGTAATCTTCGGTCTGCGGGTGAACAGCAGGATCACCGTAAACTTCGCTGGTACTTGCCTGGAGAATACGAGCGTGAACACGCTTTGCCATACCCAACATATTGATAGCGCCCATGACGCTGGTCTTGATGGTCTTTACCGGATTGAACTGGTAATGTACCGGGCTTGCAGGGCATGCCAAGTTGAAAATGCGATCCACTTCCAAAAGGATGGGTTCAGTTACGTCGTGACGGATCAGTTCAAAACTCTTATTGTCACGGAGGTGGGCCACGTTGGCCATGCGACCGGTGAAATAGTTATCCAAGCAAATAACTTCGTGACCATCATTCAAAAGACGTTCACAAAGATGGCTTCCTAAAAATCCTGCCCCACCAGTAACTAAACAGCGCATATAAACTCCAAAAATTTACAGCTATAATATAACTTTTTCTTGGAGTTGTTTTTCGGAAACTTTGGACTAGTTGATTGTATTCACAATCTGGTTCTTGCCGTGATTTTTACCCCAATAGAGCATTTCATCCGCTTCACGAATATACTTTTCGTAGTCCGAGATATCATCACCTGTACGAATACCAATAGTCACCGTAACAGACAACTTCTGCCCCATACATTCCACATGCCTATTTTTCAGGCATGACCTAAGCCTTTCCATAATAAACATGGTTTCCTCGTTATCCATCAAGGGCAGGTAAAGGATGAATTCCTCACCACCCCAACGCACAGCAACCGCATTGGGAGGCAGGCATTCCTTGATGCACCAGCTCACAAGTTCCAAAATCTTGTCGCCAGTTTCATGTCCGAAGGAATCATTAAAGTTCTTGAAGTTGTCCACATCAATCATCGCAACGGAGAAAACACTTTCCTTTTCCTCCTTGCTACGCTTCATGATTCCTTCAAAGAAGTGACGATTATAAAGGCCCGTAAGCATGTCGTGGTTACTGGTAAAAGTCAGCTTATCCCTCGTAGCCTTCAGCACCAGCAAGTACAAATTGGAGATATAGAACAGGGTGAACATGGTGATGACCAAGTTAATGATAGACACAACATTCTTCCATTCAAGAACAACATCCTTGTACTCCGGGAACCAAAAGAACTGTACAACATCGATATAGCCAATACCGATTGCAAAAATCACACCTATAAACTGATAAACATGTTTATACTTATTATCAGTGGGCAAAAGGAAAAAGACAACAGCCACCATGCCGACAACATAATAGATGTAGTCAAAATTACCACCGGAAATACATTCGCTAATGAGGGAGAAGCCAACAATTTCAAAGTAGGCAAAGACAATCTGCAAGTCCTCGTTTTTTCTGAAAAACGTCAGGAACACCACATAAAGTGCGGCACTTACACAATTCAAGGTAACAAGGGGATCGATTCCAATTTTTGCAAAGAATACCGCATTAAATACATGCACCAGCAGGCACATCAACAAGAACACAAAGGTCTTGTGCAGAGAAAGCTTCTTTAAACTCTTTTCAAACATCCAAAAACTCCTACAGCGGGGTTTACTGTAAGAATATAATAAGTTTTCGGAATAAAGTAAAGAAAAATTTAATCTTCTTCGCTGTCCTTGCCAGCTTCAGAAGCTCCGGCACCATTCAAGGCTACCAGGCGGATACCGCGAAGAGTCAGGAAGGGGTCATACTTGTCGATCAGGTTGGTACGGCGGGCAATGGTCTTGCCCCAACCACCGGTAGCATAAACCGGCATATCTTCGCAGCCCACTTCCTTCTTGATCTTTCCGATCAGAACTTCAAGCTGAGCCAGGAAGCCGTACAAGAGGCCAGCACGGATAGCGTCGTCCGTATTGTCGGCCACCACATTTTCCGGCCATTCAATAGTCACAGGGAGCAAACGGGCGGCCTTTTCAGTCAAGGCGTCCAGGCTTGCATTAATACCCGGGATAATCACGCCGCCGGCAAAGGCGCCATTCTTCATGACATCGAATGTGGTTGCGGTACCCATGTCCACGATGACGGCATTTTCAAAACCGGCATCACGCATGGCGATTACGTTGCAGAGTCGGTCTGCACCCGCCATGGACGGGTTCTGGTAATCAATCTTGAGGCCCAGGCAGTTCTTGGAGTTCACTACCTGCACATGCTTCTTCAGCAAGGAATCCAAAGCCTTGATCCACGGGCGCTCCAAAGCAGGCACCACCGTAGAAAGACCTACATGGGTGATTTCTTCGGGACTGATCTTGGAGAAACCAAGAAGGCCGCCCACCTTGTTCATCACTTCGTCGGAAGTGGTTTCCTTGCGGGTAGTAAGGCGCCAGTAGTCCACCACCTTGGTGCCCTTGAAGATACCAAGTACGGTGTGGGAGTTACCTACGTCCACCACGCAGATTACCGGTTCCTTTTCGCGAGCCTTACGCACAACCTTTTTCTTCTCTGGAGACATCTGAGCGATTACCTCGTTCCTCGAACCTGGAGCCTCGCGCCTAAATACGCATGGAGATGTCGAGAGCCTTCACGCTATGAGTGAGGGCGCCGACAGAAATGAAGTCCAGGCCGAGAGTTGCGATTTCCTTGGCGCGTTCCAGAGTCATATTGCCGGAACCTTCCACCAGGCACTTGTCGCCGCTTTCCTTGATGATCTTGAGAGCTTCGCCCATCATTTCATTGCTCATGTTGTCCAGCATGATAACATCCACACCCTTGTTCAGGAGTGCACGCAGCTGGTCAAAGTTTTCCACTTCCATTTCAACCATGAGGTTCTGGGTGTTGTTCTTCTTCACTACGGCGAGAGCTTCCAGCACGCCACCTGCTGCGGCAATGTGGTTGTCCTTCACCAGGACCATGTCGAAGAGGCCCATGCGATGGTTGGAACCGCCGCCTACGCGAACGGCATACTTCTGCAAAGTACGGAAACCGGGAACGGTCTTACGGGTATCGAGGACCTTGGTCTTGCCGCCCTTCAATGCTTCCTGGAAAGTGTGGGCAACAGTTGCCACACCAGAGAGCTGCTGAATGAAGTTGAGCAAGGTGCGTTCGCCAGTCAAAAGTTCGTGGGTGGTGCCATCAAGTTCGGCAATCAGGTCACCCTTCTTCACCACGTCGCCGTCCTTCTTGTGGAGGGTCACGGTAGCGTTAGCCTTCATTTCTTGGAACACCAGTTCAATAATGGGAAGGCCAGCTACAACGCCGTCTTCCTTGGCAATGAGGCGAGCATGCTGCTTCTGGTCGGCGGGAATAGTCCACATGCTGGTCACATCACCAGTGCGAACATCTTCAGCCAAAGCCAAGCGGATCATGGTCAAAGCATCTTCTGTAGGAAATACCGGAGTGGAATTATCACCGTACATTTTTTATCTCCTGCGCTTGTCGCGCGACGCTGCAGTTACTGCGCGCCCTTACCAGTTAAAACAACATAAACAGTACGAACGAGAATCTGGAAATCCAACAAGAGGCTCATGTTCTCGTAGTAATACATATCGTACTTAAGCTTGATCTTCACGTCTTCGGTGCTGGTATCGTAATGATGGCACACCTGAGCCCAGCCAGTAAGACCCGGCTTGATTTTAAGACGGCTAATATAGAACGGAATTTCTTCACGAAGCTTTGCAATGAAAACAGCACGTTCAGGGCGGGGGCCCACCATGCTCATGTCACCTTTAAGTACGCACAAAATCTGAGGAAGTTCGTCAATACGGGTCTTGCGGAGGAACTTACCCACCTTGGTAATACGGGGGTCGTCCTTGGTTGCCCACTGGGCGCCAAACTTTTCTGCATCGGTGCGCATGGTACGGAACTTGTAGACCATGAAGGGCTTGCCGTACAAACCAATACGTTCCTGGGAATAGAAGATAGGACCGTGATCTTCCAGCTTGATAGCGATTGCAGCAAAGAGGCAAACCGGCAAGGAACAAATTCCGAGGAATGCTCCAAAGCAAATATCGACGATACGCTTGACGCGGACCTGCCAAGGCGGCATGGTGAAGGGGAAAAGTTCCTGAAGTTCAAAACCGTAAACAAGGTTGGCCTTGAACTGGCCATGAATCACATCGTAAAGTTCGGGCACCAAATAAATATGCAGAGGACGTTCGCAGAGCCAAACCAGCACGCGCATGATTTCCTGGGGGGAATTACTTTCGTGGGCAATGACCACGCCGGAAATCTTCAAGTTCTTCACCAGGTTCGGGAGATCGGAATACTTGCCCAAAACGGGGAAACCAGCGAACTCGTGATCGATCACCTGGAAACGTTCGTCCACAAAGCCAACCACACGCTGACCGCGGGCGGGAGTCTTGGCCAAGGCCTCGGCAATCTTACGGC
Organism: Fibrobacter sp.; assembly: GCA_024399015.1. Lineage (GTDB taxonomy): Bacteria > Fibrobacterota > Fibrobacteria > Fibrobacterales > Fibrobacteraceae > Fibrobacter. The sequence continues at coordinate 156,243 of JAKSIC010000003.1, forward strand.
CTGATTCCGTTGCACCAAGAACGAGAATGTTGTTGGCACCATAACCCAGGCGCAAAAATCCGCGGAGGCAACCATAGACCAACAGACGCAGACAAACTACCAAGCTAAGTGCAAAACCGCCATAGATGAAAATCCAGGGGAAGCGAGAACCATAGAGGTAGCCACTGATCAAAGGTTCGTTGGAGAACACCTTGTTCATGAACTCGGCACCAAACAAGCCGATAATGATCAGCACAATGCCAAGGGCCACCGCGCGGAGCACTCGGAGAATCTGGTGAGTTCTGGACTGCAGCAACCAGGACCTGTAGAGGCCGGCACAGGTAAACAACACCAACCAGGCCACGTTAAGCACAAGACCCATGCGGTAGTATTCCACAAAGGACTTGCTGGGGTCGAACTTGTCTACAATCCAACCACTGTGAAATTGAACCCAAAACGCCAAGCCAAAGCAAATGGACAGGGCCACGAAGTCCGACAGGACAACGAGAACTCTTTCCAATGTGGTAGCTCGAATCATAATCACACCAATACTGAGAAAAACAAAAATCAGAGGGGCCGGGCGCACCCAAAAGCGAGCCCGACCCAAATCTCTTAAGCCAAGAAGCGGATGACCTGGCTCTTTTCCACGATTTCAGCGAGAGCGTCGATGGCGTCCACAGCCTTCTGAGCCTTGCTGTCCTGGGTGTTTTCGGTAATAACAACCACGGAAACCTTACCCGGATCCTTGACGTTCTTCTGGATGATGGTTTCGATGGAGATGTTGTTATCGGCGAGGATCTTGGTGATCTTAGCGAGAACACCGCAAGCGTCGCGGGAAGTAAAGCGGAGGTAGTAGCGAGCGCTGGTTTCAGAAATGGGAACGAGCGTTGCAGAATTTTCCACGTTGAACCAGCCCATGGGGAGTGCCTTGCGGGAACCGCAGTCGGTGGAGCGGGCCAAGGATACGAGGTCGGCTACAACGGCGGAAGCGGTGGGGAGACGGCCAGCACCAGCACCAGTCTGGAGGGTTTCGCCCAGGTTGTCGCACTGCAGGTAGACTGCGTTGAGAACGCGGTTTACGCTGGAGAGCTGATGTTCCATGGGAACGAGGCACGGATGGACGCGGGCATCCACACGGTCTCCTTCGCGGCGATAGATACCGAGGAGCTTAACGCAGCAACCAAGTTCCTTGGCGATTGCGATATCCTGGGCGGTAATCTTGGAAATACCGGTCACGTGAATCTTTTCGAAGTCAACGCGATGGCCGCTGCAGAGAGATGCAAGGAGAGCGGTCTTGTGAGCGGAGTCGATACCTTCAATATCGAAGGTCGGATCAGCTTCGGCAAAGCCGAGACGCTGAGCGTCCTTAAGAACTACGTCGAAGTCCAGGCCTTCTTCAGCCATACGGGAAAGGATGTAGTTACAAGTTCCGTTAATGATGCAGCTCAGGTTTTCGACGGTAGAACCGAGGAGGCCTTCCTGGAGGCTACGGATAATAGGAATGCCACCGCCAACAGCAGCTTCGAACAAGACATGCAAGCCCTTCTTAGCAGCCAGCGGGAAAATTTCGTGACCGTACTTGGCCAGGAGAGCCTTGTTAGCGGTAACCACGTGCTTGCCATTTTCGAGAGCAGCGAGGATCCACTTACGAGGCATGTTGTAGCCACCGGCAAGTTCAACCAACACGTCGATATCGTTGGATGCGATCATTTCGTCAGCATTGGTAGAAGTCTTGTAGCCCTTAGCCTTGTAAGGAGCAACTTCTTCGTCGGACTTGGCGCAAATGCAGGCCAATTCCATTTCGACACCGAGCTTTTCCTTGTATTCTGCAATCTTCTGTTCGAGGATCTGAATAACACCGCCACCGACGGTACCTGTACCAATAAGACCAATACGCAACATATAGCGTCTCCATTTTTAAATTTTTACGGCTGAAAAATAGAAAAATCCCCAAAAATGGCATTTCCTAAAACGTCAATAGGCACCATAAATCACACTACATACAACATCCAGAAAAGACATTTGCAAGTAAATAAAAAGTTTGTATATTTGAGCCCATGGAACAGCAATCCGTAAATCCTGCGATCGGCTCCATCCTCGACGAACAAAAACTCAAAAACATCGTCTATCCGGCGAAGTTGTTTAGAGCTCGTCTAAACGAGGAATTCCTGAGAGCCAACCGTAGCTGTAGACCTTTCATTTACATCAAGATTTACGCCCACCAGTACGACTTTTTTGGATGGGGCAGCCCCAGTTCCACCGTGGAAAAGACATGGAGAATCAGTATTCTCACCATGTTCTCCCACCTCCGCTTTATCGATGTTCTCGGGTTCCTCCCCGATAGCAACGGTATCGGCATGATTTTGCTGAATTCCGACATGAACAAGCTGGTGGCTATCCGTAAGGAAATCTTGCACAAGCTGAACGACGCAGGTCTTATCCAGTCCCTGCGTATCAAGCCCCGCAAGCCCATTTTCGAAGCATACCTTTACATGGGTTCCCAGGAAAAGACAAACCTGGAAATGCAGGCCAAGTTGGACGAATTCAATAGCACCAACGGTGCATTCTTCACCCTGCAGCGTTTGAACCTTGACCAGATTTGGCAGCATCCCCACAAGATCCGCTACCGCCATATCATCAAGCGCATTGTGGACCTGACCTGCACCAGCGCAGCAATCGTGGTATGTTCTCCCCTCTTGTTGTTCTGCGCTCTGGCTGTGAAGATCAGCGACCCCAAGGGTCCCATTATCTTTAAGCAAACCCGCGTTGGCAAGAACGGCAAGCTGTTCACCATGTACAAGTTCCGCAGCATGTACGCCGACGCCGAAGAACGTAAAAAGGCCCTTATGGCCCAGAACGAAACCGGTGGTAAGACCTTCAAGATGAAGAACGACCCCCGTATTTATCCGTTCGGTCGCGTCCTTCGTAAGTTCAGTTTGGATGAACTGCCTCAGTTCTTCAACATCATCAAGGGCGATATGTCTATCGTAGGCCCCCGTCCGCCGATTCCGTCCGAAGTGGCCGAATACGAACCGTGGCACCGCATGCGTTTGTCTGTAACGCCGGGTCTCACCTGCATTTGGCAGGTCAGTGGCCGAAGCAACATCAGTTTCGAAGGCCAGATGCGCTTGGATAACGACTACATCCGCCGCGACGGCAAGATTGGCGACGACTTCAAGCTCATCTTGAAAACATTTAAAGTTGTGTTCAAGGGCGAAGGCGCTTACTAAGACCGTTCGTGCACAATGCACAAAAGTCCATTTGACAGCACTCACTCTCGCAAACACCCCTGATTGATATCAGGGGCTTTTTGCTCACGGTAATACCGCTTGGCTCGGGAAACCGGGCCATTTTTCATGCTACGAATATCTTCCAATTTTTTCCAGGGCCATTAATTTATTTAGATTGCGGTTTGGTCGTATGGGTATATCGAAATATATCCAATAAGGAGTTTTGGATGAAAAAGATTCTTATTCCCGCAGCCCTTGCCTCTGCAATGGTCGCCTCTGCTGCTACGGTAACAGTAAATCCGACAGCAACAAAGCAGTCCGTTATCGGTTTCGGCGGCGGCAGCGTTTATTACCAGAACTGGATTGCCAAGCTTCCCGCTGCAGACCAGCAAGAACTTTTCGATACAGCATTCGTTGGCTTGAACCTTTCCATTTTGCGTATCGGCAACTGGCTTCAGGATGAATCCAAGGACCTTTCCGAAGACATCGCCATCATCAAGGCCGGCAAGGAACGCCTCGGCGACCATATGAAGATTGAAATGTCCAGCTGGAGCGCACCGGGCAACTTGAAGCCCAGTGGCAGCGTCAACGGTAATGCAGGTTCTTCCAAGTCCGATAAAACCTTGAAGAAAGCCTCTGGTGACAAGTACGGCGCATACGCCTACACCGACTTCGCCAACTGGTGGAAGAAAAGCCTCCAGACCTACGCCGCAGCAGGCATCGTTCCGGATTACATCTCCCTGCAGAACGAACCCGACATGGAAGCTTCTTACGAAGAAACCTTGTTCGAGCCTACAGAAACCAGCGAAATCGCAGGCTACAAGCAGGCCCTTAACGCCGTCTACGACGCATTGAACGGCATGGCCAACCATCCTAAAATTCTCGGTCCCGAGCCTCTGGGCATCGGCTACAATAATTTCCAGAAGTACACCGCGGAACTGGACCAGAGCAAACTGGACGGCTACGCCTACCACCTGTACCATAACGGAAACGGCAATACCGCCGGAAACAATTACCTGAGCCCGGAAAGCTTCCGTACCCCGATGAGCGAAGTTGCTACCAGCGTTAGCGCCAGCGGCAAGCCCATCATCATGACCGAGTTCTGCCCCATGGAAGACGAACCCCGCGAAGAAGACATGGTGGGGCTCGCCCACATCATGCAGATCGGCTTTACCGATGGTCTCCTGAACGGCTACATCGCCTGGGAACTTTTCTACGGATACCACAGCCAGATGATCGGCGTCTGCCCCGGTGCAGACTGGGACCTCGACGGCAGCGGCAAGTACGTTTGCGAAGACAAAGAAATCAAGATCTTCCCGGAATACCACGCTATGCGTCACTACTCCAAGTTCGTGAACCCGGGTTGGAAGGTGATTTCCACAACCACCGCAGAAGCAGACCTTAAGACCGTGGCATTCGCTAGCGCAAGCGGCGACTCCATTTCCGTCATCATCATTAACACCGGCAAATCTGAAATCAAGTTGGACAACCCGACCATCTCCGGCTACAATGTCGGTACCGCCGTACAGTCCAAGGAAAACGGAGCCAAGAGCAAGAACATTACTGTTTCTTCCTGCACCGTGCTTCCGGCACGCTCCATCACCACCCTCGTTTACAAGAAGGGCGCCACAGCCCCCGCAGCAACCACCTGTAAGGATGAAACCACCGACGCAGGCTACGTAGCCCCCGTTGAAATTCCTATCGATGATATCGTTGTAATCGACTACTCCAAGACCAAGGACGTCACTACCTGGGCCGCTATGAGCGATGATCTCACCCCGGTTACCTACTCCAACACCGCTCTCGATGGCGTTACCGGTTACGCAAGCGTTCCTCTGGCAGGTTGCGAACAGGCTGTTTGTGGCTACAAGAGCCAGCTCCTGAACCTAAGCTCCGAAGGCGCCAAGGCTTTGCAGTCCTGCAGCAAGTTGGTCATTACCATGCGCAGCACTACCACCGACAACGCCTATGTGAATGTGGGTGCAGCAAATGGTGGCGACTGGATCGACTACGAATACGGCAAGTTGGCCAGCGGAAGCAAGTGGAGCGAAACTGCAGTCAAGTTGGATAAGGAAGGTGGCAACAAGTCCACCGCCCTCACCTTCAACAGCGACGCCAGCGGCATCTACATTGCAAAGATCGTGGGCACCGGTTGCACCACCAAGTCTACCGCAATCCAGCCCAGCATCAAGTATGCAGCTAACGACAGCCACATGGCCGCAAAGCTCTTCGACCTGAACGGCAACCTTCTCTGGAGCGGCATCAAGAGCCAGGCCTTGAACGACAACGGCACCCTCCGCCTGAACGTTCGCCAGGGCACCTACCTGCTGAAGACCAAGTCCAGCACCATCAAGGCTATCAAGAAATAACAAAAAAAAGGCCGCTTTTAAAGCGGTCCTTTCTTTTAGTCCAGAGGGCGGGGGAATCTCCTGCCCTTTGTTCATATTAACCTTCTTCCAAGGCTTCCTTGTATTCGTCGACGGTAGCGATGTATTCGTCGATCATGTCTTCCTTGGAATCCAGGTAGGCAAGAATCTGTTCCAGGTGTTCCTTCTGGAATACAGCCTTGAGCTGGCGGGAAGCGTGACCACGGTAGCCCCATTCCTTGAGGATTTCGTCGGTAACAACGAAGGAATCGTTCATGGAAACAAAGCGCATGGGACCGTAGACAGCCCAGTTGTGTTCCATCTGCATGCATTCCGGTTCCTGAAGTTCCGGGTTAGCCATGAAGCGCTGGATGTGGCGGGTACGGACGTCCTTGATCTTATCAATGCGCATGTAACCCATGATGAGGTACTTGTTGCGCATTTCGGAATCGCTCAAACCTTCGTAGCGGGTACCGAACAGGATGTAGCGGCTCTTGGCCTTAAGGATGGCGTTCACTGCCTTCACATTATAGCAGCTCATGAGACCGTAGGTGCTGGTTTCATAGTTGGGTTCATAGAGGAAACCCTTGCCATTTTCGTTCAACTGATCGCGTACAGGCATTTCGGATTGATGGCTAGTTTCAACATAGAGCAAGCTACCAGCTGCGTTACCGCGGTAGTCCTGCCAACCATCAAGATTAATCTGAGTCTTGGGCATTTTTTTACTTTCCACACAAATAAGTTAAACTTTGACAACCCCGAACCACCGCCCGGAGTCGCCCCTAGATATAAATGTTACAAGCGGACCGCGTTACCGGTCCGTCGTTTACCATATAGCAATTTACAATTTACTTACTAAAAAGTCAACGACTCTGCGGAAATATCCCGCATTCCAAACAGAAATGCGCCTTTTTCGAAGAATTTCGCGGTATCTGTGGTCAAAAAACTGGTCTTTCCATTTTTTGAAAGCCTAGCTTCAATCTCAGGATGCCTCTCCAGGTAGTCCACCGTCTTGGAGGCAACAATATCCCCCTGGAACACCAGACGGACATTTTCGGGCAGAGCCTTTCGGATGGCCTTTTCCAGAAGGGGGTAATGGGTGCAGGCCAAAAGGATGGTATCGATTTCGGGATCTTCCTTCAGCAGGGCATCCACTTCCTTTTGAACAAAGTAATCGGCGCCGGCGGACTCGCTTTCACCGTATTCCACCAACGGCACCCACATGGGGCAGGCATGCTGCGTCACCTTGAGGTTCGGGTAGAAATGGTTGATTTCAATCAGATAGCTACCCGAAGAAACCGTACCGGCAGTAGCAAAAATCCCAATGTGGCCGCTCTTGCTAAAGGAGCCAATCTCTTCGGCGGTGGGGCGGATAATTCCCAGCACGCGACGGTCCGGGAATTCAAAAGGCAGAACCTGCTGCTGAATGCTGCGAAGGGCTCGGGCGGAAGCCGTATTGCAAGCAAGGATCACCAAAGGGCAGCCTCTCGCAAACAACTCACGGACACACTGCAACGTATAGCGGTAAATGGTTTCGTAGCTTCGGGATCCGTAGGGGGCACGGGCGTTATCGCCCAGGTACAGGTAGTCGTACTGGGGCAGGGACTTTTGCAAGTCCCTTAAAATGGTCATGCCGCCGAATCCGGAATCGAAGACGCCAATCATCGACTATGCGCCTTCCTTTGCGGCTACAATTCTTTCACGAACCAGGTGGACCAAGTCATGCTTAGGATCCAGATTCGGGTTTTCCTTCATCATGGCGGCAACGTCAACCGGGTCAAGAATCTTCACGTTCACCTTGAGGGGCTTGGTATCCTTACGGGCTTCCCAGACTGCAGCGGAACCGGTGATTACCAGCGGCAACAGAATGCCATTGTTTTCGTAGGCGAAACGGAATGCACCGCTCTTGAAGGGGCCAATTTGACCATTCTTGCTACGAGTACCTTCAGGGAAAATGAACACGCGAGGTGCAGTACCACATTCTGCGATAGCGGCACGGACACCAGCAGCGGCACCGCCCTTCTGACGGTCCACCAGAATGCAACCAATACGGTGCATCCAGAAATTCAAGAAGGGAATCTTGCCCAAAGACTTCTTGGCCACAAAGCCGATGGTCTTCTGGATAGAAAGGAACACGATAGGAATATCAGCAAAGGAGCTATGGTTACCCACCACGAAAACCGGGCGGCTCCAGTCCACCTTGCCCAACACAGCCTGATTTTCAATGGTCAAATCCACACGAAGCATCTTCATGCAGAAATCTGCGAAGAACTGAATGCGGTCATCAACCCAGGCGTCAAAACCCTTCTTACCATGAAGCAACAGGCCGAAAGGCACGCGAAGCATCTGGAAACACATGTAGCCGAGAACAATGAGGCCAACTTTAAGCTTGAAAAGAATCAGCGGCATATAATATTCCGAATAAGGTTTGTCTTTTGGAAGGAACCGGGAGCGTTTAAAATTGCGCAAGACTCCTTTCCAGTATCTTTGTTTGCAATATAGCAAAACCAGAAACGCCTCGGCCCGGGTGACCCCCACATAGTACAGCCTTCGTTCCTCTTCCAGCTGGCGCTTTCGTGCCGCACGAGTTCCGGTGCATTCTCCCGGGGTCAGGCCCTCGGCCATACCCGCGTAATAAACCACTGCGTACTGAAGGCCTTTCGAGGCGTGGACAGTTTCCACATGGACTCCGTTTTCCACTACAGCCTCTGCCGACTCGCCAGATTCAAGCCCCACCTCCCCTATGCTATCGCCAAACACGGGAATGCCATAATCCCGAAGGGCCATTTCATAATAGACGCGTTGGCGATTATAGCGGACCAAGATTGCAAAGTTTTTCCATTCCAAGTCGTACCCCAGGCGCAGTTCCTTAATGGAGGAAACCACCTTTACCATTTCCTCCACAGGATTATCCGACGTCCAGACTTCCGGCTTGCGATTCTCCCGATAAAGCGGATTTCCGCCCGAGCCTTTTGAGTTCCCCGCCCGCAAGGTCTTTCGAAGATGTACCGGTTTGTTGGTAAAGATTTTGTTGGCCAGATGAAGAACGTTTGGCACCGAACGATAATTCCATTCCAGACGAATCAGCGTACTTTGTTTAAAATCGTCCCGAAAGCGATTGATGTTCCCAATATCCGCCCCACGGAATCCATAAATAGCCTGGTCATCATCCCCCACTACAAAAAGTTGTTTTCTATCTCCCAAAAGATTTTTCACCAAGCGATACTGCGTCGGATTAATGTCCTGATATTCATCCACCAAAATTTCGTGCCACTGTTCCTGAAAATATTTTCGCGCTTCTTCAAACTTTTCCAGCAGTCGAATGGCCATATAAATCAAATCTTCGAAAACAACTTGACCCGATTCCAGAACCTCGCCACGCAACACTTCCAGTTTCGCATTCACGGAAGACTTATAACCATCGGCGAAAAGGTCCTCTCGGGAAATTTTCATCTTCTTCAAATTCAGTTTTGCAAGTTTTTGCAGAAAGTCCTTGCCCGCACCTTCCGTAGGCACCGGCATCTTTTTGAAGCCGAGCAGTTCATAAGCGAAAACTTCCCGCAGTTCACCCGGCGCGCCATTCGGGCGACACGGTATCTTGCATTTCAGCATAAACAGCGCCAAGGAATGAAAGGTGCAAAGTCTCACCCCCGCATTAGGGAACAAAGCCTGCACGCGTTCACGCATTTCCGCCGCAGCCTTCGCCGTAAAAGTCAATGCCAAAATTTTTTCCGGCTCCACCCCGCACAAAATCCTGTACTGGATTCGCTTTGTCAGAACCGACGTTTTTCCGGAGCCAGCTCCCGCCAAAATTAAAAGTTGATAATCTTTTTCGTGGTCATGCAATACAGCAGCCCTCTGGTCCGGATTCAATCCGGCCAAAATGCTTTCAGCATCCATAACGCCTCATAAGGAAAGGGGCATAGTCCCGTGGCACCTAGGCCGCGGCGAACTAGCCTCCGCTATCTAGAAAAGGAAGGACTTACGCGTCCTTGCCATCAGCGTCGTTTGCTTCGGTTTTAGCCTTGGGCCCGCCATCCAGCAGGAACACAAATGCTCCGAACAAACTCAGAACAAGACTTACAAAGTAAGCCAAAAGCTGGATCACTACAGATTCCAAGCTTGCAACGCCAGCCCTTGCGAACAAGGACTGTGCCAGCAATTCTCTGGGGCCGAAACCGCCAATGGAAATGGGCAGGGCACTGATAATTGCAACCAGCGGAATGTAGTAGAAATACCAGGATATAGAAAGGTCTACGCCTACGGCCATACCGCAGAAGTAGTGCACGAAAATTCTCAAGGCCTGCGTCACTGCAGAAAGGCAGCTAATGCAAATCCACAACTTCAAGGAACGGAACTTCTGGAAGCGGGAGAACATGTGAATCAGGCGGCCGCTAATTTTTTCCGGCAGGAACTTCGCCATCATGGAACTGATGAAATTACCCAGGCGACGGCTGAACAAAGAAGCGAACAAGCCACAGAAGCCAACAAAGATCCAAATGGAAGGCCACATGAAGGCACGCTGCGCTTCGTCATGAACAAAGAACAAGGCGCCCATAGCGAGAGCAAACAACGTAATAAAGAAAAGTCCAAACAAACGATCGAAGAAGGTGGCGGTAAAACCTGCGCCCACAGAATCCTGACCACCCTGCATACGGATGTCGTAAATCTTCTTGGCATCACCGCCCACATTACCCGGCATAAAGTTGTTGAAGAACAAGCCCACGTGGTAAAGTTTCAGCAAGTGGCCATAGGACAAATGAACGTCCTGCTTTTCCAGCAACAGTTTCCACTGCATACAAGCGGTGAAGTTAGATGCAGCGAGGCAAAGCAATGCAATGACCAAAGGCAGCACGCTCTTGCCCGTGAACAAACGGTACAAGTCATCGATGCTCCAGTCCGGAGCCATCACGATGTTTCTGTACACGAAGTAGGCGGGAACAAGAGTTACCACCAACTTCAAGCAGAATACCAGGAATGACTTCAGCTGCTTATTCATCGGCAACCTGCTCCACCTGATGTTCAATCAAAGCGTCCTGCAAAAGATTCAATGTCAGTTCTGCAGCAGTCTCCCAGCGGAACTCATCGGCATAGGACTTGGCTTCATCTTCAAGACGAGTGCGCAGATCATCATCACAATAGACGCGATCCATTTCAAAGGCGCAAGCGTCCTTGTCACCAGCAGGGAACAGCAAACCAGTTTCGCCGTTACGTACGCTATCACGAAGACCCGGAACGTCGCAAGCGATTGTGGTTGTGCCAAGCTTTGCTGCCTCCACCACTGTCAGGCCCCAGCCTTCCTTGTAGCTGGTTTGCAAAAGCGCAACGGCATTCTTCAAAAGCGCACGCTTACGTGCAGCAGACACAAAGCCCAAAAGTTCCACACGATTCGTGAGGCCACGTTCTGCAAGCCATGCAGGAATCTGCTTCAGGAGCGGACCATCGCCAGCCACCACCAGTTTCACATCCTGATGTTGCTTGGCGAATTCTGCAAAACCTTCCAACGCAGTCCAGATACCTTTGTAACGATGCACGCGGGACAACCACAAGAAGTACGGGCAGTCAATGCCTTCGTCTTCCTCAGCCTCCACCACATCGGCAGCGCAATCATCGGAGCCGTTATAAATCACGGCAACGCGATCTTCCTCCACACCAATTTCGCAAAGTTCGCGCTTGGTGCTGGGGCTCACCACAATGAACGTCTCCTTGCGGTAGAACAGCGGAATGATTCGTTCAAAGAACCACACGCCAAAAGCCACCGGGAAAATTGCCTCGTGGAAAATGGAACCACGCCACAGGTGATGCATCTGCACCACCACAGGTTTCTTCTGCAAGTAGGGAGTGAACAGCGGAAGCTTGTTCAAGTCCTCCACCACCACGTCAAAACCGAACTCACGATCCAGCTTGCGGATATTTGCAGCCACAGTAAGCTGGAAGAAAAGATCGCCACCCTTACGGACAACCTGAATACCATCCACCATTTCGCGAGGCTTAGCGCCAGGGAAACTTGTGGTGAACAGAACTACCTGATGGCCCATTTCGGCAATCAGGGAAAAGATTCGGTGAAGATGTTTTTCGGCACCGCCAGCGGCAGGGTGCAAACGATCTCGATAATTTACAACAAGGATTTTCAAGGTCTACGACTTAGGGCTTACGACCCAAGACTCCAATGCAAAGCTGAGTGTAATGCATAACCGGATGTGTAGCCAAGGAATCCAAAAGACGATCCTTCAGCTTCTGATAAGCCGTACCCTGAAGGGGATACTTCGGCAACTCCACACCCACCTTGAAACCCACTTCGCGAAGCATGCGATAGTAGAGGTTGGGGCGCATCCAGTCGCCGTATGCGTAAACGTTTTCGAAACCAGCATCGTTCATCAGCTTCTTGAGCTGAGGCATGGTGAACTGCTTTTCCCAACCGGCAAACCACTTGTCCATAGCAATCAAGATATGCTTGATTACGGTGTACGGGTGAATGGTCTGGGGAACATCGCAAAGGCAATGGCCACCATGCTTAAGGATGCGGTAGTTTTCCTTAATCAGGGGCAGAGAATCCTTGAAGTGTTCTGCAAGGCCCTGATGGAAAACCAGGTCGAAAGTACAGTCCGGGAAAGGAGCCTTGAATGCATCGCCACGAACCAGGTGGAGATTTTCCTGCAGGTTTTCCTTTTCACGGAGGGAATTAACAATTTTCAGACTATTATCAGCAAAATCCAGGACGTAGACATCAGCACCAAGGCGGGCAAGTTCGGCACTATCGCGGCCGGTACCAGCACCAACTTCGAGAATTTTCATGCCTTCAAGCTTGAAATTCTTCTTGATAGCTTCCAAAACCGACGGAGACGAAGGATAAACCTTGTCCATATCGTTCTTTTTCTGCCAAAACTTATTCCAAACGGATTGATCGGGCTCTTTTATTGACATAACGGCAAAAATATACGAAAAAGAGATACCGTCCATAATCAAATAAAACAGTTAGAGGAGGCAAAATTCATGTTCAGAAGAGCAAACAGATTAGTCACAAATAAATGACTATTCTATATTTTGTGACAAACATTAGTCATTGTTCACAAATTTATGACAAATTACGTATCACAAATCACTAAAAAACGGCCAACCCGCACTTTAAACGCAAAACTATGCAAAATTTTACACTATTGGCACGCAACTTGCTTTAAAAAATGCGATATTAAAGGAGTAAGGTTCTAAAAATGCATATTGATTCTACTGATACTACTCTTAAGAGATACCTAGAAGACATTCGTCGTACCGCACCTCTCTCCCGTGAAGAAGAACAGATTCTTTTCCAGAAAGCCAAGGAAGGCGACAAAATCGCCCGTAAGAAGCTGATTTCCGCCAACATGCGTTTCGTGTTGAAGGTGGCAATCCAGTACCGTGGCTGCCCCATTCCCCTGCCGGACCTGGTTAGCGAAGGCGCAATGGGCCTCGTGCGCGCTATCGAATCCTTCGAACACACCCGTGGTCTTAAGTTCATTTCCTACGGTGTTTGGTGGATCAAGGCATATATTACCCGCGCAATTAACGAACAGGGTAACCTCATCCGTTTGCCGGCAAACCAGCACCTCCGCGTGCGTAAGGCTTTGCACGAACAGTCCCGTGGTAAGGAAATCAACGAAGAAATCCGTGAATTGATCCAGATTGGTCAGCGTGGCGTTTCTTTCGACAGCCCGCTTAAGGCAGACTCCAAGGCAACCTACGCCGAAGTTCTCCCCGATGGTGGCGCATCCAACCCGGAAGCAGAATCCGAAATTCAGAGCGTCGAAGCTTTGGCTCGTGAACTTATGGAACAGTTGCCCGAAAGAGAAGCTCGTGTTATTACCGGCATCTTCGGCATCAACCAGGAAGCTCCCCAGACTCTCCGCGAAGTGGGCGAATCCATGAACATCTCCCACGAACGTGTACGTCAGCTCCGCGACCAGGCTCTCCGCCGTATCCGTAAGGTCAACAAGACCGAATACCTGAAGGAAAAGAAGGACGCTTTCCTCGCTGCGATTAACAAGTAATTTTCCCGCATGTCATGGGCACTACGTGCCTGACACGCTGCGATTTGCTAATACGTAAGCAAGCTTCCGTGCTATCAAATCTTGCATGTCATTGCGAGCGAAGCGAAGCAATCGAAGCTGGCTCTGCTAAATTTCAAAAGAAGACTCCCCAGGGAGTCTTCTTTTTTTAGATTGTCATTTCTTGACGTTTCGCTCAATGTATTTTTTCATCTATGAACGAAATCTCGAAAACATACTACACATATATCCTATTCAACAAAAGACAAGGATGTCTATACACAGGTGTTACGAACAATCTCGTCAAAAGAGTATTTGAGCACAAGTCAGGACTACACGAAGGCTTCACCAAGAAATATGAAGTCAACAAACTTGGCTATTACGAAGAATACAACGATATTAGACTAGCCATTTCAAGAGAAAAACAATTAAAAGCCGGAAACAGAAGCCAAAAGATTCATCTCATAGAATCAAAGAATCCTTTTTGGAATGATTTATACGAAGAATTAAAAAGAAATTGCTAATAAAGAAAAGTCCTCGCAAGTGCGAGGACTTTCTTAATTCAGGTTAACACCACTTCGATTGCTTCGTCGCTACGCGACTCGCAATGACAAGCTAGCCGAGTTATTTCTTCTTATGCTTCTTGCGGCGGACGCCCCACTTGTCCTTCATTTCTTCTTCGATCTTCTTGTTTTCGTAGCGGACAACCATCTTGAACTGAACGGTATAAACGCCGTCACCGACGAAGCGGCCGTTGTGGTCCTTGAAGTTCCAGTTCACGAACACCTTCTTGTCGGTAGCCAAGCAGTTGCCACCAAACTTCGGGCTGTTACACGGAACGGAGATGATGGTATCGTTCACATACTGACCGAGGTGATCGGAGAAGTTCACGATGAAGGAGATAAGAACATTTTCCGGCTTGAGGGAATCAAGTACGCTGGGGTCGAAGGAACCATCAGCAGAGACCTGAGCCTGATCCAAAAGCTGCGGCACGAAGCGTTCGCCAAGTTGGATCAAGTGACCCAAGGCCCCTTCCTTCTCCATGCTTTCCTTGGTAGCGGAGCTGGGGAGGTAGCGGATGTTCACGGAGCTTACGGTCTTCATGGTGTAGGTGGTATCTTCATCTTCCACAACACCGTTTGCATCGTAGGAACCCATGTTGGTGGATTCCACCAAGTGGTTCAGCAGGCCTCCGATAATCACAGGCTGCGGATGTTCACCGGCAATGTTGTCGTAGTTATCCCTGATAGTGTCGTCCTTGCCATGCTTAACCAGGAGAGAGTCGCCCGGCATAATCGTGGTTGCGGAGCCGTCAATGATCAAGGTTGCAGAGTAACCGTCTGCAGACCATACGATTTCCATCGGGTTCAGGTCAATGGTTTCTTCACCATGGATGAAGGCGAAGAAGTCGTTGCCCTTCAGCTTGCTATGCTTAATCGGTTCAGAGAAGTGGACCACCAGGGTGTCAGCCTTCTTGCCGTAATTCAAGGTTGCGCCAGATACAATCGGGGACATCTTGTCTACCAGCGGTGCGGTAGCTTCGTTCACGAAGGTTTCACCGAAGATAGTGTAGTAGGTGTAGGCGGTTGCAGCAGGCAACTTGTCGCTAATGTCAGTTACACCCTTGGCAAGGCTTACAGAAGAAGCCACATCCCAGATAACGCGGGTCGGGTCCTTCGGATCCACTCTCAAGCTAGCCGGGTATGCCTGCAGGTTGGTCAGCATGCCACGGCTGCTGAACCACGGGAAGGTCAGGTACAAGGTGTTGTCGATATCATCGGCGGTAAGGTCGCCATCGAACACAGAAACAATCTGGTCGAGAACGCCATCGCCATCGGTATCCCAGTATTCCACATTCACAATAGACGGGAAGCGGTCAACCACAGTCACCGGCACTTCGCGGAGGTATTCGTCGGAAGTTACGTACTGGAGGTTATAGAAAGTCTTGCCTTCGAACAAGGAGACGCTATCCTTCATGTCGCCTTCCAACTGGAAGTCCTTAGCCACGAGGATCACGATGTCCTTTGTCGGCATATAA
Source organism: Fibrobacter sp. (assembly GCA_024399015.1). Lineage (GTDB taxonomy): Bacteria > Fibrobacterota > Fibrobacteria > Fibrobacterales > Fibrobacteraceae > Fibrobacter. The sequence goes on from JAKSIC010000003.1 coordinate 171,877, forward strand.
ACCTTCTTGACCTGATCCAGCTTCAGAGCACAGAGGCTTGCAGCGGAATCATACTTGTCCTTACCGCGGCACACAGCTTCCTTGAAGAGAACCAACATTTCGGGTTCGCCAAGGTCAGCGGGCACCAGGTCAATATTGAACTGGAGGAACAAGGAGTCAAGGCCATTGGTGTCGCGAATTGCGTATGCATCCTTGATCACGTTGCTACCCACTTCCAGAAGCGGAGCTTCACGGACATAGGTCATGGTCTTGGGAGTACCATCTTCCAAAGTGCCTCTGGTATACTTATAAGTCACGAGAACGGTAGCGTCCTTGGGGAATTCACCAGCCAGCGGCAAATCCTTCAGGTCGTCCACGTCAACGATAATGCGGTCACGATCCTTGTTCAAGGAATCGTTGGAGCAAATGAGGGTATCCTTGCCCACCACGATTCTCACGACGTCGATAACAGCGTTGGGATCCAGCGGTTCCTTCAGGAGGACTTCCACGTAATCCAAGGTATTGTTACCGTCGGAATCCTTGATGTAACCGATGCGGGCATCCGGAGTGGGATCCACGAAGTTGATGTTATCCACAATGACTACGTTGCCGTTACCGTAAATCTTGATGGAGCCACCTTCCACAGCCTCTTCAGCAGTGATGAGAATGGTAACGCTGCCATCGTTGTTCACGAAGATGGTTTCATGCCTGGAATCATCCTTCGGGTCAACAATTTCAATATGGTTGGTACCCACGATCTTCAGAGAATCAATGGAACCGAAGTACTGGTCTACCCTATCCTTATCCAAGGTCACGGCCACCACTTCACCCACGGTTGCGCTGTTCAAGTCGGAGTTGTAATGGAAATCCAACATGTCAGCAGGATCGGTGCTGGGCAAGTAGGTCGTACCGCCAATCACGATAACATTCGGATCGGGGTTGCTAGGATCGGTAGGAACGAGGATAGTTGCAGAGGAAACGATGGAGTCACCATTATCGAATGCGTCGGCAGACGGATATGCGTCATAGCCATCATCATCGGTATAGTCGTCTTCTGCATCGTAGTAGAGGTTCTTGGAGCTGGAGGACTGGTCGTCAAGTTCGCCATCGCCGCCAGCGTTACCCTTGGAGCTGCTGCTGCCGTTGGAGCCGGAGCTGCCCGGGACACCGCCGGAGGAACTGCTGTCGCCGGAACCGGAGCTGCCAGGTACACCAGTAGAGGAACTGCTGTCGCCGGAACCGGAGCTGCCCGGAACGCCAGTAGAGGAGCTGCTGTCATTGGAGCCGGAGCTGCCAGGTACGCCAGTAGAGGAGCTGCTGCCATTGGAGCCGGAGCTACCCGGAACACCAATGGAGGAGCTGCTGCCATTAGAACCAGAGCTACCCGGATTTTCGCCGGAAGAGCTGCTATTGTTAGAATCAGAGCTGTCTTCATTCACGCTAGAGCTGGAGGAAGCCGGCTTGCTGGAGCTAGAGGACTTTGCGCTGCTGGAGTATTCAACCAGAGAAGAGCTACTTCTTGCGCGGCTGCTACTGGAAGCTTCGGTTTCAGTACCGATGGAACCCTGGTTAAGGTCCTTAGCAGCACGGGGAAGCGGAGCCAAGTCATCCAGGAAGGCGTCCATCCACTGCACGTGAACAAACACATTCTGGGTAACAATTCTGGATGCAGCATAGTCCACAAAGATCATGTGGCCAGTGTTACTTGCAACGAACAAGTGGCCCTTGCCATCTACAGTACCCTGGTCAAGACGCCAGCCGTTCACGCCGTTGGTCTTGTTCTGGCCCTTGAAGCCATCGTCGTTAAAGAAGAATTCACGAAGGTCGAGAGTAGCGATAACTTCAGGGGCAAAGACAGTACCATTATTCTTATAAGGCTGAATCTGCACAATCTTGGAGCCACCGAAAACGAAAATGGAACCAGAGTACGGGTCATAGGTACCACCATGGGCACCTTCCAAGGAGTCGATCAACACCTTCTTGGTCATCTGGGTAATAACGCTATCACCCACAAAACCACCGATATCCTTCTGGTTTTTTGATGTCACCTTAGTCCATACGGTATCAGTCAAAATACCGAAATAAGCATCGGCACGATTTCTATCGCGGTCGGCCTGGGTACAGCGGGTACCTTCGCAGCCACCACCCAGGTAGCCGGAGCAGGTAAAGTAGGCTCTACCGAAGTCATCCCAGATAACAGTAGCCACAGTGGAGTCACCCCTATGCTTGTTTTTATCAGGAACGAGCTTAACCTTGTAGCCCTTATCTGCAAGGCCGTTCTTATTCAGCATAACGCCGTTGGCGTCGGCACGCATATCGGTGGAGAAGCGGTACAGCTTACCCGGAATGTTTGCGGCCCACACCCACTTCTGCTGCTGGGTGCTGGGGTCACCATCCATCATCAAGTGCCAGAAGCCGTCGCCGCCGTTGGGAGTAGCCTTCTTCACATAGCAGGACTGGCCCGGATCGGGATTCTTGTCCACCATGTACACGCGCTGACCCTGACCAGCAATCAGCAAGTGCTTGCCATCAGGATGGTGCACAATACCGTCGGCACCTTCAATACCATCGGCCTTGGAGCAAACCGTCTTACGGTCACTGGGCTTCATCAGCAAGTAACCTGCACCATTGTAGGTGTAGCTAATGCTCTTCACACGGTCACCAATGGGCTTACCGTCCTTGTCGGTATCGTCTTCGTACTTGGTGTAGTACAACGTTGCGCTGGTCGGAGCGTGGGGAACAAGTTCGCCCACGGTCTGAAGCCAAATGCCGCTTGCAGCATTTACCGGATTTGCAAAACCCTCACCAGCGGCCATGGCAGAGGATGCCATGATCAGTGCGGAGATAGAAACAATTTTAGTCATCGTTTTCATCTTACTACCCTCTGAAAGTTCCTACAGCGAAACTAGCGCTTAGACGCCGTAATGCCCCATCTGTAGATTCTTTCAATCTTAAAATCGCTCTGTGCGCCGAACACCTTGACCTTGAACTTAGCCAGATAAACCCCGACACCCACCTTGCGGCCATTGTCGGCACGCATATTCCAGCGGACATAAATCTTTTCAGGATTTTCAAGGCAGTTACCATCAAAGAAGTATTCGTCATTGCACAAAATCTTTTCCGAGGCGCCACCGACGTAGCCGCCCAGGTTGGTATAAACGTCAAGTTCGTAGACCAGGCCAATCTTCTCCAGGTCAGGAATGTCACCGCCAGCGGAATCCTTCTTCATGATGGTGGCAAAACCCACATCCAGAAGCACGCCCAGGGAAGACATTTCCTTCTTGTCGAAGGAGCCCTTGATGGTATCGCTGGTGAAAGCCTTGGCGCGGCCACTGAGTTCCTCGGCCTTGTTCAGGTCGGCGAAGGAAGCGGTTTCGGTAATCACGCGAGGATCACCCATGACCATGACCGCGGGGGACTTTTCGGAAACGTTGTTGCCCTGCTTGTCGCAGAGGCCCGTGGTAAAGTTGTCGAAGCGGACGGAGTCAGCCGGATTCATGCGTTCGGTAAGCTGCACGCCGGTTTCCAGACGTACGGTAAGCTTGCGGTTGCCATCGCTCCATTCAGCGCTTTCGAAGGAGTAGTTCTTCCAGGCGCCATCCACCAGGAATGCAAAGCAATCTTCACGCAGGTCGAATGCGTTCACGTCGATCGGTTCGGTAAAGGAAATGGTGAACTTGTCTGCTTCCATGTACTGGAAGGATTCCGGATAGAGGAAGGTCTTGGAGATGACAGGAGCAATGGAGTCATTCATTCCAAGAACGCTCTTTTCCACATCCTCCTTGCCGTCGATCTTTACCTTGTTCAAAATCACCGCGTAGCCGTAGTCCTCGGACTTCATGTACTTCGGATTGATTTCGGTGAGCATCTTCTTGACGCCCAGGGAATCCTGGACCTTTTCGCTCAAGGCGTAGCCAAGTACAGAGCCGTCGGCGGAAAGAACGATATCATCTTCAGCCGGTTCAAAGGCAAGGAGTTCGCCCTTCTCGTTGAGCCAGTAGAAGGTGATGGTCATGTTCTTCAAGTTCTCGCGGGTAATGGGATTGTCGAACCCCAGGGACACGCTATCCATGCGGCCATCGCCGTCGCGGTCAAAGAAGGCACTGTTGTCGTTGGCAAAAATTCGACCGAAGTTATCTACAGGAACCTTCTGGTTGTTGGCTGCGGTAGGCACACCGTCGGCGGCAGTCAGAATGCCATCGGGGCACTTCTCGGACTTGCAGTTGGTGTTGATCTTGATGGAGTCGCCCACACTGATCTTGTCGGCTTCCACCGTGAATCTCCAAACGTTCTTTTCCTTCTTGACGGCTTCTACATCGATTGCCACCAGTTCGCCTACGGAAGCCTGATGCAGCAAGCCCTGACCGTGGGTCCAGGTTGTGTCTACAATCTTGTTGAAGCGGATTTCCAAAGTGTCGGTTTCAGATTCGGGACCGCCCTCGATGAGGGTGACGCTCTGGATAACAGCGCCGATGCTGTCCTTGAGGCTAGCCTTGGTAGAGGCGCAGCGCTTGCCGCCCAGCAGAGAGCATACGATAGCTTCCACGAAACCGTCGGCGCTATCAGGATCCTGCAAGGTGGACTTTACATCCGGCAGAATAAATTCGGGCTTGCCCCTGTTGTCGGGAATGCGGCCGTCGTAGTTTCTCACCTTGCCGGTGGTGGGCCAGCTGTAGCTGAAGGTGTCCGCAACAACGGAATCCATGTTGCCCTTCATCCACACGCGGATGCTGTCGCCAACACCGTCGCCATTGTTGTCGAAGATGGCAGCATTGCCGATGTACGGAATGTCGCGGTCTACAAACTGCAAGTCACCCGGGAACGGGTCGCCGGCCAGGAATTCGCCAAAGTCCGGATCCTCGGGATCAACCTTGTTGGGGAAACCCACCAGGGAGAAACGGGAGTCGTCGGACTTTGCCTTATCGGCAACGATCATGAATGTGGTTTCGCCAGAAACGAAGTCCAGGCGGATATGGCCCTTGTCTTCCAGCAGGGGCTTGCCTGCGGAGCTCAGGAACCTGAGGTTTGCGGTTTCACCCGGAGTCAGGAAATAGAAAGGAACATTGATGGAATCAATCTGACCAGTCTTGGGGCCGATAGGAATGAACAGCTTTGCATCCACCACGATAGTGTCGCCCACCTCGGGAGAGAACTGGGATGCGCTGGTGACTTCCTCACCGCCAACGTAGTACTTGACCTGGGGAGCATAGAAGTTCAACACCAAGGAAACACCCGGATCCACATTTATGTCGTCGATAACACCAAGGTGGATGTTGTCCATGGGATAGAAGCTGTAGGCCATGAGCCTTACGTAACCGCTGTCGGCGCCAGTGGCGGCGGACTTGACGGGGGTTGCATTTACAACTTCGGAGGAATCTGCGGAAAGGAGGATGTGCAGACCCTTGGCTCCGGCCTGGGGTGCGTAAATTTCGAAGGAGGCGTCGGCCACTCTGTAGTTCTTGCAGGACTTATGGTCCGGGGCGTCGGTGGCGCAAAGGCTGGGCTTGGCAAAACCGATGGACTTGGCATCGGCATTGGCGATACGATGGTAGCTACAACGGGTATCGGTTTCCCCCTCCTTGTAGTTGGTGCAATCCACTTTTTCGGCTTCGGCAAAAACCCCCGTTGCCAAGAAAAGCAACGCGAGCAAAAGCTGAGAAACCATATGGGAATTACGCACACACATCTTTAGCCTCCATATCAGCTATAAATGTAATGTTTTTTTAATGTTTTGAAATTCCCTATTTCGGTTCTGTGACTTAAATCTCTAGGTTTTGGCGGTTTGCCCTATTCCAAGTTGGAGGAAGCGTTCATCAGGTCGGTGACGATGTCGTCCATGAAAATCCAGCCGCGGCCGGCGAGACGCAGGAAATCGCTCTGATCATGAACAAGATACCCCTTGGAAAGCCACTTGGAGTAGCCGTTCTGCATCAGGCGATAACCGAGGGATTGGAGGCCGCAAAGGTCCAGGCCCCGGGCCTGGCGCATGGAAAGCCAGATGTATTCCGAAAGTATGTCGTCGGCGGTGAGGGCGTCTACGGTAAGGTCCTGAGGGTCGGCGCCAGCCCTTACGTAATCGCGCCAACGGGGGTAGATTTCCGGGGCGTAGAAACGCCTGGACCCTAGGAAACTATGGGCTCCGGGGCCGAAACCCGCATATTCCCCGCGGTCCCAGTAATTGCGGTTATGGGCACTTTCAAACCCAGGTTTTGCGAAGTTCGACACCTCGTAACGGCGGAACCCTTTGCTTTCCAGGAGCGACACTCCGCCTGTGTACATTTCCTCGTAAAGGTCCTCGTCTACCTTGAGCAGGCCCTTGGCGACCTTCTGGCCAAGAACCGTGCGGGGGTTCACCGTAAGGCCGTAGAAGCTGATATGGTTCAGGGGGTAATCCGAAAGGCGGTCCACGTCATCGAGGAAGCCCCGGACCGTTTGGCCCGGCAGATCGAACATCAAGTCGCCGGAAACCTGAAGTCCGCCTTCGGCACTGATTTTCGTGAGGAGTTCCAGAGCCGAGAGGCCCTTCTCCACCGTGTGGGCGCGGCCGATGGTTTTCAGCAAATCCGGGTCAAAAGTCTGGAGCCCCAGGCTAATGCGGTTCACCCCGCAGGCCATGGCGTTGTAGACCGTTTCCTCGCTTACGGATTCCGGGTTGAATTCCATGGAAATTTCGCGAAGTTCGCCGATTCGCACTCCCGTATCTCTAAGACAATCAAAGAGTTGCGTAACACAGGCCGGCGGGAGTATGGATGGGGTGCCGCCTCCTAGGTAGAGGGTCTCGGCGGTGGCCAACAGCCCCGGATGGCGGCGGTCGAAGGCCCTGATTTCTTCGCAAAGCAAATCCGCATACTCCTGGAACAGGCTCTGGTGGGCCGGCAGCACCCTAAAGTCGCAGTAATCGCAGACCTTGGCGCAGAAGGGGATATGCAGATAGATGCCTAGCATTTTTTACACACAAAATCAAAAAGTTGTAGATTTTGAACTAAATTTAAATTATTATATAATGACCATGGAAAACGAAGAAAAGATCACCTGGAAGAAAAAGCTGAAGAAGAAGCTGCCGCTTCTGATCTTTTTGACGCTGTCCACCATTATCTTCTTTTTCGCCTCCACCCTGCTTCTGGATGATTCCTACAAGGACATCATTCTCATAGCCATGATCTGGGCCCTGCCCCTGTTTATCCACTAATATGGCTATCTCAAGACAAACAGAACGAAAGTTTAGAGGCATCTGCTACTATGTCGCCAGCTGGATGATCGCCTCCGTGGGCTTGTCCGCCCTGCAGAGCTATAGCATGACCGGCCACGTGGACCTGTTCTCCCTGTTGTTCATGCTGCAGTTCTCCCTGTTCATGGGATTCTCCCACGGTATCTACGACATCGTGATCCTGAAGGACGAAATGGACGGCCGCTCCGTATGGACCGCCATGTTCGTGCGCTCCATCTATTTCTTGAGCGCTATCAGCGCGAACCTGATCCTCTGCATTTTGCTGCTCCGCATCAAGGAGGGCGAAGGCATCATCAACGAGGAAGGCTTCCAGAGTGTCTTCGACATCTTCAAGACCACCGGATTCCAGGTGCAGCTGGCCGCATTCTTCATCACCGGCTATATCATCACCTTTATTCGTTCCGTGCACAAGAAGTTCGGACGCCGCGTTTTCTGGAACACCCTCATGGGCAAGACACAGGAACCTGTTGAAGAAGACCTGGTGTTCATGTTCATCGACCTGCGTTCCTCCACCAGCATTTGCGAAGAGCTGGGCAACTACAAGTACAGTTGCTTTATCAAGGACTACTACCGCCTGCTTTCCAACTGCTGCGAAGAAAACCACGGCGAAATCTACCAGTTTGCAGGCGACGGCGTGTTCATCACCTGGAAGACCAACGACTGCCAGAAGAAGGCCCGCCCGCTGGACCTTTTCTTCGACTTCAAGGAAGCCTTGTTCCACACCCGCCGCAAGTTCCTGCGCAAGTACGGTGTGGCACCCGATTTCAAGGCTGCAGTCCACTGCGGTAAGGTGATTTCCACGGAAGTGGGCAACTTCGGTAGCGAAATGGCTTATCACGGCGACGTGCTGAACACTACCGCCCGAATCCAGAGCCTCTGCTCCAAGCTGGGTCAGGAATTCTTGATCTCCGAGGAGCTTTTCGGCAAGTTCCCCCTGCCTCTCCCCCACGGATTTTTGTGCAGCAAGGCGGGTTCCTTCGAACTTCGCGGAAAAAAGAACGCAATTTTGATTTTTTCTTTGCAAACACCCTTGACAGACTACGATGATTAATCTATAATTGGGTCACCTCGCGGGAATAGCTCAGTTGGTAGAGCACGACCTTGCCAAGGTCGGGGTCGAGGGTCCGAGTCCCTTTTCCCGCTCTAAAACAAAATAAGACGCTGCAAAGCGTCTTTTTTTGTTTTAGAGTCTGAAAACAAGCATTCAGGGGGATAATTTTCCGAAAACGCCATTTTTTACGGGAAAACCGGTCGTTTCGAGAGGCGTTTTCCCGTAAATTGTTAGCTTATCAGCAACGAACCCACCCGATTTCGTCAATATTTGGGTTTGATCCGGGTAATTTTTCAACTTTTCCAACCCGACGCCCTACTTTTTAGCCCCGAGACCAGGCATTTTACCCCTGATTTTGAGTATTTCCTCCCCCACAACCAGCTTTTCGCCTCCGGAGGCGTTATGTTATACTGGATTTTACGGGAAAATGGAGCAATTTTCTGCGAGTTTTCCCGTAAAATCAGCACTTTTTGCGAAATTATCTCCTGAGGGTGGCTAAATACCTATCGATGACAGCCTGAATTTTGCGGGAATTCAGCGGTTGCGCCTTCGTCTCCATAGTGAACACGAAGTTCTCCCCCAGCAAGAAGCCGTTTCTTTCGTACTCGTCGATCTTCTTGATGGCGTCCTCGGCGTATCCCGAGTCGTCCATCATTCCGAAATGCTCCCACACGACCTCCTGACGCGTACGCGTATTTAGGCAGGTGAAGTCCGGATGGACCTTGATCTGCCGGACGCGCCCAGAGTCATCCCGCCAGTTCATCTTGTAGGGAAACTCATATCTGTACGGGACCCCACTCCCCGATAAAGCGTCGGCGATCATCAGCTCCGACTTCGACCGCACTTTGACGCCATCTGCGGAAACCAGATTCGATCCCTCCAGACTCTTCCCGCGGAAACGGACACTTTTCCAGGCGGCAACAAATTCTTCTTGCGAAGGAAACAACGTGGAGACGACATCCCGGAATTCAGGCTTCATGGAAGCATGAATTTTTCCAAGGTCACCGGGAACATAATCCCGAAAGAGGCTATCCAAGGCATCCCGCTGGCGCCGCAAGCAGTCAAGAACCAGCCCGAAGTACTTCCTTTGCGCAAGTCCTTCAATGCGGGCCAACGCCGAAGCGGGCAAAAACCTTTTGACTCCATTATCTAGACATTGCCATTGCATTTTCCCATGACTTGTAGACGCGTAGAGCGAACCCCTCGGGAGCTTGGACAAGCGTTTTTCCAAGAAGTCTATTGCAACCTGAAGTTCATCGACGCGTTTGCTTGCGCACGGCAGCACACAGTCTGCGGGCAAATTGATTTCAGCATTCATTCAACACAATTCCTTTTAGCAGTAAAAAAAAGAACGCAGCACCCCCACGGAGGCTGCTGCACAGACACGATATAAAAACGGATTTAAAAATGATTCCCGAAAGAATCTATAAATGAATTTATGAACGAAGGTAAACTACAAAAAAATTTCTTTTTTTTCTACCCAATCCCTTTACAACCCCAAATTATTTAGCTATATATGGGTCACCCCGCGGGAATAGCTCAGTTGGTAGAGCACGACCTTGCCAAGGTCGGGGTCGAGGGTCCGAGTCCCTTTTCCCGCTCTAAAAAAGAAAAAGCACCACTTAGTGGTGCTTTTCTTTTTTTTGTCGTGACAGTGGGATCTGGGAGCCGAAGACCCCTCGGGGTCGGGGGTGCGCCTACTTCGGCTTCGTAGGCGAAGCCTGTGGAAGACGAAGTAGAACTCGGGGCGACTCTGGAGCCACGAGCCCTTGTGGTGAGCACATGGCCTTGCGAAGCAAGGAGACCATGTGCGAATAGTCCCTTTTCCCGCTCTAAAATGAAAAAGAACCACTTGAAAGTGGTTCTTTTTTTGTTTTAGAGCCTGAAAACAAGCATTCAGGAGATAATTTTCCGAAAACCCCGTTTTTTACGGGAAACCAGGTCGCAGAGAAAGGCGTTTTCCCGTAAAATATTAGTTTGTCAGCAACGACCCCACCCGATTTCGCCAATATTTGGGTTTGATCCGGGTAATTTTTCAACTTTTCCAACCCAACGCCAAGCTTTTTCCACCCGAAACCATACATTTAAGGCCCAGAATTCAGCATTCCGGGCCTAAAGTCATTATGTTGTTTGAAATTTTACGGGAATTCGGCGCAGTTTACCATGCTTTTTCCCGTAAAATTGCCACTTTTCCCAATTTTATCTCCTGGAGCGAGCAACACCCTCCCTATTGCAAGCATTACTCCCCAGCTTCATTGGAGGAGAGGCCAAGAATATTGAAGCTGCCTGCCGTACCTGCTTTGCCCTGAACCTTAAAATGCAAGGAAACAAGCTTATCAGCAAACTCTGATCCATTATGACGATCGCCTGCGCCATACGAAAAGTTTCTCCATCTAAAGCATTTCGTTGTAGGAGACTCAGATTTCGGCAAAATCACGGAACGTCTTTCATAATTCATTTCCGCATCAACATCACCTAAGCCCATTTCAAGATCCATAGGATCGTCAGATGTATAGGCTACGCAAATGCCATTCCACTTGGAGGCGTCCACCGGGGCGGCTGAATCATCGTCTTCATCTTCATAGCCACCCACATAGAAAAACGTTGCGACATAGGGATTACCCTCGAGGTACTTTCCTCCCTTCAGATTGTAGGTTCCGCACAGACCACCACAGTACTCGACAACAGGATCCTTGGAAAAAGAATCATCACCTTTGCCAAGTTCAACAGGCCATTCAAGAGTAGATTCTCCACCATCGTCGTCATCCCGATACTCCCACCACAAACCGGAAGTATTCGTACCGACGTCGAGGCCGGTTTCAATTCGGGATCCATCCTCGGAAGCTACCCAATGCATAAGCTTACCACTCAGGGCTGCAAGTGCGGAATCCAAGGCAGCCGAAGACCCGCTTTCTACAGAAGAACTGGACACTTCGGGCAACGTGCCCGCGTCGCTACTAGAAGACAATGCGTTGCTGCTAGAAGAAACATCGCCACCGTTGCCACCGGTTGCATCCGGCGAAGTCGAAGTCTCACCACAAGCAAGAAGCAATGCAGGCACAACGACTGCAGCTACCTTAGAAATTTTTCCGAACATAAAACCTCCTAACGAATTTGGAACGACCTTGGTACAGGCGCACCCTTAATATACTCTTTTTTTTAAAAGCTATATTTGCCTCCATGAGAAAGATTTTGCCCACATTCGCCGCAGCACCTGCAGCTACAGTCTCTGCAGCACTCACTGCAATCGTTGCTCTGGCACCGCAGCCCACCCAGGCAATGGAATTGCGCGGCCATTTCGGGGTGCTGGCCCCGACGAGCACCACCCTGCAAAAAGAAGTGGGCAGTGTCGCCGAAGAAAAGAGCTACGACACGGACCTCTCCGTGGAAGCGTCTGCGGAACTTCTCTTTCCGACAAAGTTCACCCCGTTCCAGTTCGGCGCCGGCCTAGGTTATCTCAGCCAGGAAAAGAATGACAAGATCGTCGTCGCGCCCAACAGCATGCCGGTGTGGGCCACAATCGCCCTGAAGTCCCCTACCGAATTCATGGAGCTCATTCCCTTCGTCGAGGCACGCGTGGGCTGGGCCCTGCCGCTCACCACAGAAGGCGCCTGGTGGGAAAAGCCCGCGAACTTCCTCACGAAAATTTCCCTAGGCGCAGCCTTCCCGGGAAGCGTGGGCATTACATTCGACTACACCTACACTTCCTTCACCAAGAGCTACGACTACAAGAATATCAAGTACAAGACATCGGCCAACCACTTCGGCGCCAGCGTGTTCGTGTACTTTGATATTGTTCACGAGCAACCCTACACCCCGAACACAGAAGTCCACGAGGAAGAGGAAGACAAGTAAAAAAAGAACCGCGCGAGCGGTTCCTTTTTTTTGCCGCGCGGTTAGCAGCGGCGCAATCTTCAATGGCGGCGCAGTCCGCAGCCCCACGGATCCTTATCTCTTGATACCTGTCTTGATGGTACGCCATTCCCTATGGCCATCATCGAACACAAACTGAATTTTCCAGATGTACACACCGGTGCCTGCCAGGCGGCCGTCGTCGGTGTACTGGTCCCATTCGACGAAACTTACCTGGGTGGCGTTGTCGGCATTGACGTCCTCGAACTTGGAGCGGCCACTAAACTGGGCGATGAAATTACCCATGTTATCGAAGATGGTCACGTAAGCCTTGTAGGACTTCTTGGTTTCTACCTTGATGCGGGCGCGGTTGCCAGCCTTCACTACCGGCGGGTGGGCCTTTACGGTGTAGAGGTACACTTCGCCTTCTTCGCCGGTGACGGTGACGCCGCCGATACCCGGGGCGTTGCCGGCCTTGTCAAAGGAGGAGGCGTCCGGATTCGTAGTGAGGGTGTCACCCACATGGATATCCACGGAACGGGCCAGCACCAAAGTCCACACCTTGCGGGACTCGTCGGCTGTAACCTTTCCGAATTTAACTCCCGGGAACAGATTTGCGGCGGCAGAATCCACCGGCTCGGACATTGTCACCACCAAGGTGTCCGGCGGAAGCACTGCATCCACATCCATGTAGTCTTCGTCGCTGAGCTTACCCGGATGCTTTACGGCAGAAACCGCCACGGCACCCACACGGTCCTTCAAGGCGATCTTCTGAGCTGCGCTAGCAGTTTTTCTAGAAACAGCCAGATAGCCCTTACCAGCGCCCTTCTTATCCACAGCATCTTCAGTCACGCCGTAATCAAAGGCAGCCTTCAGGGGCGCCTCGATCCAGCGACCATCTGCGGAAACCACGATCTCAGAAGCATCTACCCCGCGGCCCTTTCCTGCAGAACCCCAAACCACGGTATCAATGACGAAGTCTTCGCGGCGGACATCCCTTACGAAATGCACGCGCACAAAGTCAGCACGGCCATCCTGATCCTGGTCCAGGATTTCTGCGGAATCCGCCGGGATAAAGTCGTAGTAGACCACCAGGGAATCGCGACTTTCCAGTTCCGACTTGTCGCCATCCACCTGGGCATAAATCACGACACGGTTGGATTCCGCATCCAGATCCATGGCGGCATCCAGCAGGGTGTCGCGCATATCAGCAGCGTCCAGCACAAAGTCAAAACTTCCGCGCCCCACAAATTCGCCAGTGTAGGCGCCAGTCTCCACCGCCGTTGTCCACAGGGAATCGCCAGCGTCGTTGAACATAAGCACCATGATGGTATCGGCCTTGTACAGCGTGGGGCTCACGGCAGTCACACGGAAACCGAATTCCGCATTCATCGTCTCCACAGAATCCAGGGCGGCGGAGCTTTCAACACCCGCGGCATTACCTGCGGCACCACCAACTTGAACAAACTGATATTCATTCTTCACCACGTCTTCAAAGCCCACAGCAGTGCGAGTTTCCCCGCCATAAACCGGGTCCACGAATCTTGCCACAACAGAATCCTTGGCGGCACAGTCCAGCACCCCGTCGCCACGAACAGCAGCGCCTTCTCGCTTAGCAATTGCGGCCGACTCATACTTACCGCCATCCACATGGTTCACGGTCACCGTTTCCTCGTCACCAGAAGCGACACAAGCCACCTTCACCGTCAGCGATTCAATGGGATCCACAACATCGTCGGCGAAGTTCTGGGTATTCACAACCACTTTGAACTTATCTGTAGCGCGCACAACATCGCCCGAACCCGACGCGACCACAATAGAGTCCGCGACATCCCTATCGCGCCATGCAGGTTCCGTCCACATCACGGAATCGGCGGCAAACTTGCCCGCAAAATTCACGCCCACCTTGATTTCGTAATCATCACCATTGAAGATCTTATCAGTAGGATCGAAGCAAAGAACGTAGCTCTGCTGACCTTCGCGCCAAACCGTATCGTAGCTAGCAGCCACCGTATCGCCACCGATAGATACTACGAACCTGGAACTATCGATATACCAAATAGTGCCGTCTTGGCCATCAACCCCCACGCTCACATCGGCGCACAACCTAGGCAAATCTGATTCATCCAGAGAATTGATCTTTAGCGTGGGCACTATGGTGGTATCATCCGTAAAGTTCATACGGATACTGCACTTTCCGTCATTCATCAGTGCGTAATAATCGTAGTTCCAAGCATACTGAACGGAGCATCCGCCCTCCAGTACATCCCACGAATCCGGCATATACCCCAGATAAGGCACGGCCATATAAGGAATATATGCTCCGACCGGTAAGATTTTGTACATACGATAAAGTTCGGACTCACCGATATAACCACCATCTCCAGCAACAATTTCCAAAGGATACGAAGGAACAAGTTCAGCCCTAACAGAAACCTCATGATCGCAATAATACGAATTACTTTCGTTATGAGATATCGTGAAATAAGAGCCACTCGCGCTTGCAGGAATGAAAGTGGTAATCGTATCCCAACGCGTCACGTCAATCCAATAAATCGGAATCGAGTCAAAGCTCCCCTTATCAAAATAGTTGACCGTAAATACCTGAAAGCGGGGTAATCTTGTATAAAAGTCAACTCTATACCATTTCTCATCCGAGGGTTCAAGCATAAAACGGATTGATCCGTCGTATAAGCCTTGATGATTTTTCACATAATCGTACTTTACAAATTCTTCTGTAACCCTGTAGGCCGGATCCGGAGCGTAATGGGCATAAAGAGTGCATTCCCCATTGGCAGTAATAGAAGTCGTCATCCCATAATCTTCGCTAATGGAGCAGTTTTCCCTCCCCGACTTGATTAGCCAATAAGCAAATACAAAGCCGTCCTTTTCAACAGCAGTCACAGGAACGGACACACCCTCGTCAAGAGCTTTTTTTTCTTCGGCAAAAACACCCTCTAAATTAGAGGAGAAGGTCACCTCGTACTGTTTTACGATAAAAGGCTGAATAGAGCAATCACCATTCACCACCATCGTGGTTTTCATGACCGTTGAGTCGGCAATCTTGCAATTTTCTTTAGGCGAAACAACCCAATGGTCAAACCTAAAACCACTATTTACATATCCATCAACATCTACGGTAGAGCCCGAATCATACGTGGCGGAGCCTCCTCGCACACAACCACCAACAGCACAGGAACGAGTAACCCTGGCCTGCTTAACAAATTTTGCCGTTACAGTGCAGCTCGCATTCACCGTAACCGAGGTAGCGTTTGAAGAGGGGTCTGCAATCGGGCATTTCGTGTCATGCGAACTTACCCATTTGTCAAATCGATAGCCACTGCTAGCCGTTGCCGCGATTTTCGCCGACAACGAGGCCAAAACGGAGTTGTCACCATGCGGAGCCACAGTTCCTCCACCAGCACCAGCAGAAACTGTAAGGGTTTCAACTTTCAACATTACAGCATCGACATGGCAATTTCCGTTTACAAGAATTTCCGTAGTTGCTGCAGTCGTATCAGAGATTGAACAATTTTCTGCGCCATTCTCAAAGCGCCATCTATAAAAACGAAAACCTGAGTACGTTGGAGTTACCAGTGCAGCCTTGGTCCCGGCATCAACAAAAAACTCATTTCTCGCGGTTTCGTAATAGTATCCAACCGCATCCAGAGCAACATCAACTCTATAGTATCTTATAAACATTGCGGTGATCTGGCAGGGGCCCTTGACGGTCACCTTGGTTGAAGCGGATGCGGTATTTGCAACCACGCAGTTCTTGGTATCGGAGACTGTCCACTTGTCAAAGCGGTAGCCAGTACTGGGCGTTGCCGTAATAGCGTTCGAGGAACCCACGTCATAAGTCACGTAATCCTTGGGCGACACGGTACCGCCGGTACCTGCAGCAATGCCGATAGTAGTCGTCTGTATATAAGATGCGGTAATGGTGCAGCTACCATTCACCGTAACCGTGGTAGAAGCGGACGACGTGTTTGCCACCGTGCAACTGGAACTATTGGAACTCCACTTACTGAAACGATAGCCGTAGTTTGCGGTGGCGGAAATAGAAACCTTCGAGCCAGCATCCACTTCCTTGGACGTAAAATTCGTAGTCCCGTTGGACCCGGCAAGCTTAACAGTGTACACCCTCTGGAAGTTGGCCTTTACAGTGCAATCTCCGCGAACAACCACCTTGGTTTCACGTTCCGAGGGGTCATCAATGGTGCAATAGTCAGCGCCAGCAGTAACCCCCCAGCCATCGAAACGGTAACCCGAATTCGGTGTAGCCGTAATAGTAGACCGGCCGGCATAATCCACCACCCTGCTTGTAGGGCTCACCGTGCCCCCCGTGCTCGAGGTAACCGTCAAAACCTTGGTCAACTTGAAATTCGCCTTGACGTTACAATCGCCATTGACCGTGACAGTCGTAGTAGCCGAAGAAACGTTGGCAATGGGACAAACATCCTTGCCCGTAGAATAAGACCAGTTCACAAACCTGTGGATATTATCGGGAGTCGCCTTGATCGTAATCTTGGAGTCCGCATCTACCACATTGGTTCCGACGGGAGAGATATCGCCACCAGTGTTCTGGTAGACACCAAGGGTGTACACCTTCTGGAAATTGGCCTTGACCGTACAGGCTCCGCTTACGTAGACTCTTGCCTTAGAATCTTCTGGATATGGGATAGAGCAATTACTGCTCCCGCTGGAGATAGTCCACTTGCTGAATCTGTAGCCGCTCTGAGGTACTGCACTCACTATATGGGAGTTATAGCTAAGGGAACACCAATACGGCGTCGTGTTTTTTACGCCAACCGATCCATCTTCGGTATAGGAGGCGCTGCCCCCGGTGCCGGAGTTCAACGTAAGCAAACTGTTTTTTCGCTTAGCCCTGATAACACAGTTTCCATTTACCTTAAGGGTGGCTGTTTTACTAGAAGGCTTATCAAAAGAGCACTTGTCGGCACCAACCTCTACAACCCAGCCCGTAAACTGGTGGGTATCATCGTCTTCGGCCTCGAGCTTATTATTTGTTGAGCTGGTGGAAAAACCGATCCCGCCCCCCCCTTTGGACCAAGAATAATCATAAAGGTCAGGGTCGTAACTACGCGCCAGCCCAACAGATCCATGATCTTTCGTATAGACCTTGCCGCAGCAATCCTGCAGCACAAAAACGCGGTTGGTGGCGCTCCAGCCCATACTGCACAGCAGTAAAAGGGCAAAAATTACTTTTGCAATATTTTCTCTCTTCATACGGCGCGCAAATTTAGAAATTGGTGGCAACGCGCTCAAGGCCGGGATGACAAGCCGGCTGACGAAAAAAGGGATGCAACCGTCAGGCTGCACCCCTCTTTTTTCTCAGGGAGTATAGGCTCGTTTGGACACAGCGCAACACGCCCGTGCACTAAAAACTAAACCAAACATTTGCGGTAAATATTAGGCACAGCCGGATCCGGACTTGTGCAGCAGGCACCCCCATGGTACCTACGATTGCCTCCTATTTAACCCCGCCGATTCGCAAACCCATCGAATCAACTGGTTTTAATGTAAAAAAAAGTTGATTACGAACAAAGGGTGGTTACAGTAAAAAAGCGGACAAATTATCTTTACAATTGTTTACAGAGGTTTACAAACACTTCGGGTTTCGAACCGAAAAGGAGATCTTTTTGGAAAAATGCCCAAAATTACGGGAAAAATGCTGCTTTTTGATTGGTTTTTCACGTAATTTTACAGACAAACTATCGCAAAACTCGCATAGGAAAGGAAAAACGTCGCCGATCAGCCCATTTTCACCGGCATTTTCATGGTTGTGGTTCCTTTTGGGACCATGTTCCAATGAAAAAATGAGCCCAAACCATAGATTTATTACAAACAACCTAATAATTTACGGGAAAATTGTATAAAAAAAGGAACTTTTTCCCGTAAAAAACGCCCTTTTTCAAAAATTATCTCCTGGCGGCCTGTTTTGGCGGCAAAAATTGGCGGCAAAATTTGGCGGCAAAAAAACATCCCGACTTCGCTTGAAGCCGGGACTTATATCTCCTTCTAATGTTTTATATGTATAGTGTAGATCATGCGGCATTTTCTACACCCACCGAGGAAGCATTGTCCGTGGTGGGTGCGGCATTCGCCGCTTCGGCAGCATCAGCCGCGGCATTCGCCGCTTCGGCAGCATCAGCCGCGCTATTCGCCGCGTTTTTCGAGTCGTCCTTCTTCTTGGGCTTGGCGGCACTGCGCGCCTTGACCTGCGCCTTCTTGACATCGATAGCCTCGTTCATGCTGTCGATGAAAGTGCCGCATGCGGCGCTACCTTCGGCCTCCTTGTAAGTAGCCAGGGCGACAAGCTTGTTGAACGCCTCCAGACTTGCATCGCGGAGCTTGCGGGTGTGTTCCAGCTCGCGCTGGCCGCGTTCCGTAAGGCGTGCGTTGTAGCATTCCATGAACTTGGAGTTGGCGGCCTCCAGCTGGTCCAGGCGCACCTTGAAGCCCACTGATTCCAGGGCGTCGTCGCCGATCTTTCGGAGGGCGCTGATCAAGTTCAGGTAGATACCCGTGGACTGCACCTGGTTATTGGTGAGGGGGTTGGGGCTTTCGCTGATCACGCGCCACACCTGGGCCCACACGGCGGCCTGCGCCTCGTCGGGGTAATCCAGGGAGCCCTGGGACACGCGCTTGCAGGAACTGTACACCGAGTTGCGTTCCTTGTCCATGAGGCCCGCCTGGGCGGCGGCGGATTCCGCGAAGCTTGTTTCCAGGAACTCGCCCAGTTCCTTGACCGCAGCCGCGAAGGCGTTGATAGGAGACTGGAGATCCTTTTCGGTGATTTCCCTGGCCAGCGTTACGCCGTGGCTGAGAAGACCGAAGAACTCGTCGTTACGGAGTCTGTTGTAAGTAATAGCGTTAATAGTTTTCATTTTACTAACCTCGTTTTGAGAGTTGTTTGATGTTTCGGCCGTTGCGTCGGCCTTGCTTTTAAACTACGAAGTTTGAATGTCACAGATGGTCACAAACTGTCACGATTGTGTAAAAGTTTATGCTAGTTTTGTCACGTTTATGTCACGTTTTGACCATTGTATTACACTGTATACACAACAGCACACCGACACTTTTACAAAACCCCTCGCCGTGGACCAAAAGCACCTTTGTAACTTTTGCAGAACCGCTCCCCGCCCACCAAAAGCACCTTTGTAACTTTTACAGAACTGCTCCCTGCCCACCGAAAGTACCTTTGCAACTTTTGCAGAACTGCTCCCTGCCCACCAAAAGCACCTTTGCAACTTTTACAGAACTGCTCCCTGCCCACCGAAAGTACCTTTGCAACTTTTACAGAACCGCTCCCTGCCCACCGAAAGCACCTTTGCAACTTTTACAGAACTGCTCCCTGCCCACAAAAAGCACCTTTGTAACTTTTGCAGAACTGCTCCCCGCCCACCAAAAGCACCTTTGTAACTTTTACAGAACTGCTCCCTGCCCACCAAAAGCACCTTTGTAACTTTTGCATGGTTCGCTCGAGGGAATTTTTACAATCTTTTTTCAAAATCCAGGTGCCCAATTGCGGCAAACCTGCGTGTATATACGTGAATGGCGAGTTCTAGTCATTTCGCAGGGTGATTTGCTCTGCGTGCAGAACAAAGAATAGTTATGAACAAGACAAAATCAAGACGTCGCCGCAATCACGACGGATTCTTGAAGTACATCTACTCTCGGCCGGAAAACACCCGGGCACTATTCCGTATTGCGGCCCGCAAGAACCGAAACCTTCGAAAAATCCTGGCGGAGGTGGACCTCTCCACCTTGGAGGAAATACCCGAGGCATACAACGACGTAGATGAGCGCGGAGAGGCAGACATCGCCTTCAAGGTAAAAAGCAAGCTAGGAACGGATATAATCTTTGGAATCCTGTTGGAACACAAGTCCTCGCCGAGTAATGACATCCTTGCGCAGATCGGCCGCTATACACTAAAAGTCATGGTTGACAAAAACAATCCGGACCTGGCAAGTCTCCCTACGAAAGCGATTGTCGTGTACAACGGAACGGACAAGTGGGATCCCTTCAAGAAATACAAGAACATTCGTGCCAAGTTCAAGGGGCGCGTCCCGAATTTTGAATTCGCCTTCGTAAACCTTGCGGATATCGATGATAGTCTCTGCCTTGCGGATACAAATGCAGAAGCGGCCATAGGCATCATTACCATGAAGTACGCATTTGACGCGAAGAAATACCAGAGCATGCTCCCAAAGATCGAGGACCGGCTGAGGACTCTTAGCTTCAGTGAGAGCACTACCCTTATCGGTAAAATTGAATTATATTTAGGAGAGTACGTCAATGAGAAAACATTGCGGAGGTTGAAAATGGCATTTCAAAGTATTGGAAAAAAGCTCGGCTTTGTAAGCGCAGGTGATGTACGACGCGCCCTTGAGCGCAAGGTTCGCAGGATGGAGTCGGCAAGCAAGGCGAAAGATGCAAAGCTAGCCGAGCAGGATCAAACCATCGCCGAACAGGCGGCTGAATTGGCTATTCGAGACCGCAGAATCGCAGAACTGGAAGCCAAACTGGCGGAAAAGAACGGCAAGTAACTTCTGCGGATAATCTCTGCGACACCAGGGACCCCGAGGGGTCCTTTTCTTATGGCGGCCCCGGGGCGGCGGCACAGCCTCTGCCCCGTCACGCTCTATGAAATGGGGCCGGTGGGCGGCATGGCCACTCCCCGCCCCTCATTTCACGGAGCCACCCCGCCCCCACCCACCGCAGGCCATGAACGCAAAAGGGGCGGAGAGTCTCCGCCCCAAGGGGTCACGATCGTTGGCCGGAAAGCTAGTTAACTTTGTTATCGTATTGCAAAATAAACTATATTGCGAATTGGGTAAGGAGGTTCCAAAAATTTTTATGCAATTAAAAAGTGCCTCCACAAACATTTAAGAGGAGGTGACATAGTGTCAGAAAAAGAATACTCTGATTGGCAAAAAATAGATTTACACATTCATACCGACAAAAGTAGAGAAACAAAGAATGGAGACTACTCCGGTGCATTTTCCATTGACACTCTCAAAAGTAAATTAATCGAAAATAGCGTTCAAATTTTTTCTTTAACGGACCATAACATTATCAATGTTGACGCTTACGAAGAATATTATCAAAAATACGATTCTGAGACTGATCCGTTACTTTTATTGGGTGTAGAATTTGATATCAAAGGTAGTAGCCAAAACTACCATACTTTGCTTATATTTAACACTTCAAAAGTTGAAGATGTAAAAGCATTTGATCAAAAGCTAGAAGCTAAGTATTTAGAAAAAAATATTCAAAGCAAAAAAGATCGAATTCTTGAATTTGAAGACATTTATGATTTAACAAGAGATGACTCATTCAAAGACTTCTTTTTCATTCCCCATGCACGTTCATCAAAAAATATTTTTGAAGGAACTCAAAGTAATATTGATGAAACATGGCGAAATCTCATTTTAATGCAAAGCGCACTTGATAAAATCACCAAACAAGAAACAGTTGAACAATATCGATGCGTTTTTGACGAATTGCTATCTGCTAACTTTAAGAAAAAATATGATATTGCATACATCAATTTTTCGGACAATCATAATTGTAGCCAATACCCATGCATAAACAAAGGGAATGACGGAAACCTTTCTTTTTACTACATAAAAGGTAAGAAATCCTATGAAACAATCCGTTTAGCCTTTATTGATCCCAAATCAAGAATAAAATCAAGTGATGAATTCAACAAAATAAGCAAGACCTTAAATACAATTGATTCTGTTGAAATCGAAGAAAATAAACTTTTATCCAAAAGCTCTATCAAATTTAGCCCCCATTTAAATGTCATAATCGGAGGACGATCTAGTGGAAAGAGCTTACTAATGTGGATTATTGGCAACAAAATCGATGGTGTAAAACTTAAAAATGCGCAAAAATACAAAAGCGTTGTTGATTTAGAAAAAACAAAAATTAAAGCAAAAAACGACAGTCTTTCCAGCGCAAAAACGACTTTGAACCAAAAGTTTATCTACATAGAGCAAGGTGATATCATCAATTTCTTTGAAGAAAAAAACTTAAGTCTTTTAGCCTTAAAAGTTGAAAAATACGAAGAATACAATCAATACAGCGAACTTTTAAACGAAAAAAAGGCAAATCTTGAAAGATTGATAAACAACCTTGTTGATTGCTATTCAAAAGCATACCAAAACACTATTGAAAAAAGCAATTTTGTAATTCATGACAAAGACTTAACAAATGTGTTAACTACAAGTCATTATTATTACAAGTTCAGTCAGCAAGAAATTTTAGACGGCCTAAAAAGTGATGATTATCGAAATCTACGTGATGAACTGGCAAGGCAGATTGATTCTTTGGAAAACATCAAAAAATCAACTTTGATTAATTTTTCCATTGAAGAAGAAAATGAAATTGCTAAAGTAACTGAAATATTCAAGAAAAAGCATCGTGAAATAGAAAACACCCTGCGCATCATTCAAAGGAAGGTTCTTTTCCTTGGTAGAATCGAGCAACTTATAAGAGAAATTGGATATCAGTTGAGCGAAGCCAGCCGTTTAAGACAAAATTCGTCTGAAAATTTAAAGAATTTAATTCACGATGTTCAACAGCGATTTATGCTAAGAGGTTCATTAAAGAAATCCGTAAAAGCTATTGAGGAGTTTGACTACAGTTCCTCAAAGGAGATTTCTCTAGATGATGGAACCACGCTAGTTAGACATATAAAAACGGACGAGAAAATTACAGATTTATTAATGGATGGCATATCAAACGTATTACATTTGAATTCACTATTTTCTTGTTTGCAACGATTATTGGACAGTAAAGAGGTTCTAATAAAAAACTTAAAATCAAAAGAACCCAAGGACTTGCAAAAGAAAATTGCATCTCAATTAACTAAACTATATGAGTATATGGAAAAGCCATCGGATTATCTCAGATATGCCGACAGGTCCGATTCACAAGAAAAAAGCCCTGGATACAATTCCGAGCAATACTTAAAGCTGATGTTGAACAGCCCTTCAATAAAAACAATTTTTATTGATCAACCCGAAGACAACCTAGGTAACAACTTTATATCAGAAGAATTAGTACAGATAATCAGGAATATAAAATTTGAAAAACAGATTTTCCTAGTCACTCATAACCCTTCTCTAGTTGTATATGGTGATGCTGAATGCATTGTTTTTTCTGAAAATAATGATCAAAAAATTCAATATAAGCAGCTCGTTTTAGAAGATAAGGACTCTCAAAAAAGAATATGTAAAATTCTTGATGGTGGCGAGTACATTTTCAACAATAGAGCACAAAAGTATAATATTCACAGACTAAAAAAGGAAATCCTTTAATATGCAGACACTATCCATTAAATTCAACGAAACTCATGCAGATATTTCTTTGGCAGACAATCTTTTCTGTTCTATCGATCTTACCCACGACATCGATATTACAGAGTTTGTAAAAAAACTAACAGAGTTCATAGAACAAAACGACACAATCTCTCTTGAAAAGAGCAATCCAAATTTCTCATCAGATAAACAAAAATTATTCTACGAGATGTTGCAAAAGGTTATCCAAGCCTTCAATGAAACCATTCAAGCTGAAAACCCAAACAACGAAGAATAATCCATTTCTAATCCCCCTCCCCCCCCCCAAAAAAAAGCAGCCTCCGGGCTGCTTTTTTTTTCATTTCCCCCGATTTTCACCCCTAAAATGACCTTGATTTGAGCCCCCAAACAGGCCCTAAAAGGCCGTTTTTCGTTACAGACAAACTCATCCCCTTAATTTGTACACGATTTACATCACATGTACAGCTTTTCAGGGTTGTAACGCTTGTAAAGTATTATTAAATTTGCATACAAAAATGTTACAACCGCGAGTACAAGTTCAAGGCCCGCGGCATTGGCGTCCCGCGCAGAATGCGGGAAACTGGCAAAAAGGATGGGAAATGGTTGGTATGGTAACAGGGAACTTGGGTGGAGGACGTGAATGAACATAGTTTACGCCAGCGATGACAACTTCGCCGAGATTCTCGGTGTATCCATGCTCTCGTTGTTCGAGAACAACAAGGACGTGGCAGACATCACCGTGTATGTGCTGGACGACTCCATAAAGGACCAGAATCGCGAAAAGCTCCAGTCCATTGCAACAAACTACAGCCGAAACCTCCAGTTCATCCCCCTCAAGGAACTCAAGCAGAAGCTCTCCTCCATGAGCCAGCAAAGAGGTTCCGCAAGCACCTTCTCCCGACTTTTCCTTTCCCAGCTGCTGCCCAGCGACTGCGACCGCGCACTTTACCTTGACTCAGACACCATTGTACGCCATTCCCTCTGTGAATTCTACAACCAGGACTTCGAAGGCAACATCGCCTGCGGCGTGATGGACTGCATCAGCAAGCAGCACAGGGCACGAGTCGGCCTCAAGGAAAACGACACCTACGTCAACGCCGGCATGCTGCTCATAGACCTCAAGGCATGGGTAAGCAACAACATCGAGCAGAAGATCGAGAACATCATCGACCGCTTTAACGGCAAGGTACCCTACGCCGACCAGGGCATCATGAACCTCGCCCTGCAGGGCTTCATCAAGTGCGTGCACCCCCGCTACAACTGCTTTACCGTTTACACCTTCTTCGACTTTAACGACTTGCTGGAATTCCGCCAGCCCAGCGCCTGCCCCTCCAGCACAGAAATCGAGGAAGCAAAGGTAGACCCGACCGTGGTCCACTTTGTAACGCTTTTCTGCATCTCCCGCCCCTGGAACAAGGAATCCAAGGGACCGTTCTTTGACGAATGGAAAAAGTACAAGCAGATGAGCCCCTGGGTCGATGAGCCGGAGAGAACATTCTCCCAATCGCTGAATCGTTCAGTTTGTTCGAAAATGTATGACATTTTCCCAAAAAGCGTTAGTTTGACAATTCTTGGCTTTTTACACTCCAGATTGAAACCTATGCTGTATAAAATGTTTGGATGAGAGGATTTTTTTGGTTACCTCACATAAAGAAGACGGGAAGAGGCTTGCTAAGAACACCTTAGCGTTATACTTTAGGACGATAATCGTGATGTTTGTCGCCCTATTCATTTCAAGAGTACTCCTGAAAAACTTAGGCGTTGAAGATTTCGGAGTATACAATGTTGTCGGAAGCATCGTGGTTTTGTTTTCTTTTTTCAATACAACGATGACTGCATCCTCGCAACGTTTTATAACATTTGAATTAGGCAAAGGCAATATAAAAAAAGCAAATGATGTTTTTTGTTCAGCCATAGCGGTTCAATTAGTACTTGCCGTTGTCGTAATCATAGCTGTAGAAATCGTTGGTTTATGGTTTTTAAACAACAAATTAAACGTACCCGCGGATCGCATGCATGCAGCAAACTGTGCCTTTCAATTTTCAATATTGACATTTTGCACAGGAATGTTACGTGTCCCCTTTGAAGCATCTGTAATTGCAAACGAAAAGATGTCATTTTTTGCGTATGCAAGTATTTTTGATTCTATCATCAAATTAGCAATAGCAATATCTCTAGGCTACAATAACTCAGACCGTTTAATTTTATACGCCATGTTGTTGTTTTTAGGAAATGTTGTCATATTTGCGGTATACATTTTTTATTGTAAACGCCGTTTGAATACATGCCAATTGTATTTTAGTTTAAATAAAGGTTTATATAAGGAACTTCTTGCTTTTGGAAGTTGGAATCTGCTCGGCAGTACAACAAACGTCGCCACACAAAAAGGTCTTATTTTCTTATTTAATATTTTTTATGGAGTAACAGTAAATGCTGCATATGGCATAGCAAGCCAGGTTAATTCAGCTGTTATAAGTTTTGTAGGAAGTTTTCAAACGTCATATAGGCCCCAAATTGTCAAATCATATGCTCAAGGTGATTATGCTTATCTGAAAACATTGGTAACAAGGACATCAAAGATGTCCTTTGCACTTATGATTATTCCCACATCAATCCTCATTTTCAACATGTCGTTTTTTTTGAAAGTATGGTTATCAAACGTACCCAATTATGCAGTAGATTTTTGTCAAGTAATTTTGTTATGTGCTATTGTAGATGCCTTGACAGGCCCTTACAATGCTGCAATTATTGCTACCGGGAAAATTAAACATTATGAAATTTGCATTTGTTTTAGTTACATTCTTGATTTGATTGTAAGTTTTTGTTTGGTAAAAGTGGGATTACCTCCATATCTTGTTTTAGTTTCTCGTTTTGTTACAAGAGGCATTCTGAATATGTTTATCGGATTATTTTTTCTAAACAGTTTAATCCACTTCAACGTCTTTAACTACGTAAAAACCACAGTCATTCCGACAATATTAATTATTGTCATCGCATTTTCCATTCCTTCATATTTCTATTCAAAAATGGAAAATATAACGATGTTTATTTTTTCTTCACTTTATTTCATCGTTGTCTTGTTTCCGCTGCTTTACTTTATACTGTTTGACAAGCAAGAGCGTGATCTCGTAAAGAATATAATGAGAAAAATAAAAAAATGATTGCATTCCCCTTTGTTTATTTTCTATCCCTTTATATATGGATTATTCACCGTCGCACAGCATTAAGTGTAGCATCCATGATGGTGCTAATGTATGTTATCACCTCCTTTTTTGCGATTGTAATTGATGTATTTGATTTATATCATCCTGGAAGTTGTATTAAAACAGAAATAAATCTTCTTCCTACATTTTTATATTGTTTTCTATTAACTTTGGTCATGTATCCATTTTTTCGGATTAACGACAAAAAAATAGTCGCAATGGCTCCTCTTGCAAGACCATATTTTGTTGACGTTTTAGTACACTTTTATTTTGTTCTATTTTTAGTGTGCATTTTTATTTTACCGGGGGATATTATTCGAAATTGGACTTACGCACAACTTCATCCTGAGCTAAAAGGTGAAATATGGGCGGGAGATTATCAAATTTTTTCTTTTTCAGGTCCTCTATTATCTATTGCACATTTTTGCATGTCTTTTTCTTCTGCATCACTCTTTTTGATTCCATTTTTTTTCTACAACGTTACTTATAGACTCAAAAGCAAAATTTTCCTTTTGGAGAATCTTTGCGGATCAGCAGTAATTTTGCTTTTTTCATTATTGACACAAGACAGATCTAAATTTGTATACTGGTTGCTAATATTTATATTATGCTACGTTTTCTTCCAGAGATTTTTTACAAATAAATTAAAAAAGACTTTTTCGAAAGTTTTGTTTGTATTGCTTGGGGTTGTTTCATTCTACATTGTCGTAATGAATTTTATCCGCTTTGGCCAAGGAACGGTTTATGAAAACCCAGCCCTTAATTTGGTGAATTACGCTGGGCAAAGTTTTAACAACTTTTGTTATTTTTTTGAAAACCTAGACCTTCCAAACAGACAATGGGACCATCCTTTTCCTTTTCTTAGTCATGTTTTTGCACCGGATTACCTTGGCACATTGGAATGGGCTATTTATCTACGATTTAAAACGGGCATAAACGTTTTGGTTTTTTCGACATTTATCGGACAAATAGCAACCTATATCGGATTTGGATTTACGATTTTATGGTGCATAGGAATAACCATTTTTACCGTTTACGTCCTAAAAAAATCTTCTGTTTATTCTTTATACGATTTAATGAAACTTATTATACTCGCAATCATCCCGTACCTAGGTCTTTTCGTCTATTTTTATGGGGGATGGAAAACAGAGATGCTGTCATTTCTTTTTCTCTTTCTATCTTATAAAGCAAGTACAACGAAAAAAATTAAGGATGAATGATTACATGAAATACAACCACATTATTTTTCTTCCTAGAAACGATTTTTACTGGGTTTGTTATTCCGATTTGTCTCAATTGGACAACTGCAAGCTTTTTCGCGACATAAAAACAAGATCCCCTTTTTTTTCTTTTTTGAGCAGGATCCACCATTCTCAAAAAATTAATAATCTTATAGATCTTCCTTTTAAATCTATTTGGTACAAATCATTCTACGACATATCTTTTCCAAAGAAACGTCCTCTTTGTTTTACATTTTTTGTAGGCATATTAGAACCTCAATGGAAAAGAAAGTTCATTGAATTCCTTAGAAAAAAATATCCAACCGCAAAGTTTGTAGGTTACTATACAGATTTAGTCAACGCACCTCATAGAATCGTTCTGAATAAACCAGAAGCGATATCATCTCTTTTTGATGAGTTGATAAACTATGATAGAGAGGATGCGGTAAAATACGGAATGTCATATTATCCTACAACCTTTTCGAATGTAGTCAAAAGCGAAGCTTGCGGGAAAAAAAAGGACGTGTATTTTCTTGGCAAAGCAAAAGATCGATTTGAAAAAATTATTTCTGTTTTCAATCAGCTAACCTCGTCCGGCTTAAAATGTGATTTTTATTTAGTTGATGTTCCTGAAGAAAAAAGAATACTTAAAGAGGGGCTTCATTATATCAAATACATGTCTTATGAGGACAATTTAAATCACATCCAAAACTCTCGTTGCATCCTAGAACTTATGCAAAGCGGAGCTGTCGGATACACAATACGCACCTGGGAGTCGATACAGTTTGACAAATGCCTTATTACGGACAATCTTGGCTTATTTAATACAGAATACTACGATAATCGCTATGTAAGTTTCATAAATCAAGAGATTGTTGATGTCGATTACATAAAAAATTACAAAAGATTCAACAATCCTTTAAAAACTAAGATTCGTCCAAAAGGCTTTCTTTCTTTCATTGAAAATCTTTTAACAAAAGAACAGAATACCTAAAACACAACCCAATATAGCAGCAAAGGGACAAGCCTCCAAGTCAAAGATTTATCAACCTAGGCCAGATTTTCAATGCTAATCCTAAAGTGATTTTCTCTAATTCTATCTTCTTATAAAACATGAATAAAATTGCTATATATACAGTAGTAACTGGTGGATACGACAAAGTCAAACAGCCTTTAGTTATAGACGATCGTTTTGATTACATTCTTTTTACAGATGTTTGTGAAAAGACTCATGATGGAATTTGGAGCATTCGGAAAATTGTTTCCGACCTTTCAGATAAACAGCTTTTATCGCGCTATCCAAAGCTTAATCCCGTCCCACTGCTAAACGAATATGAATACAGTGTATATATGGATGCCAACATACAAATTGTTTCTGCAAATTTTTACGAGCGGATTATACAACTGATTCTCCAAGACGTAAAATTAGCCGGCATAAAGCATCAGAGCAGGAATTGTTTATACGAAGAAGGTTTTAGAATTCTAATTAGCTTCCCAAATATTAATCGTTGGAAATTGTTGCGTCAAATGGCCGCGTTTAAAAAGGATGGTTTTCCATATGGATACGGAATGTACGAAGCAAACGTCATTTTCCGATCACACAAAAACGACAGTGTAGCATCTCTGTGTCAATTCTGGTGGAATACTTACAAAGACGCAGTAAGACGGGATCAGTTGTGCTATTCGTATGTACTATGGAAACACAATTTCAAATTTTGTTATTTGTTACCAGAAAACGAGAACGCAATGAATTCAAGTATGCTAAATTTCTACGAGCATCCAAATAAAAGAAATATTATGATGAATCGAAGTAGAAAAATCATTAAGTTTGCATATCCGGTATTATTCTTCTTTTATAGACGATTGATTGAACTTATGTCAACAATCTCTTTTTTGAACGAAAAAAAAATCAAAAATCGTTGAACTAAAGCAACCTTAAAAGTGACGATTTGACATGGGACTGAAAGCAAAAATATTATATGATTTCAATCTGCTCCGACTTCGTTATTGGCAGAAAAATAAGAGATTGGTTGAACCTCTATATTCTTCAGGATGCCAATCGAGCCGACATCCAGGCTTGTTAATTTGCATGTGCGATGGTCGTCTACGTAGTGGAGGACTGGGTGACAGAATTCACGGAATTTTATCTTTATATGCATTCTGCAGCGATAATAAAATCCCATTCAAAGTAAATTTTTGCGAGCCATTTCAACTAAAGGAGTATTTGGCTCCAAATGAAGTCGATTGGGACATCGACCCCAATGAACTATGTTACGATCTTCATGGTGCCAAGCCGTTTATGATGGCCTGTAGTTTCAAGGCCAACGGAGCAACACAGCAGCAAGAAGCGAACTATATGTATCGTTATCTCAATTCTGTAGTAAGAAAAAACGCTCAAAAAGAATACCATGCATACACAAATATGCATTACGCCTGTCGCCCTGACATGTATTCTCACCTGTTTCACAAATTATTTAAGCCCACACAGCCGTTGCTAAACGCAATAAATTACAACAAGGAAAGAATCGGCAGTAGATATATTTCTGTTACACTCCGTTTTCAAAATCTGTTAGGAGATTTTAATGAAGGTAAATATCCAACCTTGCCCATTGAACAGCAAAATCTATTAATCGAAAAAGTTACAAAAAAAATTATCGAAATTCATGAATCTAAACATTTAAATGAAAAAATACTTGTGACTAGCGACTCACGTAAATTCTTAGACTCAATCGCCCATTTAAAATACGTATACACCATACCAGGTAATTTAGTTCACATGAGTTATACACCAGTACATGATTTCGAAACACATCTCAAGAGTTTTGTTGATCTCATGATGCTTGCCGACGCAGAAAAGCTCTATTTATTGGTAACAGACAACATGTTCCATAGTGGTTTCGCAGAGAGTGCTTCTTTAATAAACAACAAACCTTATGAAGTGATTAAATGGTAGACAAGAATACAGATATGAATACTGGTTGCACATTCAATCGTGATTGGCAAGGAAGCCTTCATTTCAAGGTTTCTATTGTCGTCCCAATATATAAGGTTCCAGAAAAATACCTTGTTCAATGTATTGAAAGCTGCATTCATCAAACGTTGAAAAGCATCGAAATCATCCTTGTAGATGATGGTTCTCCTGATCAATGCGGAATCATTTGTGATAAATATGCAAATATAGATTCGAGAATTAGGGTTATCCATAAAAAAAATGCCGGATTAGCCGCAGCAAGAAATTCAGGGCAAGATGTGGCAACCGGAGAAACGTTAATGTTTCTGGACGGAGATGATTACCTCGAAACCACTTGTTGTGAGAAATCATATAAAGCATTAGTTGAAAGTAGCGCTGATGTTGTAATGTTTGATCAAATAACAGACTATCCCAACTCAAAAAGAATAGTCCATTCGTTTAACGATGAGAAGGGGTCTCGTATATTTGAAAATGATGGTTGCAGGGAACTTCAGGCAAGAGTTCTTGACTTTAACGGGAAAATCGCAATGGCTTTTATGAAGCTCATTCGACTAGATTTCATAAAAAAGCACAATATCCGACATATAGACGAACTTAGCCAGGGAGCGGAAGGATTCGTTTTTAACATTCAGCTTTTTGAATATGCCCGAAAGGTTTACTACCTAAACGAGCCCTTATTGCACTACGTTTATAATGGACAATCAATATCTCATTCGTCAAGCGTAAGGAACAACATCCTAATTGTTCGATGCATGGAATGGATTGATCAATTCATAACGGATTGTGGCCACAGAACGCAGCTTCACCCACTTGTGTTAAATAGACTTTTGTACGTCATATGCACAACTGCAATCACAGGATGTTTTAGCCCTAGCAACGAACAAAGCCACAAAGAACGAATCGCTTCTTTTGAAAATTTCATGCGTGAACCAATAGTTCGCGAATCATTGTTCTACGCTCCCCGTAATGGAGTAAACAAGCAAAGAAGAATCATTCTTATGCTGATAAAATTTCGTCTTTATCATGCCGTTGAAATTCTCGGTTGGTTAAGAAAGAAACAACTTGAAAATAGATAGTCCATGGAAAGGTAAATTATGAATTACACATTCTCTTACTTTAAAAACAATATGCCACCTTGGAAACGTAAAAAGGATCCGATTTTATCAAAGGTGTTTTACCGTCCAGTCTCCTTTTTCACGGCAAGTATTTGTGCGAAATGTGGAATAATGGCAAATACAGTATCTTACATATCCATTATTGTTGCCGTAATTGCCTGTTCGCTTTTTCTAATTCCTCATAATTCAATAGCACATGTTGCGGGAGCCATTCTCATCAACATTTGGTTGATTATGGACTGCACAGATGGCAATCTTGCAAGAGGTGTAAAAAAACAACCTTTTGGAGAATTCGCTGATGGTGTTAGCAGCTACATTCTAGTTGGACTAATGTGTACAACAATGTCAGTTTCCGTGTATTTTGATGGTGGAGTTCTTTTCCCAAAGCAATCGCCTTGGATTATTCTATTCGGAGCACTCGCCTCTAGTAGTGACACAATGATGCGGCTTGTTTATCAAAAATTTTCAAATGTCAAGCACGACATGGAAAGTAAAAATGTAATTCCTGTTGAAAAAGACGAACATAAAGACGTGTCAAATGTTGGAAGCCTTAGATCAAGAATTGAAAATGAACTTGGCATCGGAGGAATTCTCCCTATATTTATTTTAATCGCAACAATTTGGGGTTTTCTTGACATTGTTGTGATGTACTGTTTCTTATACTACGGAGCATCCTGCTTAGCTGCATCAGGAATATACGTTCGAAAAGCAATAAAGTACACTTCACAATATCAAGAAAAAATGCCTCAATAAACAAAGGACGTTTCTTATGAAAAGAGTTATCACATACGGCACTTTCGATCTATTGCACTATGGCCACATTAATCTTCTAAAAAGGGCCAAAGCCCTTGGAGACTACCTAGTCGTCGTCGTTTCCTCAGACGAATTCAATTGGAACGAAAAGCAAAAAAAATGTTACTTCACTTACGAACAAAGAAAAGCCCTAGTAGAAGCAATCCGCTACGTTGATTTGGTTATTCCTGAGACAAATTGGGAGCAGAAGCGCTCCGATGTTCATGAATACCATATAGACACCTTTGTCATGGGAGACGACTGGAAAGGAAAATTTGACTTTTTAAAGGAAGAAGGTGTGGAAGTTGTTTATCTCCCAAGAACACCCGAGATTAGCACTACGCAAATAAAGCATGATTTGAACAAATTATAATAATACAATTTCCCTTGCCTGCTTAATAAAGAAGCGAATTATTTTTGACAACGGTACAACCATTGACAATAAAGGCGATTTGTATCATTTAGAGCAGTGATTACTTCGTTTATGGGAAAAAGATAAGAAAGCCCAGATTTCTAATTTTAATTGTAGACAAGCCCAACTGGTTCATGTCGAGAAAAGTTCACATTATACCCTAATTCAAACGAGTTTGTCGGAAAATCCCGTCTTCTCTACTGGGAAAATAAATCCATAAAATCCCATTCTCTTAATTTAGACGAAAGTCAACCAAAAGGGGCTGTGAAACCAGCCACACGTTGATGATGAGTCAGCTTTTCATATCGTTGTAATCAACCCAAATTATGAGGGGATTCTCAAAAAAAATCAGATATATGTTCTATTGGTTGCAAACCCTTTATCTGAAATCATTTTGGCAGGAACTCCAGCCCATACGGTATTTGCTATTTCTATATTTTTTACAACAACAGCATTTGCACCAATAATCACATCATCCGCAATGCTAACGCCAGTCAAAATTTTGGCTCCGGCCCCGATGTAAATATGATTTTTTCCAACAACCTTTTCTGAAATATTTGTTCCGCACTGAATAACGCAATAATCTCCGAATCGTGCACTTCCATTTACAACAATGCAGCCATAATGCGGAATGTACAGACCTTTACCAAAGCAATTCAAGCCAATTGTTATTCCCAACTTGACCCCGTACTTTCTTAACTTATATCGAAACCAAACTGCTCCTATTTTCTTGCAATTTGTATAATATTCAGCTTTTCGCAAATATAAAAGATAACGATTTAAGGGATTTATCAAACGAGATTTCCAATTGAAACGGTTCACCAATGAGTCTGCATTTACATATTCTACATAATCTTTTTTACTTTTTATCATAAAAGGCCCGCTAAATTTCGAAAATTCCAAATCTCGTATGTACAAATATAACTCTTCAAACAAATGTGATAATGGTCCATAAAATTCTCTTGGCTATAATTTTGTTAATTTGAACACATTAGCCCCCCTAAAGACTATAACTTATGAAATTTTTCGTCACAGGTGTTGGTGGTCAGCTTGGCCATGATGTAGTAAACGAACTTGTCGGCCGTGGACATGTTGCCGTGGGTTCCGACATTGCTCCCGAATATGAGGGCATCGCAGATGGCTCTGCGGTTACCAAGGCGGAATACCGCCAGTTGGATATTACGGACGCTAGAGCCGTTGAAAAGGTCCTGATGGATGTAAAACCCGATGCAGTGATCCATTGCGCAGCATGGACAGCTGTAGACTTGGCTGAGGATTTGGATAAGCAGGAAAAGGTTCGCGCCATCAATTCTTTCGGCACCGAGAACATCGCCCACATTTGCAAGGCTCTCGATTGCAAGATGACTTACATCAGTACGGACTATGTTTTCGATGGTCAGGGCACAGAGCCCTGGAAGCCCGACTGCAAGGATTACAAGCCCCTGAATGTATATGGCCAGACTAAGCTTGAAGGCGAACTTGCCGTAAGCGGTACCCTGGAGAAGTTCTTTATCGTGCGCATCGCATGGGTTTTCGGCTTGAACGGCAAGAACTTCATCAAGACCATGCTCAACGTGGGCAAAACCCACGACACGGTGCGTGTAGTGAACGACCAGATCGGCACCCCCACCTACACGCTGGACTTGGCCCGTTTGCTGGTGGACATGAACGAGACTGAAAAGTACGGCTACTACCACGCCACCAACGAGGGCGGATTCATCAGCTGGTACGACTTCACCTGCGAAATCTACAAGCAGGCCGGCATGAGCACCAAGGTGCTTCCGGTGACCTCCGCAGAATACGGCCTAAGCAAGGCCGCCCGCCCCTTCAACAGCCGCCTCGACAAAAGCAAGCTGGTAGAAGCAGGCTTCAAACCCCTCCCCACCTGGCAAGATGCTTTGAGTAGATATCTGAAGGAGATTAGTGAGTAAAGAGGCTACAATGAAGAATATCGTTATTACTGGTGGTGCAGGCTTTATCGGAAGCCATGTGGTGCGCTTGTTCGTGAACAAGTATCCTGAATACAACATTATCAACCTGGACAAGCTGACCTACGCTGGCAACTTGGCCAACCTGAAGGATATCGAGGGCAAGCCCAACTACAAGTTCGTGAAGATGGACATCTGCGACTTCGATGCATTCTACAAGCTGATGCAGGACGAAAAGATCGACGGCATTATCCATCTTGCCGCAGAAAGCCACGTGGACCGTTCCATCAAGGATCCGTTCACCTTCGCCCGTACTAACGTTATGGGAACTTTGAGCCTGCTCCAGGCCGCAAAGCTTTACTGGGAAAGCCTTCCCGAAATGTACGAGGGCAAGCGCTTCTACCATATTTCTACCGACGAAGTCTACGGCGCCCTCAAGATGAACCATCCGGAAGGTATCGAACCGCCGTTCACAACGACTGCTTCCAGCTCCGAGCATCACCTGGCTTACGGTGACGACTTCTTCTACGAGACTACAAAGTACACGCCGCATTCTCCGTATTCTGCATCCAAGGCTGGCTCCGACCATTTCGTCCGCGCCTTCCATGACACCTACGGCATGCCGACGATTGTCACCAACTGCTCCAATAACTATGGCCCGTACCAGTTCCCGGAAAAGTTGATTCCGCTGTTCATCAACAACATCCGCCATAAGAAGCCGCTGCCGGTTTACGGCAAGGGCGAAAACGTTCGCGACTGGCTCTTCGTTGAAGACCATGCCCGCGCTATCGACGTCATTTTCCACAATGGAAAGATTGCCGAGACCTACAACATCGGCGGCTTCAACGAATGGAAGAACATCGACATCATCAAGGTTGTGATCAAGACCGTAGATAAGCTCCTGGGTCGCGCCGAGGGTGAAGACCTTGACCTGATCACCTACGTCACCGACCGCCTTGGCCACGATGCCCGCTATGCTATTGATAGTAGTAAGTTGCAGCGCGAGCTCGGTTGGGAACCCAGCCTCCAGTTCGAGGAAGGCATCGAGAAGACTGTGAAGTGGTATCTGGACAACCAGGAATGGCTGGACAACATCACTAGCGGCGATTATGAGAAATATTACGAGAATATGTATAAGGGAAGATAACGTATATTGTCTTTCGCAAATTCCTCTAAGGGGGGTAAAAAAATAGGATGTTCCAATTTTTAGATTTGAAATAACCACAAATCAA